>NZ_JXLE01000022.1 GCF_001886265.1 Enterococcus thailandicus
GATGGTTCGAGTCCATTTAGGCCCATTAGTTCAAAATCTTATTGGTTTTGGGGAAGTACTCAAGTGGCTGAAGAGGCGCCCCTGCTAAGGGTGTAGGTCGGGAAACCGGCGCGAGGGTTCAAATCCCTCCTTCTCCGTTTCAATATTTTTTATTTTATTGGCCCGTTGGTCAAGCGGTTAAGACACCGCCCTTTCACGGCGGTAACACGGGTTCGAATCCCGTACGGGTCATCTAAAAGATACTTTATATANATCTATATAGACAGAAAAACAGTTCATTGTTAAGTTGTTCCATAATAAATTCTCATTTTTAATGAAAAATGTTTGAAAAAGCGAGCGAAAAGTTGCTTTATCTGCTATACTAATTTCGTTGCAAGTTCCCGAGAGGATCCGTACGAACGGAGATGCCTTGTAACCGAATTTAACTAGGGGGAATCACCATGACAGAAAGACATTTATTTACCTCAGAATCTGTTTCTGAAGGGCATCCAGATAAAGTTGCTGATCAAATCAGTGATGCAATTTTAGATGCAATTTTAGCACAAGATCCAATGGCACGTGTTGCTTGCGAAACATCCGTAACAACCGGGTTAGTTTTAGTATTTGGAGAAATTTCGACTACTGCTTATGTAGATATTCAAAAAGTTGTACGAGAAACAATTAAAGAAATTGGTTATACTCGTGCAAAATTTGGGTTTGATGGAGATACGGTAGCCGTTTTAGCAGCGATTGATGAACAATCACCAGATATTGCTCAAGGTGTAAATGAAGCGTTAGAAATTCGCGAAGAAGACCAAAAAGATTTACTAGATGAGATTGGTGCAGGTGACCAAGGACTTATGTTTGGATTTGCGGTTGATGAGACATCAGAATTGATGCCTTTACCAATTGCTTTAAGCCATCGCTTAGTTCGACGCCTTGCAGAATTACGTAAATCTAACGAATTAACTTATTTACGTCCAGATGCGAAATCACAAGTTACTGTAGAGTACGGAGAAGATGGTCAGCCTGAACGTGTTGACACAATCGTTATTTCGACACAACATGATGATGCAGTGGATAATGAAACAATTCATAAAGATGTAATTGAAAAAGTTATTAAGGAAGTTATTCCGGCAGAGCTATTAGATGATAAGACTAAATATTATATCAATCCTACTGGTCGCTTTGTTATCGGAGGTCCTCAAGGGGATGCTGGCTTAACAGGAAGAAAGATCATCGTTGATACTTATGGTGGTTATGCTCGCCACGGTGGCGGTGCGTTTTCTGGGAAAGATGCAACAAAAGTTGACCGTTCTGCAAGTTATGCTGCACGTTATATTGCAAAAAATATTGTTGCTGCAGGTCTTGCAAGAAAAGTTGAAGTTCAATTAGCTTATGCGATTGGTGTTGCACAACCTGTATCGATTTCAATCAATACTTTCGGCACTGGAACGCTACCGGAAGAAGATTTGATTGCTGCAGTAAGAGAAAACTTTGACCTTCGCCCAGCTGGTATTATCGAAATGCTTGACCTACGTCGTCCAATTTATAGACAAACAGCTGCTTATGGGCACTTTGGACGTACGGATGTTGATTTACCTTGGGAACGTACAGATAAAGTAGAAGCATTGAAAGCAACTTTAAGTAAGTAATAAAAAATGCTGGAACGATTATCTTTAAGATAGTCGTTCTGCTTTTTTTTATGGTTTTATTCGTTGAATTATCTGAAATCATTCTTGTTTAAATAGATTTTATTTTTGATAATTGAATATGGGGAGGAAAAAAATGAAAAAAGAAACAAATGTAACGTTGGTAACAATAGGCGTATTTATTGCTACATTTATGACGGCTATTGAAGGCACAATTGTAACAACAGCAATGCCAACAATCGTTGGTTCACTACATGGAATGGAAATAATGAATTGGGTATTTTCAATTTATTTATTAACAAATGCCATGTTGACACCAATTTATGGGAAACTAGCTGATAAAATTGGTCGAAAGCCAATTTTTATTTTTGGTACATTACTTTTTATTATTGGTTCTCTGTTCTGCGGGTTATCTCAAACAATGATTGGATTGATCGCAGCACGTGCATTGCAAGGGATGGGCGCGGGAGCAATGATGCCTGTGGCTTTGACAATTATTGGTGACTTATATTCAATAGAAAAGCGTGCAAAAGTATTAGGATTGAACAGCTCTGCATGGGGAATCGCTAGTGTGTTTGGTCCTCTGGCTGGCGGTTTTATTGTTGATACGATTAGTTGGCACTGGATTTTCTTTATTAATGTGCCAATTGGTATTGGATTGATGATACTGATTTGGGTTTATTTAAATGAACCAGCGATTGAACGTGAAGCAAAACCAATGGATGTTTTGGGAAGTTTGAGTCTGATGGCAACATTAGTGACCTTGTTACTTGGTTTTCAATTACTAGGTGATCAAGGATTTACAACGTTTGTTATTAGTTTGTTGATTGTTAGTGTTTTACTATTTTTCTTTTTTATCTGGGCAGAAAAGCGTGCAAAAGATCCTGTTATCATGTTGGAATTGTTTAAGAATCCATTGTTTGTGATTGTCAATTTAGCTGCTGCTTTAGCAAGTGGATTTTTGATGGGAATCGATGTATATATTCCAATGTGGATGCAAGGTGTTCTTGGTTTGAACGCTGCGATAGGTGGATTAGTTTTAGCGCCACTTTCCCTTGTTTGGATGGTAGGATCGTTTTTGGCGAGTCGATGGATGTCACAAATGTCAACTCATTGGGTGTTAAGAATTGGATTGTTGATTACGACTGTTGGTGGCACGTGGTTATACTTGATGCCTTTTGAAAGTAACTTTTTATGGTTCTTTGCAATTTCAACGATTATTGGTGTCGGATTGGGAATTACGATGACGACTTCAACTGTTAGCGCTCAAAATAGTGTTCCACATGAACAATTAGGTGTGGCAACTTCATTTAATACGTTGGTGCGAACAATTGGTCAAACAGTTATGGTGGCAGTTTTTGGTTTATTGATGAACGCAGTTACTCAGAGAGAATTAGCAGCGAAACAACTAACTGATGATGCCGATATCATGAATAAATTAGTGAATCCTCAGACTGCTAAGCAAATTGATGCCACATTATTAGTTCCATTAAGAGAAATTTTATATGATGGATTACACAGCGTTTATTTTGCTGGTTTGCTTCTAGTCGTTCTTGCCTTAGCTTTAACATTCTTTGTACGCATTAAAAGTGGTAGAATAATAGAAAGTTAAAGAAGGTAGGCGAAAAAATTGGCATTTATCCAAGCGAATATCTATTCCAATATATTAGAAATGGAAGTTAACCTAAATGTTATTCTTCCACAGCAAACGAAGAAAATAATTGGCACAAGTACGCAGCAAAAAAACACAGATATCCCGGTGCTGTATTTATTACATGGGATGGGTGGTAACCATAGTGTCTGGGAGCGTCGATCATCTATTGAACGTTATGCTGCAGAGTATGGTTTGGCTGTGATTATGCCGTCAACGGATTTAGGCTGGTACACAGATACGACATACGACATGAATTATTGGACGTTCATTTCAGAAGAGCTGCCAGCTATTTGTCATGAATTATTTCCACAGTTGACAACAAAAAGAGAGAAAACATATGCTGCTGGGTTATCGATGGGAGGCTACGGCGCATTAAAATTGGGATTAGCTAAACCTGAAAATTTTGCAGCAGTGATTTCATTATCCGGAGCAGTTTCTGTGGGGAACCGAATGGATGATTTACTAAAGATTCGAAAGCAGTCTTTCTGGGAAGGAATCTTTGGACCACTAGATCAAATTGGAGGGTCGGTAAATGATCCAAAATTTTTACTGGATAAGTTAGTGACTAGTGGTAAACAAGTACCACGAATCTTTTTGGCTTGCGGGGAATCTGATTTTTTGTTTACTGCTAATCAGGAGATGGCTAAGGCAATCAAAGAAAATGGGTTAGCTGTTACGTTTGAACATGGACCAGGTGAGCATAACTGGATTTTTTGGGATGAATGGATCCAACGTGCGTTTGTTTGGTTATTTGAAGGACAATAAAAAAGAGCAAGTCAGTAATGTGGTGCCCACTACATTACTGGCTTGCTCTTTTATTGTAAAGTTTTGCTATATTCAAGACCAGCTAGGTAAATGGCCACATTATTAAGGAACTCTTGTTTATTATCGGAAGTACGATGGGCATGAATATCTTCAATCAAACCAGTTAACTGATGTTCTTGAACATAAGTACGCATATATATAACAGATTCTTTTAATAGCTCATTACCATTCATTACTTCATGCCGTAGTTTTTGTTCCTGCTGGTAATCCATTAATTGACCAATTAATAAATTATGCAAAGCCGAGATTGCTTGATGACTTTGTTGTAATGAAAAGTTTTGCTTGATGAGTAATTGAATCATCGTTTCTAAATGTTCCAGTCGACTAGGAAATGCTGGAACAGTATGAATTTCGATTTCAGCAGCACAAGGAAACTGAGAATAAAGATCATAATAGTTTTCCATAAACTGTAAAAGTTGTTGCTTCCATGGCAACGTTTCGTTGGGAACGACTAACGTCTCTTCAATTGTTTCTGCCATTTTTTGCAAGAGCTGTTGTTTATTTTTGAAATACCAATAAAGTGCAGGTGCCTGGACGTCTAGTTTTTTTGCTAGATTACGCATAGACAGAGCGGAGAATTCCTTTTTTTCTGCTAAAATCGCAAAGGCATTTTGAATAATTATTTTTTGGGAAAGCTTGGGTTCCATTTAATCGACCTCTTGTATTGCATTATTTTTTTAAACATGGTAAATTGTTATGCGGTCTTATTTTACAGTGTTAAAGAGAGGCTGTCAATTTAACTAAAGGGGTGTATATAACACATGAATCTAATTTTAAGACATGCGAAGAAGTATAAAATGGCTGTCTTTATTTCATTGGTTTCCGTAGGGATTATGGTTGCGGCTACGTTGTGGCAACCAAAACTATTACAACAAGTACTTGAAGCTATTATTACAGAAGATAACGATGAAATGAAAACAATTGGTATCTATCTGATTGGCTTGGCTGTCCTAGGACTGCTTGCAGGCGTGACAAATACGATTTTTTCCGCTAGAGTAGCGCAAGGCGTAAGTGCGGATATTCGAGAAGAAGCATTTCGAAAAATTCAAACATTTTCATTTGGAAATATTGAGCAGTTTTCTGCAGGAAACTTGGTTGTTCGTTTGACGAATGACATCACGCAAATTCAAAATTTAGTAATGATTTCTTTACAATCACTTTTTAGAATTCCATTTTTATTTATTGGTGCATTTATTTTAGCGATGATGACAATGCCTCAATTATGGTGGATCATTGTTGCATTGATTGTTGCAGTAGTTATCATTACTGGACTTTCTTTTACAAGAATGGGTAAGCACTTTATGATTATCCAAGAGTTGATTGACAAAGTGAATAGTATTGCAAAAGAAAATCTCATGGGAATTCGTGTGGTCAAATCGTTTGTCCAAGAAAAGAACCAGCTAAAAACATTTACCAAAGTGAGTGATGAGTTAACTGAACACAATATCATTGTAGGAACTTTGTTTTCAGTGATGATTCCTTCTTTCATGTTGGCAGCCAATCTAGCAGTAGTGGGTGCGATTTTCTTTGTGAGTGATTTGGCGAAAGATGATCCTACATTAATTGGTGGAATAGCTTCATTTATGAACTATTTGATGCAAATCATGATGGCAATCATTATTGGCGGCATGATGATGATGATGACTTCAAGGGCTGCTGTTTCACTTAAACGAATCAAAGAAATCTTGGATACAGAGCCAGATTTAACTTATCTTGATGTACCTGAACAAAAATTAACAGGCTCTGTAACGTTTGACCATGTGTCTTTCCGTTACCCTGGTGATGACGAAGATACATTAAAAGATATTAGCTTTGTGATTGAACCCGGAGAAATGATTGGGATTGTAGGTGCAACGGGTGCAGGTAAGTCAACTTTGGCACAATTGATTCCTCGACTATTCGATCCAACAGAAGGAACAGTTGAAGTTGGCGGTGTTGATTTGAAAAAGGTGAATGAAAAAAGTTTGCGTAAAACAGTTTCCTTTGTTTTACAAAAAGCAATTCTCTTTTCTGGAACAATTGCACAAAATTTGCGTCAAGGAAAAGAAGACGCAACAGAAAAAGACATGGAGCGTGCATCTAAAATTGCTCAGGCACAAGAATTTATCAGTAAATTAGCAGAGAGCTATGAAGCTCCTGTTGAAGAAAGAAGTAGTAATTTTTCTGGTGGGCAAAAGCAACGCTTATCTATTGCTCGTGGCGTAATTGGTGATCCTAAAATTTTGATTTTGGATGACAGTACTAGTGCCTTGGATGCTCGTTCAGAAAAATTAGTTCGTGAAGCATTGAATCACGAATTAAAAGAGACGACGACAATCGTTATTGCACAAAAAATCGCGTCTGTGGTCAAAGCAAATCGAATTCTAGTATTAGATGAAGGTCGCTTAGTGGGTGAAGGTACACATGAAGAATTAGTTGCAAGTAATCAAGTGTATCAAGAAATTTTTGAAACACAAAAAGGAATGGAGGAGTAATCAATGACTGATTTAATTAAAGCAAGTAAATTTTTCTATCATTATTTGAAACGTTATAAATTCTCCTTTTTCTTTATCTTTGTGACAGTGATTATTGCTACTTACTTACAAGTGAAGGCTCCTCAATTTGTTGGGGAAGCTTTTCAGGAGTTAGCAAATTATGTCACAGGATTAATGCAAGGCGTTGATGATAAGAGCAAATTCATTGATATTATTTGGAAATTGTTGATTTTTTATGTTTTAGCAAGTGCTGCAAACTTTATTTATAGTATTTTATTTACGCAAGTAGTTGGAAAATCAACGAATAGAATGCGTATTGGTTTGTTTAATAAACTTGAAAAATTGACGATTCGCTTCTTTGATTCTCATCAAGATGGTGAAATCTTAAGCCGTTTTACGAGTGATTTGGATAATATCCAAAATAGTTTGAACCAAGCATTGCTTCAAGTTATTACGAATGCAGTGTTGATGATTGGTATTTTAATTATGATGTTTCGTCAAAATGTGGAGTTGGCATGGGCAACGATTGCTTCTACTCCTGTTGCCATCTTGATTGCGGTATTTATCATTCAAAAAGCGCGAAAATATGTTGACTTACAGCAAGATGAAGTTGGTAAATTGAATGGTTATATGGATGAAAAAATCAGTGGGCAACGTGTAATCATCACTAATGGGCTACAAGAAGAAACAATTGATGGTTTTCTGGAACATAACCAAACAGTACGTAAAGCAACTTATAAAGGTCAAGTGTATTCAGGTTTACTGTTTCCAATGATGCAAGGAATGTCGTTGGTTAACACGGCAATCGTCATTTTCTTTGGTGGTTGGTTAGCTTTAAATGGTGATTTAGAACGTTCAGTTGCATTAGGATTAGTAGTAACTTTTGTTCAATATTCACAACAATATTATCAACCATTGATGCAAATTTCTTCTGGCTACAGCATGATCCAATTAGCCATTACAGGTGCTAGAAGATTAAATGAAATGTTTGATGAACCAGAAGAAGTCAAACCAGTTGATGGGAAAGCATTTGATGGTGTTGAACAAGAATTAGCATTAAAGCATGTTGATTTTGGTTACAAACCAGATAATTTAGTTTTGAAGGATGTTTCGATTAATGTAAACAAAGGCGAAATGGTCGCTTTAGTTGGTCCAACTGGTTCTGGTAAGACAACGATTATGAACTTATTGAATCGTTTTTATGATGTCAATGATGGATCTGTTATGATTGATGGTACGGATATTCGTGAATTTGATTTAGATATGTTACGTAAACATGTGGGGATCGTGTTACAGGAATCTGTATTGTTTTCTGGAACGATTCGCGACAATATTACGTTTGGTAAACCAGAGGCAACGGATGAAGAGGTCATCAATGCAGCGAAACAAGCCAATATCCATGACTTTATCATGTCGTTAGAAAAAGGATATGAAACGGAAGTCTCAGAAGAAAATAATTTATTTAGTACAGGACAGAAACAATTGATTAGTATCGCACGAACAATTATTACGGAACCAAGTTTGTTGATTTTGGATGAAGCAACAAGTAATGTTGATACTGTTACAGAAGCAAGAATCCAAAAAGCAATGGATGAAGCAATCAAAGGGCGTACAAGCTTTGTTATCGCGCATCGTCTCAAAACCATTTTGAATGCCGATCGCATTGTTGTTTTACGTGATGGAGTAGTAATTGAAGAGGGCAATCATCATGAATTGCTAGCAGAAGACGGATTCTATGCTGAACTTTACCACAATCAATTTGTGTTTGAGTAAGAAGGAATGAAAGCATAACTATTTTTGACAGCTAGAGGCCATACAAAAAGAGAGTACAGCTATTTTTAGCTGAACTCTCTTTTTTTCTTCTTTTTCTCAATGCAATAAAGGATGGGTGGCTGATTTTTTTGATTGATAAATTGATAAGTTAAAACGTTGTATTGCTCCTGTGACAATTGTTGGCAAAATTCTTGAACCATGTCAAGTTCATTTTCTCCACCCGCATGTCCGTAGTAAACAACTAAAATCAATCGACCTTTTGGAACTAGACGCGCTAAGATCTCTTCCATTGCTTGCTTAGTTGTTTGTGGCAAAGTGATAATTTCTTTGTCGCTTTGTGGAAGATAGCCCAAATTAAAAATACCTGCTTTGATTGGCTGATTAATTGAAATTACTTGGCCAAGGGTTTCATGACCTTGTAAAAATAAAGTAGTGCGCTCTGTTAAGTTGGCTGCTTTCAATTTTTCCTGAGTGGAATCAATAGCTTGTTGTTGGATATCAAAACTATAAACATGTCCTGTTTTACCAATCAACTCAGCCATAAAAACGGTGTCGTAACCATTTCCCATTGTCGCATCAACCACTTGATCACCGGGTTGCAAAATTTCTTTTAATAAGGTGTGGCTAAAATGAAGCGCTGTTTGTAGCATTTATATGAGCTCCTTTGTTCGAACGTTGAATTTTCCTTGGTAGCTATCACGACGAATTAATTCTTCATCAATTGCATTCAAGACTTCCCATTTTTTCAAGCTCCACATTGGTCCAATTAGTGAATCCCAGGGTGCATCACCAGTTAAACGATGAATAATGATTTCTTGAGGAATCATCTCTAGCTGATCACAGATTACATGAACATAGTCTTGTTGACTCATTAGCTGAAGGCGACCCTCATGATAATCACGCAGCATGCGGGTTTTACGCATTAAGTGCATGAGGTGCAGCTTAATTCCTTGAATGTCAGAATCTAAGATTGTTCGGCGAACGTTTTCACGCATCATCTCTAAAGATTCTCCAGGTAAGCCATTGATGAGGTGCGTACATACACGAATGTTGTGTTTGCGTAGTTTACTTACGCCGTCTAGATAAGTTTGATAATCGTGTGCACGATTGATTGAAGTCGAAGTTTCCTCAAAAGTCGTTTGCAGGCCGAGTTCCACCCAAAGATAGAGACGAGTATTTAATTCGGCTAGATAATCAACCACTTCATCTGGCAAGCAATCTGGTCGTGTACCAATCGAAAGTCCAACAACGCCAGGAAGATTGATAACTTGTTCAAAACGTTCTCGAATCACTTCAACAGGTGCATGTGTATTAGTGAAATTTTGAAAATAAACGATATATTGTTGTACATGTGGCCATTTTTGATGCATCATATCAATCTCTTTATGAAATTGAATAGGCAGCGGATCTTCAGGCGCAACAATCATGTCTCCCGACCCAGAAACACTACAAAAAGTACAACCACCATGAGCTACCGTACCGTCACGGTTAGGACAATCGAAGCCACCGTCGATAGGCACTTTGAAAATTTTGCCACCAAATTCATTGCGCAAAGCATAATTCCATGAATGATAACGTTTATTTCCTTCTGCATAAGGAAATTCCATTTAAATTCCTTCTTTCTTTTCCCTTGTTAGGTAATTGATTCCTTCTTTTTCAAATAAATTGGATAAGTGTAACATAACCAAGTTAATCCTAATAAGTAACCACCTAAAACATCGCTTGGAAAGTGTACGCCTAAATAAATTCGGCTAATACCAACACTTAAAATAATCAATCCTAAGATAAATTGCAACAAAAATCGCACTGTTTTATTGTTTATCAAATGAGGTAATAAGAAAATCAAGGTGCCATACAAAATCATGCTCCCTGTCGAATGCCCACTAGGGAAGCTATAGCTTGATTCACTAACTAAGTGTGGTAAGGTTGGGCGATCACGCATAAAAAATAATTTAATCAATGGATTAGTAATTCCAGCAATCAAAATAAAATTAGTTGTTAACCAAATCAGTTCGACATGTTTCTTTTTGATCCACAAGAAAAAAATCAAGCAAACAAAAATAGAAATGACGGTTAACGGGTTTCCTAATTTTGTAACCATCATTTGATACGTATTCCAATGTGGCAGTGGTGCTCGAATAATTGAAGTGAAGAATTGATCGAAGCCATGAAGCTGTGATAAATGAAATTTTACAAAATAACTAAGAGTTAAGAAAAGTACAAGAAAAATACTCGCTGTAACTCGAAACGTCGTGTTTTGTTTCATAAAATGCCTCCTTAATCTAATGAAATCATTATAGCATTTTTTTAGTCGCTAGATTTTTTGCTCGGAGAAACGAAATGAAAAACTGATGAAATTTTGATGATAGGCTCTGGCGTAATGCTGACGAAAAGATTTAGTAATATTTCTGAAATAAAAACTAATGATTTTAAAAAGTCATTAGTTTCTGCAACGTAGAGCTATCAAGACTTTTATGAACTCAAATGATTGGGTATTACATAAAATTACATACAGATTACAAAGGATAACAAAGAGTTTAAAGAACTTTTAATGTAGTTTAAGAAAAGTTATACTTATAGTAACTGAAAAATGGATGCGGAGGATAGAAAATGGAGAAGGCAACGATCGGAAGAAAAGAGCGGAGACGCCAAGAAGAAAAGAAACGTTTTAGAAATGCAAAACGTGGAGTAGCAGCAGTTGGTACTGCAATGGTTGGTTGTTCTGTTGTGGCACCGTTGATTCAACCAGTTCCTGTAGCCGCAAATGAGCTACCTGCTCAAGTTGGTGCAAGAATCAATACTTCAGCATTTATTGCGGAAATCTCAACTTATGCGCAACCTATTGCCCAAGCAAATGATTTATACGCTTCGGTTATGATTGCCCAAGCAGTTGTTGAGAGCGGCTGGGGAAGTAGTGCGTTGTCACAATCACCTTATCACAATTTATTTGGAATCAAAGGCAGTTACCAAGGTCAAACTGTTTATATGAATACATTAGAATATTTAAATAATAAATGGGTAACGAAAAAAGAACCTTTCCGTCATTACCCAACTTTTGCAGAATCATTTAGTGATAATGCTTATGTATTGCGCAATACTTCTTTTGGCAATGGCTACTATTATGCTGGTACTTGGAAAAGTAATACCAAGTCTTACACAGAAGCTACTGCAGCATTAACTGGTCGCTATGCGACAGATCCAACGTATTCAACAAAATTAAATAATATTATCGTAACTTATGGATTAACCAAATACGATACACCTGCAACTGGTAATGCGGGTGGTGGTGCTACAACTGGTTCAGGCAGTGGGGTGAATACAGGAACAGGCTCAAATAATTCTGTGACGACACCAACTGATAATGGTTCTACAACTACCACATCAACGTATACTGTCAAATCAGGTGATTCTGTCTGGGGTATTGCGAATGCGCATGGAATTACCATGGCGCAATTGATTGATTGGAACAATATCAAAAATAATTTTGTTTACCCAGGCCAACGTTTAACAATCAAAGGGGAACAATCAACAGGTTCATCAACAAATAATTCTGGAAGTAATACGAACTCTTCTGGTAACAGTAATACAACGAATACACAACCAAGTAATGGTTCGAAATATACCGTTAAATCAGGTGATTCTGTTTGGGGTATCTCAAATGCACATGGGATTACAATGAATCAATTGATCCAATGGAACAATATCAAAAATAATTTTGTTTATCCTGGTCAACAATTAGTTGTTTCTAATGGTACAACTGGCACAACGACAAATCCAGGTTCATCAAATTCAAATGTGAATACAAATCAATCAGGTAATGCAAGTGCATCGACTGGTTCTTATACGGTTAAAGCGGGTGATTCTGTCTGGGGCGTGGCAAATGCCCACGGAATCACGATGGCACAACTTATCCAATGGAATAAAATCTCGAATAACTTCATTTATCCAGGGCAAAAACTGATTGTGAAGAATGGGACATCAAGTAGTGCGACAACCAACAATAATGCTACTACGAATAATAGTAATTCGACCAGCTCTTCAGCAGAAACAACAACTTCTTCCACTTACACGGTGAAGGCAGGCGAATCTGTTTGGGGCGTAGCAAACAAAAACAACATTACCATGGCACAATTGATTGAATGGAATAATATTCAAAATAATTTCATTTATCCAGGGCAAAAATTGATTATCAAGGGTGGTTCTACTGCATCGACTAATTCAGCAAGTGGGAATGCAACAGCTACGACTGGAAATAACGCAGCGAATACAACTACTTCTTCAAATAATGCGAAACCAACGACAAGCACAAGTACCAGTGGAGATACACTGTACACGGTGAAGGCAGGCGAATCTGTCTGGGGTGTAGCAAATAAAAATAACATTACTATGGAACAATTCATTGAGTGGAACAACATAAAAAACAATTTCATTTATCCAGGCCAAAAAGTCATTGTGAAAAAAGGATCAGCACAAACAACAGCACCTACTACTAACTCTGGGACTAAAAAGTACACAGTAAAAGCCGGTGAGTCTGTTTGGAGTGTTGCCAACGATCACAATTTATCAATGGCGCAATTCATTGAGTGGAATAATATTAAAGACAATTTCATTTATCCAGGTCAAAGTGTGATAGTTGCAAAATAAATCTAAAAATTTTGTCAAATACTATTTGAACTTACTGAAGATATTTGTTACTATGAATCTACTTAAATAAGCAACACTTGAAAAGGAATTAGTAAAAAGTTGGAAGTTTTAGAGAGCACATGGTTGGTGAAAATGTGTACGGACGCTTTTGAACTCGCCTTTGAGTTGCCTTTGCTGAAAATAAAAGTAAGCAATGGCGGTGACGACCGTTACAACGTTTGAGGCCTATTTCCAATGGAAAAGGTAAAAATTAGGTGGTACCACGTAGATTACGTCCTATAAAAAGAGCAATCTTTTTATAGGACTTTTTTGTTTTTTATCGGTAGAACGAAAAAAATAATGAGGAAAGTAACTTACTTTCAAGGAAAAAAATGCAGGGGGACAGAAAATGAGTTATAACCATAAAGAAATTGAAAAAAAATGGCAAAAATATTGGGCGAAAAATCACACATTTAATACCCAAGATGATCCACAAAAACCAAAATTTTACGCACTAGATATGTTTCCGTATCCATCTGGTCAAGGATTACATGTGGGACATCCAGAAGGATATACTGCAACAGATATTCTTTCACGTGTGAAACGTAGTCAAGGTTTCAATGTGTTGCATCCAATGGGGTGGGATGCATTTGGACTTCCAGCAGAGCAGTACGCATTAGATACTGGGAATGATCCTGCAGAATTCACGAAGAAAAATATTGAAACGTTCCGTCGTCAAATCAATTCTTTAGGCTTTAGTTATGATTGGAACCGTGAAGTGAATACCACAGATCCAGAGTATTACAAATGGACACAATGGATCTTTACGAAATTATATGAAAAAGGGTTAGCGTATGAAGCAGAAGTTGCTGTGAACTGGGTTCCAGAACTAGGAACAGTGATTTCAAATGAAGAAGTTATTGATGGAAAGAGCGAACGTGGCGGCTTTGACGTCGTGCGTAAACCGATGCGCCAATGGATGTTGAAAATTACTGCATATGCGGATCGCTTATTAGACGATTTAGAAACCGTAGATTGGCCAGAAAGCATTAAAGAAATGCAAAGAAACTGGATTGGTCGCTCAGTTGGGGCAAATGTGGAATTCAAAGTGGCTGGGACAGATAAATCTTATACAGTCTTCACAACTCGTCCCGATACATTATTTGGAACAACTTATTCTGTTTTAGCACCAGAATTAGATTTGGTTCGTGAAATCACGACGCCAGAACAAAAAGCAGCTGTTGAAGCGTATATTGAAGAAACTGCGAAAAAATCTGATTTGAAGCGGACAGATCTTGCCAAAGAAAAAACAGGAGTCTTTACTGGTGCGTATGCAATTAATCCAGCCAATGGCAAAGAAATTCCAATTTGGATTGCTGATTATGTACTTGCTTCTTATGGAACAGGTGCGATCATGGCAGTTCCTGCGCATGATGAGCGTGACTATGAATTTGCCAGAGTGTTTGATTTGCCAATCCAACCAGTTATTGAAGGTGGCGATCTTTCAAAAGCAGCACATACAGAAGATGGCCCACATATCAATTCTGAGTTTTTAGATGGCTTGAACACAGAAGAAGCCATTGCTAAAATGAATAGCTGGCTTGAGGAAAATGGTTTTGGTAAAAAAGAAGTTAGCTACCGTTTACGCGACTGGTTGTTCTCACGTCAACGTTATTGGGGAGAACCAATTCCAATTATTCATTGGGAAGACGGCACAGTAACTGCACTATCAGAAGAAGAATTACCATTACGTTTGCCAATTACAGATAACATTAAACCAAGTGGTACTGGTGAGTCACCATTAGCAAATATCACTGATTGGGTCAATGTTGTTGATCCAGAAACAGGTAAAAAAGGTCGTCGCGAAACAAATACGATGCCACAATGGGCTGGGAGTTCTTGGTATTACCTACGCTACATTGATCCACACAATAAAAAAGAATTAGCAAACTATGAAAAACTAGAACGCTGGATGCCAGTGGATATCTATGTTGGTGGTGCTGAACATGCAGTGCTACATTTATTATATGTTCGCTTCTGGCATAAATTCCTGTATGATATTGGTGTTGTTCCAACAAAAGAACCATTCCAAAAATTGTATAACCAAGGAATGATCTTAGGCGAGAACAATGAGAAAATGTCAAAATCACGTGGAAATGTTGTAAATCCAGATGACGTAGTTGAAGCTTATGGTGCGGATACATTACGCATGTATGAAATGTTCATGGGACCTTTAGATGCTTCGATTGCATGGAGCGAAAACGGACTAGAAGGTAGCCGTAAATTCTTGGATCGTGTATGGCGCCTGATCGTGGATGAAAACAATAAAATGCGTGATCGTATCACAACCATCAATGATGGCAAACTAGCAAAAGTTTACAATCAAACAGTGAAAAAGGTAACAGAAGACTATGCAAGCATGCATTTCAACACAGCTATTTCTCAATTAATGGTCTTTGTTAACGAAGCGTATAAAGCGGATGCCTTGCCTTACGAGTATGTTGAAGGATTTGTTCAATTGTTAGCGCCTGTTGCGCCACATTTGGGCGAAGAACTTTGGGCAATTTTAGGAAACGAAGATGGAATTTCTTATGTACCTTGGCCAACATATGATGAAGCTGCATTGGTTGAAGATGAGATTGAAGTTGTTTTCCAAGTCAACGGAAAAGTTCGTTCTAAAGCAAATGTTGCACGTGACTTAGGCAAAGATGAGCTTGAAAAAGTAGCTTTAGCAGATGAAGCAATTCAAGAACAAATTGCTGGAAAAACGGTTCGTAAAGTGATTGCTGTTCCAAATAAATTGGTTAATATTGTTGCAAACTAAAAACAAGCAGCAAACGGATTAAAACGAGAGAGGAAACTCAAGCATCATTGAGTTTCCTCTCTTTGTTTTTCATTTGGAATGAGGGAGGAAAGCAAAGTAGGTTATAATCGTTTCAACCTATTTTTTTGGCTACTCAATCAAGAATGCTATACTTTATTAAAAAGGGGGAAATGACATGAAGCTCACAGAAAACGTTGAAACGTATTTACAAAAGAAACGAGCGGAAAGAAGTGAAACAATTCGAAAAAGAAATCAAGAACCGAATAGAAGAAAGAAGCAAACTGGCTGGGGAAAAATGGCAGATTCTGGATATGGTGGGTTGAACAAGGTAAATAAAATCGATTTAAAAGATTTTTTAGCCGCTGAGCAACGAAATGTAGAAGAGCGAGTAAAAAAACCTAAAAGATAAATTGGCTTACATAAAAAATGGACTGCGATTTTTTTCGCAGTCCATTTGCATTATTTAGTAATAATAGGATTAATGTGTATGCAGGTATAAATTACTAATTAAAGTTGTTTTTCCTCGATCAGTCGCTTCACGATAGCATAATCACCTTCATAAAGAACATCTTCGCCATTGATTTTTTGATAAGGATCCACGCCTTTTCCGGCAATGACTACGGAATCTTCGGCTGTACTTTCAGTCAAAGCCTGTTCAATCGCAGCTGGACGATCCATTTCATAATGAATAAGCAACTCTTCATTCGTGATTGCTTCAGCAATTTCATCGGCAATTTTTTGAGGATCTTCAAAGGCTGGATCATCAGCCGTTAAGAAAACAACATCTGCTGTTTCTGACAAGACTTTTCCAAAATCATGACGTCGAGAAATAGCTTTATTTCCGGGACTGCCCAAGACAACAATGACGCGCCCCTTAGGATGTTCACTTTTGGCAAATGCCAATAATGTTTTTAAACTTAAATAATTATGTGCATAGTCAACATAAACATGTGCACCATTCTGTTGAATTAGCTGATCCATACGTCCGGGAACGCGAGCTGCTTTTAAGCCAGTTTGCGCATCTTCGATTGAAGCACCAGTCAAAGCAGCTGCAATGATTGCGCTAGTCGCATTTTCTTGATTGAATCCGCCAGCCAGTAAAATATCATATTCTGCTTCGATGGGTAACTGTCCATGATGACTTGTCAAAGCAAAAGGATGACCTAATCCGGATAAACTTGTGACTTGATAAGTTGTTTCAGGCGAGCGCCCATACACAATTGCAGGTATGTGATAAAGGTCAGCAGTTTCTTTCAACAGCTCGAAATAATCACTTTCATGATTCAAGACAACGGTTTTAGAATTTAAAATCAACTGACGTTTACAATAAAAGTAATCATCAAATGTTGGATGCTCGATTGGGCTAATGTGGTCGGGTGAAATGTTTAAGAAGATACCGACATCTAATGTTAGTCCATAGACGCGCTGTGTTTTATAAGCCTGAGAAGAAACTTCCATGACTAAATGAGTCATCCCATTCGTAACTGCTTCAGCCATCATTCGATACAAATCCAAAGATTCTGGTGTGGTCAAATGAGATTTGAAATAAGTTTGGCCATCTAGTGTTGTATTCATTGTCGAAAGCAAGGCAGTTTTCTTATTCGTTGTGTGGTCTAGGATTGCCTTGGTAAAATAAGCTGCTGTTGTTTTTCCTTTCGTGCCAGTATAACCAATGACCTGTAGTTTTTGTTGTGGATAATCATAAAATGCCATGGCTAAAATGGCCATCGCTTTACGAATGTCGGTAACGATAACGCCCACAGCAGCTACTTCATAAGGCTGTTCAGCGACATAATAAGCTAGCCCTTGCGAAACAGCAGACTGTAAATACGCCTCTTTAAAGTTCAGACCTTTACAAAAAAATAAAGTTGATTCATCGACTTGACGAGAATCATAACTGATCGTTTCAAATGAAAAATTAGTTGGCGCAGTTAAATGCCAGCCTTGATTGGAAACAAATTCTTTTAATAGATTTTCTTTTAGTAACAATTCACGGACATCTTCTAAGGAGAAGCTCATTGATTGATCCCTCGCTTTGTTGAATTTTCTAACTAATTATAGCATAGCATGAAATGTTTTTCTTTAATGCAAGGTTCTTTTTAGGAAAATCGCTTAGGTTCAGATTACTTGAACAGAGTAGATACTTTTTAAGAAAAGAGCGTGTTGTAGACTAGCAAATTCAGTTGAAAAAGAAACCGAATTCAAAAAAAGCACATCTTCACAGAAAAACCATCGAAAAGAGATTGCTAGTTTCCTGTTTTACAATTAAAATAATAGTAATGTTTTGAAGAAAGTTGGAATAATTGAGATGAATAATCAAAGAGGACCGACAGAAAAAGTTTTAACTGCCCAAGAAAAAATGGCTCGAGGCTCTGCTTGGATGACAACAAGTAATATCCTTTCGCGTTTATTGGGTGCGATTTATATTATTCCGTGGTATGCCTGGATGGGCGAAAATGCAAAAGCAGCAAATGGTTTGTTTAACATGGGCTATAATATTTATGCGCTGTTTTTATTGATTTCAACAGCTGGGATTCCTGCGGCGATTGCCAAACAAACGGCTCGTTATAATTCATTAAATGAATATGGTACTTCTCGCCGACTTTTCTTCCGCGCTTTACAAATGATGGGGATTTTAGGCATTGTTTTTGCCGCGTTCATGTATCTTGCTTCACCTTGGCTTGCACATGCTTCTGGTGGCGGAGACGAATTGATTCCAACAATGCGTTCATTGAGTATTGCGGTATTGGTATTCCCATGTATGAGTGTAATTCGTGGGTATTTCCAAGGAAACCAAGACATGATGCCTTATGCACTTTCACAAATTGTTGAACAAGTTGCACGAATTTTCTACATGTTGTTGATGACGTTTATCATCATGAAGATGACTACAGGCGATTACGTGGCTGCAGTCACGCAATCAACGTTTGCCGCGTTTATCGGAATGTTAGTTAGTATTGTGGTTTTGCTTTATTATTTAAGAAAACAACAACCACTGATGAATCAGCATATTGAACATAGCAATAACCAAGTAAATGTAGCAACTAGGAAACTATTACTGGATACTATGAAAGAGGCTATTCCATTTATCATTGTTGGATCAGGGGTAACGATTTTCAAATTGGTTGACCAGTTTACGTTCATTCGAATCATGTCTGCCACGACGGAATATTCAAAGGCACAGTTGCTTGATCTATTTTCTATTTTTAGCGCAAATCCAGATAAGTTAACGATGGTGGTCATTGCCTTAGCAACATCGATTGCCGCGACGGGCTTACCATTGATTACGGAAGCCATCACATTGAAGGATCGTCCTGGTTTGGCTAAGTTGACTAGTGGCAATCTACAATTGTTTTCGTTTGTCATGTTTCCTGCTACCGCGGGTGTGATGTTGTTAGCTTATCCATTGAATACACTCTTTTACACACCAGATGTATTGGGCAGTAAAGTATTGGTCCAAGCAAGTTTTGTAGGCTTATTTTTAGGTTTGTATATGTTGATTTCTAATATGTTGCAAGGAATGTTTGAAAATCGTGCAGCTATTCGCTACTTGTTGATAGGCTTTGTCGTGAAATTAATTTTACAGTATCCTGCGATCAGAATATTTCAAGTTTACGGACCGTTACTAGCAACCATGATTGGTTTCGCTGTTTCTTGTATCTTGATTCTTCGTAAAATGCACCAAGTCGTACGTTTTCGAGTTGGCTTTGTTTGGCGAAGAACGTTGTTGATTTTTATCATGACGCTATTGATGTTGTTAGCAACAGGATTAACAAAGCAACTTTTAAGTTTATTCTTAAGCCAAGATAGTAAATTTGAATCATTGATTTTAGTCGTCAGTGTGGCTGGCGTGGGTGTAGCAGTTTATGGTTATTTAGCATTGAAAATTCGCTTGGCGGAGAAATTATTGGGTAGCAGTATGGTCCGACTACGTTATCGCTTACGAATCAAATAAAAAGAAAGAAGAGGAAGTTGCGACAAACGTCAATAGACTATTGTTGCAAGTTCTTTTCTTTTTAGAAAGTAGGAAAACGCATGCGTTTAGATAAATTTTTAGCCGATGTGGGGTTAGGCAGTCGAAAGGAAGTCAAAGGGTTAATCAAAAAAGGCCAAGTGACTGTTAATGGCAAAGTAATCAAAAGTGATAAGTTTCAGGTAAAAGAACTCTTAGATGAAATTGCTTATTTAGATGAAAAACTTATGTACCAAAAGAATTTTTATTATCTTTTAAATAAACCTGCGGGTGTGGTTTCTGCAACGCAAGATAACTATGATGAAACTGTTTTGGATTTGCTGAATGATTTTGATTATCGTGAGGATCTTTTTCCAGTAGGAAGATTGGATAAAGATACGGAAGGCTTATTGCTCATAACCAATGATGGTGCTTTGGCACATCGACTATTGTCGCCGAAGAAACATGTTGAAAAAGAATATTTTGCAAAAGTAGCTGGGGTGATGACGGCAGAAGATATTGATGCTTTTTCAAAGGGATTGGTCATCAGTCAAGGGGAAGAAACACTTCCTGCTGTGTTAACGATTGATGCAGTGAACGAAGCCGAACAAACGTCAGACATTCGTTTGATTCTTCATGAAGGAAAATTTCATCAAGTGAAACGAATGGTGAAAGCTGTTGGCAAAGAAGTGACTTACCTTAAACGAATCCGAATGGGAAATGTTGTATTACCTGCAGACTTAGGACTAGGTGAGTATCGGGAGTTGACGGCAGAGGAATTAGTAAAAATCCAAGAAAAGTAAACAATTAAAAAATTAGGTGCTATTCCTGCGTAAATACGCAAAAATAGGCAACCTCATTTAGTACAAATGAAAGGGGAGGAATCTGCTATATTCCTTCCTTTTTTTATTGATCAAACTCAAAAATAGGCAGCGACCAATTAAAAATAGTTCAATATCAGCTATAGTTTGTTTCATTATACCTATAATTTGTTTATTCAATCTTGTTTTTGAAAGCGCTATAATTACGGTGCGAACAAGTTGAAAGGAGTTTTTTGATGAAAAAAAGAAAGGGGTTAAAACATTTTTTCTCGATGGTTTGGCGTTTTAAAGCTTTGATTTTAATGGCTGTGCCTGGAATGTTGTGGATGATTTTCTTCTTCTATATTCCAGTGTTAGCAAACGTGGTTGCCTTTAAAAATTTCCATATCTCTGCAGATGGATTTTTGGCAAGTTTGAGAGAGAGCCCGTGGGTTGGTTGGGAGAATTTCAAATTTTTATTTTCTTCAGATCAGGCATTTTTAATTACGAAAAACACGATTTTGTATAATGTAGGATTTATTACACTAAACTTACTGATTTCGGTTGTTTTTGCCATTATCATGAGTGAATTAAGAAATAAAAAATTAGTAAAAGTGTATCAAACAATGTCATTACTACCTTATTTCTTGTCTTGGGTTATCATTAGTTACTTTGTTTATGCATTTTTGAGCCCAGATAAAGGAATTTTCAACCAATGGCTGTTAGGTCATGGAAGAGAAGCAATCAATTGGTACAATGAACCAAAATATTGGCCATTTATTCTATTGTTCATTGGGACGTGGAAAGGAATCGGCTATAATAGTATCATTTACTTTGCTTCAGTAATGGGAATCGACCCCACTTACTATGAAGCAGCTATGGTTGATGGCGCAAGCAAATGGCAACAAATCAAACATGTGACAATTCCTCAATTAGTACCGTTGATGTCGATTTTAACGATTTTAGCTGTTGGGAATATATTCCGAGCTGATTTCGGATTGTTCTATAATATTCCAAGAAATTCAGGCGCACTGTATGACGTGACTCAAGTATTAGATACGTATATCTTTAATGGGTTGACTTCTACAGGTGACTTTGGAATGACTGCAGCAGCCGGATTGTATCAGTCAGTTGTAGGATTTGTTTTGTTAATGACTACGAATGCGATCGCACGTCGTTTCGACAGCGAATCAGCATTGTTTTAGGAGGGGGATTCGATGAAAAAGAAAAAAGTAGAGCAGGTTCAAGTGCGAGCTTTCAGCAAACCAATGAATCTCTTTTCTAATTTATTGATCGCGATTTTTGCCTTCTCCTGCATCTTGCCGTTTCTATTTGTTATCGCGATTTCTTTGACAGATGAAACAGCGTTAGCAACTAATGGTTATAGTTTCTGGCCAGAAAAATTCAGTACATTTGGTTATACGTATCTATTTGGACAAATGCAAGAGAAAATTTTCCAAGCATTATTTGTAACAGTTTTAGTAACGGTTTTAGGAACTTTGATTAATAGCACAGCCACTTCATTGTATGCCTATGCAATCTCTCGTTCTAATTTCCCGTTCCGTCGTTTCTTTACAGTCTTTTGTTTAATTACCATGTTATTTTCACCAGGGATGGTAGCTAATTACTTGGTGATGACCAATTTGCTTCAATTAAAAGATACGATTTGGGCACTGATTTTGCCAATGGCAGTTAGCCCATTCAATATTATTGTGATGCGAACTTTCTTTAAGCGCTCAGTCTCAGATTCAATTATTGAGTCTGCCAGAATTGATGGAGCAAGCGAGTTGCGAATTTTTATTCAAATTGTGTTACCTTTAGCTGTTCCCGGAATTGCGACAATTAGCTTATTTGCCGCATTAGGTTACTGGAATGATTGGTTCAACGCATTACTTTACATTCAAAATGATAACTTAGTCCCATTACAATACTTGTTGATGAAGATTCAAAGTAATATCCAATATCTCACACAAAATGCGGGAGCTGGAAGCCAGCTTGCTGGAGGTTTAGCAGCTGTACCAGGAGAATCAGCACGAATGGCAATCGTTGTTATCTCAACATTGCCAATTGCGATTAGCTACCCATTTTTCCAAAAACATTTTGTCAAAGGGTTAACGATTGGTGGAGTCAAGGAATAAATAATAAATTATTTTATTTAGGAGGAAGTAAGATGAAGTTATGGAAGAAACTAGCCTTTACAGGAGTTTCAGCGTTGATGGTTGGTACGTTAGCTGCTTGTGGTGGAGGTTCAAATGCAAGCAGTAATTCAGAAGGGTCTGACAGTATCACATTGCAGATGTATCAAATCGGGGATAAGCCAGATAATTATGATGCATTGATGGAAGTGGCGAATAAACGAATCGAAGACAAAATTGGCGCGAAGGTCAATATCAACTATATCGGTTTTGGGGACTACGAGAAAAAAATGAACGTAATCATTTCTTCTGGTGAAAACTACGATATCGCTTATGCAAATAACTATGTTTCTAATGCTCAAAAAGGTGCGTTTGCCGACCTAACTGAGTTAGCACCTAAATACGCTAAAGATGCTTATGATGCGTTAGACGAAGCCTATATTAAAGGAAATTTAGTCAATGACAAATTATATGCGCTTCCAGTAAATGGCAATGTGTTTGCTCAACAAGTGTTAACTTTTAACAAACCATTGTTAGATAAATACAATCTTTCAATTGATGGAATCGAATCTTATGCAGATGCCGAAAAAGTTTTACAAGAATTCCACAAAAAAGAACCAAATACAGCTGCTTTCGCCATTGGTCAAGGCTTCAAAGTTCAAGGTGACTTCGATTATCCATTAGGAAATACGTTACCATTTGCCATTGATTTAAATGGAGACAAAGCAAAGATTATCAATCAATACGACAACAAAACTTATGTTGACTTGCTTCGTACGATGCATAGCTGGTACCAACAAGGCTTGATTCCAAGTGATGCGGCAACAAGTAGCAAAGATTATCCTTTAGAAGGGAACACTTGGTTACTACGTGGCGAAACACAAGGGCCTTTCGATTATGGTGACACAATTTTAAGTAATGCAGCAAACCAAGAATTAGTTTCTAAATCAATCACTGTTCCTTTGAAATCAACAGGACAAGCACAAATGGCAAACTTCGTTGTTTCAAATACTTCAAAAAACAAAGAAAAAGCAGTTGAATTTTTAGGATTACTTAACAGCGATGCTGAATTATTGAACGGATTAGTTTGGGGAATTGAAGGCGAAGCGTGGGAAAAAGTAGACGGAACAGACGACAAGATCAAGTTGTTAGATGGTTACCAACCAAAAACACACATGTCTGCTTGGAACACAGGAAATAACGCAATTTTATACACACAAGAATCAATCACTGATGAAATGATCGCTACACGCGATAAATCAATTGAAGAAGCTGAAACTTCACCAATCTTAGGGTTCAGCTTTAATACAGACAGTGTTAAAACAGAAATCAGTAACATCTCAAACGTCATGAATCAGTATATGGATGGATTAAATACCGGAACAGTTGATCCAGACGAAACTTTGCCTAAATTGCTCGAGGCATTAGATAAAGCTGGTTACGAAAAAGTTTTAACTGAGATGCAAAAACAATACGATGAATTTCGAAAATAAATAAGTCTGACAGCGAGCGGTTCCATCTGCTCGCTGTTCTTTATATAATAAGAGAGAAAAGATTATGTTTTAAAAAGGAGATATTATGTTAGGAAAAGCTTTGGAGACATTGTTCATTCGTGTGTGGGTAGTTGTTAAACTAACACTTTTTTTCTGGTTGTTTAGTCTAGCAGGCGGGATTGTTTTAGGAATTGGACCAGCGTTGAAAACAATTAATGAATTATTTTATCACTATGAGTTTGAGTACAAAGACATAACACTTAAGCAAGGTTGGTACTGTTTTAAGAAATATTTTAAGCGAGGAAATTATTTGTTTTTCTTCTTTTTTGCAGGGTTAGCTATTCTAAGTTATAATCTTTATCTTTCAGTTCAAATACAAGGACTTTTATTTTTGGGAATTGATTTTATTTTGTTGTTTGGTTTACTTTATTTGTTTGCAACGTATCAATGGAGTTTAATTTTAGATAGTGAATATGAAATGACATTCGGCAATGTGATTAAGTTAAGTTTTATTTCAAGTTTATCGAGCTTTTCTACGTTGTTGAAGATGATTATTGGTAGCGGGATTATCCTTGCGTTGACGTGGCATTTCAAAGGTCTATTGTTATTTGGTTTGCTAGGTTTATTGACCGTATGGAATGTGTTGGCGACAAAAAAATGGCGCGAAGAATTAGCGGTTCGAATGGAAAACTATGAATAATCCATTCAAAGTTTTATTTTCAAAAGGGACGTTGCTCAACCGTTTGTTGCGTAAATACGCAGTAGTGATGACTGTACTCACAATTGGCGCAACAATTATTTTTAGTATCCATACTTGGAGTCAAAACCAAAATCAAGCAGAAAATGTCACCAATGAAGCACTGCAAACGACAAATCGAATGCTAAATGATAAAACAACATTAAGCAAAATTATCAAAGATCAACTTCTGGGAAGTCCAGAAAAAATCGAGAATGCGACAACTTATCTGACACAACCAATTGACCGGTATTTGATGTACGCATATACGCAACAAAGTAAAACCAATGAACTATTGTCTTTTCCAAATGAAATGTTGGATCTTTACGTCAACTATGAAGAGCTAAGTTCTCTCTACATTGTTTTTAGTCAACTGCCAGAATATTTTGAGTCTACCAGAGAACACAAAGCGGGAATTGTTAAAACGGGAACCCCGACATTAAAAAATGCTTTTTATATCAAAATGCCGATTACTCAAGGTGGCACGGAGCTGGGAAGCATCTTTGTTGGGTTCCAAAAGAAAGAATTGGAATCCAGTTTAGAAAGCCTGAATGCTTTTAATGGCTTATCTTTGTACATGATTTCTGGCTCTGCTAATCGTCTGTATACTTTTCATAGCGCAGGACTAGCACCAGAAAGCCGAAAGAAACAAGAAACACTGATTACACAAGAATTGGATAAGAATTCTGGACTCCCTTTATCGAAATTGGAAGAACATAACTTTGTTTCCTATCAGGAATTATCTGGTGAGTACCGTATACTAGCAACGCTAGACCAACGAAATGTTTATCGAGAAACTGCAAGAAGTCTGGCACCATTGATTATTGGCGTGATTCTTTTAGACAGTATTCTACTCGTATTCTTATATAAAACATTTAAACGTTATTCTCAGCAAATCGACGTAGTGATGCGTGCAATGAATGAAGCGGCAAATGGTAATCTGGACACGCGAATTGCCCAGGAACAAACGGAGTATGAGCTGAAAGATTTAGCGCAAGGTATTAATACTATGTTGGATAGCATCAACCAATACGTTGAAGATATCTATAAATTAGAAATCAAACAAAAAGATGCACATATGCGCGCATTACAAGCACAAATCAATCCTCATTTTCTTTACAACACATTGGAGTACATTCGAATGTATGCGTTGAGTGAGGGAAGCGAAGAACTTGCAGAAGTGGTCTATGCTTTCTCTGCATTATTAAGAAATAACACGAATCAAGAAACGAAAATTAGCCTTAAAGAAGAGCTGAATTTTTGTGAAAAGTATGTATTTCTCTACCAAATGCGTTATCCTAATCGTGTAGCCTATCATTTTTCGATTGAGGAATCACTAGAGCAAATTGAAGTACCGAAATTTGTAATCCAACCACTAGTTGAAAACTATTTTAAACATGGAATTGATTTTACTCGTTATGATAACGCATTGAGCGTAAAAGTTTTTCAACAAGGATCATTTGTACAAATTCAAGTGAAAGATAACGGTAAAGGAGTTACTCCAGAGCAGTTAGTGTCAATTGAAAATCGATTGGTACATCCAAAAGTCGAGTTACATGAATCAATTGGTTTGCAAAACGTAAATGAACGTTTACGCGCAAATTTCGGTAGCACGTACCGGATGCGATTGTTTGCGAATAAAGAAGGTGGCGTAACGATTAAAATTACATTTAAGAAGAAGGAGTCTGAAAATGTATAAAGTGTTGCTGGTTGATGATGAATACATGATTTTGAATGGATTGAAAAAAATTGTTGATTGGCCCAGTTTTGGATTTGAAATCGTAGCAACGGCAGAAAATGCTATGCAAGGGTTATTGGTTTTAGAAAAACAAGTTATTGATTTAGTTATTACAGATGTAACAATGCCAGAGATGAATGGTCTAGAATTTATTGAAGCAGCTCAAAAAGAGCAATATACCTTTGAGTTTATGATTCTTTCTGGCTACCAAGAATTTGAATACCTTAAAGGTGGTATGCAACTTGGGGCAGTTAATTATTTGATGAAGCCGGTGAATAAAACAGAGTTGATTGAAAGCTTAAAAAAAGTAAAAGAACGTTTGGATCAGCAAAATGAGCAAAAAAATCAGCAAGAAATTTATCAGGAACTTTTATTCAGTCAATGGTTAAATGAAGAGTTAGATGAAACCAGCGAAGAAGAGTTTTTGAGTGGATTACCTCAAGAGTCACAACAAATTTTATTGATTCAGCTAGAAAGAATACATGAATCTGCTATTATTCAATGGTTAAAAGAACAACAAGCAACTACTTATTATCAGCGAAGTTTTGGGGATGTGACTTGCTTCACCATTTTGCTTAGTCCCCAGAAAGTCGGGGACTTTTGTGACTATTTTCAAACGCAGTATGCACAACAAGATTGGCTGATTAGTGTGGGTGACGAAATAAAGGAAATAGATGATATTCCTGAAAGTTTTCGTCGGGCAAAAGACCAGTTGCATCTTCAACAGTTTTACGGTGAAGCCAGACGTGAAATCATTAGGTCCCTGCCTGCAGAAAATCAAGATCAGTTAATTGATTTTTCTACTTTTAGTCGCGCGCTTCAAAGTAATCAGTTAGATTTAGTTCAACAAATGATTCGTGAGTTTTTTGAACAATTCCAATCGGCAGTCATGACTCCCGAGGACATTCGGCACTTCACTTTCTTATTGTTTATGGATATTCAACGAGAGCTGATTACACTAGAAGATGATGAGTACTTGACAGGTATTCATCAAATAAATCAGGCAAAAAATGTGAATGACCTTCAAGAATTGTTGCTTTCCTTAGTTCGTAAGCAGCAAAAGCAAAAAAACTATAGTGAAAATATCAAGCAAGCGCTGCAAATACTGCACGAAAATTACCGGGAGCCGTTAACATTAAAAGAAGTATCCGAAAGTTTGCACCTAAATGTGATGTATCTCGGGCAACTATTTAAAAAAGAAACGAAAAAAAGCTTTTCTACCTACTTAAATCATTTACGGATGGAGCAAGCAAAATGGTTGCTACTTCACAGTGAACAAAATATCAATGAAATTTCAAACGAGATTGGCTACAACAACACCACTTATTTCTCTAAATTATTTAAGAAAATTGTGGGACAATCACCAAAAGAGTACCGAGAAAAGCCCCTTACTTAGTTTAAAGAAAAAAGTAGGGAGTACAGTGTTTAGACGTAGGAACTTCTATATAGGTTGGAATTGCTGATTTTGGAATGATAATGACTGAGTAAAAAAGACAATCAAAAAGACTGAGCCCAAACGAAAATATGTTTTGGTTCAGTCTTTTTTTATGAAAATAAAAATCAAATTTTATTTTTGCACGTAGTTTATTGTGAAGGCTTATTAGGTTAAAGAAAACGGTAAAGCATCGGCCGCGTATTTTTTGGGGTGAGGAACAGTACCTAAGTGATAACGAATTGTTCCTCCTGTGAGTAAGTCTTCGTGTGTAAAGAATAACTTAGAATGCATTTGATCATTACGGTCAACTTGATGAACAAACTGTTGTTGTGGTTGATTTGGTGAACTTTCAATCGTAAGTGTCTGACCGTTTGCAAGTTTTAGTTCAACGTGATCGAACAGTGGCAAACCAATAACATATTCTCCAGAACCAGGTGTGACTGGATAAAAACCTAAACTGCTAAAGATATACCAACCTGACATGCTACCATTATCTTCATCACCGGGATAACCTGTCGGTGAATCATTGAAGGTTTGAGTCAACAATTGTTTAATTAACGGTTGAGCCATCTCTGGTTTACCAAGATAACTGAATAGATAAGGGTAGTGGAAGCTAGGTTGATTTGAGATAGCCAGTTGTCCAAATTCAATAGCGGCCATTTCACTCATTTCATGGATTTCAAATCCGTATCCACCAACTTCAAAGGAAGGAGATTGATTACAAAGCTTGATTAATTTTTCTTGAAAAGCAGCTTCTCCACCATGTTCACGAATCAAACCATTAAAATCTTGGTAGACGGCAAAGCTACTTTGCCATGCACTTCCTTCTGCATAATCTTGACCCCAGCGAGTCGCTGAGAAGTTTTCTCTAAATTGTTGATTCGTATCTTTTGCACGCATGAACCCAACGGTAGGGTCAAAAATATTACGATAGTTTAAGGACTGTCTTTGATAAAAAGCGCTGGTCTCATGATCCCCCAGTATAGCAGCAACTTGGCTGATACAAAAATCGCTATAAGCATAATCTAAAGTATGATTGACTGATTCATGATAGGTACTAGGAACATAGCCATATGTTAAATAATCAAGTGTTCCTTGGCGCCCATAATTAGGTAACTCACTTTGGACAGTAGCGCTTTTTTTCATTGCTATTAAAAATTCAGGCATCAAATCACTACGAATTCCTTTTACTGCGGCGTCAGCAATTACCGCATCAATCAATGTTCCGGGCATTAAACCTCGTTCATCAGGCGATAGCCATTTTGGCAAAAAGCCCGTTTCTCGATAACTTGTAAGAAAGCCCTCAAGCATTTCCTCATATTTTTCAGTGGCAATCAATGAATAGAGTGGGTAGACCGTTTTATACGTATCCCAAAATCCATTATTTGTATAAAGAACACCAGAGCGAATAGTTTTGCTGAATGTATCATAGTGAATTTTTTCGCCATCCTTAGTTACTTCATAGAATGTTTGAGGAAAGAGAAATACACGATACAAGTTATGATAAAAAGTACTTACTTGTTTTTTATCATGATGACTGATTTTAATTTTATCGAAATATTCTTGCCAAATTTGGCGATTTTTTTCCAGGTATTCATCAGGCGACTGTGCAGACTCTCTCAATAAATTTACCTGTGCTTGTTCTTCGCTAATAAAAGAAGTACCAAAGCGAATCGTTTGCTGTTCGATCGAGCCAAACGACAACAAAATAGAAGAACTATTCTCTGGAATTGCTAACTCAGTGTCGAATAATGGTTGTTCAAAGGAAAGGATAAAGTGAAAGCGAAAATCAGGATCCTCACATCCAGAAAAGTTGATGAGATAACCAGTAATTGTATGCGAGTCTACAACATTTAACTGGTATCGCTCAGGAAAAGTCAAAAGTAAACCGCTATCATTTTTGTGATAATCAATCGTAAGTACACCACCATACATACTAGGAATCAACGTGGATGAAATTTCATAACGCAGTTGATTGATTGACAGATGCGTAGGGCAAAACGTGCTTTCTTCTGGTCGATAAGAACTCTGAGCATGAAAAAGACTGTTTTCAGGTAGAGTACCACTAACTGGTGTCATTAGGAAATGACTGAAATCACCCATCCAAGGACTAGGTTGATGTGTTAAACGATAACCTTGAAAGACACGGTCTTCTGGGTGGAACCACCAACTTCCTTTTTGGTCGGTTGTTTGTGGGGCAAAATAATTCATTCCAAACGGAACGCCTGTATAAGGCAGGCAATTTCCGTTTGAATAGTTGGACTGGTTGGCAGTCCCGTGGCGAGTATCAATTTGTTGAATGTTCATTGTTAAGCTCCTTCGTTGAGTGTCTTGTTATTAATGTGACTGGGTATTTGGTATCTGCTGGTGATTCTTTGGTTTCAAGCCAATGAATCAACTTTTCTCCAGCAGATTTTCCAAGTTCTTTGAAATTTTGGGCAATAGTTGTCAAAGGCGGATCAACTAAAGCTGCAGCTTGAATATCATCAAAACCGATAATTGAAAAATCAGCAGGAACTGAAAAGCCAGCTTGTTTCAATTGGTTCATTGTTTGAATGGCAACAAGATCATTTTCACAGACAAACGCAGTAAGTTGGTGTTCTTTGATATAGTTTAATAACTCTTTATTCGTTGCTTTTTGGTCGTCAAGCGCAGTATGAAAAGCTAAATTAGCTTTATCAAGAGCTTCAAGATAGCCTAAATAGCGCTGACGAACTGATTGTGGATGAGTTGGTTCGCCAAATAAGAAGCCAATTTTTTGATGACCGTCAGCAATCAATTGATTTGTGGCTATCGAGCCGCCGGCGAAATTGTCTGAAAGAACGGTTGGAAATGGTAGTTCATAAATTTTCTTATCCAAAATAATGACTGGAAAATCTTTCAGTGAAAGTTCAAACAATAAATCTAAGTGTTGCTCCGTATCGATAGCGTAGTAAATCAATCCATCGAATTCATCCATCACTTCTTTTGCCGTTTTTGTTTGGAGAAAATCAAGAGAGGTCATCAATACGTCAAATTGATTTTCTTGCATAATTGGATTCAATCCTTCAGTGAAATCACCAACGGACAAATCAGTTAAGAACGGAAATAAAAAGAGAATTCTCTTTGTTTTTTGAATGTGGACAGCCGAGGTCTCTGGATTGTCTGCTTTGACAAAGCTGCCTTTTCCACGAATTCGATAAATCAAACCAAGTTGTTCCAATTCTGTTAATGCTCGTTTGGATGTGATTCGACTTACTTGATATTTTTGAGAAAGTTCTTTTTCAGTAGGAACTTGGCTATCAATGGCTAAAGTTCCATCAAGAATTGCGTTGTGTAGATCGATAAATATTTTCTTATATAATGGTTGCTCCATAATAACACCTCTTAATGATATATCATGTATAAATAATAGCATAAATAAAGCAAAAGTAAACAATAAAAAATATTATGAAAGCGTAGACAAAAAACGAATCAAGAAGTATAATCTACTAAGATATATCAAATAGAAAAGAGGATATTGAGAGATGCCGTATAAAGATATACCAAAATCAGTTGAAGAATTCATGGGAAAAATTGAACAGAAATGTGGAAGTGAGCATGCAGATTGGGCTAAAAATTTTTGTACTGCGTTTGCTAATACATTGCTAACCACAGTAAAGCGACATTCTGATGGAACAACTTTCTTGCTAACCGGTGATATACCAGCTATGTGGTTAAGAGATTCCACTGCACAAGTACGCCCTTACTTAGTGATTGCCAAAGAAGATAAAGACTTAGCAGCAATGATTAGTGGGTTGGTAAAGAAACAATTCTTTTATATCAACATTGATCCGTATGCGAATGCGTTTAATGAAGAAGCGAACGGGGCGGGACATCAGAGTGACCATACTGAAATGAATGATTGGATTTGGGAAAGAAAATATGAGATTGACTCATTATGTTATCCTGTTCAACTTGCCTATCTTTTATATAAAAATACGGGGCAAACAGATCAGTTTGATGATTCATTTGTTTCAGGAATCGAAAAAATTCTAAATGTTTTTCAAACAGAACAAGACCATACTAAGTCACCGTATCGATTTGAACGTGATACTACTCGTCTGGAAGACACGCTTGTTAATAATGGGAAAGGTGCAAAAGTGGTACCTACAGGAATGACCTGGTCAGGTTTTCGACCAAGTGATGATACTTGCCAATATGGGTATTTAGTCCCATCGAACATGTTTGCTGTAGTCGTTTTAGGATATATTGAAGAAATTTTTCAAACAGTGTTATCAAATAATCAAATCGTAGCAAAAGCTACCACATTGCGAGAAGAGATTCAACGAGGGATCGAAGTGCATGGTAAAACTAAAAATCAAGCACAAGAGACTATTTTCGCATACGAAGTGGATGGTCAAGGAAATACCTCAATCATGGATGACAGCAATGTACCAAACCTAATGGCTGCTCCTTACCTAGGCTATTGTTCTTCGAAAGATGAGACGTATTTACAAACAAGAAAAACGTTGCTTAGCCCAGAAAATCCTTATTTTTATGAAGGAAAGTACGCAAAAGGAATCGGCTCTTCTCATACGCCTGAAAATTATGTTTGGCCAATTGCTTTAGCAATGGAAGGCATGACCACTGATGATCGAAAAGAAAAAGAGCGAATTTTAGATTTATTAGTAGCTACAGATGCTGGAACAAACTTGATGCACGAAGGTTTTGATGTGGATAACCCTAACAATTACACAAGAGAATGGTTTTCTTGGGCAAATATGATGTTTTGTGAATTAGTAATGGATTACTTTGATATTCGAGTAGAAAAATAGGAGCGATTAGATGAAAAAGAAAGTATATATTATTTCCCACAGTCACTGGGATCGAGAATGGTACATGGCTTATGAACAACACCATATGCGTCTAGTTGAATTAATGGATGATTTATTAGAACTTTTTGAGAATGACCCTGAATTCAATAGTTTTCACTTAGATGGACAAACAATTATTTTAGATGATTATTTACAAGTAAGACCGGAGAAAAGAGCGTTAGTTCAACAAGCGATTGATGCGGGTAAGCTACGTATTGGACCATTTTATATTTTGCAAGATGATTTTTTGATTAGCTCAGAATCCAACGTTCGTAATATGTTGATTGGGTTCGAAGAAACGCAAAAATGGGGTGTTCCAGTAATGCTGGGCTACTTCCCAGATACATTTGGAAATATGGGGCAAACACCTCAAATGATGAAGCAAGTTGGGATTGAAGCAGCAGCATTTGGCCGTGGAGTAAAACCGATTGGCTTTGATAATCAGGTGCTTGAGGCAGAAAATTATTCCTCCCAATATTCTGAAATGAAATGGAAAGGGCCTGATAACTCAGAAATTTTTGGTTTATTATTTGCTAATTGGTATAGTAATGGAAATGAAATACCAGCTGAAGAACAAGAAGCCAAGGCATTTTGGGATCAAAAGTTAGCTGATGCAGAACAATATGCTTCAACTGAACATTTATTAATGATGAATGGTGTCGATCATCAGCCTGTTCAAAAAGATATATCAAAGGCAATTGCATTAGCAAATCGTTTATATCCAGATTACGAATTTATTCATTCTAATTTTACCGACTATTTAGCAGCAGTAACAAATGATTTACCTGAAGATTTGGGGACCGTAGAAGGCGAATTAACGAGTCAAGAAACAGATGGCTGGTATACCTTGGCAAATACTGCATCTGCGCGCGTGTATTTAAAACAATGGAATACGAAAGTTCAAAGACAATTAGAAAATATTGCTGAGCCGTTAGCGACAATGGCATATGAAGTTTCGGGAAGCTATCCTCATGATCAATTAGATTATGCTTGGAAAACATTAATGCAAAATCACCCACATGATAGTATTTGTGGTTGTTCAGTGGATTCTGTTCATCGAGAAATGATTACACGATTCGAAAAAGCAGACGAAGTTGGGAAATTTGTAGCAGAAGAAGCAATGAGGCAGTTGTCGCAAGTTATTGATACAAGCGAATTCCCAGAGGATACGTATCCTTTTGTTGTAATCAATACAGCTGGAACAGCGAAAACTGGTGAAGCTGTGATTGAAGTCGAGTTGGAACGTAAAAAGTTTGCTGAAGGATTACCAGAGACATTGTTTAAAGAATTGGAAGATGTGCCTGTTAAGAGCTATCATGTTGAGAATGCACAAGGAGAAATCATTCCCGCAATTGTATCTGAAGCAACTGTTCGTTTTGACTATGACTTACCGAAAGATCGGTTCCGGATACCTTATATGGAAAAAGTAGTGACTGTAACTATTCCGCTAGAAGAAATGGCTGCTTTTTCATGGGAGACATTTACATTAGCTGAAGGAGAAGCCCCAATCGCTATTACTGATTCGATGGTCAGTGACCAAGGACGAGTAATCGAAAATGAATTGCTCAAAATCAAAATTGAAGAGAATGGTTCATTAACGGTGTTGGACAAAAAAATGGATCGTCAATTTGAGGATATGCTTGTTTTTGAAGATACGGGTGATGTTGGAAATGAGTATATCTATAAACAACCAAGTGACACAGCCCCAATTCTTTCAAACCAACAAGGGGATTCTCGAGTAGAAATTTTGGTTGATACACCAGAGATTGCTCAAATCCAACTCATTCAGACCATGATGATTCCAGTTTCTGCCGATGAACTTCTAGAAAGGGAACAACAAATGGTAGTTGAATTCCGTTATCGTAAAGCGAAACGAGCAAAAGAATTAAAACCATTATTAATAGAAACAAAAATTACTTTAAGGAAAAATAGTCGGAAAATCGACTTTGAAACGACGATTGACAATCAAATGAAAGACCATCGCTTACGCGCGCTATTTCCAACGAAGTTACATGTGGAACACCATGAAGCAGATAGTATATTTGAAGTCGTTACGCGACCAAATAAAGTTTCCGCAAGCTGGGAAAATCCAACGAATCCGCAACATCAACATGCATTTGTTAATCTTCATGATGAAAATTATGGTGTCACAATTGGAAACTATGGCTTAAATGAATACGAAATTGTAGATGCAGGTCAAATTGCATTGACCTTATTGCGTTGTGTTGGTGAGTTAGGGGACTGGGGATATTTCCCAACTCCCGAGGCACAGTGTTTAGGACAACAACACTTCCAGTATAGTATGGAAATTCATGAACCAAATGAAAAATTTGCATCTTATCAACACGCGTATGCTGCGCAAGTTCCATTTACAACGCAACAATTAGCTAATCAACAAGGTGAATTAAGCAGCAAAAACAATTATTTAGAAGTGGATGCTAAAACGTTTGCAATTACTGCTTTGAAGCGAAGCAAGTTTAATGATAAAGTAGTACTGAGAGGATTCAATCTGTCAGGAAACGAAGAAGAAATGGTTGTTCAAAAACCAGGGACAACTAATAGATTGTTGAATCTTTTAGAAAAAGACAGTAAGCAAACGATTGAGCCGACATTGATGCCTTATGAAATTCGGACAATCGGATTCGAGGAGGAAAAGTAAATGTACGGCGGAATAGAAGCAGGTGGCACAAAGTTTGTTTGTGCGGTGGCGAATGATCAACATGAAATTATGGAGAAAGTAAGTATTCCTACAACGACTCCAATAGAAACGTTGCAACAAGTGTTTGCTTTTTTTGACAAGTTTGACTTATCTGCTATGGGGATTGGGTCTTTTGGCCCGATTGGCATTGACCAAACAAAAGATAACTATGGATATGTTTTAGCAACACCTAAAAAAGGTTGGGCTGATTTTGACTTTTTAGGGAGTGTTAAAGCACGTTATCAAATTCCAATTGCGTGGACAACGGATGTTAATGCTGCTGCCTATGGCGAATTGAAGAAAGGTGCAGCACAAGGAAAGAATAGCTGTATCTATCTAACCGTTGGTACTGGGATTGGTGCAGGTGTTGTTTTGAATCAAGATATCTTTTCGGGGATTGCTCATCCGGAAATGGGTCATATCTGGGTGAAACGTCATCCAGATGATACTTACGCTGGTACTTGTCCTTATCATGGGGACTGTTTGGAAGGATTGGCGGCTGGTCCTTCATTAGAAGCAAGAACCGGAATCAAAGGTCAAGATTTACCGGTAGACCATCCTGTGTGGGATATCCAAGCATTCTATATTGCACAAGCTTTAATCAACTATACATTAACTTTAGCACCAGAAAAAATTATCCTTGGTGGTGGCGTAATGAACCAAGATCATTTACTACAAAAAATTCGTCAACAATTTGTTGAATTAATGGCAGGATATATGGAAGTTCCAGAAGCTAGTGAATATATTGTTCGCTGGGGCTTGCCGAATGAAAGTGGGATTATTGGTAGTTTATTATTAGCCGAAAAAGAGTATCGACAAAAATAAAATTTCAAAAAAGTGGTTGAAATAAGAGCAGTCAACTCTGATAGATAAGAAGGATAATCTGAAAATAGCTTTATCTGTTTTTGAGATTATTCTACTCATTTTTGAGAGATTTACTTTCGAAAAGCCATTTATTCGTAAAAAAGTGTCTGGAGCATAATCATTTTGATTAATGTCCCAGACACTTTTTTATTTTCTTGAGGCCTACCATAGTCCAGGAGTTGCTCTAGCGATAATCGTTTCTTGTGTGAATGGATGTGTCAAATGAAGTTCAATTGCGTGAAGCATCATTCGTTGCGCTGGCCGTGACTGATAAAGTGGATCGCCTACAATTGGATGACCTAGGCTTTCGAGATGAACCCGAATTTGATGTGTCCTCCCAGTAGCTAAAACACAATAAATTTGTGTTTGTGTCGGTAGATTTTTTGCAACGGTTACGCGGGTTGTTGCTGTTTTCCCGTTACGTTCATCAATGACTTGTTTTCGTCGGTTGTGTCGATCGCGTCCAATTTTCTTGGTGATGGTGATATCTTTGGTTAACTTTCCCCAAACGATAGCTTGGTAGCGTCGATAAATCTTCTTTTGTTCGACTAATTGGCTTAAAATAGGCAGAATAAATGGGTTTTTAGCGAATAAAATAGCGCCACTGGTTTCTTGATCTAAGCGATGTACAACATATGGTTTTTCATCTTTCGGAGCTAGATAAGCAGCTAAATCATTTAATAAGGTTCCAGTTTCTTTTGCGTTATTGGGATGGGTTTTTAGACCAGCTGGTTTATTTACAATCACTAATTGATCGTCTTCATAGAGCGTGTGGATTTTTTGAGGATCACCAAAGATGATTTCTTGATGACTGTAGTCACCTTCTTCAAAATGTAAAGTAATTGTGTCGCCACCGCGGATTTCTGAATGAAAAGGAGCGGGCTGCGCATTTACCCAAACATTTCTTCGGGTACGCAAAAAATGACGAACTTTTTTTGGTACTAGCCATTCTCGCTCTAATAATTCTTGGATAGTTGTTGCTGAGTGATCAGCGGGTAATGTAATTGTGATTTCCATAAAGGAGCTCCTTTCGTCGAAGTCAGTTTTATTTTACCATTTTTAAAATATATTTAAGAAAAAGATTAAATCAATCAGCTACTTATTATGCTAAACTACCGTCATTAACTACAAAACTTACATCTTAAGCAGGAAGAAAGGCGCAGTTAGTTGTGGTAAACTGACCGTGTGAATAAAAAGATAGGAGAACATGCAAATGGATTTTCAACGCGTTTTGGAAAAAATAAAAGCTTCTTTGATTAGCTTTTGGCGCTGGATTAAGCCATATTTGAGCCGATTTCATAAATGGCGAAGGCGAATTTGGAAAAAATATCATATCAATAAAGTTATTCTTTTGTTGGGACTGATTTTTATTTTGGTAACGAGTGTTTATTTGTTTATTTTAGCAAAACAAGCAAATGTGGAGACTTTAAAATCAGGATTAAGCCAATCTACTGTTATTTATGATAAAGATAATGAAGAAGCAGGTACACTTTATGCTCAAAAAGGGACTTACGTAGAACTAGATGCAATTTCTCCGTATATTCAAGATGCAGTTATTTCTACGGAAGATCGAAATTTTTATAATCATCATGGATTTGATGTGAAGGGGATTGCTCGAGCAGCAGTTCGTATGCTTACTTCAGGGAGTACCGCTGGTGGTGGAGGGAGTACGATTACGCAACAATTGGCAAAAAATGCGTATTTAACACTCGATCAAACCTTTGATAGAAAAGCAAAAGAGCTGTTTCTAGCGATAGAAATAGAAAAGAAATACAGTAAAGAAGAAATTTTAACTATGTATTTGAATAACGCTTATTTTGGTAATGGTGTTTGGGGTGTTCAAGATGCTGCAAGGAGATATTTTGGTGTCAATGCGAGTGACGTAACATTGTCAGAGGCGGCAACAATTGCGGGTATGCTTAAAGGACCAGGTATTTATAATCCAATTGATAACCCAGAAAATGCTAATAATCGAAAAAATACTGTGTTGAGTGTGATGAAAGAAAACGAAAAAATCACAGCAGAACAAGCCAGTGCGGAGAGCCAAACGAACATTACGGATTATTTAAATGACACGTATACGGATTCGGAATCAGGTTATCGCTATCCTTATTATTTTGATGCGGTAATTGATGAGGCTGTGGAAGCATATGGACTGGATGAATCAGATGTAATGAACAAGGGGTATAAAATATATACTGCGTTAGATCAAAATTATCAAAAGCAGTTAGAAGCGACTTATCAAAATGGACAGCTATTTCCGGCAGATGCTTCGGACGGGGCAATGGTTCAATCTGCGTCTGTTGCATTGAATCCGAAAAATGGTGGTGTACAAGCCTTGGTGGGGCGGCGTGGAGAACACGTCTTCCGTGGATTTAATTTTGCAACACAAATGAAAAGGTCGCCAGGTTCGACAATTAAACCATTGAGCGTGTACTCAGCTGCTTTAGAGTCTGGCTACTTACCTTCTAGTACTTTGCAAGACGCACCACAAAGTTACTATGCTGCTCAAAATTATGATGGTACGTATCAAGGTGAAGTACCAATGTATCAAGCAGTAGCTCAAAGCTTGAACTTGCCAGCTGTTTGGTTACTCCATGAGATTGGTCTTCAAAAAGGGTATGATAAAGCAGAAGAATTCGGGTTAAGCTTATCAAAATCCGATAAATACTATGGTTTAGCATTAGGTGGCTTAGAAAAAGGTGTATCACCGTTAACGATGGCCGGAGCCTATAGTGCTTTTGCGAATGATGGGCAGATGTATTCGCCACATTTGATTACGAAAATCGTTGATTCTACAGGTGCAGTTATTGTAGATAATACGGACAAAAAACCTAAACAAGTGATTTCAAAAGAAACAGCAGAACAAATGACAAGTATGCTGCTTGGCACATTTTCTAATGGAACAGCAGTTGCTGCAAATCCAGCTGGTTATACGGTTGCTGGTAAAACTGGTACTACGGAAACGAATTTTGATGCCACTAAAGCAAATGATCAATGGATTGTTGGCTATACACCAGACGTAGTTATTTCAACTTGGATGGGTTACGAAGAGTCCAGCGAATTGCACTACTTAGAAGGGACGAGTGGGAATGTTGTGGGCCGAGTCTTTAAGTCTGCTGCAGAAGGAATCCTTCCTTATACTTCAAATACAAGTTTTAGTGTCGCAGATGCGTATGCAACAGGCGGAGAGGTCGTCCCAGCAGATCAAGTGGGCAATCCATCAGAAGCAGAGGACAATGCTGGGAAATGGAAAGAAAACTTAGATCAATATGGCGAGAAAGCAAAAGAAGGATTGAAGAACTTTGGTGACTTTGTAAAAGACGGCGTACAAGGAATTGGCGATGCAGCCAAAGATTTGTGGCGGAAATATCAAAGTGAGTAGTTCTTTGAAAACGGATAGCTGCATGTTACAATGAACTCAACTACTGAAAGAAAAGAGGCAATATTATGTCAAATATCTATGATAGCGCGAATCAAATCGAACGCGAAATTCGTGAACTTCCTGAATTCAAAGCTTTACAAGAAGCATACGGTAAAGTAAAAGAAAACAAAGAAGCACATGAACTATTTAAAAACTTCCAAGCAATGCAAATTGAATTACAGGAAAAACAAATGCGTGGCGAAGAATTCTCTGATGAAGATGCAATGAAAGCGCAAGAGATGGCTATGAAAATTCAATCAGAATCAGTTATCAATGATTTAATGGAAAAAGAACAAGGTTTTAGTACAATTATCAATGATTTAAATCGAATCATCATGACACCAGTACGTGACCTATATAGCGAATAATTAATAGTAAACAAAAAAGAGCAGGGCTGATTGGAAGTGCAACTACTTTTTGATACAAAATA
>NZ_JXLE01000023.1 GCF_001886265.1 Enterococcus thailandicus
AAAATTTGTCAAAAAAACTGTTGCCATTCCACAATTTTCTTTTCTAAAGGTTGAATGCCCTCTTCTAAAACAACTTGCAACTGAGGGTGAGTGGTAAAATATATTTCCGAAACTTCTCTCAACTCTTGTTCACTAGCGTAAGCATCACCAATAATAATCGTATCAATTCGGTCATCCAACAGATAATACGATGCTTGACTTCGAATTGACTGTGTTCGGTGCTGTTCCAACGTACAAAGTCCATCTTGTAGTGGCCAAGGACCAAGTTGCGCATGCTTACTAGTAATAAATGCCGCCGTTTCAAGATCATATTTTTTGAACTGCTGGCAACAATACGCATAAAAATCTTCGGCTAAACCCGAATACTCCATTGGATAAAAATTATGTGACCCAATCAAATTCTTTTTATTTGGTGAGAAAGACATAATATTATCGATATACTTTGTTCCAATACTCATATTGACTTCAATTTTTAGATTATACATGTTACGCGTCATCTCAGCTTCTTCTCTTCCCGTAAACCCCATATCCAAGCGAATACCATAAACGCCTAAATCTGCAAAAAAAGAGAGGTTTTCATAACTGACACCAATTTGCTTGAAAATTTGGGGGTTGATATCTACGACAACTTCCATACCTAGCTGACTAGCATACTGAACCGTTTCTTTAAAATGACGAATAACCTGATCGCTATCTCCTGCTAGCTCCAATAAACTCGTAAAAACTCTACGATAGCCTAGCTGGTAAGCTAGATCAATGTAGATTTTGTCTTGTTCTTTTGTTGATTTTTCCGGATAAATTGAAATACCTAATGTCACTTGATTCCCTACTTTCTAAAATTACTGTCCGTACGAACTTACATAACAATAATCTCTAAGAACGTCTTGATCTTCAAGTTCAAAAAGAGCATGATACCATGTGATTTTTGACTAAAGATTTTTATTCTAAAAAAACTAAGTTGACCATATCTTTTTGCTCGAGATACAGTCAACCTAGTTTGTAGGAACTATTCAATTCAAGAATTACGTATTATTTACTTACTCTTTTCGATAACGTCTAAAGCTTTGTCAGGAACCTTACTCTTTTCTACCTCTTCCCAACTTTTCACTCCGTCACTTTTTGTTACTTTTGCTTTCAAATAGGCGTCTTTTTTTAATGGTTTATTTCGATATTCTTTCATTTCTAAGTCGATTTTCTCACCATTTTTATTGACAAATACTTGATTATACTCAAAATATGAGCTACCGTCTTTATCTGTTTGTTTTTCAGGAGTTGTCGTGATTTTTGTATAGTAGACTTCTTTTTTTAGTTCTCTATCATAAAACTGACATCCTGACATAACAAAAAGACTTGCTAACGCTAAAGTAAGTGTAATAAATATTTTTTTCAATGGCTTACTTCCTCCTATAGTTGATCTATTCAAATAATAATTCATTTTAGTTCAAGTAAACATTGAATCGAGAATGTAAGAGCTAACACTATTGAAAGAATAATATAACTATCATTATGTAATTGGTAATTTCTCGGTCAGATTTGTCTTCCAAGTTAAGTACTCATCTCTTGAACCGCTTGAAAGCATCATAAAGCCCTCCTTCTTATTTTAGAAGAAGGAGGGCTTTTCGCGTTCTCTGAAATTAGAAAAACTTGCTTAATCACCGCAACCATTGTTACTTGGCTTTACCGCAAATCCCTCGCCCATCATTTTTTGACTGAGTACTGGATCAGAAACTTTTTTCAGATTGATGATCTCCAAAAATCAAATTTATTTAGCGATTATTTCGATTATTCTCCAATTGAGCTAAAAAAAAGACTATGACAAAAAATATTGACATAGTCTTTTCTTTTCGAAGCTGGACGCTTGGAGCCACAACCTCTTTTGGCTATTTTTTCTTATTTACTCCTTGAATCGCCTTGAACAAAGTATCAAACTGGCCTTTAAACGACATTACTTGATCAAAGATATCTTCCCCATCATTCAGCATTTTGACCGTCACCCAGCCAAGAGATTCTGTAATTGCCATCGCAACCACCGCATTGACCGCACCACCACTAATTGTTCCAACTACCGGAATAAATTTTAAGATATTGCCTACTGCACTACGGCCAAAGCTGACAACTACCAGTTCTTTAGTCAAACTTTTACCCAAACTTTCCGACCAAGATTGTCCAAATATTTTATGTAAACGTGCCATCATCGTTAACTGTACTGGAACTAATAAAAACGCGTCGGAAAACGGAATAGGTGATAAACCAATGATTGCTGCTGTTAAGGATGCCACATGAACCGTTGTATGACATTTTTTACGAGTTTCTTGATCGACATCTGTCAAAAATTCATCAAAAACGCCATCGAAACGACTTCGACTAGCAGCCGTCAACTTTAATGCTTTAGTCTTTGTACTATCAAAAGATTTCATGATGGCAGTAGAGATTTTACTTGGAAATTGTTTCAACACATCATTAAAGAACGATTGAAATTCTTCTTGTTCTTCCTGTGTCTCCAACTCAGCTACTTCATTCAGTTTCTTTTCATTTGTTATCTCAAGCTGTTTCTTTTTTTGTTTATCCTTTTTCCCTAACATCTTTCATGACCCCTTTATCAAAAAATTACTAAAGAAATTGTAGCACGGAATACAATTTGGCAACAAGAAAACGTTCAGTACATGCCTGTTACTACCAAAAGTTTATCATTTATTTAAGTAAGCACAGGTTTAACGTGCATTCCCAGAAGATTCATTTATGTGGTAACTATATTCTTTATAGATAAAGCTGAAACTGTTCACACCTATCTTTTTCAAGCAACTCCTGTCTGAACACAAAAAATCTCCCAGTCTTCATTTTTAAAATAAAAGCTGGGAGAACCATTCTTTAGCCGTAGCGTTTTTATCTTCTATTATTCCTTACTACGCTCCAAAGCACACTCATTAACTGACAGAAAAAGGAGCTGGAACATACATAAAAAAGTGCCTTCAATTTCCAAAAGTTAGACATTTGAAAGCACCTTTTATTTTGAAAAAATTTTTCGTAGTTAGCCTGAGCTAGTTGAATTATTTAAGGAACAATTGATCCGAGTGCCAATTAGTAGTTCGCTGATTAACACTTTTTCACATTAATTTTTCTTACTTCTCTTCAGAAGTTGCTGAGTCCTTGGAATCTAAACTTAATTCACTCGCTCCAATTTTAATTGATTGGATTTCTTCGTTATCTTTTAATCCAAATTCATAACGATAATGCATTTTTTTACCTTCTTGGAAATGGCTCCTGTCTTCATCTAACCTGAAAGTTGTCCCATCTTTATAAGTCAATATAATCGGAACATTGATTAAACTCCCCGTATAATCAAAGTCTAGTGCCAGCGGCGATAAAGTAATATTTTCTAAGAATACTTTATCCGTTGCTCCATCGATTTCTTGATCAGGCAAATTGGTGATTGGTAATTCTTTCGCCTCTTTCAATTGTATCAGCCAATTCCCTTCTTGATAGACACCCCAATTCCACCCGTTTAAAAGAAGTTTTGCTTGAGTTAAGTCTGCTTCTGAAATAGCAAAAACATATTCTTGATAATCAGATCTGCCAGTTTGATTATTATGCGTCCCCTCATCAATACTAAAGTCTACGATTGGTTCTATTTCTTTTTCACCAATAGCCAAACTTGGAAAAACAGCTGCCATCTTAGGTTCATTTGGTATTTTTAGTTGGACATGTAATAAATTATCTTTGTAAGCAATATTGGAAATTGTAAAATTTTGGTCTAATTTTTCATTGACCTCCAATGGTTTTAATCCTTCCTTGATTATCTTGTCCCAAGTAACGCCTAGTTTTTTGGCTTCTTTTTCATCAAATCCACCACCTTGGCTTTCTTGTTTTGTTAAATCAATCCAAGTTTTAGCTGGTTTTACTATTTCTTCCCATTTTGGAGTAAAAGTTTTTATAAAGTTTTTTTCTTGACTTGCAAAAGAACGGATTTGAAACCCGGAAATTGGCGTAGCCTCTGCACCAATCGCGCTGGTAACTAATGTAGCCGTTTTCGTTCCTTCGTCATAATTGACCACTTGGGTATTCCCACCACTAAACATTTCCCAATCCTCGATGACTGTATCTTTTGCTAGCCGATCACCAGTTAAATCAGTTAGTTGGCTAACCAAGTATTGATTATTCCCATCTTTAAAAGAGGCAACAGCTTTTAGCCGTAATCCTTGATCCGTTACTTCTTGACTTAGCTTATCTGAATTTAACAATAAGATTTCTGTATCTGTACCAAACCTTTTTTTATAAGCTAACGACAAATCATCTCGAAAAGTAAATCCTACTAATAGTAAACCTAATGCTGCCGTTGATCCACCAATTATCCAACGTCTTTTTTGTTGTCTCTTTTTTCTAAACATATTCTTTTTTGTTACAAATTTATTCTTGATTTCTTTTTTATTTTTTTCGTGAAAGGGTTGATCAGTACATTTCAGTAATTCATCTAACTGTTCTTCAGTTAAATATTCTAAAGGATCTTTTTTCATCTATTTTCCACCTCTCTAAAAAAAGAATTTTCATTCACTAAGTGACGAAGCTTTTTACGCCCTCGATACAAATAATTATCAATTTCTTTACTCGTGAGTTTTGTGCGCTCTGCGATTTCCAGAGGAGATAAATCACAAAAGATTCGCCAAAACAATAATTGACGTGTGGGCTCGTCAAACGTCAAAATCAAGTTATACAGTTCTTGCCATGCTTCTTTCTCATCAAGTTCATCACTAATCAGTTGTTGTGCATCTTCATTTATTTCCGTCAATGGTTCTTGTTTAAATTTTTGGACTTTTTGCCATTTATTTCTGGTCATACTCTTTGTCATAATACACAAATAAGTTTTCAGACTACCTTTTTCTGGATTAAATTTTTCAGGATGTTGCCAAAATCGTAAGAAAACATCACTGATTATTTCTTCCAGATCCATGTTATTATGAACACCACTGCGAGCACCCACTGCCCATAATAATTTACTATAAGCTGTAATTAGATAATCGAATGCATCATCATCACGTTTTTTTAATCGTTGATAAAAAAGTTCATTTTCGATTTCTTCCATTTCTCCACCACCTACGCTAGTACTTTTCAAGAACACTATTAGCACACACTTCACTATCTTGTCCTATTCTCTCCTATAAAAAAACGAAATCAATCATTATTTTGATGAATACACTCGATGGAACTAGTTCTTTTTTCTATTAAGTTAACTGACTTTCTCAAAATATAACGCTTCACATAAAAGAGCTCTCCCAAATTCAACATATCTTCATCATCAACATTTTTGATTTCACATATAGTACAAATCATAAGGAACAATTTCCTCGCATAAAAATAAATTTTTCTAAATCATCGTCATTCACTTCTAATACTCATCATACCCAGTTATGTACAAAAATTCCCCAGTATATTTAAGTGCAATCATACGAATAAAAAGCCAACCAGGAATTACCATTCGCGCTAAAATTTCAACTACTACCTCTTAAAGAACATCCTCACTTCACACAAAAAGGGGCTGGGGCAAAAATAGTCTAAATAGAAAAAAAGCCTAAACTTCGTTTTTGAAAACGGTGATTTTAGGCTTTTTTGAATTGAAAAATGTGTTAAGAACAACTGGGCTTTTTAGTTTTGTCCCAATCCCCTTTCTTTTAACGGCAATCAAGCAAGCTGAAATGCACACCACGTCCTTGATTCTTTCCATTATATTTGAGTAATGGTTTCTTAAGGGCGAAAAAACGGGCTGAAGCTACTGCTACTCCATGGTTTACAAAAATTTCTACAGCGGATCCATCAATCATCAACTGAATTTCTTTCAATGGTTCATCTAAATGGTAATGACGAAATTCTTTTTTGCCGTCTTCCCAATTCGTTCGACTCAATTCCATCAGCGATTTTTTAGCATCAAATAGTAAAGAAAAACCAGTCGTTACTTCTACTTGGAAATCTTCAGCAAAAGAGTCAAAGGTCATAAGAATTTCTGAACCAAATTTCGCCAAAGGACATTTCCAGTCTCCCATCAACCCAAAAGTAGACTCTTCTCCGCGCAACTGTTGTAATTCTCGGATGGGTCTTTGATAAAGCCGACCTTCATGGAAGTTCAATTCACGAGGAATCGTTAAACAATGCACCCACTTTTCTGCAACTGTTGGTTGTGCTTGTTCCTTTTCAGGTGGCATTACGCCCATCCAACCATAGAGTATGCGTCGTTCATCAGCTGTTTCAAACGTTTGAGGTGCATAAAATTCAAATCCCCAATCCATTTCTACCAACTCATTTTCTGAAGCAATCTGCCATTCTTTCGTCAGTGGCAGATAGACCGTTTGATGAATATTTTGATACTGTTCTCTCTCCGCCGTCAATCCTTGTGGCGAATAAAGTAAGAGTTCTTGACCATCCACCTGAAAAAGATCAGGGCATTCCCACATGTAGCCTCTCTGAGAGATCTTTTCCATTTCATTTGAATCAAAAAGTTCGCCATCAAATTGCCACTTTTTAAAGTCAGCGGACGAGTAACAGAGAATTGTTCCTTGCTCTGCTAAAGTTTGAGCCCCGAGCACTAAACGCCATCGATGTGTTTCATTATCAAACCAGACTTTTGGATCACGCACATGACGTGTATACCCTTGCGGATGTTCAAAAAGCGGGCCTAACTTTTTAAAATCTACACCGTTTTCTGAAACTGCCCAACACTGAAAACTACTTCGACTTCTATCAGGGTTAATCACATTTCCAGTATAGAATAAGTATAATTTGCCATCTTTTTCAATCGCTGATCCAGAATAAATTCCGTCTTTGTCATAAGGCTCGCTAGGAACCAATGCCACCGGCAAACGTTTCCAGTGAATCATGTCCTGAGAAACAACATGTCCCCAGGATTTATAATCATGTGAGCAGTCTTTGGAATTCCATTGATAAAAGAGATGATACGCTCCTTGATATTCAATCAATCCATTGGGATCATTCAGTAACCCTTCTTCTGGTGTACAATGGAAACTCAATGGATAACGGCTGTCCTTTACTCTACCATCTAACATCTAACTTTCACTTCCTTACTAAAGCCAATTGTCTATGCTTGTTCTAGCTCTTCTTCCATTTTTTCTTGGTAGCCAAACAAGTACGTCAAGACAAAAGCTACACTGATTGCTAAGATATTTACAAATAAATAAGGCAATAATTGACCGTTTAAATAAAGCAACGTTCCCGGAATAACTGTAATTGCCATTCCAGTACCAGCCAATTGCAACAAACTAGCTGCAAAACCACCCACAGCGCCACCAATCAGCCCCATGATAAATGGTTTTACATAACGTAAATTTACCCCGAAGATTGCAGGTTCTGTTATACCTAAAAAGGCTGATAAAGCAGAAGGAAAACATAATGCCTTTAATTTTTTCGATTTCGTTTTGAAGCCAACCGCTAAAGTTGCGCCACCTTGTGCTGCAATAGAACAAGTAATAATTGCATTAAATGGGTTCACACCTGTATTTGCCAATAGCTGGACTTCTAAGAAATTAAAGATGTGATGTACACCAGTTACGACGATTAATTGATTTAAAAAACCAATAATCAAACCAGCTAAACCAAATGGTAAAGCCAAAACAAATTCTGTGCCATTCAAGACCACCGTTTCAAAAGAATGAAAAATGGGGCCAATTACCATCAAGGATAGTAAGCTCATGACTAATAATGTAACAAAAGGTGTGACTAATAAATCAAAGGTATCTGGTACGGATTTATGCAATCTTTTTTCCAATTTTGAACCCAAGATGCCGGCAATAAAGGCTGGTAAAACAGTTCCTTGATACCCCACAATCGGAATAAAATTAAGTAACATAATCGGTGTAGCATCTCCAGAGGCTACTGCATAAGCGTTTGGTAAAGCAGGATTAACCAACATTAGTCCTAAAACTATCCCAATGATTGGACTACCACCAAAGACTTTAAATGTTGACCAAGCAACTAAAGCTGGTAGAAAGGCAAACGCTGTATCAGTTAAGACTTGCGTGTATAAAAGAAAGTCCGAATTGATTGCATCAGGTGTCATACCAAACAGTTGCAAAATTTGAGGCTGAGTAATCAATCCACGGAGTCCCATAAACAAACCAGTTGCAACTAAGACAGGAATAATCGGTACGAAGACATCTCCAAACGTACGAACCATTCGTTGAAAAGGATTTGCATTTTTTGTTGCTTCTGATTTCATTTCAGCTGTGGACGTTTCATGAGCGCCTAAACCGATAACCTCGTCATAAATTTTATTAACAGTTCCCGTTCCAAAAATAATCTGATATTGTCCGGAGTTAAAAAATGCTCCTTTGACTTTGGGAATGTCTTCTACCTTTTTTTTATCGATTTTACTTTCATCGTTGACCATCAATCGTAATCGAGTTGCACAATGCGCAACGCTTTGAATATTTTCTGCACCACCAACGGCATGAATCACTTCTGCTGCAATCTCTCGGTTTTCCATTTTGTTCTTCCTCCTCATTTTTATGGAACCGTTCCCGTTTTTGCTTAAAAAAATAATAAATAAAAACTCAATCCTTTGTGGAACCGTTCCCTTAATAACAAAAACAGCGTAACACGCAGATGTATGCGCTGTCAACTACTTTTTAACAGCACATACACTATTTCTGATAATCATTGTCGTATCAACAATTGTTTGTCGCGCAATCTCATTTCCTTGTAAAAGCTCAGTCATTAAACACGCTGCTTTCTCACCGACAAGTTTATGGTGAAAGTCAACTGTCGTTAACGGTGGATAGAGGTACTCACCAAAGGAGTAGCCGCCAAATCCAGCAACCGAAAGTTCGACACCAATAGCGATATTCAATTGGTTTGCAGCTTTGATTACCCCCATCGCCATACTATCTGTCGCACAGATAATCAAACTGGCATTCTTTTGAGGTAGCAATTCTAATCCTAACTGATAATTATCTTCTGGATAAAAAGTTGAAGGAACGATCTGAGGTGTGATTCCATTTTCAAGAAAAGTTGTCACAACCCCTTGTTTTCGATTGATTCCGACTGACAAATCATTTTCTGGTACACCGACATATAATACCTCTTTGTGACCATATTCCAACAAAGCTTGAGCAAGATTCACACCTGCTTGATAATTGTCATGGTCTACGGAATAGACCGCTTCATTAGATTGCCCGACAAATAAGATTGGCACGTCGATTGAATTCGCTACTTTGATGTGTTCTTCCGTAATTTCGGTTGCCAATAAAATAATACCAGCTACTTTGTTTTGCACTAGACTGTAGATACTCTCAATCTCGCGTTTGATTGCCAATTCAGTATTAGAAATCAGCATTTGAAATCCATTTTTCCGTGCAACCTCATCAATCCCATTCAAAATTGCCATGATTGATGGCGAAGTTAATCGCGGGGAAATTACTCCGATAAAATTACTTTTTTGAATCTTTAGATTACGGGCAAATTCATTAGGTGAATAATTATATTTACTGATGATTTTTTCGATTTTTTTTGCTGTTGCTTCACTAACATATCCGTTATTTAAATAACGAGAAACCGTGCTCTTCGAGACTCCGGATTCTTTAGCAATCTGTTTGATAGTAACCATTATTTCTCCTTATTCCTGTTTTTCTTTATGATACCATAAGAATGATCGATCAAATCACTTAGATTGTCATTTGTTTGCCTAAAAAATTTTATGCCAAACCTAAATAGTTTCCATCCTATACTATTTTTTTGTCCAGAGTACATAATAAAAGAGCCTACCGCATTTGCAATAGGCTCTTCTCTTATTTGATAAAAGCTTGAATTACTACTGAAGGATTTTTCCCGTTATTCTTAAAGGATACGTTCTGGCAATTATCTGGAATAATAAAGGTTTCACCGTAATGAATAGTGATTGGAACGAATTCACCATCATCACTGAATAACTCAATGGACTCCCCTTCAACCAAACAAAGCATATTTACCGAATCATGTGCTTCTAGCTTTATTTCACCTGTAAACGTATGTCGTCGAGTCTCAATAAATTCTAAGTCGCATAGCCCAGTTTTTTCGACAAGAGCTTGCTCGTTGCTTGAAAGAATCTCATTTGGTGAAAAAAGATTCGCTCGAACATAATCCTCATCAAATCGACGATCGACATTTTTTCGTCCATGTTCTAAATGAATTGGTCGAGGTTTACCGTCTAACCCCAAACGACCCCAATCCCAAAGTTTAAACGTGAAGATATATGGAGTAGCACTGATTTCAAGTATAACCGCGTTTGTGCCACCACAATGAATTGTTCCTGCAGGAATCGAAAAATGGTCGTGTTTTTGAACAGGAAAATGATTAATATACTTGGTATCATCAAATCTATAGTTGCTATCTTTACTGGCCTTTTCTAGTTCGTTAAACAGCTCGTCTATGTCAGTATTATTTTTTAGCCCAAGATAGATTGAAGCATCTTCCTTCGCATCTAAAATATAATAGCTTTCGTTTTGCGTATAAACCATCCCAAACTTTTCTTGAATGTATTCCACCTTAGGATGAACCTGCAGGCTTAAATTTCCGCCGCCCATTGTATCAAGGTAGTCAAAGCGGATTGGAAATTCTGTGCCAAATAAAGCATATACGCGTTCACCCAACAGTTGGCTTGGGTAATTTCGTACGAGATTGATTGCCGGCATTTCATATTGCGCATTTTCTAATTCAAAAATTAAACTGTTTTCTTCTGGCACTCCATCAAATGCCCAGCCATAATTTGGGATTTCATCTGGAAGCTCAAATTTTTCTTTCATCCATTGCCCACCCCATGGACTTTGATCAAAGTAGGGCACTAAGCGAAATGGTCGCTGTACAGCTTTTTTTTGAATTGTTTCGTACGTCGCACGATCAATCATTGTCCACTTTTCATTTTTTGTACCATCAATATAAAAATCCGTTTGTGAACGCAACTGACTTTTTAGTTTGTCCGCAATTCGCCATTCAAAAAAATAGCCTCGTTTAAATTTCTTGAGCGCATCTGTTTCAGGCTCCGCCAACCAGTTGTTCAACCCTTTTCTGAATCGTTTTTGGATTTCCCAACGCGTGATGTCGAAATAAACAGTTATGTCAGGTGAAGAAGCTACCAAAGCAGCCCCTACACCCCATACAATAACTAATCCATTTGTTGCTTTGATTTCCTGTTGTACTTCAGTAATTGCGGAACAATCAAAATAATCGTTCATTTCTGCATGGGTCATCAACCCGAAGACACGATCTTCTGTCAACTCTTTTGCCAACTCACAATTGATTTCTTTTTTTGGTCGAGTACATATTTCACTGTGAATCACCTTCTCTGGTACAAGTTCAGCCACCAGTTGATTTAAAAGTTGCTGATCTATTCCCGGGTATGTCTCGAAACAAATGATCTGTGCGTTTTTTTTAGTTATCTGTTCTTTTAAACTTGCAACAATCTCAGTGATTCCGACCGCTGCTGCAGCATATTCTTGTACCTTGATTGTTGGCCTTAAATCGTAGGTCATGATTCTTTAACTCCCTTACTTATTTTAGACAAAGTGTTAGAAAATCTTTTGCTCCTAAAGTTTGTCCTTGAACAAAATCATTCAACACATTTTCTGCTAAATCGACAACCTTAACTGAGTCAAATCGATCCAAGTTCATTAATTTGATGGCTTCGTCTGTCTCATTTGGATTGAACAAGCGAATAATCATCCCATCCCCTGCCCACTCTTTTTTAGCAGTACTCATAAACAACTGTTTATTTTCTAATTTCAGCAATGAATCTTCGCTAGGAACAACGTTAGTTAGCGGTGGAATATTAAAACGATCTACCCGATTCAAATAAGAATTCAAGCTTTGTACTTGATAAAAATCTTGCGTTGTAAATAATTTTTTCGAAATTTCATAGGCTTCAGTTGGATCAAAGCGTCCTTCCCCAAAACTTACGAAATAGTCAAATGACATTTCCGTCAGCATCTGTCCATCTGGTGTTTCAACCACCATATTATTAATTCCAGAAGCACGTCCTGGACGCCATGCAAGATCATCTCGACCTAACAACCCATTGCTACGGAATAAAGTTACTGACAATCGTTCTTTTTCAGGTTCCACTTGATATTCTTTTATCATTCCTGTGTGGAAAGTAAAATGTGCCTTTTCATCAGATAGTGCAACAAAACTTTCTAATGGATAGATTGGCATTGGCTTTTCAACAAATCCTAATTCACGCCAATTTTCTTGATATGGATTAGTACTCAAACGTTCTAACGCTGAATACCCTTGATCTGCATGGTGTTTTGCTAAATCTGTAACACCTGTTTTCCAGTTAACACGGACACGATGATCTAATACTTGATTATTCATTTGGTGAGTGATTCGGATAAAGTTTTCACCTGTGTAAAGCGAGACTTTCGTTTGGATAACAAACTCTACTTTTTCAGTTGACCGTTTTTCACCAGTTAATTTTGCTGGCAATTTCACTGTATGTGTTAACTCCACAGATTGACACAAGTCATTCTTAGTTACAGTACCTCTCTCATAGTCACTAATGATGATTGCTTCATCACCACTTTTTAACGGTGAGTAATCAAAAGAATCTCCTGCATCCGCAGTATCATCAAAATGGAATGGGTCTTCTATTCTTTCTCCCGTTTGTAAATTTTCAATCACTAGGCGGTCAGCAAAATTAAATTTGAACGACTCGTTTTCAATGGAAGTTGTAGCTGATTTTTCCGTTGTACCGATTGTTACTCCTGATTGGTCCTCCATTAGGAGAGTAGTGTATCCCATCGCAGGAACTGAAACGTCTTTCAACAAAATAGTTGAGCGATAATACGGAGGGACCTCTTCTTCTTTCTCCCCTTTTGACGTCACAATGATTCTTTTACCTCCATCGAGACTGATTTGTTCTTTGACTACATATTCAATTGCTTCACCCGTCACCGTTCTGATACCAAAAGACGGTTTTGAACTAAACAGGACTAATTCACGTGTAAAAGTTTGTGTTTTGATATCTGTGTTAAATAACGTTACGACATCTTCTGTTCCTAATTGGCTACTGATAGCTCCTACCAGTTGACGCTTGACTAAATTGATCAAGTCTTTTACTTGACGTAAAGCACTGGTTAAGCGAACAACGATATCATGGTTCGCATCATCCGAATTTGATGCACCAATGCCGTTGTGGGCTTGACTATCAAAGATTTTTTTCCAAATTTGATCCAACCAATTTTGCGGGAACTTGATTCCGTGCTGTTGACCAATCAAACATAATGGTTCTAGTTCATGGATCAGCAGTTCCTCAACTTCAAAATTCAAACGTTTAATATCATAACGCTCGGAACGACATGTATTATGAATACGTGATTTTTGACAAGCGAGCAATTCCCCAGAAATCGTGTCAGGGAAATTATTTTCATCCCAAGCAGCTGCCATAAAGGTTTCATAATCACTAAGTAGGAATTCATATGCTGAATCTAATTCATTTAATTGTTTCACTGTCTCAGGAAACGCTTGATTGATAATGACTTGGTCACCACCAGCCGGCAGCAAAATAGCATTGGTATCCTGATTTTTCCTTGCTAGCTCATCCAGAATAGGTAATAAACGTTGATTGACATAGTTCTCTTCTGTTGTTAAAAATTTTCCCGGACCGTAACCATAAAAAATATTATTTGTTTTAATTGTCTCTTTGTTAGGAGCTTCCCACAAAAAGTTCAAGTTCTTTGCAACCTGTTCGTTATAAACACCTCGTTGAAAAATGGAATAATCCATGCCAAAACGAGAGTAAATTGATGGTAAATAAGCATGTTGCCCAAAAATATCTGGTGCATAACCGATATTCATGGAATGGCCAAAGCTTTCTGCATATTTCACTCCATACAATAAATTACGAATAACGGACTCAGTCATCCCAAGCAATGCATCTGCCTGAGTGTACCAAGGCCCAATGAAAAGGCGCTTCTTTTCGACAAGAGCTAACAAACGCTCTTTATTTTCTGGACGAATTTTCAAATATTTTTCAACAATAGAAAATTGCCCATCAAAAGAGTAGCAAGTGAATGCCGGATCATTTTCTAACGTGTCAATTAAATAATCAAGATTTTCTACTAAAATAATATCGGAATCTTCTTGTGTGAAATACCACTCATGATCCCAATGTGAATGTGCCACTACGAATACTGTTTTTGTCATTAGTTTCCCCTACTTTTAAGCTTTTTTCGCTTCTTTTTTCTTAATCAAATAAAATCGAATAAAGATATTTCCTAAGGCGATGAATAAAACGCCGGCAATCAAACCGACAGCATATGCCCAAAAGTTCTCAACCAGTGGCCAACCCCAAACTGCAGGAAGTGGATACCACTGAACTGCTCCTAAAACAACAGCTAAAACTGCCCCAATTGATGCGCCAATCATATTGATAGGAATCGTGATCAATGGATTTTGCAAAGCAAACGGAATTGCGCCTTCACCAATTGCTAGAAAACCAAGAACCAATGATGTTCGGCCTGTTACGCGTAAATTATCATCAAATACACGACGACCAACGATATATTTATCTAAAATAGTTGCTAAACCAATACCGATTGGTGGAATTACGATCGCTAATACTCTTGGTGTCAATGGGAAAATTTGATCAGCTGCCATTCCGATTGCAACTGCACCGGCTGCTTTATTCACTGGCCCGCCTAAGTCAAACGCTGTTAAGCAAGCAATGATTGTTGAAAGCACTACTTTACCAGAATCTTGATATTGCATAACCATCTGCTGTAGCCAACCATTCAATCCACCAAATACTGGGTCGACCAAGAGATAATTGACAAAGAAGACTGCCAAAATGGATAGACCAGGAATAATCAACATTGGTTTCATCGCTTGTAAATTCTTGTGTAATTTCACATGTTCATTCAAGAATTTGCAAACATAGCCGGAAACTGCTCCTAAGATCAATGCGCCAAAGAAGCCAGAAGGAATGCCACCTTCTACACCCCATAAAGTTTGATGTAACCCTGCGGCAAATGCACCACCAATAAAACCAGAAGCTAGTGCTGGGCGATCAGCAATTGAATACGCCATAAATGCTGTGAAAATTGGATACATAAAACGCATCGTCATGTTTCCCGTAAGCCCAATATAGTGAAGTAAGACAATGAGTTGATTTGCATTTGTAGCCATTTCGGCGTTACCGATTTCTTTACTCAATCCGAAGAAACTAGCACCAATTTGCGAAATCCCAATCATTACACCTGCCGCAACTAAGATTGGAATCATGTATGAAATACCAGTCATAACTGCTTGCATCAATGTACTCATTACGGAATCTTTTTTTGGTCCATAACTAGCATCACTACTAGACAGATCGTCGGCTGCTTTGACTCTACCGTCGGGTGTCGTAATCAATCGATCAATCATCGCAGGTCCATGTTTCAATGGTTCTGCAACTTTTGTTTGAATATAGGGAAGCCCCTTAAAACGTTCCTTACCTTTTGGTGCAATATCCGTTGCGAAAATTATGCCATCTGCAGCTTGAATCATCTCTGGTGTAATTCCGTCTTCGATGCCATTAGCACCTTGTTTCTCTACATGGATCGTGATTCCTTTTTCTTTAGCCGCTTTTTGTAATGCTTCAGCTGCCATATAAGTATGGGCAATGCCGGTCGCACACGCAGTTACAGCTAAGATGTTTTTCGCTGTCATTGGGACTACTTCCTCCATTTCGCTGTTTTGATTCGATAATAATTGCAGTATTTCTGTTTTTGTCCTTGCTTTTTTTAGTTGGTCTACTAAGACAGGATCCATTAATTTCACGCTTAGCTCAGATAAAATTTTCAAGTGAGTTTGTCCTTTTTCAGCGTCTGGAATGGCTAGCAAGAAAATCAGCTCAACTTGATTTGATGGGTCAATTGACGGCCAAGCTCCTGCCGGCATCGCTTTGTCCAAAGTAGCAATGGCTACGGCTACTTTTGAAACAGTTGTTGATTTACCATGTGGAATAGCAAAACCATTCTCCATTCCAGTTTCAGAAATAGCCTCTCTTTCACGGACAGCTGCTAAAAAAGCTTCCTTATCAGTAACGATGTCATTACGAACAAAAGCATCAATCAAGTGATTGAAGACTTCCGCTTGTGTTTGCCAACTTTGATGAATAAAAATCAATGATTCATTTGTAATACTACTTAAATCCATGTCCTATTCCTCCATTTTTTGATAGTTGAAAAGCAGTAATAAAAATTTCAGATACCAATTCAGCAGCATTTTTCAAGGTTGTTGCTTTCTCCATCGCATCCGGTAAAGAAATTGGCTTTGTTTGAATCGAAAAAATTCCAGAAAATGGCGAAGATTCATTATTAGTTATACTTTTTTTTCCACAAATAGCAATCACTGGTTTCTGATACTTCTTAGCTAGTTCTGCGATAGCAAAAGGTACTTTACCAAACAAACTCTGTTGATCGATACTTCCCTCGCCGGTCACCACCACATCTGCTGTTTTCAGCCTGTCTTCAAAGTCAATCAACTCCGTAACCAATTTAAATCCTGCGTCCATTTTTGCTCCAAGAATAGCCAGTGCTCCTCCCAAGCCGCCGGCAGCTCCTGCACCTTGCAAAGTTGCTAAATCAATGTTTAATTCTTTGAGAATCGTTTGACTCAATTTTTCTGCATTTGCATCTAATTGCCGTATCTGTTCGGCTGTTGCGCCCTTTTGTTGAGAAAACACTTGAAATGCCCCTTGATTACCAAAATAAGGATTGGTTACATCATTTGCCACAATAATTGGTATGTTGGGGAATCTGATTGTTGAAATTTCAATTTCGCTGGCATCCAGTAATAAGTTTCCCTCTTCTAAATCGTTTTGTTGCCTGTCAAGAAATGTCGCACCAAATTCTTTCAGCAATCCCAAGCCACCATCAGTAACGCCCGATCCGCCCAATGTGATAATCACTTTTTGAAAACCACGTTGCTCTATTTCTTTAATCAGTAACCCGAGCCCTTTTGACGAAGCAGCTTTGACTGTTTCAGCACTTGGTTTAATCAAGTCCAAACCCATCGTATCAGCAGACTCAATTAGTGCCTGCCGTTTTCCCTCTGCTCTAAAACTAAGCACTTTGGCATTGATTGGTTTTCCCATTAGATCAATCGTTGGTATTTCTAAAATTTCCCCGTTTAAAGAATGCTGAACACTTGCTAATGTACCTTCGCCACCATCTGCAATCGCAATTTCTGTTGTACTTTCCACAAAATCAAGTTGATTCAATTTTTCAGCAACAGCACGATTCAGTTCAATTGAGCTAGCACTTCCTTTGAAGCTATCAATAGCTATGAGAACCTTCATTGTTGTTCACCAACTTTGATCCAAGCAATGCCGTATGGTGCTAATATAAAATTGTTGTCCACTTCTGTCTGAGTTAGAACATTGATTCCATTTAAGCCTTCGACTATTTTTTCAGTACCAGTTACATTGGTCAAAGAAATAATTTCAGAGCCATCTTTAGCCGTTCGTTTGAGTGCAAACACTTGCTCATCTAAATGTAGTACTTCCTGTTCCCCATACGGAGAAAATGCTTCATAATTCTGACGCTCTTTCAGCAGTCTCGTGATTCCTTCATAAACTGTTTTGCGATAAGAATCTATGTCTAATTCCGTAGCTAATTGTTTTGTCTCAATTTTTTGTCGATTGATTCGCCGATTAATACCTGATTCCTCAACACCTTGTAAATCCCCACGCGAACCAAAGATGGAATGATAATAAATTGCGGGGACGCCTACAAAGGAAAGCAAAATATTGTGTGCGGCAATCAACTTTTTGGCTGCGAGTTGATCTGTATCTTCTGACGAACGTAACGCATCGCCATAATTGATATTCAATTCATAAACTGTTTGTGACCCATCAGGATTACTCTTATACGAAACTTTCCCTTGATTGTTCAACACTCGTTCAACAATTGTTTCTCGCTCGGTATCATCTAGGATTCCTTCCACTGGTCGCATCCCAATCCCATCATGTGAAGCCAAAAAATTAAAGAACGTTGCTTCATCTGAAAGAGCATGGATTGTGCTCGCCCACTCAGCTAACTTTTGTGTATTCTCTTGAATAAACGAAAACAGAACTAACGGCGGCAATGGAAACTGATACACTTGATTCGCTTCATTATGACCATCACCTAGATACGAAATGTTCTCTTTGTGAGGGACATTTGTTTCAGTAATAATTTGTGTATTTGGTGAAAAGTGATTCAAGAGTGTTCGCCACATTTTTACGATTTCATGTGTTTTGGGTAAATGCATACAAGTCGTTCCCGAATCTTTCCATAAGAAACCAATGGCATCTAAACGAATGGACGACGCACCACGAAACGTATATTCAAGTAAGACTTCGGACAAACGTGCTAACATGATTGGATCTTTTGGATTGACATCCACTTGATCGTCACTAAATGTGGTCCAAACCTTCTTCTTTTCTCCTTTATCAGTTGAATACTCATGGAACAACGGAGAAGTTCTTGGTCTAGTAACATTTGTGGTATCAAACTCTTCTTGATACTCAACAAAACTTTGTTCAAAACCTATGTCATTGTTTAAAAACTTTTTGAACCATTCACTCTTAGCCGACATATGGTTAGCAACAAAGTCATACATCAAACGTTTCTTCTGCGCTAACTTTTTGATGTCATCCCAATCACCCAGCGCTGGATTGATTGTTAAATAATCCGTCACAGAAAAACCATCATCTGAGGTAAATGGAAACATAGGTAGCAAATGAACATCTGTGATACTGTCATCCAGATATGTCTGGACTACCTCTCTTAACACTTTTAGTCCTTTTTCATTACCATTTTGAAAACTATCACCATAAGTGATTAGGTATGCATTTGATTGATCGATTGCTGGATTTTCAGTAAATTTTTTCGTAGCGTATTTTTCTAATAAATCAGTAAAAAGTTGATTCGCTTGATCGAGATCCTGCTTACTTGTGTATATTTTTTCTAGATGTGCTGCTATTTTTTCTGTTATCATAAATCCACCTCAATAAATAATTAAAAGCCCTTTCATTTATTACAAACACAGTTATATCACAAAACCGTATTAAAAAAAGTTCAGAAAGCGTATAATTATACGTCAAGGGGGAGATACAAAATGGGTGCTATTGAAAATTATTTTGTAACTGATATTGGAAATCTATCTGAAACTGAGAAATATGTTTTTTATTATTTGGACGAACATCCTAATCTAGTAAAAAAACTTACTTTATCTGAAATTGCTGAGAAATTAAACACATCAAATACCACGATTATTCGAATGACCAAAAAGCTTGGGCTAGATGGCTTTTCCAATTTTAAATACTTAGTAGAAAGAATTGTCAGCGACACACAAATTGTTCCGCAAAAGGATCTGGCTGAACGATACCGCTCTTATCTAGATGCAGTGATAACCGGTACCGATTTAGACAAATTAACGTACATTGCGCAAAAAATCCACGGCGCTTCCACACTCTATGTTGCCGGCGTTGGCATAACAAAGCCGATTGCAGAGTACGTCGCCAAGCGATTTTTACAGCTAAATAAGTCCACACTTTATACCTATGAATCACATCTGATTGAGTTGATGCCAACGTTTACCAAAAAAGATGATATTGTTCTCTTTTTATCGATGAGCGGTGAAACAAAAACAATTATTCAAGCCGTAAAAAAGATGAACTACGTTGAACGAGTTGATCTATTTTCTATTACGAATAATGGTAATAGTACGCTAGCTAAGTTAACTGATGTTACGCTAAGCTCTTCCATGCCAACAAATATTTATGAAAACTATGACATTACTTCTCGCTCTGCACTAATGCTTCAAGCTGATTTATTGATTGAAACTTATTTGGGGCTTTATTTTTAATTATTGAGAGTTAGTCTAGATTCCTTTCATTAATCAATAAAGTTATCTACTGAATAAAATTCCCACGAAAAAGATAGGCGTTACCTAGCTTTTTCGTGGGGAATTTAAGAAATTACTTTTTATTCACTGACCTCTGCTAAAATTTCTTCCTTACATGTTCAATTGTTTATGCAATAAATCTTTTACTCTTTGGACTTCTTCTTCTGGTATTCTTTGATAAGATATTCCATCATTTCCAGTGATTCCATCTCCCGTAAAGCCCTCACCTTGGACTTGTTCACTTTCAATAGTTGTTAAGCAAGAATAATAACCTGTTAAGATTTTTTGCATTTGATCGAAGGTCAGATCCGTCTTCCCATTCTCTCCAATACCGTCCATAATTTTCTGATAACTAAAAACGCTTTTCGTTGATAACATTTTGTCGATCAACAATTCCATTACTTCTCGTTGTCTACCTTGACGCCCATAATCACCTGTAGGATCTTCATAACGCATTCGCGAATATTGTAAGGCTTCCCAGCCATCCAAATGTTGCTTCCCTTTTGGAAAATCAATTCCTTCAGCCGAAAAAGCAAAATCATTATCCACAGTGACTCCACCCACTGCGTCTACCAGTGTCTGCAACCCGTCCATATTGACCGACACATAGTGATGAATTGGAATGTCTAAAAACTTTTCAACCGTATTCATAATCATTTCTGGTCCGCCAATTGAATGTGCATGATTGATTTTATCCTCGTAATCTGCTCCAACGATTTCCACAAACGAATCTCGTGGAATACTGACTAAAGTTGTCTTCTTTGTCTGATTATTCAAGGTTGCCACCATTATTGTATTTGCCCTGTAGTCGGTTTTTCTTTTCGAATCATTCGCAATTCCCAACAGCAAAATACTCATTGGTTCTGAAGCTTCTGGTGCCTTTGTATTTCCTTTTCGTTCAACGGGCGAATACATTGAGTCTGCCATCTTTTGACTACTGTGATAAAAGCGCAAAGCAAAGACACTCAAACCAGAAACAATGATAACTAGAACAGTAACAAGACTTAGTAAAATTTTTTGCCACGTTGAAAAATGACCTTTTTTAGTTTGTTGAATAGTTAATGTTTCTTGTCGCAAGTATGGATAAAAAAGTCCGGCTGTTCCAAAAGTAGTACCGTATCCAAGCAACAATCCAGTAAAAACATCACTGAAATAATGGACACCCAAATAAATGCGACCACCAGCAATCATAACGAATAAGAAACAGAAACCCAGCTTGATTGATAGAGGAATCTTTTGACTACTGAAAGCATAAACCACAATCATGGAACAAATAAATGTCATGATCAACGCGGAGTGACCACTCGGAAAACTATAAGAAGAACGTGCAAGATATTGTAATTGATCTGGGCGTGCCCTTTGGATCAACTGTTTTAAGACATAACCAATACCACTAACCAATATAAGATTTCCAAAACACCAGATTGCTAATGATTTGCGATTCGTTTTTAGTAAGAAAATTGCTATTACACCAAAAATGAGTACCATTGGAACAATTGTTGCCACTTTCGCTAACATGCCTACAAAAACAGTTACATAAGTATTGTCTGGTAATCGATATTGGATGAAGATTTGATCCACATGATTAAGCCATGATGCATTCATCATAACCCCTGTTGTAACAATGATTAGTAAAATCCATGCAACAGTGCTATTTAAAAACAATTTCTTTCGCATAAAGTATCCTCACTTTTTATTCTTTTATTTTGTTCATAACAAGCTCTTTTTTCTTGAATCCCATCGTGACGCCCAGCCCAATTCCCAGCACAATCAACGAAGTGCCGCCTTGGCTTAAAAAGGGTAATGGAATCCCAGTTAGTGGTAAAATACCAATTGCTGCGCCGATGTTTTCAAAAATTTGAAACATCAATCCAAAAACAAACGCCACTGCAAGGTAAAGGTTCGCTTTATTATTGGTTCTCAAAGCCGCAGAAAGTATTTGATAAAACAAATAGAAATACAGAAAAACGACGAATGCCGCGCCCATAAAACCAAAGCCCTCACCAACTACAGTGAAGATCATATCTGATTCTCGAACTGGCACATACACAGAGATTCCGCTAATCCCACGTCCAAATAATCCACCGCTACCAATCGCATAAAGACTTTGAACTTGCTGATATGCAATCGTGTCACTATATTGAAATGGATCAATCCAAGCACGAACACGGTCTAATTGATAGGTCTTAAAATGTAAGGAATAAAGTAACTTGTTTCCCCATTCGCTGAACACCAGAACTAACAATGTACTACCTAATGTTGCACCGATACCTGTAATAATCGTCAAAATTTTCCAATGCACGCCAGCAATAATAAACAACGCACCTAGGATTGCAATAAAGACTAAACTCGTTCCAAAATCTCGCTGCATAAACATCAACAAAAAGGTTGGCAAACTGTACATAGCAATCTTGACTAAATAACGCAAATCACTTTTCAAGTCTCTAGTTAAATTTTTTTGAGACCATTCCATTTCATAACTAACTGTCAGCCGTACCATAAAAAGAATAAAACTTAGTTTCATCAACTCAGAAGGCTGAAAAGAAAACGAGCCAATTCGCAACCACCGTTTTGTGTTTGTTAAAGCATACATTGCTGGATCATAAAACCAGTATAAGAGAGCCATTAATCCAAGTGATAACACATACAAAATCGGTGCATATCTTAGTAAGGTTGATACAGGAATCCTGCTGGTGACAACTAGCAGGATAAACGAGACAAGACAAAAAATCGTTTGCTTTAGAATAACACGCCTGACATCAACCCCATCCAAATCAGCAGCTATCGCTTGCACTCCTATACTCATCAAATAAAAAATGAAAATCGGCAAAAACAGAGAATAGTTAAACTCGTTGCTCAAACGCTTGATCATTTACACTTACCTCCGAGGAAAATTTTAGGCAGATTCCTAAAGCAATCGATAAGAACAAATAACTTGTTCCTCCGTAACTGATAAACGGTAGTGGAATTCCAGTCATCGGAATCAGCCCTAAGATACTTGCAATATTGATACTCGTTTGTAAGAGCAACAAAGTGCCAACGCCAAAATAAATCAGACTAATTTGTTGACTGGTTTCTTTTGCTGCTAACATAAACAATCGAAGAATGATTAAAAAAAGAAGTCCTAAAACAATTAGTCCGACGATCATTCCCAGTTCTTCTACTAAAATCGAATAAATAAAATCTGTTTCTGCCACTGGTAGATAACCTTTTTTTGTAATACTATTTCCTAACCCTCGACCAAAGAAGCCACCATTATATAACGCATAATAGGAGTTACTCATCTGAAATCCTTTTCCATACGGATCTAAAAATGGATCTCTCACTAACTGAATACGGTCATAGGTATGCATGAACAAATTTGGTAAAAGATCATGATTACCTAGAAAAAGGATCATTCCACCTACCACTGCAACTCCTGCAATTGTTGCTAGAAAAAGGCCAATTGAAACTTGATAAGGCAATTGTGCTGTTGTAATGATTACTAGTGCGATTCCCCAAAGAATGATTGCTCCTGTCACTTTTGGTTGAAATAAAATCAATAGTCCACTAAATAAAACTAAAACATAAGGTACCCACATTTCCTTCTTCGTCCGTTCAATCCGAAAAAAATACGCCAGATAAAGAATCAATGCTACATTCGTTATTTCAGAAGGCTGAAATTGAATACCAGCTAATGAAACCCATCGCTGTGCTCCGTTGATATTTACGCCAATGACATAAACCAAAATCAAACTAACGATTCCCAAGCCTAGCAGACTTTTGGCAAGGAATCCTTTTAATAAAATTTTCTTTTTTAGCCGATAGATTCCCGCAATCACAAACCAGCTCATCCCCATAAAAATAGCTTGTTTATAAAATAGCGATAATGCATTTTGCCCCTCAGCTGTCAGTCTGTACGAACTTGCACTGAACACAAGTAAGAGCCCGACTACACTCACTCCCAAATAGGGCAATAATAATAGCCAGTCGATCGTTTTTCTTTTTCTCACAATGTTCTCTCTCCTTTTTAAGCACTTGGTTAAGACGGGAGAGAAACAGTAAATAGCCTCAAAAAAAGGACACCAAACGTTAGCTAAAAAAACTAACAAATCTGGTGTCCCACACAATTAATCTCATCGTCTGAGTTTTAGCACTAAACAACGTAAAGAATTTCTCTTAGCTATTTTATGAAAAGCCTTAATCCGACAATTCCTATTTTACACATTGGCGTCTTTCGACGTTTCTGCGCAATAGCCTGTGTTTGTTTAGGAGCCTCACCTAACAAGTTTACTTATATTTATTTAATTTCATAAAAAGCTTACTTTTTTTTTCAAGGAATATCAAAATAAATCGTAAAAAAACGAATTTTCTTTAGAGTTGCTTATGAAATCATTTAGAAAAAATTTATATTTGATCAAAAATGAGACCATAAACAGACGAATTTGTAGTGAATGACTTTAAAAGAACAGGCAGGTGTGCTACTTCTGATTCTGTCAAAGTGTATCTTTCTACTGTTGTCAGTCCAGCAGCCTATAATTAAACTGGCAATTCTTTTTTGTATTTATGTTATTAACTTGATTAAGTTCTTCCAAGTAACAGATGAACTTCTGTTTAAAACCTAAAAGATTTATTTTGTATCAAATTAATTTATCTGATGTCCTTCATTCATAACCAATCCAGCACTCACACATTTTTGCTTTTTTAAACGCAACTTTACGTTACAAAAAAAGTTTTGTAAGTGACTTAATAGCTACTTACAAAACTTTTTACTTTTATTCATTCGATTTCAAAGCACTAATCATATCAATTTCTTTTAACTTTTTATGGGTGATAAACATCACGATAGCAGAAAAGATGACCGTCAATGCGCCCGAAACGAAATAACCCATTCCCGGAATCAAAAGTGGAAAAGCCATATTATCGGCACTAGCCATCGTAATAATGAACCAGGTCAAGACCTTGCCAACACCGCATCCTAATAAAATGCCTACCAGAGTAAAGATAACGTTCTCTCGAATGATATACATCGTAACTTCTCCGTCAAAGAAACCTAAAACTTTGATTGTTGCCAACTCTCGTTCCCTCTCCGACACATTGATGTTCGTCAGATTAAACAAAACAACAAAAGCTAACGTGCCTGACAAAACGATAAAAATCAAGACAACTGGTCGTAAATTCTCACTAGCAAAAGCTTGTTTGCTTGCTTGCGTACTCATAAAAGTCGTTGTTGTCACTTGATTAGTGTCTTGCAATTGATTTGCTAATTTTTCTTCCTCTTGAGAAGACATCTCATGACTTTTGAAGAGTACAGTATTTTCAGTGAAATCTTTATCAGTTACTTTTTGATAGTAATTTTGATCCATAAAGATTGTATTACCAAGGTAATTTTCTACGATTCCACTAACCTTTATCTTCATTTTTTTCCCTTCATTATCTTGAATCGTCAAATTACTGCCTATTTTAGCATCGTAAGCTTTCGCAATACCTTCCGTGACAACTGCGCCATCATCGGTAATCTTTACAGCTTCTTTTTTATTCGCTTTTTTCAAGGTGAAATAATCTTTGGCACGATCCGTATTCTTAAACGCGTACAACGACGCACTTAGATCACTGGCCCCTTCTTTTTTAAATTTCACTTGATCAGCAAAAACACTCATACTTTCTTTGACTTTGTCATCAGCAGTTAGCACTTTATTCGCCTTTTGGACATTTGCTTCGTCTTCCAAAGTAATGATTCCTTGAAAGTGATTCAGTTGCTTGAACTGAACATCCACAACACCACCAATAGAATCTTGTAAACCAAATCCAGCAACCATTAAGCCCATACAGCCTGCGATCCCAAGAATCGTCAAAATTGCTCGAGCTTTATAGCGGAAAAGATTTCTGTACGTCACTTTTTGGTTAAAACTCAATCGGCTCCATAAAGGTGTAATGTATTCTAAAAGAATTCTTTTTCCGGGCTTTGGTGCTTTAGGCATCAAAAGCGCCATAGGTTTTTCCCGTAAATCTTTGATCAAGATATAAATAGTGGCTGCAACGGTTGCAAAAAGAGCCGCAAGTATTGCCACTAAAATCGGCCAAGGCCAAAAATCAGTCGGGTAGTTTTCAAAAACATAATTTTTCTTCAGCATAGTGAAAACAACAGGTGGCAGTCCTTTCGTTCCCACAATAACTCCAAAAACCGTTCCGATAGTCCCTGTCATTAAGGCGTACAATAAGTATTTCTGTGAGATTTCACTATTTCGATAGCCTAACGCTTTCAAAGTACCAATCTCTTTTCGGTCTTCTTCAACCATACGTGTAATAGTAGTAAATGTAATCAAGATGCCAATCAAAAAGAAAAAAACTGGAAAAACATTTCCAATCGCATCAATTCGGTCAGATAGACTAGTAAATTCTGTAAAACCAGGATTTGAACTTCTTTGAGTCAGAATGTAGTTGGGTGTTTTAATGGCTGCGACATCTTTTTTCGATTCGTCAATCTTCGCTTGCGCTTCTGTTAATTTTTGTTGGTTTTCCGTAAGCTCATCCTGTTTTTCAGCAAGTGTTGTGGCTGCCTGTTCCAGTTGGCTTTGTGCTGAGGCTAACTGGTTATCAGCGACAGTTTGACCGTAAAGTATCTCAAGTTGTGCTTTTTGTTGTTCCAACTGTTGTTGTTGACTGCTCAACTGTTCTTTCGCTGTGTTCAGTTCATTTTGCCCATCACCCAGTTTTTGTTGATTTTCTTGTAACTCTTGCTCTCCTTTGACAATCTCTTCATTAGCCATATCTTGTAACTCAGTTTTTCGTGGCTCTTTGCGTTCATCAAAAAGTTTTTGTAATTTTTCCTCGTTATCGATCATCTGTTTCTTATAAACATCGGACATCATGTCTGTCTCTTTCAAATCGGAGAAACGCAAATACAAAATAGAATAGGTTTCACTAGCAAAAGCTGTTTCAGGTAAATAGACGTAACCATCGATCATCCCATCTCCCACAGTCGTAACGCCGCGTTCTTTTTTATCCACATATATGGGAGAAGCCACATAACCTGTGACTGTAAAAGTCTCATCTTTTAATTGGTTATCTTTGATCGTGATCTTACTGTTCAGGGGGTATTGTTCTTTTAAGCTCTCATCCATCAACAACTGCTGATTATTTTTGGGATAACTTCCCTGCAGTAGCGTCAGTTTATTTTGCTTTTTATCCTTAGCATAAGAATAAATCTGTAAATTACGATCTTGCTGTTCTTCCACATAAGGAAAACTATAGCCTAGTTCTCCCTTGGCGCCCGCAACTTTTTCGGCAATAGCCAAATCCTCATTTGTCAGACCAGCTGTTCCTTGAATTTGCAAATCCGAAACGTTATGGCTAGTAACAAATTCTTGGACAGTTTTTTCAAGATTCGGTCCAATAGACTTGATTCCTACAAATAATAAGACACCCATGAAAATAATCAAAATGATCGCGATAAAACGTCCTAGACTTTGACGAATATCTCGAAAGATACTACGAATATAGAGATTTTTCATTTGTATAACCTCACCACTCAATCTCAGCCACAGGCAATGGATTTTTATTAATTTCCACGGAGCGGACTTTAGCATCATTGATCCGAATAATTCGATCTGCTATAGGTGCGATTGCCGAGTTATGAGTAATTAAAAGTACCGTCCGACCTTGTTTTTTAGCTACATTTTGTAACAACGTCAACACCTGTTTTCCCGTTTCATAATCAAGCGCTCCTGTCGGTTCATCGCAGAGTAAAATTTTAGGATTTTTTGCCAACGCACGGGCAATTGCTACCCGTTGCTGTTCCCCACCGGAAAGCTGAGCTGGAAAATTTTTCATTCGTTCACCAAGGCCAACTTGGCGTAACGTTTCTTCCACATCTAAGGCGTCTGGTGATACAGCAGTAGCTAACTCTACATTTTCTTTTGCAGTCAAGTTGGGAACTAGATTGTAAAACTGAAAGACGAATCCTACATCCGTTCGCCGAAACTCTGTCAATTGTCGGTTATTAAAATTGGCGATATCCATCCCATCAACGATAATCTGACCTTCATCAGGAGTGTCCATTCCACCTAGGATATTTAATACCGTTGATTTACCAGCACCACTAGGACCTAAAATCACAGCTAATTCACCTTCTTCAACTGAGAAACTGATGTCATTATTAGCTGTAATGGTTGTATCTCCCATTTGATATCGTTTAGACTCATTTTTCACTTCAATATAGCTCATGTTTATTCACCTCGTCATGTTTTCAACACCCTGTTGATTATATACTTTGTTGTTAGTATAATCGTTTCAAGAACTCATGACAATATGCAAAGATCTTGGAGTTGTCATTGAGTAGACAAAAAATATTGAATTGTTCAATAAATGAAAAATGAAAGGATGTATGCTCATGGCTGGAATCAAAAATAATCGTCGGACTATTTATACAAAAAAGATAATCAAAGAAGCTTTTTTGGAATTGTTGTCCGAAAAAGAACTCCAAAAAATTACTGTTACCGATATTTGTAAAAGAGCAGATGTGAATCGCGGGACTTTCTACAATTATTACACAGATACGATAGATCTTTTCCACCAAATCGAAGCACAACTTATCGAAAAAATCCTTCCCTTAATTAAAATTGACAGTGATGAAGAGTTGGCGTCATGGCTAAGTCGACTAATCACTATCTTAAAAGAAGCACAACCACTTTCTTCTATTTTGACCCGTAATTATCAGAATAGTCATCTAATCAAAGCTATTTTTCAAGAGGTCCACGAGGTAGCCATTGAGAGTTTTGCCACTAGATACCATGAAGACGATCCACGATTGCTTGAATACTATTTCACTTATTTTGTCAGAGGTGTTCTGGGAACAGTCGAGGAATGGTTGATTAACGATGATGGAACCAGTGCCGATGATCTGAGCCGAGTTTTGGCCCAAGTTTTACCTTCGGAAGAATAAAAAAATTCTTTTTGATCTACTAATAAGTCATTAGCAAATGCTTATCAGATCAAAAAGAATTTTTTAGATTAATGTTATTTTACCTGTATATAAGATGAGAGAATATTCAAACCAACTATGACCTCTTGAACACTCAGTTGAGGAGCCAAAACAAGAAGCTCTTTAGTGAAACTTGAAACACCATCCAATAGTTATCCTATCAACTAATCGGACAACTTTGTCAGTATTTTTAGGTTACTACGGTTCATGGCACTTAATATTAACCATAGCCAAATTTTATTTTTATTCGAAGGTAATGATCAATCACTCAAATGTTCAAGAAATTGTTTCAAATCTTCACAATCTATATGAAACCTTCGCCGATACTTTTCTTAATCAAACACTTCAAGGAAATGTTTGAACCTATAACCGTTAGAATCTATAAAATGATAATTTTTGATTTATATTTTAAGAAAATAACATCATTGGATTTTTCTTAAAATATTAAGCCAAACACTATATCGTACGACTGTCACTTTTCTTTTTCAACAATTTCATCTATTAAACTCAAAAAAAAAAATCGATATATCCGTATAAAAATCATATTTTTATATTTTTCCTTTTATGTTGATGGTATAATAATTGTGGAAAAAACAACCTTGGTAGGCTTTTTACTTATGGATAATCATGATTTAATCAATAACATAATCTGACTTAAGTAAATGAGTTGAACTCAAACTGAATCAGGAAAGAATTTGTTAGAAATAAGATTGAAAGCGTTCCAAGAAAAGTCACTACAGAAAAACTTCAAAAACTTGCCGATATTTTTGAAGTTACTACTGATTACTTGCTAGATATAAACTAGGCACTTGAACGGGCAGCTAAAAAGTCTAGTTGAACTTGAACAATTGCATGATTCAAAGGTTAGTATCGTATATGGCATAAACTCTTTTACCTGAGTAAAAACAACATACTAAAGATGTTCCGACTCGACTGCCCTATTCTGGGAGTTAAAAAATGATAGTGATAAGGAAAGTTACATTTTTTCTCTACAATTGTCTTTTAAAATCAGTATATAGCTTTTCAATTTAATTTTGGTAGTTAAGAATTATATTCAAAACTTTGTGGGGAAAGTTAAATTGTATGTACTTCTTTAATTATAAAGGCGACTATCGCTGCCTGCCTATAAACGGGAGTAATATATTTTTGGAGGAGAAAAAATGGCAAAGAACAAAGTTACAGGTGAAGATGGTAAAACATACGTTATGAAAGAGAAAAAGCCATTCTATAAAAGAGTTTGGTTTTGGATTCTAGTAGTGATTGTTGTATTTATCGTTGGTGGTGCATTAGGCGGTGGAAATGATAAAAAAGCTGCCAGCAAGAACGGTGGAGAAAAAGTCGAGAAAACTTCTTCTTCAACATCTGCTTCAAAAGAAGAAACAGAAAATTTCTACAACGTTGGTGATACCGTTAAAGTTGGCGATGCTGAATATACTTTAAATACAGTTGAACTTACAGATGAACGAAATCAATTTGATGAAACACAGCCAGCTCAAGTAGTTAAGATTACTTATACAATGACAAATAACGGTGATGAAGACTTACCTGTTGGCATGGATGTTGAAGTTTACGGTCCTGACAATAAAAAAGCTTCGACATATCCAAATGATAACACTATGGGTTCTGTTGCTCCTGGAAAATCAATGGACTGTACTGCTCACTTTGGTTTAAATCAGAACGGAGAAATTGAGGTTCATTTTAGCCCACTAGTTTCATTTGAGAAAGCGGCTAAATTTAAAGCGGCCGTTTAATGAAAAAAAAAGAAAAGCCTCAGGGCTTTTCTTTTTTTATCTAGAAAGAACATACATTCAATTTCGATATCTATTGAAAGTAGCCTTACTTCATTAGAAAAAATAAACTGATTTGAAAACAACGTATCAACCAATAATTTAGAGACATCAAAATATGATTGCAACAAAAAATGAACACTCTATTTTTTACTATAAACCGGAAAATTACTTGATTCACCATAGTCATCCATCATTTTGACTGATTTTAACTTTTCCAGATCTTTACTTGACAACTTAAAATCAAGTTCTCCATTCATTTTAATATGTTCTTTATTGGCAGATTTTGGCAAAGGTAACAGACCAAGTTCCAAACAATAACGAATCGCAAGTTGAGGAACCGAAACTTGATACTTTTCAGCTAACTCTTTTAGTTCCACATTTTTCATTAATTCACCGTGCCCCACAGGAGAATAAGCTTCAATCAAAATATCGTTTTTCTTACAAAAATCAATGAGGCCAAATGGGGTATTTGAGATATGTGCTAAAATCTGGTTGACTACTGGTTTTATTGTTGCATGTTTTAAGATATTTTCGATATCATGCTGGTTGAAATTGGACAATCCAATGGAGCGAATTTTTCCTTCTCTCACCGCTTCTTCTAACGCATGCCAGACTTCAATATTTTCTTCATCATAATTTGCTTCTCGAAATTCATCCCATGGTTGAGGGGCATGAATAATCATGAGATCAATTGTTTCTAATTCTAGTCTTGCTAAAGATTCATTGATTGATTTTGCTGCTGTATTGTACGTTTTATGCTCAGCAGCTACTTTACTTGTTAAAAAAATAGCTGAACGATCAATTCCAGAATCTCGAATTGCTTCTCCAACTCCACGCTCGTTTCCGTAAGCCTGAGCCGTATCAATATGGCGATACCCTAATGCCAAGGCATCTCCTACTACTTGGGCTACGACTTTATCATCAATCATCCACGTGCCAAATCCAACTTTAGGTATCTTCATCCCATTATTTAACAGATAATTTTCTTGTAAAATCATTATTTTTTCTCCTTTAAATTTCTAGTTTGACGATTATTTTAAATTTAACTGCCAAATATTTCTTTTGCCATTGAAAAGGCGCTCCACGCTTTAGGCCAACCAGCATAGAAAGCCAGATGCGTAATCAACGCTGTGATTTCTTCTTTTGTGACACCATTTTCTTTGGCAATTTTGAGATGAGCTTCTAGCTGAGGAGCGCCCAATGCTAAAAGCGCGGAGCAAGTAATCATGCTGCGATCATGGGCAGATAATTCGTTTTCTTTTGCCCACACTTCTCCAAAAAGTACATCATCATTTAATGCTGCAAATTGTGGTGCAAACTCACCTAGTTGTTCTCTTCCTGCTGTCTGCTTTTTCATCAGAGTATTCCTCCTTTATTTAGTTAAATTTTCATACCATTGATTGTCCACTGGTTCTAACCATTCTGGAGTGCCGGCAGTAATTGCAAGATGCTCAAACCAGCTATCTTTCGTTGCTCCGTGCCAATGTTTAATACCGTCATGTGTCGTGATCACATCACCAGCTTTTAAAAGTTTTGCAGATTTTCCTTCTTCTTGATACCAACCTTCTCCTCCAGTTACGAGTAATAATTGGAATCCATCATGGTGAATATGCCAATGATTCCGACAGCCCGGTTCAAAAGTCACATTGGCTACACCTACGCTAATTTTTGGATCAGAAATTAATCCTTGTAAGTAACTTTGTCCAATAAAATATTGCGCATAAGCATCATTTTTTTCGCCAATTGGAAAGATTACACCATTTTTCACTTCTTCATGTTTCACCATGTTTGTTTCCTCCATTCAAACATTCAACAATTTTATGAGCCAATGATTCTTGGGTTTCAAACTGCCAAATTCCTACTTCCAAATAAAAACGAGTTGTACGATTGATAAATTCATCGTACAACTCGTTTTTATTTGCGTCTAATGCTTATTACATATACCTCTATGCCCCAAAAGCATGTTTGAAACGAGAAATAAATTCTTGAATAACCGGTGTTTGAATCCGTTCTTTCCACACTAACACACAGTTGGTCTTCACTTCTGGTTCCATAGGGATAAATACTGAATTTTCTAGCCGTCTTTTGGAAACAGCCCCTTCAATTGTGAGAGCGGTAGCTACTTTATTTTCTACCAGTGAAAAAATATTAAAAATCAAATTGAAATTTCCAACTATGTTTAAGTTTTCTAGAGCGGTGCCACTCCAAGTACTCAATAATTTTTGAATTTCCATCCGATTAGAACACAAAATAGGTAACCCAGCGATATCTTCTGGTTTTATTTTTTCATTATTTGAGATGACTAACTCCTTTGAAACTAAAAATCCCCATTTTTCTTCTCGTGGTAATTTTAAAACTTTTGTATTTTTAAGCGCAATTGGTTCTAATAGCACAGCTAAATCGACCAGACCTTTTTCCAAACGATCGCTAATATCATCACTTGTTCCTGTTACAATAGTAAAGTGGACATTGGGATAATCGCTGACCATTTCTTCTAACATCATCGCCACCGTATCAGAATTATCCGCCTCGACACAGCCAATTACAATTGTTCCTGTCAATTCTTTCTTTTTCTTATTGGAAAAAGCTTGCTCTAATTTGTCGTTTAGCTGAAGAATCTCCTCTGCTCGTTCTTTTAGAAAAACACCTTCCGGCAAAAGATAGAGCTGGTTTTTTTCTCGTTGAAACAGCGGCATTCCCACCTGTTCCTCTAATTCACGAATTTGTCTGCTTAAAGTAGGTTGCGTAATGTTCAATAATTTAGCCGCTCTAGAAATATTCCCTTCCTGTGCTACGGTCCAAAAGTACTTTAGTAATCTGATTTCCATGATAGACTCGCACCTTTCTTTTCCATCTTTATTATATCTGATTTTTAAAATAAAAATATTGTTTCATCATATGTATTATTTATCATCTTTAAAAAAATATGAATAGGACGAACAAAAGAGCCTGTCCTTTTCGTAAGCAAGTAAGCACATGCTTGAAAAGGTGGCTCCGAAACAGTAGTTTTTTTACTGGGAATCTTCACAAGAAACTATTATCTTCCTTATGCATACAATCCATCTTGCTTCTTCACTCCGCAACTATCAATTATTTCTCCGTCAATACTCTGTGGCTCTTCAAAATATATTCTTTAAATAGCGGTAATATCTTTTACTTTTCATGATATAAGTTTAGTCATTTTTTCAAAAGCATCTAATCTATCATAAATTTTTTGATTCCTTTGTACTTTTTTATCGGGAGCACACCGTTATTAAAACATTGATTGCTTTGTTACCTTAAGCTATTTTAGCTTTTTAATAATCTCAGAAACAGTAAGAATTTGATTCATCCTATCAATGCCAATTCCACATGGTAGATAGTTCTCTTTTACTCTTACTGCCCGAAATTTTTTCCCACTAGATTTTGTAAATATCTCTGATTTGATCTTTTTACTCAGCAATAACTTTTTACTATTTTCTAATAATGAAGACTCTTGACTAAGCAGAAAAACAGTCCCCAATTGAACGCCTGCCGCTCCTACTTGCAATTTCTGTTGTATGTCTTTATTTGTCATGATGCCACCAGCTGCAACAACTGGTATCTTAGTCATCGCTAAGGTATCTAAAAGTAAAGTTTCCAGTTTCGTATTTCCAATATGGCCCCCTGCTTCATTTCCCTCCACGACAATACAATCTGTCCCACTGTCAATTACTTTTGTTGCTTGGCGTTTGCTACCTACAACCGAAATAACTTTTCTGTTATTTTCCTGCAATTTTTGAATAAGACCTGGTTTAAATCCAGCGCTAAGACTCACAATAGGGATATTCTCAGAAAGAATTACTTCGATTAATTCATCGCTATTCACTTGTTGTAACATTACGTTACAGGAAAAAGGCCGTGTTGTTTTTTCTCTCACCTGTTGGATTTCCTTTTTTAATTGTTCTCCAGTAAGTCCATAAGAAGACAAGGTGCCTAAAGCTCCCTGATTTGAAACCGCTGCTACTAATGAAGAATAAGAAACTTGAGCCATTGCCCCTTGAATAATTGGATACTTCAAATCAAATAAGTCTTTAATCATTCTCTTTCTCCATAGAAAACGATACTTTCGCATTTGGTTTATAAACTTCGATTTTCAATCCATTAAGGGAAAAAATCTTTCCTGTACCCAGCTTACTATAATTAGAAAGCGCATAAATACTTTGGGCAACTTCTTTAGGAGAACCTATTTTCCAATCGTCTGGGAACAATTCTCCCGTGTTCTTACAGTTTTGAGTCATTTTTTCGATAATTGGGCTTGTCATATCTGTCAAAGCTGCCGGAGAAATAGCATTTACTTCGATTTCATATTTTTTTCCTTCTATAGCTAGGCTTTTACTTAAGCCAATTAACCCTGCTTTACTCCCTGCATAATTGGCTTGACCAAAAGCTCCTTCCAAACCAGATAAAGAGGTCATAAAAAAGATTGTTTTCCGTCCTGTTTGCTTTTTCATTTGTCGAAAGACCTCTTGAGTCATTCCAAAAGCACTCGTAAAGTTCACGGAAATGACCTCTGTCCAGTCTTTTCCTGTCATCTTTCCAAAAGATTTGTCTTGGCAAATACCGGCATTAAAAATATATGTATCGATTCGGCCAAATTTTTCAATCACTTCTCGAACAAACTTCCGACTTAAGTCTTCATTACGAATATCTAATGTTTTTACGTGCAACTTGTCTTCGGGAAAATCTGCATAGGTTTCTCTTAATAATTCGGTATTGATTTTTTCACTTGAGAAAGTAGCTACAGAATAGCCATTTAGCAAATAGGTCTCTACTAATCCACGGCCGATTCCTTTTGTACCTCCAGTTATTAACGCGACTTTATTCATGTTCAAAAACACCTTCTCCTATTTTTTTATTGAAAGACCACACCTCGAACTGTTGGTTATCACTTAAATATACGCTTATTTCTTCGCCAACCATGACCTTTTCTAAAAAATAATAAGTATATTTTCCAGTGACATTTAGGTTCAATTTTCTTTCAATCAAGCCTTCAATTCGAGCCATTAATTGAATTCCAAACACCACACCTGTATTATGAACAGGATTCTTATCCTTAGAAAATTCTTGATATTTTTGTAAGTCTGTCAGAGAAAAACTAAAGGTTCCCAGCAGTCCGAACATAGATCTTGGTTTGGCATTCTCCATAGAAAATCCCCTCCTTTTTAATCGTTAATAAGTAAGTCCAAAAAGCAATGCTCGTTTTTTGCTGAACTTCTACTTTTTCAAGTGTAACTTCATAAGTTTGGTCTAATATGATTTTCTTTTTGATAACGACAGTTTGTTCTACTAATAAGTGCTCGTATTTTTCTAATTCTGAAACAGAAAAATAGCGCCACAATGTCAATAGGAAAGACTTGGGCCATTCTTTTCCTTCGTAATGAACTATGGCTTTATATTCAGCTATTTCATCTTTCCCAATTAAAATATTTTTACTGACTTTCATTGTGAACTTACCTTCCTAAGCATTAAAGTCGTTCCCTGTCCACCACCCACACACATCGTCACAAGTCCCTTTTTTAGATGGTCTTTTTGTTGTAATTCACTCATTAAACGCCTGACCAAGATAGTCCCTGTAGCACCAAAAGGATGACCATAGGCTAAGGCACCTCCAGATACATTTACGCGATTCTCTGGCCATTTTTCTAATTGAAAACATGCTAAAACTTGTGCTGCGAAAGCTTCATTTAATTCAATCCGATCCATATCTAACAAGGTCATTTCATTTTTCTTGAGCAGTTTTTCAGTAGCATAAATTGGCCCTAAACCAAATTTTTCAGGCAAAACACCAATTGATGCCCCATCAATAATTTCGAATAGAGGATTCAATTGATGTTCTAGACAATAACGTTCACTAGCGAGAAGTAAAAAAGCTGCCCCATCACTTAGGGGAGAGCTGTTCCCGGCAGTCAACGCCCCTCCTTGACAAAAGGCCGAGGGTAAAGCACTTAATTTAGCAATCGTTGTTTTAGGTCTAGGACACTCATCTTCATGAAATTGATTGAAAGAAATAATTTCTTTTGAGAATACCTTGGCTGATTTAGCCTTTTGATAGTTCATTTGACTTTCATAAGCATATTGATCTTGCTTCAAACGATCAATCTGTAGACCTTCAGCTAATTTTTCGCAAGCAATTCCCATTGCAGGATCTCCGTATTCTGGAATACTTAAAGGAGCGCGTTCTAAAATGAATGGATTGCGACCATAGAGACGTGTGGGTCGCTCAATCATCCATGGAGCACGACTAGTACTTTCCACACCACCACAGGCAATACACTCAGCCATTCCGCTTTTAATTTTTGCAGTGGCGACTAAGATACTCTCCAATCCTGAAGCACATTGGCGATCTATAGTAAATGCGGGGACAGTGATATCTAAACCCGATACCAGAGAAATTCGACGACTTACATTTCCTCCACCGCCAATGACATTGCCAGTAATTACCTCATCCACCCTAGTTAATTCATTTCGATTCAGTAATTTTTTTAATAATGTCCCCCCTAACAGTTCGGGTAATACTTCAGAAAACATACCACCATATTTTCCAATAGGTGTTCTTGCACCATCGATTATATAGATTCGTTCCATTTTATTTCTCCTGTATAGATCTTTTTTTCTTTCCACTTTCGTTATATTGAATTTCTTGGACTGAAAGTAAGGTATCAATTTTACCTTCTCGATAACTGTTTGCTTTGATAAATTCATTAATTGCACTCAATGCAAGAGGTTCATCTTTCCAAACAACCTCCGCCAAAACACGTTCGCCCAATTCTGGGTCAGACACACCATATATCAAAGCATCCTTAATTTGGGGTAGCTGTAAGACTATTTTTTCCAGATAAGCAGGAAATATTTTTTCTCCTTTTCGATTAATACGTTTATCTTTACGTCCAAAGTAAAAAAGAACCTTTTCATATTTCCCCAAATCTCCAGTTTTAATCGTTTCCTCTGCTAAGATGATCTGTCCATTATTTAAATAGCCTTGAAAATTCATGGGACTTTTCACAGCAATTTCTCCAATCGAATCGTCAGCGTCTAGAATCGTCACTTGCACTTTAGGAAAGAAATTGCCTAGGCAATTTCTTTCTGGAAGCTGCTGATCATTGTAACTAATAAAACTTGTTTCTGATGTTCCATAAAAATCAAATAATCTTGCTTCAGGACATTTAGAGGCAAACGTTTTTCTTTGATTTTCTGTGACTGATTCCCCACCCAAAATCACATCAAATGTGCCAAACATTGGCTTCTCCATTTTTTCAATCCAATAGTTAAAAACCGTCGGTACTGAGAAAATTTGACTATCATTGAGAACAGCCGGATTTGATGCAAGACTACTTATTTTTCTTATTCCTAATAAATAAGTTTGTCCTGAACATAATGTTTGTAACAATGTATAAAGACCTAATGAATAATGAAGTGGCGTCAAACAGGTCACATAGTTTTTTTTTGCAAAAACGGGGACTGAATGAAAAATGTTGAAACTGTTAAGCCAGCTTTTTTGATTACGAATAAACCCTTTTCTCTCTCCCGTTGTTCCAGAAGTAAATCCGATAAAAAGTGTGTCTTCTGGAAATAAGATGGGCTTATTATTTGTTTGAAAATGACAAATTTCTTTCGTCCATAAAATAGAAGAGGAAAATTCACCTATAAGTTTGTTTACCTGTTCTTCTGGTCTTTGATTTGAAATAGGAACAAAAATTTTTTTTGCCAAGATACAAGCAATTAATTTATAAACGGTTTCCGGACACTCATCCATAGGAATAAAAACAATCCGTTCTTCTTCTTTTTGAATTTTTTTCTGATAAGAACGACTCATTTGTTGTAGTTTCCCATAATTAATGAATTGCTCATGATAAATGATAGCTGTTTTTTCTTTGGATATATTGGAAAAAGGAATCATTTAGCTTCTCCAGAAACAGTATATTTTTTTAGTCGTTGGTAAATAATAGCCGCGATTATCGATTTTCCAATGTCGATTGGAACAAAAAAAGCTGCCATTTTTAACCCTATCCACAAAGACTGATGACTAAAATAAGCTAAAGTGAAGCTCCCCAAAATATTGATGAACAAGGCACCACCTACGATAAAAGCTAATAATATTTTCCAGTAAGTGTCACTACCAATTTTTTCCAACATGGGACAAATTATAAAACCGCAAAGTAAAAATCCAATCAAAAAACCGCCACTAGGACTAAATAAAACTGCTAAGCCACCACGACCGCCAGAAAGGATTGGCACACCCATAAATACTAAGGCTAAAAACATGCCAATCGTGATTGTTCCATATTTCTTGCCTAAAAATCCAGCAGTCAACATAATAATCATATTCTGTAAAACAACTGGAACTCCAATAGCTGGGACAGGAATAGCAATCATCCCAGAAACGATGATTAAGGCTAAAAATAAAGCCATTTTTGTCAATATTTTTACATCAAATTCCCTTGTAGATTTCATCTTTTTATCCATATCACACTTCACATTCCTCTATATTAAGTTTATTGACCTAATCCAATTCTTCTTCCGGATGCACTATTTTAAATTTCTTTTATTGTTCGTTACATCTGGTTAACCAAATAAAGATTAAAAGTTAACGAAATAGTAGCATAGATTTTCTGTGCTGACAATCGGATTTTGAATTTAAACCTTTTTAAAGAAAATGACTTATCCTTTCCATTAGTAATCCCCTCATTGATCGAGACCGCCTAAAGGATTTGGTAGAGCAATCTATCTGGACATGCTGTAATTGAGTGAGAATAAATAAAAACTTAACTTTGCTTGCTGAGTAATTGATTTAACGCCCCTTAGCGCTATATCGAATTGATCAGACAAGCGTATTCTGATTGGGCACAACGTTAGAGAAATCTGACAGAAGTTCTAGAAAAAGCTAGTGAAAACAAGTGCCCCTTTCCGTCACACAATAAAATTTTCTCACGCAAAATTATAGAAAAATGTCATAAGTAAATCACTATTCTTAAATCATGAAAAAAAAGTTACTAACAAACTTGGGAAGTGCAACTACTTTTTGATACAAAATAA
>NZ_JXLE01000024.1 GCF_001886265.1 Enterococcus thailandicus
GTATGTGGTCTAACTATTGGGTCTCACTTCAGTTTGTCTGTCTTTTTTATTTTGCTTTGATATAAGAATACACCGTTAAACCAAGTGTTTTTTTCACTTCTTCGTAAATTCTTCTGTTAACAAAAGCAAGTTCCGATTCTGTTAAATCAACAATCTCAGTAAACTGGATGGCAGTCAACTCTTTTTTACTCTCAAGAACTGGTAACAGTAATTCAAACGTTGGTTCTGCTTGAATTGTCTTCGTTTGGATTAAGGATTCCAAAAAAATATTTGGACGACGATTTTTAAATTTATTTAATCGAACGCGCTCAATAATCACTTCTACTTGATCAAAATAATAGGATTCATTCACATCTCCCAGCAAAGTTGCTAATGAAAAGAAATTGGGGAACTGCGTAGGTTTATTTTTTTGAACGAAGAAATAATTAGCCAATGTTACTGGAAAATTTTCTGTAGTAGAAATCGAAACAAATTGATAGTCTTCATTTCCGGCAATTGTTTTTCGTGTCGTTTCCCCTTCTCCCTCATAACCATAAAAAGCCTGATTGTCTTCTTCAAAACAAGTGGACCAAAGTGTTTCTCCCACGATGAATTGTTGTTCCACTTGGGAAAATTTAGACAACTGTTCACTTAATCGTTGTACTTGATTAGCTATGATTTCTTGATAGCTAGCTTCATTTTCTGTAAAGATGGGAAAGTTTAACTTATACCTTCTTTCCTCACGCAGAATTAGTCCAGCTTCAATTAGTTGATCCAAAAAGTGTTCAAACTTTCGCTGAGGAAATACTTTTTTTAATTCTCTCAAAATGACCGGCTCAGGCTGTTCATTTAAATAAGTAATAACTGGTGAGAACAGCGGATCAGCCACCAATTTTTGATAAACTTTATTTTTTGGTGAATAAAAATAATTCATTTGCTCCCTCATTCCATTTAAATTTTATCTTTTATTCGTGATAAAAAAAGCTGAGTCGTAGTTTACACTCGACTCAGCTAGATCAGTAAATTAACTAAAAACTTCTGTTAATTGAGGAACAACTTGTTTTTTACGAGAAACAACACCTTTTAAAAATGCACGATTGTTTGTTAATTTTGTTTGGAATGCTGCTTCAACTTTTTCTTTGTCATCTCCAGCAACTAATAATTCTGAGTCGCTATCTAAAATATTTGTTACGACTAAGACAAACAAATCATAATCATTTGTAGTCATTTCTTCAGCCATTGCTGCTTCTAACTCAGTTTGACGATCCATTACTTCATTCAAATCAACCGTGTTAACTTGGGCAATGCGGACGTTTTTTTCACCCATTGGAAAACTTTTTGCATCTAAATCAAGCAAAGTTGCAGCTGATTTATCACTTAATTTTGTACCAGCTTTTAGCATTTCTAAACCATAAACATTTAGATCCACTTCTGCGATTTCTGCAAGTTCTTGCGCTGCTTTTTCGTCTTCTGGTGTAGAAGTTGGTGATTTGAATAGCAATGTATCAGAAACAATAGCAGAAAGCATGATTCCTGCTATTTCTTTTGGAATGCTTACTTGATTTTCTTTGTACATTTTTAAAACGATTGTACTTGTGCAACCTACTGGCTCTGCACGGTAGTATAAAGGATTAGCTGTTTCAAAATTTGCGATACGATGATGATCAACTACTGATAAAATCGTTACCTCAGCAATATCTGAAATACTTTGTTGAAATTCATTATGGTCAACCAACATGACAGCTGCATCTTCTGCTTTCGCTGACTCTACTACGCGAGGTGCCGCTAAACCAAATGATTCCAAGGCAAACTGTGTTTCTTCATTAGGCGTTCCTAATGCTACAGCTTCTGTTTGTTTGCCTAATTCATTTTGTAAATGTGAGAATGCAATCGCCGCTCCAATTGCATCGGTATCTGGATTTTGGTGTCCAAAAACTAAAATTTTTGACATGTCATTCGCTCCTTTGTTCTTTCTCCTATTTAATAATAGCAAAAAAACGGAAAAGAGCAATACTAACTTCCTTTTCCGTTTCAAAACTATCTAGTTAAATATCCTTGGTAATCTTCTGTATGCAGTAGTTGTTTTGCGTTTTCTACACGCTCTTTCGTTGGTGGTTCAATTCCATCCAGTGGGTATTTCAAGCCTAATGTTTCCCATTTATATCGACCCATAGTGTGGTAAGGAAGAATCTCCACCTTATCAACATTGTTCAACGTTTTAATAAACTCATCTAACCGAATCAGATACTCATCGTAGTCACTACGTTCAGGAACAAGGACGTGTCTAATCCAAACTGGTTTACCGATTTCTGACAAATATTTTGCCATTTCCAAAATATTTTGGTTCCCATTTGCTGTCAAAATCTTATGTTGATCGTTATCGATATGTTTGATATCAAATAATAACAAATCCGTGTATTCCATTAGTTCTTCAAATTTACTGAAAAACGGTTCTTCGCGGGAGAATGGTTTGCCACAGGTATCAATCGTTGTATGAACCCCTTGATCTTTTGCTTTTTTAAAAAGATCGATTAAAAAATCTAATTGCAGTAATGGCTCACCACCACTAATGGTAATACCACCTTTATCTCCCCAAAATTCTCGGTAAGCAAGTGCTTCATTTAACACATCGTCTGTTGTACGTTCAACACCACCGCCAATATTCCAAGTATCTGGATTATGACAAAATTGACAACGCATCCGACATCCTTGCATAAATGCGATAAAACGGATACCAGGGCCATCAACGGACCCAAAACTTTCAGTTGAGTGAATAAAACCTGTTACAGGTGTTGTCATAGACGTGTCCTCCTAATAATGACTTTTCGAGTAAAAAAAGGCGAATCGACTGAATCAGTCCATCCGCCTCCTTGACTTTTGTTACATTGATTCGTGCATTGTACGTGCAATTACATCGTTTTGTTGTTCGCGTGTTAACTTAATGAAGTTTACTGCATATCCAGAAACACGGATAGTTAATTGAGGATATTTTTCTGGATGTTCTTGGGCATCCAATAAAGTGTCACGGTTGAACACGTTGATATTCAAGTGGTGACCCATTTTCTTCGCATAACCATCAAGCATTGTTGCCAAGTTTTCTTCTTGCGTTTCTTCGTCGCGACCTAAAGCTTTAGGTACGATTGAGAATGTATTTGAAATACCATCTAATGAATATTCATATGGTAATTTTGCTACTGAAGACAAGCTTGCTAATGCTCCGTGTGTATCGCGACCATGCATTGGGTTAGCACCTGGTGCAAATGGTTCGCCTGCGCGACGGCCATCAGGTGTATTACCAGTTTTCTTACCATACACAACATTTGAAGTGATTGTAAGAATTGACGTTGTTGGTGTTGAATCACGATAAGTTTTGTTACGTTTAACTTTTGTCATGAATGTTTTTAATAATTGAATAGCAATTTCATCTACACGATCATCATTGTTACCATATTTAGGGTAGTCGCCTTCAATTTCGTAATCTTCAACAATTCCATTTTCATCGCGAACTGTACGAACAGTTGCATATTTAATTGCTGATAAAGAGTCAACTGCTACTGAGAATCCAGCAATACCAGTTGCCATTGTACGCAAGATGTCTGTATCTTGTAAAGCCATTTCAATACGTTCGTATGAATATTTATCATGCATATAGTGAATGATATTCAATGTATTTACATATAATTCAGTAATCCAGTCCATCATAACGTCGTATTTTTCCATTACTTCATTGTAATCAAGAACTTCTGAAGTAATTGGTTGATATTTAGGTCCAACTTGTGCTTTTGATTTTTCATCAACCCCGCCGTTGATTGCGTATAACAATGTTTTCGCTAAGTTTGCACGAGCTCCAAAGAATTGCATTTGTTTACCGATTCGCATAGCTGATACACAACAAGCAATTCCGTAGTCATCGCCCCAATGTTTACGCATAACATCGTCATTTTCGTATTGGATAGCTGATGTTTGGATACTCATTTTAGCACAGAAAGTTTTAAAGTTATGTGGTAAACGAGTTGACCATAGAACAGTTAAGTTTGGTTCTGGAGCTGGTCCTAAGTTTGATAATGTGTGTAAGAAACGGAAACTATTTTTAGTTACCATGTGGCGTCCGTCTTCACCCATACCAGCGATTGATTCTGTAACCCAAGTTGGGTCCCCTGAGAACAAAGCGTTGTAATCCGGTGTACGAGCAAATTTTACAAGACGTAGTTTCATAACGAAATGGTCAACGATTTCTTGTGCTTCTTCTTCAGTGATAACGCCATTTTGTAAATCACGTTCTACATAGATGTCTAAGAATGTTGATGTGCGTCCTAATGACATTGCCGCACCATTTTGTTCTTTGATTGCTGCTAAATATCCAAGGTATAACCATTGGAAAGCTTCTTTTGCATTTGTAGCAGGTTCTGAAATATCGAATCCGTAGATATTGCCGAGTTCTTTCAATTCGCTTAACGCACGAATTTGTTCGTTCAATTCTTCACGTTGACGAATAATATCATCTGACATGATACCAATACCACAGTTAGATAAATCAACTTGTTTTTCTTTAATCAAATAATCTACACCATAAAGTGCTACTCGACGATAGTCACCAATGATACGTCCACGTCCATAAGCATCTGGAAGACCAGTGATAACACCTGAACGACGTGCTGCACGAATTTCTGGTGTGTATGCGTCGAAAACGCCTTGGTTATGTGTTTTACGATAGTCACGGAAAATGTGAGAAACTTCTGAATCAATTTCAAATCCGTAAGCTTCAGCTGCTTGTTCAGACATTCTGATTCCACCAAATGGTTGTAAGCTGCGTTTGAATGGTTTTTCTGTTTGGAATCCAACAACCGTTTCCAAATTTTTGTTCAAGTAGCCTGGACCATGTGAAGTAATTGTAGATACAACTTTAGTATCCATATCTAATACGCCACCAGCTTCACGCTCTTGTGTGTTCAATTCCATTACTTGATCCCAAAGTTTTGTTGTTGCTTCTGTTGGGCCAGCTAAAAATTCGTCATTACCGTCATAAGGGGTATAGTTTTCTTGGATAAAATCTCTAACGTTTACTTCTTCTTTCCAGGTTTTTCCTTTAAATCCATTCCATTGCTCCATTGTATGGACCTCCTAAAAGTTTCTGTTTTATGTAACAGTTTTTACGTGATTAGTATAACACAGAGCGTCATCTTTGCAAGGGTTTTCTTGTTTTTTCTTTAACAATTTTTAGATTTTAATTGATGTATCTTTAAACAATGCTTTAATACCAAGCATTAGGCATTGTGAACACTTTCATCTTTTAATAAAAAAGTAAGATTTCTTCGATATTACAAATGAAAAAAGGAGCACGAACTGTACTACTACAGTTCGTGCTCCTTCAAGAAAAAATGATACAGTTATTCTTCGATTTTTGGGACGGGTGCTTCAAGTACAGCAATAATCTCTCCGCCTTGCTTTTCGTCCAACACAAATGAACCATTCGACGTACGATCACCAATTGGAAAATCAGTTGGATTAAATTCCACTTGTTTGCCCTTTTGATTCACGATTGTTAGCTCACGACTTGTTCCTTCAGACATATAAATAACTCGGTGAGGGTTTTTCTTTAGTTCTCTTAAAACTTGCACCCCACGTTTTGCACGTGATGTTTGCGAGATTTCTTGTGCAAGCATTCGTTTGACGGCTCCTCTTTGTGTGACGATTACGATTGGTGTATCGCCTTCAGCAAAAACTAATAAGCCATTGATGACTGTGTCATCATCTTTCAGATTGATTGCCTTCACTCCTGCTGCTTTTGCACCGACGACTGGTACTTCAACTAGCGGATACCGTAAGCCAATCCCTTGATGCGTAACTAGAAAGACGTCTAAATCCGCTTGTCCTTCTTCCAAATAAACAGCTACCAACTCGTCCTCATCTTTTAGTTTCATTGAGCTGAGCGGACGACTCTTATACGTACGCCATGGTTCAAACTCAGTCATTCGAGTCTGTTTGATCATGCCATTTTTACTAATAAAGATAAAGGTTTGTTCTGGTTGTATTTTCGTATATGGGAACACTGCGATAATTGATTCATCCATTGATAAATTCAAAATCGTTTGTGAAATGTGCTCACCAACTTCCTTCCATTTTAGATCTGGTAACTCATGGACTGGACGATAGATCACATTCGCTTTGTTCGTCACAAACAAGACATGATCTAATGTACTTAATTCACCAGTATACAAAAGATAATCGCCTTCACGCATACCAATCTCTTCTGGCTTCGAAGCACTATAAGAACGCAAGCTGCTTCGTTTCACATAACCTTCACGCGTTACGCTAACGACTACGTCTTCTTGCGCAACCAACACTTTCGTATCAATTTTTATTTCTTCGATTTCATCTTCGATTTTTGTAATACGTTTCGTTGCATAATTTTTCTTCACTTCACGTAATTCTTTTTTCATCAATGAAAACAGCTCTTTGTGATCTGAAAGAATTTTATTTAGTTCCGTAATTTGCGCAATCAATTGTTCAGATTCTTTTTGAAGATCAGTAATATCGGTGTTTGTTAAACGGTAAAGTTGCAGCATCACGATTGCTTCTGCTTGTTCTTCAGTAAACTGAAAAACATCCACTAAGTTTTTCTTTGCATCACGTTTATCTTTACTTTCACGAATTGTCGTAATCACTTGATCTAAAATCGATAATGCTTTCATCAAGCCTTCCACAATGTGTTGACGTTTTTGTGCCTTTGCCAAATCATACTGGCTACGTTTCGTAATGACATCTTTTCTATGTCCGATATAACTGCTTAAGATATCTCTTAGCCCAACTTGATGTGGTGTCATATGATCAATGGCTACCATATTAAAGTTGTAGTTGATTTGTAGTTCCGTGTTTTTAAATAAGTAATTTAGGATCCCTTGTGCGTTTGCATCTTTTTTTAATTCCACAACAATTTGCAAACCTGTTCGATCACTCTCATCACGAACTTCAGCAATTCCATCTACTTTTTTATTTAAACGCACTTCATCAATTTTTTTCACAAGGGTTGCTTTATTCACTTCGTAAGGAATTTCTGAAATGACAATTTGTTCTTTGCTTCCTTTGATTGCTTCAATTTTGGTTTTAGAACGTAGAATCACTTTTCCCCGTCCGGTTTCAAAAGCTTTTTTGATTTCATCTTTTCCCTGCAAGATTCCTCCTGTTGGAAAATCAGGTCCTGGGATAAACTCCATTAGTTTATCTAAACTTGCATTAGGGTGGTCAATCAGATAGATAGTTCCATCAATGACTTCTCCTAAATTATGCGTTGGTATCTCGGTCGCATACCCTGCTGAGATACCAGTTGAACCATTCACCAATAAATTCGGATATCTAGCGGGTAAAACAGTTGGTTCTTTTTCAGTATCATCAAAGTTCCAAACCATATCAACCGTATCTTTTTCAATATCCGCTAACATTTCACCACTTAGTTTAGACAGACGCGCTTCTGTATAACGCATTGCCGCTGGAGGATCGCCGTCCATACTACCATTATTCCCGTGCATTTCAATCAGCACTTCTCGAAGCTTCCAGTCCTGGCTCATCCGAACCATTGCTTCATAGATACTACTGTCTCCATGTGGGTGATAGTTACCCATGATATTTCCGACTGATTTCGCAGATTTACGGAATCCTTTATCATAGGTATTTCCATCTTTGTTCATTGCATATAAAATCCGACGTTGGACTGGCTTTAACCCGTCACGAATGTCGGGTAAGGCACGCTCTTGAATAATATATTTTGAATAACGTCCAAATCGGTCACCCATTACTTCTTCTAAGGTTAATTCTTGGATTTCTTGTCGATTTTCCATCAGGTGACCTCCTATTCTACATCAAACAACTGAATTGGCTTTTCAATCTCTTCATGCTCTTCATCTAATCGTTCGCTTGAAGTTGAAGCTGTCATTTCAGTGTCTTCTTTTTTATCTAAAATACTACCGTCTTCTTCCATTGTAAATTGGACGTGGCTTTCAATCCATTTTCTCCGAGGTTCAACTTTATCCCCCATTAATGTCGTCACACGTCGTTCTGCTTGTGCCGCATCATCAATTCGAACACGAATTAATGTCCGTGAAGTTGGATCCATCGTTGTTTCCCATAATTGGTCGGCATTCATTTCACCTAACCCTTTATACCGTTGCAATGAATAACCTTTCCCAACTTTTTTGATTTCTGCAGCTAATTCTTCATCTGTCCAAGCATATTCAACCACTTGCTTCTTCCCTTGGCCTTTTGAAACTTTGTATAAAGGTGGTAAAGCAATATAGATCTTTCCGGCTTCAATTAATGGTTTCATATAGCGATAGAAGAAAGTTAACAATAGCACTTGGATATGCGCACCATCCGTATCTGCATCGGTCATGATAATGATCTTGTCGTAGTTACAATCTTCAACAGAAAATTCTGGTCCTACGCCTGCACCAATCGTATAAATCATGGTGTTGATTTCTTCATTTTTCAAAATGTCTTGCAATTTCGCTTTTTCTGTATTGATTACTTTTCCTCGAAGTGGCAAAATTGCTTGGAATTTACGATCTCGTCCTTGCTTGGCAGATCCACCAGCAGAGTCTCCTTCGACTAGATAAAGCTCATTCTTTTTAGGATTACGCGATTGTGCAGGGGTCAATTTACCTGATAACAAAGATTCGCCTTTTTTGCGTTTTTTACCATTACGGCTTTCTTCTCGCGCTTTACGTGCAGCTTCTCGCGCTTCACGAGCCTTCACTGCTTTTCTGACCAACATTTGGCTCATTTCACTGTTTTCTTGTAAATAAAAGCCCATTTGTTCGCCAATGACATTATCAACGACTGTTCGAGCAACTGGCGTACCCAATTTTTCCTTGGTTTGACCTTCAAACTGTAATAAGTTTTCTGGTACACGAATTGATAAAACCGCCGCTAAGCCTTCACGAAAATCGCTACCTTCTAAGTTCTTATCTCGCTCTTTCAAAAGTCCAACTTTACGAGCGTACTCATTATAAGCTTTCGTCATCGCTGTTTTCATTCCTGCTTCATGCGTACCGCCATCTTTCGTCCGTACATTATTAACAAAAGACAAAATATTCTCCGAATAGCCATCATTGTATTGATAAGAAACTTCCACTTCGATACCGTCTTTTTCACCAGAAAAATAGACAACAGGTGTCAATGTATCTTTTTCTTCATTCAAGTATTCGACAAATTCTTTGATTCCTTCTTCATAATGAAAAACTTCTGTAACCTCTTCTTCACCGCGAAGATCACTTAACGTAATTCGAACGCCTTTCAAAAGAAAAGCGGACTCGCGCAAACGCTCTGATAATATCTCATATGAAAATTTCACTGTTGAAAAGATCGTATCATCCGGTAAGAAATGAACCGTGGTTCCATTTGCTTTTTTTGTTTTACCAAGTTTTTTTAATGTCCCCTGTGGCTTACCACCGTCTACAAATTTTTGTTGGTATTCAACACCATCACGAACAATAGTTACAGTCAACCATTTTGATAAGGCATTTACCACACTGGCACCGACACCATGCAGTCCACCAGAGGTCTTATAACCTCCTTGACCAAACTTTCCTCCAGCATGTAGCACTGTAAAAATCACTTCAACCGTTGGAATTCCTGAAGCATGCATTCCAACTGGCATTCCGCGACCGCTATCTACTACAGTGATACTGTTATCTTTATGTATCACTACATCAATTTCATTTCCATAGCCTGATAAAGCTTCATCGACTGCATTATCAACAATTTCATACACTAAATGATGTAAGCCTCGGCTATCAGTGGAACCGATATACATCCCTGGTCGTTTTCTAACTGCTTCCAATCCCTCAAGAACTTGGATAGAAGCATCATTATATTCATTGATTACTTTTTTTGCCAAGGCAAACGCTCCTTCAATAATACTTGCGGAATTTAAAAGACCGCATCGAACTAATCATACTAAAAAAAACTGCGAAAAAAAAGAGGTTGGGAAAAAATCAAGAGAAACAGTCACCCAACCTGCTTTTAATTAACACCTTTCGCACATTAAAACTTTATTTATTTGGTCGTTGCACTTGCTCAGACTAGTTATCGTCCATTTTAGCTAGTTCAATTTTTATACAACGATTCATCACGATCTCTTTTCGACCGGCAGCTTGTAATAATTTTGCTGCCTCTTCATTTTCAATTCCTAATTGTGCCCAAAAAACTTTTGCATCTGTTTGCAAAAAGTCCTGTGCTACTTCAGGTAAAAATTCACCACGTCGAAAAATATCAACAATATCAATTGGTTCTGTAATCTCTGTCAGATGACCATAAACTTTTTCACCTAGTACTTCTTGTCCAGCCAAAATTGGATTCACAGGAAAAATTTGATATCCTTTTTCTTGTAATAACTTCGCGATTTGGTAACTTGTTCGTTCAGGTTTATTACTCAAACCGACAACAGCAATATTTTTTGCTGACTTTAAATAATCAAAAATTGTTTCTTGGGTTGGATTTTCAACTGCCATCCTACTCATTCCTTTCATTCGTGAATTTCGATTGTTCCTACTACTCATTCATGCTAAAATAAACATTAGTTTTCAACTTGAAAGAGGTAAAAAAATGAAATTGATCTTATTACTTATTGTAGCATATCTTTTGGGTTCTATTCCTTCCGGCGTCTGGATTGGAAAAATCTTTTTCAACAAAGACATTCGCGCATATGGTAGTGGAAACACTGGAACGACCAATACCTTTCGTGTATTAGGCAAAAAAGCAGGAATCGTTGTCTTACTAATGGACATCTTAAAAGGAACACTGGCAACTTGTCTGCCAATTATTTTTCACATCACGACAATCAATCCACTTTGGTTTGGGGTCTGTGCAATCCTCGGTCATACTTTTCCGATTTTTGCAAAATTCAAAGGCGGAAAAGCAGTCGCAACCAGCGCCGGCATGCTCCTAGGTTTCAGTCCCATTTTCTTCGTCTACTCTGCAACAATTTTTGTCGTAAGTCTTTACTTCACCAGCATGGTAAGCTTAAGCAGTATGATCAGTGCTGTGTTGATTACTTTATCAACGATTTTCTTACCGTATATTGCACCGGTTATTTTACCTGAACATAATTGGCTGTTAACTATCATTGCTTTCTTAGTGTCATCTTTTATTTTTCTTCGTCACAAAGAAAACATTCAACGTATCAAAAACAAAACTGAAAGCCGAATTCCTTTTGGTTTAAATAGCAGCAAAAAAAAATAGTTTTTCTTTCTCAAAAAAAGTGAACTGCGACATTTGTCGTAGCTCACTTTTTTGTTTATTTCACGGTGATTGAGTATTTTGTTTGGAAAATTTCATGAGCACCTAATTGATTGATTCCCACTTTTTCCATCAGACTTCCATTACTATTCACCGTATCCGCAATCCCACACCAAGGTTCGATACAAACAAACGGCGCTTCTTTTGGATAAGGTGACCAAATACCAACGTAAGGCATATCTTTATAGCTTAATGTCACACTGTGGCGTGATTTTTCACTACGAATCGAATAGGCATTTAGTCCTTTCGTTTCAAAAACAAGTGCATCTTGGTCAAACAACTCACGATCTAATGCCAAGTTCGTATTTGTTTGCCCCAATGTTCGTTGATCTAAATCGATATAAGGTCCTGCCAATGGTAAACGTAATCTTGATTTTCTTGGCGAGAAGGCCAAATAAAAATCATCAAACGACAAGCCTTCTTCCAATGGTACATTAAACGCTGGATGCCCACCAATTGAAAAATACATTTCTTCTTCTCCAACATTTTCCACTTGGTAATGAACAGTTATTCCGTCGCCACCTAATTCATACGTGATGACTAATTCGAAATCAAACGGATAATTTTTTTTCGTTTCTGGTGTACTTTTCAACAGAAAACTTGCTTGCTCTGGTCCTTGCTCAATAACTTCAAAATCCATATCTCTTGCAAAACCATGTTGCCCCATCGAATACGTTTTCCCTTGATACATGTATTCGTCATTTTTCAAACGACCAACAAATGGGAAAAGAACCGGTGCATGACGTCCCCAAAATTCTGGATCCCCTTGCCAAATATATTCAAGATTATGCTCTTTTGATTGTAAGCTAATTAGTTCTGCTCCATGTTCAGCTATTTTAGCAATAAGCTGATCATTTTGAATAATTACGGTCATTGTGACTCCCCCATTTTTTGAAATTGCTACTGCCCTCAGTGAACTGAAAAATAAGATTCCGTTTAGTAGCTATGTTTTGCTAATTCTTCTTTAAAACGTGAATTAAGGACTTTTAAGTAGGTTCCTTTCATTCCCAAAGAACGTGATTCAATGATACCTGCAGACTCCAATTTGCGCAAAGCATTAACGATCACGGAACGAGTAATTCCGATTTCATCGGCAATATTTGACGCCGTTAAACGACCTTCGTCGCCATCAAGCGCATGGAAAATTGCTTGAACTGCTTTTAATTCACTGTAAGAAAGAGTATTGATTGCCATTTGCACAGCTGTGGCACTTCGCACATCTTCTTCAATGCTACGTGACTGTTGGTAAAGAATTTGCATTCCTACAACTGTTGCCCCATATTCCGCTAAAACTAAATCATCGTCAGTAAATGCTTGTTCCATTCGTGACAAAATAATTGTTCCTAAACGTTCTCCCGCACCAAAAATCGGTACGACTGTCGTTAAGCCAAATGGATATTTTTCTCTTGACTCTACTGGAAAAGCTGTAATTTCACTAGTGATTGGAATATTTGCTTCTGTCTTAACTAGTTGATCTACGGTATCTGTGTAAGAAAGTGGAAATTGTTTTTCAACGAACATAGTTTTCACACGTTCATTATTCACATCATGACGTTCATTATAACCAAGTAGCACGCCATCGCTACCAATGATATACGTATTACTGTCCAACACTCCACCTAGTGTCACTGCCATTTTGTCATACGGTAAATCAGCATCCATATCAAAGGTATTTTTTTGTTGTAAAAGTTTGTTGATCTTTCGGGTTTTCGTTAGCAAATCCGTCATAGTCGTCCTCCGATTCTTAAAGTATATAGCGGCTTAGATCTTCATTTTGTGCAATTGAAACCAATTTGTCATTGACATATGCTTCTGTAATCGTAATCTCACCCATCTGCATATCTGGTGCCTCAAATAATAAATCTTCTAATAATTTTTCCAAGATTGTGTGTAAACGGCGTGCACCGATGTTATCCGTGTCGCGATTCACATCAAAAGCAATTTGCGCGATTCGTTCGATTGCTTCCTTAGTAAACGTAACGGAAACATTCTCCGTTTCAATCAATGCAATATATTGTTTGATCAATGCATTATTAGGTTCTGTCAAAATTTTCACAAAATCTTCCGCTGACAAATCATCTAATTCGACGCGAATCGGGAAGCGTCCTTGTAATTCTGGAATCAAATCACTTGGTTTGGATAAATGAAAGGCACCTGAAGCAATAAATAAAATATGATCTGTTTGTAACGTACCATATTTCGTGTTGACTTGTGAGCCTTCAACAATTGGTAAAATGTCGCGTTGTACACCTTCTCGAGAAACTTCACCAGACTGTTGTGATTTTGAAGTCACTTTATCGATTTCATCGATAAAAATAATACCACTTGACTCAGCCAGTTTGATTGCTTCGCTATGAATATCTGCATCTTTCACAAGTTTAGCAGATTCTTCACGAATTAAAATTTCGCGTGCTTCTTTTACTGTGACTGTTCTTTCTACTTTTTTAGTCGGTGTTAACGCGCCTAATGTCTCATTCAAATCAATGCCCATTTGTTCCAAGCCATTGTTCATCATTGGCGCGGACTTCTTTTGTTCTTCCACTTCGATTGTCACTTCACGCGTATCCAGCAAGCCTTTTTCCAATTGTTCCAAGACGGTGCGACGATTAACTCGAATGTCTTCGGTGATTTCTTCTTGTGGTTCAGCCTGTTGTGCAGAGGCATTGAACATGTTCATCATTTGTTCAAATTGGTTTGTTGATTGTTTTTGTTCCTTCTTGATACCAGGTACTAAAACTTTCACTAACCGTTTTTCAGCATTTTTCTTGGCTTTTGTATACACACGACTGTATTGTTCTTTCTCAACGATTTGAATCGCGTTTTCGACCAAGTCACGAACCATTGATTCTACATCTCGGCCAACGTAACCAACTTCTGTAAATTTAGTTGCTTCCACTTTGATGAATGGCGCATTGACGATTTTTGCAAGTCGACGAGCAATTTCTGTTTTTCCAACCCCTGTTGGCCCAATCATCAGCATATTTTTAGGGGTAATATCTTGTTGCATTTTTTCATCTAACTGGAGTCTACGGTAGCGGTTTCGTAAAGCGACAGCCACAGATTTTTTAGCTGCTTCTTGTCCCACGATGTATTGATCCAATTCACTCACGATTTGTCTTGGTGTTTGTCTTAATTCATTCATTCTAATCACCTCTTATAATTCTTCTACAATGATATTATGGTTTGTGAAGATACAAATATCCGCTGCGATGTTCAACGCATTTTCAGCAATCTCTTTTGCACTCATCTCATTTTGTGCATAATTTTTCATTGCACGTGCAGCGGCTAACGCAAAGTTTCCGCCAGAACCAATGGCTAAAATACCATCATCTGGTGTAATCACTTCACCTGTTCCAGAAACTAACAGCATTTCCTTATCATTCATAACAATCAACATTGCTTCTAATTTCTGCATGGATTGTTGTGTTCGCCATTCTTGTGCTAACTCAACAGCCGCACGTTGTAGATTGCCATTATATTCATTCAGTTTACCTTCAAATTTTTCTTCCAAAGTAAAGGCATCTGCTACGCTTCCAGCAAAACCAACAACAACTTCGTCATTATAAATTCTGCGAACTTTGCGAGCTGTTCCTTTCATAACAACAGATTCTCCCATTGTTACTTGACCGTCTCCAGCCATTGCAAATTTTCCGTCTTTTTCAACTGCACAAATCGTGGTTGAATGAAATTGTGATTCTACCATTTGTAGACCCTCCTAATAAAATAATATCCTTGCTACGCTCGTGGATGAAAAGAGCGATAGTTTTTTTGTAAACTTTCTTTCGTCACATGGGCATAAATCTGAGTTGTAGACAAATTCGCATGCCCTAATAATTCTTGAACTGTCCGCATATCTGCACCATTGTTCAATAAATGCGTTGCAAACGTATGACGCAACATATGAGGATGAATATCACTATCTAAACTACTTTTCTTGATTATCTGATTTAGTATATATTCGATTCCAGTTGGTGTAATTGGATCACCATGGTGGTTAACAAAAACAAAATCGTGCTCTTTATGGTATTTATTCATCAAGAACGAACGACTTTTTTCAAAATATTCTTGTAAAGCTTCTTGAGCAAAGGATCCCAGTGGCGCATATCTTTCTTTGTTTCCTTTTCCATGAATCAACATTACCTCTGCTTGAAAGTCGAGGTCCTTAACCTTTAACCCACTACATTCACTTAAGCGGATACCAGAACCATATAAAACTTCTAGTACTGCTCGATCTCTGAAGTCCAACGGTTTATCCCCAGCAACGCTTTCAAACAAAGCCTGCATTTCATTTTCATAAAAAAAGCGCGGTAACCGAATATTTTTTTTCTTTAAATGGACATAAGAAAAAGGATTTTCCTCGATCAGTTCTTCTTTTAAAAGATATTGATAAAATGAACGCAAACTGGCAATTTTTCTGCTAATTGTGTTTCTACTGTATTCTTTATCTGATAAAAAACCTAAATAGACTCTCACATCTAAGTGATCAATACTCAACAAATTTTCCTCACCAGATTCTTTTAGAAAATCTTTGAAGTCATCAATATCTTCCTTGTATGCTTGACGCGTCTTATCCGAGTATCCTCGTTCAACAATCAAATAGCGTAGAAACTTTTCTTCCCAGCTTTGTTCTGCCATTTTTTCACCTTCCTTACAATCCCAGAAATAAATTTAGCATAGCCCTTATAAAAAAACAAATAAATTGTCAGAATTTAATCAATATTTCTAAGTTTGTTCACAATTCGCACAATTTTTCGTTTTGTTTTCATTTTTCTCGCTAATTTTTCAGTGAAGCATTCATTTTACGCGACAAAAAACTTAGTAAATTATGAATAGCTCAATCATAACTTACTAAGTCGCTTCGTTTTTTTGTTTATTTTGCAGGAATAAGCGAAGCTAATTCTGCAATCACTTTTTCATTAGCTGCTAATGCTCGGTTTGCTAATGCTTCATAACGTGATTTTTTATCACGAATTCGTTCAGGTAGTTCTGGGAACAACCCGTAGTTTGCATTCATTGGTTGGAAATGTTTTCCTTCGGCATGCGTGATATAGTACGCCATACTTCCAATCGCTGTTTCTTGTGGGAAGACAACAAGCTCTTCTTCTTTTGCAAGTCGTGCAGCATTGATTCCAGCTAACAACCCACTAGCTGCACTTTCCACGTACCCTTCAACACCAGTCATTTGACCTGCAAAAAATAAATCTTCGCGCTTCGCTGATTGGTAAGTTGGTTTCAATAATTCTGGTGAATTCATAAAACTATTACGATGCATGACACCATAACGTACAAAGTCAGCATTTTCTAAACCAGGAATCATGCGGAATACTCGCTTTTGCTCGCCCCATTTTAAGTGAGTTTGGAAGCCAACAATATTATAAAGAGAAGCAGCTGCATTATCTTGGCGCAATTGAATGACAGCATAAGGGCGTTTGCCCGTTTTGGGATCTTCTAGTCCAACTGGCTTCATTGGACCAAATAGCATCGTTTTAAATCCACGTTGTGCCATTACTTCAATTGGCATACAACCTTCAAAATATTTTTCTTTTTCAAATGCTTTTAATTCTGCGACTTCTGCATGAACCAACGCATCATGGAACGCAGTAAATTCTTCTTCTGTCATTGGACAGTTCAAGTAAGCTGCCTCACCTTTATCATAACGTGATTTCAAATATACTTTGTCCATGTCAATCGTTGATTTATCAATAATTGGTGCAGCAGCATCATAAAAATAAAAACCATCTGAACCATTAAATTCTTTGATTGCTTCTGCTAATGGATGAGAAGTTAACGGCCCGGTTGCGATAACAGTAATGCCTTCTGGTATTTTGGTTATTTCTTCATTGATAACCGTTACTAGTGGATGCTCTTTCACTTTTCGAGTAATCGTTTCTGAAAATGAATCTCGGTCAACTGCCAATGCGCCACCAGCAGGAACAGCTGTTTCGTCAGCCGAAGTAATCACTACGGAATTCAAGCGACGCATTTCTTCTTTCAATAGGCCAACAGCATTTGCTAAACTATTTCCTCTTAAAGAATTAGAACAGACTAATTCCGCAAAATTTTCAGTATGATGTGCTTCCGTCGATTTAACTGGACGCATTTCATATAGACGAACAGGAACTCCAGCTTGTGCAATTTGCCAAGCTGCTTCACTTCCGGCAAGGCCGGCACCAATTACATTTACAGTTTTCAAGTAAAAACCTCTTTTCGATTATTTTTGAACATCTTCTTCATAGTCGCCATTTACACAGACAACCTGTTTGCCACCTTTAACTTTCTTCTCAACCAAATATTGATCACATTTCGGACAATTTCTGCCCACTGGTTTATCCCAAGAAGTAAATTCGCAATCTGGGAAACGAGAACAACCATAAAAAATTCTGTTTTTCTTGGATTTACGTTCAATCACTTGGCCTTCATGACATACGGGACAAGTAACACCGATTTCTTTCACGATTGGTTTGGTATTACGACATTCTGGAAAATTACTACATGCGTAAAATTTACCATATTTTCCTAATTTAATCACCATTGGATGCCCACAGACATCGCAATCAAATCCAGCTGGTTCATCTTTGATTTGAATTTTTTCCATTTTTTCTTCTGCATTACTTAATTCTTTTTCAAAAGGTTTATAGAAACGATCAACTACTTGGACCCAAGCTTCTTTTCCTTCTTCCACTTTATCCAAGTCATTTTCCATTTCCGCTGTGAAATGGATATCAACGATTTGAGGGAAGAATTCAACAATTAATGAGTTAACGATTTCTCCTAGCTCCGTTGGTTCGAAACGTTTTTGTGTCAGTTTGACATAGTAGCGGCGTTGGATCGTATCCAATGTTGGCGCATAAGTTGATGGACGACCCACACCGTTTTCTTCTAATGCTCGAATAAGCGTTGCTTCACTAAATCTTGCTGGTGGTTGCGTAAAGTGTTGTTTGGGTTCGATGTCCACAGATTGAACAATGTCTCCCTCAATTAATTCAGGCAAGATGTTTTCTTTGTCTTCTTTACCATCATCGCGACCTTCAACATAAACTTGCATGAATCCTTTGAACTTGACCTTTGAACCATTGGCAATAAAGATGACACCGTTTTGGTCTAGAGTAACTTTCATTGTATCTAAAATCGCTGGTGTCATTTGACTGGCAACAAAACGTGACCAGATCAATGTATATAATTTTAATTGGTCTTTATCTAAATATTGTTTGATTTCATCAGGTGTGCGCAAAACACTAGTTGGTCTTACTGCTTCATGGGCATCTTGTGCGCCTTGAGCATTTTTTACCTTTTTATTTCCGTGAGCAGAGAATTCATCACCATATGTTTCTTGGATAAATGAAGCTGCTTCTGCTTTGGCTGTGTCAGCAATCCGCGTTGAGTCGGTACGCATGTAGGTAATCAAACCAACTGTTCCTTGTTTTCCCAATGCGATTCCTTCATATAGTTGTTGTGCAACCATCATTGTTTTTCTTGTGCGGAAATTTAATTTACGTGCAGCCTCTTGTTGTAAACTACTCGTAGTAAATGGATTGGCTGGATTTCTTTTACGTTCTTTCTTTTCAACTTTTTTCACTTCAAAGTCTTGACCATCAATTCTAGCAGTGACTTCTTTCACAGCTTCTGCATCTGGTAATTTTTTCTTCTTGCCATCGATTCCCCAGAAGTTTGCTTTGAATTTCTTACGTGCCTTTTTAAAGTTTCCATCGATACTCCAGTATTCTTCTGGAATAAATTCGCGGATTTCTTGCTCACGATCAATGATAATTTTTAAAGCAATAGATTGAACGCGTCCTGCACTTAATCCTTTTTTCACTTTACGCCAAAGGATTGGACTAATCGAATAGCCAACCAATCGGTCTAATGCGCGGCGTGCTTGTTGTGCATCAACTAAATCCACATCGATTGAACGAGGTTCTTTAAACGCAGCTTTTACAGCATCTTTAGTGATTTCATTGAAAACGACACGATTTTTGTCTTCAAGATCTAATCCTAATAAATAGGCTAGATGCCAAGCAATCGCTTCTCCTTCTCTATCCGGGTCACTTGCGAGATAAACTTTCTGCGCTTTTTTAGCCGCAGATTTTAAACTTTTAATAACATCGCCTTTTCCTCGGATAGAAATATAATGAGGTTCATAATTATTTTCGACATCAATTCCCATTTTACTTTTTGGTAAATCACGAATATGGCCTACACTTGCCATTACTTTATAATTTCGGCCCAAATATTTTTCAATTGTTTTGGCCTTTGCTGGTGATTCTACAATCACTAAATATTTATATGCCATTCTTGAATGGACTCCTTTCATTGTCGAGTTCCTACTATATATACTTATACTAGAGGTTTCCTACAAATCGTAGCTAATCATATCCATTCAGAAATCGTTTGTCAAGGAAAGCAAATGGGAAATGTGATGTTATTCTTTCAATTCTGCTAAAATATCCTGTCCTGAAATCGTACAAATTGCCCCATCTTGAATGAGGTGATGACAGCCTTCAGAGTGTTCTGTTAAAACATTTCCAGGGACGGCAAAAACAGCCTTGCCTAAATCTAATGCTTGCTGTGCTGTTATTAGTGAGCCACTCTTTTTCCTTGCTTCGATTACACAAGTACCCAGTGATAAGGCAGCAATGATTCGATTTCTCATCGGAAAGCGGTGTCTCCTTGGTCCTGCTTCTGGCGGATATTCACTTAACAGCAAATGCTCCTCAGCAATTTTCCTTTGTAATTGTTCATTTTCTCTTGGATAAAATTTTTCCAAGCCTGTTCCAACAACAGCAATCGTTCGTCCACCTTCTTTAATTGCCGCACAGTGACTATATGTATCAATTCCCTTGGCACAGCCACTCACAATCACGTAACCCTCAGCAATCACTGGACGTAAGAGCTGAAGAACTGTTTTCTTTGCAAGAACTGACGATCGTCTTCCTCCAACAACGCTCACCATTTTATACGTCAATAACGATAGGTCCCCTCGATAAAATAATAGAATGGGAGGATATGTCAAATTTAATAATTGTGAGGGATAGCATGGGTCCAAACAAGTAATATACTGTTGGTTTTGTTTGATTGTTTCCCAGTGATTTTCGACCTCCAACCAGCTTTGTCGAAACAGTTCACGATGAATCGTAATAGAGGCAATCTTACAAATCTCTTCTATTGTTAAGCGTACTTCTGGATTTGCCAATAAGTACTGAAGTATTTGCCACTTTCCCTGGCTACTAATCCCTTTTGCGTAAGTCAAACGTAATAAATATTCTTTTATTTTTTCCATAAAAAAAATCACCTCTTGCTTTCTTTTTAATAAGATACGCAAAAGGTGTGTTTAAATTTTTATAAATATTTTTTGACTGGAGCAAATGTCCGACGATGAATTGGTGTAATTCCTTGTTTTTCCATACCAATCAAGTGTTCTTTTGTTCCATAGCCCGCATTGTGACCAAATCCATAGCCTGGATACAATTGGTCATAATCTGCCATCAAACGATCGCGATAAACTTTAGCAATGATGCTCGCTGCAGCAATCGAAACAGAGCGTGCATCTCCCTTGATTAGTTTTTCTTGTTGAATGGGCAAATCTAATTTCATCGCATCAATCAACAAGTAGGTTGGCTGGACAGTTAATTTTTCAACTGCTTGAATCATTGCCAACTTGCTTGCCTCATAAATGTTTACTTCATCGATCACTTTTTCGTCAACAATCCCGATTCCAATAGCCAAAGCTTTCTCTTGAATTTCCTGATAAAGTAATTCACGTTTTTTCTCAGATAGCTGCTTAGAGTCATTTAAGCCAAGAATTTCTTCATCTTTCGATAAGACAACTGCTGCTGCAACGACAGGGCCAGCTAATGGTCCACGACCAACTTCGTCAATGCCAGCAATCCATTGATGACCATTGGCATATCCTTGTTTTTCAAAAACAAACATTTCTTGATACTTTTCTTTGATTTTAGCCTCTTTTTCAAGCCGCTTTGCTAAAGAGTTGAGTGCTTGTTGTACCCCTTTTCGCGGATCTTGCTTCAAATATTCAAGTGAAGGATCAGTCAAGGAAGTGATTGTTGTTAATTTTTCCTTAATGGCTTGAATCGACTCACTCATTCACTTCTTGCCCCATTTCTTCACAGCGATCTAACGTGTAGCGACCTAATCTGCCATCTCTGATTTCAAACACAACTAGTTCACTTCCACGAGCGTAATCATCTCTGAAGCCTCTTTTAGCCGTGACCGCCATCAAAATTTCTGGCGCAAGACCCTGCTCCTGCTCTTCTGTTAAATGGTAACGTTCTTGAATTCTTCCTGGGTAATAACGGGCAAAGAAGTCCAAGCCATAGATGGCCAAATCATCTAAGTGAAGTAATTGATCTTTGATTGCACCAGTCAATGCCAGCTTTTTCCCAATCTCTTCATCTTCAAACTTAGGCCAAAGAATTCCTGGTGTATCTAATAATTCTAGTTCCGTTCCATGACGTAACCATTGTTGCCCTTTCGTCACTCCAGGTTTATTCCCTGTTTGTGCAATTTTTTTTCCAACTAAGCGATTCATTAATGTCGATTTTCCAACGTTAGGGATTCCTAAAACCATTGCTCGAATTGCACGGGGTTTCAATCCTCGAGCAGCATCTCTTGCTCTTTTTTCTTTTAACACTTCTTTGGCGGTCGGAATCAGTCCCTTCACGCCCTTGTTTTCTTGTGCATTGATTGCTAATGCAGCGTGACCTTGTTTTTTGAAATATTCTTGCCACTGCTTTGTTTGTTGTGGATCAGCCAAATCAGCTTTATTTAATAAAACGATACGTGGTTTTTGTTGAATAATTTGATCGAGCATCGGGTTTCTTGATGACAACGGTAAACGCGCATCCACTAACTCAAAAACGATGTCAACGTATTTCATTTTTTCAGAAACTTCACGACGAGCTTTCGCCATGTGTCCCGGGAACCATTGTATGGTCATATTATGAAGTCCACTCCTTTCATACCAAGGTTTTAAAGGCCTTGATTTATAGAAATTTAGGTAAAATACTATGCATGGGACAAGCATGGGACAGTTTAAAGATCGCCCTTCAACACTAGATTGTCTCCATACGTTATCTTGTAACCTAGTGTCTTTCGCATTTTACCATAAATTGTTTCAATATCAAATGCTTGCCATTCTTCACTCAAATCACTACTTATCTTCTGAATAATGTTATTCTTTAAATGTCTAGTTTGGTATTCTGGGGGAATCCCCAAAGCTTTTTTAAAATCTTCAAGAGTAAACTCGATTACATTTTTATCTGTATTTTCTCTCAAAATCTTATTGAGCTTACTTGAATATTCACTACAGAAAACCTCTGGATAAAAATCGAGTGGATTATCTTTATCTAACCAATGATCAAGAGCATTTACAATTCGTGTTGTACCTTTATTCGAAGTTTGAGCATAAACGTTCATTGTAGTTCTCAAATCTGTATGTCCCGCATGAGATTGGATTGATTTTGGATCAACTCCATCACTATCTTTTAAGTAAGTAATATTAATAAACCTAAAAGAGTGAGGAGTAATATTTTTAACCCACTTAAAACCATATTTACTTTCGCAGTTTTCTCTTAAACCATCTTGAATTCTATGAATAAACGTTCGATATGATTTGGAAGTAACTGGCGCACCGTTTAACGTTCTGAATATTGATTCGGTTTGTACATATGATTTCCACGGTTTTATTTGATATTTCTTATCTAGCTGTTTGCTTTTTTTCATAGCAGCAAGTAAGCTCTGCAAAGCTACCTGGGACAATCCGACTACCCGTTCAGATTCTTCTGTTTTAGGTGGACCATACTCAAATTTCCCCTTACCAGTTTGAATTAGATTTTTCGTTACTGTTATTCTACGATTTTCAAAATCTACATCATCTGCTGTTAAAGCTCCTGCCTCTCCAATTCGAAGTCCAGTATTCACTAAGAATAAAGTGAGATGGTAATAAACTGGATTCACCGATTTCTTAACCTCTGTTAGGAAAGCATTTAGCTCATGTGGTTCGAGATATTTTAGTTTTCTTCTTATTTTAGGTTCCATTTTCTTTTCTCGAGGTAAATTCAACTCGACAACAGACATGGGAGAATAAACTAAAATACGATGTTTTACTGCATATCGAAAGATTTTATTTAGAGTACTCTTAATATGAATCATCGTAGAATAGGAACTATCGTATTTTTTTTGATAATCAGTTAACAATTTTTCGAGTAATAATGGTGTGATACTTTCAACTAAAATATCACCATCAATTAAATCCTTTACCCTTTGAATCACTAACTTTTCTCGTTCTAACGTTCTTTCGTTAACACCAACTTGCCAATGTTCAAACCATTTTTCAACAAGTTGAGAGAAACGTAATATTCCATCTGGTCGGACATATTCATATTCCTCTAAAATTCGATCTATCTTGTCTTCTAATTCACGTTCAGCATTTCTTTGAGCTTTCCGAGTGCTACCAGAATAAGTCAGGGTAATTTTTGTTCTCTTTCCAGTTAAAGGATTAGTATATCGGCTAATGCATTGATAATTTCCACTTGGCAATTTTACATGTGATGCCATATCAAATCACTCCTATAGGTTGGTGTGATATTGATTACAAAAACATGCAATAGTTCTCCTCCAGTTACTATTTTATCACACCAACTTTCTTTTAACAGCGACTTACCGGTAATTGGTTCTTTGCTTATATTTCAAAAATTCGTGAAATCCATTAATGTTTATCCAAACCAATTTTGGAGTTGGGTTAATGACGTATTTTCTAAAATCCTTGCTTCTTCTCATCTCCATCAACCAATGACTCAGCGTATTGATATTCAGATGTTCATATCTTTTCATTAACCCTTTTTTGTTAGTCCACTCTGTCTCTAAATCTTCATCTTTAGTAAGTTTCATCAGAAAGTTCAATTCCTTTCTATTTAAATGGTACATACTATACACAACTAAATTACCTTCCTATTTCTTTTTTAGGCAACCAGAATCAATTCGAAAGGACTCCAATCTATCAGCTGCTCTGCTAAAGCACATAGGAATTTCACCTCCCCCCAGTAATGGCGGGCCAATTTGGTTACGGAAGTATCATTATCTAGTTTTCATCTTTACATTTCACTATTTCTGTCGCTCCGATCATTCGCTCCTCCTGGCGTAATAAAATGTAAGATTAAAAAACTAACGTACTGATAGATTTTATATTCAAATTTCAATGAACATGGCTTTTCAGCCTATGATAATCTTCTAGAAATGAATCTAAAAAACTTCCATAGAATGAAAATTGGAAAGAGGAAGGCACTACTAGCGACTGACATCAAAGGTCAGGATCTTTTCAATCAGCTTGGTTTCCAAGTTTCTACGCAAAAACTCATCAACATAAACGGGCGATATAGAACCAACTTCATAGTTATTTCGCAATGAAAGTCTGATAATATACTTCTGATAGTGTTGAAGAACCTTCGTGATTGCCACCGGCTCCCCAGAAACTGCCGAAACAATTGTCTCTACTTCTAATGAAGAAACCGCCTTGTTAGTGTCATTATTCATAGCTTTTTTCCTCCAAATACTTCCTTAACTCTTCTTCGGCTTTCCTTCGTTGGTACCACACACCACCAACACTCATTCCAATTACTTCCCCTATTTCACGATCGTTGAATCCCGCAAAATAATAAAGTAAGATAATTTTTCGTTTGGGTTCGCTGAGTTGATGAATTGCTTCTGCAACATCGAGATTTTCGACTAATAGTTCCATGCCTAGAGCTAGAAAAACCTCACTATTCTCTATAGAAGTATTTTTGGCTTGAAAAGATGTTAAAGCTGATTCTGGTAATTCAGTTAATGAGACTTGCCGTTCTCGAAGTCTGGCGTATTGCTTTTTGATATTCCGTGCTTCATTTCGAATGACTGTTTTACAAAAGCTATCAAAAATTTGTACAATGCGGAAATCCAATGAATCTTCCATATTCTTTCCTCCTCATGTTCAAACGAAGATTTTTTAACTCATTGCTTTCCCCTTTCCACTACTAATACAATTTGGACAGGTAGATTTTTCGAAGAATCGGAATTTTTTTCAAAAAAATAGCGCACAGACAAATTTGTCTATACGCTTCATAAAAAAATTCATAATGAACATTAGTTTAGTTAGCAACAATAAATAGATTTTTTAAAAATTATCTAGTTATTGTTTTGTAGAACGTGTTCGAGTATTGCCGCTGCTTTTCCTTCAAACACGCATTCTTGGTAATTATCCGTTAGATTATCTTGATTCAATAGAATCGTAACAATCGAATCATTGTCACTGATTTCCTCGTCTTCTTCCTTGAAGGCCGCAACCTGCTCCTCGGACAAACCTAAGTCGCCAAACTTCGTCCCCGACCACGTGCCATCATCGCTTTTCCCATAGGCCGCTTCCAGCTTCGTCAAAGTCTCCGCAGCTTCCTCCTCTGTCGGCATATAGCGCAACGTCACGCCAATCAAGCCAAAGCCCGGCTCAAAGACCAAGTCCGGAGCAGCCATCCCCACTTCTGACTCCATGGCACTGGTAAAAGAGAATACCTGATATTTTTCGGGAGTGACATCCAGCGCCGCCTCTTCCGCATCCAAGTCTAAGGCCTCCATAGCCTCATCTTCTCCCATCCCCCAACTAACATCTTCAAAAGGTGGCGTCCAGTCATAGGTCACATCCTCGGGATCCTCCTGGGTAGAGCAGCCACCTAAGAAACACACTGCCAACAAGCCTAACAAAAGTTTTTTCACATTCACTCCTCCAGTCAAAATAAACTCAAAATAAATTGAAAGAACACACAATAAGCAACTACTAACATGAAATTAACCAAAATAAGATTTCTATTGCGAAAAAGGTGTCCCTTTTTATGACTAATTTCCCATCTAGAATCCCCCCAAGGAAGCTTCGAGGGGAAATCACTGCCGTAAAAATAAATTTTTCCCAGTTTCACTGAAAAAACATTGGCAGCTCGTTCATTCACAAGACTGATTTTTGATAGGGCAAATGTACCGGATTTGCCTCCTAACTGGTAAACAAGAAAATCATCTTGAATTTGAAATGTAGGAAATGGTTCGCTAAAAGTTGGTGAACCTAATAATACATCACGTCTCCTCTTATTCGACAGTGAAAGAAACCAACTGTATCCGCCATTAATTGCCAAAAGCAATACGATAAATACTTTTTGACCCGTTGGTAATAGGATTGGCAAAAAGAAAGCAAGTAAAGCAATCCAATAGATAGTTAAACAAAAACAAATACACCAAAACTTAGTCAGCAAAACCGCTACGTCAGAAGTAGCGACTTCTGTGACGTAGCGAAAGTTATAAGATAGATTTTTATCTTTTCTCTGTACTTTTAAGGTCTTTACACGATTTTGCTTTTCCTTTGGACTATCTATCAAATCACGCCACTGTGCTTCTTTCATTATCTCTTCTTTTTGGACAGGCAAATGCAATTGAAGTTCACTAAAATATATAAAGACATAATCCACACCTACCACTATTTGATCTCTATGTTTAGATAGCATTTCTAAGTCCATAGAAACTTCACCCTCGATAAACCGAAAATATAATTTTTCCTTCTCCACTACAGGCTCCAAAAAAATTTCCTTTAAAAAAACAAGATTTCGCTTAATAAATCGTTGTTCTATTAAGATGCAAGGTAATAGTGGAAACCCAATCCAAATAAATAATAAGACAATTTTAAATGTCCCAAAAAGCGCATCTGGAAAAAATAAAAATACTAGATTTGCAACAGAGTAAAGTACCACAATTTGGAGAAGTTGATACTTCAAAAATTGCTTGAATACATTATTCGATTTACGCAACTCTTTACAAGCCTGTTCATTCTTCATAGGTTCAACCTCTCCCCAAAATTATTTTTTCCTAGTTGGCAGTGCTAGCATTCCAAAAAAGGCAATGATTTGTTTGATTGCTTCCGTAGCCCCCGCAGCTATTATAGTTCCTCCACTGCCCACAATTAAGGCCCCTAACAACAACCCCAACACAAGAGACGCTGCTATTACCGGCACATTCTTCATCGCCTCATCAACAACTTCATCAATTCCATCGATATCAAAGAATCTTGCATGGACTTCAATCTCAATCTCAGCTGATACCGTATAACTAACACCATTATAATCAAATTCTTTTGAGTTTACGATTACCTTAATAGAGTAACTACGGTCCGATTTCAATTCTACTTCAAATGACACATCTTCATATCGGATTCCAGATACAAAACCATCTATAGCATTCTCAACATAACTAGTATTTTCGATACCATCAATATAGTTATCTAATTCGAGTTTTGCCTTCGGAGATAAAACGCCATTTTCTACTTCAAGTACTAAACTTGACTCTCCAAGAACTGACAATTCATTCATAAATGAAATCGTAACATCAATATCTGCCGGAAGAGTCCATAAACTAAATTGATATTCTTGTCCTGCCCTTATCTCTTCCCCGATTAAGCTTTTATACCCTAATAAATCTGCAAAACTATCTAACATCGACAATCCATTAGTTAATTGCGAAAAACCTGTATTTTTTCCAGAAACAGCTACCTTATCTATTAAAACATTTCCAACACCAGAACCAATTCCGCCACTTGGTTCATAAAACTGATCAAATGCCCAATTTTCAGGCTGAGGAAAGCCGAGATTCCCTGAAAAACCACTGGACATATTGGAAACAAAAATAGACTTTAATGATAATATTTCATTGGACATGGCTTTTTCAACCGTAGTACACACGTTTCTTGTTCCGTAAATACCGTAGTGATAACCAGAATCATACATTGCTTTCATAATACCTGTAAAATAAGGAATAATATATTCTGAAATTTCCCAACCTTGACAGTCACAATCGACTGCAAAATATATTATTTGTCCTTCTGGTATTCCTAATCCTCTAGCAGCTGATATCGCTTTTCTAGCATCTCCAACTCCTCTAGGTTCTGAAAACAAACTAGGTTTTGGGATATAAATATTATCTTGAAAGATTGGAAAAATATTAATATCGTTTTCAAACAATAGTAAACATTCTTCCCTAGTAAGACCTTTTGGAATGAATTCTCCTCCAGCCGTACCGGTAAGATACCGTCCAACTATATCGTATCCATTTTGTTTAAGAGTTAAAATTTGTGTAGCAGTTAATTGTTGTGCCGTATCGCACCCTGAAGCAGCCCTTGATGTATCTCCATTTGACTGTAACATCGATAATAACGTCCGCAGATCTGGCATCCCACTCTGAACTTCTTTTAATTGCATAAAATTTTGAAATTCACTGATAATTGATTTTGTATCAGAATCAAGATTTCCTGTGAAAGGGACTGTTCCATAAAAGATATTCTGAACATTTTGATACAACGCAAATTGAATAAGCAATACTAGATTAGGATAATTTTCTAAGTCTTGATTATAACATTTTAAATAATTTGCTCTTGTACCATCTCCAAAATATCCATTAGCTATGTCTCCAATGCCGATTTCTACTTGAATTCCATAAATTAATGCCGTATTGGTAGCACGTTGGTAAATTCCATCGCAAGGAAGAATACCCGTCCATTTGTAATATTTTCTATTAAGTGTTTGCTGAATTTGCCTTGTTTCACTAGTTCCAGGCTGTACAAGAGTAAAGGCACTCATATCGAATAATGCTTTAGCTCACATAGACGAGAAAGTAGCATCAGGATTTTCAAAACCAGCCTGCGACTTAAGTTGTTTCATGCCATAATCAGTATATACGTCAAAAGTATCCTTAAAGGAACCTGTTCCAACTCCTTTGCATCTCATAGCCCCTTCCATAAGCTTTATAATATTACTTTTTTTTCCCTCAAAAAGTATGGATGGTACCTGTTAATCCCATTTCTGCTGAGTTGTCGTCCCAAAGTTATCTGCATACGCACGAATGCCTAGTTCGTGTTGTACCCCACGAATTAAACCATAAATCGTTGTCCAACCTGTTTTTCCATCTTCTGGAACTGAACCCCACCCAGAAAAACCACTGTAAGTATCATTTAGCCATTCCTGTACTTCTTTTACCCAAGGATCAGCCATAACTTTCTCTCTCCCTTCAATAAAAGCCAGAGCGGGCAGCGGCCTCTCTGGCTTTAGTTATCGCATTCCACATCCTTTTTAATAGCCTGTGTATTTATATGTTCTATTTTCAAATCTTAGTACATTTGGTTCCCCCGCTTCATTGGCAGGATATTCTTTTACTGAATCAATGCGGTATTCCGTTCTCCACCCAGTGTTGTATCTAACTTCAGTAGTTGAAAAAACTTGTTCTGATTGAAGAACCCATGGCGAACTAGCATTTGCCCGTATAAAAAAGGCTTGTGTCTTATATTTAAGATTTGCAACTTTTATTCTAGGCTGAATTCCATCCTCAACAATTTCTGGGGTAAATTGAACAAAACCATTAAATAACAACTCTTTTGAAGATGTCGACTTAACACTTGTTTCTTCTGCATTACTTATTGCTGGTGCACCTAAACTAATTAGTAAAAGTAGTGTGCACACTGGAATAAATGCCTTTTTCATTTTAAAACCTCCCGTATCTATTTGATATTTTCTTAAACAACAAATTAATTAAGAATATAGGTGTATCGAACATAGTAACTTCTTGTACTTGGTGTTCCATCCTGGTTATACCAAACTTCTTCATCATATGGATTTTTTACAGCAGTAAAAGAAGTTTGATATCTAATCGTTGTAGTACTCAATGTTTCAGAAGTCCAGTTAACCCATCTTCCACCTACGTATTTTTCTCGTATAAATTGAAGGTACGGAACTTCTGCAACTTTTATTCTCGGAGATACTTCTCCAATATTCTGGTTAACGGCAGCCTCGCTAACATCAGGAACCCCAATTAACACTGACAACATTGATGCTGCAACAACGGTGGATAATAAAATTTTTTTCATTACTAAACCTCCATTTGTTTGTTTGGATTTGAGTCAATATCTTGGACACATTT
>NZ_JXLE01000025.1 GCF_001886265.1 Enterococcus thailandicus
TGAATCGTAAATTCTTAAGAGACAACCCATTTATAGTGTTACCTGCTTGAACTAATTTTGCTTGTGGATCAGTAGCTGCAAACACTGGATCAGTAATAAATAATGTACCTAATGCAATAACCGCACTTTCAAGCTTAAACTTTGTATTTTTGATAATTTTTTTCATTTTATACACCTCTTGTTTTTATTTTATCGCAAAGGAATATTCCTTTGTAATGATTGATTTTCTTTTGCTTTTGTTTGCTTAATCAATTTGTCTAAGTTTCGTTTTTTCTGTGGTTGGTTACCACTCAACAATCGATTAATTGATTTTGCAAATTGGAACATTTTTACAGATGCTTCATTTTTTTCAGGTTCATTTTTTTCCAATTCTTGGGATTGATCTTTATTAGTATTTTCAATTTCCTTACTTAATTCAATTTTATCAGAATCAGGTAAATAAGCATTGCGATTAACGACCTTTTTCAGATTGTGTTTTGCTAATGGGCTTAGTTCATCAATATGTTTCATGCTATCTTGAACAAAAAATACACCTTGACAATCATTAGGAATTTTCACCGTCTGAATGTTAGTTAAGAAGCCTTTTGATTGTTCCAACATGGAATTAATTTCCTCACTGCTGAATCTAGCAACTCCTTCGACTTTAGAAAAATCAGTTGTTTTGTAATAGTCAGCTTTTGCAAGTAGCATTTCACCTTCTATGACTGAATCTATTGAAACATTTTTATCAAATTTTCTTTCAACTTCTGATTGAACATATTCTATCAATCCTTGTTTTATTCCTATTAGTTTTTCTTTTTTAATTGATAAAATTTCTTTTCTTTCAGGGTTATTTTCTTTTGTTATACTATCTTCAACTTGTTTAATTTTTGAATCAAGATAACGGCTAGTTTGAAATGGTTTTTCTTTAAAAATCTTTTTACTTTCTTCTTTTTCTACTACTCTTTCATTGTAAATGACCTCTGCTAACTGGTCTTTATTCAATAACTGTTTTCTAAATATGGTTTCATTAACCATTGCTCTAACTTCGTAATTTGAAAATTTGTCAATATTCAAACTTGGATAAGATTTTTTGAAGAATCTTTCTGCTTGTTTTTCTAAAATTTCATTTGCCTTTGTAAGCATATCTCGTTCGCTACTAATTTTACTTAACATCAAACGTTGTTTTTGAATTTCCATTTTATTATTAAAGATAAGTGAATTTTCCCATCGTTTTAATTCACCTAATCGTTTATCAATGTTTTCATCATTAATAAATAATTTCAATTCTTTTGAAAGATTTTTCAGTTCTCCTTTTTCTAAAGGTGAGAAAGTTTTTTCAAATTTTAAAGTGAAGTTTTGGTCTTGTTTTAAGACTTTTTCTTGACTTTCAAGTTTATCAAGTTCGGCTAGAATATCATTGTAACTTTGAATCTCTAAATTTTTTCTTTTTAACTCACTTATAACTCCTTTTTCTTCTAATTTTTTTGAGTAAAACCCTTCGTGAATTGTTGGTAGTTCTTTTTTTCCAAGTTCCGCATGAGATCTTTCTGTTATTTGTTGATCGATATTTCTATCTTTTAGATATTTATTAACTTTGTCTGCCCAATCTTTACGAATTTCAGAAACAAGAGATTTTCTATCCCAATCATTTGTTTTAATTGAAACGGTTACTCTTTGCCCCTTTTCATTAAAAATCTGATTGCCATTTTCATCTAGTTTAGGTATTCTATGACTTTTGTTTAAGATATTACCTTCACTATCTACTTCTCTCATTGTTAGCATAATGTGAGCATGAGGATTGTTTTCATCATCTCTATGAATGGCAACGTCTGCAATCATTCCTTCACTTACAAAATTATCTTTAATAAAATCTTCAATCAACATTCTTTGGTCTGAATTATTTAATTCAATTGGCAATGCTACATTTAACTCTCGACAAAGTTGAGCGTTTGGACTTTTTTCTGCTAATTCCATTTTGTTCCATAATGTCTGTCTATCTAAAAACTCATTAGGTACATAATCAGGTTTTGAAATAAAAGCTTCTGGTTTAACAGTTCTATGGTTGTATAGATTAGTTTTTTCATATAGTTCACTATATAATTTTTCACCGCTTCGATAAGAAGCCATTGCAATTAAACTTCTTTTTCCGCCTTCTCTTTTTGCTATTGTCATAGATAAATGGAAGATTGCCAATTGTATCAACTCTCTTTCTTTTCAAACATGAGCGTAGCGAATTTTAACAAACACGCTTGACGATAAAACTAACTAACAGTTAAGTTTTATAGCATAAATACGAAGGAACGAAGTTGCTGCGTATAAGTGCGCCCTTAGTAAATCATCTAAGGGATCCTTAATAAATTAATTTTACCACTTATCATTATAAAAGTAAGTATGTTTATACTGACATTCCCATTTATATTTATTGATTTTATAAAAATAATATAATATGATAGATTTACACAATATATTAGGAGGGATATTTTATGGAAAACCAAGATCAAAACATAAAGACAGAAAATGAACAAATCATTCCAAAAACAAAACCAAAAAAGAGAAAGAAAAAAACTGTTTCTGATATTGAACTTCAAATTAAAGAATTACAAAAGAAAAAAGAAGAATTAATTCTAAAATCAAAAGCAGATATTGGTGATTTTGTCCTTTCTACTCTTTCAAAAAATGATATTTCTATTGAATCGATTGAAGAAAACAAAGAATTATTCTATGACGAATTAGAAACTTTATTAAATGCGAATAGTCAAAATTTTTCTGAATTACTTAAATAGTTATGGTAAATAATGATTTAAATGACATCAACAAAAGAATAGAAAAACTAAAAATTCAAAAAAATATTTTGCGAGCGAATAGCGAGCAAAATATTAACAGAAAAAGAAGAACAAAGCGTCTAATTGAAAAAGGTGCTTTGTTAGAAAAGTATTTTGAAATTGACTATTTAAATGTAGAAGAAACAGAAGAATTTTTAAAAATTTTTTCTGAGTATATTAAAGCAAATAAACCTAAAAAGTATCAAAAAAAGGGAAAATAATTTTCCTTTTTTTGATACTTTTTTAAATAAAATTGATTGTTCTTAATATTTGTTCTTCCTTTTTTAATTGCTTTAATATTTCATTTACTGATTCTATATCCAAATCGTACCAATCACCAAAAGCGATAATATCACCTGATACTTTTTTTTCTATAAAATCAACTGTTAAAGTTATTTCTCTTGTTGACATTGGCGAACGTGCTTCTATTTGATATAAATCAAAATCATATTTTTGATGATTATTTATTCCTCTCATTTCTGTTACTGTCGCTTTTATAACTTTTAAAATATTACCTTCAAAATTTATTTTTTTTATTTTAATATCCACTTTAAAACTTCCTTTCTGATAAACTTACAAGCCTTAGCTTTTACCATTCGAGGAAAGGTGTTAGTCAAATACAAATATCTTTGCAAAGAAATAAGTTGGGTTTGTAACGAGGAGCAACTGCACCGCAAGTGGAACAACTTATTTTATCCTTCTTAGGTTTTTCTTTTTGGTGTTTTACCCAAAAGAAAAACCTAGCTTTTTTTGCTAGGCTTTTTTTTTTACATTTCTTTAATTTTCAAATTTTTTATTTCCCACTCAAACCATTCGCTAAAATCTTGTTTAAAGCCATTAATAGAATATTGCTCTTGTTCTTCTGCTTCTTTATCGTTTTGAGGGTCTAAGTAGGTCGGTTTATCTTTTGGTCTTGCGTATACACCTATCCATGTTTTAAAATCGCCCTCAAAACTGCTATCTATGATAAAGCCTTGCTCTTTTAGCTCTTCTCTTACTTGAGCTTTTAGATATTGCTGTTCTTGTGTTCCATAAAACCCATTTTCTGTAAAATCTTCTAATTGTAATTTTTTTGTTTTTTCCATTTTCTTTTCCTCTTTTCTTTTTTTGATTTTTAGTTTTTTGACAACCATTTTTGTTAGGCGTTTGAGGAAGTGAAGCTGTTTTCCTCATGTTTTAAAAGCTAGAAATAAATTACAGTGTACGCTCCTTCCTTTTTTCGTTTTGTTGGTTCATTTTCGCCAGTGTGTTCGTGTCGTTTGCTGTGACGAGTACGCAACATAGACACAAAGAAAACACAAGGGCGAGCTTGCTCGTTTATATACCCTTGTGTTTTCGACTGGATATGTTAAGGTAACAAACAGTAAATGACACGTTACAGACTGCAAAATGTACCAACTGAAAAAAGAAAGAATACCGTTGTGTTCTTTATTTCTCGATCAGCTTTTAAAACATGAGGAAATGTTTTTATAAAAAAAGAGTAGTTACCGTTTTTTGGTAACTACTCTTTTCCTTTTTTAAGGTTTAAAGTCCTGGAAGTTTAGGTGTTTTGGGTATTGGTGGTGTAGGGAGCTGCAAGCTTTCCATTTTTTGTTGAATTGCTTTAAATTCAGGGGTTTCTTGGTGTTGATTTTGAACCATTTTTTGCTCTATTCTCTCCAAAGTCGGTTGAATTTCTTTCCTTGATACTTTACGATTTAATTCTCTTTCTAAGGTCTCTTTCGGACTAATGGAAGGCGTTTCTAAGCTTGAATAGAGTTTCACTCCTTCTCTATTGTAAAGCCTTATATCGCTAAATAAGCCCGTTTTATGAAGGGTTTCTAAATTGGTCGGTAAGTTTTTGACAACAATATCATGCGCTTGTTTTGGTGTTGCCCTGGCTGTCATTGGATCATCTGCATACATGGTTTCATATCGTTCAATTGTTCCTAAATATGAGTTGATTTTAGGTACTGCCATGACATACATTTTTGTTTCATAACCTTTGGCTTGAAGCATTGTTGCGGTTTGAATAGGAACGTCTGTTGTTCGTCCTGTACCTTCGATCACCAAATTATACCCTTGATCGCTCAAACGGCTTATGATCGCTTCTGTCATGCGATTAGAATAAGGGGTAACGTGTTTTACTACGTCTTTTTCATAAAGCTTCACTAGTTCATCAAAATTAGGGTGCTGTTGTTTAAAGGTATCATTATCAATGACAATAACATTCCCTTGTGTTTCTTCAAAAATTGCTGATCGCAAACTGGTTTTCCCTGACCCTGGTTGCCCACCAAGTAAAAAAGCGGTTGGCGATTCAACCGCTTTTTTTCCTTGAATCAATTCTTCTAAATTATCATTTAAGCGATTCTCAAATTGTTTGTCAGTAAAATTGACTATATTTGCCATATTAAGCCACTTTCTCTTTATTCAAAACTTGTTTTGAGTAACGATTCATTGACCGCCAATACTCATGAACGGCTTGTAATTCTTCTAAAGAATAATCAAAAAGATTTACACGTTTTGCAAGCTTTAATTGGTTTAATAAATTGACTTCCAATAATTGAGAGTCATTTTTATTTAATTCATGATTCAAAACATAGTTTAATACTCGATTATAAACGCTTGCCGATAATTCGTTAATGATCTCTATTTCAAAAGTTTTTTCATACGTAACTGCCATTTCATTTTCACTCCTTTTTAAAGTTTATCAGGTAAATATTTCCGTATATATTCTTCTAAGGCTTGATCCATAACTTCTTTTACGTTTCCGCCATTCTTTGCTGTTTCGATTTTTATGATATGGTGTAAGTCAGCACGAACACGGACCGTCTTATCCCCCATTATATCTTTTTTTGCGCTGATTGGCGTATCATTTCGTTTTGCTTTCTGTGCGCCTAAGTTTCCCACAATCACTCACTTCTTTCTATTTCTTCTTATTCTTATTTTATCATCAACAATCACAAATCACAAGTGATTTGTGATTAATCACTTGTGATTTGTGATTCTATTCTTTTTCATTTTCTAACTGAATGATTCGCTCAACCATTTCAAAAAATACATTCTCATACATAGATAAAACTTTTTTGTCATAGCCTTTATGTTCTGTAATGCCGTTCTTAGACCAGGTACTTACTTTATTACTTCGCTTGATAATATTTTGGAAAACCAAATTATCTTCTTCATGTTCTTTGTACAGTTCTTCCAGGTTTGATTTTATCGTTGCGCTGTCCGCATCAACTAAATAAGGAACAAAACCAATCATATCTAGTCCAGGGTTAAACTGTTCTTGTAAATCAATCAAATAGGAAATATAGTTTTGAATGTTGTTTGTACTTTCTTCTTCTGCTTGTAAAGGGATCATGACGTAATCACTTGCCACGATTGCATTATTTGTATAAACGCTTGGCGTTGGTACAGTATCAATAATAATGAGATCATAGTCACTTTTTAAAGGTTCCAACAGAGTAGCAAGCAATTTACTTTCATTTTCAAACGTCCATGAGCGAGTTAATTTTGGCAGTAACATCAAATCAAACGTGCCAGGGATCAAGTCTAAATTATCAGTCAAATGAATAATAGAAGAAGCCAAGTTTCCATTTTTCAAGCCTTCATAAAAATTGACACGTGGCAATTCTACCTCAAAAGTTTTTGCTAAGTCTTTTGTCAATGTTGCTTGTAAGTCCTTATCGATCATTAAAACTTTTAAATTCAATTTGTCTGTCAAGTAAGCAAACATAGTAGATAATTTAGACTTTCCAACACCGCCTTTAAAATAATTGTTTAAGATAACAATTGCTTCATTTTTACTGTTTAGAATATGTCTTAAATCTTCTAATATTTTGAATTCTTCTTGCGTCATAACAACGCCCCATTCTCTTTTGTTTTGATATGTCTATTGTATCACTAAGAATCACAAATCACAAATCACTTGTGATTTGTGATTTGTGATTAATATATAAAAGCCCTGTTTAAAGGGCTTTTATGCTTATTTTGAAAAAGAGATAAAATCAATATATCCCTTTTCCTCAATTTTTACAACGGCATTGTAGGACTTTTTATCTTTCGTTTTGATTCCTTTTACTAGGGTTTCTTTTCCCTCTAGTAATTCTTTTACATTTGTTTTGGTTAGTTTTTTCTTTCTAAAATGTTCAGCTAAAGTAAACTTACATTCAGGATAATTTGAACAACCATAAAACGATTTTTTTAATACAATATTGTTGCCACACTTAGGACATTTTCCTACAATACTTTTTTCTGCTTCTTTTTCTTTCTGTTCCTGGTAATCAGCAAAACTTAATTTCTCTATATCGGTAGGTACAGCTTCCAGTAAATGAACAATGAATTTTTTGATATTCGTAATAAAGTTCTCTTGATTGCCTTCTCTTTTACCGATTTTTTTTAAATACGTTTCCCATTTAGCCGTCATTTCAGCACTCGTTAAAAGGTGCTGACTTTCAACTGCCTGGCACAATAATTTTCCTTTTTCAGTTACAACAAGTTTATTCTTAATCACTTGGATATATTCTTTTTGTTTTAACGCTTCAATAATACTTGCTCTTGTCGCTTCTGTTCCGATTCCCTCGACTTCTTGTAAAATCTTGATTGCTTCTTCATCATCAACCGTTTTATTAGCGGTTTTCATAGCAGTTAATAATGTACCCTCTGTAAAAGCTTTCGGCGGTTGTGTTTCTTTTCCGGCACTCTTAACGTCAACCTCGGCATGTTCTCCAATGATAACCAAGGGTAACGTTTGAACGTCCTCTTCTTCTTCTTTGGTTTGTTGTTTGAAAAGAATTTTCCAACCTTCTTGCTTTGGTGTCTTGCCTATTGATTGAAAAAGTAAGTCGGCTACTTTGGTTTGTATCTTGGTTTCTTCATACAAATAATCAGGTAGAAACATGGCAACGGTCGTTTTAACGACTAAAGCATAAATTTTTCGTTGCAATTCGTCCATTTTTGCTAACGCTGATTCATTTGGTACTTGTTTTGTTGGGATAATGGCGTGGTGTTCCTGTACCTTACTACTGTCCACATAACGCTTTCTAGGCTCTGTTTGAACCATTTCAAGATCAAGTCCTAAAAAACCGTTATATTTGCCAAAATTTGCTTTTAAATAAGCAAATTCGTTCTCTGTAATAAATGGTGTATCTGTTCTTGGATAACTCAATAATTTGGCTTCATACAGTCCTTGCATAGCTTTTAAAGTTTGGCTCGCTGTCGCTTTATAAAGCTGATTGACTTTTGATTGCAAACTACTTAAAGAAAACAAACTCGGACTATTCGTTTTCTTCTCTTTGGTTTGAACATCAGCAATTATCCCCTCTTGATTGCCTATTTTAGCTTGTTTAGAAGAAACAAAGGATAAAAGTTCCTCTTGGCTCTTAAAACGCTGTGTGGGGCTTAGAACGCCCTTAAACGACCCTTGGTTTACTTTTATACTAGCTTCCACCTCGAAAAAAGGTTCTTTTTTAAAGTTTTCTATTGCTTCCTGGCGTTGATAAATGAGATATAAAGTCGGTGTTTGTACACGTCCTAATGAAAATGTACCTTGTACGCCTTTTTGTTGTAAATTCAAGGTATATAAAGGGCTTGCGTTCATGCCGATCAACCAATCGGCAATTTGGCGTGTTTGCGCTTCTTGATAAAAGGGATAGTAATTCATTCCTGGTTGCAAATTTTGAAAACCGCTTCGGATCACATCTTTTTCTAAGCTATTGATCCATAGTCTTTTAAATGTTTTATCTTTTGAAAAGGCATTTGCTTTATGGATAATCGACCAGGCGATATTTTCACCTTCTCTGTCGCTATCTGTTGCAACAATAATTGTATTTGCCTTTTTGAGAAGTTCTGCAACAATTTTAAACTGCTTTCCCTTATCTTTTGCAACTTCAAAATCGTATCGATCAGGAAAAATCGGCAACGATTCAAGTTTCCAATTTTGCCACTTTTCGTCATAATGACCTGGTTCTGCTAATTCCACTAAATGCCCAAAACCAAAGGTGATAAACGTTTCATCTGTAAATAGTGGGTCTTTGATCTCAAAATAACCGTCTTTTTTGGTGCTTTGTTTTAAAGCACTTGCGTAGGCTAATGCCTGGCTTGGTTTTTCAGCTAAAATAACCGTACTCATTAACTATCCCTCTTTTCATTGTTTTTTCTTTGATCTACGGTCACGTTATATCTTGCTCGATACCTTCTAAACGTTCGGCGATTGATTCCAGTTTGTTCTTCCACTTCTTTATCGGATAAACCATTCAAAAACAAATCGAAAGCGTGTTGTAAACGTGGATCATTTTCTTTAAATTTCAGTTGCCGACCTTTGAATTTGCCTTTTTTCTTAGCAATTTCGATTCCTTGTGCCTGACGTTCCTTAATTTTTTTTCGTTCTGATTCTGCTTGATACTTGTACAATTCAATGACAAGGCTATTAATCAAACGCCTTAAATTTTCATCTTCAATACCATTCATTGAGGGTAAATTTAAGACTTCCAGGGTTGCCCCCTTAATTTGAATTTGATTCATCAATTCTGTTAATTCTTTATTGTTTCGTCCTAATCGATCTAATTCAGTAACAACAACTATATCCCCTTCACGAATATAGTTAAGCATAGCTTGTAATTGTGGGCGTTCGACCGATTGACCGCTTAATTTGTCTGAAAAGACCTTAGAAACGCCCTGTAACGCTTGTAATTGCCGATCTAAGTTCTGTTCTTTGCTACTGACACGTGCATAACCAATTTTCGCCATTTTCAACCAACCTCTAAAATTCTCTCGGTTGCAATAACCAATCAGATATATCTAATTTTTCAATTTCAAATTGCTTATCAGAAATTGTCTTTTCGTAAGCGATAAAATCTTGCGCATATTGTTGCTCATTAAAAATAGCCACCACTTCGTCATTTTCTAAAACTCGATAAATAAATTTTTTCATTTTACTCCTCCTATTATGCCCAACTTAAATGACCTATTCATCAAGTCAATTATACTGCTAAAACCATATTAGGACAAATAAGTATACTCTATTGACCTATAAATGATAGCAACTTAAAAGATCAAGTGTTCGCTTCGCTCTCACTGCCCCTCGACGTTTTAGTAGCCTTTCCCTCACTTCGTTCAGTCCAAGCCAACTAAAAGTTTTCGGGCTACTCTCTCCTTCTCCCCCTAATAATTAATTAAAATCTTACTCTGTATATTTCTGCTAATCATTCACTAAACAGCAAAGAAAAAACAAACACGTATCATAGATATAAATGTAATGGCATAGTGCGGGTTTTATTTTCAGCCTGTATCATAGCTAAACAAATCGAGTTGTGTGTCCGTTTTAGGGCGTTCTGCTAGCTTGTTTAAAGTCTCTTGAATGAATGTATGCTCTAAGTCAAAAGAATTTGTCAGCGCCTTTATATAGCTTTCTTTTTCTTCTTTTTTTACTTTAATGATCGATAGCAACAATGATTTAACACTAGCAAATTGAATACCACCATTTCTTCCTGATTTAATCTTAAAGAAAATTTCCTGGTTCGCTTTCAGTACCTTCAACAATTTATCTAATGTCCGCTCAGGAATGCCTAGCGCTTCTCTAATCTCTTTTTTAGTCGTTACCAAATAAGGCTTGTATACATCGCTTTTTTCGCTAATATAAGCCATTAAATCTTCTTTCCATTCTGACAAATGAACACGTTGACGTTCGCTTTTTTTTCTTGAATTTAAACCACCCTTGACGGACAAATAAATCTTTACTGGTTAAATCACTTGATACCCAAGCTTTGCAAAGAATAGTAATGTATTCCCTATTAGCCCCTTGATAGTTTTCTGAATAGGCACTTCTAACAATTTTCATTACTTCTTTTTCTTCTAAAGGTTGATCTAATCGATTATTAAACTCAAACATATTATATTCGCACGTTTCGATTGAATAGCCTGAACTAAAGTAAGCTAAAGAGAGGGTAAACATAACGCTATTGCGCCCTACTAAACCCTTTTCTCCTAAAAATTTCGTTTCGTGCAATAAGAGATTAAACCAGGGTTCATCTACTTGTTTTTTGCCTTTTGTACCGCTTAAAACCGTTAGACTTGAACGAGTAAAGCCCTTATTATCTGTTTGTTTGAAAGACCAATCTTGCCATTCTTTGAAAGAATAACGGTAATTGGGATCAAAAAATTCTACATTGTCCGTTCTTGGTATGCGAGCAATCCCAAAATGATTGCACGTTAGATCAACTGGCAAAGACTTTCCAAAATATTCTCGGATATTTTGCGAGATTATTTTGGCTGCTTTGACAGATTTAAATTCTGATTTTGAAGTCACATAGACTGGAGTTTCTAAAACAAAATATGCTTGATAACCTTTATCAGATTTGATAATCATAGTAGGCATAAAACCTAAATCAATAGCTGTTGTTAAAATATCGCTTGCTGAAATAGTTTCTTTTGCCGTGTGAATATCAAAATCAATAAAGAATGTATTGATTTGTCTTAAATTATTTTCAGAATGCCCTTTAGTATATGAGCGATTTTCGTCTGCATATGTTCCGTAACGATAAACGTTGGATGTCCAATGCGTAAATGTATCTTTATTTTCGTGAATCGCTTCTTCGGAAGTCAGAACAACGCCACGTCCGCCAATCATGCTTGATTTTGAGCGATACGCAAAAATAGCCCCTTTGCTTTTACCTGGCTTGGTAGTGATTGACCGACTGTGCGTGCGGATGTAAAATATTTAATTCAACCTATATAGTATAAGAAAGTTTAAACTTTACATATATTTTTCTTGTACAAGGATTATTTCTTCTTGTCTATGATAAAATTTATTAAACAGTTTGAAAGTAAAAACTATTCAAAGAAAGTGGGCGATAACAATGGGATTTTGGTATTTTTTAACGTTAGCTGTCGGTATAACTTTGTTGATCATAAGTGTTTCAAATAAAGAAGTATCTAGATCAACCAAATTCGTAATAGCCTGTTTTGTTTTAGGGATCTTGTTAGTCATAGGTAGTCTACTTTTATTTTTACCAGGCAGCTCTTCGATTATTGAGCAACTACTTCAACTAAATTAGCTTCGTTATTAAAAGCCGACTTTCTAAAAAAAGAAAATCGGCTTTTATTTGTACTGGTCGAAAAATTTTTTCTACGGCTGATGCACTTTTTTTCATTCTCCTACAAATTCCACTAAACAATGACCACTTATAATCATCAAGAATGGCAGTACCTACTCCCCCTAATCCTAAGAAAAACAGTAAAAGTAAATACAAAAATAGCATCATATTCGTCCATAACGATAAAAGAGTCAACAAAAGAGAAACTAAGCCTACTGTAACAAATGAAAAGAACAGAATACCATAATAGATTTTCAAAAGAACAGCCCATTCTTTGATCCTATTAAGCTCAGCTATTTCCTCCTCAATCATGCATCAATCCACCTGCTCTTTCTTCTTCTTAGGATCAATACTCTTTAAAAACCTCTCCTCCAACACCAATAAATGACGATAAACATCATCCATTGACCAGCCTGAAGAAAGGCTTAGACAATACAAAAAATCACAAGGCAACGTCTTTACGGTACGGTTTCTTGTTACCCAGCTTGCTACAGTACTCTGCTTATAGCCATGTATTTCACAAAATTGCTCTACTGTCAGACCTAACCGCGAAATAATAAACACATTGATCGGGTAGGGATATACAAAGGTATTGATACTCATAGTCAGAAAGACCTCCCACCATATTATTACGTTTGCGATAATAGTACTACTCTTTCTTAAAACCAGCAAGCAAAGCGGAGAAAAGAAGGAACGTATCATAGATATAATGTAATAGGCAATTTGCACCTTTTAATTTCAACCTGTATCGATCATGAACAGATCTGTTTGCACGCCGATCTTATTGGGATCTATCAAGCGTTTCAGTGCTGTCTGGACAAACGTGTATTCTTTTCCAAAAGCTTCTGAGATCGCAGCGAAATAAGCCCCCTGGCTTTCTTTTTTTAGCCGGATAACGGAGCGCATCAATCCATGTATCGAAGCTAGCATAATACCCCCATTACGACCAGCACGAACACGAAAATGAATTTTGTTCTCTTCTCTTAACTGCTTCAGTACTTTGTCCAGGGAACGTTTTGGGATCTTTAAACGTTCAGTTAACTCTTTTTTTGTAGAAATAATGTATGGTTGTTCTTCATAGGATTGCTCATTCAAATAGGACAGTAGATCTTCTGCCCATTCATGACTATGAGAATACTTTCGTACTGCTCGCTCTTTCTTAAACTTCCACCAACCCCGTTTTTTGTTGAATAGCTGCTCTTCAGAAAGATTGACATCGACCCACTCTTGGCATAATAGGACAATTTTTTCTCTGTGCGCTGCTTGATATTTTCCGGAGTAAGCGGAACGAATGATTCTGGTTAATTCTCGATCAGATAAAGGGTTAGCCAAGCGGTCATTGAATTCTAACATCGTCAATTCACATGCTTCTACCTCGTATCCTGACGAAAAGTATGCCAAAGACAAGGTGAATATGACATTATTTCGACCATATACGCCCTTTTCACCTTGTATTTTTTGACTTTTTAGCAACAGCTGGAACCATGGTTCATCGACTTGACGAAATTCTTGAGTAGATGGTAATACAAAAACGTTCTTGATCTCCGCTTTTTTGTCCGCATCTTCTCTCATTGACCAGTCGATCCATTCTTCGAAACTATAACGATACTGTGGTTCAAAGAATAAAACATTCTCTTCAGAAGGCATACGTGTGATCCCAAAATGATTGGCATTTACATCAACTGGAAACCGATAATCATTTGAAAATTTGTTTCTTAGATTTTTTGAGATCATTTTGGCCACATTGATCACTTTAAAATTTGATTTCTTCGTCACGTATGCAGGCTTGTCTAGTACATAGAAAGCTTGAAATCCATGCGGTGTACGTAGAATCATTGTCGGCATAAAGCCGATCTCGTGACTGGCCAAGATAATTTCTCCATAGTCAAAGTGTGGATCCAATGTGTCAAAATCAACAAAGAAAGTATTGATTTGACGCAAATTGTCCTCAGAATGACCTTTTGTAAACATTCTGGCTTCATCAGCATACGTTCCATAGCGAAATACATTTGGTGTCCAATGAGTGAATCGATTATTGTTTTCGATCACCCCTTCTTCTGAAGTGATCACTAGTCCAATCCCCTCGATCATGTGTTCCTTTGAACGGTACGCAAAAATAGCCCCCTTTCCCGACTGATCACTAAAAGAGACCGGTTTTAAGTGGCTGTTTTTATATTTAAATTTACGGATACCATTTTGTAATACCGTTGAATATACGACATCCAAAGAAGCTGCCATGACTGTTATTCCTTCCTAAACAAAAAGAGAACACAAATAATCTTAAAGATTTGTGTTCTCCCAATAGCTTAGAAGTCTCAAAGGAATGACAAAATAAGCGTATATATATTGAGTTGCTCGTCAAAAAATGGTAAAATAAGTCTGTAAGTTCGGATTGTCAGTCCGAAAGACTTATCAAAATTACATAAGTGGTTGTCAGCCACTTACATAACTTCTGAGACGAGCGAGAACACATAGTTGTTGTATGTGATTCAGATGAAAGAGTGACCCAATTCACTTTTTTATCCGTCTCTTTTTTTATTTTTTTTTTCAGTTCTATAAATACAAACATAGCATATCTTACTTTTTCCATCTTGTAAACTCTTATTTTTTATAATTTAATATAGTTATTGTCGCACAAACCTATTAATACCAACAATTACATCAGGCATTAAAACACTTAAGTACTTAAGTGTTTTAATGCCTTTTTTTTAGTACTTAAGTACTATGACGTTTTAAAGTTGCATTTAATTGCTGATAAATCACATTCTAAACATAGCCGAATTAAAAGTACTTAAATACTAAAGGTGCTATTGACCCGTAACTTTCTAGGTGGTATTATTATATTGCATACAAGTATTTTAACACTTTAGTACTTAACTTAAGGAGGTAGGAAAATGAAAAAAAATCGATCGAATTCAGCAGAAATTATTTCGCTAGTTAAGCAAGTCAAAGATCTCGTTGCTGAAAAAGGTGGTCCCATTGTAATTTCTGTTGCAAATCAAAAAGGTGGTGTTGGGAAAAGTGCTACCGTAGATAATCTGGCTGAACTGTTTGCTAGTTTCGATCTTATAACAGATATCGTAGACATAGACGCACAGTCAAGTATAACTAACCTAAAAACTGATCTTAGAAATATCATCGATGAAAATCTACCAGAAATGACTCAAGTAATGCTGGAGGAAGAAACATTAGAGAACATTACTTATCAGATTAAGAATAATCTATTTATTTCCCCAACAACCTTGCGTCTATCAGATGCCGAACTTAACCTAGTTAACGCTACATTAAGAGAACTTATTCTGAAGAAGAACATAGAGAGCCTTGAGACAAAATTTGATATCATTTTGATTGATTGCCCTCCTTCAAGAGGACTGCTTACTGTAAATGCTCTTAGTGCATCAGATTACATCTTAATTCCTGTTCAGTCCGAATACCAAGCTCTAGTAAGTATAGAGTTGCTTTTTTCTACAATCAATAAAGTAAAAAATTCAATTAATCCTAATCTAAAGGAACTTGGCTATGTAGTCACTATGGCAACTAATACAAACCACAGTGACGAAATTATTGAGGAAGTTAAATCTGACGATAAAGCGGAAGTTATTTCTATCATCGATAGAAGCATCGTAGTTTCCGACGCTGGCGTTGCTAACATGTCAGCTTACGAATTTGATTCAAATAATAAAGCTGGCATTGCATACTATAATCTTGCGGTGACAGTTCTACAGAAAATAGTATCAGAAGGAGTTGTATAAAATGGCTAAACGTGTATCTATTAAAGACAAAAATATAGCTAAAACAAATGATATCGACACACTATTTCCTACTTCAAAACCACAAACTTCCAATCAAAATGGAACTAAAAAGAAAATTAATATTCTTAGAAAAACTGAAGATATAATTTCATATTACAAAAATTTTAAAGGCGGTAAACAAGTTTCGATATACTTGCCTGAAGAGATTCATCGAATGGTTAAAATGAAAGCCGCACAAGACGATCGAAATATGAAAGACGTAATGAAAGATTTAATTCTCGATAACTATCTAACTGAGTCGGAAATTAAAGAAGCCTACCGTTCATACGTTGATAAATTAGAAGAAGATAGCAAGTAGACATGAGACACTTTAGTACTAAAACATTTTTATTGTTTAGTGCTAAAGTGTCTTTTTCATACTATCATCATAACACGAACTTTTTAGTATTAAAGTACTTAGCCGTTTAAGTGCTTAACCATTAAAACGTTTTGCTACTGACTTCTTTCGACGAAGGCAATCGAAACTTCGTAATCTTTATTTTTTGGATTAATTTTAGGGGGACTCCGCAGCTTCTTATTGTATTCAGGGTCTTTAATATTTAAGTGTTTAAGTACTTTATAACTAAAACTCTTAAGATCTTTGGGACTTACGGAGTATATTGTTATTATTATCCAAACGGTGGGACGTCCACCTATTTAAACATTTTGACACTTTGGTATTTTGACACTTAACCATTAAAACCGCAATGCTAGAATTTTGATCTGTTCTCTTGACTTAATCAGCGAACATATGTTCTAATACGGTACGCAGATTGTCAAATTAAGTGCAACACCTTGTCATAAAAGACCTCATAAGGTGTTTTCCAACCCAAACACTTCTTGGGTCGTAGATTTAGTTTAGAAACAAATAGATCCACTGTACTGTCTAATACTTCAGTTAAATCTTGCCCTTTGGGTAGGTATTCTCGCAGTAGTCCATTAGTATTTTCATTTGTTCCCCGTTGCCAAGGACTATAAGGATCCGCAAAAAAACAGTCAATACCGCATGCTTTACTAAATTCATGATAAAGCATAAACTCTTGTCCCCTGTCAGGCGTAATCGTTTTAAGATTCGCTTGTTTGACCTCGGAAAACAAATCAATAATTGTCTTCTTGACCGATTTAGAGTCTTTTTTTGGTGTCTTCTTTGCCAGAAGAAAACGTGATTTCCGATCAACAAGTGTGACCAAACAAATTTTCCCTTGAGCACCAATCACTGTGTCGGCTTCCCAGTGACCGATTTCACTTCTTTTTTCTGCTGAAATTGGTCGATCGTGAATTCTAGGGGCATCGTTGAATTGTCCTCGTCCATCAAGAGCGCTTTTTTTAGGCTTTCCTTTGCGACGCAGCTTCCTTCTAGCCCCTTTACTATCTTTTGTAAAACCATCATTGAATAATCCACGATAGATAGCGCGATAAATCGTGTTATAGCTAATCGATTCACCGTTATTTTCTAACTTGATTCTCTGAGAAATTTGTTCTGGAGACCATTGGTTTTCTAAAAATAACTTTCTAACACATTCTTTTAATGGAGAGGAATCTAGCAATCGCTTCTTACCACAACGTTTCTTATTTTTCTTGTATGTTTTTTGAGCAACAGATGGTGAATAAGCGCGTTTCTTTGTCGAGTGACGTTTTAACTCACGCATGACAGTTGAAGGGTTTCTTTTGATAAGCCGTCCGATACGGCGATAAGAAAATCCAAATCCGTGGTATAAGAATATCAATTCTCTTTCATGTGTAGTAAGATGTGTGTATGAAGCCATGGCTAAATTCCTCCTAATGATTGTTCGTCAAACACCATTATACAGGAATTTAGTTTATGGCTTTTTTTGGTGTTGCACTTAAATTGTACATTCACCGTATATAAAATGTATCTTTTTTTAGAAAAGGTGATTTATCATGGTTATGCAGTTTGGCGTAAACCCAAGGTTTGACTACACAAAAGAACCTTCCCGAGATATTCTTTGTATCGATTGTAAGTCATTTTATTCATCCGTAGAATGCGTAGAAAGAGGACTAAATCCTTTAAAGACAAAGTTAGTTGTCGTGTCCTATCCTTCAGACGATCCTTCTCAGCGGGGGAGTGGGTTGATTCTGGCATCGAGTCCGGCCGCAAAAAAAGCCTATGGAATTTCTAATGTCAGTCGATCACGGGATCTTCCTTTTCCGTATCCGGAAGACCTCGTGATCGCACCACCGAGAATGGCACTGTATATGAGAAAGAATATGGAGATTAACAATATTTACAAGAAATACGCTGACGAACAAAATCATGCAGTATACAGCATCGATGAGAGCTTTGTGGACGTCACAGACTCATTAAAACTGTTCGGTGCAAAGGACGCAAGAGAGCTGGCGAGAATGATTCAAACAGACGTTTATCGACAAACTGGAATCTTCACAACGATCGGGATAGGTGACAATCCGCTCTTGGCAAAGTTCGCACTAGACCTCGAAAGCAAAAAAAATGCAGATATGAAAGCAGAATGGCGCTATGAAGACGTACAGCAAAAGCTTTGGTCTGTAGAAAACATTACAGACGTGTGGGGTATCGGACGTCGGACAGCAATCAGACTGAACCGAATGGGCATATTTACTATGCATGACCTAGCACACGCAAATTACTATCAGCTGAAGCAAAATTTTGGCGTCTTAGGTACTCAACTGTATGCACACAGCTGGGGCATCGATCGATCTTTCTTAGGTCAGAAATACAAAGTAAAATCTAAGTCGATAGGGAACAGTCAGGTCTTAAATCGGGACTATACACGTCGAAAAGAAATAGAAATTGTAATCAAAGAAATGGCCGATCAAGTAGCAACTAGGTTACGCCGTACAGGAGCGAAAGCTGAAGTCGTTTCTTTATGGATCGGCTTTTCCATGGGTTATGTCGATCGATCAGGAAGTCGAGGGTTTCACCAGCAGATGAAGGTTGCAGCAACCAATAGCAGCAAACAAATAGCAAACTACTTATTGCAGATATTTGATCGTCATTACAAATACCAGGACATTCGAAATGTGGCAGTAAACTGTTCAAAGCTAGTTTATTCTAATGCTTTGCAGCTTGATCTCTTTGAAGATCCGGACGAGCAAGTAAAAGACTTAAAAATCGATTATGTGGTAGATACTATACGCAAAAAATTCGGGTTTAAATCGATCGTTCATGCAAATAGCATAATGGAAGGTGGACGTGCGATCGCTCGCAGCAGTCTTGTCGGAGGACATGCAGGTGGTATGTCTGGACTTGAAGGTGCTGAAAGTCATGGTAAAGCGTACTAAGAAAACATTTACGGACTATAATCAATACAGAGACCGGCCATTTGGATTGAAGTGGGCAACGGCTTACGCCATGGATGATTTGATGAAAGGCGTTTTAGAAAATGAAGCCTGGGCTACGAAAGAAGTTGTTGGTTTGGAGTTAATGAATCGTGAGGAGATCGACACAATACTTTCAGAGTCTTTCCTTTATCACAAGCCTATAACGCTGCAGTTAAACACTAAAGACGAATTTGGGCGATTTTTGGATCCTGTCGAAGGACAATTTCTAGGTGAAGCATATGAAGACTATTTTGTATTGAATGAACAAGCGATCTATTGGACAGACGTTCGACACGTATCTATAAAAAAAGAGGAAAAATGGTTCAAAGTTTGACTATTTTCAGGACGGAAAATCTTCTCGCAACAAGCAAAATAAAAAAGAGAGTAAAATAGAAAAAGAGATTGAGTTAATCAAAAATGAGTATTATCAAGACTTTGCAGACGACGATTGAAGCATTGTCCATCATTTGACTTTGAAATTGCCTTAGAATGGCTCTGTGGCACACGATTTTTAAACAGATCAGAAAAGGAGAGGAAGAATATGTGTGGAAGATATTTTTTTGATTTATCTTCAGATGAACTAAAAAGCTACTATGATCACGTTGTTTTAAATGCTACAGGTAAACATATTCGTGTTGGTTTTAATGAAATTTTTCCAACTAATTATATAGTAACACTAGGACTTAATCAGGATTCAAGGGTAGTACCAGGAATCACTCAGTGGGGGTTCCAAGGATTTAAACCAGGTCAACTTATGATAAATGCACGCTCAGAAACAGTAGAAGAAAAGAAAACTTTCTCAAAAGCCTTCAGAGAGACACGTTGCGTGTTCCCTCTTTCCGGATTCTACGAATGGGATTCCGAAAAACGAAAACTATTGTTTACTTCAGCTGAGAGTGACGTTTTTTATCTAGGCGGCTTTTATCGTATTCATAAAACTGGTGCAGGATTTGAAACAGAATCGATCATAATGACGACAAAACCTAACGATTCAGTATCCCCAATACATGATCGTATGCCGCTTATTATTCAAAGAGATCATATAAAAGATTGGATCACAGATTTGGGTTTTGCACGAAACTATCTCACAACTGAAATGCCGGAACTAGATCGGACTGAAGTAGCAAAATAAAAAAGAGCGGATCTTTCATAGATTCGCTCTTTTTTCATTGCTACGTTTAATTTTATCTAGGATCACTTCAAATGTTTCAAATGTATCAATATCTAGTTGGGACAACCAAAGTAAGTACTTCTTTTCCTTAAATGTCCAGTCGATAGTGGGGTAGGAGGATATTAAATTGTTATATCTTTTTTTTTGTTCAGTTGAAGCTAATTGCCAGCGTTTTTCAAAATTTTTTTCTTCTTCCATATCCGATCCCCCAAAAAGAACGCTACTTAAAAATATATTGACGAGTAGCGCATGTTTGATTACGTTTATCTAAGTATAGCACAAGAAATAGATGCGAAAAATTCTGCATGCCCGAAATCTTTAATTGAAGTGAAATAACACAAAAAACCAAAACAGATTTGTTCATCATCTGTTTTGGTTACACTTAAATCTTTTACATCAGTCCTTGCTTTTCGTATTTCCGAATCGTTGCGGCCGAATACATCGAGTTTATTGACAAAGAGCCGTTAAATCAATCAACATCCCCTTATTTCATTTTGAATTTGTCTAATAAAAGCCCTAAAGCTAGTTCTAATCTAACTTTAGGGCTTTTATTGTTTAGAAACCTCATTTGTGTTGAGTATGAGTAACTTCGTTGCTTAATTCCTCAGTTTAAACAATCACCTCATGTCAATGAAAATTGTGGGATTAAAGGTCTCAAAATTATTAACCCTGCCGGCAAACAAGCTTCTACGAACAATTTCAGGCTTTTGAGGAGATCTTAAATACTGGCTTATCGAGTAAAGTTGTTTTTAATATACATCCTTTTAAAATAGTTGTCTAAAATCCAAGTTCAAATCAATTTTTTTAGACAATGATTCTACCATTGGATTCAATAACTTTTTTATAAAAGTAGAAACTATCTTTCTTGTATCGTTTGTATGTTCCTTTACCTAAATCATCAACATCGGTATAGATAAAACCATATCTTTTTTTCATTTCACCAGTTGAAGCAGACACTAAATCAATACACCCCCAAGATGTGTAGCCTAAAAGTTCAACACCATCTAAATTAATTGCATCACTCATAGCCTCTACGTGTTCTTTAAGATACTCTATATGATATTTATCGTGAATAGTTCCATCACTTTCAAGTGTATCTATGCCACCTACACCATTTTCTACAATAAAAATTGGCTTGTGATATCTATCGTAATAATTATTTAATGTAGTTCTAAGACCTTTTGCATCCCGTTGATGTTTCCAAGCTGAATCTTTAGATTTTAGATAAGGATTCTTCAACGTTGGGAAAACATTTCCCTTAGCTTCTTCAGCCACAATGGCTTTATCTGCACAGACTAATCTCGAAGCATAATATGAAAATGAAATAAAATCAATTGGATTATTTTTTAACATTTCTTTGTCATCATCTTTAAAAGGAATTGTGAAATTTAGTCTTTCATATTCTTTCAACTTATAATTTGGATATTCACCATGAGTCATTACATCGGTGATGAAAAACATTTCTCTATCTGTTTCATATGCTAACCAAACGTCTTCAGGAGCACATCTATAAGGATAGACAGCGCTAGCAGCAATCATACAGCCAATCATGTTATTTGGATTAATGTCATGCCCAATTTTAGTTGCCCAAGCACAGCCCACCAACTGATGATGAATAGCCGTAAGAATTTGCTCGTCTTTATTTTTCTTACTATCAAGAACCACTCCACCAGCTAAAAAAGGCAAGTGTGTTATAGCATTAATTTCATTCAGAGTAAGCCAATACTTAACTTGGTTTTTGTATCTACTGAAAATAGTAAGACAGTATTTTTTAAAACATTCTAAAGTTTCTCTTCCTTCCCAACCATTAAATTTTTTAACAAGATTTAGTGGTGTATCATAATGGGAAATGGTAACTAAAGGTTCTATATCATACTTTTTGCATTCATTAAAAACATCCTCATAGAATTGTAAACCTGCTTCATTAGGTTCAAAATCATTACCATTAGGATAAATTCTACTCCATGAAATAGATGTGCGAAAAACTTTGAATCCCATTTCAGCCAGTAATGCAATATCTTCTTTGTAATGATGGTAAAAATCAATACCATGATGACTTGGGTAATGCCAATTGTCATTAGCTTCAAAAGAACTTAAATTTCCTGAAATTATAGGCCATCTTTCTGGACCTTGGGGAATTAAATCTATGTTACCTAGTCCTCTTCCACCTTCATTGTACGCACCTTCCGACTGGTTAGCAGCAATAGCACCTCCCCAAAGAAAAGTCTTTGGGAAACGTATCTTCTTATCTCTATTCATTAGACATACTCTCCTTTTTTATTCAGTCGCTCCTTGCAAATCTTCTGCTTCATTCAATTCATTTAATTCCCTTTCTTTTTCTTTGGCTAGCAACTGACTGTCGTAAAGTTTCACAAAAGGATACCAAATGAATAGTAAAACTACTATGAGAAATACAGTGAAAATTAAGTATCTGTAATCTAACGATTTTAAAAATCCGTCTAGAAAAATAGGGAATGTACCAGTTACTAGTAAGTAAGGAGGGGTTAACAATTTCCAAGTGCAGGCCAACCAAAAAGCAACTGCTGAAAACAATCCTCCGAAAATAAACGGAATCATAAGTATTGGATTAAACATAATTGGTGCTCCAAAAATAACTGGTTCTGAAATTCTAAAGATACTTGGAATGATTGCAGCTTTTCCAAAAACTTTTAGTTGCTTAGACCTAGCCTTCAAACAAAGTAAAACCAAAGGTAGAGTATTTCCTGTTCCACCAATAAATGTGATGGCTAGCTGCATAAAAATTGGATGAAAAATAGGAGCTTGTCCACTTGCAACTAATTCAGCATTAGAAGCAAAAGCAGCGATTGAAATTGGTGCAACTAAAGGCATAACTACCATCATACCATGCACACCAACACACCAACAAAACAAGACAAAGAAACATACCAAAAGGGCTCCTGGAATAGAGTTAACACCAGCAATGGGAATTCTCATAATAGATTCAATTAATGTAGGGATTGACAAGGCTGGATTGAATAAACTAATTATGATATTTCCACCAAAGAAAACAAAGATGTTAATAGCTAAGGGAATTAATGAACCAAACATTTCTGATAAAAATGGCGGAATTCCTTCTGGCATTTTTATAGTAATATTCTTTTTTTGACATAATCTTGTGATTTCAACAGAAAGTAAACTAACTAAAATAGCAACAAAAAGTCCTGCTGAACCTAAATAAGTTGTGTCAATGGCAAGCATTGTTGTATCGTTAGCTAAAGCAAGATAGTTAGCAGGAGCAGCAGCAATAAAAAACAAAATCATGGATGTTAATCCATTATTAAGTGCTGACATTTTGTAACTATTTGCTAGGTGATACGCAATAGCAAAGGCTGCTATTACAGAAATCATCCCCATCGTCATGTTAAATGGTATTAGTATTGTTGCTTTATACGTAGTAGCAAAATCCAACCACCCTGAAAATATCGACCAAAATCCTCCCTGGGCTACCAGTTCAGCTGTTACTGGAGGATTAGCAATAATCATAAAGATTGCAGAAACCAAAATAAAGCTAATAGTTGTCATTATTCCTTTCTGCAAAGCAGCGAAATGTCGCTGCTGACCAAAAAAGTTAGCTATTGGAGTTAATTTAGCTTGAATAAACTTCATTGTTTTATCCATCTTTAAATTATGCTCCTTTCTCTATGATTTGATTAACGTATTTGATGATGTTATCTACATTAGAGATTCCGTAGTCCATAGAATTAATCGCACCTACTGGTACACCTACTACATTATTTTGTACTTCATCTAGTTTATACGAAATTTGCGGAGCGACCAGCACACAGTCATAATCTTGATATACACTTTCATAACCACCAACTGGGACTGCTTTTACAGCTAAATCAACATTTTTTTCCTTTCCCCATTTTTCCATTTTTTGCATTAAAATACTCGTCGATAATCCATTGGCACACACTAGTAAAATTTTCATCTTTTATTCTCCTTTTCTATCTTTTTCTAAATTTATTATTTCTTTGATTAAATCAATTGCTAGCATGCTGCACATTAAGTGATCTTGAGCATGTATTAATAACACATTAACTGGTGTTGTATTTCCTTGCGCCTCGTTTATCAATAAACTTGTTTGAACATGATGAGCTTCAACGGAAGCTTTTTCAGCAGATTCAACAAGACTGTCACATTCTTTAAAGTCACCCTCTCGGCATTTTTTCAACGCGGTAAATGCTAAACTTCTTGCATCACCTGAGTGAGCTATTAAACTCATTGAAACTGACTCAATGTCTAATATTTTATTTTCTTCTTCCATCATATATAAATTCTCCTATTCATTTAATAGGCCAATTATATAATCCCAACTACATAATCTCCATGCAATACTTTTCCACAATAGAGGAAATCAATCACTATTTTTTTCTTCATATGTAAACAAGCCATAATACATAAAATATATCGTGGCTTGTTTTTTTATATTGTGTTGAGGTTTTCTAAAATTTTAAGTATTTCTGATTTATCTGTTGAATCTAATAATTCTTGCACTTTACTTTTATCATCTAACAACGATAAAAGCTCTTTATATAAAGGTTCCAATTCATCTATGTTTGATATAGCAACATGAAGAAAACAAACTAGTTGAACTGGCTTGTTATACCAGTCTATTTGTTTTTCTAGGGTTAGTAGTGACCAAAATGTTTCTGTAGTAAATGCTTCTAATGGATGAGGCATTGCAACAAGGTTACCAAAACTTGTTGGCGCTGCATTTTCTCGGGAAATAACACTTTCTAAAATATCTCCAGAAACTATTTTCTTTTCTACTAGATCATTGCAAATATAATTAATAACTTCTTCGGGTGAATTTAGTTTTTTATTTAGATAAATGCTTTCCTTGTTTAAATACAAATGAGAAACTGATCCATGATTTGTATTTATTCTTTTCTCGATTTGTTCTACTGACTCTTTACCTAACAACGCATCTACGACAATAAATGGAATCTCAATCTCATTTGGCAAAGGGACCGTACTGATAATTAAGTCAATTGATTTTTCATCATAAACGTCTATGTTATGGAGTTCTGTAGTTCCAATAATTGAAATTTTATCTCCAAATTTTGACTGTAATTTATAGTACAATAGTCTTGAACTTCCTAAACCTGTTGTACAAACAATTAAACATCTTTTTACTCTTTTATCCACTTTTAGTCTTTCCATCGCAGCTCCAAAATGTAGCGCAATGAATCCAATTTCTGATTCGTCTACCAAAATTTCAAATCTATTTTCAACTACCCTACTCGCTGATACACCTGCTTCAAATGCAATGGGATAATTTACCTTAATTGCTTCTAACATTGTATTTCTAATGGACATATTATTTTCATATCTATGTAAAACAGGCTTCAGATGTAAAGATAAGGCTGCTAATAACTCTGGGTCATCTTTAAAACTAATTTTTAATTTTTTTTCTACAACATTTATCATTTCCATCGCAACTTCTGAAATTTTATGTTCTAGATTACTCCACTTTATCTTTTCTTCTTTGTTAAAAAAAAGTTTAGTACCCATTAAGTGCATTGCAATATATGACAACTCAACATCCGGAAATTTAATATCTAACTTATTTGAGACTTCATTAATAATTTCTTTTGCAACTAAAAACTCTTTTTCTTGTGAATTTTTTATAGATGGCCCTTTGATGTAGCTTCCGTCGCGCACGCGCTTACAAGCAATGGCTATGTGAATAATTAAATTGTTCAAAGACATGTCTGATAAATTCAATTTAGCTAATTTCAATTGATTTAAAACAATGCTTTTTAAAATTAGTATCTCATCATTAGAAATAATTAGATTATTAAGAATTGAATGATTCCAAGAACTTATCTCGGAAATTAGTTGTTCAGAAATGGCAAATCTTCTCTTCGTTTCATCACCCACTAATTTAACCCCGTAATTAGATTTTGATATTATAGATAAACCAAGTTTTTCTACAATGACTTTAATATTTATGAAGTCATTTTGAATAGTTGATCGACTGATAAAAAGTTCATCAGCTAAATCATCTAATTTTAAATACTGAGAGCTAAGTAACAAACGGTTTAACAAGTAATTAATTCTTTCTTCTGGTTCAACCGGAATCTTTTCATCAATACTATTCAAAGATTCTAAAAAGGCAAATAGCTGGTCATTTTGTAGTATTTCAATTTTATATCCTTTTCCTTTGAACCTGTTAATTTTAAGTCCGCTTTTATTTTCTAAAATACTCTCAATCACTGTAATATCATTACGAATGGTTCTGGTTGTAACATCAAATTGTTTAGCTAATTCCTGACCTGAAATAATTTTATCTTTAGATAACAGATATCTAAGTATTTTATCTTGACGATTTGTCATGATGTACATAGAATCCCCCCTTAAGTCATTATAAGATAGTTAGTCTTTTTTTTAAAATTACTCTTTTTCCTATAGTAGAGGAAATCATCTAATATTTTATGCTACAAATTTCTAAAAAAAAGTAGCATCCATTTTATATTGGATGCTACTTTAATTTTTTTAAAATTTTATAAGCAGAGTGCAAATTTACAGGGGATCTACTTGCCAGCTACATATCCACTATCTACAGGAATTACAGTACCGTTTATAAATTCAGATTCTTCATCAAATAAAAATGATACTACTCGAGCGATTTCGAACGGCTTACCTAAACGGCCCACAGGATTAGCATCTGACCAAGCTTTAAATTCTTCCGGATTTGTTTTTTTCATAGGTGAAATTAATTCTGTTTCTATTGTTCCAGGAGCAATCGCATTAACTGTTATGTTTTCTCTAGCGTAATCAAGTGCAACCGACTTAGTTAGTCCAACAACAGCGTGTTTACAAGCTGAGTAAAGAGCACCATCTTTTGAGGCTAAAATTCCGGCTCCTGATGCAGTATTGACAATTCTGCCAAATTTGTTTTTTTTCATTAATTTAATTTCATTTAGCATGCAAATCATGTAAGATTTAACATTTATGGCTAAAAGTTTATCAATTTCCTCTTCAGTTACTTCGCCAAAGGGTTTTCCAAGAATTCCAAATCCGGCATTATTGAACGCTAAATCCAATTTACCAAACTCTTTTTCAACAAATTCAAAATACTCATTAATTTCTTGAGTATCAAATAAATTACAGTGTCTGTAGTATACATTCCCTTCAAAATTTTTCGTTTGATCTAAAACTTTAGGAGCCTTATCATCTTGAATATCAAAGATGATAACTGTATTTCCATTTTTAGCCAACTCTAAAACAGTAGCCTTACCAATTCCACTTAATCCACCAGTTACTACAGCAATTCTATTAGTCAATTCTCTCACTTCTCCTTTAAATTTATAATTAGATTATCAACCTCGTTGTAACAACGATGTCAATACATTTTGTGATACAATTAACTAGAGGTGATTTAATGCGTTATACAGCAAAGCATTTATGCAAATTTTTTAATATTAATAGAGAGACATTAAGACATTATGAAAAAGTTGGTTTAGTAACACCTTACATAGACCCTAACTCAAGGTATCGATATTATGACCATTGGGATGTTGAAAAAATAGCTCAAATTAGAATTCATAGATCTCGTAACTTATCTTTAAAATCAATCAAAGAAATGGATTCAGTCGACTCCTTTCAAAATTATTTCTGTATTTTTGAGAACGAAACTAAGCTATTAGTGGAACAAATGAAACTTCAAAAGTTAGTTATAAAGGAAAATGAGCGTGATTTAAACATAATAAAAAAAGGAACAAGTAAGAAACATTGGACCACTGTCTCTGAACCATATTATTTTCATTCTGCATATGATGATGAAAATAATGCCAATACTAATAATTGGTATTTAAACTTCAGAAACATGTCTGAAAACCAATATATTTATGCGAGTTTCTCCCTCATTTGTAACTTAAATAATCTCTCTTCGCTAAATTACTATGGTGGAACAGCTTACTCGGAATCTTCCATCAGACTGCTTAACTCTGATACTACAAATATGATTTTTATACCTTCAACTAAATGTTTATGTTTTATTGCTTGTTCTGATGATCAGCTAAATATGCAATCTAATGTACTTGAAAAAATTTGCGATTTTTCAAATATTTATACTTTTCAATCAAGTAGTAATATCTTTTTCAGGCAGCTCTGTAGAATTAGAACGGAAAATAAAAGATATTTTTATGTCACTATTCCAATTATTTGAATTTCAAACTAAATATTCACCATTTTATAGAAACTCACTCCAAGATGAAGTTTAAATAGATAGAGAAAAACAATTCATAAAAAAACTGCAAGAAAGATGTAGATAGCAACTGGTCTCTAGGTCATACAAAGTTATTCAAGCAGCCTATATGAAAAAAGACACAAAGATTTTTCAAGGACGAACCTGTTCGGATTATATAACTGTAACCTTCCAACCGTTTCAGTTGTAAACATTTAAATTCACTCTTCCAAAAAAAACTTTTTTATTAAGTTGTCTAATTCTGAATTATAATTTTTTCTACTATTTTATTATTAAGTTTTTATTATTAAGTTCTAACCCCCCAATTCCTTAGTTCTTCAGTCATACATTTTTCTACTTCTTTTGTCATAATGTTCCTACTTTCAAGGGAAAAATGAATACAAATGTGTAAATTTTGGGTGTACCCTAAATAGACATGAATATAGCATTGAAAAATATGGTTTTCCAATGTATGATTAGGGTGTATTTTAAACACTTGTAGAAAGTAGGTAAACCTTTTGAAAATTTCATATATCCGAGTGTCATCGATCGATCAAAATGAACAACGTCAAATCGAAGAAATGAAAAAATTCGGTGCAGAAAAAATTTTCATCGAAAAACAATCTGGAGCGACTATTACTCAAAGACCGATTTTTCAAGAAGCATTAGATTTTGTTAGGGAACAGGATATTTTTATTGTAGAAGCCATCGACCGACTTGGACGTAATTATGACGAGATTATCGATTCAGTTAATTATCTAAAAAAGAAAAATGTGCGGCTCATTATCACCAGTTTACCAATAATGGCTGAAGCAATCGGAAATCCACTCCTAGATAAATTTATCAAAGACCTAATCATTCAGATCTTGGCCATGATTGCCGAACAAGAGCGTACTGAATCTAAACGACGCCAGGCACAAGGAATTAAGATTGCTAAAGCAAACGGCGTCTATAAAGGTCGTCCTAAGTTATACAGTGCAGAAACAAAAGATCCTCAGCGACGCCTTGTTTATAAAAGCATCGTTCAGGATCTGGAGAATGGAGTGGCTATCTCAAAGATTGCAAAAGACTATAATGTGACTAGGCAAACAGTTTACCGAATAAAAAAAGAAATGGATCAACTAATTGTATGATTTCTTTTTTAAATCACGTAATTATGAATAGCTTTGTTATCAAGATAGCCAATCAAGTAAAATTCATCTAGCTAAGTTGATTATATTTATGATAACGAGAAATTAGTTGACATAAATATAATCAACACAATAATCATGCTGATTTAAAGCTATTTATCACCGATAACTCCTGGTTACCAAAATAAAGTGCAACAAACCTCCACAAACTTATATTGATGCTCGGGTTCTGTTGCAAAGTTTTAAATCTACTAT
>NZ_JXLE01000026.1 GCF_001886265.1 Enterococcus thailandicus
CCCCTTAAGTTAGATTTTTGGGTCTAACTTAAGGGGTGCACTTCAAACGTTCAATCGTTTGTCTGTCTTTTTACTTATAGGATTTGTTTCGTTGATATTGCCACATTAGAAATGCTAAACAAATCACAAATAAGAAATCAAAACAATTACTTACATCTTGAATAATCGTTGTTTGAATTGTTGGTGCAAATGCCAGAAACAAAAAGGCAAAGAAATTATAACCAAAACAAATGAGTGAGACCCAGCAGAAAAAAGGACTTAATTTTAATTCTTTAAAAACCAATGCGAAGAAAAAGAAAGAAAAAATTGCTAAGGTGACAACCAAGCCATTTAAAATGAAAAAGAACAGCGAATTTTGATTAAAGGTGTACAGTAACACAGCTAAAAAGGAAAACAATTTTAGTGCGATAAAAATAAAGGAAGCTTCTGCTAATGCTTCTGTTTTTTCTAGGTAGACGTAGCGTGAAAAAAAGATTGCAAACAGAAGCGATGATAAAGAAGACAAGATAAGTAAACCAGCGCTTTGGTCTAGCGTATTAAGCGTTGAGTAATCTAGTAAGAGCCATCCCAGCGCATGATTTGGTGCATCAGAAGTTGTAGAAAAGGTATGTAGTGCAAAGAATAGGATTGCCGAGAGTCCAAATAGCGAAGCTAATTGGAGATAAATCATTGTTTTTCGATTCATTCAACTTGTTCTCCGATACTGAAAATGATAGTTTGCATATATTATCATAACAAAACAATGAGCTTCTGTCGAGGTTTAGACAAAAATAAACCGGTTCAAACAAGTAATATTGTCTGATCCGGTAGGAGAAAACACTTTTGATTTTTCAATTAGTAAAACTTAATTTTTCTGACGTTTCCGAACTTTTTTTGTCCAAAATCCACCAGAAATATATTTTGGTTCGTAGGAAATAATGAATGCACGTTCTTCAACTGTTTTAATCAAGTTATATAGTTCACGTTCACTTTTACGAGGGGAAAGAATTTCTAAAACTAAACGTTCACCTTCAAGCCCCATTGCAGAAGTCTGTGTAACACCATAGCCATTTTCTCGTAAAATTCGAGGAAGGTTTTTATCTTCCGAAGTATTCGTTGGTAAAATTGTTGTAACCATGATGTAGCCAAGCGCTAATTTATCTTCGATTAAGATGCCAACACTTATCCCCACAGCATAGCCCAGTGCGTAAACAAATAGATTTAAAGGATTATCTAAACGATCAAGGACCAGCGAAAGTCCCATAATATAAATGATTATTTCAACCATACTAACAAGTGGTGCAATTAAACGATACCCTTTCATTGTCAGCATAAATCGTAGGGTATTTAGCGTAATATACGCAAAATTGATAATAAAAATCATCAGTAACATTTTTGGATCAACCATCAAACCACTCCTCCTATATCTTTCTTCTCTACAATAGCAAAAAAAACAAAAATTGGGAAAAATTTAAAGTATCTTCATTTGAAATAAATTAAAAAAGGATTATAATTATATTATAAAGACAGTGAGTAGGTGATGCAATGAAAAAAATCAATCAACTGATTTGTGTTAGCCATCTATTAAGTATGATCTTTAGTGTGTATTTAGCTGTTTATGCTGTTCAAGAAACGTTTGAGGTAGAAAATCTGTTCTTTCCGTTATCCATTATTGATTACTTCCTGATAAGTGTTATTTTCTTTTTAGTACTTTTTATTGGAAGTATGTTTGGTGGTGTAGCGAGTTTTCTTCGTTTTTCGATTTATCCGTTATTAACTCTGATCTTAGGAATAATCGGAATCGTTGCTCTTTTTTTATTTCCACAATGGTATTTAAGGCCAGCTTTACTGCTTTTTGGTAGTGTTAGTTTTTTTCAATTTTTAAGTAGTAGCTGGTTATTTTTTCAACATATAAATTTAATTAAGTTAGGTGACTCGAAATGAACCCAATCATGATGAAACGTAATGTGAAAGCAATTCCTGTATTAGAAGTTGTTTTAGAGGAACTAAAACAGACAAAAATTCCAGTGGTCATTTATTATCACGGCTGGCAGACAAGTAAGGAATTAGTTTTGACACAAGGCAGAAAGATTGCTCAATATGGGATTCGAGTTATTTTGCCAGATGCAATGAATCATGGGGAGCGAAAACAACCGGTATCCTCCATTCCTTCATATACGTTTTGGAATAGTATTTATGGTAATTTATTTGAATTTGACACACTAATAGAACATCTTGATAAACGTGGACTTTTACATGAAAAAGTAGCTGTAGGTGGTGTTTCAATGGGAGGGATGACTACTTGTGCATTACTTAGTCAGCATCCTAAGCTAATTGCAGGAGCCTGTCTAATGGGTTCTCCTGCGCCCCTTGCTTATGGACAAGGAATTCAAGCCCGTGCAAAAGAATTCGGCTTTCGTTTACCTAAGGACTATTTTGAATTGATTTCTTGGGTAGAAAGATATGATTTATCTTTAAGCCCTGAACGTTTAGCAGGAAGACCTTTGTTTTTCTGGCATGGAAAGGAAGATGAAAAAATTCCTTTCAAGCAAACCGCTGATTTCGTGAAGGCGAATCAATGGACCAAAGCGGGACGACAAATTATTTTTCATCCTTCAGAAAAGCAAGGTCATTTAGTTGAAATTCCATTGATGGAAGAAGCTGCTGAATTTTTTTACAAGTGTTTGATTAAAGAAAATCATGAAGGAAAGATGTAAGAGAATAGTATTTAGTAGTGAAAATAGAATGAGGATTTTTGAATAAAGAGCTGACTTTTTTGAGCAAAGTACTTATCTCTAGAAAAATGAGGTTGGAAATTTCTTTGATTCCAATCTCTTTTTTTGACTTTTTTGTTTAATGATAGAAAAGATATGGAAACATGACTATAAAATGAGATGAATTTCGGTATAATAGAAGTTGAAATAAATTGGTCTATGTCCTTCATCGTGAGCTGTATTCGCGAAATTTTTGTTAGAAAGAGGTAGAGCTATGACAACTCTAGCAGACGTAGCAAAATTAGCAAATGTTTCAAAGATGACTGTATCAAGGGTTATCAATCATCCTGAACAAGTCACTGATGAGCTGAAAGAACTGGTTTTTTCAGCGATGGCTGAATTGAACTATCGCCCTAATATTGCGGCAAAAGCACTTGTTTCTAATCGATCACAAGTAATCAAATTGTTTATTTTAGAAGAAATCGACACAACAGAACCGTACTATATGAACTTGCTGATGGGAATCGCGAATCGAATTGGTCGAGCACATTATTCATTACAGTTAGTGACAACGAGTGGCTTCGATGTGGGTGCTTGTGACGGCTACATCATTACAGGAATGCGTGAAAAAGATTTTGATTGGATTGCTCGTCTGGAGAAGCCGGTCGTTTTATTTGGAGAAAATGATTTTGGCTATGATTATGTAGATAGTGATAATCAATACGGCACAACGAAAGCAACTGAATATGCTCTATCACAAGGATATGAATCAGTGGTTTATATTGGAATGGATGTGGCAGAGCCTTTTGAACGTGCCCGAGAAGCAGGATACTTAGCCGTTATGAAGGAACAAAATTTGCCGACAAAAACCGTTCGTTTTCCCAATCATTCAACAAAGACGGAAGAATATATTGATACGCATTGGGATGAATTTGATAAGAATACTTGTTTTGTTTGTAGTTCAGATCGTTTAGCTTTGGGTGTTGTCCGTGGGATTATGAAAGCTGGCGGGAAACTTCCGGAAGAGTATGGGGTAATCGGCTTTGATGGCGTCTTTTTAGATCAGATTAGTTCTCCTAAGTTAACAACGGTGAAGCAAGATATTATTCGGATGGGAGAAGCTTGTGGTGAAATGTTGTTGAAAAAAATTGATGAGAAAGGGGCAAGTCAAGGGTATCGGCGATTTTTTCCAGAAGTTATTTTGCGTGAAACGACCAAATAATACAAGTTTTCTTTAAAAAGAGCGTATGATTTCTGAAATTTATCAGCGCATTATTACTGAAATGGTTGAAATTATGCTATGATTGAGAAAAGTTCCGTTTTGAAAAGGATGAGTTAAATGAAAGAAATCAAGCGAAAGCATTTTCGTTTTCCCGCTTATGATGATGAAACAGGAGTAAAATTAAGTACTGAGTCTAATCGCGTTTTATTTGATGGTGTCGATGATTTGATGAGCAAAACAGATCAGCATCCGCAACAGCGTTATGGTCGGACAAAAGAGTTTCACTTTGATGAGAGCGAACGAGAACAGACACACCAGCGAAAACAAAGACGTACGATGAGTGGAACGACAAAAGGTACACCACGTCAAGAAAAGTTGGAACATTATAAAGAGAATTTACCAGAATATGGAAAGCACTATCAGCCTAAGACGACATCGACTGGTCGGAAGCAGCTTTTTGGTGAAAAAAATCACGTTCAAACGAATCAACAGGTGACATCACCTACACGTAATACAAAATCTTCAACAACAAATAACATCACTCATGAGCGTTCTTATTTTGTACCAAAATTTATTCCAGCATCCATTATTCCAGACCCTAGAGAAACACAGGTGACGGAAAATGATTTGATTCAATCAATGAAAAAAGAAGAAGATGCGTACTTGCTATTTGATACTGAGCCAACGCCGTATCAAGAGAAAAAAGGGGATAAAACGGTCAAGTCTTTTCACAAAGGTGAAGAAGAAACAAAAATGAAGGCAACAAATAAAAAGACAACTAAAACAAAAAAAGCACATGGTGTGTTAGAACGATCACTTCATGGATTGATTGAAGATCAAGGCAATTCATTGACAGAAAATAGTTATTTCAAGCAATAACAATGGATGATTGAAAATGATGAAAAGAGCAATGATGCAAATCATCGCTCTTTTTGTGTTTTGTTAACTATCTGTGAAAGTGGTTTGGGTAGTGTTTGTTAGTCGGTGGCGGAACGGATTTTATGCGATAACCTTAGATGTTCACAATTACTTGAATGTAGGTGAGCTACAACCTTATCCGCGGTGTTCCCCAAGCAACTCCTCGAAATAGCTTGCACTCACTGCAAAATATGAAAAGCTATTTTGAGTGCTTGCTCGCTATCTGTTCGGAGCTAAGCGGTTTGCGCCACAACCTTATCCACGGTGTTCCCAAACCAACTCCTCGAGATAGCTTGCACTCACTTCAAAATATGAAAAGCTATTTTGAGTGCTTGCTCGCTATCTGTTCGGAGCTAAGCGGTTTGAACCACAACCTTTAGAAAGTAGGGAAAATCATGACAAAACAAATAAAAAAAATTGGCTTTTATCAAGGACTACCAATCGAAGAAAAAGATAGCTTCATCAAAATAATGGACGTTGTACCTGTTGCGACTGGCCACGATTTATTAGTAGCAGTTGACGCGGTTTCTGTTAATCCAGTTGACACGAAGCTTCGTCAGGGGGCGGCAAAAAAAGAGCAATTAACCGTTTTAGGTTTTGATGCAGTTGGACGAATCCTCGCAGTGGGCGATGCTGTTGAAAAGTTTCAAGTGGGCGAACGCATTTTTTATGCAGGAAGCAGCAAACGTCCAGGAAGTAATCAAGAGTTTCAATTAGTTGATGAAAGAATCGTTGCTAAAGCACCCAATTCTTTATCAGATGAAAAAGCAGCTGCATTACCATTAACTAGCTTGACAGCTTTTGAATTATTATTTGAAAAATTTCAATTAACACCACAAGCGAAAGCAAATGTAGGAAAGAAAATATTAGTCATCAATGGTGGGGGTGGTGTTGGTTCCATTTTGACTCAACTTGCTAACTGGAGTGGTCTTGAAGTATTTGCAACAGCCAGTGTTAAAAATTTTGAATGGCTTCGTAACAATGGCGTGGATCATCCATTAGACTATCACAAAGATTTAAAGGAACAATTAATTTCTTTAGGGACGAATCGAGTCGATTATGTGGCCGTATTGTATGATGTGCTACCTTATTTCCAGCAACTACCAGAGCTTGTTCAGCCTGGAGGACGAGTAGGTTCAATCGTGGGTGTCAATCAGCCACTGCCAATTGGTGAATGGAAAAATCAATCAATTAGTTTTGACTGGGAGTACATGTTTGCGAAAACAGATTTTGACTATAAAATTGAGACACAAGGGGCGATCTTAGCAGAAATTGCTACTTTAATTGATGAGAAAGTAATTCATAGTCATGTGGGTAAAATTTATCAAGGAATTTCTGTCGCCCATTTGAAGGAGGCAACAAAAGATGTCGAAGAGGGGCACGTTCAAGGAAAAGTGGTCTTAACTGGCGGTTTTGTTGACTAAATAGATAAAAAGAGAGCTAGGATATCTGTAGGGCATCCAAAAGTTAGGTTAAAAAAGCAAACTTTTGAGATTCAGTACATTCCGAGCTCTCTTTAAATTTGATAAAAGAATTGTATTAAATGGGTTCTTGATATTCAGGTAATTCTTCAAAAGGCGTTGTAGTTTCTTCTAAAGTCACCATGGAATCTTTCGCTGATTGAAAGAAATCAGGAAGCTGGACGTATTTTACTTTGTTTAACGTATAAGCTAAAACAGAACAGCTCAGTAAAGTATATAAGAAGTGTCTAAGATCAAGATATAAAAGGGACACTACTAAGATAACAAAAGTGACCAAGAAAAGACTCTTTCCGATTTTAACATGAAAATATTTTTCAATTGCTTGATATAAAATATCCGTTCCGCCCGTACTGCCCCCAAAGCGAAAAACTAATCCACAACCGATTCCAGAAAGCAGACCAGTCATCAGACTATTAATGAACAAGTTCCCAACGGCAAACTGTATATGAAGACTTTCCCATAAATGTAAAAAGAAAACCAACGCAAATGTTCCAACAATCGTACGAAGAAATGCGTGTTTTCCAAAAATAAATAATGAGATCAGTAATAATGGTAAATTAAAGACTAATGAAGTGATTGAAGGTGCAAATCCAAAAAGATTATTTAGCAGTAACGCAATACCTGTCACCCCGCCATCAGCAAGTTTTGAAGGTACATTGATTCCTGTTACAGCAAGCCCGTAGATCCCAGCACCTAAAATAATTCCACCAAGGTCTGTAAATAAATGTAGTTTTTTCATCTCTAACCCCTTTTCTGTTTGAAAATTTTCAGCAACCCCTATATTATACAAATAGAATCAATTCTTCAAGGGGTAAAAAGAAATTTTTTATCATCAGAAAACTTTTTCTTAGGCAAACAAAAATAAAGGAGAAGAGTATGCGAGCTGCTGACTTATTAACTATATTGACAAATCCACCACAAAGCAAAGAATATCAAGGGATTTTCTTAATGACTAAAAATCATAAACAGCCAGTTACAACAATTGAAATCACACAAAAAAATGAAGTGATTTTACATTTTAATCAACAAAAAAACGTGCTGACAATGAAAGAAATCTTAGTCGGATTAATGATGAATCGTGAAAAAAATATCTACTATCAAGTGGATAATGAAATTATGCCATTATACGGTGTGAAAGAAACAGGAACAGAATTAATAATTTAAATAAAAAAATAAGAGTATGAAGCGTTGTTTTTTTAAAATGATATTTTCCGATGGGACGGTAAAATTTGAATAGATTTAAAGCAATAGATTTTGTTATTATTTAAATCGGGGAAAGCAATTACGTCACATAACGAAGGGGGGATGAAATGAGTCAGAAAAAGCTAATGATCGTTACGACATTTCTGTTAGCTATTTTCTTGATAAGTCCAGTAGCATTTGCCACACAGGGGAGCGAAGCATCACTTACTGTGCACGGAACGATTTATAGACGACCACTGGGGGAAACGATGATCAGTATGCGAGAACAATTGCCAAAAACAACAGATGTTCATTCGGCAGCATTGGTTTGGTTGGGGATATGTCTAGTCTGTATTTCATTCATCGGTTACCTGCTTGGACGAGAGGAAACGAACTTTTTTGGGGATAAGAACAATGTCATAAAAACAATCCAAAGTAGTTACCAATCTTTTACTAACTATGTAAGAAACGTCATTAAAAAAAGAGCTTTGTACATAAAACGTAGTTAAGCGTTTATCTTATCGTTCTTTGTAGGAAATTGTCAAAGAGCATAGGAGCACATAATGGAAATGAGTTATTTTTTTATAGAAAGTTTATCTGATGATTAAGTTGAAGTAACCTTACCTAGTTATGATGCCAAGTAATGCATTTCTGTAGGAAAAATGTGGGTACGAATATCAACATGGTAAAAAGAAATAAAAAAATTAAAAAGAAGTTAGGTTAAGAAAGAAATCCCCCAAAGATTCCTCTCTCATCCTAGCTTCTTATTTTGCTATTAGCGGACGTCCGTTGAATCTATGGTAGCAATGACTTAACAATAATGCCAATAATTATACTTGTGAAAAAAGTCACGGCAAAAAAACATAAAATAAATGACGCATTTTTTTGTCAAAAAAGTAAAAACGTCTTGTTTTTTAACAGTTATGCGCAGAAAACAACTTTTTTTTACATTTCTCACAAAAATTTAGTCTGCTCACCTATAATTGTAAAGGAACAAGCCAGTAAAGAAAATTATCTCCCCCACGAGATTTCCACTTTATTGGCTGTTTTTCTTCTTATTGATTTGTTGGACTGAACTGCAGAGGCAGAAGAGTCCTAAAAATTCCCCATCATTTTGTTGTTTTTAGCTAAAACAGAAAGACCAGAAAGATCATTATGATTTTTCTGGTCTTTTTGGTGTAGTAAGGCAACATATTTGGGGAAAGTATTTGATAGGTTTATACTTAAAAGATGACAAAAATTAATTGAGAAAGAGGAGACAAATGAATCAGTTTATTCAAATTCTTAGTGAACGGAAAGCAGAATTGCTAACGGCTACGTTCCAACATTTATCGATTTCTTTTTTTGCGTTGCTCATTGCAGCCTTGATTGCGATTCCTCTCGCAATTTGGTCAGTGAGTCATAAAAAATTAGCAGAAGTTTTATTACAAATTACTAGCGTATTACAGACAATTCCTTCATTGGCTTTATTAGGTTTATTGATTCCGTTTGTTGGAATTGGAACAGTTCCAGCCTTGATTGCTCTAGTTATTTATGCGTTATTACCTATTTTTCAAAATACGTATATCGGTTTAACTGAAATTGATCCATCAATTGAGGAGGCCGCAATTGCCTTTGGAATGTCTCGGATACGTCGCTTGATTAAAGTAGAATTACCCATTGCGTTACCAGTGATTATTTCGGGTATTCGTACAGCTTTGGTTTTGATCATCGGAACAGCCACTTTAGCGGCATTAATTGGTGCAGGTGGCTTAGGAACGTTTATCTTGTTGGGAATTGACCGTAACACACCTGTGTTAACATTGATCGGTGCAATTAGTTCAGCATTGCTAGCTATTATTTTTAGTAGTTTGATTCGTTTGTTGCAACGTGTTCGACCAATATACACCTTGATTGTGCTAGCCTTGACGATTGGCGTACTTGGAGGTATATCAGCATACCAAACATTTTTTGTGAAAGAAGAGTCTGTAGTAATTGCAGGAAAACTCGGTTCAGAACCAGAAATTTTGATTGAGATGTATAAAGAACTGATTGAAGAAAAAAATCCGGATCTTGCTGTCGAAGTAAAACCAAATTTTGGAAAGACGAGCTTTTTATTTAGCGCGTTGCAGAATGAGCAAATTGATATTTATCCAGAATTTACTGGAACAGTTTTAGAAAGCTTAGTCAAAGTTCCTGATGCAATGAAAGAAACAAAGTTGTCAGAAACAGATACGTATCAACAAGCAAAGGAATTGCTCCATCAACAAGAAGCAATGACTTTCTTACAGCCAATGGCTTATCAAAACACATACGCATTAGCAGTGAAAGAATCCTTTGCCAAAGCAAATCAGCTAGAAACAATTTCGGATTTGATCAAAGTGAATGACCAGATCAAAGCAGGTTTTACCTTAGAATTTATTGATCGTAACGATGGTTATCGGGGGATTCAATCAGTTTATCATCTAGAGTTTCCAAGTGTTCAAAGTATGGAGCCAAGTCTTCGTTACCAAGCAATCAAAAATGGCGACGTTAATGTGATTGATGCTTACTCGACAGATAGCGAGTTGAAAGAATATGGGTTAGTTGCTTTAAAAGACGATCGCCAACTATTTCCACCTTATCAGGGTGCGCCTTTGATGAAGGAAAATTTTGCTAACAAACATCCGGAAGTCGTGAGTGCCTTGAATCAACTTGGTGGAAAGATCACCGAAGAAGAAATGATTGACATGAATTACCAAGTCAATGTTGAAAAAAGAGAACCAGCACAAGTTGCCCATGATTTTTTAGTGACGATTGGGTTAAGCAAGGAGGCTGAAAAATGACAGAAATCATCGAGTTTCATCAAGTTCAAAAAAAATTTGCTGACAAAGTTGTGATTGACCAACTGGACTTCGTTGTTCATCCAGGTGAGATCTTTGTGTTAGTTGGTCCTTCTGGTAGTGGGAAAACAAGTACGTTGAAGATGATTAATGGTTTGATTAAACCAACAAGTGGTGAGATTTATTTTAAAGGTCAGAAACTAACTAGTTACAATTTACAAAAATTACGTTGGAAAATGGGGTATGTTTTACAACAAATTGCGTTGTTTCCAACCATGACCGTCAAGCAAAATATTGAAGTGATTCCAGAGATGTTAGGTTGGGAAAAGGGAAAACGGGAACAACAAGTAGACCAATTATTGGAAAAAGTGGGGCTGTCTCCAGCGGATTATCGGGACCGTTTTCCTCGGGAATTATCTGGAGGTGAACAGCAACGAATTGGGATTTTGCGTGCAATTGCTGCGAACCCAGAAATCATTTTAATGGATGAACCTTTTAGTGCTCTTGATCCTCTTTCACGCACTTCATTACAAGAGTTAGTGCTTTCCTTACACCAAGAATTAGGAACGACCGTCGTTTTTGTTACCCACAATATGGAAGAAGCAGTCAAACTGGGAAACCGAATTGGTGTTATGAAAGATGGTCGATTGATTCAATGTGATACGCCAGAAAAACTGTTGAAGCAACCGAATAACGCGTTTGTTCAAAGCTTTTTTGAAGAAACTAGCCAAAAAGAAATTTTGGTAGAAGAACTGATAGCGTTAGGCTTTTATGCTAAAGAAATAACAGATAAAAATGTTCCTGTGGTTGAGTTAACGACGCCGCTAACTCAAGTTTATGAGAAATTAGCCCAAGCACCAATTGTCCAAGTCCTCAATCAAGGAACTTTAGTTGGAGAGTTGTCTGGTCAAGATGTCTTTGCCTTTTTAAGTCGAAAGGAGTAAAAAAATGATTAAAGAGTATGACACAATCGTAATTGGTTCAGGAGTAGCAGGGTTAAGTGCCGCTTACGAGTTAAAAGCAAAGCAGCAGCAAGTATTAGTAATTGAAGAAAATTTATGGGGTGGGACTTGTCCAAATCGCGGCTGTGATCCTAAAAAAATCTTAATTGGTGGGGTGGAAGCACGCAATCGGATCAAGCAATTACTTGGAAAAGGCTTTTCTGAAGTGCCGCCATTAAATTGGCAAGAACTCCAGTCTTTTAAACGAACTTTTACTGACCCTGTTTCTGCAAATCGCCAAAAAGAATTAAGCCAGGCAGGAATCGATCATCTGACTGGAACAGCAAGTTTTCTGGATGAAGAAACAGTTGAAGTGTTGGGAAAGACATTTCGTGGAAAACATTTTGTGCTTGCAACGGGACAACGTCCGACCATTTTACCGATTGAAGGAAAGGAATTTTTACAAACAAGCACCGATTTTCTAGCGCTTGCTGAGCTACCAAAACAATTGATTTTTATTGGGGGAGGCTATGTTTCCTTTGAACTGGCAACGATTGCTCGTGCGGCTGGCAGTGAAGTGACCATTGTGCATCACAATCAGCGACCGCTAAAAGAATTTGATGAAGAGTTGGTTCAAGAAACGATTGTCCAAATGAAAAAAGCTGGCATCCAGTTTGCTTTTGATGTGAATGCACAAAAAATCACGCGCCAAAATGAGAAATTACAGTTGATTGCTGGAAAAGAAATCTTTGAAGCAGATGCGATTTTTTGCGCAACAGGTCGCCAGCCAAATGTTGAATCGTTACATTTAGAGCGTGCCAATGTCGATTTTACGAAAAAGGGGATCATTGTGAATGAGTGTCTTCAAACAACAAATCCACAAATTTTTGCTTGTGGAGACGTTATCGAAAAACAGTTGCCAAAATTAACACCTGTTGCGACTTTTGAAGGCCAATACGTTGCACAAAAAGTGACACAACAACAGCAAAAAATAATCAACTATCCTGTCATTCCGACAATTGTTTATGGTAGCCCAAAGATTGCGACTGTTGGAACAACGAAAATTGAAGAGGATAGGCAAGTTGAAACAGTGACTCAAGAAATGACAAGCTGGTTTACCTACCATCGAGTGAATGAACCATTAGCCAAAGTAAAGTTATGTTTCAATAAAGAAAACTTTTTGATTGGCGCAAGTGTTTTGAGTGAGCAAGCAGATGAACTGATTGATTTTCTAACGATAGCAATCAATCAACGGTTGACGAAGGAAATCGTGGATCAATGGATTTTTGGCTATCCGACACTTGCTAGTGATTTGCCTTATCTATTGAAATAGGAAAGGAATAAATTAAGCAGAAGTGCTTGTTGCACCAATTTTGTTATGCTACACTAAAAAAAATGAATACTTGTTTCTGGGGATGTCGTAAACGGCATGAGAGTAAGTTGTGAACTTAGACCCATTGAACCTGTCAGTTAATACTGGTGAAGGGAGAAACATAGCAAACGCTTGTTTAAGTGGGACCTATGTTGCGTCCACAGACAAGCGTTTTTTTGTTCCAGTGTTAAATTTGATTCATTTAGGAGGTGAACAATTGAAGAAACATTTATATCCAGCAATCAGTGTCGGTGTTCTGCTACTGATTTGGCAAGTCAGTGTTCAGCTGTTACAGACACCAACCTTTATTTTGCCTAGTCCAATTGCCGTTTTTCAAGCACTGCTTGCTGATAGACAGACGCTGTTTTTTCATTCACTCACGACTTTGAGCGAGGCACTGTTAGGATTAGTAATTGCAGGAATCATTGCCTTTTTTACAGCATTATTGATGGACTTTTATGAGTTACTAAAGACCGCAATCTATCCCATTTTAGTAGTATCACAAACGTTACCAATTATGGTTTTGGGACCGTTACTCACGTTGTGGTTTGGTTTTGGACTGGCGCCGAAAGTGATTTTAGTTATTTTGATGAGTTATTTCCCAATGGTCGTTTCTTTTGCGGATTCATTGAGTAAAGCATCAAGGGAACAAATTATTTTTTTACGAACAATGGGCGCCAGTAGGGGACAGATCTATCGAATCTTCAAAATTCCTGAAGGGCTTGCAGGTTTCTTTTCTGGGCTAAAAGTTGCAGCGACTTATTGTGTTAGTGGCGCAATCGTTGGGGAATGGTTAAGTGCGCAGTCCGGATTAGGTTATTACATGATCCGTGTAAAAAACAGTTATCAAATCGACAAGGTTTTTGCAGCAATTCTTTGTGTAATCGTTCTTAGTTTATTGCTTAATGGATTGAGTGTGCTCATGAAGAAAAGTTATTATTATTGGTTATATACTAGAGGATAGGAAGAGGAAGAAAATGAAAAAAATGTTATGGCTAGTACCAGCTTTGTTATTATTTACCGCATGCGGAGCAAATAAGCAAGAAACAAGTACTACGGATTCAACAAAAAAGTTAACGGATGTCACTCTCGTGTTGGACTATGTACCAAATACAAATCATACAGGTATCTATGTTGCAAAAGAACAAGGTTATTATAAAGATGCTGGCTTGAATGTGAACATCATTGAGCCAGGAGGTGATTCGACAAGTATCGGCTTAGTGGGCGCAGACAAAGCACAATTTGGTGTGAGCTATCAAGAAGACATCACCTATGCACATGCTGACGGACAAGCTATTCCAGTTAAGGCGATTGCGACAATTATGAAGCACAATACTTCTGGATTTGTTGCAGCGAAAGATAGCGGGATAACGAAACCAAAAGACTTTGAGGGAAAAACCTATGCAGGTTGGCAAAGTCCTAGTGAAGAAGCAGTATTAAAAGCAGTCATGGAACACGATAACGCAGATTTTTCTAAATTAACGATTGTTGGAAGTACCGGGGAAGGACCCGAAGCTTTAGGAAAAGGTGTCGACTTACAATGGTATTTTGAAGGTTGGGATATGGTTAAAGCAAAAGAAGCAAAAATTGAATTGAACTATCTTCCGTTAAGAGAACTGGATGAACGCTTAGATTATTATACTCCTGTTATCATTACGAGTGATAAAATGATTGCACAGGAACCAAAAGTAGTTCAAAAATTTATGGATGCAACGAAAAAAGGTTATCAAGAAGCAATTAAGCATCCACAAGCAAGTGCAAAAATTTTGCATAAGTACGCGTCAGACAACGAACTAAGTTTCTTGGAAGAATCACAAGCATTTGTTTCAGAAAACTATACTGATGAGCCAGAAAAATGGGGATTGATGCAAGAAAAAGTATGGGATAACTATACTGATTTCATGAAAGAGAATGGATTAATCAAAGAAAAAGTAGAGGCAAAAGAATTATTCACGAACCAATTTATTCAATAGGAGGAAAAAATGTGGCAATTGAAATCAATCAGTTAACTGTAACGATTGATAACTTAGAGATTTTAAAAGAAATTGATCTTATTGTTGAAAAGAATTCTTTTGTATCAATCATTGCACCAAGTGGAGCTGGTAAATCAACCTTGTTGAAAGTTTTAACTGGGGTAATATCACCAACTTCAGGAGAGATTTTCGTCGATGGTGAGCCAATTATGGGATTAAACACAGCGTTTAGTTACATGCCACAAGAAGATTTATTATTACCATGGGCTAGTGTTTTTCAAAATGTTACATTGTATCAAAAAATCAATCATCAAAAAATTGACCAAGAAAAAGTAATGGAAGAACTACGATTATTTGGATTGAAAAAATATAGTGGTTTTTTACCAGAGCAACTTTCTGGTGGTATGAAACAGCGAGTTGCATTGTTGCGAACAATGATGAACCCAGCTGACTACTTGTTGTTAGATGAGCCATTTGGTGCGTTGGATGCGATGACTCGAAGTCAGATGCAAGATTGGCTACTTCAGCTACCGAAACAAAAAACGAGAACCACGTTACTAGTGACCCATGATATCGAAGAAGCTATTTATTTATCCAATCGAATCATAGTGCTGTCTGCTCGGCCAGCGCGAATCATTGCAGATATCAAGTTACCAGAAAAGCATCGAACAAGAAGCTGGCTTGGAGAACAAGCAACATTAAAGCAAAACATCTATCAGTTGTTAGAAGGTGAAACACATGTTGATTGATGGACATTGCCATTTGGCAGGAAGTACAGAATTAGCACAGCGACAACAAAAATATCAGATTTTGACGATTCTTAATTGTGATTCGCCGGAAGAATGGGAAGAAAACCAACGATTAACCAAAGAGGGAGACCTTCAACCGTTAAGTTTTGGGGTTCATCCTTGGAAGGCAGATCAATATCGATTTGAAGCCGTTTTACCTTATTTAGAAAAAGCGAATATAATTGGTGAAATCGGATTAGATAGTGTGTGGACAGAAGTGCCGCTGGCAACCCAACTTACTATTTTTGAACAACAACTAATTTATGCAATGGAACGGCAAAAGCCAGTTGTTTTGCATACAAAAGGATGCGAAGCAGAAATTTTATCATTGATCAAAAAATATCCCAATCGTTACTTGATCCATTGGTATTCGAGCATGGCGCTTCAAAAAGCTTATATCGACTTTGGTTGCTATTTTACCATTGGGATTGATTTGCTGCGAAATAATGCAGTGAAAGAATTAGCAAAAAAAGTACCACTTGATCGCTTGTTGATTGAAACAGATGGTTTGGCGGCCATCGAATGGGCATTAGATCGAAAAGTACAGGTTGATGATTACGTGGCGATTTTAAGGTGTCACTTACAATCATTAGCTGAATTAAGAAATATTGAGTCAACGATTCTGGCAGAGAAAATGACGAAGAATCTGCAAGTATTTATTAACGGCTAAATGTAAGATTCAAGTACTTCGCCAAATGTTAGTGGTCATGTTGGACAATAACGAGGTTATCAGTTTTCGCTTCTGTTAAAATGAAGAAAAGCTTGTCTCGTGGAAATTCTTTTAGTGATCAAGTTTGATTGATGCACTGCAAGAAAATACTTTCTACTTTGTAAAAGGCTGTGACAAGTTTTTGTCACGGCTTTTTTTGAGGGCGTATGCAGAAAGGAGAATGGCCAAAACATCCGTTCATAAAAAGAAAAAATTATTCATGAGTGAGGGGGAAGTAAGATGCAAAATTCATTTGAAAAAAATATCGACCAGTTATCTCAAGAACAAAAGGAGTTATTATTTTTAATTCACTTAGCAATGGAAGAATTACAAGTTGTAGGGGAAGAAAATCAATCAATGAATCGTTTGCTTACACAATATTCTCTTAAAGAAACCTTGTTCGTTTTTGAACTTTATGCGTGTAATGTTCAATATGACATCAATAGAAACATGAGTAATAAAATTTCAATGACCAAATTTCACGAGTTGTTGCCAGACTATTCAATTTATGAGAAAAAATACCAGTATGAGTTATTAGGACAGATGTATCAGGAAGTTCGTTCGAATAAAAAAAGTGTCCATTTACAAGAAACAAGAATGCAAAAGGACTTGGTCACACAGCTGAACGATGCGAGAATGCGAAAAAAATTAAAGAAGATGGCAGCAAGTTGGTAATCTTCAATGTTCATTTTTATTTATGAGAATATTATTAAAAAATAAAAGAATAAAAGAAAAAATTGACTGATGAATAAAAGGACGATACATAGCAGAGTTTGATTGAGTAATAAGGGGACTTATTACTCGATTTTTTTGTTTTTATAACAATTTTAAATTATAATATTTGATTTTTCACTCTGTTTTGTTATAATAATCACATGCAAAGATAATAATTTTAATCTTTCTATAATTTTTTGCGGTGATTTTCCGAATATTTCGAAAAAAACGCTATATAAGTTAACTTTATAATTATGCTAATTTGCTTGAAAGATTACTAAAAAATTTTAAGTGGGAGGTGTTGGTCTTACAATTAGAAGGCTTGTTGTTTGAAAAACAAATAATGAATAACGAATTTTTTGAAAAAATAAAGGGTAATTTTGATTATTTGTTATGCGGGAGAAAAAATGGATTCAGTCAGGTGTATAGCCTAGCAGTCGGTAAAAATTGATTTTGTAAAACGCTTTATAGCAATTATAATTCTACAGGAACTAAGAACTGGTTGGATGCTTGATTGTTATTTTTTACTGACTCTATTTTCAGGAGAATCAACATTTTTTATCTGTAAGGGGAAAGACAGTTTGTTCCTTTTGGACATAGTTAAGTAGAAATAAGTAAACAATTCTTGATAAACATAAGTTCCTTTCAATTGCTGGTTTCTTATTTTATGAAACCATTTGAAATGAAGGTATCTTTCAATCATGTGGTTCGTAGGATTGAACAATGTTACATATTTATTTATAGAGTGGGGTGTAATAATGAGAGCTTGTCTAGATAGTCGATTAAGTCGACAATTAGCAATTCTGGAAACCTTGTGGGATTCCGAATGGATGACCAGTGAGGAGTTAGCCGAACGAACAGGGAATTCTGAAAAAACGATTCGAACAGATATTCCAATTATCAATAAGTATATTTATCCTTTAAGTATCGAGACCTCATTTAAACTGGGGATATTTTTAAAAAAAGATGTAACTATTCCGAAATCATACATATATGCAGCTATTTTAAATGAAAGTTCAGAATATGATTTACTTGAACAAATCTTTTTTGCAGATAATCTAAAAAAGATCGATTTGAGTGAACAATTGTATACTTCTGAATCACAAATTACACGCTGGTTATCGAAAATCAACCAATCTTTGGAAAATTATGAGTTAAGAATCGATAATGCGTTACAAATCAATGGTGATGAACAAAAAATTCGTACGTTCTTCTCTTGTTTCTTTCTGGAAAAGTATGGTTCACCAGAGAAAAAATTTCCTTATGAGCAAGTTCAAGTGATTGATCGCTTGATCGAAGACTTTTTGAAGGAAAATATTGCAATTGTTTTTGCAAATTCCAAACAGCATTTTTCTCTTAGTCGCCTGAAGTTTCAATTACTAATTAGTATTGAACGGATGAAGAGAAAACATGAGATTCAAACAGAAAAATTAGTTAATGGATTTTCATTCTTGATGGTTGAAGCTAGTTTGTGTGAGGAATTTAAAGCAATATTTGGCTTGGAACTAACGAGTCATGTATTACAACAACTATTCCAAGAATATTTTTATCCATTTTATCCTTCTCGAGTGAAACAAGGACATGAAGAACTAAGTCCACTAAAAATCAAAAATAAAATCGAAGAAATCATTGATGAATTATTGAAGGTCTACCATGTCGAGTGTGATTACCGAGATAAAATCGTTCGTGATATTTACTGGACGACATTTCAAATTTGCGGGCCAACCTATATTTTGCATGACAAGAAAAAAGAGTTTTTTGAGGGTATCTTAGCGGATAGCCCAGACTTGGCACAATTTTTACATAAAAAGTTTCAACAGATTTTTTCAGAAGTGGAGCTTTTCAAACAAAGAAAAGTAGATGAGATGGTTCACCAAGCTATTTTTGAATTGATGACTTCTTGGGCAAGCTTACGCTTGGGCGTGCGCCAATCTACTATCACGGTGACCGCTGCATTGATGTTAGATACGACTTATGAACATATGAAAATGGTTAAAGAAGAGATCGAATTTTATTTCCGGCATAAAATCAAAATTGATATTATTGACCCTTATGTAAAACTCGATCGTGCCAATTTTTCCAACTATGATTGTCTACTGACAGATACGTATACAAGTAACACCTATCCAATTCCGACAATTGGTATTTCAAATTACTTAAATGATGATACGATCTCCAAACTACTGGACTTTGTTTATTTAAAAAGGGAAGAGTCCAAAGAGGTTTTTGCAAAAAGCCATTTAAATAGTATTGGCTTATTAAAGGAATGATGAAGTTATTTGTCAAAATAAAAAAACGGACACCCACTGGGCTGTCCGTTTTTTGTCTTGACTTTTTTTCTTAGTACCAACCGTTTGCTAACCAGAATGAT
>NZ_JXLE01000027.1 GCF_001886265.1 Enterococcus thailandicus
TATTCTTTATTTAAAACTTTGCAACAGAACCGTTTTAAATCTACTATCAAATAAGGTAGATTTAAAACTTTGCAACAGAACCGTCAAACACATGAATCAAGCGTTCAATGAGTTGCGTATCCGTGAAATGAATGAACTTCGTAAAGCAGGACAGAAAAGCCAAGCAGAAAAACTGAAAAAGAACTGGCGCTTTTTGCTAAAAAATCGTGCAAACATCAACCATTATGAATACAAAACATGGAAAAGTTTCCGAGCGCCAAAATACCCATTTCTTACTGAAGCAATGATGATTGATCGATTGCTTGAGTTTTCTGCGCCCCTAAAGGAGGCGTATCCCTTTTTTCATGAATTAGTTGAAGCCTTTCGAGACAAAGACCCTGACTTATTTTTCTCCTTATTGGCAGAACTTCCCGAAACGTTAGATGACGGCTTTCGAGAAAAGCTTCAAAACCTTCTTACCCATGAAGAAGGCATCACCAACGCAATGATCTATCCTTATTCCAATGGAAAAATAGAAGCGAAGAATACCCACATAAAGACAATGAAACGAGTATCCTACGGATTTAAATCATTCGAGAACATGAGAATTAGAATCTTTTTGATCAATCAATTAATCAATGTAAGATAACAAAAAAATCTGAGCCAGAATGTGGTTCATTCTGACCCAGATTTGATTTTACACAACTCATCAGTCCTTATTGACAAAGAGCCGGAAATTAAAACCAAAGTCAAACAAGCGACTAGACAGAAAAGTTGTCTAGCCGCTTGCCATGTTCTATTGATTTCACTTTACCAACACTAGTTGACAAAGAGCCCTTATTTTGATTTAGCCAATCGTTTTGCGTGCTTTTCTTCTATACAAGTAAATAATCAATGCTTGAACGGCTACAATAGCTGCTCCTACAGCAATATTGATTTTAATTACGGTTTGCTGCCAAGGCATCCATTTAGAGGCAGATTCGTAATTTTCATATTCACGACTGTTCACTACTGTGTACAAAATATTATGCGCTGCTGTTCGCATCGCTTTAACAGCTGTTGCACTTTCTGTATCGTCCAGACCTGCTCCTGTTTCACCCGTAGTTGACAGCATCATATCATTGCCGTTACGGATGGCTTTATCCGCATCCATGTAGCCGTAGCCGCCAAAGTAATCCGTTAAGACAAATCCGTTAAAGCCCCATTCTTCTCGTAAGACTGTATTCAGCAAAGCTGAACATCCACCAGCCCATTGATTCCCAATATAGTTAAAGGCTGACATTGCAGCATTCGCTCCGCCGTCCTTCACCGCCATTTCAAATGGTTTCAGATAAACTTCCCGAATCGCTTGTTCAGTTGACCAAGTTAACAGTAAATCCGTCCGATTCGTTTCTTGGTCATTCAAGGCAAAGTGTTTCATGTAAGAATAGACGCCTTTAGATTTTGCTCCGGCAATTTCGTTAGCCGCCATGACACCAGAAACAACGCCATCTTCTGAATAATACTCAAAGTTTCGCCCAGAAAACGCACTTCTATGAATATTCATCGCTGGACCGTACCAGCCAGAAATACCAATCTCAGCTGCTTCTTCACCGACCGCTTCTCCACGATCCTTCGCCAATTCTTTGTTCCAGGTTGCAGCAATCATCGTTGCCGTTGGGAAGGCTGTTCCCTTTGCTTGTACAAAGAAGCTGCTGATCCCAGCTGGTCCATCAAAGTCATAGGTTTGTAATTTGCCGACTGATTTAGCGGCAACGGTTTGGTAACCACCGTACGTGATCAAATTGCTCATGTCCCTCACAGTCATTTGATCCAGCAGCTTGTCCCATTTTTTATCCTCGTAATCCAAGCCAGCTAAATCATTTAACTCCATCCCATTTGATACACCTGTTTTCGGCATTTTATCTTTGTCATCATTTTCAATTTTGTAATCCTCTGCGTTAGTTAAGCCTTCCTTTTCTAAATCAGTCAATGGACGGCTTTCAGGTTTTGCAGTTGTTGATTCATAGTTGGAGAACGCATCCTTACGGCTCAAATAATCCACTTCGCCTGTAGTAAAATCTGCAAATTGATTTTCTGCTGCGATTCCATCGGTACTGCGTTTGTTTTCGCCACTGTAAGTAATTGTTCGCCCTAAAGTATAGGCTTTACTATCCAATGTTTCGTGAGAATTAGCTTTCAATGCAAGCGTATACTCGCCTTCTTCCAACACATACGCCTTAGCAGTTTGATTATCATAGGAAGCCATGTCCTCTTGGTTAAAGGAAACCGTTAGTGTTTGGCTTTCCCCAGGTTTTAATTCCTTCGTTTTTTCAAAGGTTAAAACGTTAGTGGCTGCTTTCTCAATTCCACCGTTTTTATATGGTGGTGTGAAGTACACTTGAACAACATCTTTACCAGCAACATCACCAGTATTGCGTACTGTTACATCAAATTCAATGGTTCCGTCACTTTTCGTTTTTAAGTCGCCCATTTTTTGTTCAAAGGTTGTGTAGCTTAAACCATAGCCTAATGGGTATTGAACTGCCTTCGAGTAGCCTTCTTGATCCTCTTGGTAATAGGTTTCGTAGAACTTATAGCCAACATAAATATTCTCTACATAATCCACAAATTTGTATTTGCTGTCGTCGTAAGCGAAATCACCAAAGTTGTTCCAAGTTGGTGTTGCTTTAAGATCATAAACAAAGGTATCAACGGTTTTACCTGATGGGTTAACAGAACCATTTAAGATATTTCCTAAGGCTGAAAAACCAGTCGCACCAGGTCCAGCCATCCATAAAGCCCCTTTGATATTGTCATAGTCATTTAACCAACCAAGCTCCATCGCATTGGATGAATTAATCAGCACAACAACATCTTCGAAATTCTCAGTGACTAAATCAACCATGTCTTTTTCTGTTTTCGTTAATTCCAGATAATGGTCGCCTTCTTCAAAGTCGCCTTCATTTCCTTTGTAAGTAATGCCTTTAGCCTTCATATCCGTTGGCAAATCTGCCCCTTCGCCACCGACACGCGAAATAACCACTACTGCCGTATTGGAGAAGTCCTTGGCATCATCAATTAATTGTTCAGAATAATCGCTTCGTTTAGGTTCTACTAGGGTCCAGTCCTGCTCCAACATACCAACTACTGGACGATCCTTACGATAGTCTGTATAAAAATCTGACAATTGATCATTCAGCTTAAAGCCTGCATCCTGCAAGCCACTTAAAATAGTCGTTGCATTGCTTGTATCCACATTTCCTGATCCAGTCCCGCCATACACAGGATTCGTGGAAGCCCAACCAAAAACATTCAAATTTTTCGTGTTTTCAGCCAGTGGAAGGTAATTGTCTGTATTTTTTAACAGCACTGTGCCTTCGTTGGCAATTTCTTCAGTCAGTTCGCCATTTTTCTTCAACGTAGCTGCACTGACGCTGTCTAAACTCGCATAATTTAAGTTAAACAAGTTTGCCATTGGGCCGAAGACAATCGCGTTTACTGTGATCATAATAGCAATCAGCATTGCAACCAGCGATTCACCTTTAAGCCAGAATTTGAATTTCCATTCTTTGTTTCGAAAGACAATTAAAGCGATAATTATAAGTACAAGTAAAACGACAGCAGGGATGAAGTAGACCGAAACCTTCTTAATGGTGGCATAAACATCGGCCATATTCAGTACGCCGTCTTGGCTTAGTTTGTTTAAATAGAATGCTGCTATACCGGCAATTGCTAAAACAATCACCAGAGGTATGAGTATTTTACCATACTTTTTCAATTTGTATCCCCTTCCATATTCTGAAAATTAACTTGCAAAGCCGATACCCATCGTTTCTCCTCGCTAAGATACACCGGTTTATCTCAGCATGAAAAACATATGTAACCCTTTACAATGCATAGTATAGCAACGGAATTGAACAATGAAACAACTCATTCATATCTTGTTGCTATTTATTCATAACTTGCTTTCAGCTCTTGTTAAACAGCTGAAAGCAAGTAGTGAACCTTAGTTAAACCCATAAACCCGTTTGGCGATCTGATAAGCACCAATCGCCGTTTTACGTCCCAGCTTACCTGGAAGATTGACCCCTAAACCAAATAATCCTCTTCGCAATCTTCTATATAATACCGGGTCACTTTCCTTGATAAATTCCCATAATTCCTGCTTTTTCTGCATACTGTCTGGTGAGCCTTCTTTAATCAAAAAGATCGAAGAAACCGTGGTAATAATTTCGACATACCGCTGCATATATTTCAACAGACTCTCGTCTTCCACCTCTGTATCTGAATAGAATGCCACCATTCGCTTATTGACCGCCAGCTGCTGATCAATTCGCTGAATCATTACTTGTTCATTGACCGATTGATCTTCTCGGCCGATAAAATAGCGATACAAATCCACATTTAAGTAATGCATCTGTTTCACTAACGGCAGCGGCTGAAAAATGTACAGGTTATCCACGTAAAACGTATGCTGAGGCAGTTTCAAAGCCAGTTCCTTTAAAATACTAGAACGATAAATCACCGAGTGCATCAGCAAATATTTCCCAAGTGGAAAACGAACATCCTCCCAAGAAAACCCTTGGTCAACAGGCAAAAAGGATTCATAAGAAATCACCTTCTTGTTCTTTACCCCTTGCTTTTCATACACATAATTGCTGATGAGCATGTCAATCAGGCAGCCATTGGCGACTGTTTCCGTCAGCTTTTGCAAAACCTGCTGATAGGCATTGGCATCTAGCCAATCATCACTGTCCACTACCTTGATATAGTATCCGGTAGCATGTTCGAGACCTGCGTTGATCGCCTGACCGTGCCCGCCGTTTTCCTGATGAACAGCTTTGATGGTTTCCGGAAAATAATTCGCATAATGATCGGCAATTTCTGCTGTGCGATCCTGTGATCCGTCATTGACAATGATAATTTCAACGGCTTCTTTTCCTAACAATAAGGAATTAATGCACCGTTCCATATAATTTGCCGAGTTATAGCAGGGAACGATTAGACTTAGTATTTTCATGATTCATTTTCTTTCTTCATTATTTTAAATTTCATCATTGGATAGTTTATCAGAACTTGAATAACAATGTTGACAATATTTGCAACTGTTGGTGCGAAGTTTCCAATGTACGGTGACAATTGAGCAATCACGTATGGCGGCAGCCAAACGGAGATCAGTCCGGCTACTGTAACTGTAGCAATATACCAAGGCAATACCTTTTTCACGTCAACGGTGGCAGAAAAGACTACCTTGCGCTGAACGATAAAGTTGACAATTTGAGCACAAATATAAGCAAGCAGAAAGCTTAAAAATCCGCCTAAACCGCCTTGCTGGGTTCCGTAATGAAAGATAAACCAATGAAAGGGAATGTTGCCCAATCCTGAAAAAATGATTCCGGTACCAAGCCAGAGCACTATAAAATTAGTGATCGTGGCAACATTGCTCATGATGTTGAATAAAATGAATTCATAGACATCTGGATGCTCGTATTTGAATTTTTTGACGATTTGCACCAGCTTATTGCTGGATTGACTTTGCTTCATATGCTTCCTCCTGTTGATTTTTTAAGCTTGCGATTGCGGAAAAATTGCTTGATTAACCCCGCAAAGCCTTTGAAAAAGTGACCGTTAACCATTACCAGCATTTCATCAACCATAGCTAAGCTGACCATTCCATTCGTCATTTTAGCAATTGCTCGAAACGGCATATTGGAAATAAATAGCAGATTCAGATCCGGCTTGCCTTTCTTTTCACTTCTTTTCAGCAGTACTCGAATAATGCGGTGTACCAAACGAGCCAAAGGATTCTTTGCCTGACTCATTTCAGCAATGATACTTGTTCGATTCAACTGACGTTGACCATTGCCTTCTTCTTGAGGAACCTTTTGGCCGTATAATTCTTCAAAATCATTCAAAGCAACCTCTTCAAGAGTTGCGGTCTGATATTTTGGTAGCAGCTCAGAGATTTCAGGTTCTGTTCCAGGAACTAACAACTTGCCTTCTAAACGAATATCTTGGGCTGAACTTGCCAGCATGATGGTGTATTCTCCAGACTCAGTTTTCCACGATCTGCTGTGAACATCGTAATAGCGAAAACTTTTGTCATCAAAGGTAAGTTCGATGGTTTGGCTTTCTTTCGGTTGTAAAAAGACTTTAGTGAATCCCTTCAGCTCTTTGGCGGGTCTTACTAATGGTGAATCAGTCTTGCCAATGTACAATTGAACAATTTCTGCTCCGGCTTTTTCACCAATATTGGTGATGACTGCCTTTACACCTGACTTGGTAATCTGCAGTTCACTGTATTGGAAACGTGAGTAGCTTAAGCCATAGCCAAAGGGATAGCGCACAGCTTTTTGGGCTGTATCGTAGTAACGATAGCCTACAAATAGTCCTTCCTTGTAGTAGACGTGTCTTCCCTTCGATGGAAATTCCTTGCCAAAAGGCACATCCTGATAAGAAAGCGGATAGGTTTCATTGAGCTTACCGCTAGGATTATGACGACCGCAAAGCACTTCCAGCATGGCGCTGGCTCCAGCCTCGCCTCCAAGGTAGCCATGCAAAATCCCTTGCACTTTATTTTCCCAGGAGCATTCCACAACAGAACCCGCCGACAAAGCAACCACGATGGGTTTTCCGACAGCCGCTAATTCTTGAATCAAGGCCAATTGATTTTTCGGCATGTCAATGGTTGAGCGATCCATTCCTTCGCTTTCCAAAATTTCGTCTAAGCCGGCATAAAGCAAAATTACATCGCTCTTTTCCGCTAGCTCAAGAGCTTCATTGACTAATTGATCATTGCTTTTTCCGCCACGCTCATATCCCTGAGCAAAGCCAGCAACGGTCAACGGATATTCTCCAATAACGTCTAAGGTTGTTTCCAAATTCTTCGCATTCACTACAGAGGACCCAGCACCCTGATAGCGAGGCGTTTGAGCGAAATCTCCGATAACAGCCACTTTTTTATCTGGTGCTAAGGGCAAAATACTTGCTTCATTTTTCAGCATGACAATACTTTCCATGGCAGCTTTCTTTGCCACTTCATGATGCTTCTGCCAATCAATCGTTTCATCAGCGGGCGAAACATCCACTGTATGAATGACCGATAACAATTCATCTACCCGCTGATCTAAAACCGCTTCGTCTAGTTCGCCCTTTTCTACAGCCTCCACTAATTCCAGCGTGCCGTTTTTACCCAAAGTCGGCATTGCTAAATGACTACCGTTTTTAACACCTGCTGTGTGGTCGTTATCGCCGCCCCAATCTGAAACAACAAAGCCTTCAAAGCCCCATTCTTCCTTCAGAATATCTCTTAGTAGATACGAATCTTCATTGGCATACTTCCCATTCACTAAGTTGTAGGAAGACATGATGGACTTAGGCTGGCCTTCTTTTACTGCAATTTCAAAGTTGGTGGTATAAATTTCTCTCAGCGTCCGCTCATCCACAATTGAATCTGAAGCCATGCGGCGGTATTCCTGACTATTCGCTGCAAAGTGCTTAGGACTTGCGATTGTCCCATTGGCCTGAATCCCTCGAATACTTGATGCAGCCAGTTTCCCTGCTAAATACGGATCTTCGCTGTAGTATTCAAAATTTCTGCCGCACTTAGGATTCCGTTTAATATTCAAGCCAGGTCCTAAAACGACATTTACACCTAAAGCCTTGGCCTCTTCACCAATACAGGTGCCAACTTGATAGACCAGCTCCTCATCCCAGCTGTTGGCTAAGGTAGCCGCTGTAGGAAAACAGGTGGCCGGCAAGCTGGCATTCAATCCTAAATGATCAGCTTCTCCCACTTGCTTTCTTAGACCATGAGGACCGTCAGACATAAAAATCGCTGGTACTACTTCTGGAATATCTTGGGATTCCCACGTGTTCTTGCCTGACATTAGCGAGGCCTTTTGTTCCAACGTGAGAGTGTCAATAATTTTTTTATTCTTCAGCATCTTACTCACCTTTTCAATTTATGCAATCAATTTACCATCAAAGGAAGCGGTAATAACTAGTTTCTTCATACTTTGACACTTTTTATTCATAACCTGCTATTTCACCCTTCCAAATGTGGAATTCTAAAAAACGACCTTGCTTTAAAAGCAACATTAATTATAATAAGTGGAAGTAGATTGAAATCTCGGGGAGGATAATTCTTATGAAGATTGCCATCGTAGAAGATGACATTCAACAACAAAACTGTTTTATATCACTAGTTGAGAGGTATACGGCTGAAAACAATTTACCTGTCAGCATCACTGCCTTTAATGATGGAATTGAGATTATTGAGCAATACAAAGGGGATTTCGATGTTATTTATTTCGATGTTGAAATGCCGATCATTGATGGGATGACGACTGCAAAAAAAATCCGAGCAATTGATCCCGATGTTGCGATTGTCTTTCTCACAAATTACGTACAATTTGCCATTGATGGGTATGCGGTGAATGCCGATGACTTTTTATTAAAGCCTTTAACATATTTCAATTTTAGTGAACATTTCAAAAAAATTGTCGGAAAGTTATCAAATAAGACCGACGAAACCATTACTATTAAAACAAACTCTGGTATACGAAAACTTTTATTAGAGGATTTGATTTATGTAGAATGTGAAGGGCATTATTTGTATTTTTACACTAACGATCAAGTCTATTCTCTACTTGGTTCAATGAAAAATTTTGAAAGCGAATTAAAGCCAAAGAACTTCTTCCGCTGCAATAATTGTTATTTAGTTAATTTAAAGCATGTGAAAGCAGTCGATGGCAGCACCGCACATGTCGGCAGGTTTGATCTGCGAATCAGCCGTCCCCGCAAGAAGGATTTCATGACTGCTTTAACGAATTATTTAGGAAATGGAGGAATCTAAGTGAACGAGCTGCTGCCGAACATTCCACGCTTTTACACGGCAATCGCTGAGTGGGTGGCTTGTATCTTTATCATTCTTCAATTTGACAGACAAATCTGGAAGCAGAACGCTTTATTAATTCTGCCCTTCATGGGAGCAGGCCAAATTATTCTGCAATTAATCGTTGGTACCTGGCCGTTGCTGTTTTGGATTCCAGGAATGATCCTGAATGTTTTGTGGATGCTGCTAACTCTTTATCTGACTGTAGATATTTCTAAATTCAGTTACTTTTACAACTTGTGCGAAGCCTTCATCTTTGCTGAGTTTATTGCTTCTGTCTCCTGGCAGCTGTTTTGCGTTCTGTTTTTAAGAACAACGGAGCATGTAGCGGTACGCTTGGGATTCATGCTTATGATGTACATACTTTTGTCCCTGCTGTACTACATTTTTGAAAAAAGAAGTCCCCACCAGATTGTCTTAAAGAACATCAAAAAAAGAGAGGTAGTTATTGCCGCTCTTTCGGCAATTATCATCTTTACCGTCAGCAACATGGGATTCATGTTTTCACAAGCCTTTCTAGCTGCCGGCGATGGGCAATCGATTTTTATCTTTCGTACCTTCATTAATCTGTGTGGATTATTGATTTTGTACATTCAAGAAGGTATGCGGTACGATATCTATTTAAGAAAGGAGCTTTCCTCGATTAACAATGTCTTGCAGTCGCAATATGAGCAGTACGAAGCCTTCAAAGAAAGCAATGCGCTGGTCAGCCAGAAATTTCATGATTTAAAGCATCAATTGGATATTATTGAAATGGAGCCGGATCCGGCTAAACGAAAAGAGTATGTCAACCAATTGAAAAAGGATATTACACACTATCAGGCTAGCGTTAAGACCGGCAATGCGATTATGGATGTCATACTGACTAGAAAAAACAGTTTTTGTATTCAAAATAAGATCACCTTTACCTGTATTGTAGACGGAAAATTGTTGGATTTTATCGAAGTGATGGATTTGTGCAGCTTGCTGGGGAATGCCTTAGACAACGCAATTGAATCCACTTTAAAAAATGTTGATACAGACAAACGATTGATCCATTTACGGGTAGAAAAAAAGGCCGGCTTTTTGCTGTTCTTGCTAAACAATTACAGTGAAGATCGATTGTCTTTTGAAGATGGTCTGCCAAAAACCACTAAGGATGACAAGGAATACCACGGATATGGGATAAAAAGCATTTCCTATATTGCCAACAAATACGATGGCACCATGACTATTAGCCACGAAAACAATTGGTTCTCTTTAAAGGTCTTATTGCCGATCTCCTAATAGAAACAGCCAGCGAATTCGCTGGCTGCTTTTTTATGACTCTTTTGAAGCAAGGCTTAGTGCCTCATCGATCACCTGATGCATATCAAAATAACGATACATGCCCAAACGCCCACCAAAAATCACGTGTCCATCTTGATCTGCCAACTGTTTGTACTGCTGATAGGTCTGCTGATTTTGATCGTTATTGACCGGATAATAAGGTTCGTCTCCTTTTTTCCAAGCCTTGGGGTATTCTTTAGTAACGATGGTCCGCTCTTGGGTACCGAACTCAAAATGCTTATGCTCAATAATCCGCGTGTAAGGAGTCGTCTTGTCAATGTAATTCACCACAGCATTTCCCTGAAAATTGTCAGTTTCCAGCGTTTCGTGTTCAAAAGCCAGCGAGCGATACTCTAACTCGCCATAGCAATAGTCGTAATATTCATCAATCATACCGGTATAGATGACCTTTTCGTAATCTGCCAGCCACTGCTCCTTTTGCTCCATGAAATCAGTGTTTAGCTGAAGCTGGATATTTGGATGATCCAGCATTTTTTCAACAATCTGAGTATAACCGCCAACAGGAATTCCTTGGTACAAATCGTTAAAGTAATTATTGTCGAAGGTCAAGCGTACTGGCAGGCGCCGGATAATAAACGCCGGCAGCTCTGAACACGGTTTGCCCCATTGTTTTTCTGTATATTCTTTAATTAAGGTTTCGTAGATATCCTGCCCGACTAACGAAATGGCTTGTTCTTCCAGGTTTTGCGGTTCCTGATTGTGGGAAAGTCGACTTTGCTGGGCAATTTTTTCTTTCACTTCCTGAGGTGTCTTCAATCCCCATAGAGCATAAAAGGTATTCATATTAAAAGGCAGATTGTACAGCTTGCCTTTACTTAAAGCAACGGGTGCATTGGTAAATCGGTTAAATTCTGCGTATTGATTAATAAAGTCCCAGATTTTTTTGTTGGATGTATGGAAAATATGGGCGCCATATTGATGAACCTGGATGCCCTCAGTTTCTTTAGTATAAATATTTCCGGCAATATGCGGACGTTTTTCCAGTACGGTTACTTGGTGACCTTTGGCTGCCATCTGGCTGGCAAAAACGGCACCGAACAACCCGCTGCCCACTATTAAATAGCTTGTCATCACTTTTCCTCCCCAAATCATTATCACTAAACAGCCTATCATAGTTTGAGGTGATTTTCTATAGTTTCTAGCTAAAGTGGTGATGGATACCGTGCCTGTGAATTATTTAAAGGATTATTCCACTTGTCCTTTGGGCAATCGAGTAGAGGGGAAAGTTAACTAACTCTCCGCCCCTCTCACACCACCGTACAAGCCGTTCGGCATACGGCGGTTCAACTTATATTTCAGTATGTACGTTTAGATAATAATCTAAAGCAAAGGGGATTCCTCTTTGCTTTAGTCGTTTAGTAGATAACGCTCTATGAACAACTTTGGATAATCCAATAAACCGGTACCCTTTTCGACAGTACGTTAAGCCTTTTGCCTCTTCTTCTGGTATCCCTAACTGAACCAAGGATCGAATTCTCTTCTTATTATTCTTCCACTGTTTCCAGATAATCACTCGTATTCTTGAACGAAGTTTTGCATCTATTTCTGTGAGTTTTCCTTTCATTTTCGCTTTGCGAAAATAGTTTACCCACCCATAAACGACTTCTTTGAGTTTCTTTATTCGTTCATCGAGAGAAATACTTCTGTTTCTCTTAGTGAGCTGGCGGAGTTTTCGCTGAAATTTCTGGATGGATTTCTTATGTGGTTTTGGTTGATAATTCTTTGCCTGACGATCATAGTAAAAGCCAAAACCTAAGAATTTCGTTTGATTCGGACGACTTATCTTGCTTTTTTCTGCGTTGACAATCAATCCCAATTTCTTTTCAATAAACGCCGTGACAGACTGTAATACCCGCTTCGCTGATTTCTCGCTTTTGACAAAAATAAGACTATCATCTGCGTAGCGAACAAAATGGAGACCTCTTGATTCTAGTTCTCTATCTAGCTCATTTAACATAATGTTACTCAACAGTGGGCTAAGATTCCCGCCTTGCGGCGTACCGATAGGGGTGTCTTCATAGTTTCCATTCTTCATTACACCACTTACCAGATACTTGCGAATAAGAGAAATCACATCGCCATCTTCTACTGTGTGTGAGATAATTCGCATCAGTTTGTCATGATGGACGGTATCAAAAAAACGTTCTAAGTCAATATCCACTAACCAATCATATCCGTTGTTCATATAGTCCAAAACTTGGATAATCGCCAGTTCACAACTGCGATTTGGTCGAAAACCATAACTATACTCACTGAATTGTTTTTCAAACAGCGGGGTGAGAATTTGACTAATCGCTTGTTGGATAACCCTATCCACTACTGTGGGAATACCTAATTGACGCATTTTTCCATTTTCTTTTGGGATTTCAGCTCGTAAAGCTGGTTGTGGCTTATATTTACGTTGGCGAATTTGAGAGCGAAGCTCTTCTTTGTGTTCCCGAAGATAGGACTTCAACTCTTCAACCGTAACACCATCCACTCCACTTGTCCCTTTATTACGGTAAACGCGTTTGTAGGCTTGGTTCATGTTCTGATTACTCAGGATTTGTTCTAAAAGTTCCATACTCGTTTCTCCCTTCCTTTCACGTGGCGAAAGACTGTCCTCTATTGACTATTCTTTGAGATACGCTCATACCTTCATCATTAACACATTCAGAACTCTATCTTTCGTGCATTCGTGGTGTAGAAACACTATAAGTTGTTCAGTCCTTCATGAAAAAAAACTTTCACTACTATGACTTCAGCTGACTTCTCACGATAAACCTTTTTCGACCGATTTTCTTATTAGGGGACTCCTCAATCGTTCGTGAGACCTCCCAGGGTAAAACAACTAACTTTCCTCTTTTACTCGCCTGATCTACCCGATAAGGTTACGCACATCTTTTGGACTTTGGTTTGTATTGGAACCTTATACATTGATTGTACTTATCCTCTTGAATAAACCCCTGGATAGGCTACAATTAACTAGACAGAAAAA
>NZ_JXLE01000028.1 GCF_001886265.1 Enterococcus thailandicus
TGTCGTAGGTTCGAGTCCTACTGCCGGAGTAAGAATAAAAACACAACTTTTTGGAGTTGTGTTTTTTTGTTTTCCATTTGAATAGTTGTTCTCCTTGGGAAAGTCTATTTAGCAGATTGAAATTAGTAGAGTAGAAGAGTAGAATGATGGTTGTATCATGGATTTGGAAAGGATGATTGGATGTCAGCTATTACACCTGAGATGACAAAAAAATTTGAGGAACAATTTTTAGAAAACAATAAACAACAGGCGCTACAGCGTACCGTTGTGAAAAACGGAATTTCTGCATCAGCAGAGAATATTTCTGCTCATGTTGCAAATACACCCGTATTTTCAATTGATTTAGCAACAGGGAATGTCGCAAATCAAAAACAATCTGGACGCTGCTGGATGTTTGCAGCATTGAATACGTTCCGTCATAAAATGCTTACTCAATTTCAATTAAAAGATTTTGAATTATCACAGAATTATACTTTTTTCTGGGATAAGTATGAAAAAGCAAATTATTTCTATGAAAATGTTATTGCAACTGGTAAAGAGGATTTAACAAGCCGTAAAGTAGCCTTCTTGTTAGCAACACCACAACAAGATGGTGGCCAATGGGATATGATTGTTTCTTTATTCCAAAAATATGGAGTAGTTCCTAAATCTGTTATGCCAGAAAGTGCAAATAGTTCTAATTCTCGCGACTTAAATAATTATTTAAACAAAATTTTACGTAAAGATGCAGTTACTTTGCGCAAAATGGTTGCTGAAGGATTACCTGAAGCAGAAATTCAAGCTAAAAAAGAAGGAATGCTTAAAGAAGTGTATCAATTTTTGGCTATTTCATTAGGCACACCACCAGAATCTTTTGATTTTGAATACCGTGATGAAGACAAAAATTACCATATCGACCAAAATCTAACACCAAAAACGTTTTACGATAAGTATGTTGGTGTGAATTTGGACGACTATGTTAGCATCATTAATGCGCCAACTGAAGACAAGCCTTTTGATCGCTCATATACAGTTGAAATGTTAGGCAATGTCGTTGGTGGAAAAGAAGTTAAATATCTAAATGTTGATATGGAAACATTTAAAAAATTAGCGATTGCACAATTGGAACAAGGAGAATCTGTTTGGTTTGGCTGCGATGTAGGTCAATCTTCAACTAGAGATAGTGGAATCATGGCGCTAGACGCGTATGATATGAATGATTTATTTGATGTTGATTTTACAATGACTAAAGCTGAACGTTTAGATTTTGGTGAAAGCTTGATGACCCATGCAATGGTCTTAACGGGTGTTGATCTAGTGGACGATCAATCAACTAAATGGAAAGTTGAAAATAGTTGGGGAGAAAAAGTTGGAACAAAAGGTTTCTTTGTAATGAGTGATGAATGGATGGATGAGTATACTTATCAAATCGTTGTTCGAAAAGACTTATTAACTGAAGAACAACTTGCGGCATTTAACGCAGAACCAATTGTTTTAGCACCTTGGGATCCAATGGGCGCTTTAGCTTAATCAAAATAGTATGGGCTGTATGGCCTAAATAGTTGATTATTCGAAAGAAATCCAGTTTAGACAAATCATTGACTTGATTTGCTCTGAACTGGTTTTTTTAGTTTTGTTCTTCAATCGAGGAACAATGTTTTTTTAATCAGCTATGCTATAATTTTTAATAACAGAAAGGTTAAATAAGTGCTGTGGGTAATTGAGAAATGAAAGGGTTGAGTTATTTACATTAGGGGGGGAATAAGATGGAAATTCAATCGGTGCTAAAAGAATTAAATCTGACTGGTAAAGTTGTACCAGTTGTTGGTGGGGATGTCAATCAGGCATATCGAATCGAAGACCAAACGAGAACTTATTTTTTAAAGATTCACCCAAAAGTCAAACGTCGTTTTTTTGAAGTCGAAGTGAATGGTTTGAAAGAATTGTCACCTTATGTCAGAGTTCCTGAAACCTATTTATTAGGCGAAACAATCGAAGGAGCTTACTTGCTAATGGAATGGATTGAGCCTGGAAGTGGGGATCAAGCAGACTTAGGACGTGCCTTGGCAACAGTACATCAAGCAACGGCACCACAATTTGGTTTTTATGAAGATAATTATTTAGGTATTTTGGAACAAACGAATACTTTTGAAGAAAATTGGTGGACCTTTTTCTTTAAGAATCGACTAGAAAAGCAACTCATGATTGCAGAAGCGAATAATCATTGGAATCACTGGCGACAAGAAAAATTTTTTCGATTCAAAGAAGCTTTTTTACGAGATGTCGGGAAACAAAAGATTATCCCGAGCCTCTTGCATGGTGACCTGTGGAGTGGTAATGTTTTCTTTGACCAACAAGGACATCCAGTGTTGATTGACCCAGCTGTTTCATATGGTAATCGCGAGCAAGATATAGCCATGAGTCAGTTATTTGGCGGTTTTCGCCCTGAATTTTTAGTAGGCTATCAAGAACTAAATCCGCTGGATAAAGGCTGGGAAGAACGTTTACCTGTCTATCAGTTATATTATTTACTTGCTCACTTGAATATGTTTGGCGAAAGTTATGGTGCGCAAGTTGATCAATTATTAGCTAGGAAGTAAGAGGAGGATAATTTTTTGGCAAAGAAATATTCCAGAAAACATGAAGTAGCATATTACGAATGTGATATTAATCAAACGATGACTTTTCCAGCAATGCTAGGAATCGTGATTAAAACATCAGAGGATCAAAGTGATTCGCTGGGGAGAAGTAGTGACTTTATCAAAAATTTTGGGTTAACATGGGTGATAACTAATTATTCGATGGAAATTACACGACTTCCACGAGTGGGTGAAATCGTCAATGTGACAACCCAAGCAATGGAGTATAATAAATATTTTTGCTATCGAAACTTCTGGATTCATGATGAAGCAGGAAATGAATTAGTAAAGATTGATTCTGTGTTTGTTTTGATGGACTTTGTGAATCGAAAAATGAGTAGTGTGAATGAAGAAATCATCGCACCTTTTGAAAGTGAAAAAATCAAAAAAATTAAAAGACAACCTAAAATCGAGAAAATTGAAGCAGGTTTTATGTTGCCTTATCGCGTTCGATTTTATGACATTGATAGCAATCAGCATGTGAATAATGCAATGTATTTTAACTGGATGATTGATGTTTTGGGCCGTGAGTTCTTAACAACGCATGTACCAAAAAGTGTCGTGATTCGCTTTGATAAAGAGGTTGAGTATGGTCACGAAATCGAAAGTCATTTTGAACAAATTCCTGTGGAAAATGGTGTTAAAACTAGACATGAAATTCGAATGCAGGATCAAATTTACTGTGAAGCGAATATCATGTGGGAGCATAAATAATTAAAGAGAGGCTGGAATAGCTGTACATTTGGTACATTCCAACCTCTTTTTGTTTTGATTTCTTTAGTTATGAATAAATGTAACTAGTTCTTTCGCAGAAAGACCATAGTTGAGCGCAATTAACAATTTTAGTCGTGCTTTTTGACTATTGATGCTATCGCAGAAAATCACACCCATGTCTTCCAGTTCTTTACCGCCACCAGAATAATCATAGACTGGTTCAGCAATTCCATTAAAGCATCTTGAAACAAGAACTATTGGAATTTTTTGAATAAGTAGTTTTTTTAATGCAGCAAGTGTTTGTGGTGGAAGATTTCCTGCACCGAGGGCTTCAATAACTAAGCCATCTACTTTAGTGTGAGCTAGTGCTTCAATCAATTCTCCGTGCATTCCTGCATAGGCTTTTACAATTGGAATGACACCATCCACTGTTGCAATATCTAAGTGACGAGTAGGCAAGAGTTCTTGCATAAAAAGAATTCGATTTTTAGTAACTAAACCAATGGGACCTAAAGTTGGTGTTCGGAAAGTAGCTACGTTTGTGGTGTGTGTTTTCGTTACGTAACGTGCGGAATGAATCTCATCATTCATCACAATCAGGACACCTTTATCTTTTGCTTCAGCACAACTAGCTACTCGAATCGCACTTTCAAAATTATATAAGCCGTCACTACCAAGTTCATTACTAGAGCGCATCGCCCCTGTTAAGACAATCGGAAGTTGCTCGCCAATCGTTGTATCTAAAAAGAAAGCTGTTTCTTCTAATGTATCTGTACCATGTGTAATAACGACACCTGATACGCCAGCTTTGATCGCTTCTTGAATTCGATTCTTCAAAATCAGCATATGATTTGGCATGATATGTGGGGAGGGAAGATTAAAGATATCTTCAACTAATAGCTCCACATTTTCGGGAATTTGGATTTCTGCATCCATTAATGGATTGGCAACATCTGGACTGACGCCACCGGTTAAAACATTTTCTTTCATGGCGATTGTTCCGCCAGTGTGTAGTACAAGAATTTTTTTCATTCGACGACTTCCTTACCAATAATTTTGCATAGAGTTTCATGCTTATTGTATACTATATAAAAGAGTTTTGCTATCTATGAAAACAAGTGAGATTTGGTTGATTCTGTTGATAAAAAGACAAATAAAAGTCTATGCTTATGGAAGTATTTAGATAACTCAGCTTATTTTCCACTATCTTAGCGGAGAATGCAGTTGAGTTTTTCATTTTTAGAAAGCTCTTTGCTAAAACAAATTAGGAGGGAAGTAGATGATTCGTGTAGGTCTGACCTCATTTAAAGAACATGATAAATTAACCGGTAAAAAAAATAATACCTTGTTTGAATATGGCGCATTTTTACCGCTTGTTGAATTAGATACCGCTTATTATGGAATTCCCAGGAAAACATCTGTTGAAAAATGGATTCAAGAAGTTCCTGATTCTTTTCGTTTTGTTGTGAAAGCCTATCAAGGTATTAGTGGTCAGGGAAATTGGCAAGACTATTATCAGTCTGAGAAAGAAATGATTGATAAGTTTTTAGATGTGATGAAGCCGATGAGTGATGCTGGTAAGTTATTTTGCTTTTTGATTCAATTTCCTGCTTCGTTTAAATGTACAAAAGAAAGTGTCGCATATTTACGCAAATTACATGCTTGGTTTAAGGGCTTACCTGTCGCAATTGAATTACGTGACTATTCTTGGTACAGCGAAAACTATTTAGAAAGAACACATGATTTTATGCGTCGTGCGCAGTTTTCATTAGCAATTATTGATGAGCCGCAATTATTGAATGCAACGGTTCCTCGAGATTTGTTTATCACGAATGAGGCCTTCACTTTATTTCGTTTTCACGGTCGAAATGTGCAAGGCTGGCAAGCAAATGATGCAGATTGGCGCAAGAAACGAACACTTTACCGTTATTCGGAAGAAGAACTAGAAGAATTAGCGCAAGAAATCATCGCTTTACAAGACGAAACGCAAGAAATCGGAATTATTTTCAATAATAATTCTGGCGGAGATGCTGCTGAAAATGCGTTGGCATTACAACGTATTTTGGGGCTTAAGCCAGAGGGACTGAATCCAACCCAGATTGACTTATTCTAAGAAGGAGTCGGAGACATATGATTAAAGCAATCTTTTTTGATATCGATGGCACACTGGTTAATAGTCATTCAAAAGTGCTTGCGTCAACAAAAAAAGCAATCCAGGAAGCCCAAAAACAAGGAATCTTATGTGGGGTAGCTACAGGGCGAAGTCCTATACGATTAGAGGAAATGTTAGACGGGCTAGATCTTGATATGTATGTGGTCTACAATGGTCAACTTGTTTTTACAGCAGAAGAGACACTGGTTAGTCAGCCTTTTACACCAGCTGTTTTACAAAAAATCGTTGTATTTTCAGATGAAAATCATCGACAAATTTTATTTGGCGGAAGAGATCGTTTAGAAGGATCGTCTACAATGCTTCTTGCCCAGTCAACAAATATCAAACGTTTAGTTGCGTTATTACCAAAAAAATTTCCGGTCCGTTTATTAAAAAAAATGTTGCAACTTTTTAGTCCACACCGACAAAAAGAAAGGTATGAAACTTTGCCCATTCTGAAAGAGCCAGTTTATCAATGTATTTTGTTGAGCGCAGAGTCGGAACAACAAAAATTAAGTAAAACTTTCCCAGAGTGTACGTTTCAACGTTCGAATACCTATACCGTTGACATGATTCCTAAAGGGGGGTCCAAATTGTTAGGAATTCAGGCATTTGCCAAAGCAAAAGGCATTGAAATGTCCGAAATCATGGCGTTTGGCGATCATTTTAATGATGTAGAGATGTTGAAAGGTGTTGGTATTGGTGTCGCGATGGAAAATGGGCAGCCGAGCGTAAAAGCAGCCGCAGATTATATCACGAAAACAAACGACCAAGCCGGGATATTTGCAGCATTTCAACACTTTGGAATCGGAACATCAAAATAAACCAATTAAGGATTAATGGAAGGGAATAAACAAGATGTCAGACAAGACGCCTTTTGAGCAAGTGGAAGAATTTCATGCAGTATTTGATCCAAGAAAACCAGAGCAGCCCACTGCATTTTCAGAAAAAGAAGCGATTTATCGTGCTGGATTCAAAGCAGAAGAATTAGTCGAGCTGATTGCTGCAACGACTAATGGGCAAAAAGATCAGCTTCATCAGGCTGTCCAACAACTTCATGAAGCAATCGATCAAGCAGAACAAAAGATGCTAACCAAAGAACACTGGGGGCAACAGCCACTCGTTGAACAAGTTGATGCACTAACAGATATCTTGTACTTTACTTACGGATCATTTTCACTTTTAGGCGTTGATCCAACGAACATTTTTGATATTGTGCATCAAGCAAATATGGGAAAACTCTTTCCAGATCAACAACCACATTATCATCCTGTGACCAATAAAGTATTGAAACCTGAAAATTGGGAAAAAGACTACGCGCCTGAGCCACGAATTAAACAAGAAATTGCGAATCAAATTGCTCAAGCACAACAAAAAATCACAGAAAAAGAGTAATTGCTCCTTGATTAAATTCAAGTCTGAATGTAAATTAAATAACCAAAATTTCGTTATGTTTTGCTTAGATAAAAATGAAAGATTTTTTTCTAAGTTAGTGAATGCTCGAAAAGAGTGTGCTATAATCTAAGATAGATGTCTTTTTACACGAAAGATTACTATTGGTTTTTATGCGTGAAAGAATGTTATTTCGTGCGTAAAGAGATGCACATTGAAAACGGAGGAACCTTAAATGGGAAGTAATGTTATCATCGGAATCGTCACTGCAATTATTATTGTAGCCATCGTCGTTTTTCTGGTTGGTTATTTGCTAAAGAAAAAAAATCAAGACCGGTTGAATGCTTTGGAAAAACGCAAGGAAGAATTATTCGACTTGCCTGTGATAGAAGAAGTTGATGATGTAAAGAAGATGCATCTGGTTGGGCAAAGCCAAAATACTTTTCGTGAATGGAGTCAAAAATGGAACGACATATCTACCTCTTCATTTGCTGAGTTAGAAAGCCAAATTTTTGAAGTTGAGAACCTCAATGAAAGTTTTCGATTTTTAAAAGGCAAGAAAGCTGTCATAGTTGCTGAAGCTACTATGGATAAAATGGAAAAAGAAGTTACTGAGATCCGTGATGGTTTAAAAGAATTGCGCGAAACAGAAGAACGTAACTCTTTAGCTGTCCAACAAGCTTTGGATGTCTATGAAGAATTGAAGAAAAAAGTCAATGAGGACGAAAACGAGTACGGTCCGGCAATCGCTGAGTTACGCAAACAAATTAAGACGATTGAAGATGAATTTACTAAATTTGTAACGTTAAATACCTCAGGTGATCCTGTCGAAGCCCGTGAAGTTTTGGATAATGCTGAAAAGCGTACGTATGAAGTTGAAGCTTGGATGAAAAAAGTACCACCTTTATTCGAAGACTTGAATACAACTTTCCCAGAACAAATCGAAGAGATCAACGACACTTATACAAAGCTTTTGAAGGAAGAATATGTTTTCCCAGAGGAAGATTTTGCGAACGATATTGAGCGTGTGAACAAACGAATTGAAAGTTCACTTGCGAATCTCGAAAAAACAGAAGTTGAAACGGTTGAAATCGAAAATCGTGAAACAGCTGATTTGATCGATTCGTTATACGATGTATTAGAAAGAGAAATGGAAGCCAAAGCATATGTGATGAAAAATCAAGCAACGATTGACGAGTATATCACACATGCAACAAAAAACAATCGTCAATTACTGATTGAATTGGATCATACTTCTCAAAGCTATGCACTAAATCATAACGAGATTGGTCGAGTACGTGGTTTCCAATCTGAAGTGGAAGAAATCGAGCGCCAAAATACACAGATGACACCACAAATTGAGAAACATGAGATTCCTTATTCTGAAGTACGGACTTTTTACAAGAATGTCTTCAAAGTCTTGGAAGATATCGAAACTCAGCAAATTGAAATCGATGACTCATTACATGAATTACGAAAAGGTGAAAAGATTGCGCAAGAAAAAATCGATGTGTTTGAATTTAAATTGCGTAGTCTAAAACGTTTTGTTGAAAAACAACGTTTGCCAGGCTTACCAAAAGACTATCTAGAGTTCTTCTACGTAGCAACTGACCGAATTGAAGAATTAAGTGTTGTTTTGAATAAAATCAGAATCAACATGGAAGAAGTCAATCGCTTAGTTGATCTTTGCGAAGAAGATTTGGAACTACTGGATAAGAAAACGCATGACTTAGTAGATGCTGCTGCATTGACTGAACAAATGTTGCAATATGCAAATCGTTATCGTCATACTCATGCAGAAATCAAAGAAGCAATTGATAAAAGTTTTTATTTATTTAATAAAGAAAATCAATATCAAGAAGCTTTGGATGAAATCGGCACAGCATTAGAACGTGTGGAACCAGGTGCATTTAAGCGAATTGAAGATTTTTACTTCAATAATCCTGACTTAGTTTAGTTAGCCAACGCTTAGTTTGCATAATCAACAATAAATAAAGAAAAGAAAGTAGGAAACTGATCCTACTTTCTTTTTTTGTCTGTTTAATGGAAGAAAGTAAGCTGTGGAAAATTTTTTTTGGAGAGGTAGTGTTTTGTCAGTTGTTTGCTATCTTTTCGGAGCTGACTGCTTGGTGTCATAACCTAATTTACGGTGTTCCCAAAGTAGCTTCTTCGGTAATAAGTCCTCTTTTCTTAAAAATATGGAAAGCTATTTTTAGAAAAGATTCCTTATTACTTGAAGCTAAGCACTTTGCGCCACAACCTTTTTCACGGTGTACCCCAAGCAACTCCTCTACGTAGCTTTCAGTCATCTCAAAATATGAAAAACTATTTTGAATGCCTGCTCGCTATCTTTTCGAAGGTGAGCGTTTTGCACCATAACCTTATTTACGGTGTTCCCAAAACAACTCCTCCACATAGCTTTCAGTCATCTCAAAATATGAAAAACTATTTTGAATGCCTGCTCGCTATCTTTTCGGAGGTGGGCGTTTTGCGCCATAACCTTATTTACGGTGTTCCCAAAGTAGCTTCTTCGGTAATAAGTCCTCTTTTCTTAAAAATATGGAAAGCTATTTTTAGAAAAGTTTCCTTATTACTTGAAGCTAAGCACTTTGCGCCACAACCTTTTTCACGGTGTACCCCAAGCAACTCCTCTACGTAGCTTTCAGTCATCTCAAAATATGAAAAACTATTTTGAATGCCTGCTCGCTATCTTTTCGAAGGTGAGCGTTTTGCACCATAACCTTATTTACGGTGTTCCCAAAACAACTCCTCCACATAGCTTTCAGTCATCTCAAAATATGAAAAACTATTTTGAATGCCTGCTCGCTATCTTTTCGGAGGTGGGCGTTTTGCGCCATAACCTTATTTACGGTGTTCCCAAAGTAGCTTCTTCGGTAATAAGTCCTCTTTTCTTAAAAATATGGAAAGCTATTTTTAGAAAAGTTTCCTTATTACTTGAAGCTAAGCACTTTGCGCCACAACCTTTTTCACGGTGTTCCCAAAACAGCTTCTTTGGCAATAAGCTCTCTTTTCAGAAAAATATGGGAGACTATTTTTAGAAAAGCTTTCTTATTGCTTGAAGCTAATCGCTTTGCACCACAACCTCTTGCAAAAAAAGAATTCTTGAAAGCATATAGGACAACCGTTATAATAGAAAAGAATTTCAAAAAAGAGGGGTTTCTTATGATATATTTTGACAATAGCGCGACAACCCCAATTTTTCCGCAAAGTTTAGATGCCTATGTGAAGACAAGTCAGCGGATTATTGGGAATCCATCAAGTTTACATGACTTGGGTAACCAAGCCAATCGTTTATTACAACAGGCAAGAAAGCAGATTGCTGAGCTTATTGGCGCAACTCCAGAAGAAATTTATTTTACCTCTGGTGGAACAGAAGGAGACAATTGGGTTCTAAAAGGCACAATGATCGAGAAACGTGAATATGGCAATCATTTGATTATTTCTGGAATCGAACATCCCGCAGTGAGTGAAACCGCCGAACAACTGAAAGAATTAGGAATGGAAGTTAGTATTGCGCCTGTGGATAAAAATGGTTTCGTGATTGTAGAAGAGCTTAAAAAACTAGTTCGCAAAGAAACCGTGCTGATTTCAATCATGGGTGTCAACAATGAAGTTGGATCCATTCAACCAATTCAAGAAATCAGTGAATTTTTAACAGACTATCCAAAAATTCACTTTCATGTTGATGCCGTACAAGCAATTGGAAAAGTTTCATTTGACCAATGGTTAACCGAACGTGTTGATTTTGCGACATTTTCTGCGCACAAATTTCATGGACCTCGTGGAATTGGTTTTATTTATTGGAAAAAAGGTCGTCGCTTAGCACCTTTACTAACTGGTGGAGGACAAGAAAACAATCAACGAAGCGGGACGGAGAATGTTCCTGCAATCGTCGCAATGGCAAAAGCATTACGACTTTCTTTAGATACGAAAGCACGAAAACCTGAGCATACACAAAATCTTAAAACGGCATTAATCGGTGCGCTGAAAACGTATGACAAGGTGACGATTTTTTCTGAAGGAGAAAAGTATGCGCCACATATTTTATGTTTTTCATTAAAAGGAATTCGTGGTGAAGTACTCGTACATGCGTTGGAAGAAAAACAAATCTTTATTTCAACAACGAGTGCTTGCTCTTCTCGTAAACACATGGCTAGTAGTACATTACATGCGATGCATGTTCCTCATGATTTGGCGACATCTGCTGTCCGAATTAGTTTGGATGAAAGCAATTCAATGGCTGAAGTAGAACAGTTTATGATTATTTTTAAACAACTTTATCAAAAGTTCTCAGCTATTAATTAAATGAAGGAGTGTTCCTGTGAAATATAGTGAAATTATGGTTCGCTACGGTGAACTATCAACAAAAGGGAAAAATCGCAAAACGTTTATTATGCAGTTGGCACAAAATGTGCGTCAAGCGTTAAAAGAGTTCCCAGAAATCAAAATTCATGCAGATCGTGATCGCATGCATCTATTGTTAAATGGTGCAGATGGTCATTTGGTTATACCAAAACTTGCAAAAATTTTTGGTATTCAAAATTTTTCACCAAGTATTCGTGTAGAAAAAGATGTTCAAGTCTTAAAAGATAGTGTTCAAGCAATCATGAAAGAAATTTATACAGGTGAGCAAACATTTAAAATTGTTGCGAAACGTAGCGATCACGATTTTGAATTAACCAGTAATGAATTGAACCAAACACTGGGAAACGCTGTATTCGATATTTTCCCAGAAATCAACGTTCAAATGAAAAAACCAGATATTCCATTACGTGTGGAAATTCGTCGGGATGGCGCCTACCTGTCTTATGAAACAATCAAAGGTGCGGGGGGACTACCTGTCGGAACAAGTGGTAAAGGGATGTTAATGTTATCTGGCGGGATCGACTCACCTGTTGCGGGCTATTTTGCTATGAAACGTGGTGTCGAAATTGAAGCTGTTCATTTTGCTAGCCCACCTTATACAAGTGAGCAAGCCTTACAAAAGGCAAAAGACTTAACTGCTAAGTTAGCACCTTATGTGGGAACAATTCAGTTTATTGAAGTACCATTTACAGAAATTCAAGAAGAAATAAAAAAATCAGTCCCACAAGGATACTGGATGACGATTACTCGTCGAATGATGTTACGATTAACGGATGAAATCCGTCGCATTCGCAATGGGTTGGTTATCTTAAATGGTGAATCATTAGGCCAAGTAGCTTCTCAAACATTGCAAAGTATGGTTGCAATCAATGAAGTAACAAATACACCAATTATTCGTCCTGTGGCAACAATGGACAAACTAGAAATTATCGAAGTTGCTGAAAAAATTGATACATTTGAGTTATCCATTCAGCCATTCGAGGACTGCTGTACTATATTTGCGCCGCCACAACCAAAAACGCGTCCAAACTTGGATAAAGTTCATCAGTATGAAGAGCGTTTAGCGATTGATGAAATGATTGAGCGTGCGCTGGCAGGGTTGAAAATCGTGGGTATTCGTGTGGAAGCTGCTCAGGAGCAAGAAGAGGAATTTGCTGATTTGTTGTAAAAGGTTGTGGCGCAAAGTGCTTAGCTTCA
>NZ_JXLE01000029.1 GCF_001886265.1 Enterococcus thailandicus
ATGTGTCCAAGATATTGACTCAAATCCAATAGACAAGACGTATTAAATCAAATTATTAACGAGTTTACGAAAAAATTAGATAATGTTTTTTCTAATAGAATAAATGTATTAAACCCTATAGACTTTTCTAACATTAACGTATTTAAATCGAGTTTAATGCCTCATGTACTCGAAATTATTTCGTTCTTATATCATGAAAAAGATATTATCCAAGTATTCATGACTACTTCCTCTGAAGTTGACATTTTAAAAATTATCTATGATCTCTTTCTTACCCATTTTAAAACGTGGTTGCCTCAAAAGTTTCATTTGAATTATAGCCCTGAAACATTAAACCAATACTGTGATTTCTTAACTAGAGGTTCCGCCCTTTTAATTGGTAACTGGTTTCGAAAAAATTTTAAACAATCTCCTCAAGAAATTACCACAATTCTGGTAAATATGATTGCCCCTAATCTTTACGGACTTTATCATAGAGACAATCATTAATTAATAATAATATTTCAGTATATTAAAACTAAATAAGGAAATCGCTATCAAGCATAAGACAACGCCTATTTGTAGAAATTTTATACTAGTTTTATCATTTGTTTTAGGTAGAATCGAATTATCGTTTACCTTAACCTTTTCCAAAATTTCTTCTTTCTCAATAAATAAAGTTAACTCTGTTTGATTGGTGTCTGCTACAACAATATTATCAGTCTTTAGATTGATTACTACTTGTAGTGATACCACCACAAGTAGCATAACAATGCCTTTAACTATTTTTTTCATATCATTGCTCTTTTAATTCAGCTGTAAATACAATACTTCCTTTATATTCACCAGCTTTTGCATTTGTCCAATCGACGTCCTTAATGTCTGACCACAAATCTAGTTTAGTTTCTGATCCGGCTAGAATATCTGTTTCTGCAAAAGAATAGTCCGCTAATTCGTCTGTAGACTGGTTATATTTTAGTGTGAAAGGTAATACATCGTTGCTTCCTACTCGTTCAAACTGGTTAACTTCTGTAGTGACTCTAACTATTTGATCGGGTGCAATATCCCCTGTTACATATAAATCACCAATATTTACATTCTTCTCAGTAATTGTTTGATTCGATGGAATATTTAAAATATAGTTACTTTCAAAATTCGCTGTTAATTCTGTAGTATCTGCTAAAACCACTGTGCTAGCTGATAAAGGAATTAATCCTGCAAATAAAATACCTAATTTATTAAAATTCATTTTCATATTAATCTTCTCCTAGCATTTTTGATTTATATTCTGAAGTAAATGTTAACGTTGTTAAGTATGTTCCCGCTCTTTTATCACCCTCAGGATCACCCACAAATAAAGTTGCTACTGAATCAGTTTGACCACTTTTATAGTCAAATGTTCCAATTTCTGGATTATTAATGAGTATTGGGGCTCCTGATTTTGTAATTGTACTTTTTAAGGTGCTAATATTTGTCGTTGTGTCTCCATCTCTTTTTAAAGTAATTTCACTATCAGCTGTCAATCCATCCTTAATAGAAAGAGATACATAACGATCTGGATCTATATTATGTGAAATTGTCTTAATATCAATGTACGTAGTAGTTCCTGCATCTAATTCTACCGTAGCTGGTATACTGATTAAGTATTCACTGTCTACTTGGTAAGACAATTTAGTTTGATCATCTGCTTGTACTTTTCCTCCGAATAATCCTAAAATTCCTATTGCAATAAATCCTGTAAGTAACGTTTTTTTCATCTGTATTTCGCTCCTTTTTTTAAATTACGTGTAAATTAAATTTAATTTCTGAACCATTTAACGGCGTTTGTTGCTCATTCATTGAGAAACATTCATATTTTAATATAGCATTTTCATAGTCCCCCTCCTCTAATTCTTGATTCAATTCAATATCATAGATACCATTACCTGGTTCAATGAATTTTGATTCCCAAATTTTTGTGCCGTCTGGCAAAAGTAAAGATAATTTGAAGTAACAGGTATTAATATCTGGATTATATAGATTCACTGCTTGCTTTTTTTCATTTTTTACAAACGTCATTGATTCAAATCCAGGAATAGCAATTGATTCATTTTCTGTTTTTGTCTGGACATTTTTCTTACCTGTCCACGTTTGACCTTCTGTCTCTGCTACAACTGTATCGTTCTTTTTATTAAAACTTACTCCAATTGCAACCAAGCCAATAAGGATTAATAAAGCGATAACACCAATTATTTTTTTCTTCTCTTTCATATTTTTCCTCCTAATAAAAATCTATTGTAAAATTTATAGTACCTTCGTAAGTCCCCGCAAGTTCTTTTTCTGCTGTTTGTTGGACATATAAAGTATTTTCTTCCCTTTTTGTGTCCAAGACTTCTAGTACATGAGCTGGTTCCATGTATGCTTTTTCTTTAGTAATCTCTTTCTCGAGAATGAGTGTTGGATCATAAGTATTTACTAGCGTTACTTTTTCATTCGTTGAAATGATCAAGGTCTTTCCTTCCTGATAATTTTCTGCAGACACCTGCAATTGATTGGTCTCGTTTAGATTGACACTAGCTGGTATACTTACAATATAGGCAGGAGTATATTGTGCATACAATATCAGCGAACTCGATACAGGCGTTGTAAAATCGTACGGCTCGTTTCCTTCAGGATCGATTGACCAATAGTCAAAAATATAGCCGTTTTTTTCTGGTATATCCGGAACATACCAAGTTTTCCCTGTAATATTTCTTTGCCCAGAAATTTCTGTACCACCATTCGTATCAAATGTTAATGTGTGTAATTCTTCAATCCGATACGTGTTACTTACTCCATTTGTATTGTGAAAATTAATTAGCTGGTTGCTAAACACTAAGTTATCATCCTTATCTGCCCATACGTAGCCTGATTTGAGATCAGGCAGATACATGAAAGTGGTTAGGGTTACTCTTGATCCTATCGTCAATTTTTCAGGTAATGTATTTTCGAAAAATTTATAAGATATAGTGGAAGTCACAATCCAATTATCAATGTTTAATTCTTTTAAATTTGTCATATTTCTAAACATATATTCGTTCTCTCGAAGATTACTTGTTATAAAATGTGAGACATCCAAACTTTCCATACTAGTTAAATCAGAAAAACAGGAATTCATTTTTTCCACATTTGAAACATCAAATCCTTGTAAATTCAAATGAGTTAAATTAGTCATTCCGTGGAACATATACTCCATATTTTTTACATTTTGTGTTTGAAAGTTTGATAGGTCTAATCCAGCTATTTGATTCGCATATTGAAACATAAAGCTCATGTCGGTAGCTTTACTTGTATTAAAATTGGAAACATCCAATTGATTAACTCTAACATTAGAAAACATTTGCCTAAAGCTTATACAATTCTCAGTATTAAAACTAGACACATCCAAGTAAGCTAAGGAGTGACAAGAAGAAAACATAGCCTCAAATGTAGTAGCTTCACTTGTATCAAAATGAGACACGTCTAGTAGCTTTACTTTAGAACATCTAGTAAACATATAAGAAAAGTTACGTGTATTTCGAGTATTAAAACTAGACACATCAATTTCTTCTAAATTATTACAATCAAGGAACATTCCAGCAAAAGATACTGAAGCTCCTGTATTCAATAATTCAAGTCCAGTGATAGTGGTTGCATATGTTAACCCTGCAAACATCCTATTAAACCCAATTGAAGCGTCAGGGTCTATTTTCTCAATAATCTTCACTTCAAATATTTGTTCCTTGTATCTTTCCCAAGGGGCATTAACTGAGCCCCAACTTCCTCCGCCTATCTCTAATAGTCCATCTTCATAAAGAACCCATGTCATTCCAGCAGTATTTCTACCAGAAGCAACTACATTCACATTCCTATTTTGAAAATTTGAGTCTTCTGTAGGATCCTCTTTTTCTACGTTATTTGAATCATTTGATTCAGAGGATTCTGTATCGTCTATTTTTTGTAGTTCCTCTATTTCTATATCTTCTTCAAATTCAGTAATAGGTTCATCATCAATTAATTGACTCTCTTGTGTTTCATCGAGCAATTCACTAGACATCGTCTCTTCTAGTAATTCTTCATTTTCAGCAGCATAACTTACATTAATTGGTAAGACTAACGTTGATAATATCGTTGCAATTAAAATTTTTCTTTTCATCGTTCATCTCCATTCTTAACTACCAATTTCCCGAACACAAAGTAATTTAACATATAGTATTGTTAAATAGGTTTACAAATAAGAAGTGAGTGTCTACATTTTTTATTTCAAAAAAAGACAGGTGATTATAAATTTATAATCACCCGTCTTTCCACATTTTTTATAATTTTATAATTAAATAGTTCCTTATCCAACCAACAATATAGTTTTCCAACTATTTATCAAACTCAAATAGAAAATTAAAATAAACTAGCTTATATACAACATGTTTATGGTCACACTTTTGGTCACAGTTTGGTTCAATTCAAATATAATTACACTAGCCATCTTGTTAAAAATCCCCATAAAATCAGAATACAATTCTCTTACTTCCTAATAGGCTATTGAGTGGGAATAATAAAAAAGAGCCAACAAACATTGTTAAATCAATGTTTGTTGGCTCTTTATTTTTTTATAATCACACTTTTATCACAGTTGCTTCTTTTATTTCTGAAATTGATTTTTAACATCTTTTACTAAGTTCTGGTAATTCAATCTTTATATAATTATTTGAGGATTCTGCAACAGCAAAACTTGCTAATAGAAAAAATTGAACAAACCGCTTTTTCTATATAAAAACAGTTTGGAAAAACAAACATTCATTTTGAAAATTCTGGACTAAATGTCGCTGCTATTGTAAGCTTACTTAAAATATTCGTAAAAAAGGACCCCTTATCATTGTAAAAAAATTATGAGCCTTTGGCATGAATGGGTGAAGATTAATTACAGCAAGCACACAACAATTGATTACATTTTAGGAGTGAACATAATTGAAAGAAAACATTTACGATAATAATCGCTTTTTTGATAAATACAGCCATTTTCCAAGATCCGTAGCTGGACTCAGTGCTGCTGGCGAATGGCATGAATTAAAAAAAATGCTGCCAGACTTTCAAGGGAAAACTGTTTTAGATATTGGCTGTGGTTTTGGTTGGCACTGTATCTACGCGGCAGAACGCGGTGCAGATACAGTAATTGGGACAGATATTTCAACAAAAATGTTAGCTGGGGCACGCGAACGAACACACCTTGCCAATATTGAGTATCAACAGATTGCAATGGAAGACTTAGATTTTAGACCTGAAAGTTTCGACATCATTATCTGTTCATTGGCACTTCACTATACCCCTGATTTTGATCGAATTTGCTCAAAAATTTCTTCTTTTCTTCGTGTAAATGGTGAGTTCATATTTTCGGTAGAACACCCTGTTTTTACCGCATATGGGAATCAAGACTGGATCTATAACGAAGATGGGACACCTGATCATTGGCCTGTTGACAATTATTTTCTGGAAAATCAGCGTAAAGCAGTATTTTTGGGAGAAACTGTCACCAAATACCATAAAACACTGACAACTTATTTAAATACATTAATCAAACATGGATTGAGCATTACCGCAATTGTAGAACCAATACCAGACAAACATTTATTGGATAGTGTTCCCGGAATGAAAGATGAATTAAGACGTCCAATGATGCTACTGGTTTCTGCTAAAAAAATCAAATAAATTTCTTACTTTTATTTTTTACTATAGATTATCAAAAGTCAGCTAATTAAAGGCTGACTTTTTCCTTTTTCACTGTAAAGTAAATACTAGGGAGAATCGCTTCTTTTCATTTGAGAATCACAGCCGGAACAATTATTCGCCTTTTAAAATAAAAAGTAGTAGAATAAATTAAACTTATTAAAAGTAAGTGAAATTATTCAAGGTTAAGGAGGATTTCAATTATGAAAAACATTGGCTTTTTAAGTTTCGGTCATTGGATGGATCAAGGTTCTTTAGTAAAAACCGCTCAAGATGCTTATCTACAATCAATTGAGCTAGCTGTCGAAGCAGAAAAACTCGGCATTGATGGTGCTTGGTTCCGCGTCCATCATTTTGCACCACAAATTGGCTCACCATTCCCACTACTTTCTGCAATTGGTGCACAAACAAGTAAAATCGAGATTGGAACAGGATTAATCGACATGCGTTACGAAAATCCTTACTACATGGCAGAAAATGCTGGATTAACAGATATCATTACCCAAGGACGAGTGCAATTAGGCGTCGGTCGTGGTTCACCTGAACAAGTTCTCGATGGTTGGAAATACTTTGGTTATGATTACAGCGAAGAAGAAATCAAAGAAGTTACACGTGAACGAACACTTGAATTTTTAGAGTTATTGAAAGGTGAACGTTTTGCTGAACCAAATCCAATGCCAATGTTCCCACAAGCACCAGGAAAATTGCGTATTGAACCTTATTCAGAAGGTTTAGAAAAACGGATTTGGTGGGGAGCAGGCTCACAAGAAACAGCCATTTGGGCGGCTAAACACGGAATGAATCTTCAATCATCAACACTTGTTAATAACGAATCAAATGAACCTTTCCACGTTCAACAAGCAAAACAACTACGTGCATACAAAGAAGCTTGGAAAGAAGCGGGTCATGATTTTGAACCAAGAACGCTCGTTACTCGTTCCATTCAGCCAATTACAAGTGACTTAGATCGTCGTTTATTTGGTGGAAATGATGATTCTAAATACGATCAAGTTGGTTTCTTAGCTTATCATCAAAATCCAACAATTTTTGGTAAAACGTTTGCTGGCGAGCCAGATCAAATCGTAAAAGAATTAGCGGAAGACGAAGCAATCAAAGAAGCGGATACTGTTCTTGTAACTATTCCAAACACTCTAGGAGTTGAATACAACGTTCATTTGCTTGAATCCATTGTAAAAGATGTCGCCCCTGATTTGGGTTGGCGTTAAAAAATTTGAAGAGTTGAGCGTATCTTTTGTTCGAGAATTTCAATTGTATAAATAATAATAAATACCAAGTAGCCTTCCCTATTTTATGCGTATGTACGTTATTTTGCTGAAATTCACTCAACAGATCTCTCTTCGTAACTAAAAAATAGAAAGAGCCTAGGAAAAATGATTCCTAGGCTCTTTCTATTTTAAAAACAAGCTTTTGTTAGCATTCGGGAATTAATTACTCCTTCTGCTCTGTTAGTTGACCATCTTTCATCACCAACACGCGATCACAATGTTCAATCAAACGAGTATCATGAGTCACCATAATCGTTGCTTTTTGTTTTTCTTTGGTTTCTTCAGCTAATATTTTTACTACTTCATAAGCTTTCTCTGAGTCAAGACTTGCTGTTGGTTCATCTGCCAAAATAATTGTTGGGTCATGGTACAATGCACGTGCAATTGCTACACGCTGACGCTCTCCTCCTGATAATTCTTCAGGATATTTATCAAGCAACTTACCTACGCCTAACTGTTCTAACAACTTAATCCCATTATCTAGTCGGTTTTCTTTACTAACTTTATCGACCAATTTTAATTGTTTTTTTACAGTTAAAAAAGGAACCAAATTAGATGCCTGTAAGATAAATCCAATTGCTTTAAAGCGTAAAGCTGCACGTTGCTTTTCTTTTTCTTCACTAAACGGTCGATCGTTAATCAGCACTTGCCCAGCAGAAGGAGCCTGTAGCCCCCCAGCAATTGTTAAGAGTGTACTTTTGCCAGAACCAGAAGGGCCAATAATTGCCACAAATTCTCCTTTTTCAACTGAAAAATTCGTTTCCTTTAAAGCCTCAATAACAGAATCACCATCTTTAAATGATTTTTTTACTTGTTTAAATTCAATTGCTTTCATTATTTTCTCCTATCCGATAGCTTTTAATGGATCAATTTTCACAATTGTTCTGACAGAGAACAAAGCACCCAAAACTGCTATCACAATCATCAAAATACTGATACTTAAAAAGAACAGAAGATTTACTTGAAATGGCACAGCTTCAGGTAACAGTAAACTTGTCCCCAACGTTCCCACTAATCCCGTTGCCACCCCGATAATTGCAAGTAAAAAAGTCTGAACAATCACTGAATTAGCAATGTATCGACTAGAAATTCCTTGTGCTTTCATGACACCAAAAACATCCGCTTTTTGCATAGTTAAAACATAGATAAAGATCCCAATCACAATAGCAGCAATCACAATTAAAAAGCCAATCATAAAGCCAAAAGTTAGGACTTGTGCGCTATATCCAGGCAAATCATTTATGAATGTCTTAATACTTATTTTTTTTAGATCATCTGGAATTTTACTTACGTTTCCTCTCGTAACAATCGCATTGACTCTCGTTTTTTCACTAGTTTGACTGCCCTGTGTTTCAAAACGAATTTCTTGATAAGCACCCACTGTTGTATACAAAACTGGGGCAACGCTAAACTTTGCATTCTTCGTGAATCCTACAATTTTTAATTTTTTATCACTGCCCGCAAGTTGAACTGTGTCACCTAAACTCAGCTCATACTGCTCTTTTACACTACTATCCGCAACTGTTTCATCATCGGAATGGAACATTCTCCCATCACTGATTTTTGGAGCTAAAAATTGATCTTGATTAATTCCAAAAAAAGTAACATCAATTTTTTCTTTCCCTTTTTCTTTCTGTATCACACCCGCAGTCTGTGTTAGGTAGGCCTTTTCTTCTGCCTTGACCTCCTCAAATTTCGTTAATGGAATCATCGACATATTTAAATTATTATTAGCTTCATCTGCTAATAATATATCGTCTGCTTGCCAATTATCTATTGCTGTCCGATTGTCCTGAGCTAATCCATATGCTAATCCTGTTAAAAAAAATACTAGATAGGCAATCAAAAACATAACTCCAATTACCAAAGCATATCTTAACTTTGAATACCTGATTTCGTTTATTGCTAAAAACATGTCGCTCCTCCTTGCCTTCTATCGAGTAAAACAAGCGTACCATCTTTTCTTCTAAGATAAAAATAGAGTGACTTATTTGCTATAAAAATAAAAAAACCTGACTATGTAGTCAGGAGGGTAACATCCTTAAAAAGTTAAACATAAAGTAACTGCGTCTTTTTTAACACCAAATTGTATGTTCTGTCTTTAAATCATCTTGTTTAGAAAGCCATCGAAATAACGAAGCTAAACTAGGAGAAAATTCAACGGAACTTAGCTCAGAAATAAATTGTACACCTTTAATTTTATTAGGCTCATTTAATGTTGGACGCCCCGAAACCTGATGAGCAAAATAGAAATGTCCTTCCCATTCCACTCCTTCAAAAAGGAAGTCCGCTTGATAAACTTCTTCTACTTGAGAAATTCGTAAGGCAGTTTCCTCATATACTTCACGGATAGCACATTCCATTGTGGTTTCGCCAATTTCTTTTTTACCACCTGGAAAATTCCAAACATCTGCTCTATCTCTAATTATTAAAAAATCCCCAGCAGTGTCTTTAATAAATACGCGAGAAAAAACTTTCTTCATAAAATCAGTCCCTTTTGAGTTATAGCAATAATTTGTTTCCGCTTCCATATGTTAGTATATCAGATTTGTTATTCGAATTTAGGTTCTCAAAAATATTTAAAAGTAACAACAAAAACGGATGGTAAAATACTATTACTGATTTTTTTCTGATTTAATTTTCACAACACCTAGCTCAAGCGCTTTAACAACTGCTGACACGGTAGAATGAACATGGATAGGCTACAATTAACTAGACAGAAAAA
>NZ_JXLE01000003.1 GCF_001886265.1 Enterococcus thailandicus
AGATAGAGAGTTCTTGTTCTATGGGACGCCCCGAAGAAGCTTTTAAGCGATGAATTTCTCCGTTCAAATACCACTTCTTCCAAGTGTATATTGTTCCTCTTCCTGGGATATTGAATTCTTCTCGCAGAGAAGAAGGTGACTCTCCTTCCAATAAACGCTCAACAATTTGAATTTTTAATGTTTCTGGATAATAGTTATGCTTTGCCATTAGAAAAACACCTCCAAATTTATTTTACTAAATTTGAGGTGCTCTTTTTTAATTGTATCTAATTATAGTGTCAGTTCCGATCAAACAAAAATTTCTTTTTCATATAGTACCTCCTATTTATTCGGATTGTATGCCGAAACACCAGTAACAACACCTAAGAAAGTAGCAATCGCATTAATGGTTAAAACTGCCATGTCGGCTCCTTGCCAGCCCTATGCTTTCCCCAATGTTGCGACTAAAACAGAGGCTGCAGGTAATAGCGTCAGTACGCCCCATTTGATTACGTTGTAATATTTGTCTGGTAAAATCATAAAACTATCCTCCTATAATTTTGTTAAAAAATAGCCAATCATATAACCCCAAGACCATTTGTTATTAGCTTTCATTTCTCTAATATCATCAGCATTGTTCAAAGCAATAGAATAAGCTTTTTCAGCTTGATCTTTTGCAGTTTCTGCTTTTTCTCTTAGAGCTTCATAGTTATCAAGTTTAGTTTCAATACGAACCAAATGCTCGACAACATCTTGCACTGCCTCATCTTTCACTTACTCACCAACTTCCATAGAAAAAGACGTACTCAGTTGAGCACGTCTTAATTTTTATTCTATTATTTTTTTTATTTCAGTCATTTTATCTTTGTAGTATTCAGTTTCATAATGATTATAAGTCAAGCCGTCAGGAGATTTCGCTGAAGCCCTATACTTTCTATTATCTGTTTTCACGATATGGGCACGGGGAAATTCATTTTTTAAAATATTAAAAAATGCTTCTGAAATAATATTTTTATTTCTTATCTCAGATGATCGTTTAACAAATTTTTTAATTTGCTCTTTCTCATCAAAATACTCGGTTGCAAGTACAACATGATTCAAAATTAGTTTTTCCTCTGGCAGAATATTCAATATTTCTTTTCTGAATTCGTCTACTGCTTTTTTGAATAATTCATTATATTTTCCAAAACTATTTAGAGGAGCTAACGTTTGAAACTTTCTACCGTTTAAGAAGGATGTTTTATTCGAAACATAATTTGAAAATGTTACTATTTTATCACCTTCCAAGAAGCAAATACCTCTATCTATATCAGCGTAAATATCCAAAATTAAATAGTCTATGTCCAAGTTTTTAAGGTTGTAAAAAAATGAATTTTCAAGTTCATTTTTGACACTCGTTTGAACTGATTTTGGTTGATTCACAAAAATATCGTGGGAAAATTTTTCTACTTGCTTTTTTTGTGTAATAGCAATTAAAGATGATTGAAATTGTGTGCCTGTCACGTCAAAAAAATCTTTATAATTTTTATTGAAATACTCAGTTGACGTAAAAAGTCTTCTGCTATAACAAGAACCTAAAACGAATATCTTAGTTCGATATGTTGACTTAATTAGCGCTTCTCCAAAAACCCCTTTTGAGATATTGCTAGTTTCATCTTTAGGAGAGAATACACGATACGCGGCTTCATTTTCTCCAACAAAAAAGCTAGCTACTTGATTACTATTCGTAAAGAAATTATCTAAGTAATCTTTTTTTACACTGAAAGTAATTGTGTTATTTTTTATATTGCATTGTGTTAAAAGCATACTTAAATTCAGCATAGATGGATTACTATTTTCAATTGAGACAAACAAGTTGGTAACCGGTAATCTTGCTCGAGACAAATTAAAGTCAACTTGAAAAAGGTAAGAATCATCTTCAACAATAAATTTTTTTAAAACAAATCTGTTTTTAGATCTTATATATATTGATTTACTGCTAAACTTATTTTTATAAATTTTAGCTTCAAAAACACTACTTATGTCAAAATATTCGTTATTTGTATCTTTTATATCGTCTTCATCATCTTCAAAATCAAGAATATCTCCTTCTTTTAAGTTTTTTGTATTATTGATTTTTAAATGTCCATCAAAATATTCTATGTCAAAAGTATCACCATCATCGTGAAAAAAAACATTTTGAATTTTTCTTCTATACGCAACTTTTTTCAAAAAAACAACTCCTAAAAAATATATATTTACATTTTATCATACAAAATAATTAAGAGTTCGTTTCGTTAGAATATCTCCAACCATTTGCATCTGTACTCTCTCCTTTTGCTACTACGCCATCTATCAAAATACGATTTGCTGGCAATGTGTGTCCCGTATCACCATTTAGTCGATAGGCTTCTTGAATCGTGAATGAAGATGTAATTGGTTTATGAATAATCATAGTTCCTAAACTGACATATTTTGTTGGCATGTCCGGTATAGTACGAGAAAGAGCAGCAGAAAAACTGTAAGTTCCTGCCTGTGTTAATCCGGCTAACGTTGAGATGTCAGAAGAAGCAGTAACTGCTAAGCCTCCGGTCTGCTCCCAATCTGACCATGTAGGTGTACGATTTATATCGAAATTGACCGTAAATTTACGATTTGAGGTATCAGTAAGCTCAACAATCGCTCTCGAAGCTTTTCCATTGCTCGTCGAGCGGATGTAGACCCAGCCCGTCAACGTAGATGCTCCATAAGGCGTATTTTTGACGGTGTTTGCCGTAACAATGAAATAAAAACCTGCCGTAGTCAGATTCTGAATTGTCTCAAATAAATTTTTGTCTGTTCCAGACAGATCAATTTTAGAGCTTACGTTTGGTCTTGTAGATTGCAAAATGGAATACCCTAAAATTTCCATAAAGGGATTTTTTGTTTGCAACGGTCGGCTACCATCAAATCATCAAGAGCTATCCGTACCATTAGCACTGACGATATGCTCGTTGACGAACTAAAAAAAGCAAAAAAAGACAAATGGAAAATCGATTAAGATATGGAAATCATTACTATGAAAGTAATTTTGTATGCACAAAAGAAAACGGTGAACCAGTAACGCCAAATTCTATTAAATGGTCTGCAAGTAAAATAAAGAAAGATTTGAACATAAAGTTTAATTTCCACTCGCTATGTCATACACACGCAACCATGTTACTAGAAGATGATATAAAACCAAAAATTATTCAAGAACATCTGGGACACTCACGCATCTCAACCACTATGGATACCTACGCTCATGTTACAAAAAAAATGAAAAAAGATACTATAGATATATTTGAAACAATGTTAAAAGACAGTATGATTTAATTTTCCCCATACAGCCGTGGAAAAACGCAACAAAAAGGGTCTAGCCCAATGGCTAGACCCTTTGCTATTTCTTCGGCTCATCCTCATCCATTTTCAGAACAGCCATGAACGCTTCCTGAGGGACTTCGACACTACCGATTTGTTTCATTCGTTTCTTACCTTCTTTTTGTTTTTCAAGAAGCTTACGCTTACGAGAAACATCCCCACCGTAACATTTTGCTAAGACGTTTTTACGCAAAGCTTTAATGTCCGAACGAGCCACGATTTTTTGGCCAATTGCAGCCTGGATTGGGACTTCGAATTGTTGTCTTGGAATCAGTTTTTTCAGCTTTTCAACGATTGCTTTTCCACGTTCGTAGGCAAAGTCACGATGGACGATAAAGCCAAGTGCATCGACTTTCTCACCATTTAATAAGATGTCCATTTTCACTAGCTTGCTCTTTTGATAACCTGACATTTCATAATCAAGAGAGGCATAACCTTTCGTACTTGATTTTAATTTATCAAAGAAATCAAACACGATTTCAGACAATGGAATGTTATAAACAACATTCACACGATAATCATCTAGATAATCCATTGTAATAAATTCACCACGTTTGCGTTGCGACAATTCCATAACTGCGCCAACAAACTCATTAGGAACCATGATTTGTGCTTTTACAAAAGGTTCTTCAACATCTTGAATAGTGACAGGTTCTGGAAAGTCAGCCGGATTATCTACAACAATCGTTGAACCGTCTGTCTTGTTCACATGATAAATTACAGATGGCGCCGTTGTAATTAATTCTAAATTAAATTCACGTTCCAATCGTTCTTGCACTACATCCATGTGCAGCAATCCTAAAAAGCCGCAACGGAATCCAAAGCCAAGTGCTTGTGACGTTTCTGGCTCGAATTGTAACGCAGCATCGTTTAATTGCAGTTTTTCCAATGCTTCACGTAAATCATTATAACGAGAAGTTTCTATCGGGTACAAACCACAATAAACCATTGGATTCATTTTACGATAACCTGGAAGAGCTTCCTCAGCTGGATTGTCAGCAAGTGTAACGGTATCCCCAACACGCGTATCTTGCACAGTCTTGATGCTGGCAGTAATGTAACCTACATCGCCGACCATCAAATAATCTCTGGCAACTGCTTTCGGTGAAAAGACACCAACTTCTGTTACATCAAAAGTTTTCCCATTACTCATCATTTGAATTTTATCACCAGGTTTTACTACTCCGTCAGTGATCCGAACATTTAGAACGACACCACGATAACTGTCGTAAACAGAGTCAAAAATCAATGCTTTCAGCGGTGCTTCTAAGTTACCAGTCGGTGCAGGAACGTATGCTACGATTTGTTCAAGAATATCTTCAATCCCAATTCCAGCTTTCGCGCTAGCTAGTACAGCTTCACTGGCATCAATTCCGATTACATCTTCGATTTCTTTACGCACGCGTTCTGGATCTGCCGCAGGTAAATCAATTTTATTGATAACTGGTAAAATTTCCAAATCGTTGTCTAAAGCTAAATAAACATTGGCTAATGTTTGTGCTTCAATCCCTTGCGCTGCATCCACGACCAACACTGCCCCTTCACAGGCAGCCAAGCTTCGTGAAACTTCATAGGTGAAGTCGACGTGTCCCGGTGTGTCGATTAAATGGAAAATATATGTTTCTCCATTTTTTGCTGTATAGTTTAATTCAACTGCATTAAGTTTTATCGTGATACCACGTTCACGTTCGAGATCCATTGAGTCTAACAGCTGATCTTGCATTTCACGAGACGTCACAGTGTGCGTCATTTCTAAAATACGATCGGCCAACGTTGATTTTCCATGGTCGATGTGAGCAATAATCGAGAAATTACGAATTTGCTCTTGGCGGTGCTTCATTTTATTTATATCCATAGCGTCTCCTCTTTTCATTTAATCAGCACTTTCCATTATACCAACGAAATACAGGAATTTAAAGCCTTTTTCATTAGTGACCGTTTAGAAGTTTTTTTTCCTAAGTTTTGTTATACTTAAATCAATCAAATAAATGGAGATGAAAGAATGGATCAAAAAGATTTCAGAGAAAATCTTGAGTTAAAATCAGTTACGGAGGAAAACGTAGATCAATTTAACGAATTGTTGTCCTATGTTTTTCAAGTAACAGAGTCTGATATTGAGGAAAGTGGATTTGAAAGTAAACGAGAATTCATCAAATCAAAACGCCCTATCTTAGAACTATCCGAAGTATTTGGTTGGTTCTATGATAACCAATTGATTTCACAAATCGCTATCTACCCTTGTGAAGTCAACATTCATGGTACGCCTTATTTAATGGGTGGTGTCACAGGAGTCGGTACTTATCCAGAGTATGCGAACCACGGTTTAATGCAAGACTTGATTGTCGTTGCTTTAGATAATATGAGAAAAAAGAAACAATGGATTTCTTATCTTTACCCTTATAATATTCCGTATTATCGTCGTAAAGGTTGGGAAATCATGTCAGATAAACTTTCCTTTAAAATACGTGATACACAATTGCCTAAACAAGTTCCCGTTAACGGAATGGTTGAACGCTTACCAGTGGATCACGAAGATGTTTATGCTGTCTATGAAAAATTTGCACGTCAAAATCATGGCGCACTTTTTCGCAGTGGTTTTCACTGGGAAGAATATTGGCGCTTTGAAAATGAAGAAGAACGAACGGCTGCTGTCTACTATGGAGCCAATCAAGAACCACTTGGTGTCTTGTTCTATTGGGTTGCAGAAGAAGTATTTCATGTAAAAGAAATGTTTTATTTGAATCAAGAAGCACGCAACGGTCTATGGAATTTCATTTCTGCACATTTCTCTATGATTTATTGGGTAAAAGGTGACATTTATAAAAATGAACCACTGGCTTTCTTACTTGAAGACAGCCAAATTACGGAACAAATCGAACCTTACTTTATGGCAAGAATCGTTGATGTCAAAGAATTTTTACAAAAATTTCCTTTTGCTAGCACAGCAAAACCATTTCATTTCGTTTTGACAGATCCGATTGCACCTTGGAATAACGGCGTCTTTGGTTTGATTTGGGATGAAGAAGATCAAGTACAAATTCTTAATGAACCAATTGGTGAAGCTGTTTACTTGGATATCCAAACTTTGACTTGTTTGATGATGAATTATCGCCGAGCTGCGTACCTTTCTCGAATCGAACGAATCATAACTGATAAAGAAACTTTACGGTCACTTGAGCGAATCATTCCAGATACAGAAGCTTACTTTAGTGACTATTTCTAAAATATAAAATAAAGGATGAATACACAATGAACATTTATTTTGCTGGACCTATGTTCGCTAAAAGCGACCTTTTATATAACGCTAATCTTGTTGCTCAAATTCGTGAGATTTCACCAAAAATTACTGTTTATTTACCACAAGAAAATGAAGCAATCAATGACAAAATAGCTTACGCAGACAGTCAAATGATTGCATTGGCAGACACCGAAAAAGTCTTGGAAAGCCAATTGATGGTTGCTTTACTCGATGGATTAACGATTGATGCTGGAGTGGCATCTGAAATTGGTGTTGCTTATGCAAAAGGAATCCCTGTGATTGGTTTATACACAGATACTCGTCAACAAGGTGGAACACACCCTAAAAAAATTGCTGCTTTACAAGAAGTTGCAGAAAACCAATTTCATTATCTAAATCTTTATACTGTTGGGTTGATCAAATTGAATGGTGAAGTGGTCGCTTCAGAAACCGAATTATTGAAAAAAATTGAAGAATATTTATCTGAGGGGGCATCTCAATGATTATTAATGAGTTAAAAAAAGTACAAACTGCCCTACTGGCTTTTGGGGTATTTGTTGTTGGCTACAATATTTTTGAATTTGTTACGCAAAAATATTCTACTACGCAAGGAATCACATTTATCGTCGAGTCCTTAGCTGGTATCGTTTTGATTTTCTTACCACAAATTATTTTCAAACTATTTAAAATAAGAATTCCTGCTGCTATTGTTTTGTTTTATTGGTTTTTCCTTTTCATTTCTGTCTTTTTAGGAACAGGGTTACACTTGATTAGTATCATTCCTTTTTGGGACAAGATTCTTCATGCAGTTAGTCCAATGGTTCTGACAGCGTTAGGTTATGGTTTGATTGGTTATTTAATGAAAGATGCGCCGATTGAAAAAACCAGTCCTTGGTTATTTTTATTATTTGGTTTTGCTTTTGCTGGAACGTGTGGCGTTTTTTGGGAATTCTGGGAGTTCCTTTGCGATCAATTTTTAGGAATGAATTTACAAAGATTTGCAGCTTCAAATGGAACTTTATTTATTGGTCGAGCTGCGCTGATGGACACAATGGGTGATTTGTTTACGAATACAATGGGTGCCTTGTTCATGGGAATCTTTGCTTGGACGAACAGCCGAAAAAATTTGGCTTACTTCAAAAGTTATCGTTTAGAAAAAGCGAAGAAATAAATACTAACTTGCTTATTTGCACTGATACCATTAAAAAACACTTCAATCGAAATGATTGAAGTGTTTTTTTCATTCATTTATTCTTCTTCTGGCAATTCTTCTGTTGAAAATTGGAGTTTCCCAGCAAGAAAATCAATCGTAACTTTTGATTTTGGTAAAACATGACCTGCAACGATTTCTTTTGCTAAAGGTGTTTCCACTTCTTTCGTAATAAAACGTTTCAATGGACGTGCCCCGTAAGCTGGCTCGTAGGCAGTTTCTGCAATCCAAGTTCTTGCTGCTTCGCTGATTTCTAATTGAATCTCTTGATGTTCTAAACGACGAGCTAATTGAGCAACCATCTTGTTAACGATTCCCTTAACATTTTCCAAACTCAATGGTGTAAATAAAATCGTATCGTCAATTCTGTTCAAGAATTCTGGTTTAAAGTTTCCACGCAAAATGGTACGTACTTGTTCTTCCACTGCTTCTGGAATTGTTCCTTCTGCTGTTACACCTTCTAACAATAATTGTGAGCCAATGTTACTTGTCATAATCAACACAGTATTTTTAAAGTCGACCACTCGTCCTTTGGAATCTGTCAAGCGCCCATCATCTAACACTTGTAATAAAATATTAAAGACATCTGGGTGTGCTTTTTCGATTTCATCAAGTAAAACAATCGTATATGGATTGCGGCGAACAGCTTCAGTTAATTGACCGCCTTCTTCATAACCAACATAGCCTGGAGGAGCTCCAACTAACCGTGATACTGAATGTTTCTCCATGTATTCACTCATGTCAATTCGAACCATATGATCTTCAGAATCAAATAAGTTTTCTGCCAATGCTTTAGCTAACTCAGTCTTCCCTACCCCAGTTGGACCTAAGAATAAGAATGAGCCAAGTGGACGATTTGGATCTTGCAATCCAGCACGCGAACGAATAACTGCATCGCTTACGGCATCAACTGCTTCATCTTGCCCAATAACACGTTTATGCAATGTTTCATTTAGCTTGATTAGTTTTTCGCGTTCCCCTTCAACTAACTTAGTTACTGGAATACCTGTCAATCGACCGACAACTTGAGCAATTTCATTTTCAGTCACAGATTCTTGAACCATTTTGATATCATCATTTTTTGCTTTTGCTTCTAATTCTTTTAATTCTTTTTCTAGTTGAGGAATCGTTCCATGACGTAAGACAGCTGCACGTTCTAAATCATAATTATTTTCCGCATCTTCTAACTCATGTTTGGCTTTGTCGATTTCCGCACGCTTCGTTGAAACAGTATTGACTTCTTCTTTTTCTGTTTCCCATTGCATCTTCATTGCATTTGCTTCTTCACGTAAATCAGCTAGTTCTTCTTGTAGATTTTTCAAACGCTTTTTACTTGCATCATCTGATTCTTTTTTCAATGCTGCCTCTTCGATTTCTAATTGCATTAATCGACGAGTCACTTGGTCAAGTTCCGTAGGCATCGAATTCATTTCGACACGAATCGTAGCACTTGCTTCATCAATCAAATCGATTGCTTTATCTGGTAGAAAACGATCTGTTATATAACGATCTGATAAAGTAGCAGCTGCAACTAAAGCATTATCATGGATATTGACCCCATGGTGAATTTCAAATCGTTCTTTCAATCCACGTAAAATACTAATGGTATCTTCAACAGTTGGTTCCTTAACCAGTACTTTTTGGAAACGACGTTCCAAAGCTTTATCTTTTTCCATATATTGACGATATTCATCCAAAGTTGTTGCACCAATCAAATGCAATTCGCCACGAGCAAGCATTGGTTTTAGTAAATTTCCAGCATCCATACTGCCTTCTGTTTTTCCAGCACCCACGATATTATGGATTTCATCAATAAATAGGATAATTCTGCCTTCACTTTTTGTTACTTCTTTCAAAACAGCTTTCAATCGTTCTTCAAACTCACCACGGAATTTTGCACCCGCAATCAATGCCCCCATATCTAATGAAAAAATAGTTTTATCTTTCAAGTTTTCTGGAACATCTTTGCGAACGATTCGCTGTGCTAATCCTTCGACAATCGCTGTTTTACCAACCCCAGGTTCCCCAATCAAAACAGGATTATTCTTTGTTTTTCGTGAAAGAATTCGAACGACATCTCGAATTTCTTCATCACGTCCAATAATCGGATCCATTTTGCCACTACGGACTTGTTGCACTAAGTCAACACCGTATTTTTCTAATGCTTTGTATTGTTCTTCTTGATTTTTTGAGGTCACTTTTTCCCCTCCTCGCATATCTTCAATATTTTTTCGAAGTTCTTTTTCTGTAATTCCTTGTTTAACTAAATAAGTTGTTAAAGGATAATGTTTTAATTTCATCAATGCTAGGATAACGATTTCTGTTGATAAAAATTCATCTCCAAAGATTTCTTTTAATTGGTCTGCTTCATTTAACAAGCTAAATAAATTTTGGCTTAAATTTTGACCATACTGAATATTTCCACCTGAAACACTTGGATATTCATCTAGTAATCGGTCAACTTCGCGTTCAAATTGATCAACATCAACTCCCGCGTCCGTATAGAAATTTCGTCCAAAATGACTTGGTTGTAAAAAAATTTTCCAAAGATGCGCAATATCAATTTCTTGATGTTTTCGCGTCACAGCAACTTGCTGCGCTTCTGCAATCGCTTCTTGAAGCGTAGTTGTCATTTTTTCAATATTCATATAAACTACCTCCTATATTGAAAGTTCAAGGATGATTGTTTCTTACCCATCAATCCTACAAGAAACATTATACTCTTTTGGTCAACATTGGTCAAAAAATAAACTCTGACATTCAAAAAAAAAAATCTAAAAGTAAAAGAACAATTACTTCTGTTCTTCACTTCTAGATTTTTTACATTTCTTCTCGGCTAGACTCGCTGACTTTTTCTCGTCTAACTTCACTGATTTCTTTTTTGATAACTGCACGTCGTTCAACAAGGACATAGAACATGCCATAAATAAATGGTAAGACAAATGAACTAAAGCGATACAATAATAACGAAGATACCGCATCAACTGTTCCGACAAGTGGGCGGAACAATAACAAATAGACAAATTCAAAAGAACCGATACCACCTGGAGTCGGCAACACCCCCGCTAAAACCACAGCAAAACTAACAAAAGAAAAAGTTAGTAAGAAGTCCACTGATGGGTGATTCTCAACTAAAGTCAGATAAGGAATGATGTACCAGAAGAGTAGCTTGACTAAATTCCAAAAATAAATCCAGCCCAGTGCTGTTCGATCTTTTACGATTGTCTGCACTGTTTCGCGTAACGAATAAATTTGGATATTCCAATTATCAACTAGTGCTCGTGTCTTGTTTCGTTTACACAGTCGATTAGCTATTTTTACAAAAAATACTTGAACATTGATACTCATTGATAAAACTAACAAGGCACTCACAATAACAATTGTTAAAATGATCCCTGCTAAAATAAAAGGAATCATTTTTGGCGCTTTTGTATAAAACAATGAAAACTGAATCAGTAAACCAATTATCGCGTACGTAATTACCGCCATCTTGTACATAATCATGTGTAAAGCTGTTACCCCTACGCCTTGCGAAAACCTCATTCCTTTTTTGTTATAAAAGTAGACTTCAGAAATCAGGGTTCCTGTACCAAAAGAAACAATTCGATAAAATGCAACGTAGCAGGAAGTCCAAAAGCCATCCTTTGTTGAAAACTCTGGAGCAAAAGGTTTCGCAATTTCTTTAATGGAACGGCCTTCCGCGATCTGGTAAATCGTTCCCAGCAAAAGAACACCAAGCAATACAACAAGACTTGTTGATAATAATTCTGCTAAAATATCCGCTAAAGAATGCTGAATCAAATAGTAAATGATACCGAGAATCAACAAGAATAATAGCAAGTTTAAAAATAATTTCGTTTTTGTTCGTTTATTCGACATCCGTTACTCCTTAATGGAAAAAATAAATCAAAATCACATCAACAATCACGCCGACAGTAAAGCCAATCGTGAATTTTTTCTTTAATGTCTTGTGGTGAAAAACTTTGCGAGCAATCAATCCACCTAGACCACCGCCAAGCAGGCTAACAAAAATCAAATTGCTCTCAGGAACGCGCCATGCACCAACTCTTGCTTGGTGTTTATCATAGCCCATCAGACAAAACAAATACAAATTAACAATAATCAAATAGAACCATAAAGGGTTGTGTATCAAAACTTCCATCTTTTCTCCTTTTCAAATCGTACTTTTTAAGATTACCCTAAACTACTATTGAATGTAAAGACTATTTATTTTTTGGTACATAAACAACCAACCCTTTTGGTATTACTGTCATTTTAATTGGTAGATTATCTGTCGTTTCTCCATCTGTTCGAGTGCCCACTTTCTTTTCACTGGCCAGTCGCAATTCACTTGTTGTATAGTAATCAATTCCCGGAACAGTATAAAATTTTCCTCGTAGAATACGAGGTAAGTAAAAGACGTAAGAAAAGAAGTTCAATTTTGGAATGATTGTTACATGGAATTTCCCATCATCAGGACTTGCTAAATCATCAAAATTTGTATACCCACCTACTGAGTTCGTCATGGTAACAGTTAGTAGCTGAGCTTTTTGCTCCCACTTTTTATCATCCGTTTGAATCGTTAAACGATAGCGACGTTTTTGCACGACCAGTTTAATGAATCGTTTAGCAAATGCCCAAGGCCCAAATTTTTGCTTTTCTTCTTGGCTCACACGCATTGCTGTATCAGCCAGTAACCCAACCGTTAACGTTGAAATAATGACTGAATCATTGACTGTTCCATAATCTATGGCTTTCGTCTGTGCAGTTAAAATGACATCTGCTGCTGCCTTTTTTTCTAAAGGAATTTCCAATACGCGAGCAAGATTGTTTACCGTGCCTCCTGGCAACAAACCAATGTGATAATTTTCAATCGTCTTTTGAAAGGCTTTAACGATATGATGAATCGTTCCATCGCCGCCAATGATAATCAACGTATCTGCATCAAAAGATTCAGCTTTTTCAATCAGCGTTTCATCACGAATTTCAGGTCCTGTTTGAGTTAATTGAATCTCTAAGTCTGGTTGCTTATTCTTCGCATATTGTTGAAACCATTTAGCCAACTTCTCTCCTTCATCTTTTCCTGAACTTTTGTTATAAAATACTAGTAGTTTTTTCATAGTTATCGCCACCTTCTACCCTATTTTACTTTTTTTTGCCAAAAATGAAAAAAATTGAGATCATTGTTTTGATTTTTATTAAAAAATTGAAAGAAAGTGTCCGCAACAAACACGTATAAAAAAGTTGGGGCAAATGATTTACTCACTTGCCCCAACTTTTTAGGTTTACTTTGATAAATTCAATTCACATCATCAAATTACTTTTTATCTTTCGCATTCAACTCAGCAATTTTTACAATCACATCAGTTGCTTTTTCCATTACTTGCAACGAAACAAATTCAAAGCGCCCGTGCATGTTTTCGCCACCAGCAAAAATGTTTGGTGTTGGAATACCCATATAAGAAATTTTTGAGCCATCTGTTCCACCACGAACGGGTTCAATCACAGGTTTGATGTCTAGATCAAGCATTGCTTGTTTAGCTAGTTCAACAATGCTCATATCTTTTTCGATGATTTCTTTCATATTGTAATATTGATCAAACATGTCAACCTTGATTCGTTCTTGGTCAAATGCTTGATTCATTTTTTCTTGGATACTTGAAATCAACGCTTTACGTGCTTCAAATTTTTCACGATTGTGATCGCGAATAATATAACTCATTGTGGCTTCTTCTGGGTTACCTGTTAATGTCATTAAATGGAAGAAACCTTCATATCCTTCTGTTTTTTCAGGAACTTCATCTGCAGGAAGCTGGTTGTGAAAATCAATAGCTAATTGTAACGCATTAATCATTGTATCTTTCGCTGTTCCAGGGTGAACATTTTTCCCAAGAATCGTTAAATTGGCTTGCGCTGCGCTAAATGTTTCATACTGCAACTCACCTAGTGGGCCTCCGTCAATTGTATAAGCAAAGTCCACATTAAATTGGTCAACATCAAACTTGTCTGCACCGACACCAATTTCTTCGTCAGGACCAAACGCCACTTTGATTTCACCATGTGGAATCGTTGGATTTTTAAGCAAGATTTCCATTGCAGTCATGATTTCGGCAATTCCTGCTTTGTCATCTGCACCAAGTAATGTACTACCATCTGTTGTAATGAGTGTTTGTCCTTCATAATTTTTCAAGTTAGGAAAATCTTTGGTATTCAACGTGTATCGTCCTGCTTCGTCCAAAACAATTGTTGATTCACCATCATAATTTTCAATGATTTGTGGATTAACACCAACTGCATTGAAATCTGCTGTGTCCATATGGGAAATAAAGCCTATTGAACGAACAGGATAGTCTACATTACTTGGTAAAGTTCCCATTACAAATCCATTTTCCTCATTGTAAAAAACATCAGATAATCCTAGTTCTTCTAATTCTTTTTTGAGCTCTTGCGCAAAAGCGATTTGTGTAGCTGTTGAAGGTGTCGTTGTGCTTGTCGCATCTGAGCGTGTTTCAGTTTTCACATATTTTAAAAAACGTGGTAAAAGGTTTTCATACATAATATCTGCCCCTTTTTAATGAAATTGGAATGGATTGGTATTCGTTTCAGAAACAAAAAAATCAAGATCCCATTGTTCTTCTTGTTTCCAAGATTCAAACTTTTCAACAAATTTTTCTTTGCATAATGACTCGATATAATGACCAGGATCAATCGCAATCAGACCTGCGCTTTGCATGTCTTGTGCTGTATGATAATAGAGATCACCTGTAATGTAAACATCTGCGCCTTGCTTCAACGCAGAAGGATAAAACTTTTCACCACTTCCACCGCAAATCGCAATTCGTTGAACTCTTGGCTCAGTTAGTTGTGACGGTACAACCACACGTAAGTCATCGACTTGAAGTGCTATTTTGACTTTTTCAATGAATGTTGTTAGGTCTAACTGTTTTGGCAATGTTCCGACACGTCCTAATCCAAAACTTTGTGCTGGTGCATCAATCGAAAACAAATCATAAGCGATTTCTTCGTATGGATGATTCTCTCTCATTACTTGAAGAATAGTTTTCTCTATTGTTTCTGGAAAAACCACTTCCACTTTTGCTTCTTGCACTTTTTCTGCTTTACCAGACGTTCCAATCGCTGGATGCGCTTGTTGGGAAGGAGTAAAACGACCTTGCCCCACGGAGGTAAAACTTGCGCCTGAATACTCACCTAGTTGGCCTGCGCCTGCATTTGCAAGCGCTTCACGCATGATTGTCGCATCCTCAACAGGTAAATAAACTGCTAATTTTTTATACCCTACTTCATGTGTTTTCACTAAATAGTTCTCGACTTGAACACCTAGTCGCTCACAAAACCAGTCATTTAACCCGTCCCAGATAATATCCATATTTGTATGTGCAGCGTAAACAGCAATATCATGTTTCAATAAATCTGTATACATTTTTTCTTGCGGTTCATCCGTAGTCAACTGCTTTATTGGACGAAAAATCGGTGGATGCTTGGCAATCAGTAAGTCGATTTTTTTAGCAATTGCTTCTTCGACTACTTCAGGACGAACATCTAACGTCATCATGACTCTTTGAATTGGTTTATTCAATGTGCCGATTTGTAGCCCGACTGGATCTCCTTCTTCTGCGAGCCATTGTGGACAATACTGTTCAAAGCGATTAATGAACGTTTGTGCATTAATCATCCTAACACCTCCTGAATCTGTTTGATTTCAGTTTCAAATTTTTGTTGGCGTTCGCTGATTTTATCTCCTTTATTTGCTTCAATCATTTGCTGAACGATTGCTTCGCGCTGTGCAAGCTCTCTTTGCCATTTTACTTGGAAAATCTCACTCTTCATTTGTCGTAAAATAGGTCCAAACATCAAATCTTCTGGAGAATAAATTACTGGACTAGCAGCTTTTTCCGCTACAATAATCTCGTAGATTTTTTTATTTTCTTCCAAAATAACTTCTTCAATAATCTGATATTGGTTTTCTTGTAACCAGACACGAAGCGTGCGCTCACCAATATTTGGTTGAAGGATCAAGCGTTCTTTTTGATTTAGGCGTGTTTTCCCTGCTTCTAAAATATCACGAATCAATGCGCCGCCCATGCCAGCAATCGTGATAGCATTAATTTCATCTGATGGTTCAATTGCTGCCAAACCATTCGCCAAACGAACAACAATGCGCTCTTCCAAGCCATCTTTTCTCACTTGTTTTTGTGCGGACTCAAATGGACCTTTCACCACTTCACCAGCAACTGCAAACTCAATTTTTCCTTTTAACATCAAAGCAACCGGTAAATAGGCGTGATCTGAGCCAATATCCGCTAAACGAGCTTTTGCAGGGACAAACTCTCCTACAGTAGCTAGGCGTTGCGACAACTCTAAATGGTTCATAACTTCACTCCTTTTCCAATCATTATAGCATTTCCTCTATAAAATAAGGAGAGAGATGTGACAGAAAATCCTTTTTTCCACCAGACCAACCCGATTACTTCTAGGTAAAATGAATGTAAATAAATGGTAATGTGGCATCACCTAAAACAAAACCAACAATAATTACCAGCAAATAGGTTTTCATTGGACGAAAACACTGAGTGATTCCTCTTTAGATCGCGTTTTGCGTGTTAAGAAGATTGCTAGTTTTTTGGCTCTTAGCTATTTCCTCTTGGTGGTATCGTCTTCCTTGAAAGTGATAGATCAATTCACCAAGAACCAGACTGTAAATTGATTTTTCTACATACCTAACTTCAAATTTTTTGTTCCGAATTCCTAAATAAGATAAATAACCAGAAAGAATTAGAAAAAAAGAGTAAACTGTGGCAGGAGCATTTTCCATTGCTAGATCTAACGTTAGACTAATTTAGCTGCATCTACGGCACTTTTCACCACTTCCGCACTGTAACTCTCAATTTTTTCACGAAACAGAAAAACCGGTTTCTTCACTTCGTCACTTGTACGAAATGAAAAAACCGGTTGGTTTGCTTCATTAATTATTGGATAGCTAAAACTTGAATAATTGAATTTCCTGGAATTTGCGGTGGTAACGACATTGTCATCACAGGTTGTTTAGCCAAGGTCAACTCGACTTCTGTTCCCTCAGACAATGCGTCCAGGTTAGGTTTGATTTTATCTGTTGGCGCATTTAAGATGACACCGTCATTCGCAAATGAGGTCCCAATATTCTCAGGATCAATTTTTGCCTTGACGTCAATTAATTTCACACGAACGATTTGATCCTCATCGTCGCTTTCAGTCACTTCTTCAACAGTCCCAGTAAAAACACTTTGATCTTGTGCCAACGAATTAGAAGTCGTTTCAGCTGTTTGTTCATCATTAGTAGACTGATTCCCACAGGCGGTCAATAATAAAAAGGTTGTCGCTAAGGTTAAGCAAGATACTATACGCTTCATAAACCACATCTCCGTTCTTTTATTCACTTTTAGCCGTTTCGACGATTTTTCCCAGTCATCTCGATTTCTTTTGTTAGATAACGAATACGTTCCATAATACGTTTGGCCTTTAAAGGTTCTTCATCTCCACGTTGTGTGACAGACAAATGTTTTTCTAACTCATCCATCGTAAAGTTTGATGAGAAAAAGGTCGGTAGTTGTTCTTGCATTCGATATTGCAAAATAACGCCAAATACTTCATCACGAATCCAACTACTCATGGCATCGGCCCCAATATCATCCATCATTAAGATAGGGGAACGTTTTACCGCATCAAGTTTATCCGAAACTTGGTCTTTACCAATTGCTTGTTTCATTTCAACTGCAAATGTTGGAAAATGAACGAGTGTCGTTGTATACCCTGCAACAGCTAAGTCGTGTGCGATTGCACCTAATAAATAAGTTTTTCCAATACCAAAGCTTCCAACTAAATATAGCCCTTTGTGATAGCCTTTAGGATCCTTTGTGTATTGTTCCACAAAATTAAATGCTTCAAAAAAGGCATCACTACGACCACTTGTTTGCTCAAATCCTTCAAAGGTAGCCGTTTGAATATCTTTAGGCATATCCATTGCTTTCACACGACTACGGATTTCTTCTTGTTTTTGTCGAGCAATTAATGCTTCAGTCGGCACATAGGTGACATCCACATAATGAAAGTTCAACACTAGTTTTGGTTCATATCCTGGTGCAATCATTGTCGGATCATTTTTCTGATATTTTCGCTTTTCTTGAACAAATTCATAAAGTTTTGCATAGCTTTTTTCAATATCTGCTTGTGTTAAACGTTCTTGATGTTCTGCCAAAAAGGCTTGAACATCTGAATCATTCAATACTTCTTGAATCATTTCGGCATACTTTTCTTGGTAGTTGCGTTTACTGATGATCTTTTTTAATTCTCTTCCAACATCTTCCATTAGTTGTCACCCTCCTTTTTAGCAAGATATTCTTTAAAGCGCCGATCAATTTCCGCTTGTTTTTCTTGACTGATTTTCTTCTCGTCTTTTGGTTGATTTACCCAATCAGGTAATTTTTCTCGGCGTACGTTTCGACGAGTATTTGTGTAATTTCTCGTTTGCTTTTTCTCTGCGCTTTCTTGGCTTTTCTTTTTAATATGAGCAATCGCATCTTCTGCTGTCATAATTTTCTGTTGTGCCCATTCGTTAGCAATCGTATTGACATAGTTTGTCCCTAAACTTGCTTGATTTTTGATAACTAATACATAGTTCAGCAACACATTGATGACACTACTTGGAAGTCCCGAACGAGAAACAAGTTCTTGCATCAACCACGTTTCTGATTTAGATACATAGCCATTTTTTTCTTTTTTGATTGACTCTAAGTATTTCATTGGTGGAACACTTTGGGCCTCTTTAATCAACTGCACAGAGGCTGCAGACAACTGTCCTTGTTTCGTAACTGGTTCAGCCTTTGTGGTTTCGGTAGTGGCTGAAGTTTCTACAGGCACTTTAACCACGGATGATTGACTAACCGGGTTTGCTAAAAAGATTTTTTGAAGTTCTTTCAAAGACACTTTTTGTTCTGTGAAGTCGTATGCTTCAACGATTTTTTCACCTAAAGCTAAGTCATCCAAACCATACAATTGCTGATACATTTCGAGTTGTTTGATAATTGATTCCTCTGGTTTTTCAATATGTTTCTTTTGTAACCAGTTTGTTAAAAAAGCCCAATCAATCGTACTTTTTTCAGACAATCGCTTGGTTTTTGCTTGCTCAGTAAATGTTTCTTGCAGCTTTTCGATTTGCTGTTTATCAGCGTCAAATGAAGCTTCATTGAATTGATATACTTCTAAAAATTTTTTGGTTTTTTTCTGATAACCTTCTGTTGAAAATTTTTTTGGCTCGAAACGCTTGACTAACTGGTCGAAGCGACGCTCGCCAACCTTTTCTAATAGTAAAAAGCTTAAAACAGAATCCATAAAGAACTGTTTCACCGACATTGGTTCTAACAATTCATAAAGAAAGCACGTTCCTAGGCTAGGATCTTCTTTGTAATAAACATCTAATAAGCCAATTCCCTCAAGTTTTTTTCGTGCTTCGTAAAATTGAGGAATACCACAACCAAGACTACTCAATAAATCTGCGTGAAGTCCTTCTGGTCCTTGGCCAGTTTCTAAAGAAATTTCTGTCAAAAGAGTAAGGTAAAGACTAAGCGCTTCTCCCCCAATCAAGGGTTGGTAAAGATGTAATAACGCATTTCGGCTTTCTTCTTTTAAAGGACTTTGCTTTCTTCCTTGGTAGATATTTTTTGGTTGAAGCTCTTTCCAAGCATTTTCCAAGGAAATGCCCCCTTTATTCTGTACTTTCGTCTTCGTCATCTTTGGATTTGTTATTTTCTTTTGCCTTCTCCACGATGTCTTGTAGTTCTTTTAGGAACACGGACATATCTTTAAATTGACGGTAGACACTTGCAAAACGAATATATGCAATCTCATCCAAATTAACGAGATCTTCCATGACATATTCTCCAATTAAATTGGTTGATACTTCATTTTCTCCTAAACTTCGAACCCGATTTTCCACATGGTTCACAATTTGCTCCATTTGTTCCATAGCAACTGGACGTTTTTCAGCTGAACGAATCAGCCCTCGCAAAATCTTATCTCGATTAAATTCTTCACGTTCACCGTTTTTCTTAATAACTAGTAATGGTGCAGCTTCGATTCTTTCAAATGTTGTAAAACGAAATGAGCAATTTTCACACTCACGTCGACGACGAATCGCCCGACCATCATCTGCTTGACGGCTATCAATAACACGGGAATTATTATGTTGACATCTTGGACATCTCATTTAGTTCACCTCATGTATCATTTAAGTTTTATAAAAAGAACATTCTGCTCTTTCATAGTTAGTTGCATTATAACATGAAACTTTTATGTTAAGCGACTTTCCCAGCTAAAAAGATGCAGTTTCCATCATTAATAAAGCGTTTTTATTCATTTTTCGCAAAAAATGAGCTGTGACAAAATTTTATCACAACTCATTTGCCGGTTGAAACGAAACTGTGAATGATTTTTAATTGTCTGCTTTTGAACGCATTACTTCATGCTTTCTAAAAACTACAATTTTTCTTCAATACCAGTATAATGTTTTAACCGTTGCTCTTCGATTTTTTGTTCATCAGGGATATGTTCAGCATCTGGGAGTGGTTTTTTTGTTCGATCAGACATTTCTTTTTTTCGTTCTTGTGTTAAATCTTGTTGGCGTGCTTCTTTTTCTGCTTGTTGATCTTCTAATTCAGCAATTCGTGCTTTGTATTGGTCTGCGTTCTTTTTACCGACTTCAGCTTGTGCACGACCCTCATCTTTTAATTCATCTTTATCAAGTAACTTACCAATTTTTTCTTTGGCAGATCCGACAACTTTATCTTTTTGATTCTTGATATTGCCCATACAAATCCCTCCCTTATTCTTATCTTTAGCATAACAAAAATAAACAAGATACTCAAAATATACGACTAGCTAATCCTTTCGTCCACGCGATTAAACGCGTGATTTTCATTTTACATGCTTTGCAAACAACTTAAAGTCACTAAAATAAAAAGCAAAGCACTTCGTTCAACCGACGAAGCACTTTGCTTATTTTATTTTTGTGATAAACGATTGTTGTTTTAACCACAACTCAACTTGTTGAACCAACGCTTCCTTTGTCTGAGTATTATCAAACAAAAAGTCAGCTCGTTCTTTTTTCGTTTCAATCGACCATTGCGTCTTTATTCGTTTCAACGCTTCAGCTTCTGTCAACTGATTTCTTTTCATCAATCGTTCGAGCTGAATCGCTTCTGTGGTATAGACAACTGCTACAGCATCCATGTAACGTTCATAATGTCCTTCAAACAACAAAGGAACATCAACAACAACCAAGGGATTATGCTGTTTTTTTTCAGCAATTTGTTGTTTGATACGTCCGCGAATAAACGGATTTAACACACGATTTAGTGTTTGGCGTAATTCGTTATCCGCAAACACGATGGCACCTAATTGTTTTCGATTTAGCGTACCATCTTCATTTAAGATCTGTTTACCAAACACTTCAACGATTGCAGACAAACCAGCGGTTCCAGGCTCGACGACCTCTCTTGCTACTACATCACCATCAATTACTGGAATCCCATGCTTTTTAAAGACTTCAGTAACTGTACTTTTACCTGTTGCAATGCTTCCTGTTAAACCTAAAACAAAACCTACTTTGGTATTTTCAGTTGCTGACATTTTGGACAATAGTGAGTCCCCCTTTGTGCAACTTTTGTTTTGACGATTGGTGTTTGACAACGCACACATGGCTGGCCTGTTTGACCATAAACATGAAGTGCCATTTGAAAACTACCTGCTTCACCAAGTGCGTTGAGATAACTACGAATGGTTGTTCCACCTGCTTCCACCGCTCTTCCCAATACATCAATGATTGCTAAGCGAAGTGCCGCAATTTCTTTTCCTTTTAATGTATTGGCGGGCTGCTCTGGATGGATTTTTGCTTCCCATAATGCTTCATCTACATAAATATTGCCTAATCCCGTGACTAAGCGTTGATCCAATAGCAACGGTTTGATTGCTTTATGTGATTTTTTGAGACCTGCTTCAAATTCTGCCAAAGTAAATAACTCTGGTAGAGGTTCTGGACCTAACTTCATGATTCCGCGATAAGAATCACTTTGTCCTTTTGCCACCAGCGTCATTCGACCAAATTTACGAACGTCATTATAACGAAGCTGACTGCCATCATCAAAAAAGAAAATGACATGAGTATGTTTATCTAATGGTTGATTTTCTTCCACAAAGGAATATTTTCCTTCCATTCGTAAATGAGAAATCAACTCGTAATTGGTTAAATGAAAAATCAGAAACTTGCCACGACGTCCAATTGATTCGATGGTTTCACCAATCAACGTTGCTTCAAAAATCGGTGCTTCTGGTTGTTCAATAATTTTGGGCCACAAGACTTGCACTTTTTGAATCTTTTTTCCTGTGACCAAACGTTCTAGCCCTTTACGGACCGTTTCAACTTCTGGTAATTCAGGCATGTTTCTTCTTCACCTTTTTCTTTTTTATTTGGCTTCGTACCATGTTTTGCCCCAACTACTATCAGTAATCAATGGCACATGTAGCGAAACAGCATTTTCCATTACTTCTTTGACTAATTGATCTAATGCTTCTAATTCGTGTTCCGGAACTTCAAAAACTAATTCATCGTGTACTTGTAATAACATTGTTGCTTCTAGTTTTTCTTCTTTCAATCGTTTCGCCAAATCAATCATCGCAATTTTTAAAATATCAGCTGCGCTACCTTGAATTGGTGTATTGATAGCCGTCCGTTCTGCAAACGAACGTAAGTTAAAGTTTCTTGAATTGATTTCTGGTAAATAGCGACGACGATGATAAAGTGTTTCCACAAAGCCCTGATCTTTTGCTTCGCGAACAATACGTTCCATGTATGATTTCACGCCAGGGTATTTATCAAAATAAGTGTCGATATATTGTTGCGCTGCTTTTCGAGAAATACCAAGATTTTGCGATAAGCCATAATCCGAGATACCATACACAATCCCAAAGTTGACAGCTTTTGCTTGGCGACGCATATTTGGTGTTACGTCCTCTGCCTTTTCAATCCCAAAGACCCGCATTGCCGTACTTGCATGGATATCTTGACCTTCCAAAAAGGCAGCTTTCAGATGTTCATCATCAGAAATGTGTGCTAATACACGTAACTCGATTTGAGAGTAGTCAGAAGAATAAATCAACCAATCTTTTTTTCTTGGAACAAATGCTTCACGGATTTTCCGACCTTCTTCTAAACGAATCGGAATATTTTGCAAGTTCGGATCAACTGAACTCAAGCGACCAGTTTGGGTCAGTGTCTGAACGTAACGAGTATGCACTTTACCATCAGATTGGATCACTTTTAATAGCCCTTCTACATAAGTTGACTGGATTTTTGCAATTTGACGGTAGACTAAGATGTCGTCAACGATTGGTGCTTGTTCTCTCAGTTGTTCTAACACATCCACCGCTGTTGAATAACCTGTTTTGGTTTTCTTAATAACAGGCAGGCCCATTTTTTCAAACAGGATAACACCTAATTGTTTAGGTGAATTCAGGTTGAACTCTTCGCCAGCTTCCGTATAAATTTTTTCTTCAATTTCTTTTAGACGCTCCGAAAATTCAATCTTCATTTCTTGTAAACGTGAAGCATCGACTTTAATTCCACTAATTTCCATTTCTGCCAAGATTTGTGACAGTGGTAGTTCCATTTTATAAAACAAGTCTGCTTGATTTTTTTCTTCTAGCTCTTTGTTCAAAATTGGTGTCAGGGCATTGATTGCTGCAACTTTACGAGCAAGATGCGCAAAGAAAACTTCTTCCTCTTCCGGTAATCCTTTTTTGGCACCTTTTCCATAAACCGCTTCGTCTGATTGGATATCTTGATAGCCATAATGTGCGGCTACTCCTTCGATATCACTGCTTTTATCGTTAGTATCTAACAAATAAGAGCCCAAAAGAACATCAAAATCAATTCCTTGTGTCTTGCCAGTATAACGGTTCAAGGCAACATATGTCCGTTTGGCATCATAAACTTTTTTCAGGCGTGTTCCATCAGTCAACCACTCTTTAAATGCGTCGCTTTCGAAAATACTTAGATCATTGGTCACATAAATTTTTTCTTTTGTCCCCCAAGAAACGCCGACAATGTCTTCTGTATGATAATTTTCGCCTAACATTTCGACATAAAGTGCCATGTCTGTAGTAAACATTTCTGGTTGATACTCCGTCACTACTTCAAATAGAACATCTGCCAGCTCGGGCTCTTCCTCATGGATATCAAGCTTAGCTAAAAATTGCTTAAATTCCATTTCTTGATAAAACGGAACTAATTTTTCTAAGTCTTTTCCTTCATATTTCAATGAATCAATTGTGACATCAACAGGTGCATGTGTGTTGATTGTAGCTAATTTTTTGGACAGAAAAGCTTGTTCTTGATCATTAATCAGGTTTTCCTTCATCTTGCTTTTTTTCATTTCAGCAATATGTTCGTAGACGCCTTCGACTGAACCATATTCTTTCAACAATTTAATCGCTGTTTTCTCACCAATTTTGGTTACGCCAGGGATATTATCAGAAGCATCACCGGCTAGTCCTTTCATGTCGATAATTTGTTTAGGCGTCAATCCATCATACTTTTCTGCGATATGTTCTGGTGTGTAACTTTCAATATCGCTCACACCTTTCACGGTAATGTCTACTTTGATAGCATCAGTAGCTAACTGTGTCAAATCTCGATCTCCTGAAAGAATAACAACATCAAATGCTTCTTTATCTACTTTTTCTGCCAACGTACCAATAATATCATCGGCTTCATAATTTGGTAGTTCATAATATTTTACGCCTAGCCCTGTTAACAATTCACGAATGTAAGGCATCTGTTCTTTAAATTCACCAGGTGTTTTTGAACGTCCACCTTTATATTCAGCGTACATCTCTGTACGGAAAGTTGTTTTTCCTGCATCAAAGGCAACTAATACGTGTGTTGGTTGTTCTTTTTGCATCACATTCTCAAACATTGTGTTAAAAGCGTAAATTGCATTGGTATGCAACCCATTTCGATTTTTAAAACGTTCTAGTGAGTTATGCAACGCGAAAAATGCGCGAAAGGCGACGCTATTTCCGTCGACCAATAATAATTTATTTTTTGTCATATCAATTAGCTCCTCATCCGTAAAGTTCTTATTTATTCTAACAAAGAATGTCTTGGAAAGCGAAAAGAAAAAACGGATAGGAGAAAATGTTTATCTCCTACCCGTTTCAATGTTAAAAATTAATTGTTTCGTCCAAAAATTCGTAGAAATGCAAGGAACAAGTTGATAAAGTCTAAATACAATTGAAGAGCCATGAACACTGCCACACCACTGTTTGCTGTTCCATTACTTTGAATGTACACTTTACGAATATTTTGATTGTCATAAGCAGTGATTCCAGCAAAAATCAAGACTAACAAGATTGAGATGAAGAAATCGACTGCACTACTATGAAGTAAGAAAATATTGACAAACATGGCAATGATCACACCGATCAATGCAGCTAATCCTGCGCGACCAATCCCACTCAAATCTTTTTTAGTAACCATTCCCACAATTGACATCCCGATAAACATGCCTGTTGCAGTCAAAAATGCTTGCGTAATTGTTCCAATATCATAAAAAGCAAGCGTCACAGCCAGTACCAAGCCATTTAATAATGAATAGGCAATAAAGCCACCAATAGCTAAACTTGGATTTTTTTGAGCCTTTGCACTTAAAACCAATACTAAAATGATTTGAACAATCCAAAGTCCCATAAAACCTAATGGAAAGCCATTAATAAATGTTGCTACTTGTTGCGGAAAAACTGAGAGTGCTAAGTATGAAGTCAATGCACTTAACGCCAATCCCACACCTAGGAAGCCATACACTTTAGAATAGAAACGATTGATTCCTTCATTTGCTACGCTTTGATTATTCATTTAGTTCACCTTCACTTTCAAATTCAATTTCTAGTTCTGGGTCAGCAGGTGGCTGAACCATTACTACAGCATCGAGTACGCGATTCCCTTCCCCATTTTCTGCTTCAACAGAAATCGTAACGACGTCTTTCATTTTATCTACTTTTATGACCTCAAATTGGAAAGTCAATGTTTCGTAGTGGAAAACTGGTTCAATAAAATTCACAGAAAAATTCACAACGTGTGAGCCTGGACCAGGTAAATGCTTAGAAATAGCACTTGTAATGATACCCATTAACATCACAGATGGCACAATTGGTTGTTGATACTCCGTTTTTTGTGCAAAATCATGCTGAATGTATAATGGATTAGCATCATTCGTCAATCCTAAATAAAGCAACAGTTGATTGTCTTCAATTGATTCTGTTAAAGACAACGAGTCGCCTTCCTCTAACTCATTTATTGTTTTTCCTAATTTTCTCGGCTTACCTATATTCAAAATAGAAACCCTCCAGTTTTATTTTACTCAAGAACAATTGTACCAAAACCAAGCAAAAAGGCAAGTTATGGAAACCGCACTTTTTATATACAAGAAAGCAGCCAAAAAGACAAAACTTTTTTGGCCGCTTTTGATTGATTTCGTCATTTGTTAGTGATTACAAGACGTTTCTTGTAGTATTGCTTAATAGTTTTTCATAGGCTTGTTCAAATTTTTGAACATCACCAGCTCCCATAAAGATAACAACTGCATCATGGTAGTCTAACAATGGTGAAACGTTATTTTCTTTCAGAACTTGCCCGCCTTTTTGAACTTTTTCACCTAGGTCTTCGATCTTAACATCACCTTGTTTTTCACGAGCTGAACCGAAAATATCACATAAGTACACGCGGTCTGCTAAATCTAATGCTTCAGCAAACTCATCCATCAACGCAATTGTTCGCGTAAAGGTATGCGGTTGAAAGACAGCAATGATTTCTTTATCTGGATATTTTTGACGTGCACCATCAATAGTTGCACGAATTTCTGCTGGATGATGTGCGTAGTCATCAACAATTGTCATGTCTGAAACGATTTTTTCGCTGAAACGACGTTTTACGCCAGGGAAAGTCAACATTTCTTCTGACACTTCTTTAAGGTCTAAGTCTTCAAAGTAAGCAACAGCGATTACGCTTAAGGCATTTAGAATATTATGTTTTCCAAAAGCAGGAACCACAAAATGACCGATAAATTCGTCTTCATGGTACACATCAAAAGCTGAACCAGTTGTTGTTCGTTCAATATTTCGTGCTTGGATATCATCATTTTCGCTAATTCCATAGTAATAAATTGGCACGTCTGCTTCTAATTTTCTTAGATATTCATCATCACCATACGCAAAAATTGCTTTTTTCACTTGGCGAGCCATTGTTTGGAACGCGTTGTGTACATCTTCAATACTTGTATAGTAATCAGGATGATCAAAATCAATATTTGTCATAATCACATAATCAGGTGAATAAGCTAAGAAGTGACGACGATATTCACAAGCTTCAAATGCGAAAAATTCTGCACGTGGATCGCCATGTCCAGTACCGTCACCAATCAAATAACTTGTTGGGCGAACGCCTGTCAACACATGTGAAAGTAAACCAGTTGTACTTGTTTTACCGTGTGATCCAGTTACCGCGATACTTGTATAGTTTTGAATAAAGTCACCAATAAAATCATGGTAACGAATCACTTCAAGACCAAGTTCTTTGGCACGTTGAATTTCTTCATGAGTGTCAGGAAACGCATTCCCTGCGATGACTGTCATACCTGGTTTAATGTTATCTGCGCTAAATGGCAAGATTGTTATGTTTGCTTTTTCTAAATCTCTTTGTGTAAAGAAATATTTTTCAATATCTGATCCTTGAACATTTAGTCCTTCTTCATGTAATACTAGCGCCAATGAGCTCATTCCTGAACCTTTGATACCAACAAAATGATATAATTTTTCTTGATTTGTCATTTGAATCCTCTTCTCTTATCTATCATCCATTATTCATTCACATATTCAACACGTTTTTCATTATCTTATAAACAAATAAAAATTTCAACCAAATTTATTCGCAAACGACGTTTCTTACGAAATAATGAGTTACGTACGACAAAATTGCCAATTTGTCTGGGTCAAAATTTCTTGATAAGCTATCCAAATTTCTTTTGGAACTTCGACATGATTAAGGTAACCTTTCCCCTTAGGACCATAACCATGTTCATCATCATGTAAGCGAGCAATCTCTCCAAGCACTAATGACTTAAAGTAATTCAATGGCCACTGATTATCTAATTCTGGTTGTTTAAATGTCATAACAGCATTTGATCCTTCCTCGTGCCAACGCTCCAATTGTGGAACAATTGGTACATAATTTTCAAATTCAACGGCTGTGTTTCCCCAAACTTTTTCAAAAGTTGCTCTTGTTCGTCGCTGTAGTATAGGATCATTCATCAGTAAAACTTTTTGTGGAGATAACTGCATCTTTTGCAGTTTATCTAACGCAAATTGAGCATTTTCTCCAGAATTTGTAGAATGTGACTCAACAAGTAACTGCGCATCTGAAAAATGATATTTTTCTTTTAAATAGCAACGATACATCTCGCTTTCGCTAAGCGTTTCTGCAAATAAAAATCCTTGATCCGCAAAGTTTTTACGAAGTACAGGCGTCGCATGGCCAACCCCGCCTACTAAAAAAAGATGAGCAATCTGTTTGTTTCGTAAAAGGTCAGCTGCATGATCAACCAAAACTGGTAACCCGTTTCCTGCAAGGATTAGTAGCGGAGCTGTTTGGTTTGGTTCTTCTGAACTCGTAGCTGGCTGATCAGCTAAAAATGCTAGTAGCAGATTCCAATTATCAATCATTTCAACGATACTCCTTTATCTATCTATTTAGTCATTATCGTCATTCGGTCGTTTTGTTTCTTGCCAAACTAATTTTCCACGACAGCGTCCACAACGAAAACGTTTTGTATCAATTTTTCGTTTCCGATAAATCATTGTCTGACAACGTACGCATTGATAACATTCAATTTTACTAGCTTTTTTTGCTACAGCAGGGGCATAACGCAATCCACCAGTCTGTTGCAACAACTGTTTAAATTCACTATCTCGGTGACGATAGCCTCTCCCTGCTAAATGCAAATGATAATGACATAACTCATGTTTAATGATGCCGACAATGGTTTGTTCATCAGATTGAGCAAACAGTGTCGGGTTAAAGTCTAAATGATGATCATTCAAATGATAACGCCCGCCAGTTGTTTTCAGGCGTGCATTAAAAATAGCTTCATGCATAAACGGTCGTTGAAACCACTCAATCGAAATGGCTTCAACTAGCGTTTGTAATTCTTCTTGTGTCACTTTTTACTCCTCATAAGGCGAAAGCATAGTTAAACTAATACGACCTTTCTTCACATCGACTTGTTCGACCCATACAGTTACGACATCCCCAACAGAAACCACATCTGTTGGATGCTTAACAAACTTTTTACTTAATTTTGAGATGTGAACGAGTCCATCTTGCTTAACCCCAATATCCACAAAAGCACCAAAGTCGATAACATTTCGGACAGTCCCCTTTAATTCCATACCTGCTTTCAAGTCTTCCATACTTAAGACATCTTGGCGCAATAACGGTGCGGGCATTTCTTCCCGCATATCACGACCAGGTTGTGTCAACCCTTCTAAAATATCCGTCAAGGTCTCTTCACCAATCTCCATCGTTTTAGCTAAAGCTTCTGGTTTTAATTTTTTCAAGACTTCTGTTGCTTCAGAGGTTCCCAAATCTTTCTCAGTTAATTGATTCATGGTTAAAATTTCTTTTGCTACTGCATAACTTTCTGGGTGAATACCAGTATTGTCTAGTACATTTTTTCCATCAGGTATCCGTAAGAATCCAATAGCTTGTTCGTATGCTTTTGGCCCTAATCTTGGAACTTTTTTCAATTGTGTACGTGCGTTGAACGCACCATTTTCATCACGATAAGTAACAATATTTTGCGCAATTGTTTTATTCAACCCGGAGATATGCTGTAGCAATTGTGGGCTTGCCGTGTTTACATCCACACCCACTTGGTTAACAACTGTCTCAACAACAAAGTCTAATTGCTCTGCTAATCTTTTTTGAGAAACATCGTGTTGGTACTGCCCAACACCGACTGCTTTCGGATCAATTTTTACTAATTCTGCCAATGGATCTTGCAAACGTCGTGCAATTGAAACAGCACTTCTTTCTTCAACTTGTAAATCAGGAAATTCAGTTCGGGCAACTTCGCTCGCAGAGTATACAGAGGCACCAGCTTCGTTGACAATTGCATAGTATGCTGTGTGATCCACGTTTTTTAATTGCTCCGCTACAAATAATTCTGATTCTCGGCTAGCTGTTCCGTTTCCGATTGCGACCATATCCACTTGATATTGATTGATTAGTTTTACAAATTGACCTTTTGCTGCTTCACGTTTTGCTTGGGCAGCTGGTTTGTGTGGATAGATTACTTCGATTGCTAGGACTTTCCCTGTAGCATCAACTACTGCTAATTTACACCCCGTACGATAAGCCGGGTCGAAGCCTAACACAACTTTTCCTTTTAAAGGTGGTTGCAATAATAAGTTACGCAAATTTTCACCAAAAATCGCAATAGCTTGTTCATCCGCTTTTTCAGTTAACTCATTGCGAACTTCACGTTCAATCGCTGGAGAAATAAACCGTTTGTAACTATCTTGATAAGCTTCACGCACATAACTTGCAGCAGGTGACGCTGGATTACCAACTAATTGACGTTCCAAATAATCCATTACTGCTGTTTCGTCTACTTGTAGATTGACTTTCAGAATGTCTTCTTTTTCTCCACGATTTGTTGCTAAAATACGGTGAGAAACCATTTTATGAACAGGCTCTGAAAAGTCGTAATACATCTCATAGACACCTTTCTCGTCTACGTCTGCATCTTTTACTAAACTTACATAACTACCTTTATTATAAGTATAAGAACGAATCCATGTTCTAAATTTAGCAGTATCGCTGACTTGCTCTGCAATGATTTCATGCGCACCTTGTAACGCATCCTCTACAGAAAAAACTTCTTTTTCTTCATTAATAAATGTTTGTGCATAAGTTTCAACTTTCTGGTCATTCAATTGCAATAACCATTCAGCAAGTGGTTCTAATCCTTTTTCTTTGGCAATCGTTGCCTTTGTACGGCGTTTTTGTTTATATGGACGATACAAGTCTTCTACTTGTTGCATCTTGACTGATTGAACGATCCCGGCTTCTAATTCAGGAGTCAACTTTCCTTGTTCATCAATTAAGCGTAAAACTTCCACTTTTCTTTTTTCTAAATTTTCTAAGTATGCGTAACGTTCTTCGATTTCCCGAATTTGGACTTCATCTAAGCTCCCCGTCATTTCTTTTCGGTAGCGTGCAATGAAAGGAACCGTATTTCCTTCACTCAATAAATGAAGAACCGTTGTTAATTGTTTTGTGTTATAGCTTGCCAATTCTTTTTGCACAAGCTGGATAATTGTTTGATTTAGCTTTTCTGTCATTGAGATGTTCTCCTTTGATTTGTTAGTCGCTTGTCTATTTTAGCATACTTTTTTTATGGAATAAAAACGGATGGAATTACAGAATAAAAAAGCATAGAACACGTCGTCCTACACTTTTTAGTAAAATTGATACTTGTTGTTCATGTACAACTATCTAAATTAAAAATCTGGTTGCCACGGTCCTTGATTGTTTTGATACTCAATATCTTGTACAATTCCTTGCTCATCAAAAATCACGCCATGAATGGATCCTCCAAAAACAGCACCACCATCAATTCCAATTTTATTGTCACTTCGCCACAAGTCCGTTGTTTGCATATCGCCATGCAACATAGGTGTAATTGTATGGCCAAAAACGATTGTCTTACCCGTTTGATTTTTCCCGTGATGAAAGGGTTCACGAATCCAAATAAAATCTCTTGGACTAGTTTCTCGCCAATCTTTTTTCGTTAAATCTACTCCTGCATGAACAAATAAATACTGTTTCCATTCAAAATACAATGGCCTCTCCACTAAAAATTGAATCAGTTCATCATATCTTGAACGAATCATCATTGCAATTTCCGTCGGAGAATATTCTTCTGTTGCACCTGGATGTAGTAAACTTTCAAAGGTTTCTTTACCACCATTACGCAAATACGCGTCATACCAATCTTCTGGAGAGTGTAAAAATTGCAAGAAATATTCCTCATGATTTCCACGCAAATAAATGGCTCCAGTTTCTTTTGCTAATTTCATTCCAAGTAAAAAACATTCTTTTGTTTTCGGTCCGCGATCGTTTAAATCACCAATCAAAACTAATTGATGAATTGTTGGATCGTACTCACGTACTAATTCTTGAAACAATTCATATTCTCCATGAACATCGCTGATTGCATAGACCAAAGATTTCATAACCATCGCATCCTTTCCTAAAAAGTATAGCGTAACTTTGCAAGTGATTCCAACAAAAAAAGAGCTAAAAGAAAAACAAGTTTGTGCTTTTCTTTTAGCTACTATATTAATTGATTTATTTAAAGTTTGCCGCCACGGTTTCTGTAATTTCTGTATCTGTTAAAGAATGCTCTTTAAGGTAACGATTGTGTGGATGTTGCGCGCATTCTTTTGAGCATGCGCCTAGATGTCGCGCTTCATTTTCTGCCGAAGTCAAAAATTGGCGGTTACATTCAGGATTTGAACAATTCACATAGCGTTCACATGGTGTTCCGTCAAACCAATCTCTACCGACAACTTGTTTATCGACATGATTGATTTCAACTGCAATTCGTTCATCAAAAACATACATTTGTCCATCCCATAATTCGCCTTGAACTTCAGGATCTTTTCCATATGTTGCAATTCCACCATGTAACTGTCCAACGTCTTTGAAACCTTCTCGAACTAACCAGCCAGAGAATTTTTCACAACGAATACCACCTGTACAATAAGTAACGACACGCTTGTCCATAAATTCTTCTTTATGATCGCGAATCCATTGTGGGAGTTCTCTAAAGCTACGGATTTCTGGTCGAACAGCTCCACGGAAATGACCTAAATCATATTCGTAATCATTTCTCGCATCAATCACAACAGTTTCTTCATCAAGGATTGCTTCTTTAAATTCTTGCGGTGATAAATAAGCGCCTGTGGTATCTTTCGGATTGATATCATCCTCTAGTTTGAGAGAAACCAGTTCCGGACGTGGACGAACAAACATTTTTTTAAACGCATGCTCAGGACTTGGATCGACTTTGAAGAAGGTATCTGCAAAACGTGCATCTGCTTTCATTGCATCCATATAAGCATTCGTATCTGCAATTGTTCCTGATAACGTGCCATTAATCCCTTCCGTTGCGACAAGGATTCTCCCCTTCAAGTTCAATGACTTACAAAAAGCTAAATGTTCCTTTGCAAACATTTCTGGGTCTGCAATTGTTGTGTAATTATAATAAAGTAAAACTTGGTAATCCATACTGTGACATCCCTTCATTCTGATGATTCCCAAATAGTATAAGAAAGGATCAGGCATTTGACGATTTATTTGCTTGTGCATTTTTACGCAAGACTGAATAATTATAAAGCTTTAGGTTTACATAATTATTTTATTGTTCAAAAAAAAGAACCTTTTGCAGATTCTGTGACACATCCTCTACAAAAGTGTTCATTTATTTGCCGGTCACTGCAAAATAATTACCGTCTGGATCAGCAAAATTAAAAACATACTCTTCACCAATTTGAACAAGATCACCTAGTGTAACTTTGTTTGCTTGCATTTTTTTATATAAACCAAAGACGTCTTCACTTGCAAACATTAAAGATGGTGAATTTGACGCAACCTCTGGTGAATGTGCTTCAATAAATTTACGATCGTATAAAACTAATTTTGCTTGTGCATCAACTGCTGGGCCAATCTCAACAATCAATGTTCCATCCATTTCTTGACGATCCAATTCTGCAAAACCATTATCTGTCCAAAATGCTGCATTTTTTTCAACATCGTCGACATAAAGCATAATTTTTATTTCATTTGTAAACATCTTGTTCCTCCTAAAACCATTTTAAATGGTGATTAATCGTTGCTAGTTTACCATATACCTTCTATAAACTCTAGGTTTGTTTATTTAATAGAATTTTCTTATTTCTTTTTCACGTTTTCACTTTTCGGAATATTTATTTCTTGAAAACGAAAAAAGGTTGAGACAAAAGTAACCTAAATAAAAAAACGCCTAAAATTCGTTTTTTGAAAACGTTGGTTTTAGGCATTTTTTTAATTGAAAAATGTGTTAAGAACGATTGGGTTTCTAGCTTTGTCCCAATCTCTTAAGTTGTTGTTCTTAGACTTTATGCATTTACGTCAATAACTTTTGTCTCATCATTGATGACGTCACGATCCAAATCATGGATACGAGCACTTGTAACAATTCCAGCTACCATACTACCACTAACGTTTGTTGCAGTACGAGCCATGTCAATCAATGGTTCAACAGAGATAACTAAACCAACGATTGCTACTGGTAAATTCATTGCGCCTAACACAATCAATGAAGCAAATGTTGCTCCTCCACCGACACCAGCGACACCAAATGAACTGATTGTTACGATTGCTACTAACATCAAAATAAATTCTAAACTAAAGACATTAATACCTGCTGCTGGTGCAACAATTGTTGCCAACATTGCTGGATAAACACCGGCACAGCCATTTTGCCCAATTGACAAACCAAAACTTGCTGAAAAGTTCGCTGTTGCATCGTCAACACCAAGTGCTTTCGTTTGTGTTTCAATATTCAATGGTAATGCACCCGCACTAGAACGTGAGGTAAAAGCAAAACTCAATACAGGAAAAGCTTTTTTAAAGTAGCTGATTGGGTTCACTTTGACTGACATTAAAATGAGCGAATGAACGATTAACACCGCAAATAAAGCAATATATGAAGCTAACACAAATTTTCCTAAGTTCACAATTGCAGCGAAGTCACTTGTAGCCATGACGTTTGTCATCAAAGCAAGTACACCATACGGTGTTAGGCGTAGAACCAATGTAACGATTCGCATAACTATTTTATATAAACTATCAATCAAATCTGAGAAAAAGGCTGCCTCTTTTGGTGCTTTACGTTTAACACCAAGGTATGCAACCCCAACAAATGCGGCGAAAATCACGACACCAATTGTACTTGTTGGTCGGCTTCCCGCTAAATCAGCAAAAACATTTTTAGGAATAAATGATAAGATTTGTTGAGGAATAGATAAGTTTTCAACTGTTTCTTGTCTAGTAGCTAATTCAGCAATACGTGCTGTTTCAGCTGCTCCCTCAGTAAACTTTGCACCTTGTAAATTAAAGAGCATCGTTGTCCCAATCCCGATCAATGCAGAGATTGCTGTTGTCGCTAACAAAGTTGTTAAAACTGTTGCGCTGATTTTACCTAATTTTTCCGAAACTTTCATTTTGGTAAACGCGCCGACAATTGAAATGAAAACCAATGGCATAATTAGCATTTGTAAGAAAGCAACGTAGCCATCTCCAACAATTCCGATCCATTCCATTGATTGAGTGACGACTTGATTATCAACCCCAAAGATAATTTGCAGTAGACCGCCAAAAACGATCCCGATTCCTAGCGCAGTAAAGACGCGCGTTGAAAATTTAGTATGGCGCTTTTGCATACGATAAAACACATATAATAATGCCGCAAAAACTAGAACCACTAAAACTGTGATGAGTGTTGTCATTTTTTTCCTCCTTAAAATTTTTTAATGACAAGTCCATCAAAGGAAGTAAAGGTTCCCGGGAATAATTCTTCAACTATTCCCCTGAAAAAAATTTGTATTTTTTCAGTGACTTGTTCATTCTAGCTCATTTTTTGCCAAATGGCATTCATTTTGCTTACATTTAGTAATAGAAAAAGAGTAGTAGCGATAGCTTTAAACTATCACCACTACTCTTTTTTATGCTTCTTTTTCTGATTGAAAATTTAATTTGACACCTGGTTCATCTAAAGCAATTTCTGTAATTTCATATGCCATTCGACTAACAATGTCAAACAAAGGAGCGACTAACTCATCCACTTCTTCTTGTGTCACATCTGCCTGTCCCTGAACTTTACGATTCAAAATGTGGTTGATTTGACTAACACTTCCAGATAGTACATATTGGTCGAATACTAAGCGAAACTCTAAACGAGCACCCACAATACTGTGTTCTTCTGGATAATTTTCAATCGTTTCATTCAACGGCGAAAAACCAACTTTTAAGTCAGTTTGGATTTCTTGATCTTTAGGCTTTTGGTCATAGTGAAAAGCCTCAACAACTTCTTTTTGTCTTCTAATTTCCATATCATCACTCCTCTATAAAAATTATAGCATATGAAAATTGAAAGCGGACAATATTTTAAATAATCTCTGGCAACTCAGTGATTTGCTTCAGTTCATTCACAACATAAGTTGCGGGAATATCACCTAAAAAATAATCAATGTCATATAGACAAGTTGCAATTCCCGCGTTATTCCCTGCTTCAATATCTAAACGGCGATCACCAATCATCATTGATTCCACTTTTTGTAAGTGAAAATTTTGAATGATCGCATTTAAGGAAGATGGATCTGGTTTCCTAGGGAATTCTTGGTCTATTCCAACGACCGATTCAATTAACTCGTCTAAGCCAAAGTCTTTTAAAAGCCTCCAAGTCGAATCAGTTAAGCGATGCGTTAGGATAAAGTGTCGTCCGCCACGCGCCTTCAAGTTTTCTAGAACTGTCTTTGTGTCTTGAAATGGTGCTGACACTTTTCGACTTTTTGTTTCGTACTGATGAAATAACGGCGTGAATTTCTCCTCTGACAACTGATAGTTTTGCCGTAATTGACTTGTCGAGTATTTTTTCATCACAAAATAGATTTCCTTTTTATCCGTTACAATCCCAAAATCCTGTAAGGCACGCCACGCTCCATCAACCATTGCCGGATACGTATCGAATAATGTACCATCAAAATCCCAAATAAAATTCTTTATCAAAGTTCCTGCTCCTTTTTCCATACAAGTCACTCAAAGTTTTTATAAAATCTTTTTATCAATGATTGTTAGTTGCTCGTCAAATGTATATTGGATTGGTTGTGCATTTGGAATATCAATCGTATCCATTAAATCTTCTGGCACATCCTCCAAGTATTTCGTTAACGCACGCACACTGTTTCCGTGTCCGACAACTAAGAGGTTTTGTTGCTCACGAAGTCTAGGTGCAAGCGAATCTTCCCATAACGGGATTAGACGTTTAACCGTCATTTCTAGGCTTTCTCCACGGGAAACCAAACGAGGATCTAAAAAATCATACCTTCGATCAAATTGATTTTCCTTGGCAAGTGGCGGGACTTCACGATAAGCACGACGCCAAATTTTGACTTGTTCTGCCCCGTAGATGTCTTTCATTTCATCTTTATTTTTTCCAACTAGTTCACCATAATGACGTTCATTTAAGCGCCAGGTTTTGGTAATCGGAATCCACAATTGCCCCATTTCCTCTAAAGCGAATTGAGATGTTTTAATTGCCCGTTTCAAAACTGAAGTGTAGACAGCATCAAATTCTAAACCAGCTTCTTTCATTTTATTCCCAGCTTGGCTCGCTTGTTGCATACCTTTCGCAGTCAATGCCACATCTAACCAACCCGTCCAATAATTCATGAAATTCGCTTCACTCTCACCGTGACGTAACAAAACCATTTTCATTATTTCCACTTCCTATACGTTTGTTTCAAATCGTGTACCACACTTTTTGCATGTTACTCGAATCTTTCCACGGCCTTGCGGAGCACGTTGTTTTTGTTGGCAATTTGGACAAGAAAAAAACGTATACGTTTGATAAGCCGTTTTCTTATTTGTCTTTGTTTTTCTTTTAGTGACTGTTTGAAAAAAGTTGCGTACCATTTGCCATTTTTTTAAAAAGCGCTGATTTTCATTCAATCTTGGATAGATTTTAGTTGATAAGAAGCGATAAAGCAAAAGTCCTAAAAACACTAACGAGAATAATCTGCCAGATTCATAAGGCAACCAGCGACTAAATAGACTAAACAAAAGCGACAAGATTAATAAAAAGCGATTCAGTTCATCAAATTTTGCATATCTTCCTTTCATTAGTTGTTGATATTTTTGATACATTTTAATCATTCGTTGTAACCAAACTTGAGCCATTTTTTCCTCCATTGACTATTTAATAGAATAAAAAGTGCAAAAGGAAAAGCCCTAATTGGCTTTTCCCATAGTTATTTGATGTAGCATATTTCGATTTTTTGTAAAATCGATTACGATTACTTTTTTCTCTTCAGCTCGTTTGACTACCCGAAACGTGTCTGCTAAAGGTAATGAAAGTTTTCGCGATGGTACTTGTTGAACTTGCAAATAACGATGAACCAGTGATAAAATCTGCGGAAATTGAATAGATGTATGTATCAGATTAGGATACTTTTTCAAAAGTTGTGTGGTTTTCAAAAGGTTCCTTTTTCTGCTAAGCGGTTTTAAAAAACTTTTTAAAATCTTCTGTTGTCGTTTAAAAATCGAAAAAGAATCTTCCTCATCGACTCGATAACGCATCTGATGTTGCAATTCAGCTGTACTTAAATGCACGGTACCTTCCTCAATTTCCACGTCAAGACCTGTTGGAAATAAATCCGTGGTTACTCGATCCCACTCTGTTAATGAGATTTCGATAGACTCTTTGACCGGTAGATCAAGTTCCTTTTCAAAAAAAGCTAGGATACCTGACGTGCCTTTCGTTCGATAAACTTCCCCTAAGGTTAATCCCTCTAAATGGAATTCTGGTGAAAAATGCAGCAACGTTTTTTCTTCATTTAATTGAACATAAATAAAAGTTGAACGTTCAACTGATTCATCTTTTAAAACAACTAAAAAATTCATTTTTCTCCTCCTTTACTTCCTTTTTAAAATAGCATACTTCTACTAAAATGTCAGAAAGATTCTAGGATTTTTCCAAAATTTTATTTTTTCGTAATGAGTTGTCAAAAATCAATAAAATGACTCTTTTACTTAGGAAAGAAGCTGATTCATTTAGTCAACAAAATAGAGACTGAAACAAATCTTCGTTCCAATCTCTATTAAATAATTATCATTCGTTCTAAAAAATGACTGGCATCACCAGTTTCACCTACAGAATCCCACGATAATGCCGCCCACAATTCAAATAGATTAGTCCAAAGAAGAAGACTGGAAAGAGTGTAAACCCAAATTGTGGTTTCAAGATCATCATGATTGGCACAATTCCAACCAGCACAGCATTCAATAAGCTGATGTACCATTTCTTCAACGCCACATATGTAGCCACTTTGAGAAGCACCGTTACAGATGCTTCGGGATTCTTTACCTGAAAATAATAACTGTTTAACTGAATGGCTACAAGTAGAATCAATAAAAGAAACAGAAATGGAACAAGCCATCTACCATATGTTACTTGGCTTAAAAACAGAATATCACCACCAACAATCAAACACCCTAACCACCCGACGCTCCCTAATAAAAAACTTTTTTTCCAAAACAGAAAATAAAAATGAAAGTAGTCTTTGAATGGTGCAACTTCTTTTTCCTCTCGCCACTTATTGATCCAAGCCATCAAAGCCAATGCTGCTGGCAGAAAGAAGACAGAAGCCCCTAAAAAGAAGAAGAGGTTCCTCACATCAATTGCTGAAGTGATGGTAACTAAAAAGAATGGAAAACTGACAAGCATAAAGCTCAAATTTCCTGCAAGAAAAAGATAGGCCCAATGAAATAACTTCATATAAATATTCGTTTCAAAACTCTGTTGCTTAAACATTCACATCACTCCGATCTAACGACTCATTTATTCATCAGCCTTTCACGCCAGAAGAAGCAATTCCTTCTACAAAATATTTTTGCATCGCCAAGAAGACGATTGCCACTGGCAAAATAGATAGCACAGACGCTGCCATAATCAATGCATACTCGGCATCAAACAAACCAACAAACATTTTCAGTCCCAATTGAATTGTTTTGTTTTCAGTTGAAGAAAGATAAATGAATGGTCCCATATAGTCATTCCAAGTGTTAACAAAGGTGATAATCGTCAGACTAGCTAGTGCCGGTTTGGTTAACGGTAAAATGATTTTTCGATAAATCCCCCACTCAGTCAAGCCATCAATTCGAGCACTTTCACACAAAGAATCAGGGATACTACTATAATACTGTTTTAATAAAAATACCCCGAATGCGTTAAACGCTTGTAACAAAATCAAAGAAAGCAGCTTATCTGTCAATCCTAATTGTCTCATCATGATAAATTGGGGAATCATATAGGATTGCCAAGGAACAGCGATTGTCCCTATATAGGCCAAAAACAAAAAGTCTCGACCTTTAAATTGTAGTTTAGAAAAACCATACGCAGCAAAACTTGACGTAAATAGTTGGATTAATGTAATAACAATACTTAAAATTGCAGTGTTTTTAAAAAAAGTTAATAACGGAATTCTTGTCCAAATCACTGAATAGTTTTCTGGATGCCAAGTTTTCGGTATCCATTGGATCGGAACAGTGAATACGTCATTATTTGCTTTGAAAGAAGCGGAGAGCATCCAGATAAATGGCACTAATGTCAGCAAAGCTAAAATCGTTAATAAACAAATCACCAGTAAATGGCTAGTTGTTTGTTTTTCTTTGGTTCCTGTCACAGTTGTCGTTTTCATGATTCCCCTCCTTAAACTCGTTCTTGGACTTGATTCCATTTGAACTGAATCACTGTAATCGCTAAGACAATCACAAATAGAATCATCGCAATTGCAGAAGCATAACCGAAATTAAATTTGACAAACGCTTCATTATAAACGTGGTAAACCAAAACATTCGTCGCTCTACCAGGCCCACCATCCGTCATTACTTGCACCAAATCAAAAATCTTGAAGCAATTAATGACTAACATGATCGTTACAAAAAAGGTTGTCGGTCTTAGTGCAGGAACAGTGATATTGACAAATTGTTTCCATTTATTCGCACCATCCATCGCGGCAGCTTCATAAAGTTCTTTTGAAATACTTTGCAATCCAGCCAAATACAAAATCATATAATAGCCCATTCCACGCCAAACACTCACGATAATAATTGCTGTTAGTGCCCACTGTGAACTAGATACCCAACCCGGAGGATTCGCAATAAATAGTTTTAAAAATTGATTGATTGGTCCCATTGTTGGATGAAAGAGCATATTCCAAACAACTGCGATTGCAACCAAAGACGTCACATAAGGAAAGAAGAAGGCTGTTCTAAAAAACTTCACTCCACGAATTTTTTGATTTAATAAGATTGCCAGTCCTAACGAACAAACCAATGTTAGCGGAACCACGCCAATCGTATACAAAAAAGTATTTTTCAATGAGATCCAAAAAGTTTCGTCCGTCATCATTTTTGAAAAATTTTTCAATCCAATGAATTCTGGCGTGCTGAATGAATCCCACTTCATGAATGCGAGAATCAACGAAAATACAACTGGTATCAGCGTAAATAACAGAAAACCAATAAAATTTGGTGCAATGAATGACCACGCGATCAAAGTATTTTTTCTTTTTAGCTTTGAGACAGGATTTGCTTTATTTTCCATATCTGATTGTTAAAAAGCAATAACTTTTTAACCTTTCCCCCTTTTTATCTAAGAGATGCGCCATTTTTGACGCATCTCTGTTTTCAGTTATCAAATGAAGCCTTTATTCAACTTCTTGTTCGACACGTTTTTTCATTTCCCCAACCGCTTTTTCTGGTGTAACATCTCCAACTAGGATCAATTCATGTTCTTCTTGAAGAATTTTATCAATGGCTGGTCCATTTTCATCAATTGGGAATTCAATTGCGATTTTTTCTGGATCGAATGCTTTTTGAGAAACTTCATCTGTTGGCATTCCTTCACGACCAAAGTATAATTTATTGATTTCGTCTGTTCGATAAGAAGGAACAACACCTACGCCCGCAAGGATTTCAGCGCCTTCTTCTCCGGAACAAAAATCAAGGAATTTTTGTGCTAATTCTTGTTGTTTTGAATTTTTGTTGATGGCAAAAGCAGTTGGTGAACCAAATGTTTTGATTGCTTTTCCTTTTTCTTTTTGTGGAATCTCAGCAATGCCCCATTCAACGTTTGTTTTTCCTTCATCAAGATTTGTTAACAATGCGCCCATATACCAAGTACCCATATACATCATGGCAGCTTTTTCGTTTTCAAATTGTGACTGATAAGTGACGTTTGTTGATTTTGCAGTACCAAAATCCATCTGTGCTTTTTCATCTTGCATACGCAACATCCGTTTGTAATCATCGACTAAAAATTTATAATCTGGTTTTGCTAAGTTTTTATCATTTTGAGCAGCTGAGATTGCTTGCAAAGTTGAGCGCCAAGTATGCTGATAAGCACCATAAATTTGTTCATCTGGTTTCGATAATTGTTTTGCAAGTGCTTCATATTCTTCCCAGGTTAAGTTGTTCGGATATTCAAGACCTGCTTCGTCAAACATTTTCTTGTTATAGTAAAGTACCCAAAAGTCTGTACGATAAGGTTGCGCATAATTTTTCCCATCAATCTCATACATTTCATAGCTTTCCTTCGCAGGTTCCGTTTCTAGTCCATCAATATGATCTGTCAAATCAACTAATTGGTCACGTAAAGCGTAAGTCGAGTACGAAAGTAGATTTTTCATCGTTAAAATATCCGTTGTATCCCCACTAGAAAGCATTGTTGTCAATTTCGTATCATAATCATCTGATGCAATATCAACTGCTTCGACTTTGACTCCAGGATTCTTTTCTTCAAATGCACGAAACAATTTATTGAACTCTGGCGTTGTATCATAATTCCAAGTTGTGACTGTCAAAGTTGTATCGCCTGAATCACCACCATTTTTTGCGCTAGCTTTGTCGCCACCACCACAAGCAGCCAACAAACCTAAAGTTCCTAGTAACACACCAGCAGTGATTCCTTTTTTCCATCGCTTCATTTTATTTCCTCCATTTTTATAATAAAAATATTTTTATTACCAAACACTGTACCAACTTTTTGTCAACCGAGTTAGCGCTTCCAAATAATAGTAATCGCCCCAAATCATACATTCATTAACCCCTTTATTGGAGTTCTTATCATAAACACCTTCGAGTAACAGGCCATTTGAGTGTTCACTCTTTTTACTTGTGTACTTTTGGGCTAAAGCTTGCATGATTTTGATTGCTACCGCTTCGTATTCTTCATGCTTTGGATCAGATAAAGGTAATTGTTTAGCTAATTCCAGCAGCCCGCAAACAGCAATCGCCGCTGCGGAGCTATCTCTTTCTTGCCCACTACCATCATTGAATAATAAATCCCAATAAGCGACTTGATCTTTTGGTAACTGGCTAATAAAATAGTCAGCGACCGCTTTCGCTGTTTCTAAAAATTGATAATCGCCGGTGTGATTGTAGCTTAGCGTAAAGCCATAAATCCCCCAAGCCTGTCCTCTCGCCCAACAAGAATCATCGGAGTAACCTTGTTGTGTTTTGCCTTCAATTGGTTCACCTGTTTTCACATCAAAATAGTAGGTGTGAAACGTCGTATTGTTTGGCCGAACGATATATTTTTGTGTTTGCTTCGCATGTGCATAAGCTGCTTTTTTGTAGGATTCATCTCCTGTTTGCTCAGAAGCAAAATACAGTAAAGGTAAGTTCATTAAACAATCAATAATCATTCGTCCACGTTGCGCTGGGTCATTAAGGTTTCCCCAAGCTTGAATGATTTGAGCAGTTGGAGAATAGCGTTCCATCAATAAATCTGCTGCTTGAATTGCCAGTTTTTTTGATGTCTCATGTTTGTTGACTTGATAATCCGCTACGGCAGATAAACTGTATAAAAAACCAATGTCATGGGTTTCTAACTCAATTTTATTTTCTAATCGATGCTTGAACGAAGCCATTTGCTTTTCAATCGTGGCATCAAATTCCGTGGAATTCGTCAGCTCTTTTGCCAAAAACAACATGCCAACCCAAAAACTGGCTGTCCAATCGATATTTTCTTCTTCAGGATAGACCAATCCTTCACTTGCTGCTGGTGGCACTGTTTCTTGAAACGTCTTGAGATTTTCGCGAACTTTGTTGACAGCAAACTCGATTTCTTCTTGCAACCACTCTAATTTTTCCATGCTTTCCTCCTAGTGCCTAAAGCTACTTCGATTCTTTTTTCATTTTGTTGGACTTTTACTTGTTCATTACTGATTTCAATTGTTGGTTTTTCCATTTGCTCTTCCGGTAGCAAACCGGCAACAAGTGAAACTAAAACTGTTTTTCCTGGCGAAATGTTTGCTACTACATGTGGAAGTGCCGTTCGTGGATAAAATAAATTCGTATTCGGCTCGGTTCTGACAATAGCAGCCTCTTCAAATCCCAAAAGCCCTTCAATTCGCGAAAGCCCAATCGGTGAAGCTACCTCTGCTACTCCCCCTTCTGCCACTGGAAGCTCACTCGTGTAGGGTGCGCTAAATCCGCCATCATAAGCTCTTAATGCTTCTTTCGTCTCAATTTCATGAATACGAACGTGACACGTTTCTAACGGAACAATGGTTGAAACAATGGACACATCACTCCATGGATTCCATTCATGAACAATTCGATCAGGCAAAATAGCAAAATGAGTATCCAAACCTTTCGACCTGAAATAATGACCATCTTTTGCCAACGCTAACACATTGTCGTAAGCACCTTCGTAATACCAATAATCTTGCTTAGGCACACTAAAACCAAATACTGTTGAATAAACGAACTTACTATATTTGGCATGTGGATGATTTTGGAATTGAATAAATTGTCCCGCAGGAAAAGCTTGAAGATGTGTTAACTCTCGATTGTATTGATAAAAGTTTTTACTTTCTGGAACAGCTAAAAAGCGTTCGTCAATCGTAAGTGGTTGTTCTTGTGCTTGCCAATAAGGATGATCAGCTGGGACAGCTAATAACAAGAAACTTTTCAATGCCCAATAAGACGAGCCAAATCCGTTATAACCTTCGGCAAAAATAAGATTTTCATAATGATAGCCAACCGTTAATAATCCATCTGTTGAAAAAATTTCTTGTGCCCACCAGTTTTTCATATGGCGATTAATCAATCCTTTGATTTCTCCCCACGGCAACGCCTCCACATCCGCAAACACTAACGCACTAAAGAAAGAAACTTGCGCAAATCGATACGTCAAGCTTCGACCAAATGGGATAGCTTCTCCATTTGCATCAAACCAATGCTTGAATGTTTGGGCAAAAAGGGTTGCACGCTCTTTGATTACTGCTACACGTTCAGGATCTTCTTCTGCCATAAAGCGAGCATAAACTAAACTATAGTAATGAATGGCAAACGAAATATAATAATCAAATTGTGTTTCTTCTCCATCACAGTACCAGCCATTTTTCTGATAAAATTCTTCCACAACCATAAAATCGCTTTCAATTTGTTGTTGTGAGTATGGCATGTTGCACTTTTTAATCGCAACATTGACTAAAATCCGAAAAAAGTGCCAATTATTTCGAGGAATTTCTCGTTCATTTACCTGAATCAACCATTGATGCAGATTTGCTTGCTCTTTCTCTGTTAATTGATCCCACGTTTTTTCTTTATTCAATAATAAAAATAAACTCAATGATGCCATTTCAACAATCAACTGGTCATAATCAGTAACTGTTCCCCAATAAACTGGACTGTCAGGATTTGTGCCTGCTGTGATTCCTTGAAGGTATTCTGCTAACAAAACGTTCTCTTTTGCAGAAGTCAAAAACGGACCCAATCCCCAAAGTGGTCGAAGGAAGGCTTCGACTTCTCGAGTTGATTCAGTATAAACTGTTCCATGACTGCCTAGTTTTAATCGTCCTAAATTTTTTTTACTAAAAAATGGTTCTAATGGTTCAACTAATGCTACAAATTGATTACTTATTTCTTCTTTTGTTAAAAAAGAATCCATACTTTTACTCCTTTTCAATGATGATTCCTTTGATAAAACCGTAATACTCACCATATACGGTCACTTGATCGCCAATTGAGATTGTTTCTTTCTGTTCATTAAATATTTGATAGTTGCTTGAACCACTTCTCAAAATAAAACGATCTCCTTGCAAAATGGTTTTGCCTCCATCTGAGCGAATGATTTTTCCCTCTAATTGAATGAACGCATGCAAAGGAACTTCTGTATTTTGCAACTCTTGTTCGGTATAGCGCTTTGCTTTTTGCCTAAGTTCACGCGTCACTTCATTTGTAAATTGATTGTTCTGCGCGGTTTCTTGACTCCCTCCACAACCTGAAAAGACCACGATAAGTACTAAAATGTGGAGAAAGGTTAAAAATTTTCCTATCTTTTTACCTCCTTTATCTCATCAAAGCTATTATTTTACTAAATTTTACCTTTTATAACTAAAAATTTCAATAGTTTTTTTGGTAAAAAAAAGAAAACTTTTTCTTGTGTTTCTTTTTCGAATCTTATACTATAAATAAAGACAATCAATTAGGAGGGAACACATGGCTACGATTACTGATATCGCAAAAGAAGCTGGGGTTTCGATCTCAACTGTTTCACGCGTATTGAATTATGATGCAACTCTCTCCGCTACTGAAGAAACGAAGAGAAAAATTTTTGAAGTTGCAGAGAAATTGAATTACACAAAATATAAAAAGAAAAATCAAGCAAAAGCAGCCGCTCAGCGAAACGTTTTGCATGAAGAGTTAGAAGGCTCAGCTGGTTCTATCGGATTTATTACTTGGCGTTCAAATGACGAGGAACTCGAAGACATTTATTACATGTCAATCCGTATGAGTGCAGAAAAAAAAGCAGTTGAATTAGGTTACAATGTCGTGAACTTTTCACCAACGGATTTGAGTAATATTCAAAATGTTGACGGCGTTTTAGCCATCGGAAAATTTACAAAAGAAAAAATTGATGAACTAAACGAGTTAGCTGCTAATCTTTGCGTTATTGGAACAAATTTTCCGCTATCAGAATATGACTGCATCAATACGGATTTCACACAAGCAACAGAAATTGCAATCAATCATCTGCTTGAATTAGGCCATAAAAAAATTGCATTTATTGGAGCAGAAGAAAGTCAAAATCTTCATGGCTATTGTCAGTACAAGACGCCTACTACCCTCACTTACTTAAGTATGATGAAACATTATGGCTTATTTGATGCGTCTTACTTTATCGTGCAGGAAAATAGCCAATTGAATGTGAAAAATAGTGAAGAATTAACCAAACAAGCTTTGCAAAGCTGGGGGACCGACCTACCAACAGCAATCTTGGCTGCCAATGATGCCTTTGCAATTGGAATCATTCATACGCTAACGGCGCAAAACATTTCTGTACCAGATGATATTAGTGTTATGGGCATCAACGATATTTCTATTTCGCGCTATATCACTCCACCACTTTCTACTGTCAAAGCCTACACCGAAGAAATGGGCGAGGTCGGCATCAGCACATTGCATGAACGAATCTTGACACCCACAATCGCCAAACGAATCTTTTTGGGTACTGAATTAGTCGTTCGAGGATCAACCGCTGCACCTAAAATAAATGAAAAGAGTCAAGAAATTAAATAGAGCAAAAAAAGTTGGGACAAAAGTTGCCTAAATAAAAAAGCCTAAAATTCGTTTTTGAAAACGTTGATTTTAGGCTTTTTTAATTGAAAAATGGATTAAAGACAGTTGAATTTTTAGTTTTATCCCACTCTCTTTTGCGTTTTTTTCTAAAGGAATCTTGCTAGTGGACTAACTTCATTTTGACTACCACTTCTGCTTCCATTGAAATAGTATACGTTGTCTGAATCAAGGTTGCCTGACAAGTGTTTCCTTCATGGTCGTGGTACATTTTTTTCAGACAGTCAATTTTTTTTACTTCCTCCCCAAAAATCAATTCACAGGTCTGGCGTCCTTTGATGCTGACTGTTTGACCGTTCCTTTCAACTGGATATGTCGTAACAAAACTTTCAATGATTTTATTTCCAGCTTTTTTCATCCTGAAATAATCACGTAATTCCAACGTGCTTTCTTCTGGAATCAACACTAAACTTCGCTGAAATTGTTTCAGATTTGCGCTTGGCTCATAAGTCTTCGTCAAATCAAGTGAAAAGCGTTTTCCTTTTGGCGTATCAATAAATTTGGTTGCTGTGGCTGCCACTGCACCAGCTTGTTGGCAGCAATCGTTAATGATTGGCAAGGAATGACCTGATGCATTATTTACCAAATACTGGTAGCGCTTTTCTTCATCAAAGTAATCTTTCGTATACTCTCCCGCCCCTAGATCCGTTAAAAATAATTCATTTGGTGTTCCAAAAATAAAGTGCCCCAAGTCGATGTGATTATGGCTTTCCTCGTTGTGTCCTCCTTTGGCAGCGAAGAATAAGTCTTGAGCTTCTGATTCAAAAATGCCCCATTCCACATCTGAAAAATAATGCATAATAGTTGGTCGCTCAACTTCCGTTTTTTCCGTCCAAATCAAATTACGATAAAGTTGTGCAAACCGATAGCAATGATCGAAATCAATCTCATTCACCTTTACTACATCAGGTATTGGTACTTGAAATACCTGATGGCAAAAACTAAGTAAACCACTAGGCAACTCAGTAAAATTGTAGTCTGAAAATGGCAAGGCTTGTTGATTTTTTCGAACGACATAATACGGAAATGCAGCTATTTCTTTGACTTTTGGCAAATTCAAATAGGTTTCGTCCCCTAACATATCTGCTAGTTTTTCCGCAAAATAAAGGTAATAACCAAATCCATAACTCCAATACCCCACACCTTCTTCACACGCACCATCTAACGCAAAACCTTTTAGATAAGACTGTAAACTATGGTCTACTTTTTGAAGGATTGCTCCTTGCCTTACACTGTTTTTTTCCAGTAAAGATAGAGCAGTCATCCCAATGCATCCACCAATGACGCCGCTCCAATTGTTCTTTTTCTCTTCCCATTCCCAATGCTTTTCTTCAAATGGTTGGAATAGTCGTTGGTCGATTTCTTCTCTGATTCTATTTTGTGTCAGTAAAGTAAATTCTGCTCCCATTAATTCCATAATTTCGGCTAAGGTTTGGGCTGTTTCGGCAGCAAACAAGTCAATCCACCAAACGGATGATTGCTTAAACAGATTTTTTTCCACTGGTAAATGCGCGGGCAACGCCCAGGTATATTCATTACAGATTTCCCAAATCACTTGCTCCAGTAACTTCTTCGTTTCCTGCTCATGAGTAGTCATATATGCCAGTGCCAAAATCGCCAACTGTCTCCTTCTGGCAAAATAAGCAGTTTCAAAGACTAGTCGATTGCCGGTTTCCAAGTAGGAGACATATCCATCAAGTGGCAAAGGTGTAATGGTCGCTGTTGCCACGTAAGCCTTCGCTTCTTTTTGGATACTTTGTAAATAGGTCTCAATCATTTTTAATTCTCCTCAATATTCACGTTTCGACCAAAGCATTCAATCTGAGTTAATGCTGGAAAAGGTGAATCGTCATCTGCTTGAATTAGTTCTTCAAAAGTGACCGCTGTGACTCGTCGTTGGTTGAATTCAAACGTCTGTGGTCTCGCTGTCTTTGTTGTCTGAAAAACTTCTTTTGTCCCATCAGAAAAGCATAAAGAAACCTGCGTCCAATAACTATCATGAGGAAAATCAGCTCGCCAAGTAAAAACTACTTTATCCAACTCCACCTCGCGCCCAAATAAAATGGTCAATGCCGCATCTTGTTGTTGATTGATGCCCCAAGATTGAAAAGGATACGAACCATGTGAGTGATTGGCGTAAATACCATCAATCGCATTGCACGCAAAAAATGTTGCGTCGTTTCTCGTTTCGACATTTGCCTCAGCGTGGGGATAACTTCCGGTAAATACCTTTTGATCATGTGGATTCAATGTCAGATTTTGATACATAGTTATTTCTTCAGCAGTCGCTACTCGGGCACTCAGATAATGACTTTCTCCAGCAAAACGCTCTTTAGGACGCGCTGCTAGCACGTTAGGCAGAAATGAAATTGGATAGCTCCAGCTATTTCCTGATAAATAAATAAGTGAAGTAGCTAATGTTTCATCTAGCTTAACCATTAAATAGGTTTCTGGTTGATCCGCTTGAACCACAATTTGGTCACCTTCCTGATACTTAAAATTTCTCATTGCAAGGTGAACGAGATTTTCCGCTGAATCGGTTAAAGGCATCTCTTTTCGTTCTTCACCGCGTGCTGCTGTGCGAAGTTCGCCTGCTTTGTTTTGGATGGCAATTGTTAGTTTTGTCATTATGTTCTGCTCCCATCTAGCTCATTCTTAGCTACTATTTTAGCTACTATTTAGCTATTATTTTATTAGCTATTATTTTAGTTATCACTTTATTTAATTATTACCTTACTTAACTGTTATCTTAGTTACTATTCATTCAACCCATTCAATTAATAAGTTATTGTGACTCTTTCACTATCAAGACTTCATATGCCTTTACAAGATACTCTGCTACTAGAGATGTTTGCTTTAACAAGTCTTTTTGACCGATAAATTTTGTTGGTAATTTTTGTGATTGATCTGACAAATTAATGATAAAATAAAATTTTTGCCTTCCTTTTTCACGATAAGTGATTTCCAACGCCGTTTCTTCAGCAACAACTGGTTCAACCTTGGCACTTGCACAAGCCTCATTTAACACTTTGGCTAGTGAATTCGTATCTAACTGTGTACCAAGATAATAAGTTTGTCCTTTTCCAAAGGAACACTTTGTAGCAAACGGTTGTCCTGCATAAAAATTATCCGTGTAACTTCCCAAACTTTCAGCTGTTTCTAGATGTAACAAATCACTCACTAAGGTTGCCGTTCCAGTTTCGCCATCTGCAAATTGAATTTGATTCGATTGTTCAGGAGCTAAAGCATCCAGCTCTTCCACCCAAATACCTGTTAGTTTCCGCAACGGCCCAGGATATCCCCCCAGTAAAACGTTATCCGACTGGTCAACAATTCCACTCATAAAAGTCGTCACGAAGGTTCCACCTGCACGAACAAAGTCTTCAAGTCGCGAAACGATCTCTCCTTTTATCATGTAGAGTACTGGTGCTAAAATGAGTTCGTACTTTGAAATATCACGGTCAATTGGAATCAAATCAACCGGAATATTTTGCTGATAAAAATAAGCATAGACTTGCTGAATCTGCTCAACATATTTCAAATTTTGATTCGGCCCGCTTGTATATTCCAACGCCCAATAATTATCCCAATCAAATAAGATGGCTACTTTCGCTGGACACGTTGCTTCTACCAGCAAATCTCCAAGTGATTCCAACTCATTCCCTAGTTCTGCCACTTCTCTAAAAACTCGTGTATTCGTTGTTCCAGCGTGTTCAATCACTGCCCCATGGAACTTTTCACACCCGCCAATGCTTCGACGTAACTGAAAATATTGAATTGTGTCTGCACCGTGTGCAATCGCTTGATAACTCTGAGCGCGCAACTCTCCCGGTTTTTTCAATGAATTATACGGTTGCCAATTTTGTTGACTTGGTGTTTGTTCCATAAGCATAAACGACTGATCTTTCAATCCTCGCATCAAATCATGACCAAGTGCTACTGAACTCCAAGGGGTATTATAGGCAGGATAATTATCCCAAGAAACAAGATCCATTTCTTTTGCCCATTTGAAATAATCTAACCCTTTATAGGTACCCATCAAATTCGTTGTTACTGGTATTTCTTGATCAAATTGTCGAATGGCTTCACGCTCTGCTTTAAAATTAGCCAATAAACTATCTGAATTAAAACGCATATAATCAACCGACAAACCCGCAAAAGCAGTCTCTTCCTCATTCATTGCATCACCTAAACAATTGGGCACCACAATTTCATCCCAGTCATAAACAGTATGTCCCCAAAAATTTAAATTCCAAGCAGTATTTAAAGCTTCGATTGTTTGATACTTTTTCTTTAGCCAAATCCGAAAAGCCTTCTCGCAATTTTCACAATAGCAAATTCCCCCATATTCATTATTGATATGCCAAACAGCTAATTGAGGTACGTCGCTGTATCTCTCTGCCAGTTTACCTGCTAATCGCGTTGAAAAGTGCTGATAGACAAGACTATTCGGACAAGCATTATGACGTTGTCCAAAGCGATGGCGTCGTCCTTCAAAATCGACCCGACCAACTTCCGGATATTCTTTATATAACCAAGCTGGCAATGCTGCAGTTGACGTTCCTAGAACGATTTCAATATTTTCTTTCGCCAATTGATTCATGATTTCATCTAATTGTTCAAAATCATAAACATCTTCACTTGGTTGGATTTTCGCCCATGAAAACACATTGATTGTCGCAGAATTGATCTTTGCAGACTTAAAGATTTCCATGTCCTTGAGCCAAATCTTTTTCTCCCACTGCTCAGGGTTATAATCACCACCATAGAACATTCGTTTTATTTTTTTCATTAATGACTGCCTCCTTTTCCTTCTCACATCCATTGTAAGCGTCATCACAAATCAAATGTATAATATGTTAAACTAAAAAATATAAGATTCCGAAACAAGGAGGTATTCATTTTGACTATTTATTTCAATTTGTCGATTCGACAATTACCCATTAGCATCGAAAGTATTGGAACCAATTGGCAGCAAGTAAGTTTGCAACGCACACAAGGACATCCTTTATACCATTGGTTACAAACAGAAACTGGGGCTGGAGAAATCTGGATTGAAAAACAAAAATTGACATTAGCAGCAGGCGAAGGCGTGTTGATTTCCCCTTTTGTCCCCCATGCTTACTATCCACTAACTGATGATTGGCAAACGAATTTCGTCACTTTTGATGGGCACTTAAAAAATCATTTAGATCTGTTAGTCGGAAACGAACAGTTTCTTTTAGCAAAAGACACCGAGAAGTTTCAGTTCTCCACCCAAATTGAAAAAATGATTGCTGCTTTTGAAGCGAACACAGATCACTTGGCTCTTTCAGTTTTGTGTTATCAGTTTTTACTCCAATTGAGTCAACCACAAGAAAACATGCAGATTGATGAATTATATCAAAAGTATGTTCTTCCAAGTCTCAATGAGATTCAAGCAAATTACGCACAGCATCTAACAATCGATCAAATCGCCCAAAAACAATTTATCACCCCTCAATACTTTAGTCGCCTTTTTAAAAAATTCATGGGTAAAAGTCCTTATCAGTACTTGATTGACTTTCGCATTCGTCAGGCAAAAAACTTCCTAATCAATCAACCTGATCTATCGATTCAACTCGTCGGCGAACGAGTTGGTTTTGATTCTACTAGTCAATTTATTAACACGTTTAAAAAGAAAACAGGCTATACACCTAAAAATTTTCGCAAATTTTATTAACAACGTTCAAAAAAATTTGGACTCAATGAGTCGTATCGAGAAGTAAGAAAATTCTTGGGCGAGTACTCCGCCAATTTTGAACGTATTCTACTTGCTTTTTAAAGAAATAAGTTTTCAATCTGTTTATACAAAAAAGGAGTTATGACAATTAAGTTGTCATAACTCCTTTTCATTTACCAATTACTTATTAAAGATTTTTGGTCCCTTACGCATATTTCGGCGATCATTTTTAGGTGTATCTTTTTGTTCTGATCTACCTCCGCCTTGTTTCTTTTTAATCAATTCTAACATTTTTTCTTTTGAATTCATTTTAATTCCACCTTTATTTATCCTGCAACAGCAGCAACTTTCTCCTTGTTTAATATACAACAAAAAGCAAGTAAAATCATTCTTTTTTTTGGTGTGCTTAAAATTTTGTAAGACGTAATCAACAAAAAAGAAATACACTATAAAAGCTATTGTAAGCTTTTGAGTATATTTCTTAATTTTTCATCAATATAACTTATGAACGACACAAAATTAATCTCCAAACACATCAGTACATTAGATAAAACTATTGGCTAACTGTTAGTTGTCCAGGAATACGCGTGACAGTTCCATCTGTTAAATCATGTGCTTCCAAGAAGAAACCTGAGCCATAGCTAACTTTGTAATTGCCTTCTCCGATCTTATGATTAGCAACACTTTGACTAGCTCTTTCCCAGTTAAAACGATTTTCTGTTAAATATTTGTTCCAATAACTATTGTAAAAGATATCTTTATTTCCTACGACATCCCCTAACCCCTTTCCTGTACGAGTCCCAGAAGAATTTTTCTTGTACGGAATAGTCGCAGTAATTTTTTCTTGTAATTTTACCGTTCCAGTCGCTTTACCAGTATAAAAGACCCAGTTTGCAACTATTTTATGACCAGGTTTAACTTTTATTGGTTGTCCAGGTACAGTCCAAGACTTAGTATTTGTTTTCGTACTGGAATTACTATTTGTAAATGTGTATTCTGCCGATACTTCCATACTCGTTTCACCAACCATTGGCAGACCAATTTTAGCGGTCGCTTTCGTCCCAAATTTCGCTGCATGTGTCGTAGTTGCAGTCACTGAATCTGTATAAGACTCCGTATAAGAAGGCGTATAAAACGTTTGATTTTCAGTAGTACTGTTATTAAAAGTACTACTATTTACTGTACTCGGCGTTTGTGTAACAGACATATCATTATTAATACCTACCAGATAAACATCACTTGAAACACCCCAAGGATTTGTTTCATCCCCTGATAACTTTTCTGCATAGGAAATGTCACCCCATTGATACATTTGAAACGAAAGCGCATAAGACATCGTTGACAGTTTTCCGTAATCATCAGCATTAATTCTTTGATTTAAACTGATAGGATCATCGTTAAACGTAGTTGCATATGCTTGATTTGTTGCAACAATTATAGGTAGGATCGTAGCAGATACAATAGTAAGCTTAGTAATTTTTTTCAACATAACTATTTCCTCCTGATGAATAATTTATTTTTCTAAATTTACTTAAGGTTATTGTGCTAAACTTCACCATACATATTAATCTGAACAAATTTCCATTGCCTAAATAGAACAAAATCAATTATGTACTCTTTTCACTTATGAACAAATCTCTCCTTTCATTTTAATAGAATCGCACGATTATAAGGGCTATCAAAAATAAACACTCCAATTATTTTTCTAAGAATATCGGCTGAGCTAATAACCAAAGCTTGATTTACAATCATTCTGAATCTTTTCCCCAACAAAATTCGAATTGATTATCAGACCTCTGTTTCACGCACTTTTCCATTTGATGTTTGACGAAGAATCTGGATAGAGAATGGATAGATAAACATGATTTTACCTATTATTCCCAACTAGAAATGAAGCACCTTCGACTTAGCATATATCCATCATTTTTATCAATAAAAAATAAAAATAAAAACGCATCTCCTTTCCTTATTTTTATTATAACACTAAAAAACTATTATATAAAAGCAAAACACATGCTAACTGTTGTTATTTAATAGAGTGACTGCTACTTACTTTACTCTCTATACTTTTCATTCATAGATGTAGAAAACAATGCGGTCGTTCCGATAGTCAAGTTGTTCCCTGCCCAGCCGGTGAATTTTTTCGTTTTTGACTAATAATCGTAGTACTTGTTCCACCACATTTATAGCTCTAAAACTATTCATATAATCAGGAACAGACTGTGCTATTAAATCTAGATGTATGGAGTCAGATTTAAAAATACCTCCTATAACACCAGTAATAAATCTGTTTTACCTACTCGATAAGTTTAACGACAGATAAAAGGTGAGGGTATTGATAAACTGTCGTCACCTTTCCTACTTCTATCAAAAAATCTTGTTGATGAAAATTCTTGTAAGCAACGTTCCTATTCTTTATACCTGTGCTCTGCTACACATATATCACTCGCAATTTTAATCCATATCAACCAGTCCTCAGCATAAAGTATAGGAGCTAGCCATTTTCTATTTTTCACCCTTAACGTTTATGTTTTCTTTATGACTAGATTTTAAGTTCGGTTGCTCACCTGTTCACCAATATCTTGCCAAGGACTTTTGCTTCAAGTTCTTTATTTGTAAGACTTGAACCATACCTCTAAGTACCAATAATTTATCATTCAATACTATCTGTATAAAAAAAGAACGCATTCTAATCAATGCATTCTTCGAAAAAACTTCTTACTATTCTGATAATTTTTTTCTTTTTTCACGATACAATTCATTTTTTATATTGCCGTATTTCAAAATCGACAGGCAGATTTGAATCATTGGTCCTAATAGAAAAATAGCGAAAAACGTACCTATTCCAAAAGAACTCCCCAGAAAAACACCAATAACAACAATAATCAAATCCAGTAATATCCGACCTTTTTGCAGCGATAGGCGGAAGAAATCACAGATACAAAACATCAGCCCTTCCAGAGGCCCTGAACCTAACCCACCTGATAAATAAATAGCAGTTCCTAAAGCCATCACACAAAATCCTAGCAAAGAAGCAAACCTATTATTAGCAAGAAAAGCGACAGCCTGAATGATTGGAGCTGTCCAACTGATTGTTTCACCTACTAATAAAGTATTGATGATACTGCCCATTCCTAACATACTACGCTTATAAAAGAAGGTAACCATCAGAAACAATAGGCTGATGATTTGGCTCCATCGACCAAAGGAAATCGACGAATGGTTCATCAAGCCTAAGATCAACGTACTCACTGAGTCAAAACCTTGATTTGCATTAACAATGATTCCAATTCCGACGCCCATTAAAACCGTACCAAGAATCACCAAGAATAAGCGACGTAAAAAGTTTTTACTCATCTGCATCAACCATCGTTTTTAACCGTAAAATAAATTCGTCAAAATCTTCGCTCATACTTAACTGCTTGGTGTTGACAGGCTCTGAAACAATCTCAATAAATTTTTCAAAGAACTCATTGAAATCATTTGCTTCATCTTTATTGATTGCGATATAAGCGACTAACTTGATAGAATGGTTCGCCCAAATTAGCGATTCTTGCAAAGTCATTATCGCAACACCACTTTTTATCGCCTCTAACTCAACCGAATGTGGCACAGCAATACCAGAAGGAAAACTCGTTGGTGACATACGCTCACGTTTTTCTACCCGTTCGGAAAAGTTCTCATCAACAAGACCAGCTTGCACCATTCGCTGATTCATTTGTCTGCGGAGTTCAATTGGCATTAGTCCAGCTGGATCAATCTGATTAAAATATAGTTCCGGTAAAATAAATCGTTCGATTGCCTGATACATTTTTTGCTTTTCACGCTGTGATTTTAATGAATCAATCCGCTTTTCTATTTTTTTAATATCTTTATTAGTCAAAAATGGATGAATAAACACAGAACCTGGATATTCAGAAGCTGTCTTACGGTCGGTCGTCAACAGTAAGTCGCAGTCATTAGTCGTTGCCTGCCATTTTTCTATCACTACAATAGTCACAAGTTCCCCAAAGTATTCTTCAATTTGCTTGCTCAAATTAGTGCCGATATCATGATAGTCATTAACAATCAGCCGAATCATCACTTGTGCCTGAATATGTTTTTGCGTTTCAAGAAAAGACCCGATATGTAAAGCAATGAAGGAAATCTCATCATCATTAAACCAAATATCTAACCGTTCTTGAATCAAAGAAGAAATATAAACAGCTAAATCATAAATCAATGGATAGGCCGTTTTCAAATCTAGCAGGCTACTATTGCGCGTAAATGTTTCGTAATGAGAACGATAGTAGAGACTTTGTAAATGGATTGCCAGCTTATTGAAAAATTCTTCATTCTGTAATTCGACAAGGTAGGTTCGCTCTACCTCTGCTAAAACATCCTGCAAAGCGACAATGATTTTTGGGTCAACAAAACTAGAAAGTTGCTGATTTTCTTGTTTTGTCAACGTTTCATTTTGCATGCCAATAAATAATAAGGATAATTGCTCCAGCTCAGCATAGGAAAAGTGGCTATCATATTGTTGTGCTAATTTATCACTGATTTCTTTAGCTATAAAAAATTCTTGGCTTTTTTGCAAGCGCTCATTATTCAACCGTTTCTTTAAGTTGTGCCCTTGACGAATTCGTTCCATACTGATGGCAAAGTGCAGGACGATATTATTGAGTGAATATTGATTAATCTGAATACTGTGCTCAGATAATACTTCTTGAATCGTTTGCTGTAGCTTTTCCAGCGAAAGATAACCAATCATTTGCTGAATGCTGATTTTTAGCTTCTCCTGCAAGTCACTTTCATTATATAGTAGTGAAATCAGGTAACGCCGTTTGGCTCTCTCAGGGCCAGTTAGTTTGATATATTCTTGTTCAAAGACGATTTTGATTGCATCATTGGTAATTTCTTTCTTCAACTGTTGAATGTCGTTTTTCAATGTTGACTCGGAAACAAAAAGTGCTTCTGCCAACTCGTAAAAGTTGACTCCTTCAGACGAATGCTTCAATAACTCTAAAAAGATTCGAGATTTTCGGTCTTCGGTCCCCTCATTCTTTATCCTGACTTCCGAATTCAGCTGATAGCCTAAATGGCTAGTCAAAATGAGATCCGGATTATTTTGATTGATCTTGGCAACACGATTACGAATTGTTCGTGTCGTACAATTGCTGTAACCAGCTAATTCATCCGAGGTTGTCCAATGGTTTTTCTTCTCCAAATAATCAAGCAACTCTTTTTCTTTTTTAGTCAGCAATTTTATCCCCCCACTCAAAGAAAAGCTGATCATAAGGACCAGCTTTTCAATTATCTATAAAATTTCACCGTTTGAAGCAATCACCTGTTTATACCAGTCGAAGCTGTCCTTTTTAATTCGTTGTCCAGATCCTCGTCCTTCGTTATCCAAATCGACGTAGATAAACCCATAACGTTTTTCCATTTGAGCTGATGAACAGCTGATAATATCAATTGGCCCCCAGGCACAATACGCAATGACGTCCGCTCCATCATACATCGCACGTTTCATCTGAGCAATATGTTCTGATAGATAAGAAATACGATAATCATCATGGATTTGCCCATCTTCTAATTGGTCGTACATACCAAACCCATTTTCAGCAATGATGATCGACTTATGATAGCGATCCCAGTATTGCGATAAAGAATTATACAGCCCTTGCGGATCAACAGCCCACCCCCATGGATTGACTTTCAAATTAGGATTCGGTGTTACAGATGACGGACTCATCGTGTTTTTAGAAGCATCAACCATTTGTGAATAGTAATAAGAAAGCGCAAGATAATCCATTGGATGTTCTTTCAGTAATTGTCTATCCTCATCCGAAATAACTAAATGAATGTCGTTTTCCGCAAAATAGTTCAATGCATATTGCGGATATTCACCTTGAAATTGAACATCTGTATAGAAATACTGCATCCGATTACGGCGCAAAGCCAAATTCACATCATCAGGATCACAAGAATATGGATAGGCTGTACAATCTGCCATCATTGTCCCAATCATCATAGCAGGATTAATCATTTTTGCATAGGCAGCTAATTTCGCACTGGCGACAAACTGATGATGAACAGCTTGGAAACTTGCTTCTTCATAATTATCTACCGTATCATAAGGAATTGCCGTTGAATTGAAAGGTTCGAATTGAATCAAATTGACTTGGTTGATTACGATCCAATACTTCACTTTTGCTTGATAGCGTTCTAAAACAACCTTCCCATATTTGACAAATAAATCAATCACTTTACGATTGTTCCAGCCACCATATTTCAACGTAATTTCTACGGGTGTTTCATAGTGTAAAATCGTGATAATCGGTTCCATTCCTAATTCGATAATTTTATCAATCAAGCGATCATAATATGCTAATCCCTCTTCATTCGGCTCCTCTTCCTCACCAGTTGGAAAAATCCGTGTCCAATCAATCGATGTTCGGAAAGTTTTAAATCCCATTTCACTAAGTAATTCTAAGTCTGATTCATACGTATGGTAAAAGTCAATTCCCTTTCGTTTTGGGTAATAACCAGTAGTATCAGCCAAATTCGCTTTGATATCGGCTATAGACATTCCTTTGTGCTGTTCTTCGGCAATTTCAGCATTACTTTTATCTGGATAATATTTGTGTAGGTCAGCTAAACTGATTCCTTTCCCATCCAATTTATAGCCACCTTCTGCTTGATTGGCCGCAATGGCTCCACCCCATAAAAAATCCCTAGGCATTTGATATTTTTCCAATGAAATTCCTCCTTGCATTATTGTGTCGTTTCATTTTCTCTGCTATTTTTGACTAAAGTTTTCAAACAACCGAACTAAATGCTCACCAATCAAAATCTCGCTTTGCGCAGTCATCAAGGTATCTTGCGCATGACAAAATAATGTTGAATAGCGAATCTGTTCACCCGATGCTTCTAACTGTAATGTATCTGTTTGTAATCCATGTGCGACCACAACTTCTTTACGTGCCGCTTTCACTTCTATTTTAGCTGTTTCAAAATCCATTGACTCTAAGCTTTCTAATGAATGAACTAAATGATCCCTTGCATTGCCGGCATGAACTAAAATGTTCATGGATAATTGATTCAATTGATCGTTTTCCTCTAAAAATGTTGTCTCTTTCATAAGTGACCTCCTGCTAATTTCTTTTGATATAAAATGTATTTTAGTGTGCCGCTTCGATTTCTGCTTCCGCCTCTTCCAAAGCTTCTTGAGCTTCTTTTTTTACCAATGAATTGTCGTAGGCTTTGAAAAATGGTAAAAAGATCAGCCAAGTAATCACGAAGATTAGAACACAAACGACAATGGCTCGCCAGTCCTGTGTCGCTAAATAAGAAGTAATTGGATAAGGCATATACCATAATAAGAAGGTACTTGATGGAACATTGACCAATCCTAACGACATCGTGACATAAGCGATAGTGGGAACAATAATACTGTTGATCCACATTGGTACCATCAGATACGGATTGAAAGCGATTGGTGCACCAAAGACCAAAGGTTCATTAATATTAAAAATAGATGGAATAATGACCGCTTTGCCGATTGCTTTAAGCTGCGCCGACTTACTTAATAACAACATCATGACCGATAAAGCCAACGTTGTTCCAACCCCACCCATTGAAGAAAAAGCGTAACAAGTTTCTTGTGTAGCAATGTTCAATGCTTGACCACCATTTGCCACCGCTTCAGCATTGGCTGCCAATCCTGACATATAAACTGGATAAATGACAGGCATCATTACCCATCCGGAAATCCCAAACGTATATAAAAACACTGGAATGAAGACGGATAGCACGAAACCAGGATAAGATTGAACGATATTAGCTAACGGACTGAAGACCAATAGAACCACATCAAAGAAGTCGATTTGTAATTGGAAAGTGATTAACCAGCCAACAAGCAACACAAATGTGATGGGTAACAAGCTGTTGAACCAGCCAACAACAAAGTCGGGAATCGGTGTGTCTTCATCAAAAAATGAATATTTGACCGCAAAATTCATAACGGAAGCGACAAACAGCCCCGTAGTCATCGAAAGAAACATTCCAGTAGCGCCGAAACGAGAGAGAATGAAGACTGCCTCACCATCAGCCGTAATAGTAGGAAACAGCAACATCATAAACAGCACGAGCGAAGCTGCACCAGAAATTAATTTTTGGCCACCGTACCCTTTTTTCTCCATCAGATAATAAGGAATCAGGAACGCCACGATTAACGCATACATTCCAAATGAAAAATTACTGATCATGGAGAAATCAGGCATTCCGCTGAAAATATTTTTTAGCAAAGAAATGACCGTCACTAACGAACCAACAAAAACTAGCGGCAAAGCGATCATAATTGAATCTTGGATGGCTGAAATCCAGGGATTTTTTACTACCTTATTCACTTTTGGCGCAAAAGAATTTGTCATAAAGTTCATAATTTTATCCATCATCTATTCCTCCAATTTTAAAATTAAATCTAATGCTTTCTCTCCATTCAATGTGCCGTAAACTGCTTGTGGAATGATTGTTGCTTTAACATTTTTATCTTTTGTCTGTTCTTGAAGATCATTTAACATATAAGACAGATGCGGACCAATAAGTAAGTAGTCAATTGCATCAATGCGATCGTCCAATTGCGATTCACTAGCCGCTTTGACTGAGAATTCAAGTTTTCTTTTTTTAGCCGCTTTTCTAATCGCTGCGGCCATAAACCCGCTTGATGCTCCTGAACCACAAATTAACAAAATATTTTTCATTTTCTTCACCACTTTCATTTATTTACATGCTCATTATAGGAAAAATAATCCTTCTTCTACAAACTTACTTTTTTCCTACAGATGGGAAAAGCGAAGTATCATCTAACATAAAAGCGCTGAACTCTCTAGCTCAGCGCTTCATCTCTAGTATTGCGTATCAACTAAAAAAACACAGAACATTTATAAAAAAGTATGTTTACCTTCTTTTATAAAGTTCCGTGTAATCCAAGGAATCCCTTGATATCAGTATTATTTTTCTGTACGAGTAAGTAAGGCAACCAATTCCACATGATGTGTTTGCGGGAATAAATCAGCGTATAAAATAATCATCAATCTCACTTTCGTTTTTGAGAATATCTTCCTCTGTCACGCCTGACAGTCTTGCCATATTAACAGAAGAAGCAAAACGCAACTGTACATTAATAGCAAAGTCGAATGAATATTTTTGAAGTTCCCCAAGTTTAAGATATTCGTTCATAAGTTCATCTAATTTTATTTGGTATTCTATATCTAACTTAGTAACATATTCATTGATTTTTTCCTGATAACTATTGATGACCTCAATTTCATGTTTATTGAGAACTACTTTTCCTAAACTTAGTGCTGTAGTAGAAACAATAGAACCTACTAAAGCACCAACAACAGGAATAGGAATAATCATTTGGCCAATCGCTGCACCGATTGCTGCTCCAGTTGCATCAATAGCATTTAAAATTACTAAGTCAATAAATCCATCAGTATCTATATCACCTCTTCGATACTTCACTATTGTGCTACTCAATCCAAATATTCCAGATGTAATTGCTCCCGCACTTGGCGCAGCTAAATGGCAGACATTCGTTAATCCATAAATAGTGTACCCAGAAATACCACCTTTTGCAGCTCCTTTCGCAGCACTAGCTCCACACTGTTTCCAGTCGTCAGAATCAAAATTCCAGACTTCTTTTCCATCCCGATGCTTTTTATAAATAAAGACTCCTAGATTCAATCCACCTTGAACTACTGAGCCAATTCTAGCAACTTTTGATGCCTCACTGAAAGTTGGTTGTGCCTTTTGATAAGCAACTAATTTATCATGGTCTGCTTCCTTTTTAATAGCAGTTTGCTGCTGAGCTGTTTGCTTGTTGATGTCATTGACTTCCCCACAAAAAGTTTGGTCAATTGTCCTTTTTTGGACATCTTGATATCTCAGCAAAGATGGTTTTAACCACTCATCATATGGAACACCACGCAATGTACTTTCATCTTCAATCGATTTTCTAATATTGTTGATTTTAGAAATTGATAATGTACTTCCTTGATAATCAACTATCTTAGCTCCACTCATGATTTTTTCAATGACTTCTACATGATCCTTTGGAAACATCATACTCATTTCATCATAATGAGAAGCTTGTTTAATTTCTTCTAGGATGTTCGCATAAAATTTCATTTGAACTTCTTTACCTTGAAGTAAAATATCCGCCGGTCCATTATTATTCAGTAATACCACACTCTTTTGCATTCCTTCAAAAACAGCTCGTGCATTTCTAATCCCTGTTTCAGCAAATTCAGCTATAAACCCATGTACTCCCGTTTTTCCACCACGATTAATAGTTATAAGATTTTCAATTTCTAATTTTGCTAAATCTAGATTTGATAACGCATTAGCTGACCTAGAAGCTAAATCTGATAGTTTATCTGTTTCATTCGAAAGGAGTGCATCCAATGAATTTAATAAATCCGAAAGTCTAATATTGTTAAGGTAGTCAACATATGATCCAATACCTTGTTCTACATTATTATCAAGAGTTTGTTCACTAAGCATCTAATTTAAGCTCCTTATTAATAATTTGAGCCAAGGTTAAGGTAGAATTCACAAGCAGACCTGCCTGCATTTTTTCATCTTTCGAAAATAAACAATAATCATTCCCATCTAATGCTATATATGCTTTTGATACTCCTTTAATTTGAGTACGGGTTGTCCCAATCAGTGCTTTAACTTCGATATTCATCCTAGTAAAATTTCTAATTATTTTTTCTAAATTTTCTCTTTCTGCAAGTACTTTATCAGCTATTTCTTTATTTTTATGGCTTGTAAATAGTCCTGACCCAACCGAGCCCACAAGCATGACACCAGCAATCGTCCAACCCACTGGACCTGCTAAAGCAAGTAATGCTCCTCCTGCACTCATGCCTCCACCACCTGCTGCAAGTGCCCCACCACCAAGCCAAGCTAAAGCAGCATTAGTTGCAGCTGCACCTGACAAAGTTGAAATTGCTGTTCCAGTTGATGCAAGCCCAAATGTAGTAGCTATCCCCATTGCAGCAGTGGGCCCCATCGTAGCAACAGCCAATCCAAGTGCACTCAATGTCACACCAGTCCCTGTACTTCCAGCTGCAACCTTCGCCTCCACTTCTGCTTTTTTAATTTCATTTTGTTTAATTTTGAAGTTTTCTATTTCGATTTCTATTTTTTGTAAAGTAACCTTAAATTCCTTTGGTGTATTCGCTAATTGATTAATACGTTCTTCAACTAATTTTACTAATTTCACTGCTTTTTTACGCTCTTCATAAAGAGTGTTTGTGCTGTCACTTAAAGTAATTGCTATCTTCTCATAACGTTTAGTTGCTGTATTATAGTTATCAATTGCATTTTTTCTAAGTTTTGCATTAAGCATGTCTTCTTCTCCTAGGCTATCTATCTTATAATTGTACTATTTTTATTTGTAAAATAATAGCTAAAACGTTGATATGACCCATTTTGCAACTGTTAACCAAAAAAAGTAATCTTATTTAAAAGAATGCTCTTTGCTTTTTACCTTTATTTCATTTCCAGATCTAAACTTGATGCTATTAAATTACCTGATCCACAATAGTTCTGTCTTGTTTGATTACATTCCTCTGATTTACTTACCAAACTCTCCCAAATAACCAGCTGATATGTTCCCACAAACAAAAAAGAGAGCCAAGACTCAAAAATCTCAACTCCCTCAAATATTCAAAATTTCGCTGTATCTAGCTATTTCCAGCTATTACTTCTCTACCCTTGATATCAGTATTATTTTTCTGTACGAGTAAGTAAGGCAACCAACTCCACATGATGCGTCTGCGGAAATAAATCAACAGGTTGCACTTTTGTTGTTTCATAGCCTGCTTCGGCAAACAATTTTGCATCGCGCGCAAAGGTTGCCGGATTACATGAAATATAGACAATTCGAGAGGGGTTCATTTCGATTGCTGACTCAATGAAGCTGCCGTCTAATCCTTTACGTGGCGGGTCAACCATGATGACAGATGGTTTGATACCTTTATCTTGCCATTTTTTCATTGCCTTTTCAGCTTTGCCCACTTCATAATGTGCATTTTCGATTTTATTAGTTAATGCGTTAAACTGTGCATCTTCAATCGCTTCAGGAATGATTTCCATTCCATAGACTTCAGCAACACGATCAGCTAAGGATAAACCAATAGTACCGATTCCTGAATATGCATCGATTACAACATCTTCTTTGGTTAAGTTCGCAAAATCAATTGCTGTTTGATAAAGATATTCTGCTTGCTGTGTATTGACTTGATAGAAAGACTTAGCAGAAATTCGGAAGGTCTTACCTAAGAGTTGATCCTCAATGTAATCTTTTCCAAATAAAACAACTTCCTTTTTACCAAAGATGACATTTGTTTTCTCTTCATTGATATTTTGAATGACAGAAACAACTTCTGGTAATTCTTCATGAATCACTTTAGCAATTTCTTTTGCTTTGAAGAATTTTTCTTTACGAGTAACTAAAACAACCATCATTTCATGTGAATAATGTCCACGACGAATGACGATATGACGAATTTGTCCTTCGTTTTTGGCTTCGTTATACGCACGAACTTGGAAACGTTCTAAGATATCACGCACAACAACGATTGCTTTATCGATTTCTGGATCTTGAATGTAAAAATCTGTAATGGAAACTAAATCATGGCTGTTTTTCTTATAAAAACCAGTAGCCAAATGACCATCGATTTTACGAACAGGAATCTGTGCTTTATTTCGGTAAGCAACTGGTGAAGCCATTCCCACTACTGGTAGAACAGGCACTTCCGGTAGCTTCGCAATTTTTTCCATCACATTTTCAACTTGGTGTTGTTTGAACACTAATTGTTTTTCATAACTTAAGTGTGCAAGTGGAGCGATTCCTGTACGAATCAATGTTTTGTCTTCAACAGGTTGACGATCTGGTGAAGTCGTTAACCAGTTTTCTACTTTTGCATAGCCAAATTTATTTCCTGCCTTTAAAACAAGAACTTCAACTTCTTCTCCGGGTAACGCATTTTCAATAAACAATGGGTAGCCGTCAATTTTAGCTACACCCATTCCTTCATAGCTTAAATCAATAATTTTTACGGTATAACGTTCATTTTTTTTCACTGTTTGTTCGCTCATTATTTACTCCTTTAACTTCTTACTTGTCTAGTTCTGACTCTACTATAAATCATTGTTTTTCACAACAACTAAAACCGGCACTGACCTAGGTTCCTAGTATCAGTACCGGTTGTCTGTCTATTTTTCCTCGTCAGCGATCTTGCCGTCACCGTCAATATCTTCGTCTGTTAATCGTTCGACTTCTTTTACAAATTCTTTACCAACTTCTTCGAATTCTTCTTCCTCTACACCCGTGATAGCGGCATCAGGAATCTTATCCGTATTCGCAAAAAATTCAATATGTTGATGTAAATTAGAGAAGTGCATCGGTGCATCGCCACCATATTCACCATCTAAATTGATCATCACTGGACGATTTGTATCATCTTCGGTTTCAACATACAATTCGCTTGTCTTTGTATAAATCACACGATGATCTTCGACATGACGTCCGCCATTCAACATCAGCGCTGCAATGTGTAAAATTTCAAAAATATTGGCTGTCTTGACGATAATCAATGAAAATTTTCCATCGTCAAGCTTTGCATCCGGAGCAATTTGCTCAAAGCCACCTACTGAATTCGTTAGCCCTAAGAAAAACATGGACGCATTTCCAATATATTCTCCTTCATCATACTTCAAACGCATTTTGATTGGTTTCACTCGAGGCAACATTTCTGCTCCCTTTGCGAGATAGGCTAAGTAACCAAAAATACTTTTCAATTCAGATGGCACTTCATAAGTTAATTCCGTTAAGTAGCCACCTGCTGCTATATTGATGAAGTAACTGTTTTCGGCATGACCAATATCCATTTTAACCGTCTGATTTTTTTTGATGACTTCGGCAGCTGCCTTGATATTGTCACGAGGAATTTTTAGTGCTCGTGCATAATCATTCGTTGTTCCAGCCGGGATAATCGCCATTTTAGGTCGTTTCTTCAAAGGTGCGATTCCATTAACAACTTCATTGATCGTTCCATCTCCGCCTGCTGCTACAACCAAGTCAAAGCCTAATTTTCCGACTCTCGTTGCTTCATTTTTCGCAGAGTCTTCTTCGGGAGTTGTTGCATAAGCACTTGCTTCATAACCTGCGTCTTCTAGTGCTTGAAGAATATCAGCGAGGTTTTTTTTCAGCAATTCTTTACCTGAAGTTGGATTATAAATGACACGTGCTTTTTTCATGATTTTCCTCTTAACGTTTCGTCAATTCATCTTTTAGTAGTTTATTCACAACACCTGGATTTGCTTGTCCTTTTGTTGCTTTCATGATTTGTCCTACTAAGAAGCCGACTGCACGATCCTTTCCGTTTTTAAAGTCTTCAACAGATTGTTCGTTATTATCTAAAATTTCATTGATAATTGGCAGTAATTGACTTGGATCAGATAGTTGGATCCAGCCATTGGCTTCAACGACTCCTTGTGCATCGCCGCCTTTTGCGATTAACTCACGGAACACTTTTTTCGCAATTTTTGAACTGATTGTTCCGTCCGCAATCAAACGGATCATTCCTGCCAAGTTCTCTGGTGTTAATTGTGTTTCTGCTAATTCTAGTTTTTCACTATTTAAGTAGGCAGAAACTTCACCCATCAACCAGTTAGAAGCTTGTTTTGCATCTGCACCGTTTTCTAATGTCGCCTCAAAGAAGTCAGACATTTCTTTCGTTAACGTTAAGACCATTGCATCATACTCAGGCAATCCGAAATCATTGATATAACGTTGGCGACGTGATGCTGGTAATTCTGGTAATGTTGCTTTGACACGTTGAATCCACTCATCATCAATCACAAATTTTGGAATATCTGGTTCTGGGAAGTAACGATAATCACTTGATCCCTCTTTGACACGCATCAAAATTGTTTTATTTGTTGTTTCATCAAAACGACGAGTTTCTTGTTGGATTTCGCCACCAGAAAGTAAAACTTTTGCTTGACGTTTTTCCTCAAAAGCAAGTCCTTTTTTAACAAATGAAAGTGAGTTCAAGTTTTTTAGTTCTGCTTTTGTTCCAAATTCTTCTTGACCATAAGGACGTAAAGAAATATTGGCATCACAACGCATAGAACCTTCTTCCATTTTCACATCACTAACTTCAGTGAACTGGATGATTGAACGCAATGCTTCAAGATAAGCATATGCTTCTTCTGGTGAACGCATATCTGCTTCTGAAACGATTTCGATTAGCGGTGTGCCTTGACGGTTCAAGTCAACGTATGAATAGCCACCGATACCGTGCATGTTTTTCCCAGCATCTTCTTCTAAATGAACACGTTCGATTCTAATTTTTTTCTTTTGTCCTTCAACTTCAATCTCAATCCAACCATCGTGACCGATTGGTTGGTCAAATTGTGAGATTTGGTAAGCTTTTGGATTATCAGGATAGAAGTAGTTTTTGCGGTCGAAATGTGTATCTTTTGAGATTTCGCAATTCAATGCTAAAGCTGCCTTCATCCCAAACTCTAAAGCCGCTTTGTTCATTACTGGTAATACACCAGGGTAACCCCAGTCAATCACGTTTGTATTGCTGTTAGGTTCTGCTCCAAAATGTGCAGGCGCTGGTGAGAAAATTTTAGAATTTGTTTTTAATTCAACGTGGACCTCAAGTCCAATGACTGTTTCGAAGTTCATTCGCCTTGCCCCCCTAGAATAGCAGGTTGTTGCTTATGAAATTCTGTCGCTTGTTCAAAAGCATACGCTGCTTGATACATTGTTTTTTCTTCAAAATAATTACCGATTAGTTGTAACCCAACAGGAAGACCTTCTGAAAGTCCAGCTGGAATTGACATACCAGGAAGTCCTGCTAAGTTCACTGGAATTGTTAAAATATCACTCATATACATCGTAATTGGATCGTTGATATTTTCGCCGATGCCAAATGCTACAGTTGGTGAAGATGGTCCAATGATTAGGTCATAATCAGCAAAAACTTTTTCGAAGTCTTGTTTGATTAATGTTCTCACTTGGCCAGCTTTCTTGAAGTAAGCATCATAATATCCTGCACTCAATGAGAATGTTCCTAGCATAATCCGACGTTTTACTTCGTCACCAAAACCTTCCGAACGTGAGTTAACATACACATCTTCCAAATTTTTCACATTTTCAGAACGATAGCCAAAGCGAATACCATCGAAGCGTTGCAAGTTTGAACTTGCTTCAGATGAAGCGATGATATAGTAAACTGCTACACCATATTTTGAATGTGGCAAGCTAACTTCTTCGACCGTTGCACCTAATGAACGGAATGTTTCTGCCGCTTTCAATACTGCTTCTTTGACTCCAGGTGCCACACCTTCACCAAGATATTCTGTTGGCAAAGCAATTTTCATTCCTTTGATGTCACCAGTTAAGCCTTCAGCAAAGTTAGGTACAGAAACACCTGATGATGTTCCGTCTTTTTCGTCATATCCGCTGATTGCTGTTAATGCTAATGCATTGTCTTTAACCGTTCTTGTCATTGGTCCAATTTGATCTAATGAAGAAGCAAATGCAATCAACCCAAAACGTGAAACACGTCCATAAGTTGGTTTCATTCCAACGATTCCATTAAATGCAGCCGGTTGACGAATACTTCCACCTGTGTCGCTTCCAAGAGAGACAGGAATTTGTCCAGCAGCAACTGCTGCAGCAGAGCCACCTGATGAACCACCAGGAACTTTAGAATGATCCCAAGCATTTTTTGTTTTCTTGAAGTAAGAAGTTTCTGTACTTCCGCCCATAGCAAATTCATCCATGTTTAGTTTACCTACAGGAATCATATCTGCTTGATAGACTTTATCCATAACTGTTGCATCATAGATTGGGTCAAAATTATAAAGGATTTTTGATGCCGCTGTTGTCAACAAATCTTTCGTTACAATGTTGTCTTTGATCCCAATTGGAATACCTGCTAACACATTGTTTTCATCAATTCCTTTTTCATCTAATGCTTTTGCTAATTCAAGTGCTTTTTCTTCATTTAATGTAATAAACGCTTCGATTTCTGGTTCTGTTTCTTTAATACGTTCAAATGTTGCTCTCATTAGATCTTGTACAGTTATTTCTTTAGAAACAAGCATCCCATGCAATTCTTCTAATGAACGGTTGTATAATTCTGTCATTACGCGCCTGCCTCCCCATTATCAATAATTGCGGGTACCTTAATAAAACCATCTTCAGATTCTGGCACATTTTTTAATAACTCATCGCGACTCCAACCTGCTTGTGCACGGTCTTGACGCATTACATTCACTGTTTCAACCACGTTTGATGTGAATGGAACACCTTCTGTATCTACTTCTTCAAGCATTTCCACCATATCAATGATTTTACCTAATTGGTCTGTAAAACTTGCAAGCTCTTTTTCATCAAACGCAAGTTTTGCTAATTTGGCAACGTGTTTGACTTGTTCTTCACTAATCGCCATACTACCCCTTCTTTCTTAAACGAGTTAAAAACTTTGCTCTCTATTTTACCACAAGTGTGGAAGCACTGAAATTATTTATTGAAATTTATCTGAAAAAGCTTAGTTTTCGGTTTCCACAGGATGACTTTGTGCTAACGCTTCTGCCATCTTTTCTTCCGTCCAAATCTCAATTCCTAGTGATTCTGCTTTCGTCAGCTTACTTCCAGCTTCTTCACCTGCTACAACGATATCTGTTTTTTTAGAGACACTTCCAGTCACTTTTCCACCAAGATTTTCAATCGTAGCTTTCGCTTCTTCCCGCGTAAATTGAGTTAACTTTCCAGTTAGAACAACTGTTTTATCCTTGAATGGTGATTCTACTTCAGCTAATTGTTCCAAGCGAATGCCTTTGTAGTCAAAGTTGACCCCAGCAGCCTTTAATTCATACATCAATTCATGTACTTCTTCATTACTAAAGTACGTCACGATGCTATCTGCAATAATTGTTCCCATGCTATCAAGCGCAATGATTGACTCAAAATCACTCTGACTGATTGCTTCTAAATTACCAAAGTGTTCTGCCAAAATCTTAGCAGCTTTCGCTCCAACATGGCGAATGCCCAAGCCAAAAATTAACCGTTCGACTGAATTTCCCTTGCTGTTGGCAATTGCTGTCAGAATATTATTAGCAGCTTTTTCTTTAATCTTGTCTAACGTCAGCAATTCTTCTTCTGTTAGTTTATATAGATCTGCAACATCTGCGACTAGCTTTTTATCATACATTTGTTCAAGTACTCTTGGACCTAAGCCTTCAATATTCATCGCATTTCTGGAGACAAAGTGATTGAGCCCTTCTTTCATTTGTGCCGGACATTTTGGATTGATACAGCGAAGAGCAACTTCTCCGTCTAAATGGACTAGCTCGCTTTCACATTCAGGGCAATGTGTTGGTAATGGATAAGGTTCGCTATCTTTTGGTCGTTTGTCTTCAATCACGCGAGCAACTTCTGGAATGATATCTCCTGCTTTATAGATTAGTACCGTATCGTGCAGTCGAATATCTTTCATTTTGATGTAGTCGCCATTGTGCAGACTGGCACGGCTCACCGTAGTCCCCGCAACACGAACAGGGGTCATGACTGCCGTTGGCGTAACTACTCCTGTTCGACCAACAGTCCATTCAATTGTTTCGATGACCGTTTCGACTTCCTCTGGAGGAAATTTATACGCAGTCGCCCAGCGAGGAGCTTTGACCGTGAACCCAAGCTGGTCTTGAAGTGAAAAGTCATTGACTTTCACTACGATTCCGTCAATTTCATAAGGCAACTCAATTCGTTGATCATGAAACTTTTCAATATACGTCCAAACTTCTTCAATTGAATGACACAACTGTGCTTCATGATTGGTATGAAAACCAAGTTTCGCCAGTTCTTGCAATGCTTCGTACTGTGTTTTTGCTTCCATCGGACCAAAATCAGCTACAGTGTACAAAAAAGTATCCAAATTGCGCTTAGCTGCAATCTTTGAATCAAGTTGCCTTAATGAACCCGCCGCGGCATTCCGCGGATTAGCAAAAACATCATGACCAGCGGCTTCTCGTTTTTGATTTAACTCGACGAAGGATCTTTTTGGCATGAAGCATTCGCCACGAACCTCAATCGAAATTGGTTCGTTCAACCGCAAAGGAACGGAACGAACAGTTTTCACATTTTCAGTAATATTTTCACCGACCGTTCCATCGCCGCGAGTAGCGCCACGGACAAAGAGTCCATTTTCATAACGCAATGAAACAGAAAGCCCGTCAATTTTCAACTCACAGCAATAATCCACTGGATGACCAATCGCTTTTTGCACACGTTGATCAAAAGCAAACAATTCTTCCTTGTCAAATACATCATTTAAACTATAGAGTGGAATGTCATGCGTGACTTTCTCAAATCCTGCAAGAACACCACCACCGACCCTTTGAGTTGGTGAGTCTACGGTGATTAGTTCTGGATAATTTGCTTCGATTGCTACTAATTCTGCATAATGTTTATCGTAAACAGAATCTTCTACCGTTGGCTGATCTTCCACATAATATTCTCGGGACCAACGATTTAATTGTACACGCAATTCTTCTGCTCTTTTTGTTGCGTAATCAATCGTCATTTCTTGTGCCATCGTTTTCCCCCCACTATTAAACTTTTTCAATTGGTGCAAATGCCGCTAATAATCGCTTAACTCCTTGACCTTGAAATGCAACGTCTAATTCAAGATCTGTAGCTGTTCCATTTACTCGAACGACTGTCCCAACGCCCCATTTCTTATGCTTGACTTTGTCGCCAGCTTTCCAGCTATTGTTTTCGCCACCAGTCGCTGTTTTTGATGAAACAGTCGTCACTTGTGGCTGTTGATAACTAGGTGTAGTGGTTTTTGTCGTAAATGGAGAAATTTTCTTTGGTGTTGGTCGCATTCCTTGAATTTCCAATAAATCTTGGTCAATTTCGTCAATAAATCTTGAAGGACGATTGTATTGTGTTCGTCCATATAACGTTCTCGAAAAAGCATTGGTCAAGTATAAGACTTCTTCTGCTCTGGTAATTCCTACATAAGCTAAGCGACGTTCTTCTTCTAGTTCACTTTCTTCCATCAAAGCACGGGAAAGTGGAAAGACGCCTTCTTCTAGACCAATCAAAAAGACCACTGGAAATTCCAGACCTTTGGCCGCATGCAACGTCATTAAAGTTACTTGCGTCGTATCTTCTTCTAAATTGTCAATGTCTGAAACTAGCGCTAAATCATTCAAGAAAACCGTTAATTTTTCTTCAGGTGCATCTGCTGTTTCTTCATTCTGTTTTTCAAATTGTTTATCGAATTCTTGCGTAACACTTAAAAATTCTTCCAAGTTTTCTAGTCTAGCTTGTGCTTCTAGTGTATTTTGGATCTTCAAATCTTCTTGATAGCCACTGCGTTCCAAAACTTCTTTCGTTAAATCCGTAACAGATAAGTAAGGAACCATTTGTGTGACTTCATCAATCATCGCTCCAAATTCTGCTAATTGACGACCAGCTTTCCCACTAATATTTGCTAAGTCCACGTTTTGAGCTGCTTCTAACAATGCCCATTCATGAATTGAAGCAAATTGACGTAACTTATCAACTGAACCAGGACCAATTCCTCGCTTAGGCGAATTGACTACTCGTTCAAAGCTGATTGAGTCTTGCGGGTTGGCGATTACATTAAGATACGCCAAAATGTCTTTGATTTCTTTTCGATCATAGAATTTGTGTCCACCAACCATTTTATAAGGTATGTTGGCCTTTAATAGCGTTTCTTCCATTACACGTGATTGCGCATTTGTTCGGTAAAGAACTGCAAAGTCGCCATAATCTCGCCCGTTTTCACGCATTTCATGTTGCATTTTTTCAATGACAAAACGTGTTTCATCACGTTCATTATCGCCACGATAGTAGGTGATCTTAGCACCTTCTTGGTTTTCAGTCCAGAGATTTTTAGGTTTGCGGTTGGTATTGTTTTCAATCACTTGATTAGCAGCATCCAAAATTGTTTTGGTTGAACGATAATTTTGTTCCAATAAAATAACACTTGCATCAGGATAATCTTTTTCAAAGTCCAAAATATTTTGCATGTCTGCACCACGCCAGCCATAAATACTTTGGTCGGCATCTCCCACAACACATAAATTGCGGAAACGTCCTGCTAGTAAATTGACTAACGTGTACTGAGCATGGTTGGTATCTTGATATTCATCCACATGGATATATTGGAATTTATTTTGATAGTAAGTCAGGGAGTCTGGATGTTCATTGAACAAACGAATCGTATTCATAATCAAGTCATCAAAGTCCATACATTGATTGTATTGTAATTCTTTTTGATAAGCTTTATAACATTTAGCAGCAATTTCTTCATAATAGCTGCCTTGCATTTTTTCAAAGTCTTCAGGCATTTGTAAATTATTCTTGGCTTGAGAAACAGTTCCCAAAATTCCTCGAGGATCATATTTTTTAGGATCAATATTAAGCTCTTTTAAAATACGTTTCATCAAAGTAAGTTGTTCGGAAGAATCGATAATCGTAAAATTCCGATTGTAACCAATAAAATCAACATCTCTTCTCAAAATGCGGACGCACATTGAGTGAAATGTTGAAACCCAGACATCTTCGCCACCAAATTCCAAAATTGCGTTCACACGCTCTTTCATTTCTTTCGCGGCTTTATTGGTAAAAGTAATCGCTAGGATATTCCAAGGATTCACTTCTTTTTCTTCAATTAAATAAGCAATTCGATGCGTAAGAACGCGGGTCTTTCCGCTTCCTGCACCTGCCATCAATAACAACGGCCCCTCGGTATGAAGAACAGCTTCTTTTTGGCGAGGATTCATCCCCTGTAATAATTCTTGCTTGGATGACATTCACAACATCCTTTCTTTTATCAATCTCATCAATTATAGCATTTTACCACTCTTCATTAAACCAGCTAGCTGAAAATCATCCGAATTTCTGAAACAATTTTTTCGTCTCTCGTCAGAACAAAGATTTCATGCTAAACTAAAAGAAAGTGAGGGATAATTTTACGATGGAAAAACGATTTAAACGAATAACATTCGATGACACTCGAATTCTTTTTATTTTAAAAGGAATGCTTGTGGGTTTATTTGCTGGACTCGTGGTCAGTTTTTTTCGATTAGGGATTGAAACATTAAGCAAGAAGATTCAATTTTTTTATCAGCAAAGCCAGCAAACACCAAGCATTCTCATTGGCTTGTTTCTTTTTTCACTGGTTGCTGCTTTTTTAGTTGGTCAATTGATCAAGCATGAGCCTGCGATCAAAGGAAGCGGAATTCCCCAAGTGGAAGGTCAATTGCAAGGTGAACTAACTTATAATTGGTTTTCTGTTTTGTGGAAAAAAATGGTTGGCGGAATCTTTTCCGTCGGTTCCGGTCTATTCTTAGGGCGTGAAGGTCCTTCCATTCAATTAGGGGCAGCAGTCGGACAAGGTACGAGCCAACTTTTTCATTCTTCTAGCTCTGAAGAAAAAATTTTGATTTCAAGCGGCGCTAGCGCTGGCTTAGCCGCAGCATTTAATGCACCCGTTGCTGGATTGTTATTTGTCATTGAAGAAGTTCACCATTCATTTTCACCATTAGTTTGGCTCACTTCTTTTACTTCAGCAATTGTCGCAAACGCTGTTTCACTTTATTTTTTTGGACTGAAACCTGTACTTTATTTGGGGGCGTTGCCTTCTTTACCTTTTCATTATTATGGTGCTTTGATCATTTTAGGAATTATTTTAGGCCTTCTTGGTTTTATTTATCAAAAAACATTGCTCGCTTTGCCGCGATTTTACAAAAGAGTCCCCTTGCCTGAGTATTATCACGGACTCATTCCTTTTCTTTTGGTCTTACCAATCGGTTATTTATGGCCAACAATTTTGGGTGGTGGTAATCAAATCGTCGTGCAGTTAGGACAACTAACGCCGCCACTTCAAGGAATTATTTTACTATTAATCATTCGCTTTGTTTTCTCCATGGTTTCGTATGGTGGTAGTTTACCAGGAGGAATTTTCTTACCCATTTTGACATTGGGCGCCCTAATTGGCAGTCTTTACGGAAAGTTGCTTGTTCTTTATTTTGGAATGGATCCTGTTTTTGTTAAAGATTTCGTTGTGATTGCTATGGCGGGTTACTTTACAGCCATTGGAAAGGCACCTCTGACTGCAATAATCCTCGTGACAGAAATGGTTGGCTCACTCAATCATTTGATGCCACTTGGCGTTGCCTCTTTGGTTGCCTATATCGTAAATGATTTATTGGGTGGACATCCGATTTATGAATCTTTGCTTGAACGACTAGTTGACAATCAGCCAAAGCAATCATCTGGAAAGAAAACCACTTTTGATTTCCCTGTTACAGCTGAAAGTCAACTAGATGGCATGATGGTTCGCGATTTTAATTGGCCCAAAAATATGTTGCTTATTTCAATTTATCGAGGAAAAAAAGAATTGATCACTCATGGTGACACAGTAATGAAAGTTGGAGATATTCTGGTCATTTTGACAGATGAATCAAATATGGCATCAATCAAAAAAGAAATCCAACTAAAGTCTAGCTAGCATTTCAGCAAAAAAAAGAGTGGCTATGAATTTTCATTCATACTCACTCTTTTTTTTATACCCATAGTTGAGACCAATTACTATAAAAACCAAAAGCATGCCAAGTACACTGAAAAAAACGTTTGACGACTCACTTGTTTTGGGGAAGTCTTCAATCGTTCTCGTTTCTGTTTGTAATACAGTCTCAATGTTTTTTTCGTTACCTTCTTCCTGTTCAGCCGGCAAACTTTCAGAATCCATACCAATTGATCCTTTGATTTTTAGTGTCGTATCCATAAGTTATCACCTGCGATCCCTTTCAACACCAAAGCGAAGTTGAAAAATTCTTTACGGTGCAGTCCAAGAAACAGCATCTAATTGTAAAGTTAAATCAAATGTTGGTGCACTTTTGGCAGCTGTGCTTGAAGATAAGACTCCTTGGTAACCAAATGTTGTTTCAGACGCTGAAGTACTTTCACCAGCTGAAGTTAGTTTTCCTTCATTGTTTGCTAATGTAAATAATCGAGCTGGCGTTGTCTCAAAATCTGTGACTGATCCACTTGAAATTAATGCTGTATCACTTGCTTCAGGCGATACGAATTTCAAACTTGAAATCTCTGAGATCGACTCACTGTTGGTTTTTTCAAATTTTGTAATCGTCACATCTACGGGACGACCCGAATTATTTTTGATTGTATATGTTGGCGATTCAATATTGGTACGACCACTGATGTTATAGAAAATCGTCGCGGTATCTAAAGTTACATTGATCCAATCTTCACTCTCTTCATCAATTGTTTCTGTTGGATCCGTATTATCCAATCCAATCGATCCATTCACTTTGATTTCTGCACTACCGTCACCAATCACATCTTGTGCTTGAACTGCAATGGGAACCAATCCCCCTACGAAACTTCCTACAATAAACAAACTAGCTAATCTTTTTTTCATTTTCTTCTTTCTCCTTTTCAATCATTCAACTGTTAATGTAATTCCAGCGGCAACTTGCCCCTTTTTTTCGTTTGTCTCTGGATCATACAAACTGAATAATGCAACTGACGGATACTCCCCCTTTGTTAATGTCTGCTCTAAGGTGACATCTTTTATTTCATACCCAGGTTGAATTGCCCCGGAAGTATAAACAAGTTTATTCGTATGCTTTTCTCGAATCTCAACATTGATTGGATAATTGTTTTGGATGGAATTTTTAATCATCAATTTTCCTTGTAATGTTTGTTCGTCAATTTTCGCTTCTGGCGAAATCATCAAATTAAATTTACTTCTATCTACGGCTTTTTGCGCAAGTTTTTTTAGCTCTTTGTCAGATATTTTTTGTGCGTCTTTTTCTGCAGGTAAAAACTCACCGCTGACAACCGTTGTCGTTTCTGGTTTCACTTGGAAATATTGACGATAAATGAACCAGCTTGCGAGTAGCACTCCCAAGACAATCAAGATAATCATTCGTCTTTTCCTTTTATTCGTTTCGGTCTTTTCGATCATTTTGACTCTCCTTGAGGTGTCAAACTATAAGTAAATGTATAGTTTGTATCATATTTTTTAAAAATCGGGCCTGAATACTCTCCTTTTAAATAGATACCAAGTGGCTCAGTTAAAAATGGTGCTATCGTTAAGGAATCGACAGTATTTTCTCCTACTATTAATGGTCCTAATATAGTGTCATTGGTAGCTGCCAACTGAAGTCGTAATTGGTTGCTTTCTCCTGCTGTTACTTGATCAACTAACGTAATTGGTGACTCTACAGAAAGATCTTGAACAGAATCAATAGTAAAATCAATGGGATAGTTGCTCTCACTTAAAATTGGTTGAGCGGATTCCTTGGTGTCAAACGCACCCACTTCTCTCACTTGAAAAAGCAACTCCAAAGGAACCTCGACACTCAGCGGACTTTTTGCAATCTCCACCTCTTTTTCTACCCACAAACTTTCGCTAGCAAAAATTTGGAGTTCTGGGTCTTCATTGATTGTTCCAGAAATCTTTACATAGACATAATAAGAACCTGATATTAACTCTTCCACATGCCACGTTGAACTTGCTGAAGTTTCACTTGTTACCATACCTTGCGTTTCATCTGTCGCGTCTTCAATTTCTTGTTGCGCCGTTTCATTCTTGATTTCATCACCCGTCCATAGGCGTTCTTTGCTTAATTTAAATGTGTTGTTGGTTAACGTTCGTTCAGAAGGATCGTAATCCTTAATCGTTGTTATTAAGTTACTTCTCCCAACATCTACATCTGAAAAACTTTCCCAATCTATTATTTTGATTTTTTTCTGGTAAATCGCTTGTTTTAGTGACGGATTTTCAAAATAATTATCTGCTAATGTTAAAGTGGATGCTCCTGCTACTTCTTTTTTCAATAACTCCTGAGATGCACTTAAATAATTGAACTGATAGCCTCCAATTTCACCAACATTTCCATCTAAACGATTAAACGTCACATTTTTATTGAATAATCCCGTCGTGGCAGTATTCTTAAATCGTAGCCAATTCGGTTCATTGACATTCATCGTAATCGCTCCAGATGAAGTGATTCTTCCACCACTCAGTACAGTCATTTGCGAATCTTTTTGTGCGTTGATTTCTGCGCTTGCAGAGCTAGTATTTGTGAAAGTGAGTGCCTTATTATCCGTTTGTGTATAGAAAAACTCTGCTCCTTTGCCAATAGTTAGAATCAATCCATTGGAACCATATGTGAAATACGTTTTACTTGAAGTAAAGTCCACTTCAGCATCTTCTTCAAGGGTTACTCGCATCTTTCTATCGCCAGAACCTCCTGTACCATAACCATAAAGCAAACTCGAGTTTGCACTTGTCTGATGGTCAATTGTTGTCTTTGATCCTTTGGCAAAGAACAGGTTGTACCCTTCCATAAACTCTTGACTATTGCTACCAACCTCACTCTTAAAATGATTCTCCCCCATCATCGTGAAAGTAGATTCTGTGTTCCACGTCAGCAGAGGTTGCGCACCAGTTTTTCCATAGTAATTCACGTTTTCTAATGTTGCATCAAATTGAATCGCAGACGAACCTCCTGCACCAATAATTCCATAATAGCTTTGATTGCCATATACGTTTCCTTTATCATCCGTCAAAGTCGAGCTCCCAAAATTCAGATTTTTTATTTTGACTTGTAAACCTGAAACTTTTATTCGATAGCCCACATTCGCTTCAGTGGTACTCGAGCTGTTTTCATATAGCATATAGTTTCCTTGACCATTAATTTCAACACTTTTGTAAATCTCAAATACATCTGCACCTGAATAAACAATATTTTCCGTTAAATTAAGATAGTAGGTTCCTGTACCAACATCATTTTTGATTGCTGTCAGTACGTCTTTCAACTCACCCACAGTCCCAGCAGTGTAAGGATTCGTCACCGTTCCTTCGCCTATTAACGCAAAAGGAATCAACTGATTTTTTGTTTCACTAGACGAAATAGTTTTCTCTGCACTACTTTCTACCTTATCAACTGTTTCATCTGACGTTTCTGCATTTATAATTTCATCATTTTTTAATTCAGATGAAGAATGACTTTGCTCCGCTACATTCAAAAGCGGTACCTCTGAACTACTTTCCGTCAAAGATACCACCTGCTCATCTGCATCTGTGGTTTTTTCCAGTTCATCTGCAGTTATTTCTTTTATCGGCATTGTATACAAACAAATTAACATCAGCCAACAAACCGTCCATTTTCCCCATCCCATATCCAGTTCTCCCATTTTATTTTAATTAATATATGCAAAAAGTTAATTTTGCATGATAAATTTTATCATTATAATGATATGATACTATTTGCATTTTACAAGGTCAAACATTTATCGGCTACTTTCCGTTATTTCTTCAAACAAAAAAACCTCTCATCACCCTCCCCAAGAAAGAGTGACAAGAAGTTTTCGTTATTTATCTATCTAAAATTAAGCTTCAACAGCTTCTGGTGCTTTTCTTAATAATCCATAAATCACACCTGAAACAACTGCACCAATTGCAATAAAGACTAGGTACAATACAGGATGACTAAGTAGGAAGACAACGAAAATTCCACCATGTGGTGCTAATAATTTGATACCAAAAGCGCCAACTAAACCACCAGTTAAAGCAGAACCTACGATGAAGCTTGGAATTGCACGAACTGGGTCAGCAGCAGCAAACGGAATTGAACCTTCTGTTACAAAGGATAGCCCCATCACAATGTTTGTTAAACCAGCATCTTGATCTGCTTTACTAAATTTATTTCTGAATAACACAGTTGCAACGAAAATTGCTAATGGTGGAACCATCCCACCTGCCATAACAGATGCCATAACGACACTACCACCAGTTGCGACAGTTGTTGCAAGCGTTGCTGTACCAAACACGTAAGCTGCTTTGTTGATTGGCCCACCAAGGTCAGCAGCCATCATTCCAGCTAACAAAGCCCCAAGTAACGCAGCATTTGAACCACTCATACTTGTCAAGAAACCATTCAATCCATCATTGATTGCTTTCATTGGCACATTGACCATCAACATCAAGAAACCAGTAATCAATAGTCCAAAGACTGGGTAGAATAAAATCGTTTTGATTCCATCCAATGATTTTGGTAAGTTCTTGAAAACTTTACGTAAGAAGACAATGACATAACCAGCCAAGAAACCACCAATCAATGCACCTAAGAAACCAGCTCCACCAGCATTAGCTAATGCGCCTGCAGCAAAACCAACAACCAATCCAGGGCGGTCACCAATACTTGATGCAATAAACCCAGCTAAAACTGGCAACATGAAACCAAATGCCGCTTGTCCAATTTGGTTGAACCAGCTTGCCATTTGATTGTAATTCCCCAAGTTTGCCAATTGATCTTGTGGTACACCCATAAATTGGTCAATCATGAAGGAAAGTGCAATCGCAATCCCACCACCGATTACAAATGGAAGCATATGCGAAACACCGTTCATCAAATCTTTATAGATTCGTTGACCGATTGTTCCATCAGCATTTCCTTCATCTGATGAATCATTTTTACTATCGCCATGGAAAACAGGTGCATTCCCTTCAACAGCAAGATTGATTAATTCCTCTGATTTACGAATACCATCACTTACTGGACGGTTAACTAATTTTTTTCCATCAAAGCGATTCATCTCAACCTTTTTATCTGCTGCAACGATTACGCCATCTGCACGTGCAATATCTTCTGCAGTCAAACGATTTTTAATTCCTTCAGAACCATTTGTTTCAACTTTGATATCTACGCCCATCTCTTTTGCTTTTTTCTTCAAAGCATCTTCTGCCATGTACGTATGCGCGATTCCGGTTGGGCAAGCTGTCACAGCTACGACAAATTTTCGATCTGAATCAGTTAACGCTTCAATTTGTTGGGCAGCTTGTTCTGCCTTTTCTTCTGCTTCTTTTTCGTCCTCAGCTGTTTGGAAAAGTTCTTGCACTTCATCAGGTGTTTGAACTTCTTTTAGTTTTGCCACAAAATCCGGATTGATCAACAAACGTGATAATGCCGCTAAAGCTTGCAAGTGAGTGTCATTTGCGCCTTCTGGAGCAGCAATCATGAAAAATAGATAAGTTGGTTGACCATCGAGTGCTTCATAGTCAACGCCAGCCTTACTTTTTGCAAATAAAACTGTTGCTTCTTTAACTGCCGCATTTTTTGCATGCGGCATTGCAATTCCATCACCTAGACCTGTTGATGTTTGAGCTTCACGCGCCAAAATCCCTTGTTTATATGTGTCAATATCTGAAATACGGCCAGCATCATACATTTTTTGGACCATTTCATCAATAGCACCTGCTTTATCAGTTGCTTGCAAATCCATGATCATTGCTTCTTTGATCATCAAATCTTTAATATTCATGGTTATCCTCCTTAAAATTTAGTCGATTTTTGTAATTTCAACTTCAGGTAATAGTGAATCAATCATTTCACGAGAAGCTAAGTCATCAGAGAACGCTGTTGCACTTCCGCAAGCAACGCCCCATTTGAAAGCTTCGACTGCATCATGATGTTTGCTAAATGAGCCAATAAATCCAGCAATCATCGAATCTCCGGCACCAACTGAGTTTTTCAAAGGGCGTACTAAAACATTCGATTGGTAGGCACCTTCCTTAGTAAATAATAAGGCACCATCGCCAGCCATTGAGATTAATACATTTTGCGCACCTTCTGCCAATAACTTACGGCCATAAGGAATGATATCTTCAACTGATTCAAAAGTAGTTTGATACAACTCTGCTAACTCATGGTTATTTGGTTTGATTAATAATGGTTCTTTTGAAAGAGCATTTTTTAAATCCTCTCCCGTAGTATCAATCACAAAATCAGCACCTTTGTCACGGATGATTTCAATCAACTCTTGATAAAAACCTTTTCTAAGACTTGCAGGTGTACTTCCAGATAACACGACAATATCGCCTGCTTCAACCGTACTCAATGCTTGTTTCAATTCATTGATTTCTTCATTAGAGATAACTGGACCTAAGCCGTTAATTTCTGTTTCAGCATCTGATTTCAATTTGATATTGATACGTGTATCTTCATGGACTTTGGTAAACAAAGTATGAATTTGTTCTTTCTTCAACCAATCAGAGATAAATTCTCCGGTAAAGCCGCCTAGAAAGCCAAGAGCAGTTGAGTTTGAATCGATTCGTTTCAAGATACGAGAAACGTTGATTCCTTTGCCACCTGGTAATTTAAAATCTTCTGTCATGCGATTCAAGTCGCCTAATTTTAATCCATCCACACGAACAATAAAGTCAATTGATGGATTAAGTGTTACTGTGTAAATCATTGAATAGCCTCCTTAATTGTTGTCAGGTCACGATAATCTGCGACAAATTCTAATGGACAACGCTCGGTTACGATTGTGGCTGCCGCTAAAGGAGCAACAGAAGTAAAAGATAGCTTGTTAAACTTAGTTTGATCAATCAAGACAAATGCTTCTTCGGATTGTCTCATCGCAATTCGCTTAAGTGCTGCTTCTTCTGGGTCAGGGGTTGTAAATCCTTGAACCAAGTGCGCGCCGTTCATTCCCATAAACGCCTTGTTAAAATGAAATGCACTCAACTGTTCCACACTACTTGAACCCAATACCGCATTAGTAGATAGCTTGACTTGGCCGCCAAGGATAATCGTTGGTATTTGTAAATCAACTAAGTTAGCAGCATGCTTGACTGAATTGGTAACAACCGTCACATTTTTTCCTTGTAAAAACGGGATCATTTCCAACGTCGTTGAGCCAGCATCCAGATAGATGACATCATCTGATTCAATCAAATCAGCGGCTAAACGAGCAATTTGTTGTTTTTCTTGAACGTTTTTGAGCGTTTTTTCACTCATCGCTTGTTCAAATCCTAAAAGCTGCTCTTTTTTTGCACCACCATGAATTCTTTCTAAAAAACCTTCGTTCTCCAACTCTTGTAAATCACGGCGAATAGTGGACTCAGATGCATCTAACAAGGTTACAAGATCTTGCGATTTAACAATTTTGTGTTGCTCTAACAAGTCTAAAATTTTCTGTCTGCGTTCTTCTGTAAGCATTTCCACAACCTCCTCACGACAAATATTAACATAATAATTATTTGCTTGCAACACAAAACATCCAAAAACAATCACTATACTTCTAAAACGTTCAATCAGCACATTTTTTGAAAAAAACCGAAAAAAAGAGAGTCATCCTACAGATAACTCTCCTAACGTTACTATTCTTTATTGGTCTTTCTTGGTATAAATTGCTTGAACTTTCACTTTTCTTGATAATCGGTAATACATACCCAAGCCAGAAAACATAATCAAAAAGCCAACCAACGAACGAATTGAGAAATTTGGGATAAATAAAACCAATGCAGCTAATACGACTGTCGGACCCATCACACGATAATATAATTTTTTATCCATTTTTTCCACCTCATGCTCTCTGTATAGTTGTTAATGCTTCTAATTTACGATAATCTAAGAAAACGACCCTTAAATGATTGTCCCCTTTTTTCAAATCAAAGAAGATGGTTCCTTTTTTCTTTTTCTGTCGGCTTATTTGGATATCTGTTAATTGCTGCTTCATTTCAGCAATTGGTAAATTCGCTAAAGCTTCAGGTGGTACATATAATCTCAAAACCACTTGATAATCTTGATACTTTTCATCTTGGACTTCTACTTCCAAATATTCACGAATGTAATAGCAATAGGCTTGAATTCCTTCGTCCATTGCGACAGTTGGATCAATCATTTTGTAACACATCATTTGCGCACGGTTTTCATCAACCCAAGGAAAATAAGCTTGCGCATTTAACGCTCCTTTTACACGACGTTCACGATACTGATTTTGTTCGATATCATAGCTTCTTGTGACAAAGAAAGTTGCAGCTTTTTTTGGTACAGGTTGCATATTTTGATTTTGATACTGGACGGACTGGATTACTCGATCAGTGTATGCATATTCAATAAATGGTTCTTTCAGTAAGCCAACACCGTTATCCCAAGCCAAGTGATCAAAACCTAACTGGTCACGATAATAAGCTTGAAAACGAAGATTCTCTTTTTTTCGCCAATTAAATGGATTTTTGTAAAGCTGGATCTTCAATACCTGATTCTCTAGTTCAGTAATACTTTCCACTTGCTGAACATCAAGAAAAATTGGTTTTGGAATAACTTTGAAGTAAGCCGCACTGTAATACATCTCCCAACAAGAAGTCAGGCACAATCCGCGATAAAATAAATCATAGCCAGCAAAATGATTACAATCAACGATCACTTCTCCTTCCTGCCCTTTCATCTTAGGGAGGCTACCAATTTCTTCTTGTGTCTCAAATAATGTTCGTCGCTCAATTTCTTTTGTATTGTGTGCCAAGAATTCACTATAGGCACGTAAATAAGCAAATACACCATGAGTTGCCATTTTCATACGAAGATAGTCATGAATCAATGCTTCTTTTTCATTAAAGACTTGTTTATCAATCACATTTTTAATTAATAGTTGCTGATTTTCATAATGAAAGCTGCATTCATTTTCTTCGTTTCCAACTACGAAAAAAATTTGTTCATTCTCTACCGCTAACTCCAATGCCAATTGAAATTTTTTCAAATGAAAGGATTCAGTTGCTTCATGAAAAGGTCGAAAAAATGTCGGCTGGATCAATAAACGAATAAGTATACCCCAATCAGTTATTTCTTGGATTTTGTCACGTTCCTCTAGGTGGTTCATCTGGATAGTCATCAATAGTTTTTCTTCGCCAAACATTTTTCTCACCTCTTTCAAATCTTTTTATAATCTAATTATAACTAACAAACGCCAAAAACCAAAATTTTTCGACTTCATAAAATATAGTAGATTTTTAAGAATTACATGGTACACTATCAATGAGGTGATAAAAATGGGACTAAAATTCGAACGTACAGATAATCTCGACAAACTTTTCGAGTCATTCGCAGTGGATCCAGAGAAAAAAGTAGCTTCTAACGAAGAGATCAACCGTTTTTTAAAACCAGAAACTCCTGACACAAAAAAAGCGAACAAAGCTGCTAAACCAAAGAAGTAAAAACAAAAAAGAAGCTATCGCTTTTTTTAGTCAATGGAAGTCGAAACAAAGGAAACTTATTTCTGACTGATTCGGTTTACATAAAGAAACGATTAAATGATAAAAACAGCATTCGTTGATTCAAAAAAGATGATTTCAATTTTCTGTTAGAAAATCGAAATCATCTTTTTATTCGGGTCCTATTTTTTTGTGCCCATTTTCTCTGAAGAAAGTTTTTTCTATTTTTAAAAAAAATTGTCGCTCATCGTTCAAGATAAGAAAAATCCCAATCTTGAATTTTTTTGATTCTCTTCACTTTTTTTCCAATTGATTAATTTTTCTTTATTGTCCATCACTATATCTCCTCACCCATCTATTCATCTATTGAGTAAAAACGATATAGCTAATTGATAGGAAAGTTTAGTCATCCTCGATACAGCGCCTATCCAAATCAGCTATATCGATGAGTGACCTCGAAGTAAGTTCCTATTTTTGCATGCCCTTTCTGACGATAAAAGAAATTTTATTTTTCTCAAACGTCTTCTCCTGTACTCTAATACAAAAGAATCAAAACAAAAAGAGTAGCTACCAGAATTTTGATACATGCTTCCTATACGATAGGTAAGATCAGCCAAATAATTTGGCTTAAAAGACAGGCATTCATCTAAGGTATCTACGCTTACGAAGTGTCATTCATTCTATTTTTTACGAAACGAATCGCTTACCAATTATTCTTATTGGAATGGCATTACCAAAGAAGAAGATAAGACTCGTTTGAATTGGCAACATCACAACTGCTTTGATTAAACGAACGGCCCAAAGTTTTCCATCCGTGAAAGGAATATCATACATTATGGACAGCCATAATGGTGTCAAAAACAGGCTAATAATCAAGGTGTTCACCAACACACAAAAAAAGGCATTTTTAAGTGTGACACTTTTTTTATAAAAGAAGAAACCATAGACACAGCCACCAATAAATGCGTTAAGTGTAAAGCCGATAAAGAATGGCGCTTTCCCTAACAAAGTATTTCCTATGATATCTGCAACAGACGCACCTACGCCCGTCCAAAAAGGACCAAACAGAGACGCCATAACTACTTCGGGGATAAAATCAAAGGTTATTTTTATTAACTGTGTTTCAAAGCCAAATACTTGAGACAATAGAACCATCAGAGCAATTAGTAAACTAATGGTTGTCAGAGCGTGTACATTTAATTTATTCATTACGAGCATCTCCTCTAGAGCTGCTACACAAAAATTCATGCAGCGAATGCGAGGGCAAAACCGCGAATACTTATTCTTCGTTCATAGAGCAACATCCCATCTCTTATGACACTTAACGCTTTGTCCTCTACTCTGTTATTTTTTATTTAATGATGAGTATAACTTAGATAGTAGAATCCGGAAACAAATGCAGATCCGCCAACAATATTTCCTAAATAAACGGGAATAAAGTTCTGAATAAAGTCCAGCCAAGTCCCACTGCTTTCAAAAATGGCTGCTGGAATGACAAACGCATTTGCCACACTGTGTTGAAATCCAATGGCGACAAAAACCATCACCGGAAACCAGATCCCTAAAATTTTCCCAGCTGTATCCTTTGCTCCATAACCTAACCATAAAGCAAGACCCACAAACCAGTTACAGCCAATACCTGAAACAAAAGCTTGAAAAAATGAACTCTCTACTTTATGCTGGGCAACACTGATTACTTGTTCTTGAAAAACACCGGTGTGAGTTAACCCGACAAAGTGACCAAAAAAATAGGCGACAAAAATGGCACCCACAATATTCGCAAGTGTAATGACTCCCCAATTACTTATTAATTCCTTTAGCGTCACTTTTTTTGCAAAAAATGCACAGCTAACTGCCATCATATTTCCTGTGACTAATTCACCACCTGCTAATAAGATGACAATCAGTCCAACTGGAAACACACTTGCTCCCACCAGACTTGCAAGGCTTGGGAACTCAACAGAAATTGATGCAGATACACGAAAATATGCCAGATATCCCAATGAAATCATTGCACCCCCGATGAACCCCAAGATTAGCTTTGCTAAAAGAGTTTTTTCAATTTTTTGACTCCCCATCCGAATACTGTGTTGTAGAATTTCATTTGGATTTAACATCGACCTATCTCCTCAACCTTCAAAAACTGATTTTCTATTTTAATGATTCATTTATAATATATCTAATTCTTCAAAGTGACTTAGAATTTTAATGTCTTGCGAGACACTAACAAACGCTTTTGGATCAACTTCTTTCATGATTTTTGCTAAAAGCTCCATCTCATAAAAAGTAATGACTGTAATCAAAATTGTTTGGGCACGATAATCATAAGCACCATATCCTTGGGGAATGACCGTAATTCCCCGCTTCAAAACCTTTTGTAATTCTGGGATGACGTGGTTTGGCTGTTGCGTAATCACCATAACTTGAACTTTTTGATGCTTGACATAGACTAAATCAGTTACCTTTCCACTGACAAAAATAGCAAGCAAACTATAAAATGCATAAGGCCAGCCAAACAGATAACCTGCAGTCAAAATAATTAGCCCGTTAATTCCCATTGAGATTGCACCAACACTTCGTCCAGTATGTTGTCTAAGTGTAATAATAAGTGCATCCATTCCTCCGGTAGCAATTCCATATTTCAATGCTAAACCTAAAGAAAATCCATTGATAACTCCACCAAAAATAGCACAAATGATGGGGTCATTCGTTAGCGAAACCGTTGGAACCATTGAAATAGCAAAAGAAGCAAAAGTTACAGAGATTACTGTAAAAAAGACAAATTTTTTATTTATCTTAACCCATGCTAAGATAAACATCGGAACATTCAACAAATAATAGATAACCGAAATAGACAACGTAAATCCTCCAGTTCGATCAAATAAAGTAGAAAGAATTTGCGCAATCCCAGTCAATCCGCCTGCATAAATATGTCCCGGTTGCCAAAAAAAGTTAAGGGCTATCGAATATAAGAATGCATAGATTAACGCGATAGTTACTTTTGTTACCAAATCTTGCCAAAACTTTTCTTGTTTTGCCTGAAACATGCTGCTACACTTCCTTCATTTCCTCATTGAAGACTTCACGTGCTTTATTTTCAACAAATGGCCATTTTTCAGATTCACCTAGCAAATACCTGCTGTTTTCTTTTGCTTTTGGTACTTCATATGTCAGCCTCCTCATTCAAGAATGCATTGCTGTAGGAAAACAAAAAGTGTAAACCAGTAGAGAAGACTGAAGCAACCTTTTCTTTCTACTGGTTCCACTCATCAATCTGGTTAATCAACTAGCTAAATTGAATAGCTAAATCTACTTCTTTTTCTACAGCAGATAATAAATCGCCATGAATCATGACTTCTGTTGCCTTGTTTAATTCCTCATACATTTCAATTTCTTTATCATGTTCAATAAATGCCACGAATTGGCGGAATGCTTGATAAGCAGCCTGTGTTCCTTTTCCTAGTTTGTCTTGATAACCGCGGATATCTATTGCCTGACAGGCCGCCATTATTTCAGTTGCTACCACACGTCTAGAATTCAGTAAGATTTCTGCGGCAGTTCGTGCAGCAGTTGTTCCCATACTAACAAAGTCTTCTTGATTTTCACAAGATGGGATAGAGTCTACACTTGCTGGATGTGCTAAGATTTTATTTTCAGAAACTAAGGAAGCACAAGCGTATTGCGTAATCATAAATCCGGAATTTAATCCAGGATATTTAACTAAGAAAGAAGGGAGTTTACTTAGTTGTTTGTTTACTAATCGTTCCACACGACGTTCCGACACATTCCCTATTTCAGCTACGGCAATTCCTAGAAAATCAAATGGTTGCGCCATTGGTTCTCCGTGGAAATTCCCACCAGAAATTACTTTTCCATCACGTGTAATGATTGGATTATCGGTCACTGAGTTAATCTCAATTTCAACTTTCTCTTTCACGTACGCGACAGAATCTTTACTAGCACCATGGATTTGTGGCATACAGCGTAAAGTATACGGATCTTGCACATGATCAGGGGTTGCCTCTGTGATATAACCACTTCCTTCAATCAACCGACGAATGTTTCTAGCAGTTGCTAACTGTCCGCTTTGTGGACGAATGGTGTGTAGGTCTTCTTCAAACGGGCTAGATATTCCTCCATGTACTTCTAAAGAAAGTGCTCCTGCAATATCTGAAAGTTTCAACAACTCGATTGAATCGTACGTTGCTAGCGCACCCACAGCCGTTAAAACAGTTGTTCCATTAATGAATGCAAGACCTTCTTTTGCACTCAATTGAATAATGGCTAATCCAGCCTTCTCCATTGCCACTTTACCTGGCAATAATTCTCCTTTGTAGTAAGCTTTTCCAAGACCGAGTAAAGGCATCACCATGTGTGCTAATGGCGCCAAATCTCCAGAAGCACCTAGTGAACCTTTTTCTGGGATAAATGGATGAACTCCTTTATTTAACATGGTCATCAGTGCTTTTACCGTACTTAATCGAATACCAGAATAGCCTTTCACAAGTGAATTCACGCGAATCAGCATGATTGCACGAACGACATCTTCTGCAAAAGGATCCCCAAAACCAGCAGCGTGTGTCCGAATAAGATTTTCTTGTAGCTGTGCTGTGTCTTCTTGGGAAATGCTCACATTACATAATGAACCGAACCCTGTATTTACCCCATATACCACTCTTTTTTCGGTTACGATGTCGTCAATGATTTTCCGAGAGCGGTTGACCGCTTCTTCTGCGCTTTCTGCGATGCTCACTTGGACATTTCTTCTTGCAACGGCAACCACATCTTCCAATGTCAAACTTTTACCATCTAAAATAATTGTTTCTTCATCCGCTTTCATGTCTAATATCCTCCAATTTTCATTCGCTTATATTCAACATTTCTACTCTGGTGTTGTTCCAGGTCTACTTCCTTTATTGATCACAAAATAGAGAAGACTGGCAACAATCACTCCGACTAACCCAGCAATTAGGTTGAATGGATTAGCTGCTGCTACCATCCAAATACTCACCGCAATGGAGATAACAGGGATAATCGGTCCTAGAGGTAGCTTAAAGGCTGGTACAGTATCCATCTTTTTCCGTCTAAGCCAAATCAGCGCCAAAGCTGTGGGAATATATTGGAAGAAACGGAAAACCACACTCAATTCAGCCAATTGTTCAAATGAACCACTTAATAAAAAGCCAATCGTAATTAACCCGGATACAATAATGGCGACAATCGGTGCTCCTTTAGCATTTTTCTTTGCAATAACTTTCGGCAATAATCCTTCGTCTGAAATGGAAGCACCATAACGTGGAATCATCAATGAATCCCCCATGTTTAATCCAGCAATAGAAATTAATGCCCCAATTGAAATAATCCATTTTCCTGCCGGACCTACCATTTCAACAAATGCATCCTGCACTGGAGCATTACTTTGAAGAATCCCTGTGCCTAACATCGCGATCGTTCCAGCAATAATCATAAAATACAAAATAGATACAATGCTAATTGATCCGATAATTGCCTTTGGTACATTTTTCTTCGCATTTCGCATTTCCCCTGCAACTACTGGCAAAGCTTCAAATCCAATAAATGCGTAAAACACAGTTAGTGAAGTAGATGCCATCGCCTGAGACAAGGTCATATCAGGATTCAGTTGTAGAAAAGGTGTAAAGTTTCCAGCATTAATCCCATTTTTTATAAAGAAAATACTCATCAAAGTAAAGGCAATAATTGGAATTAATTTTGCAATAGTAATCGTGATTGTAAAAATCTTTGATGTTTTAATCCCCATACTGTTGATTATTGATAAAAAGATAATCAATAGCACACTTATCAGGGTATTTTGTCCCTCTAATGTTGGAAATGTTTGAATTAATAATTTCGAAAATCCTGCAGCCATCGCAGCCCAGGCAATGATTGTTACAAACCAGCCCAAAATTCCGACGTTAAATCCAACAAAATCACCAAAGGCTGCTTTTGTATATTGGAACGCCCCACCATTTTTACTAAAATACCCTGCTACTTCCGCAAAACAAACGGCAAGCATCAACACAAGTAATACGACAACGAGTATCGCTACTAGTGATGCTGGTCCTAAATCTTGATAGATCGTCCTTGGAAGTAAGAAAATTCCTGAACCAATGACCGCGTTAATTCCATATAATGTCGCACCGCTCAGGCTGAACTTTTCATTTTCTTCTCCCTTCGAAAATTCTTCTGGATCTTTAATGTCTGAAATTTCCGGAATCTGTTCCTCATTTTGCATGGTTTCCCTCCTCTTCTTAAAGCGCTTTCATTCAAATCTAATTGCAACTGACATAAATTAGTTTAACAACATCGTCCTTTGGTAACAGTTCTATCGCAGTTCGTTCTGTTATTCCAGTCAGCGCGAGACTATCAGATTGTTTCAAGAAATAAGTAGCGTGCTTTATTTTTACTGTACATTGTTCGACACAATACAGATAACAATCTTTTTCTACTGAATATAGAGAATTATGTGTTTGAACACGCTTCATCTCCCCCTGCATGGATTTTTTATAAATTAAATTAAAGTCAACACATTTCCCCACACTTGTTGTAGAAAGTTCTCCGTCAAATTCGCCTACATCAAACGTTTCTAGTCGTACCGTTTGTTCACTATTCGTCAGTGTGACACTTCCTTCAAGTGGCATCAAAAGTCGGTTGTATCCAGGTAATACAGTAAACATAGAATACTGTTCCTCAATCGTGGCGCTAGAAATTCGATAATCAAATACTCTCCGCTGATAATTTGCCTCCGGGGGAAAGAGGAAAAGCTCGGTTGTTTTTCCTCCACTCCAAGTTGATTGATGATATTGGCTACTCCTAAAATGTTCTACATTCATCTTAGAATAGTCCAGAGATATTTCCTTCAGCATCTACGTCAATTCGTTCTGCTGCTGGTGATTTCGGTAGACCTGGCATTGTCATTACCGCACCTGTTAAAGCCACAATAAATCCTGCGCCAGCAGACACTTTTAGATTGCGAATAGTTACCGTGAAATCTTTAGGTGCTCCCAGCAGAGTCGCATCATCTGAGAAAGAATACTGCGTTTTTGCCATACAAATAGGATACTCAGTAAATCCAAGTTTTTCTAATTCCGCAAGTTCTTTTCGAGCGCTTGGTGCAAGTTCTATCCCTTTTCCACCATACACTCGTTGAACGATTTTCGTTAATTTTTCTTCTATTGAATCTGATAGATCATAAACATGACTAAAACTATTGGGTTTTTCTGCTAGTTCTATTACTTTATTTGCAAGATCAATGCCACCTTCGCTACCTTTCGCCCAGACATCTGATAGTGTTACTTCAACGTTTCGTTCTTCGCAAGCTTTTTCGACAGCAGCTAACTCAGCATCCGTATCGGTAGGAAATTTATTGATTGCAACTACAACAGGCATACCATATACTTCTTGAATATTACTCAAATGTTTTTCCAGATTAGGAAGGCCTTTAAGAACGGCTTCTACGCTTTCAGTTCCTAAATCAGCTTTTTTCATTCCTCCATGCATTTTTAATGCACGAATCGTCGCAACTAAGACAACTGCGTCTGGTTTTAATTCGGCTAACCGACACTTGATATCAATAAATTTTTCTGCGCCTAAGTCTGCTCCAAATCCAGCCTCTGTTACTGCATAATCGGCATATTGCAATGCAAGCTTTGTAGCGAGAACACTATTACAACCATGGGCAATATTCGCAAACGGTCCCCCATGAATAAATGCAGGTGAATGTTCAAGTGTTTGTACAATGTTTGGTTGGATTGCTTCTTTTAAAAGAGCAGTCATTGCCCCTTCTGCTTTTAAATCTCCTGCTGTGATAGGAGTTCCTTCAAAGCTATATGCAACAATAATTTTTTTTAGTTTTTCTTTTAAATCAGTAATGTTATTTGCTAAACATAGAACCGCCATAATTTCAGAGGCAACTGTAATATCGTAGCCATCTTCACGGGGAACACCATTAATTCTTCCCTGTAGACCATTCACAATATGACGTAGTTGTCGATCATTCATATCTACAACACGCTTCCAAGTAATTCTTCGGCTATCAATCCCTAATGCGTTACCTTGATGGATATGGTTATCTAGCAAAGCTGCCAGTAAATTATTAGCCGCACCAATTGCATGGAAATCGCCAGTAAAATGCAAGTTGATGTCTTCCATTGGCACTACTTGCGCATAGCCTCCCCCTGCTGCTCCACCTTTCACACCAAATACTGGTCCTAAAGAGGGCTCGCGTAACGCAATGGCTGCCTTCTTTCCAATTTTTGTTAGAGCATCAACTAACCCAACGGAAGTAGTTGTTTTTCCTTCACCAGCTGGCGTCGGTGTGATTGCTGTTACAAGAATTAGTTTCCCTCGTTTCGCTTTGTCTAAATTTTCTAGCTTGCTAACATTGATTTTTGCTTTGTAATCGCCATACAATGCGAGGCTTTCTTTAGGAATTCCAAGTTTTTCAGCAATGTCCGTAATTGGATTCATCTCAACTTGATTTGCAATTTCGATATCTGATAAGTTTGTCATTTTTCTCTTCCTTCCTAGCTAGACAATTTTTTCGATGGCAGTATAGATTTCATCTGCCAGACTCATTCCTTCACTTAACAATGCATTTCCTTTTTCTTTGTATCGAGTAACAAATGCTTCGTCTTTTACTCCTGAAAGATTGATTAAGACGTTTAACCAAGCCCCTTGCAATGCAGATTTCAAATTTAATGCTGCTACACCTAAGTCACTTGCTGCGTTTGTATTGGATTTTCCAATCAATTCTCTGGTGACTTTTAATGCTTCCACCGCAATTTCCATCATTTTGAAAGGCGTTTGTGTTGCACCTTCTAAAGCACGTTGCATCGTTTGTTTGCGTAGTTCTTTTTCTTCTTCTGTGTCTTTTGGCATCGTAAATACTGCCGACACTTTATTAAATGCCTCTGTATCTTCATCAATGGCGCGTACGAACGCAGATTGTAAACGAGCCGCTTCTTGTTGCGCTGCACTCATTTCTTCTGCAAATTCTGCATATTTCTTTTTTCCAATGGTTAATTCTGTCACCATTTTTGTTAGTGAAATACCCATTGCACCTGCAAGCGCTGATGCTGATCCACCTCCAGGAGCTGGTGCATCAGATCCTAAGACCGTTACAAATTCTTTTACTTTTTGATCAATTAATTTCATGCTCAGTCCTCCTAGTTTAGTAGATGATTTTCCAATACTTGTTTTTTATAATCAAATTCTTCAATTTGCAAATAGTATTCTGCGCAATCAATGAGTGCTTTTGCAGGAGTCAACCCAATAACTTCACTGCCAATAATATTGACGCCATATCTTTTTGCTTCAAAGCGAATCGTTTCAAATGCTCGATATAATGGCGTACCTTCATAATTCACCATATTCATGGAAACTTGCGCAATATTTCGGTCTTCCAACATCACACCAATTCCCTTACAATATTTAAATCCCCCGCCAGATCCACGAACAATCTTTGCAATTTTATTTGCGATAGCAATGTTATCGGTATCAAGATTTACATTAAATGCAACTAGCGGCATGCGTGCCCCTACAGCAGTAACTCCAGCAGTTGGATGTGGTTTTCGTTCACCAAAGTCAGGTGCCCACTCTTCTTCTAATAATTTCTCGGTCATTCCTTCGAATTGTCCTTTTCTTACTTTTGCTAAGTTTGTACGAGTAGGTGTACTTGCCGATTCTTCATACAAGAAGATTGGAATGTTCAACTCATCATTAATTCTTTTAGCTACTTTTTTTGAAATCTCAACACATTCTTCAGTTGTCACATCTTTAATTGGGACAAAAGGAACAACATCCGTTGCACCCATACGAGGATGCTCACCATGATGTTTGGTCATGTCAATGTTTTGACTCGCATACTTAACTAATTGAAAGGCAACTTCTTGAATCCCTTCTTCATCACCAACTAGGGTAAACACACTGCGATTATGACTTGCGTCCGATGAATAGTCCAAAAGAGTAACACCGTTGACACTTTTTGCAGTATTCACTAAGCCTTCAATTACTTTTTCGTCGCGACCTTCACTAAAATTTGGGATACACTCAATTAATTTTGCCATTTAAAACATCCTTTCTTTTTTCACTTTCGTCTTTTAACTTTCTTTTAATTACCAAAGTATAGACTTCCGTTTGCGCAGGTCATCACTCCCGCACAAAATAAAAACACGCAGTTTCTCATCACAGTTCTTGTTCTAAAAAATCAAGATTGCTACGTTAACAAGATTCATTTTTTGTTAACGCTTTCATTTACGAATTTACCTTATCATGCTTATATGGGTTGGTCAACACGTATAAATAGCGTGATATCAGTCTTTTCTCATCATTCAACGACCATTTCATCCAAGCTGTTTCCGCTTCAAAAGATTCACTTATTTTTTTGAGGCAAATCATTTGACATTTTTTTGACTACTTTTTTTTACACTCAGAGTATTATTAGTGATTAAAAAGTAACTGACGCCCAACTGAAAAACTATTCATTCTCTAGATAATTTTGATAACATAGACAGTCTTTTTTTGTAAGGATAGAAAGTAACTGTTAAAACGAATGAAAATCATCTTAATTAAATAAATAGGAAGAAACAAACAGAAAATCTTCTTCTTTTTTAGATCGATATAAAATTTAATCAGTACATAGATTTTAGAACCATTTCTGATACTTTTGACGTTTAATTGATTCTAAAATGAGGAAAGTAAAACATAAATTAATTTTTTCTCATTAAATATTTTTCTAAATAGGAGGTTCAAAAGATGAATAAGTTCATTTTACTCGTGGATTTCGGAAGTACTTATACAAAGTTTACTGCAATAAACGTAACAACCATACAGGTAGTTGCTCATCTTAGCCTACCTACCTCTCATGAGCAAGGGATTATGACATGTTATCAAACAGGTGAAACTAGTTTGTTGCATCAACTTGGTTTGCCAATGTTTGATGATGTCTTTATTTGCTCCTCTGCGTGGGGTGGTTTTCGGATGATTGCTATTGGTTTAACTGAAAGTCTCACAGCAGAGGCAGCAAAACGTGCAGCACTTGGCGCTGGAACAAGAGTAGTCAAAACCTATCATTATAGACTGACAAAAGAGCAAGTAGAAGAGATGAATCAGCTAAATGCGGACATCATCCTTTTGTCAGGAGGAACAAATGGAGGAAATCAACAAATCATCTGTCATAATGCCAAAATGCTCCATCGCTATTTATCTTCAGGAACCATTTTAGTTGCAGGAAATGAAGCAGCAATTTCTGAAATTCGTTCGCTTTTAACTAATACGCATCTAACCATTTACTACACAAAAAATGTTATGCCTAAAGCAAATGTACTACAGGCAGAGCCTGTAAGAAAAATTGCAAGAGAGATTTTCTTAAAAAAAATCATTCACACAAACGGTATTGATTTAGTTGCAAAAAAAAGTCTGTTGCCCATTATTCCAACACCTACATCTGTTTTACTGGCTATCCAGTTATTAGCTGACGGTCTTCCAACTATAGAAGGAATTGGCCACACTTTAGTAGTCGACGTTGGTGGAGCAACTACAGATGTATTTAGTGTGGGAAATCCAGCAATTACAGATGATCAAACATTTTTTGAAGGTTTAGAAGAACCTTACTCAAAAAGAACTGTTGAAGGCGATCTAGGTATGCGTTATTCTTCAGAAAGTCTGATTGAAGCAGTTGGCTTTGAAGACTTCCAACGATTATTTTGCGGAGATAAACAAGCACTATACAGAAGTATTCAAAAAAGAATCGTCCAACCAACTTATCTTCCTGATACAAAGCAAGAGCAACAACTGGATGTACTATTGGCATCCAATGCTGTTGCTCTTTCAGTGAATCGACATGTTGGTACTCTGCGTGCCAGTCAAACACCTAACAGAACTATTTTCTATCAAAACGGAAAGGACTTACGAAATTTCCCAAATGTCATCGGAACTGGTGGCGTTCTAGTCCATCATCCACAACCTAAGCAGATTTTAAAGCACGCTTGTATCTCTGATACGGTTCATTTAAAGCCAAGATCACCTAATTTTTTTATTGATACACATTATTTATTTTCCGCACTTGGACTACTTTCTCAAAAATATCCAAAAGAAGCACTTCTCCTGTTAAAAAAGATGATAGTTCCATGCTAAAAATGACATTGAATAAAGAAAAAAGCCAAGGAGTACCTCTGCGTTCCTCGGCTCTTTTTTGTTTGGGCTTAACTTAGCATTCGTATAGGAAGTGCTGCCCTCTTCATTTTTGATTAGGACGATATCTTATCAAAAACAACTTCTCGTAAATAATGTAACTCATATTGATCTCGATAAGGACTAAGGTTTTCGACTGCTTTTTCGTAATAATACGTTTCTTCGCTCTCAAGTAACTTACTTAGATTCGGCTCCACCATCACCTGTGTATTTAACAAATGCTTGACGATTGCTTGATAAAAATATAAAATGCCCAAGTCTCTCGGATTCGTCATTTGTGTTTGAATTTCATTAAATCGTAGGAGAGCTTCAAAAACTGCATGATACTCACCTTCTAACAAATCAATTAGTGCAAGATAGACACTGAGTTGTGTCCTTTTCCAAGGAGAAGTCAGATTGACATACATTTCATTTGATCGTTGCAAATAGAGTCTGGCCTCTTTATAGTCTTGTGCAGCAAAAGCTGAAATACCCATATCTACATAAAAAATGACCAAACTGGTAACTAGGTTTGTTTCCTCACACAAAACAATGGCTTTTTTCTGATAAGAAATAGCCTGCTGGTAATTTTTCCGCAAACGTTCAATTTCTGCTAGATAATCATAGGACGCAGCGATATTGCTCGCATATTTTTCTCTGACTTCATCAGAAATAGTAAAAATTGTAATGGATTCATGAAACAATCGTTCAGCCACTTCTAGTTCACCCACCATTAAGTTATATAAGCCTTTTAAACGCAATAAAATCCCGATTGATTCATGGTCATTTGTCCTGATGGAAATAGACATCGCTAATTCTATATATTGTGCCATCTCACTTGCATTATCTGTCTGGATAAAATAATAGATCATTTGTCGATAAGCTTTCACCAGATAGCAATCATTGTGATATTCCCTTGCTTTTACAATCACCCGCTGGATGTTTTCTATTCCCCGAATATAATTCCCACGATTAATAAAGTAACGTCCCTCAAGATATAAATATTTCATTAACAATAGTTGATAGTCCTCTTGTTCACCATATAACTCTTCATTCTTTTTAAGTTGCTCTCCAATTTGCTCAAATTTTTCAAATTCTTTTTGCCATTCAATTGGCTGAAGTTCAATCGCTATTTCGCTTCGTTCATTATAGATAGGAAAAAGTTCATGTTGAAACTTCAAAGACAACTCCAATTTCGATAATTCATAATCAAGAGATTTCAATTCTTGATTGGCATACTTATAATGATACGCAATCAATGCTAATAGCTCGTTGTCATTTGTCAACTTCCATTGTTGTTCAAATAAGGAAGCAATTTGTTCGTGAATGACACGAAGCTTTGTTGTTGATTGTTTTGAGTAAATATATTCTTGTAATTTTTTTTGCTTGAAACAAACACTGATTTTTCCAGAAAATACTCGTTCAATCAATAAATTTCGCTGTTGTAAATTTTCAATCGCCTGCGCAAGTTGCTCATGATTGGTTCGTAAAATAGTCGCTAGCATCGATAGCTCCGCTAACTCTCGAAAATAGGAAACAATTTCTAACACCTCTTCATCAAATGTTGAGAGCTGTGTCAGTGAAAATTCAAGTTCTTCTTGAATTTTTGGCGTAATATACGAAATTTTTGTCCCTATTCTAAGCTGTCGAACGTATTCCATTAAAAAAAGTGGATTTCCTTCTGATTCGTTATAGAGCCTGTCATAAAAATCATAACTAAATTTTTGATCTGGTATTTGCTTTTCAACAAAGGCTTTGACTACTTCTCTAGGGAAAGGCTCTAATAAAATTTGTGTGAGTTTATCATAATGACTAACAGCATTGATAAAATCAGTAATTCGTTTGTGATGATCTGTCCGCAAGGTTAGAAGAAACATACAATCTTCATTGTGTAGTAACACACTTGTTAATAGTTGTAGACTTCGCTCGTCTATCCACTGTAAATTTTCTATTAAAAAGACCACAGAATGAAGCTTGGCAATTTTTTTAAGGATAACAAGCAAAAACTGAGAGAGGTAATTAATATCTGAATCATCTACTGATTCTTCAAATTTTGCACTCTGGTTGTCGATAAAACTAGGAAAAAATCGATAGCACATAGCACGCCAGGTTTCTTCTTTTACTATTTTTTCATCTAGTACAATTTGATCAATCTGATTGATAATCTCCCGCCACACTCTTAATGTAAAACTCTGTTCTGCTTGATAACAAGTCACCTTAATCAAGATTTTTGGTGCCGTATTGCTCAAAACAAGCTGACACAAAGCCGTCTTTCCAATACCATCATCTCCTTGAACAATGATTGATTGAAATGGCTGCTTATGAAAAAAACAGTCAAGATTTGCTTCCAGCACTTCCACTTCCGCTGTCCTACCAAAAAAACGGTAATTTTTGACTTTTTTCTGTTCTTTTTTTCTTTTAACAATGGCTAACGTTTTTTCATAGATTGCTCGTGTTTCTTCACTTGGTTTAATTCCTAATTCTTCATCCAATATACTGGAAAGGTCATAATAAGTCTCAATAACTTTTCCATTTCTGTGACTATCCTGATAAAATTTCATCAACATTTGATAATTTCGCTCATCATACTCATCAATTGCAATTAATCGTCGAATGTTTTTTTCTACATCGATCAACTGGTTATTTTCAATATCTGTGGCGACTTTTTGATAGCAACTTTGAATGAATTTTTGTTCAAAATAATTGCGCATTTTTGTCACCCATAAATCAAATTCATCTGAATCTTTTAAGAAAAAACCTTTTAAAAACTCATCATGATATTCATCTAAGTGATTTACTGGATCTTGTAAAAAACGATCGACATCACTTGGTTGTACCAAAGCATCATTCAATTGCAGAATTGCTTTATTTGGAGAAACAATAAACTCCTCTTCTAATTCTTTGTTCGCCTGATAGATTGTGTTTCGAAGATTTTTTTTTGCACTTTTTTCTGATTTATTAGACCACAAAACTCCCGCAATTTCATCCCTACTAACTGAACCATTAAGGGCTAAATAATAAATAAGTGCGTTGATTTTTGAAAATGCAAAAAAGACGGGTTCATCATTTAAATAAATTTTAGGATTACCAAATAATTCACAACGTAATCGCTTCCCCATGTATTCACCTTCTCTCTTTTATTCTATGACTCGTTCTCAAAAACATAGACAAAAAATGTACATTGATTTTTTGCTATTATTTTACTTTCTCGTTCAAATAAAGAGATTACATAAAACACGAAAGGAATTTCACCTAAGATTACAGGTGCCTCCTTTCGTATACAAATCAGCTTAGTATGAAATTAATCAGACTCTTTGGCGTTCGTTGACCACTAACTCCCCATTTTTATATACTTGACTAACCAGATTAGTTGCAAAGAAGTACATTGGAAAATCAATGTTTGGCGCATCAAACACCGCGATATCTGCCTGTTTTCCTGTATCAAAGCTACCAATTTTTTCATTTCTGCAAACGGAGTATGCCGCATTAATCGTGACAGCATTGAATACTTGAATCGGTGTTAGTTTTAACTGAAAACAGCCTAATTGCATAATGAATTGTAAGTTTGCGGTTGGACAGCTTCCTGGATTACTATCAGTTGTTAATGTAATTGCCATGCCGCGTTCAATCATCTTTTTAGCGGGCGCATAAGTATCCTCCATCAGGCTAAAGGTCGTTCCAGGTAACAGATTTCCAATTACCTGTGCTTCGCTCAAACGATCGATGTCTTCATCTGTAATGACCATTAAATGTTCTGCGCTTACCGTATGCAAATCTGCAGCTACTTTAGAACCTCCAATTGATGCAATCTCATCAGCATGTATTCTTAGCTTAAAGCCCATCTTCTTGGCAGCACTAAGTAAACGATAAGATTGTTCCGCTGTAAACACATTTTTTTCGCAAAAGATATCACAAAACTCAGCCAGTGATTCTTCTTTGACTTTCGGTAACATTTCTTCGATCAGTAAATCGATGAATTCATCTGCTTGCCCTTTAAACTCAGGTGGAATAGCGTGTGCACCCATAAAGGTTGAAACCAGGTCAATATCATGGTCAGTTTCTAATTCTTTTACCACGTTTAATTGACGTTTTTCAGTTTCCCAATCTAACCCATATCCACTCTTTGCTTCTACCGTCGTGACCCCATGAATAATCATTTCATCTAATAAACGAGTAGACTTTTGATATAATTCATCGAATGAAGCTGCTCGCGTTGAATTTACTGTGCTAAGAATCCCCCCACCTGCTGCAAGTATGTCAAGGTAAGGGACACCATTTAGTTTTTTTGAAAATTCGTTTTCTCTACTTCCACCATAAACTAAGTGAGTGTGACAATCAATTAGCCCTGGCGTAGCTAGTTTCTTATAGCAGTCAATGACTTCGGTCTCTTTTCCCATTAATTCTTCACGAGGACTTCCTGCTTTCACTTCGAGTATTTTCCCGTCCTTAATCGCTATATATCCGTCTTCAATAATCGTTGCCTCACTCATTTCTGCTCCTCGTAAAGGATGACCTTTATCAATCGGACAAAAAATTTGGCTAAAATTAATTAGAAGTTTATCTGCTTTCATTTCTATTCACTCCTTTTTTTCTTGCACCTTATATTTTATTAAATACTGTCAAATTTATGTCAAAATATTGAAAGCGCTTAACTATATTATATAATAGAAATTAAGTAAAGAGATAGACTGTTTATTGACTTTCTTATTTATACTAAAGATGCAGTCATCAAATCACAGTTTCTCTAAATTTCAAGTATTTTGTTAGGGAGGAAAAATAAATGGTAGAGTTAACAGAAGTTGAAGCATCAATGACCATCAAGTTAGATGATGTCTTACCAGAAAAAACAGTCTTTCAGGAAGGAATTCGTCGTGCGCCAGATCGTGGTTTTCGCTTAAGTAAAGATCAGACGATTCTTGCTTTAAAAAATGCATTACGTTATGTTCATCCTAAATATCATGATATTGTGATTCCTGAGTTTCTAGAAGAATTACGAACTCGTGGAAGAATCTATGGTTATCGGTGGTATCCAAAAGAAAGAATCTATGGAAAACCAATTGAAGAGTACAAAGGAAACTGCATTGCAGCAAAAGCAATGCAAGTAATGATTGATAACAACCTTGATTTTGAAGTTGCACTCTATCCTTATGAATTAGTTACTTATGGTGAAACAGGCCAAGTATGTTCAAACTGGATGCAGTATCAGCTAATCAAAAAATACTTAGAAGTTCTGACAGATGAACAAACGCTAGTCTTAGAATCAGGACATCCTCTTGGATTATTCAAATCAAAAAAAGATGCACCTCGTGTAATCATTACCAACGGTCTTTTGGTTGGAGAATATGATAACATCGATGATTGGGAAATTGCTGAAGAAATGGGTGTGACAAATTACGGACAAATGACTGCTGGCGGTTGGATGTACATTGGACCTCAAGGGATTGTTCATGGAACCTTTAATACACTTTTGAATGCTGGTCGATTAAAATTAGGCATTCCAGATAATGGAGATTTAGCTGGAAAATTATTTATTTCTTCTGGATTGGGTGGCATGAGTGGCGCACAAGGAAAAGCCGGAGAAATTGCCAATGCTGTTGCCATTATTGCTGAAGTAGATCGGTCTCGAATCGACACACGCTTAGAACAAGGTTGGATCAGTAATTTAGCTGAGACACCAGAACAAGCGATGCGTATTGCAAAAGAATACCTGGACAAAAAAGAGAAAACCTCTATTGCTTATCATGGAAATATTGTTGATTTACTTGAATACATTGATAAAGAAAATATTACTATCCATTTATTATCAGATCAGACTTCTTGTCATAACGTGTATGAAGGTGGCTATTGCCCTGCCGGAATTTCATTTGAAGAACGAACAGAATTATTAGGTTCAGATAAAGCACGATTCCATCAGCTTGTCGATGAAACACTTGCCCGTCATTATAATGTAATCAAATCTTTAGTAGCAAAAGGAACCTATTTCTTTGACTATGGAAATTCCTTTATGAAAGCTATTTACGACTCTGGCATTAAAGAAATCTCAAAAAATGGAATCGATGATAAAGACGGATTTATTTGGCCGTCTTACGTGGAGGATATCATGGGTCCTATGCTCTTTGACTATGGTTATGGTCCTTTCCGTTGGGTATGTTTAAGCGGAAACCATGAAGACTTGGTTGCTACAGATCAGGCAGCAATGGAAGTTATTGACCCAAATCGTCGCTACCAAGATCGTGATAACTACAACTGGATTCGTGATGCAGAAGAAAATCAATTAGTAGTAGGCACACAAGCGCGAATTCTCTATCAAGATTGTATGGGACGAGTAAATATCGCTTTAAAATTTAACGAAATGGTACGAGAGGGAAAAATAGGCCCAGTAATGCTTGGTCGGGACCACCATGATGTGTCGGGAACAGACTCTCCATTTAGAGAAACTTCAAATATCAAGGACGGCAGTAATGTTTGTGCAGATATGGCAACTCAATGTTTTGCTGGGAATGCAGCACGAGGTATGACGCTGATTGCTTTGCATAACGGCGGCGGTGTAGGTATTGGAAAATCAATTAATGGCGGATTTGGTTTAGTTTTAGATGGGTCAAAAGAAACAGATGAAATCATCAAATCTGCGATTTCTTGGGACACAATGGGCGGAGTTGCACGCCGTAGCTGGGCAAGAAACGAGCATGCAATCGAAACCTCCATTGAATACAACAAGATGAATGCAGGTCAAGATCATATCACTATTCCTTACCTTTCCGAAGAAACAAAAGTAGCAAATGCAGTAGCCGAACTGTTTCGTTAAGTTCACTCTCTAATACTAAAAATAAACTCTATCAAAAAGGCATCTGGGAGAAAATTAAATTCCCAAATGCCTTTTTTGCTAAATTCAATTTAAAAAAAGACGATTGCAGTTGCTTTGCAATCGTCGGCTTATCTTTTTATCAATTATTTTTGGTGCAATTATGACACGAAGTAACCTGACTAATCCACTGATGTCACAGGTTTTTTCTTTTTTATGCTTGATAGTCAATTGCATCTTCAATTGCTTTCCAAGCTTCATCTTTTCCTTTTTTCGTTACGGAAGAGAACAAAATAAATTGATCATTATGATCAAAATCCAGCGCCTTTTTGATTTCGCTCTCATGCTTGTTCCACTTTCCTCTTGGAATTTTATCGGCTTTAGTTGCCACTACAATTACAGGAATATCATAATACTTTAGAAATTGATACATTTGAATATCTTCTTGTGATGGTTTATGTCGAACATCGACTAAGGACACAACTGCTCGCAATTGTTCACGTGTCGTTAAATAGGTCTCAATCATTTTTCCCCATTTCGCACGTTCCGTTTTCGAAACTTTCGCATAACCATATCCAGGTACATCAACAAAGTGTAACGCATTTTCAATCAAATAAAAATTTAACGTTTGGGTCTTCCCCGGCTTACCTGAAGTTCTAGCTAAGTTTTTTCGATCAATCAGTGTGTTGATAAATGAAGATTTTCCAACATTTGATCGTCCTGCTAGCGCAATTTCTGGTAATTGCGTTTCAGGATATTGTTTCGGAGCAACCGCGCTGATTACGATATCAGCTTGATGAACTTTCATAATTTCTCTCCTTTAAAAAAAGGCTGAGACATAGCTTGAAAGTTATGTCCCAACCTCTTTCGCATTATCCAGCTTTTTTCTCTGTATCTTTATAAATAATTGTCGGTTTGCCCGTCAATTCAGCTGCTTCTTTGGTGATAATCACTTTCTCGATGTTTTCGTCTGAAGGAATGTCAAACATTACATCCATCATGATTTCCTCAATGATTGAACGCAAGCCACGAGCACCAGTATTACGTTCAATTGCTTTGTTAGCAATTGCTTGTAGTGCTTCTGGTTCGAATTCTAGTTCAGTATCATCTAAAGAAAGAAGTTTTTGGTATTGTTTAACTAACGCATTCTTAGGTTCTGTCAAAATACGAACTAAATCAGACGTTGTTAATTTTTCTAACGCTGCCATTACAGGTAAACGGCCAATAAATTCTGGAATCAATCCAAATTTCAATAAATCTTCTGGAATGATGTGTTGCATCACACTTTCTTCATCAGAGATTTTTTGATTATTAGTACCAAAACCAATTGTTTTTTCGCCCATTCGGTTTTTTACAATCGTTTCGATTCCATCAAACGCACCGCCGACGATAAATAAGACATTCGTCGTGTCGATTTGGATAAATTCTTGATGCGGATGTTTACGTCCTCCTTGAGGTGGCACACTCGCAACTGTCCCTTCCAAAATTTTCAACAAGGCTTGTTGTACGCCTTCACCAGATACATCACGAGTAATCGAAACATTCTCGCTTTTACGCGCAATTTTATCAATTTCATCGATGTAAATGATTCCCTTTTCAGCACGTTCAACATTGTAATCAGCCGATTGTAATAGTTTTAATAAAATGTTTTCAACATCTTCTCCAACATAACCAGCTTCTGTTAAACTGGTTGCATCTGCGATAGCAAATGGCACATTCAATGTTTTAGCTAATGTTTGTGCAAGGAACGTTTTACCAGAACCCGTCGGACCAATTAAGCAAATATTACTTTTCTGTAGTTCTACATCTTCTGAAGTATCGCTTGCTTGTTGATTGACACGTTTATAGTGATTATAAACCGCAACTGCTAATGATCGTTTTGCGCGATCTTGCCCAATCACATAATCATTTAAGACATCAAGAATTTCTTGAGGTTTAGGTACTTCAGTGAATTCACGTACTGCTTCTTCATAAAATTCTTCGTCAATTATTTCTTTACATAGGTCGATACATTCATTACAGATGTAGACCCCAGGACCTGCTACGATTTTTTTTACTTCTTCTTGGGTCTTGCCGCAAAAAGAACAACGCACGGTCTCATTACCACTTGGATTATCATACATGGTCTTCACCCCTTAGCTTGCAAAAAATGCAAGAAACTATCAGCGACTTTGCAGTCTTCAATTATCATAACATAAAACAAAAAAAAGCAAAAGCACTGAAAATCAGCCTTTTTTGTAGCTTTTATTAAAAAAAGGAAAGCTGGGACATAATTTAAAAAACTAAATCAAGTCCCAGCCTTTCCAGTAAATTTTCACATTTTTGACCGATGGATCAAATCTGTTTCATCTTTAGTTATTACTTAGCTTCTGTTGCAGTTCCAGTAATCAAATCAATTGCTTTTTTCATTGTTACATCATGACTTAACATATCTTCAGTCAACACGCGTTTGATTTGTTCGATTGGCATATTGTAAGATTCAGCCAATTCGTTGATTTCTGCAGTGATTTCTTCTTCTGTTGCATCTAAGTTTTCAGCAGCAGCGATTGCTTCGATCACAAGGTTTGTTCTTGTACGCAAGTCAGCTTCGCCTTCAAATTGTTTATGCAAGTCTTCTTCTGTAGAACCAGTCAATTGGTAGTACATTTCAGGAGAGATTCCTTGACGTTGCATGTTGTTTAAGAATTCATCCATTGAACGGTGAACTTCGTCGTGAACCATTACGTGTGGTAATTCAACGATTTCAGCGTTATCAACAGCTAAACGAATAGCAGCTTCGTCTTTTGCGTCTTCAGCAGCTTTTTCTTTTGCTTCTGTTAATTCTTTACGAATTTTTTCTTTTAATTCTGCTAATGTTGACACTTCATCATCAACATCTTTTGCAAATTCATCGTCTAGTTCAGGAACTTCTTTTGATTTTACTTCGTGAACAGTTACTTTGAATGTTGCATCTTTACCAGCTAAGTCTTCTGCTTGGTATTCAGCAGGGAAAGTCACGTTTACATCTAAGCTGTCGCCTGATTTATGACCTACTAATTGTTCTTCGAATCCTGGGATAAATGAACCAGAACCTAATTCAAGTGAGTAGTTTTCACCTTTTCCACCTTCAAATGCTTCGTCACCAACGAATCCTTCGAAATCGATTACGACAGTGTCGCCGTCTTTTGCAGCTTCATCTTCTTGGATAACTAATTCTGCTTGTGCATCTTGTTCTTGTTTAAGACGTGCATCAACATCAGCATCCGTTACTTCACGGTCTTGTTTTTCAACAACTAAATCTTTGTATTGACCTAATTTAACTTCTGGTTTCACAGTTACTTCAGCAGTGATTGTCCAGTCTTGGCCTTTTTCCATGCTTTCAACGTCGATTTTTGGTTGAGATACTGGATCAATTCCAGCTTCTTTTACAGCAGCTTCATAAGCTTCTGGTAATACAGCGTTCAAGGCATCTTCATACAAAGCTTCTTCTCCGTACATACGGTTGAAGACTTGACGAGAAACTTTCCCTTTACGGAAACCAGGTACGTTTAAGTTTCCTTTAACTTTATTAAACGCAGCTGTTAGTCCTTTTTGGATTTCTGGTTGCGCAATCGTAAATGTTAAAACACCATCATTTGTGCCTTTTTTTTCAAATGTTGCAGTCATTTATTTCCCTCCGAGTTTTGAAATTCATTTTATACATCAAAAGCGTTTCATGCATACCATTAAATAGTACACTAACGCTTTAAAATTGTAAACATATTGAATAGTCTGAATCCCTGATTTTTACTAGTTTTTTTTCTTTTTTTTGACGATTTTTCATTCCTGTTCAAAGAAATTGTTGCATCAAATACAAGATTTTTTCTCGTTTGGCTAAAAACTTTTCTTCTTCCACTTCAGTGAAACCCATTTCTGTCGTTCCTTGATACACTTTAATCGTTTCCTCAAACCATTGCGTAGCTTCGCCAATATAAGTGTCAAAGATTGGGTACGTGATTGCCGCCTGCATCATGAATTCTTCCTTTAATCCCGCACTCAACAATGCGTCTTGATTTTCATAAGCTTGTGCTAACTTACTTAAACAGCGATAACTTTTTTGCTCGGCTGGTTTTGGTAACCCTTGTGGCACGACTTCAATCAGTTGCTCATCGATTGTTAAAAAAGCTACTGGTTTGCTTTCTCCAACTTGTACGAGAAGCTCTAAAAGTTTTGCACGCACAAATAAATGGATATCTGTACGAATCAATATTTTTTTCGTTGCTTGAATAAATTCATGATAGGGTAACTGCTCAAGTTCACTAATCAATGTTAATTGTTGCGTTGGCGACAGTTCAGCGATATTGGCTAATTTTTGATGCGTCTGACGTATTTTTTGCCTCGCTAATTGTCCTGAAAAATTTTCTGCTTGCTGGATTTTTTCAATCATTGCATGCTCAAAGTGCTCTGAAAAGTTAGTCGCTGCAATTAGTTTACGTGCATATAGCCAATCTTTTGCACCAATGAGTAAGTCAAAATAGAAAGTGGCAAATTCTTCTTGTTTCAGATATTCTGTTTCATGGATCACTGCTTGACTCAAAGCTTCTTGTTTTTCATCAAGCTCATACAAACAATAAACGAGTAAGCTGTTTGCTTCAAACGTTTGCTTTAATTCATACGCACGGGTAAATAATTCTTTTGCTTTTCCCAAATTCTGTTGCGCAAGCGCTTGTTGAGCGACACGCATTAAATTCTCATATTTTTCTGGAAAATCAACTGGTCCAACCATGTCACTCCTCCTAACCCTTTTCCATTTTAACAAAACAAAAAAAGCGTGACAATCAAAATCATAATCGTCATGAAAGAAAGAATTTTTGAAAAAAATTTTTTTGCTTTTTTGACGGCTTTTGCTTAAATTTTCAAAAATATTGCTTTTATCTCACCGTTTAATCATAGCCACTAATCAAAAAAAGAGGCTGGAACATCTTGTTGTTCCAGCCTCGCTTCGTTCGTACGATTTTCAATCAAAATAACAAATTTTAGAAATTAAGCATTTATTTCTTGATTAAACGCTTTGATCAAATTAACTGTTACAACACTGGTATTTGAGAAGTAGTCACCCAAATGCTGTTTTTTCTGACTAAATATTGTTGGAATATAGCCAATAAACAATAAAGGAAACTTCAAAATAAATCGGCAAGCCGCTTCACGTACGAGAACAGTTGACCAACTCAATTTCCTTTCATCAAAGCTGATGACCCGAATGCCGAAAATCATTTTTCCTAAGGTCTGACCATGATTTAATTTTGTCAATAAAACAAAGTAGCTTAAATAAATGACTAATCCTAACAAGCCATACACACTTAGGTAGGAATCATTGATTGACAACCACCCGAAATTACTTGCCACTCCAAGAGTTAAGCGTGTGATTGCACCAATACAGAGCAAATCAATTAAAAAGGCAAAGAAACGAATCCAAAATCCAGCGTAAAAATACGTTGGAAAGTCATTCAGTTCTTTCTTCTCTGTAGGAGTCTCTGTATATTGTTGCCATTCAGCTTGTTTTTCTTTGATTTGTTCTTCTGTCAATTCTTCTTTACGAAAAGAGTTCAGTACCTTTTGAGAAAATCCTTTATCTGGTCCAACAGCTGGTTGTGGATTTATTTTTGATTCATTTGCTGTAGCTGGTTGTTCATTTGTCGGTTGTTTTTCCGGAGTTTCTGCCATCTTATTCACCTCCGTAGTAATACATCGCTTTAGGAGATTCTGCCGTACCAAGGTTTTCTAAAACGGATAAAATTTGGCTTGTTTCAGAAGCCTTGATTCCTTGGAATTCTGCAAACTTCGAGCCAAACCAAGTATTCGCAAACCCAGTGCCAGAAGTGCTATATTCGATCAACTGTGCATTTTCTAGTTTCTGGTCTTTTCTCATTGCTGCTAGTGCTTCATCTGGAAATGCTAATTCGTCAACCAGACCATTTTCCTTCGCTTGCACGCCGTCATAAATTCGACCATCAGCGATTTTTTTCACTTCTGCTTCTGGCATGTCGCGTCCTTCGCTGACTACCGAAACAAATCGACCATAAGCACTATCAATGTAAGCTTGTAAGACAGCTTGATCCTCTGCTGTTTCCGGACGAGTGCTTGATCCCATATCTTTTAGCGCACCACTTTTGACTGTCGTGTCTTCTACACCAAGTTTTTCTAATAAACCTGAATAGTTTAAACCAGACATGATTACACCGATTGATCCAGTAATTGTTTCTTCTGTCGCATAAATTTTATCTGCATTAGCTGAAATATAGTACCCACCACTTGCGGCCATGCTTGTCATGCTAACATATAAAGGAATTTTGCGTTCGGTTTGGATTTTCTTTAGTTCTTTCGCAATTTCTGCACTTTCGTAAACGCCTCCTCCTGGAGAATTCACTTCTAAGAAAACGCCTTTAACCGTATCATCTTCTTCAATTTCTTTTAACTGTTTCATAAAACTGGCATGGTCGTAGCCTTCTGACGCGAAAATACCGGAAGAGCCACCACCTTGAATCGTTCCATCAACAGTTAATTTAACGATTTGCTCTGATTCATCACCCGGTTCAAGGACGTTTGCTGACAACTCATCTTCTCCATATAGTAATCGATTAAAACTATCTAACTGGATTTCATCACTTACAGGTCGTGTCATACCTGAAGCTACCATTGATACCACTAACAACCCTGTAGCAATTGCCACAGCAATCCATCTTTTTTTATTCATCTTTTTCTCCTTACTTTACAAGTTTAATATAGATTTTTAATTACGATTACTGTTTCTGTTGCTTCTTCTGCATTCATTTTTTCCGCTTTTTCTTCTAATGCGTAACCCGCAAATGCTTCATTCGTCAACTCATCATGAACAACAAACTTTTGTGCTTTTGCTACAGCTACCGCATCTGGCGCTAGCTCTTGGATACTGTCCCAACCAGTATCCAAGAAAATTTTTGTTTCATCTGTTACATCCGGCATCTCTTCTAGTGCCATCAGTTGTTTTTTTAACTCACCCAACGTAAGAATTTCTATTTTGGCTTCCATCTTTTCCTCCTACAATTTAGACATTTATGATTGTTTCCATTGTACCGAACTACTGGAAAAGATGATAGTCAATTTTCGATAAAATTCTGGCAGTTCCTTCTCCAAAAATACATTTTAGATATATACCAATTTAACAAAAAAAGATTTTTATTGACAAATATGCCCAATAAAAGTTATTATTTTAAATGTTTCCAAAACTTTTTTGAAAAAGGAGAATAGTAGACCATTAAGGATAGCGCCAGATCTGGGTAACCAGATGACGAGGAAAGGGTTTATCGAAAGTTTCGGCGGGTGACCCTAGGGAGCTGCACTCTACAGAGTATGAAAAAAACGATTTGTGAGAATCGAACAAAAACATACTCATGCAGTTGGAAACATCAGACAAATTTATTGAAGAAAGTAGGATGTTTTTTTATGTGCGGAATTGTTGGAATGATTGGATTAGAAAATGTAACTCCTGGATTAGTAAACGGATTAGAAAAGTTAGAATATCGCGGCTATGACTCCGCCGGTATTTTTGTTGCAAATGACTCTGCTGATTATTTGATTAAGTCACAAGGACGAATCCAAAATTTAAAGGATCGCTTAACGCCAGAAGTTGTTGGAACAATTGGCATTGGTCATACACGTTGGGCAACTCATGGAATACCTTCAGAGAAAAACGCCCATCCCCATACATCACAAAGTGGTCGTTTTGTTTTAGTTCACAATGGTGTGATCGAAAATTTTGAAGAACTAAAAGAATCTTATTTAGCTGACCATACATTGATTGGTGAAACAGATACAGAAATCATTGCACATTTAATTGAAGTATTTGCTAATAATGGATTGTCAACTAAAGAAGCCTTCTTAAAGACACTTCAGCTAACAAAAGGTTCTTATGCGTTTGGTTTAGTGGATCGCACAACTCCTGATGTCATCTATGTTGCCAAAAATAAAAGCCCTCTATTGATTGGGTTAGGCAACGGCTTTAACGTGATTGCCAGTGATGCAATGGCAATGCTAGCCCAAACGAAAACGTTTGTTGAAATCGAAGACCAAGAAATGGTTCTCATCACGGCAGATGACGTAACCATTCAAAATTTTCAAGGAGATGTCATCACTCGTGAGTCTTTTGAAGCACAAGTTGACGCTTCTGACATCGAAAAAGGAACCTATCCTTATTACATGCTCAAAGAAATTGATGAACAGCCAATCATCATGCGTAAAATTGCGCAAACTTATGTAACAGCTGAGAATCAGATTGCACTTGATCAAGAATTAGTCACAACACTCGCGGACAGTGACCGCATTTATATCGTTGCTTGTGGTACCAGTTACCACGCCGGTCTTGCTGGAAAACAAGCTTTAGAAACATTGACAGGAATCCCGGTTGAGGTCCATTTAGCAAGTGAATTTGGTTACCATATGCCTTTGCTTTCTAAAAAACCATTTTTCATTTTTCTTAGTCAAAGTGGCGAGACCGCTGACAGTCGACAAGTATTAGTGAAAATCAATCAACTTGGGCTTCCTTCATTAACAATTACGAATGTAGCTGGATCTACGTTATCAAGAGAAGCTTCTTTCACTGTTTTATTACATGCCGGGCCAGAAATTGCTGTTGCTTCAACAAAAGCTTATACTGCTCAAATCGCTGTTTTAACATTATTAGCAAAAGCTGTCGGCGATCAAAACAAGAACATGCTTTCTTTGGATTTTGACGTAGCCCATGAACTAAGTTTAGCAGCAACTGCTATGGAAACGATCATCACTCAGAAAGAATATTTAGAACAGCTAGCTACTGCCTACTTGAATGATACGCGAAACGCTTTTTATATTGGACGTGGCTCTGACTATTACGTTTCTCTTGAGGCAGCTTTGAAATTAAAAGAAATCAGCTACATCCAAGCAGAAGGTTTTGCTGCCGGAGAATTAAAACACGGAACGATTGCCTTAATCGAAGAAGGCACCCCAGTAATTGGGATTATTAGTGATCCTATCACTGGTGCTCACACTCGCGGAAATTTAAAAGAAGTTGAAAGCCGTGGTGCAAACACGTTAGTCATTTCAACAAAAGCGTTAGCAAAAGAAAATGATCAGTTGGTTTTACCAACCGTTCATCCGTTCTTCACGCCATTAACGACTGTTGTCCCTACCCAATTACTTGCTTACTATGCGACTTTGTTACGCGGGTTCGACGTTGACAAGCCACGTAACTTAGCAAAATCTGTAACCGTTGAATAAAATATTCTAATTCTAGTCTTCCCCAATCAATTCAAAAAAGAAGTAGCCGTGAATTTTTCACGGCTACTTCTTTTTAATACACATGTACAAACCGAAAGACCATTTTGCGCATGGAATTTTATTTTTGGGCAGGAGTTTAGCAAGAAAAAGAGCCAAAGCAAAAATCCGCTTTAGCTCTTTATTTAATTAGTCAATACCAATTTCCGCTTTTACGACTGCAGCAATTTTATCAACATAATAATTTACTTTTTCATCCGTTGGTGCTTCTGCCATGACACGTAACAATGGTTCTGTTCCTGAAGGGCGAACTAAGATACGACCTTCCCCATTCATTTCAGCTTCTGCTTCATCAATAACTGCTTTGATTGCAGGAACATCCATTGCTCCATTTTTATCGCTGACACGAATATTCACTAATTTTTGTGGATAAATCGTTACTTCACCAGCAAGTTCTGATAATTTTTTGCCTGTTTGTTTCATGATATTCAACAATTGAATACCAGATAACATTCCATCACCAGTTGTATTGAAATCTAGGAAAATCATGTGACCCGATTGTTCCCCACCAAAGTTATAATCATTTTTACGCATTTCTTCCACTACGTAACGATCGCCAACTTGAGTAATCACATCTTTCAAACCGATTCCTTCAACCGCTTTGTGGAAACCTAAGTTACTCATAACCGTTGTTACGATTGTATCTTTTTTCAAGCGATTTTTTTCTGCTAAGTATTTTGCACAGATAAACATGATTTTATCACCATCAACGATATTTCCTAGTTCATCAACCGCAATGATTCGGTCACCATCGCCATCAAAAGCTAAACCAACATCTGCTCCTTTTTCAACAACCATCTCAGCTAATTTTTCTGGATGTGTTGAGCCAACGCCGTCGTTGATATTCAAGCCATCTGGTTTTGTTCCCATCGTGTAGAAATCGGTTTCCAAGTCTGCAAACAAACGATTGACAGAAGTTGCTGTTGCACCATTCGCCGCATCAACACAAACTGTTAGCCCAGACAAATCACCATTGATTGTTTGAACTAAAAATTGTGAATACTTCAATAATCCTTCTGGAAATTCTTCGACAGTTCCTAATCCCTCAGCAGAAGGTCTTGGTAGCTCATCAGTTGGTGCATCAAGCAATGCTTCGATTTCTAATTCTTGGTCATCCACCAATTTGAATCCATCTGCTCCAAAGAATTTGATTCCATTATCTTGTGCAGGATTGTGCGATGCAGAAATCATTACTCCAGCACTCGCTTTTTGTAAACGAGTCAAGTAAGCTACACCTGGTGTTGAGATAACGCCTAATTGAAAGACTTCGATCCCTACTGATAACAACCCTGCAACTAATGCAGATTCAAGCATTTGGCCAGAAATACGAGTATCACGACCAACTAAAACTCGAGGACGTTTTCCTTCAACTTCATGTTGACTTAAAACATAGCCTCCATAACGCCCTAATTTAAATGCTAATTCTGGTGTTAACTCTTTATTTGCTTCTCCACGGACACCGTCCGTTCCAAAATATTTACCCATAACGATTAACTTGCTCCTTTAACTTCATTTTCTAAGAAATTTTCCCATTCAATTGTTCGGTTTCATCCATTAGTTTTGAGTTGAATCAACTGTCTCGTTTATCGATTCTTCAGTACTCGTAGCTTGTGTATCTGAACTTGAAGACGAATTTGAAGTTGATGGTGTTGTCGTTCTCCTTGTATCCGTTCCAGATTGTGTTGTTGACGTACGATCTGCACTGCTTTCTGAACGTGAAGATGAACTTCTGTTGGTCGTCTCTTCTAACACCGGTGTGATTTCGACACTCACTTTTTTCGGTGAAACACTTAGCCCATCACTGACCGGAATCTCATACTCTCTCGTCAAACGATGTGTAATCCCTGACACGTCGATTGGAACGATGATACTATCTCCCAGTTGTTCCAATAACTCACTGGTTCCCGTTACTTCTGCTTCCAGTTTTGAAAAATTAAAGTCATAGCTTTTCACACCATCTGCACGAACACCTTGCTGTGTTCCATAAAGACGAACCGTTTTTGTCGGTTTGATTGCATCTGCTTGTACTCTTACATGCACTGGATCAGCAATGATGCTCAACGCTTCTCCCGCGCTATTTAAAGCTTGCACAGCTACATTACTATTGATACCATCATCTGTCACGTCCGACGCATTGACTTCAGCAACCACTTGGTTGATTTCCGCTAATGTTTTATCACCTGTCGTAATCGACACTTTTTTTGGTGTTTCTGAAACAGTGTCTAATTGATAACCAGATGGTGTCGTTTCAGATGGCAAGATTGTCGTTACTTCAAAATCTTTTTCCACCCGTTTTTCGATTGTCACCGTGATTGTGGTTGGTTCAACTTTCGCATTCACTGCACTACTAAGATTTCTGACTCTTAGTGAAACTTCATGGGTTCCTTCGCTCAACTTAGTTAAATCTGCACTTAAACGGAACGTTCGCGTATCAATATTTGATTCCGCATTTAGCTGAACACGATTAGCGCTAGTAAGTTTCACTTTTGCCGTACTTACAAATCCATGAATATAATATTTTTCAGAATCATAAGATAACTGAATTGGCACATCACTCACAGTTTGTGTATACGATTCAGAACCAGATAAGACACTTTGAGTTGATTGATTGTTTGCATTGAAATACAAAACGATACTAAACATTAAAGCAATAAACCCATAGAAAATACTGGTCCTTTTTTCTTTTGAGATCATTTACGACCCCCTCCCTTAGTCATGCCATCTAGGAAGGATTGAAGAACATTTTTTCTGTTCTTTGTTTTTTCATCTGCAATCAATTCACGACGCAAGATTGCTAAATATTCTTCTTGAGATAGACCAGTAATCAATTCGTTATCTAAAGTGATACTGACATCTCCTGTTTCTTCAGAGACAACGATCGTAATCGCATCACTGACTTCACTGATACCGACAGCTGCGCGGTGACGAGTCCCAAACTCTTTCGGGATCAACATACTTTCAGATAAAGGCAAATATGCGCTGGCCACTGCAATTTTACCGTCTTTTACAATAACGGCCCCATCATGAAGTGGCGTATTTGGAATGAAGATATTAATCAGTAATTCCCCCGTAATATCTGCATCTAACGCAATTCCAGTTTCAATATACTCATCTAATCCTGTATGACGTTCGATTGTGACCAATGCACCAATTTTTCGCTTGGACATATATTGGATCGCTTTATCGAATGACAAAATCATTTTTTCATCTTCTTGCTGTTCACTCTTCGTTTGCTTAAATAGTGAACTTCTTCCAAGATGCTCCAACCCGCGACGAATTTCAGGTTGGAAAATGACAACTGCTGCGATAACACCATAGGTAATGACTTGATTCATCAACCAGGATAGCGTATGAAGTCCAATTATTTCTGCTAAAATTCGAATCACGATAAAAATCGCAACCCCTTTTAGTAATTGAATGGCCTTCGTTCCTCTTAGCAGCTGGATCAGTTTGTACACCAAGTACCAGACAACCAGAATATCAAGTATGTTCACAAAAAAGTTTAGCGATAAAAAATCACCGGAAAGCATTTGCTGCCAATAATTCAAATTAAAAAGTTCCCCGATTTGAAATGACATAAAAAGCCTCTCTTCTCTTTTGAGATTTCTTTCCCATTATATCATATGTTTATTCTTTAAAGAGTTTTCTGCTTCGTTTTTCCAGATAAAATCACAATTTTTTCAAGAAAGTTACAATTTCTTTTTTCGTCAAAAAAAGACTTACTAAATTTTCACCTTCAAGGCGTCATTAGCAAGTCTTTCTTTTCATTATTCTTGTTCTTTACGACGTTTTGCACGTTCTTCACGCCGTTTTGCTCGTCGTTCTTGTGCTTCAAGATCAACAGGTCTTTCTTTTTTAACACGCTTCTCTTTTTGCTCTTTCTCAGGCGTATTTGAAGCGGGTTCAGGTTCTAACTTCGCTTTGATTTTTTCGAGTTCACCAGACATCGACGCATAACTATAAAAGCGATTTTTTGCATCATGCACAGTTTTTTCAAATAGGTCTTTAGCCATTAACGGATTTGTATTTTCTAATGAAGAAAAACGAACTTGTTTACGCATAAATTCTGCCATCGTTGAAAAATCTGGCTTTTTATAGTCCAATGTCATTGGATTTTTTCCCTTTTCGAGTAAAGTCGGATTATAGCGATACAGTGACCAATAACCTGAAGATACAGCTTCTTTTGCTTCCTTGATTGATTCTTTCATCCCACCAAATAAGCCATGAGTGATACATGGTGTATAGGCAATAATCAGAGATGGACCAGGGAATTTTTCGGCTTCTTCAAATGCTTTGATTGTTTGCATTTGGTTTGCACCCGACGCGATTTGCGCAACGTAAACATGATTATAAGTCATCGCCATTTTGCCTAAGTCTTTTTTCGCTGCATATTTCCCACTGGCAGCAAATTTAGCAATCGCTGAAGCTGGTGTTGCTTTCGATGTTTGTCCACCGGTGTTGGAATAAACTTCATTGTCCAAAACCAAAATGTTGACATCTGCGCCACTGGCAATCACATGATCGATACCACCAAAACCAATATCGTATGCCCAACCATCGCCACCAATCATCCATTGGCTATTTTTTACAAATAAATCTTTTTCGCGATAAATCATTGCTAATTCTGGAACAGCTTCAAGTTCTGCTTCTATCGCGGCTTGAAGTTTTGCTGCCCGTTGTTGTGTGCCTTCACTATCAAACAAATGATTCAACCAATCTTCCATCAATAAACGTAATTCTGAAGAAACTTTTGGTAGCACTCCACTCATCGACTTCGCTAAAGCTTCACGTCTTGTTTGTGCAGCCAGTAACATCCCATAGCCAAACTCGGCATTATCTTCTAATAATGAATTTGACCAAGCTGGGCCTTGTCCACATTCATTTGTCGTATATGGTGAAGCAGGTGATGCTCCTCCCCAAATGGAAGAACAACCAGTTGCGTTAGCAATCATCATTCGATCCCCAAACATTTGAGTCAATAATTTCACATAAGGTGTTTCACCGCAACCAGAACAAGCACCTGAGAATTCTAATAATGGTTGATTGAACTGAGTTGATAACACAGTGTTTTTTCCTTTAACCGGGTTTTCTTTTTGACGTAATGTCATGGCAAACGCCCAATTCACTGCTTGTTCTTTTTGTTCTTCGTAAGGTTTCATTACTAACGCTTTTCCTTTTGCAGGACAAGCTTCCACACATAGTCCACAGCCTGTACAATCTTCCACAGAAACTTGGATTCGGTATTTCTGGCCATCAGCGCCTCGCATTTCACGAACGATGAACCCTTCTGGTGCTTCTTCCATCTCCTCTTCATCTGCCAAAAATGGGCGAATTGCTGCGTGCGGGCAAACAAAGGCACATTCATTACACATCGTGCAACGGTCACTGATCCATTCAGGCACCTCAAGCGCGACACCACGTTTTTCAACAGCACCTGTCCCAACAGGCATTTCGCCTGCTGTCATTCCATTTCTTACTAATGTTCCCACCGACAATTCATTGCCCTCTTGTGCGTTCACAGGTACGAGAATTTCTTCTACATAACTTGACTGTTTACAAGCGGCTTTTTGCGGTACTTCAAGCGTTTTCCAACTTTCTGGAACATCCACTTTGTGAAGAAGCTCGACTGTTCGATCAATGGCTTGTGTATTTTTTTCAACGATCGTCATTGATTTATGCCCATAACTTTTCAGCGCTTCTTCTTTTAAAATTGGCAAGACTTCTTCAAACTCAATAATATTAGCTAATTTAAAAAAGGCCGTTTCCATTGCTGTATTGATTCGCCGACCAAGTCCTACTTCTTGTGCAAGTTTCATTGCATTGATTGTATAAAACTGGATGTCATTTTGTGCTAAATATTTTTTTAATTTCGTTGGTAAATGTGTTTCAAGTTGCTCATCGCTCCAGATTGTATTCAATAGGAATGTTCCGCCAGGTTTCAATCCTTTAACCAAATCATAACTATGCAAGTAAGCTGGCGTATGGCATGCAATGAAATCAGCATGTTCAACTAGATAAGTCGAACGGATCGGCGTTTCACCAAAACGAAGATGCGAGACGGTCAAGCCACCTGATTTTTTTGAATCATAATGAAAATACCCCTGTGCATACTTATTCGTATGATCGCCAATGATTTTTATCGCAGATTTATTCGCACCAACTGTTCCATCTGAGCCAAATCCCCAGAATTTTGCTTGATAAGTTGTTGGGTTCGTTAAATCAAGTGTCTCACGTTTTTCAAGTGAAGTATACGTAACATCATCAACAATTCCGATTGTAAAGCGCGTTTTCATTTGCGCTTTTTCTTTTTTTAATTCATCAAAGACGGTCACGATTTGATCAGGCGTAACATCTTTTGAACCCAAACCATATCGTCCACCAATAATTGTTGGACGTATTTCTGCGTCATACATTACGCTTTGAACGTCTAATAGTAATGGTTCTCCACCAGCTCCTGGTTCTTTGCTTCGATCAAGAACCGCAATTGATTTAACCGTACTTGGTAATTTTTCTAGCAAGTTTTTAACTGGGAATGGTCGATATAAATGAATATTCAAAAAGCCAACCTTACGACCATTTTTATTTAAATATTCGACTGTCTGTTCAATCGTCTGTGCAACAGATCCCATGGAAATAATGATTTCTTCTGCATCTTCTGCACCATGATACGTAACCAAATCATAATTAGTATTTCTCAACTGATTAATTTCTTGCATATATTTTTGAACGATTTCTGGAAGTTTATCATAATATTGGTTAATCGTTTCTCTTTGTTGAAAATGGATATCAGGATTTTGATTCGTTCCACTAACGGTTGGATGATTCGGGTTCATTGCCCTTTGACGGAATTTTGCTAATTTTTCTTGATTAATCAATGGCGCTAATTCATCATATTCCAACACTTCGATTTTTTGAATTTCATGACTCGTTCGAAAGCCATCAAAAAAATTCATAAAAGGAATTTCTGCTTCAATCGAGGCTAAGTGTGCGACTGGAGCTAAGTCCATTACTTCTTGGACACTACTTTCTGATAGCATCGCAAATCCCGTTTGTCTAGCGGCCATGACATCCCCATGATCGCCAAAAATATTTAAAGCATTAGTTGTCACTGCTCGACTTGCCACATGAAAAACGCTTGGCAATAATTCACCTGCTATTTTGTACATGTTTGGAATCATCAATAACAATCCTTGTGATGCTGTATAAGTAGTCGTCAAAGCACCTGTTTTTAAGGAGCCATGAACCACGCCAGCAGCGCCGGCTTCTGATTGCATTTCGACAACTTTAACTGGTTGACCAAATATATTTTTCTTTCCTGCTGCCGACCATTGATCGACTAATTCTGCCATTGTTGAACTTGGTGTAATTGGATAGATAGCAGCTAACTCGGTAAACGCATAGGAAATATATGCTGCGGCTGTGTTCCCATCCATGGTTTTCATTTTTCGCATTTATCATCATCCTTGTTCAGTTTCTCTCGAGTAATCTGCTTCATTATACCGTAAATTTGAGGGGAATAAAAATAAATTTCGAGCATTTATTCACATACTTTCAAAAAACACTCTTTTAATAAGGAATATTTTGTGAAATCCTCCGAAAACAAAACGCTATCTTTTTTTATTTTGAATCGGTAAAATGTATTTGGAGGTGTTTCTATGGATATTTCAGTCATTGATGCAACAAAAACAAACGAAACAACAGGAATTTACTACGGAGATACAGCAGCGCCACAAACAACGATTGAGTTTCTCAATCTTGCTTGTCCTTATTGTAAAAAATGGTTTGAAGAATCTTTTTTGACACTTGACTCATTTGTACAAGAAGGAAAAGTCAATCGTCTAATTAAACTCTTTGATAAAGAAAAAGAAAGTTTACAACGCGGTAATGTCATGCATCATCACATTACTGCTAACGACGGCAAAAAAGCTTTAGCAGAAATCAAACAGATTTTTGAAATGCAAGACCAATGGAAAGAACTTTCTTTAGAAGGAGTTGCGCAATACGCAACGCAAGAATTAGGATTGACTTATCAACCAGATATGGAAATGGCAAAAGCAATCATTGACGAAGCAAATGCTGCGCATATTCAATTCGTCCCAACGATTATACTCGATCAAACTATTTTTGACGAAAGCATCACGTTAGACGAATTAACTTCTTTAATCAACTAATAAAAAAGGTGAACCAAAACGAATTCCGTCTTGGTTCACCTTTTTTATTAACAGTGATTCGCTCAATCAATGCACTAATTGAGTCAATCACACAGCTTCTTCTCTTAGCTTCTCAGCAAAATCATTGATCTTTCGTATTCGATGATTGATGCCCGATTTTGAGATTGCTCCTGATGGAATCATCTCACCTAATTCTTTCAAGCTGACTTCTGGATGTTGCAACCTTAATTCAGCAATTTCTTGCAGTTTTTCTGGTAGAGCATGTAAACCAACTCTTGCTTCAATGAATTCAATATTTTCAATCTGTTTAGATGCCGCATCAATCGTCTTATTTAAATTCGCCGTTTCACAATTAACCAAACGATTAACCGAGTTTCTCATGTCACGAACGATACGAACATCTTCAAAACGCAACATCGAATTTGTCGCACCAATCAACGTTAAAAAGTCAGCAATTTTTTCTGCTCCTTTTAAGTAGGAAATATAACCATTACGCCTTTCAAGTGTTCGTGCATGCAGGCCATAGTAATTCAACATGTCACAAATGTCTTGATTATGTTGTTCATAAATGGAAAAAATTTCCAAATGATAACGACTCGTCTCTGGATTGTTCACAGATCCAGATGCCATGAATGCACCACGTAAGTAAGAACGCATTTTCTGTGCATTTCCCATGATTTCATCAGACACATGACCATTAAACATCAAGCCATCCATAATATCTAAGTCCATCAATACGTTTTTCGTTCCTTGTTTCAAGCGAACGATATAAACATTATTCTTTTTTAATTTCATTTTTTTTCGAACAAGTAACTCACTTCGAACATTATAATGATCTTTTAAAAGAGAATAGATACGTCGGGCAATCGCAGCATTTTCTGTCTGAACATTTAAAATGAACTGCTGATTGACAATGCCTAAAGAGCCGTTCATTCGCAACAAAGCAGCAAGTTCTGCTTTTGCATGTTCACGATGAACTTCCAAACCAGTCAACTCTTTTTTTACATCAGATGCAAATGACATTCTATTCTCCTCCTTTCTTTCACAATCCTAATTTAATATTTCGATCCAAAAACTAACCGAAAAAGTTCTTCAACGACTTTTTCGCCGTCATGGAACACGCCACCATCTTTCAACTCCAAGAAATCAGTTGAAATAACGCGACAACCTTCATTTCTAAGCCCGTTGAAATCATGCTGAACCTGAACAAGGTATTCATCATAGATTTCAGGATCCATGTAATCTTCTGGTACTTTTTCTGTATTCACCAACACCGTATCAATAAATTTCTCCTGTAAGTGTTCGTGCAACACACGTATGTGATCCGCATCAGTGAAATGTTCCGTTTCACCTTTTTGCGTCATGATATTACAGATGTAAACAACTTCTGCTTTTGTTTTAACGATTGCTTCGCCGATTTCAGGAATAACTAAGTTGGGCAAGATACTCGTAAACAAACTTCCCGGACCAAGTACAACCATATCTGCTTCCGCAATAGCATTCACAACTTTACGCGCTGCTTTTGCTACTTGATCGTCCGTCGTATTTCGCACAAAGACATGGTCAATCGTTTTACGATCTAACGCAATTTTTGATTCACCAACAGCTGTTGTTCCATCTTTAAATACAGCATGGAGCGTTAAAGGTGTTTCAGACGATGGATAAATATGCCCATCTACGTGCATCATTCTCGACAATAACTGAATCGCATCGTACGTACTACCTCTCATTTCTGAAACAGCCGCAATAATCAAGTTACCAATACTATGATTAGCTAAGAATTGATCCTCTTTCTTAAAACGATATTGAAAAATATCTTCATAAAACTGAGGCATATCAGAAAGTGCCACCAATACGTTTCGCAAATCACCAGGTGGTGCCATTGAAATTGATTCCCGAATTGCACCACTACTTCCTCCATCATCCGCCACTGTTACAATGGCCGTTAAGTCTGCGCCTTGATTGCGTAAACTTTTCAAGATAACTGGGAGACCCGTTCCACCCCCGACTACCACAATTTTTGGTTTTCTAATTCGATAGGTCTTCATATTCAAGAGCGATTCACCGTCTCTTTCCGCTTATCTTTGTCACGGTGCGTAACATTCACTTTATAATTTTCACTCAACGCTTTTGATAAACGTTCTGTTAAAGCAACTGAACGATGTTGTCCGCCGGTACAACCAATTGCAACAGTCAAGCTGCTCTTTCCTTCTTTGACATATCCCGGCAAAACAGTCTCCAATAAATGAAGAAATTGACTATAAAAATCCTCTGTTTCAGTAAACGACATCACATAATCATAAACGGGTTGATCCATTCCAGTTAACGGACGTAACTCTGGAATGTAATGAGGATTTGGTAAAAAACGCACATCCATCACAATATCTGAATCAATCGGTAACCCGTATTTGAATCCAAAAGAAACAAATTCAATTCGGAAGCCTTGATCTTCTTGCGTTTTGAACGTAGCAATGATTTTTTCTCTTAATTGGCGTGGCGTCATCGTTGTCGTATCGATAACAACGGATGCTTGCACCTTTAATTCATTTAAAATTGCACGTTCTTTACGGATTCCTTCAGTTACTAGGCCATCCATTGCCATCGGATGGGTACGACGAGTTTCTTTGTAGCGGGCTACTAATTCTTCATCTGAAGCATCTAAGAACAGAATCGAAGTATCAATGAAATCCGTATTGACAATTTCAATCAACATTTTTTGAATTTCTTCAAAGAATGAACGAGAACGTAAATCGACACCTAATGCCATTTTTGTTACCTTTCCAGATTCTTTGATTAGTTCCCAAAATTTAGGAATCAATCTTGGAGGCATGTTATCAATACAAAAGTATCCCATGTCCTCAAAACTTTGTATCGCCACAGTTTTTCCTGCGCCGCTCATTCCTGTAATAATTACGAGTTGTAAATTTTCAGCCATCTTCTCGAACCCCTCTCTAATTGTCATTTAAATTATATCATTCCGGGCGTATCATCGCTAGCTATATCTTTCCTATTTATGGAATTTTCATGGAAAAATAACCTGTTGTTACAAAAAACTTGGACCAAATACCACAAATGATGATACTTGCTCCAAGTTTTTCTATCGTTAACGATTCAATTAATTGTCGCTACTATTTAGCATTAGAAGATTGTTCCCGAAATTTTTCTGCTAGCTCAATTGTTCGATCAGCCAAAATTGATTGTGCATCAATCACTGGGTACGTATTATCAGAAGCAAATTCTTGCATCAATGATAATTCGGTACAACCCAAAATGATTTTTTCACAGTTTAGTTGTCCGACCGCTTCCTCTAAAATTTCATAGTACAAAGCTTCATTTAAATAGTCTGATTCTTTGATATCATGATAAATCAAATGATTGATTTTCGCTTGTAGTTTGTCATCAGGAGTCACTACGTCAAAGCCTAATTGTCTCACTTCACGCTCATAAATTCCTGCCTTCATGCTACCTTCTGTCCCTAAGATAGCTACTGAACCAGTCGTTTGTTGACGAACTAACTCGTTGGCTGCTTCTCTTGGCATATGCAAGATTGGGATATTTGTTGCTGCTTGTAGCTCATCAAAAAAATAATGTGCTGTATTACAAGTCAATACGATAAAGTTTGGCTGTAGTAGGTTTTGCTTTTCAATATCATCCAGCAAATAAGGAATTGGATTTTCCTTCTCACGATCTAAAATATAAGCAGTTCGATCCGGTACCGTTGCATGATTGAACAATACATAGTTTAGATATTCTTGGTCCCTAGTTGCATTCGTGCGGTGATTGATCAAGCGGACAAAACTCTCCGTTGCCATTGTTCCCATACCGCCCAAAATACTGAAAAAATTCTCCATGACTAGCCTTCTTTCACATGAAAATATTTTTTGAATCGAGGAATATAGTTATGGAACATATATTTCATTAGTACCCATCGTTTCAATGAACGATCGCCATCATAAAATACAGTTGTACCAAAACGTTTTTCCTGAATCATTTTTTCTGCAATTTTTTTATCTTCGTTCTCTCTAGCATATGTTAAAAAGATTTTTTTAGGTACGCCCAGCCATAGTTTTGCGTCTGCGGAATCTTTCGTACCATAAATAGTTTCTGTAAATGGTTCATGGAATACTCTGTCTTCTGTAACGAAGCGCGCTAAATTTAGCCCATTCAACGTAACAAAGAAGCTACTACGTCCTTGGCGTAAGTTGATTTCAAATAATTTGTATTCTCCATCGCGTGGATCATATTTCATATCAAAATTCGCAAAACCAGTATACTCGATTGTTTCCAAAAATTTCTTGATTGTCTGGTAAATTTTTTCATTGTAATCAGGCATGATTACGACATAATTACCGATTGATGCAGGTGTTGGATCTTCCAAAAGTGGATGTCCCAAACACATCATCCGAACCTGATGATTTTCATCAACATAGGCATTTAACACGCGCATATTGCTGTCATCTCCAGGAATGAAATCTTGAACAATCATTTCACTTGTATATCCAGCTTCGTAAATTCGTCCTAAAATCAAGTCAAATTCTTCACGATTATCGATAATAAATGCTTTTTTTCGTCCTTCAAATTGAATAGAAAGATACTCTACACTATTTGCTGGTTTTAACGCTACTGGAAACTCAAATGGCAAGTCTTGTTCCAAGCGGCCATTCACTAACATTGGTTCTCTAACAATCAATGTTTTGGGATAAGGAAGTTGATATTCTTCGCAAACTTCATAAAAGCTTACTTTATTAATTAATCGTTCGAATAATGAATAATCAATATACGGACAAATAAAGTATGCTGAAAGTTCTTCTTTATGTTGAGAAATCAACTCTGCATATCCATCTCCACAAGCAATCAACAAATATTTTTTACTTTGATCTGAATATTTTTCTTTTGCCAAGCGTAGCATCGTTTCAATAAAAACTGGATCCTTATCAAAACCTGGAATTACTTCGACGCTCACGATGTTGCTGTAACGAGTTGGCGCAAGTTGGTTTGAAGCATATGCTTGGCACACTTTACCATAAGCTTCATTAAATGAACGTGCCATACCATAGACGTTCATATCACTTCCTAATAATATAGGAACAAATTCTTCATTTACATTACTATTCATCACAATCTCTCACTTACTCATTAATCTACTGATTCTTTATTTAACTACACAAGGAATATCATACCATAAAGAAAAAAGCAATCAAAGGAAACTCCTCCGATTGCTCAATTCTTTTTTGAACGGATTGAACTTATAGGAAGTTTTTATCTATACCAATTCAGTGTAGAAAGAACTACCTTGTAATGTATTTTAGAAGATGCTATCTAAAAAAACAAGTGTTTTATCATCTTTTAAAGTTTTTTTAACCATATCACCATTTTTTAATTTTTAGACCTTTTCATTCATCACTTTTTCTAGGTATCGCCCAGTATAACTCTCTTTTACTTGGACAATATCTTCTGGTGTTCCAGTGGCTAAAATCGTTCCGCCACCATCACCACCTTCTGGTCCCAAATCAATGATGTAATCTGCCGTTTTGATGACATCTAAGTTATGCTCAATCACTAATACTGTATTTCCTGCATCCACTAGACGTTGCAAAACATCTAGTAAGCGTGCAATATCATCTGCATGTAGTCCAGTCGTTGGCTCATCAAGAATATAAAAATTCTTTCCGTTAGATATTTTATGCAGCTCACTGGCTAACTTCATCCGTTGTGCTTCCCCACCGGATAATGTTGTTGCCGGTTGCCCCATTGTAATATAACCCAAACCAACATCCACGATTGTCTTTAATTTACGATGAATCTTAGGAATATGTTGGAAGAATTCTACAGCATCTTCAACAGTCATTTCTAAAATATCAGCAATGTTTTTCCCTTTATAACGTACTTCCAATGTTTCAGAATTGTATCGTTTTCCATGACAAACTTCACAAGGAACATAGACATCCGGTAAGAAGTGCATCTCGATTTTGATGATTCCGTCACCCCGACAAGCTTCACATCGGCCACCTTTTACGTTAAAACTAAAGCGCCCTTTTTTATAGCCACGCATTTTGGCTTCGTTTGTTTGTGCAAAAAGATCACGAACATCGTCAAAGACACTTGTATAGGTTGCTGGATTACTTCTTGGTGTCCGACCAATCGGGCTTTGATCGATATCAATGATTTTTTCAATCGTTTCATAGCCAGAAATCGTTTTGAATTTACCCGGTTTAGCTGAATTTCGATTTAATTTTTGTGCAAGAGCTTTTTTCAAAATACCATTAACTAAAGTACTTTTTCCAGAACCAGAGACACCAGTGACTGCCACAAATTCTGCTAAAGGAAACTCCACGGTCACATTTTTCAAATTATTTTCTGCTGCTCCAGTAATTTTAATTGCTTCACCATTTCCTTGACGACGCGTTGTTGGCACAGCAATTTTCTTTTTCCCTGAAAGATATTGTCCTGTTAACGAATGAGGATCCTTCGCAACTTCCGCAGGTGTACCAGCTGCAACGATTTGTCCGCCTTGCTCACCCGCGCCTGGTCCTACATCAATCAGATAATCAGCTGCTCGCATGGTATCTTCATCATGTTCCACAACAATCAAGGTATTTCCTAAATCTCTCATTTTCTTCAATGAACCAATCAAACGATCATTATCACGTTGATGCAATCCAATCGATGGCTCATCCAAAATATACAGAACACCGGAAAGATTTGAGCCAATTTGGGTAGCTAAGCGAATACGTTGCGCTTCCCCACCAGATAGTGTTCCAGAAGCCCGACTCAAAGTTAAATATTCCAAGCCAACATTTTCTAAGAATGATAGTCGATCATTAACTTCTTTTAAAATTGGTTTAGCAATCATCGTTTCTTGTTCTGATAAAGTTAAATCAGAGAAGAAGTCAACTGCCTTTTTGATTGACAATTCATTTGTTTCACCAATATTTGTTCCATTAATTTTGACAGACAATGCTTGCGGATTTAAACGTAATCCTTTACATGTTTGACAAGTTAATTCAGTCATATATTGACGCATTTGTTCTCTCGTAAAATCACTACTTGTTTCTTGGTAACGACGCGCGATATTCTTTAGTACGCCTTCAAAAGAAGCTTCAACATCACGCACACCACCAAAATCATTTTCGTAATGGAAATGGAATAATTCATCCGTCCCATTCAAAACAATTTCTTGATGCTCTGTTGGCAACTCATCAAACGGTGTGTTCATATCAATTCCATAGCTTTCACACGCTTGCGCCAACATTTGAGGATAGTATTGAGAACTAATTGGATTCCATGGAACAATTGCTCCTTCAGCCAAGGTCTTCGCACGATCAGGAATAACTAAATCTTGGTCGACTTCTAATTTCAAACCAAGTCCATCACAATCTGGACAAGCTCCAAATGGCGCATTGAATGAAAATAGTCGTGGTTCTAGTTCACCAACTGTAAAGCCACAATAAGGGCAAGAGTAATGTTCACTGAATAACATTTCTTCTTCACCAATCACATCAACCAAGGCATATCCATCTGCCAAACGTAATGCTGCTTCAAAAGAATCGAACAAACGTGAACGAATGCCCTCTTTTACCACAATTCGGTCAATAACAATCGCAATATCATGTTTTTTATTCTTTTCTAGTTCAGGAGCCTCAGTAATATCAAAGGTATCGCCATTCACTCGTACACGAACGTAACCTTCTTTTTGGATTCGCTCAAATACTTTTTTATGTTGCCCTTTTTTCTTTGCAACAATTGGTGCTAAAATTTGGATTTTTGTCCGTTCTGGCAATTCCAATACTTGATCAACCATTTGTTCAACCGATTGACTGGTAATCTCAATGTGGTCATTAGGACAGATTGGGTGTCCCACACGAGCAAAAAGCAAACGCAGATAATCATTGATTTCCGTTACTGTTCCTACCGTTGAACGAGGATTTTTACTTGTCGTTTTTTGGTCAATCGAAATCGCCGGACTTAAGCCATCGATACTATCAACATCTGGTTTATCCATTTGTCCCAAAAACTGACGAGCATAGGCTGAGAGACTTTCGACATAACGTCGTTGTCCCTCTGCATAAAGTGTATCGAAAGCTAATGAGCTTTTCCCAGAACCAGATAACCCTGTAATTACTACAAATTTATCTCTTGGAATTGTTACATCTACATTTTTTAAGTTGTGCGCTCTGGCGCCATGAATAATAATTTTATCGTTAGCCATCTCGTCCTCCTGCTCTTTACTCTGCTGCTTTCAATTCTAAAATCGTATCACGTAAATTAGCGGCAGTTTCAAAATCTAAAGCTTTCGCAGCATCTTTCATTTCTTTTTCTAATTTCATCAGTAAATCAGCTTTTTCTTTTCGACTCATTTCATTGTAAGAAACTTGAACGGTTCCTTTTGATTCATCTTTTGCCTCTTTCGTAATAGAAATCAAATCACGAATTTCTTTGATAATCGTTTTCGGTACGATCCCATGTTCTTCATTATAAGCTTCTTGAATCGAACGTCTCCGTGCCGTTTCATCCATTGCTGATCGCATGGAGTCCGTTATTTTATCAGCATACATAATTACTTTACCTTCTGAATTTCGCGCTGCACGTCCAATTGTTTGGACAAGTGAACGCTCACTTCTCAAGAAGCCCTCTTTATCAGCATCTAAAATGGCTACCAACGAAACTTCAGGGACATCTAATCCTTCACGCAATAAATTAATCCCAACTAAAACATCAAATTCACCTAAACGTAAGTCACGAATGATTTCCGTTCTTTCAAGTGTTTTGATATCACTGTGTAGATATTTAACTTTGATACCAAGCTCTTTAAAGTAATCCGTCAAGTCCTCAGACATTTTTTTCGTTAAGGTCGTCACAAAAACACGTTCGTTTTTCTCCACGCGTTCATTGATTTCACCAACCAAATCATCAATTTGTCCCATGATAGGGCGAACTTCAATCACTGGATCTAATAAACCGGTTGGACGAATAATTTGCTGGATCACTGTATCTGTTTGCTCATGTTCATAAGGTCCCGGTGTAGCTGAAACATAGATAATTTGATGGACATGTTGCTCAAATTCTTCTAATCTCAACGGCCGATTGTCAAGTGCTGAAGGCAAACGGAAACCATAATCAACCAACATTTGCTTTCTTGCTCGGTCACCGTTATACATCCCGCGAATTTGAGGCATCGTTACATGGGACTCATCAATGACAATCAAGAAATCTTCTGGAAAGAAATCAAGTAACGTATAAGGTGGCTCTCCTTCTTTTCGGCCATCCATATGACGCGAATAGTTTTCGATTCCTGAAGTGTAGCCCATCTCCAACATCATCTCAATATCATAATTTGTTCGTTGTTCCAATCGTTGTGCTTCTAATAACTGATTATCTTCTCGTAACACTTTTAAGCGCAACTCTAGTTCAGTTTTGATATTCGCAACGGCTTGTTCCATATGCTCATCATTTGTTACAAAGTGAGTAGCCGGAAAAATAGCGACATGTTCTGTTTCTCCAAGCACTTCGCCAGTTAATGCATCTACTTCACGAATCCGTTCGACTTCATCACCAAAAAATTCGACTCTCAAAGCACGTTCATCACGTGAAGCTGGAAAAATTTCCACCACGTCACCACGCACTCGGAACCGACCACGCTGAAAGTCAATATCATTTCGTTCAAAATTAATCCCAACTAAATTACGAATCAATTGATTACGGTCAAGTTCTGCTCCTTGTCGAACCGAAACAACTTGCTTTTGATACTCAAAAGGTGAACCTAATCCGAAAATACAAGAAACAGATGCAATCACAATCGTATCGTTTCGCTCTAAAAGGGAACTCGTAGCCGAATGACGTAACTTATCAATTTCGTCATTGACACTTGAGTCCTTTTCAATATAAGTATCACTAGATGGAACATACGCTTCTGGCTGATAGTAATCATAATAGGAAACAAAATATTCAACCGCGTTTTTTGGAAAGAATTCTTTAAACTCTCCATATAATTGTCCAGCTAAAGTTTTATTATGTGCAATAATCAATGTTGGTTTATTTACTTCCTGGATCACATTGGAAATCGTATAGGTCTTCCCCGTACCGGTTGCACCTAATAAGATTTGCGCTTTTTTCCCACCAACAACACCATCAACTAATTGGCGTATCGCTTCAGGTTGATCCCCCGCTGGTTGGTACTTCGAGACAAGCTCAAATCGTTGAGAGGTATCTCTTTCAATCATTTTTCGTCCCCCTTTTCATTCATTCCTTTTCATTTTATGACTTGCAAAAAGAAAAGGAAAGCAAAGGCATTCCTTACTAAAAAATTATAACACACCGAACATACTTTCGCCACTTCTTTCCCTCGACTGCAGATGTTAGGTTTTATAACATTGATTGTTAGGTTTTGTCGCTTTTTTCATTTTTTTAAGCTTCAGAACTTGTCTGATTCATTACTTTTCCCCTATAATAAACAGATATTGAGAATTTAGGAGGTAATTATGAAAAGAAAGCATTTATTCTACTCGTTCATTTTCATAATGGTAGGATTTGTCACACTTGCAACTAGCAATCCTGCCCAAGCAGAAACAAAAAATACGGAATCAAGCACCGCCGAGACGATGCAAATGATTCAATCCAAAAAAGACAAATACGTCGTTGCTAGCGACTCTGCCTTTGCACCATTCGAGTTTCAAAATACAGATGGCAAGTATGAAGGAATCGATGTTGAATTAATGAAACAGATTTCTGAGCTTCAAGGATTTAATATCCAAATGGACTACCGCGGTTTTTCTGCTGCTTTGCAAGCGTTAGAATCTGGTCAAGCTGATGGCATGATTGCTGGAATGACCGTCACAGATGAGCGTAAACAAAGTTACGACTTTTCTGACACTTATTTCGATAGCGGAATCCAGTTAGGTGTAAAACAAAGTGATACATCCATTAAAGCCTACAAAGATTTAAAAGGAAAAACAGTTGGTGCCAAAGTCGGAACCGAAAGTGCGGAATTTCTAAGTAATCACGAAGAAGAATATGGCTATAAAATCAAATACTTTGATGCTGCTGACCAACTATACGATGGGTTAAAAGTTGGTGCGATTGACGCAATAATGGATGACTATCCTGTCCTTGGTTATGCCATCAAACGAGGCCAAAAAATTGATACACCGATTGCAAAAGAATCTGGTGGTAAGTATGCCTTTGCAGTAAAAAAGGGTGAAAATCAAGAACTTTTAGCAATGTTCAATGAAGGTCTTAAAGAGTTAAAACGTACAGGAGCTTATGACAAAATCATCGACAAGTATGTAGCTACTTCAAATGAGTCAGCCGATTCAACCAAAGATGAATCAACAATCATTGGCTTGATCAAAAACAATTATAAACCACTATTACGCGGTTTCTGGATGACGATCGTACTTGCTTTGGTATCATTTGCTTTGGCATTAGTTGTTGGTGTCATTTTCGGCTTATTCAGCGCTTCACCAATTCGTGCGCTACGCACAATCGCAACCATTTACGTTGATGTGATTCGCGGAATTCCAATGATGGTACTTGCCTTCTTCATTTTCTTTGGCTTACCTGGTATCGTTGGATTTACAATCCCTGATTTCATTGCCGGCGTTATTACATTGACATTAAACGCGAGTGCTTATATTGCAGAAATCGTTCGTGGCGGAATCAATGCTGTTCCTGTCGGACAAATGGAAGCTTCAAGAAGTTTAGGTTTATCTTATAATCGAACGATGCAAAAAATCATCTTGCCACAAGCAATTCGAATCATGCTCCCTTCATTCGTTAACCAGTTCGTTATCTCATTGAAGGATACAACAATCATCTCTGCAATTGGTGTTGTCGAATTACTTCAAGCTGGTAAAATTATCGTTGCCCGTACAACCCAAAGTACGTACGTTTACCTAATCATTGCAATCATGTATTTAGTTTTGATTACCGCTTTAACAAAATTAGCGAAAGTTTTAGAAAAGAAGGTGAAGTAAGATGTCAGAAAAAATCTTAGTTGAACATCTTGTAAAAAAATATGGTGACAATACTGTATTGAACGATATCAACGTCTCAATCAACGAAGGTGATGTCGTTTGTATCATTGGCCCTTCTGGTTCAGGAAAAAGTACTTTTCTGCGTTGTTTAAATCGTTTAGAAGAGCCAACTGACGGAGATATTATCATCGACGGCGCTCACTTAATGGATAAAAACACAAATATCAATCTCGTTCGTCAACATATCGGAATGGTGTTCCAACATTTCAATTTGTTCCCTCACCTTTCTGTTTTAGAAAATATTATTCTTGCGCCAATGGATTTGAAAAAGGAGTCTCGCGAAGAAGCAGAAAAGAAAGCAATCAAGCTATTAGATACAGTTGGCTTGGCTGACAAAAAAGATATGTCACCAGAAATGCTCTCCGGCGGACAAAAACAACGCGTTGCGATCGCCCGTGCATTAGCAATGAACCCAGACATCATGCTTTTTGACGAACCAACCTCTGCACTTGATCCAGAAATGGTCGGCGACGTTCTAAACGTCATGAAAAAACTTGCGAAGCAAGGAATGACCATGGTCATCGTTACTCACGAAATGGGATTTGCCAAAGAAGTTGCCAATCGTGTCATGTTCATTGACGGTGGAAACTTCCTTGAAGATGGAACGCCAGAGCAAATTTTTGAAAATCCACAAAATGAACGTACAAAAGACTTTTTAGATAAAGTTTTAGATATTTAACAAAAGAACCTGAAACAGTTTCAACCCATGAAAAAGCATCGTCAAAATCTTGAATAAGGTTTTGACGATGCTTTTTTGATTTGTATTTTAGAAGAGCCAGTCGTCACTAAGCTCTTCTTTTATCCCTTTTACTATTCATTACTGAAGGAATGACGCGTTCATCGCAGTTCTTTTTTACTCAGCTTATTTCCAAAAGAGTTTACTACATTGAACGTATAAGTAATAAAACGGTGAAGCGACACATTTGTCAGCTTCACCGTTTTATTATTTACGCTTTTTTCCGCCAAAAGCGTCCTTCATTTTATCGAAAAAACCATCTTCTTGTTGTTCTTCGACTTTCATTCCACCTGCTTCAGCAAATGAGCGTAACGCTTCTTTTTGTTGTTCATTTAAGTTCTTCGGCGTAATCAGTTTCACTTTCACGTGTTGGTCACCTGTTGCACCACCACGTAGTTTAGGCGCACCTTTTCCGCGAAGACGGAAGTTTGTTCCAGTTTGTGTTCCTGCTGGGATCTTTAACTTAACATCTCCGTGAACAGTTGGAACTTGAACTTCATCTCCTAAAGCTGCTTGCACAAAACTCAATGGTAACTCGTAATAGATTTCTGAACCATCACGATCAAAAATATTACTTTCTTCAACACGGAAGACTACATATAAATCACCAAATGGTCCGCCGTTTTCACCTGCTTCACCTTGACCAGCTAAACGCATTTGTTGTCCTTCTTCGACACCGGCTGGTACATTCACTTTCACAGAGTGAGCTTTCTTTTCATGACCAGAGCCATGACAAGTTGGACATGGTTCTTTGATTTCTTTTCCGGTTCCATGACAAACATCACATGTTTGACGACTCATCACGCGACCTAATGGTGTTTGACGTTCAACATTGATTGTTCCTGAACCATGACATTTTTGACATGTAATTGGTTCCGTCCCAGGTTTTGCACCATTCCCATGACAAGTATGACAAACTTCTTCCCGGTTATATTTGATTTCTTTTTCAATACCAAAAATTGCTTCCTCAAAACTCAAATCAACTGTGTATTGTAAATCAGCTCCTTGACGAGGTGCCGTTGGATCAACTGAACGACCTCCGCCTCCGCCAAAGAAAGAATCAAAGATATCTTCAAAACCACCGAAGCCGCCTCCGCCTCCAGAGAATCCTCCAAAGCCACCGAAGCCGCCTCCGCCTCCAGCGCCATAGTTTGGATCTGTACCAGCGTGACCATATTGATCATACGCAGCCCGCTTTTGCGGATCACTTAAAATTTCATAAGCCTCAGACACTTCTTTAAATTTTTCTTCTGCATCTGCTTCTTTGTTAATATCAGGATGATATTTCTTAGAAAGTTTACGATAAGCTTTCTTTATTTCATCTTCTGAAGCCCCTTTTGAAATTCCTAGGACTTCATAATAATCACGTTTCGTTGCCATAGGCTTTCCTCCTATTGGTTCTAATACATCAAATTCACATCGCTTGTAATCATATCACATTTTAGTTGAAACCAAAACTGCTACTTGCATTCTTTCAAAAGAAAAAGACTGTGGCAAAAAGTCGAATCGACTTTCCCCATAGCCTTCTCTTTTTTACGAATAGGTAGACGTTTCAGAAAAGATGGCTTCAACTGAATCTACAGCTATCATCAAAGTCCAACTTTTCTGTTCTAGTCTACTCCTAGCACACTAGGGAACTAATTATTTGTCGTCGCCGTCGACTTCTTCAAAGTCAGCATCAACGACATCGTCTGCTCCGCCTTGTGCTGCTTCAGGATTTTCTTGCGCTTGTTGTTGTGCAGCTTGTTCATATAATTTAACTGTTAAGTTTTGAACGATTTCGTTCAAAGCATCACGTTTTGTTTTCATTTCTTCAATGTTATTTGCTTCAACTGCCGCTTTTAATTCATCGCGAGCTGTTTCTGCTTTTTGAACTTCTTCTGCGTCTACTTTACCTTCTAATTCTTTCAATGTTTTATCAACTGAGAATAATAAGGCATCTACGTCATTGCGAAGATCAACTTCTTCTTTACGAGCTTTGTCAGCTTCTGCATTAGCTTCTGCATCTTTTACCATACGTTCGATTTCATCGTCTGATAAACCTGATGAAGATTTGATTGTGATTTTTTGTTCTTTTGAAGTGCCTAGATCTTTCGCTGATACATTGACGATCCCGTTTTTATCAATATCAAAAGTAACTTCGATTTGAGGGATACCACGTGGTGCTGCAGGAATATCAGTTAATTGGAATCTTCCTAGTGTTTTGTTATCAGCAGCCATTGGACGTTCACCTTGTAAAACATGAATATCTACAGCAGGTTGGTTATCAGCAGCTGTTGAGAATACTTGTGATTTACTTGTTGGGATTGTTGTATTACGATCAATCAACTTAGTGAAGACCCCACCCATTGTTTCGATACCTAATGATAATGGTGTTACGTCAAGTAAAACAACATCTTTTACATCACCAGTGATGACCCCACCTTGGATTGCTGCACCCATTGCAACGACTTCATCAGGGTTCACTGATTTATTTGGTTCTTTACCAGTTTCTTTTCTTACAGCTTCAACAACTGCAGGAATACGAGTTGAGCCACCAACTAAAATCACTTCATCAATTTCAGATTGTGATAAACCAGCATCTTTTAATGCTTGGCGTACTGGAATTTTTGTACGTTCAACTAAGTCAGCTGTTAACTCATCAAATTTTGCACGAGTCAATGTCATTTCTAAATGCAAAGGTCCTGCTTCGCCAGCTGTGATAAATGGTAAGCTGATTTGAGTGCTTGAAACACCTGACAAATCTTTTTTCGCTTTTTCAGCAGCATCTTTCAAACGTTGTAAAGCCATTTTGTCTTGACCAAGGTCTACGCCGTTTTCTTTTTTGAATTCAGCAACCATGTAATCAATGATTTTGTTATCAAAGTCATCCCCACCTAAATGGTTGTCACCAGCTGTTGATAATACATCAAAGACACCATCACCTAATTCAAGGATTGATACGTCAAATGTACCACCACCAAGGTCAAATACTAAGATTTTTTCATCACGGTCTGTTTTGTCTAAGCCATAAGCTAAAGCTGCTGCTGTTGGTTCGTTGACAATACGTTCCACTTCCAAACCAGCAATTTTACCAGCATCTTTTGTTGCTTGACGTTGTGCATCGTTAAAGTATGCAGGAACAGTGATAACTGCTTTCTCAACTTTTTCACCTAAGTAATCTTCAGCAAAACCTTTGATATATTGAAGAATCATTGCAGAAATTTCTTGTGGTGTGTAAGATTTTCCTTCAACTTCTACTTTATACCCAGGTTCACCAATGTGACGTTTGATTGATGAAATTGTGTTTGGGTTAGTTACAGCTTGACGTTTTGCCACTTCACCAACTTGGATTTCACCATTTTTAAATGAAACAACAGATGGTGTTGTACGGTTTCCTTCTGGATTTGCGATAATTTTTGCTTCGTTTCCTTCTAATACAGCAACTGCAGAGTTTGTTGTACCTAAGTCAATACCAATAATTTTAGTCATATTAACGTCTCCTCATTAAATAAAATTTAGTTTATAGTTGCACGAATTACTGCGCGACGATGACCATTGTTGGTCTTAATACGCGATCGTGTAATTTATATCCTTCTTGCAAAACTTCCACAATCGTATCTGCCGGCACCTCATCAGATGCGGGAACAGTTTGGACTGCTTGGTGAAGCATTGGGTCAAATGTTTCGCCTTTTGCAGGGATTTTTTCAATTCCCTCTTCTTTCAAAGCAAAACGAACACCTTCTAATACCATTTCGACACCTTTTTTCAAGCTAGCACCTTGTTCATCTGAAACTTCTGTTGCTAGCGCTCGCTCTAGGTTATCAATTGAAGGTAATAATTTTTTAGCTAAATCTTGTGAACGATATTTTTGCAATTGTTCACGTTCATTTTTTCCGCGGTTTGCCATGTTGGCAATTTCAGCTCGGGCGCGTAGGAATTTATCTTCCATTTCTTCTAAGTCAGCTTTCAAGTTGACGATTTCAACATTTTCCACTTCAACTTCTGAAACACCTGAGTCTTCCGCAGCTTCTGTATCGACTTCCAAATCTTGCTGGATGTCTTTTAATTCTTTTTCTAATTCCTCTTGGTTTTCTTTCACGATACAGTCTTCCTTTCATTATTCAGTCAGCTGTCTTGATTGTTCATATTAAAAATCAGATTAGCTGCTATCAATTTTAGAAATGCGGACTTACAATCATGAGCCAGACAAATCAAGCAAACGATAGTAATCAGCCAGTCTATTCGCTAATTCTTTTCGATAGACATCGACCAACCCAAACATTCGTGAATACGGCATGCTTGTTGGTCCAAGTAAAGCAATTGTTCCTCGGCCATGTCCATCAATTTCATAACTTGCTTGAATCATGCTCATATTTTGTAGCAGATCATTCCCTAATTCAGAGCCAATCTTAATATGAATATTACTATCCATCGGAACAATCATTTGAGTAAGCTCGTCGGAATCCCTCATTAAAGAAAACATCGACTTAAACTGATTCAAATCTTGATGGGGTTCATAATCAAGCAGGTTCATTTGTCCACTCACATAAATCTTATCTTCAAATACTTGACCTAAAACAGCATCAAATAAGTAGGAGATACCTTCCGTTGATTGGAAATATTTATGTAAGATCATTGGGATCTCTGTTCGCAGTTTTTGATAAACCGTCATTAGCGGATCACCCACCAAGCGGTCATTCACAAGCCGAACCATTTTTTCTAAATCTTGACTCCCCAGGTTTGCTGGAAGAGTAAATACCTGGCTTTCAACATTGCCTTTATCCGTCACCACGATAGCAATAATTTGTCGATGGTTTAACGGTACGATTCGGAAACCAGTTAATCGGCGATCTTTCACTTCTGGTCCCAACGAGAATGTCGTATAGCTTGTCAGTTCAGATAAAATTTCAGCGGACTGACGAATGATTTCGTTAATCTCATGAAATTCTTTTCCTAAAGACTGCCTAATCACTTGCAAATCATCATTTGTTACACGAGTTGGTTTCAATAAATGATCCACATAGTAACGATATCCCGCCGCAGATGGAATCCGACCAGAGGAAGAATGAGTTTTTAACAGCAACCCGTCTTCTTCTAGCGCCTTCATATCGTTGCGAATCGTCGCTGAACTTGCTTCAATTCCCTCAGCCATTAGCGTTTTGGAACCAACGGGTACGCCACTACTCGTATAGTTTTGGATGATCAGACGCAAAATATCATTTTGACGCTGTGTTAACATCTTCCATCACCTCTCATTAGCACTCCTATCTTCTAAGTGCTAACCCACTTACTAATATAACAAGTCGTCTTCTTTCTGTCAAGAAAAACACATCACTTTTTAGCACTCTTCCACCCCGAGTGCTAACGATGAGTTTTATTCAAAAAAAAGCGGGAAATCAATGTTTGTTTGACTTCTCGCTACGCAATTATTTGTGATTATCTTTTTATTTAACTAAATTTAAACATTTTTTATTCATTGATTTCTGTTTTTGGTAACAAAAATTTTTCAAAAACTTCGTTCCCTAAAAATGTACCTTTAGGGGTTAAATAAACTCTTTCTTCAGTGTTCACCAACAAGTCGTCTTTCACTAACGTATCTAACGTTGACTGGTAGAGTGACTCTATCGTTTGTTGATAACGATCATAAAAATGTTGTTTGTTGATTCCGGATTTTTTACGCAACCCCAAAAACAGCTCCTCTTCAATCTGGTTGTTTCGTGATAACGTTTCTTTTTCTAAAATCGGTAAATTTCCTTCACGCAAGGGACGCAAATAATGCTGGATTGGCCCCTTGTTTCGATAACGTGTTTGATCAAGATACCCACTTGCCCCTGCACCAAAGCCAAAATAATGGTCATTATTCCAGTACATTAGATTATGTTGTGATTCATGACCGGTCAATCCAAAATTACTAATTTCATATTGATGACGGCCATGTTGTTCCATTGCTTCAATCGTTTCCTCGAACATTTGCGTTTCTGTTTCTTGATCGGGTAACTCTAATCGACCTTGTCTTACCCAGTTCATGAACATTGTTTTATTTTCCAAAATCAACGAGTATAAAGAATAGTGCGGTAAATCTAGCGCTAATGCTTTTTCCAGTGTATCACGATAATTTTCAAGTGTTTGTCCAGGCAAAGCATAAATCAAATCAATGCTTACATTGGAAAAGTTTTCTGCTTCTAAAAATGACATTGTTTGGTATACATCTTCAGCAGTATGCTTTCTGCCAATTTTCTTTAACAAACGATTATCAAACGTTTGAACGCCCATAGATAAACGGTTCACACCATAGTTTTTCATGACTTGTAGTTTTTCTCGCGTTAAATCACCTGGATTCGCTTCAACAGTAAATTCCTTTCCAGTTCGAAAAGGTAAAATATCACGAGCGCCTGCTAGCAAACGATCTAGTTGTTGTGCGGATAATGAAGTTGGTGTTCCCCCACCAACATATAATGTTTCTAAATCTTCTATAGGATGTTTCTCCATCATCAACTTCATCTCTTTTAGTAACATTTCAACATACTCATCAACTGGTTGGCCCTCTAAAAAAACTTTATTAAAATCACAGTAATAACAAATATGCTCACAAAATGGAATATGGATATACGCAGAAGTTTTATGTTCTGCGGAATTAGTTATTTCATTCATTGAATTAAACTCTCCTTACATCGAAAAGTCGTACCTTTTTTCGACCTTCTTTTCGACTACTCATATAAAAGCATACTAACTGTAATTGGGAAACAAATCCACTAAAAAATCCAAGAATCGACTTCTTGGATCACTTTTTCTTTCGTTGTACTAGACACTTGATTGTAAATTTCCAGTGTTGTTTTCATATTGGAATGACCCACTCGATCCATGATGGCTTTGATTGGGACGCCAGCTTCAGCCAAAAGAGAAATATGCGTGTAGCGAAAGGTATGTGTAGTAACATGTTTATTAAAATCAGGGTATTTTTCTCTTAAGATATCTTTGACACAGTTATTTATTCTTAAACAAAAATGTATTATTTCAGATGTTTGTTTTTTATTCAATACTTGTATTTTATTTTTTCATAATATGTTATCTTCGTGGTATACATTATTCTAACCATTCATTGTTGGATAGTGGACTTAGAATATTTTTCACATACGTTTATGTATAAACTTTTTCAATATAATCGACCCATTCCATTTCATCAAGCAATTCTAATGTATTTACGATTCTTCTTTTTTCATTTTCATTGTCAATCCCCTGATCATGATTTAACAATAGACTAAAAATGTTTTTTACCATTTTAGCTTGCATATCATCGCTATTAGAAATAATTTTATCGAGTTCACTTAAAAATAATTGGATATTTGCCTCATTTTTTCTCGTATAAGATAAAGACAGGCCATTGATAATAAAATTTTGTAAATCTCTTGAGTAATTTGAACTGTCTAAATAAATCTTCATATACTGTATACTTTCGACAAAATTAAACCTTATGTACTTATCTTCAAATAAAAATAAACAATTTGAAAATATAACAAGTTCGAATCTTCCCCATGTTTGTATCTTATCTAAATAGTTAATGATTTTTTTTGCAATTTTGCGTTGTTCATTTTTATCTAGTGCGTCACCTTTATACTCTCTAACTAAATAATATTGAGCATATAAACTGTAATAATAGAAATCTTTGGTATCAATATACATATCCAGAATTTCATTTGCAAAATTTATATCAAAAGGATTAAGGTACTTTTTCGATAATTCAACAGATACTTTCTTTTTACCTTCTAATTCTTTTTCATTCAATATGAATTCATATTCTTCTAAGCTAATATTTAGTCTTTTAATATATTTCAATAAAATAGTAAAACTTATTTTAATTCCCCCATTTTCAAAAGAAGACAATGTATTTCTATGTGAAATCCCTTCAGCCAGCTTTTCTTGGGTAAAATTCCTTTCTTTTCGTAAAAGTTTCAATAGTTCATTGTGCTCCATACAAACCCCTCCCTTTTTGTAAAATTTTAAATCATTTTACTCTATTTAAAAATACTTTTTTGACGAATTACTATGCAAAATAATCTGATGAGAAATTTACTTATATAATTACTTTGCAAACAACCATTATATGAAGGAGGTTATTTTATGGAAACATATCCTGAATTATTACTCGACGGCGCTTGGCAAACAACTGGAGTTAAATAAATTTATATAAGAAAAGAGGATAAATAAAATGATGAGAAAAGGATTTATTGGTTTAGCCGCAACATCAATGTTAGGTTTTTCACTTCTAAGTAGTGCTAGTCTAGTTGTAAATGCAGATGATTTAGCTGTCGTAGATTCTAATGGTATTCAGCTTTCAAACATAGATTCTTTTACCTTAGATCTTAATTCACAACAACAACTTTTTATGAACAAATTAACTCATATATATCCATACTTCTATTTCAATCATAATCAGCTTGCTTTATCAATTGATTATGATACATTAAAAACAGAATATGGTTTTACTGATGATGATATCGTTACAATTGATTCCATGTTAAAAGCTCCAGCAATCTCTTGGGATAACGAAACTTCCAATATTCAATCCAGAATGTATGTTAAAGGGAGCAAAGTATATTTCACTCATGCTGATGTAGTTTCTGCTCTTTACTCAGCAGCACTTATCGGTCCATCCGCTATTTATGCAGCAATAGTCGGGTTAGGAACCATTTCTCTCGGTCCAGTTGGAACTGCTATTGCGGGAGCAGTAGGGATTTTAGGCTTTCCAAGTTTGGCTGGGTTTACCTATCAAGTTATCCAAGCAGCTTCGAATGGACAAGGTGTCTATTTAGGAGTCGAAATGAACGGAATTTTTCCAAATATCGTCAGCGGTACATTTTAAAATAGATTGAGGGATTTTATTGAAGAATAGAAATTTGTTGGTCATAAGTATTATCTTAATCCTAGGATCTAATATAGGTTTTGTCACCCTATCTGATCCTCCAAAATCTATCTGGATTACACTTGTTTTTATTGGTAGTTGCTTATTTTTGTACACTTGTATAAAATACGGTCTTACTTTAAAAAAATTACTCATTTTTACTTTTTTGATTATCGCTACTTTTTTAGTATCAAATTTTTTTCTTAATATCTCTGCTTTACTGGTATATTTTGTTAATAGTTTAGTTGGTAGTCTGCTTATTTATTCATTAGAAAAAACATAATGGGTGCAACTACTTAAAAGACACGAACAACTTTACAGAAAATAGTCTATAAAGTTGTTCGTGTTTTTATATGTTTTCATAATTGGAACATATCAATCAGTTTTTTATTTATCCAACCCCACTAATTTTCGTTGCTTACGATTTGCCTCATCTGCTACATATTTCATTACCGTTTTAAATTCTTTTACGGAGGCATTTTCTGATAAATCAGCAATACTCTTATTGTATTTTTTTACGATTTTTTGTACTTGTTCTTTCTCAGTCATGTAATTTCTCCGATGTTTTTATCTGTCTCTGCTTAACGTAGCCTTCAATTATTATCATAAGAATCACCTTCTTTAATCAACTTCATTTCTTTTTTTAAATTCCAAAAAGAAGCAATACCGACAATCATTCCAATCATACTCAAAAATGCCCAAAAATATCTTTTTTGAAGAAGTAAGATGACTGAGAAAATAGCCATGATAATCGAGCAAAATATGCCTATATTAATCAAACGATTGATTTTTTCTTTTGTCTTTTTACGCATCCAAGTATGCTCCTATTATGCTAAAATATAATTGTCGTTCTTTCCATCAGCACGATCCAAACCTTCTGCTAAAATCCCCCCAACCGAAGCACCAGAAATAACTAATGCTATGTCAATCATACTATTTAAGAATCCCCCTACGCCAATTCCTACTTTTGAAAGAATCTGTTTTTCAACCATTCTAGTAATATTTTTGCGATTATTTCTTAATAACGTTCTTACCGCTCCAAAATTGCTTGCAGCCGTCCATAATCCAATTGCTATTAATCCTACATCAATAACACCAGCAACAAAACCAGTTGAATTCCACCAGTTTTTCCCTACGCCTCGCATTCTTGGATTGAATCCAGTCATTGCTAAATACTGACTGATTGCTTGTTCCATTCTTAATTCATCTTCAGGCGTTAATAATATTTCTCCTTCTTCGTTAAATTTAGGTGGCACGTCTCCATACTCTTCCTTGATTTTCTCAAGAGCTAGTTCAGAATTCTTTTCTTCTTTCGAGTAATAAATTGCCAAGTCTTCATCATTAAAGTAGCTTTCACTATTCTGAGTTTCATCTAGAATCAACTCATTTGCCAAAACAACCACACTACCACTTGTTGCTACAACGGACAAAGCAAAACTTACTGCTATTACACGAACCCACACTTTCAAACCTAGATATTTCTTTTTCATTATGTATCCTCCAAAGTTAATATTTGTCTTATATGACAATAAAACTATAAATTGATAACATCGTTATTGACTAAAGACACCATAAAAAGTACTTTTATACTCATAATCGTCACTTATTTTATAGCTTATAAAAAAACATCAGATATCTTAAAATCACAACAATAATATGCTCACAAAATGGAATATGAATATACGCAGAAGTTTTATGTTCTGCGGAATTAGTTGTTTCATTCATTGAATTCTCTTTATTATGTATTAGTTTAAGCAATATACTAGAATCAAATTGATGGCTTAAAATAGGAAACCAAGAAAAATAAATTCTTTCTAACGTTTCATTGCTGACTCAATCTTAGACATGTCGGAGTCTGACACTTCCTTGTCTACATTTGAACGAACGATTTTTTCACCTTATATAATGAATGGATTCCCCAACAAAACATACCAAGCCAATCTTTCCAATTATAAATCTACTAATAAAAATCAACCTCTCTCCTGTCTCTACATTTCTCTACACTAAGTAACTAATTAATTTTTTGTTCACTTATTTACTCCTTTTGATTAACTCCACTTATATCAAAATCTACTATCAATCAACAACATCTTCATTCATCCTTTGTCTCTTTTTTTACCTTATGATCAAAACATAAACTCCTTCTTTCAACATTTACTGTTGTTTTATGAAGACGGCTTAACTATAAATAGATGACAAAGTTATTGTTTAGTTTGCTCGTAAAAGTTCTATTGTTTTCCTAATTGTTTCATTAAAACAGGAAAAATGACAATATCCATGCTAGATAATTTATCAAAAACACCATTCATAACCTAAGTAAATTCAGACATTTGACACAAAATACTATCTGTTATGGTATACTTTTAATAACATAAATTTGGAGATGATTTTATGAAAAAAATGAGTCCTATTTTACTTTCTGCTGCCCTCGCCTTGCTTTTAGTTGGCTGCAGTCCTAAACAAAGCCATACTAAAAAAGCCGCAAACAAACCTAATTTATCAATAACAACTAAAAGCTCTGCCGCTTCTTCAAGTACAACAATCAGCACAACCAAAAATTCCAGTGCCTCAACAACAAGTAGTTCCTCTACTCAAGTCACTTCTCCTTCTCAGGTAGAGTCGCAAACAAGTGAACTAGCGGTTCCTAGCACTAGTGAGCAGCCACTAACTGACACCAGCTCTTCCCAAGTAACTCAAGTAGATCCACTAGCTGGTTATTCTGATTTGCAAATTGAGTACGCTCGTGTTTGGTTGACTTTCATGGGTTCTACTATACCAGATGATTTCGAATTACATGTTCACCTTAGTCCAGCAGGTCAGCCGATTGATCCTTATGACAATGGAAGTCTTACTTACCCAACTGAAACAGTTACTCTTTCTGGAAAATATTCCTACCAAGGTCTTGTCGTTTATGCAAGTAACCACGATGGAACAGTTACACGTTACCCAACACCTTCTCACTGGCAAATGTCTGCGGATCAAGCGAGTGATCCAGAAGCGATTCGCGCATTAACACAAAACGTTCTTGATCAAGCAACCGTTGTCCCTATTCCAACCGGTGATTCAGAACAAGTAAAACGATTGATAGCTGTTACAGTGATTGATTAATGACTGTAAGGTAATCTTGAACTGATTTCCAACTATTTCTTGAACAACGAATCTACTTGTTTAAAAAACTATTACTGCACACAAGTATTTTCCATTCAATATTTAGTTGACATAATTTATTTCCTATACACATTCTTCTCACAAAAAACAACACAAGCAATCCTATCTATGGATTACCTGTGTTGTTTTTTGCGTATCCTTCATTCGTACTTTCGTAAGCATGAACAATCATTTTTCTATTCATTCATTTCATCTGTTGAATCTTTTTTTGAAGTTGGTGGGCCTTTTCGATCTGGGCTTTTCCACGTGCCTGAACCTAAGCCTAGAATTGTTTTGATCGCTGGAATAAAAGTTGTCACAATCGTTAAGGCATTTATCATCCAATAAAGTAACATATATAATGGTGCAAAAAATAAATACTTGATTTTTCTTCCTTGGTCATCCAAGATGAGCGATGCTCCTAATTGAAAAATTCCTGAGATCATTTCAAAGCAGACAAAAAGAAAAGACAACGTAATCATGTGATAGATTCTTTCCGTGTTCCCTTCCAAAATAAACTTGATTAAACTCCACAAAAAAATCAAACTAGAGCTCCAAAAGAAAAACGACCAAATGATACTGAACGTTTGGTCAATGAACATGACCGTGTGGCCAATATTTCTAAATGGGTGCAACACTATTTTTTTGAAATTCGTCAACCAAACTTCTGTTCCACCTTTAGCCCAGCGTTTTCTTTGGCGATAAAGCATCCTCAAAGATTCTGGAACCTCCATAAAAAACATGATTCGTGGAGCAAAAAGTGAAAGCCAACCATCCATTTGATGATCCCACGCAATGCTGATATCTTCCGTTGCTCGGTCTTGTCTAAATAATCCCACATCGATTAATGCGTCTTTTCGGTACATCGTGTTTGCACCACTATAAGCGTAGATACTGCCTAAAACGCCAATTTGTGTACGTTTTATGATTCCGACAATACTAGAAAATTCGACCGTTTGTGACTTTGCAATTAGTTTCGTTCTATTTTGCACATCCATATTGGCTGTAACTGCAGAAATATTTGTCGAATCTTGGCGAATAAAATAGTTGACGTACATGTTCAAAGAGTCGGGCTCCGGAACTGTATCTGCATCATTACTTAGAATCAATTTCCCTTTTGCAAACCCCATACCAATATTGAAAGCATGTGCTTTCCCCTTGTTCTTTTCAATTCGAATGACTCGTAGCTTGGAATATTTTTTTTGTAACCGAGCTAAAATTTCAGGTGTACTATCAGTAGAGCCATCATCTGTTACCAATACTTCATAATGTTTATAGTTTAGTTTAGTCATCAAGTACTCTATTGTATTTTCAATAACGATTTCTTCATTATGAGCAGGAACCATGATCGTAATGAATGGCTCAACCTCTACCGGGATATCATCCCACTCTGTTTGTTTATATTTAAAAAGAAAGGTATAACATAAAACACCGATAAACCAAGAAAATCCACCAATAATTGGATACGTAACTAGGACCAAAAACATGATCATTAAAATAATATCTAGTATATAATTACCAGTTTGAAAAAAAGTCATCATAGCTCCACATTGCCTTTCTTATAAAGGTTGCGTACAAAATCTGTCTCTAAGTTTTGCTCTTCCTTTACGGAATAACTACACACTTCTTTGCGAACTGCTTCAGGACCAAATCGAACATCAAACGCTTCGTTTAGTAACTGACGACGTTTTTCCAATTGTTCTTCGTCATATTGAACCTTTTTCTGCAAAAGATTTTTGAAGTGAAAATTATTTCGTATCGTCAATCCAATGTAAAAGATAGCAATCACAACAAACGTGACGCTCAAGAAAACAAATAGAAATTTTAAAGTCTGTAATTCATCTTTATAAACAACTAAATGGTTCTTCCATGCTTTTTCTGGCGATAAAACTGGTAGTAATAACCAAATAAAAGGTGCTATCACACAAAGCCATCCCACAAGCGAAACAATCGTCTGAAAAATTTTCAATGGATAGTGTTTTTTCTCAAAGTAAGCGTCAGTGACAAGCATTTGCTCTACTTCCTCTCGACTAATCTTCGGTTTCATGTTATCTCCCCCCTCTTTCCTATCAGCTGATGCTGCGTTTCTTCTAGTCTGACGGTTTTTCAAACATTTAGCAACTTATTTTCCTTCAATCGCGTTGCATTTTCACCAACAATCTGCGTAAAAATAAAAAGCCAAACATGTTCACTAAAAACATGCTTGACTTCTTTGGTTATGAAAGCAACTGCATCAAAAATCCTGAGATAATCAAGACAATTGCTCCGCCTAAACGATTTCCCATTTGGGCAAACGCAATGAGTTCCATTCGATTCGCAGCAGAAAGTACCGCAACGTTACCGGTACCGCCCATTGAATTATTACATAACCCAGCAGTAATTGAAGATTCAATTGGATAAAGACCAAATAGTCGACCGACAAAACCAGATACTATTGAAATAACAATGACACTTGTTAAACAAAGTACAACAAACTGCCAAGTTAAGGCGGAAGCTAATACATTTAAATTCAAAAGCGCAATCCCGATACCAGCAAGAACAGCCGCAGTCAAGTTTTTCACAATTAAGTTATTGAACATAATAGCTGCATCCTCATAATATTCAGGCAAGATATTCGTAATTTTACAAATGACAACGATAATAATCATAAACGCATACGCATGAACTTTCGGAACAAAGTAATTACAAATTTGTCCAAGAATGAAAAAGGTGATTGAAATCATCAATCCTACACCCAATTGAGAAATATTCGGTTTCACTGTACGAGGTTTTCCATCACCAAGATCGCCTTTTTCCATCAATTTTCCATTCCCATTAATTTTAGGCATTGATTGTCCAGCGCGTGCCACTAAAGCTGCTCCGATAATGGCTAATACATTGGTCATTGCCGTTGCAGGAATCAAACGAGAAATAATCGACGAGGCATCCGTTCCTAAAACATTTGCATAAATGCTAGACAACGGAACCGCACCTGCACCAACACCACCAGCCATTGCAGGAAGTGACACATACAATACTGAATCAGCAAAGCCGTTGCCGATCAACATCCCTACCAAACCAACTGCAAAAAAGGAAGCGACCATTGAAATCAATGCCACTGGAATAAAACGGACAGAAGCTTTCATCAATAGATTACGATTCATTCCTAAAATACTACCAGTAATCAATGCAGCAATATAAAAATCCAAAAAACCCATATTATTGATAAAATTCTCAGTCGCGTGCACGACATATTCAGGTAAAATACCAAAAGTCGCGATAGCTGCTGAAGCAAAAATAGCAAAAACAGAGCCACCACCAAGATAACTTTTTACAATTGGAAGTTTTGAACCAATGAAATGAAATAAATTCCCTAAAATAACTAATACAGCAATTGGGCCAATCATGTTCGTCGGTAATTTTCCCAACGCCATTGCGACGATCAACACTGCAACCATAATTAAATACAAGGGCAAACTGATACCACTAATTTTTGTTGACCAAATGCTCGTCTTTTTTTCGTCTTCAACCGCTGAAACAGCTGTTGCTTTTTGTACCATACTTACAGATCCTTTCTCCTTTGGCAATCAATAAGAAAAGTAGAACCGTTTGGATGAACTGTCCGCTTTTCTTATTGTCTTGCACACAACTACTTCTAATTATTCAGCCGTTAATTCTGTGTACTCTGGTACCCATTTAGCATCTGCAACGGCTGCTTTGATATCTGAAATTTCTTCACGATTTAGCCCTTGCTCCACCACTGATTTGGCTACAGTTTCTGCAATGATTTGAGAAAACTCAGTAATTTTTGCAACAGGAGGTAAAATAGATGCTCCTGGTTGTGTCACATCAACGATTCCTCCCAAAGCACGACTTGCTTGAGAAATGATTTCTGCATTCACACGCGTTGCAGTTGAAGCAATCAAACCTAATCCAAGCCCCGGATACATCAATGCGTTGTTTGCTTGACCAATTTGGTAAGTTATACCTTGATAGTCAACGTCAGCAGCAGGAATCCCTGTTCCAACTAGTGCTTTTCCATCTGTCCAAGTAATCAAATCTTGCGCTTTTGCTTCAGCAAGCTTAGTTGGATTTGACAAAGGCATAATAATTGGACGTGCTGTATGAGCAGCCATTTCTTTAACAATTTCTTCAGTGAAAGCACCTGGTTGTGTTGATGTACCAATCATGATTGTTGGATGGATTGCTTTCACAACTGCAGTTAAATCTGTCAATTCTGATGCATTTTCAAATTCATCACGATTTCGTGCAAAAGGAATTTGTCCTGGAGTTAGTCCTTCTGTATCTGTAAATAGTAAACCTTGTTTATCTACTTGGTAAAAATGTTTGCGTGCTTCTTCTGCTGGAACGCCTTGACGAATCATTTCATCTAAAAGAATATTTGCAATTCCAACACCGGCAGTCCCTGCACCAAAAGTTAAAATCGTTTGGTCTTTTAATGCTTCACCAGAAATATTCAAGCCACCTAACACACCAGCTAAAACAACAATTCCTGTTCCTTGAATATCATCGTTGAATGTTGTAATTTGATCTTCATACTTTTCTAAAATAGTTGCTGCATTTCCACGACCAAAATCTTCCCAATGCAATAGTAATTCGGGGAACAACTCAGTTGCCGCACTTACAAATTGATCAACAAATTGATAATAAGTTTCACCTTCAACACGTTTATGGCGATTACCTAGATATAATGGGTCATTAAGTAATTCTTGGTTGTTTGTTCCAGCATCAAGAGATACCGGTAATACTTGTGCAGGATTGATTCCAGCTGCTGCAGTATAAACCATTAATTTTCCAATCGCAATATCTACACCATTAACTCCCCAGTCACCCATTCCTAAAATTCCTTCTGCATCAGTTACAACGATTAAGCGAATATCTCGGCCATCTGCAGCATTTTTCAGACTTGCTTTAATACTTTCTGGATCATCAATTGAAAGGAAAGCTGCATCTTGCGGTTTCAAGAAAATTTCATTATATTGTTCAATTGAGTCAGCGACTACTGGATCATAAACAACTGGCATAAACTCAACTAGATGTTCACCCATTAATTTGTAGAAAAGTGTACGATTTGTATTAAATAAGTTCATTAAGAAAATTCGTTTTTCTAAGTCAGATGGTTTACTTAAGTATTGACCATAAGCTTGAACTGATTGTTGTTCTAATGTTTGAACGGTACTAGGAAGCATACCTGTAAGCCCGTATTTAGCGCGTTCCTCTTTCGTGAATGCTGTTCCTTTGTTTAAAAATGGATTGTTCAATAAATTTAATCCTGTAAGCATAAAAAATTCCTCCTAAGTTTTACTACATGCGAAAGTATAGTCGCCACTTTTAGCTATAGTCAAAACCACGGGTCATGATAAATTTTATTTATATGTAAACATAAAAAAAGTATGACAAGTCAATGCCATACTTTTTAGCTAACAAATGATTTTCAACTATGCAACTTCCAAAATATTTTGCGTCTGTTCAAAAATATGAAAGGCTATTTTTCTCAGTTGTTCTTTACTTTTTAGAAGCTGAACGCTTGGAACCACAACCTTTTTCTCGGTGTTCCCAAACCAACTCCTCGAGATAGCTTGCATCCACTTCAAAACATTAAAAGCTATTTTGAGTGTTTGGTCGCTATCTTATCGGAGCTAAGCGTTTTGTGCCACAACCTTATTCTCGGTGTTCACCAAGCAACTTCTCGAAATAACTCTCAACTGTCCAAAAATATGAAAGGCTATTTTTCTCAGTTGTTCTTTATTTTTTCGAAGCTAAACGCTTGGCGCCACAACCTTATTCAAAACGTCCAAGTATTTCCCGCACCTCATCCGTCGTCTTCGTATTCATCAACCGCGCTCGCAAATCACCAGCACCTGGAAATCCTTTAACATAAATTTTGAAGAAACGATGCAATCCGACTATCGAACGTGGAACCAGCTCAGCATATTGATCTTGCAAATCTAATTGTAAATGCAACAAATCGAGCAGTTCTTTTGAAGAGTGTGCTCTAGGTTCCTTTTCAAAAGCATACGGATTTTTGAAGATTCCTCGGCCAATCATCACTCCATCCACACCATACTTTTCAGCTAATTGAAGCCCAGTTTGGCGATCAGGAATATCTCCATTAATAGTAATTAGTGTTTGGGGTGCTACTCGGTCTCGAATGGCTAGCACTTGAGGAATCAAATCCCAGTGTGCATCCACTTTACTCATTTCTTCGCGAGTTCTTAAGTGAATTGACAGATTAGCAATATCTTGTGCTAAAACATGTGATAACCAATTTTCCATTTCTGCTATGTCTTTATACCCAAGTCTTGTTTTCACACTGACCGGTAGCCCACCAGCTTTTGCAGCTTCAATCAATTCTGCCGCAACTTCGGGACGTAAAATCAATCCACTCCCTTTACCATGACCAGCAACATTAGGAACTGGACATCCCATATTCAAATCAATTCCTTTAAAGCCCATTTCTGCCAAGCCAAGGCTCATCTCACGGAAAAATTCTGGTTTGTCTCCCCAAATATGGGCGACCATTGGCTGCTCATCTTCAGTAAAAGTCAAACGACCTCGAACACTTTGTCTACCATCTGGATGACAATAACTATCCGAATTAGTAAATTCTGTAAAGAAGACATCCGGTGCGCCTGCGGCTTGAACAACATGGCGAAAAACAACATCTGTCACATCTTCCATTGGTGCTAAAATAAAAAAGGGCTTTGGTAATTCTGCCCAAAAATTGTTCATCATTACTTATCTCCGTTCTCTCTTCATTCCAATTTAAAAAAACATGCTTATTATACTAGGATTTTGAAAAAGAAGCAAAGGGAAGGACTCCAATCGTTTTTACTATTGCAGTTAACGAAATCTTCTAAAAAAATAAGAGAGTGTGACATAATTTTTTGCCACACTCCCTATTTATGAATAAAGATGTTCTAGAAGTAACTTATTAAATAATGTTACAGCCCTCTTAACTTCTCTTTATTTTTTAAAATAGGCCGCTGTATCAGCCTCATCTTTTTTTAGTTGTGCAATTAAGCCATCAACATCCGTAAACTTCACTTGATCGCGTAAAAACTCATTCCAACGAACAACCACATGTTCACCATATATATCTTGATTAAAATCTAAAATAAATAATTCAACAGTTAGTTCTCGGCCTTCGCCAAACGTATCATTATGACCAATGGATCCCATTGCTGGATACCAGTTGTCACCAACTTTGATTTCAGAGACATAGACACCTTCTCTAGGTAAATGAACAGTTCCTTTGACTTTGACATTTGCTGTAGGGAACCCTAACAAGCGCCCCCGAGCGTCACCATGAACCACGACACCTTCAATCTCGTATACACTCCCCAAAAGTTTGGTTACTTCTGTCACATTTCCTGCATCCAATAACTGACGAATACGTGTGGAGCTGATTTTCTCGCCATCTTCGACTTCTTTTTGAACAGTTACAACTTCAAAACGATTGTTTGCATATTCTGGAAGGTGTTCTACATCTGCAACATCTTTTGGTCCATAGGTATAATCAAACCCTGAAACAGCATATTTAGCGTGTAAACCAACAATGTATTGATCGACAAAATCTTGAGGTGCCAAGTGTGCAAATGCAGAAGTAAAATCAATTTCGTATAAGAAATCTACACCAAGTGCAGCCATTTTTTCTTCTTTTTGTTCAAGCGTAGTTAAATATTTAACACTTGCTGGATCAATCTTTTTAAACACGATTGAAGGATGTTGGTTGAACGTCATCAAAGCTAATTTCAATCCTTCTTGGTCAGCGATTTTCTTGCCTGTTTCGATTACTTTTTGATGGCCTAAATGTACCCCGTCAAAAAATCCTAAGACAAGTACTACTTCCTCTGCTGGAATTTGATTTTTTTGATAAGGGTGACGAATTTTGATAATTTCCATCAGTTATACCTCATTTCTTAACACTTTACTTGGTTTTAATTTATCTTTTTCCTTTGGATTAGGCTGGTAGATGCTAACAACTTGATTTTGATAAAACAAAGCAATTTCTTGATCTGGCATCGTTGGCAACCCAAACACGTTGTAATCTAAACGCATGCCATTCTTGACTTTTTGCCAAACAGCTTCACTGATATCTACTCGTGGAAACTTCTCAACGCCTGCTTCGATTGGTAATAAATACTCAGAAATAGTCCCGTTTTCCATATACTCAGCTACTTGCGCCAAAGTGATTGCTTGTTTTTGATTCATTCCTGCGCTTGCTGTTCTTGTCAAGTCAGACATGTGAGCAGGAAATCCTAGTTTTTTTCCCGTATCAACAGCAAGTGTTCGCACATAAGTTCCTTTTCCGCAATCAACTTCAAAACGCCAAGATAACAAACCTTTTTCTTGATTCCAGTTTAATTCACTAGTGCGTTCAAAACGATAAATTTGGGCTTTTCTACTTGGACGCTCAACTGTTTCATTGTTGCGAGCATATTCATAAAGACGTTTGCCATTGACTTTCACCGCTGAATACATTGGCGGAATTTGCGTGATTTCTCCCAGAAAAGAGTCCATGATTTGATCGATCTTTTTTTCTGAGATTTGTTCTGTCACCGCTTGTTTTTCAACCACTTCGCCAGATTTATCTTCCGTTGTTGTACTGAAACCAAGCGTAATTTCACCTTGGTATGTTTTCCCAGAGTCAGTTAAATATTCAATAACTTTTGTTGCTTTGCCAATACAAATTGGTAACACACCATCTACATCTGGATCTAGTGTTCCACCATGACCGATTTTTTTGGTATGTAATATTTTTCTTAATTTAAATACGCAGTCATGACTTGTCATCCCACGTTCTTTCCATAACGGTAATAGCCCTTCCATTTCTGCTCTCCATTTCTTTTTGATTCAACTGATTTATTATAACACAGCAAGAATAATAACTACATTTTTGAATTCAACTCCAACGATTTTTACATGTTGGATACAAAAACGTAATAAAATTCATCGGGGTGTAAATAGAATACATGTTATTCTTTTTTTATACAAAAGGAGGGATTAGATGGAAAATATTTTCTTCGCACCCTTTGATTGGTTATATGGGTGGCTTTCAGGCAAATAAACACGTCTTCCCCAAGACAAACGAAGAATTTTAAGCTTCGTGCATAAAAAAACGGCAAGTCTCATCATTTGAGGACTTGCCGTTTTTAATTTTTTCAATCATTTGCTTAATATGGGTTTCCACTAGGATCAGTTTCTTGCACTTCTCCTATCGGTGAAACTCGGAAAAAGGTCAATGTACCAGAACCTCCACGTTCACTTGCAGAAAGACTGTAAGCTTTAAAAAGATAATCGCCATCAATCATTTGCCAAAAGATAAAAGCAATATCTGAATCCTTATACTTTGGATATTTTTCGTAAATAGCATCTAGTGCTTGTTTTTGTTCTGGTGTAAAGGAAGGCATTTCACTCGTTGAGTTTGTTGCTGATGTATTTGTACTTTGACCTGTTGAACTCGCTGGTGTTGTCGTTACAGTTGAATTCGTTTCTTTAACAACTGTTTCCGTGTTTGAATCACTTGTTGCCGTTTCTGAGACAGTCGTTGTTGTTGTTGTTTCACTCGTTTGAACCGTCGATTGTGACGTTTTACTTGAAGTTACTTGCTCATTTTTCCCGCAAGAAGCAAGAAACAAAGTCATGCCAATCACACTTAACCCAATTATCTTTTTCATTATCGCCACATCCTTTTATTTTTTTATCAATCCAAAAGATACAAAAATTTCTAGAAAATCTCTTACCATATTCACCTCATTATAACAAAAAAACATTACCCAATAAATGGGTAATGTTTTGGTTAATTGGTAAATAAAATTGAAGGGAATCAAGATACGTTCCATATTTATTCCATAACACGTAACTTATTCTCATTTATCATTAATAATCTATACTTCGAATAGTTGACCGTCCAAATCCATTTAATATTAATTTTCTATTTACTATATCAATTTGTAAAATCGTAAACGAATCTTCTTTATATGAATTCAAATAAGAGTCATCTTCTGGCCAAGCATTATCACAAACAATTGTCTTAAAATATTCATTCTGAATAATTGATTCAGTATGGTCATGACCCGAAATAAAACCAACAAAATTACTTTCCTCTCTAATTGAAAAATCAGTAGTAAATTCTTGAACTTCAAAATCTTTTATATTGCTCTGTAACGTTACCGTTCTCCTATTTATAAATGAATTAATAAGATTTATCAATAGATCAAAATTTCGATGATTCCTTAATTCTTCTTGACGTATTCTCAACGGGATGTGACTGAACATAATTACATGATAATTGTCTGGACACTTGCCTAAAGCTACACTAGCAATCCATTTTAATTGTTTTTCTTGGTATCCATAATCCCATTGTGCAAGATATTTTAGACTACCATCATTATTAAGAATTTCAGGATTGTCTAATGAATCAACAAAAACAACTCGAATTTTTTGTTGATGGTAATCTTTGTATCCATAAAGACTATTATCATCTCTAACTTCTCCATATAAATTTTCTTCAGACTTCATTTGTTTTTTGAATAAATCATCTGAAATAATGTCTTTTGGAAAAACTTTTCCGTTTTGATTATAACTAATTAATCCCCCTTGATCATGATTTCCTCGAATAGCAAATCTATCTGCGCTTTTACCTGAATAAAAAAATGATAGATAAGATTGCATATTGCTAATTTTTTGTTCATAACTGATTTGCTCACTATCTACATTATCTCCTCCGCATATTAATACCTGCATTTTATCACTTAAAGATAAAATGTTATTGAGGTTTCTTAAGCTTAAATAAGCATTTTTTCTCCATGTTCCAAAGTCATAATGAGAATCCGTTACAAAACCAATAGTAAAAAGTTCATTATCAATCTTGTTTCTTAATTCTATTAGTTTTTCTTTATAGAAAGGCTCTGGTACTCCCAGAGCCTCATCTGGGAAAAGGATCAGCTGTGTAATAAGTCATATTCCCTTTAAGACTTTGAGAATTAGGTAAATTTGCATCAACTATAATTTGCATTTTTCCACCAGTTGAATATACTGCTGCACCAATCCCACGATTAGATGAAGACGATAATCGAGTAGCAGCAAACGGCTGTCTTTGTGGCAAGAATCCTTTTGGATAAATACCTAAGTCTATCCAACCCAAACTTTTTTTACTTGAAAACTAAAACCAACTGATACTAGGTTACCTACTCTCCAAAAACCAATAGTTCCTCCATCATAGTTATCGTTAATAGGAACAGTAATTTCTCTATATGCAACTTGTTGTTCAATTAAATTCTCCATTATTTACTCCTGCCTTCATTTTTTGATTATAAATTAATCATAATAAATTAGTTGTAATACTATTGTCAGTATTTCTTATCAACTTTAAATCCTTACACTGTAATTGACATAAATCCAACTATAGTGTACTGTCCAACCATGGCTAAATAAGCTTACAAAATAACCACATTATTTCCAAAGCTATAGTATTTTCTTATTTTGCAAGTAAACTAGATAATAAACATTCACGAAATATATTTCATGAATAAAATATAACCCACTATTTTATAATAGTCAATAAAAATCCAACTTTTTTATACTTAAAAATAAATACTAGGAGTTAATCATGACACTATTCGAGCGTATTCAAATACTTTCTAAAAAAAAAGATAAAAATTTAAAAGATATTTCATTAGATTTAGGATATAGTAAAAATTATCTATATACTTTACGTACTAAGGAACCTTCTGCTGATAAATTGCGTAATATTGCTGATTATTTTCATGTTTCCGTAGATTATCTACTTGGACGAACAGATACACCTTCTCTAGGCGATAAAGTAAAACTACCTGAGGATCTCAATAAACTTTTAGATAATGTAAAAAGCTTCGATGGGAAACCTATAACTGAAAATGATAAAGAAGCTGTACGCATATTTTTAGAAGGAAGATTGAGTAAGTAAGAGATTTATTTTATGGAAAAAGTAAGTAAAAGAGCTACTCGTTAGCCCTGGAGTTGAGCCTATCGTGATGGAATTAGAAAGATGAACGAGGAAGAGAGAAAACAAAAAAGAGTAACAAAACCTGATATACCAGGTTTGTTACTCTTTTTGTTTAGTCCTTATTCAAATTACGCAACAGCTCGTCGATATGGTTACCATAGCCGACAGACTCATCTAATTCAAAAATTAGCTCAGGTGTCTTGTAAATGCTTAGGTTATGACCTAATTCACGACGAATGAGCCCACTTGCTTTACTCAAACCTTCTTGAGCTTTTTTCTTATCTGAAGCAAGATCAGATAAGATGCTGTAATAGATGGTTGCTTGTTGCAAATCACCTGTTACATGTACATCCGTGATTGTTACGTTTTCAACACGTGGATCACGAACCTTTTTACGTAAAATATCATTGACCTCTTTTAAAATTTCTTGACCGACTCGACGGTCACGATAGTTAGCCATAATGAGCGGCCTCCTTTATTTTTTTATTAGTCGTTTTTAACTTCTTCCATAATGAAGCCTTCAATGATGTCATCAACTTTGATGTCATTGAATTTTTCAATCATTGCGCCACATTCAAATCCCATTTTAACTTCTTTCACGTCATCTTTAAAACGTTTCAAGCTAGCTAATTGGCCTTCATAGATAACGATTCCGTCACGAATGACACGAACACCACTATCTCTACGAATAAATCCTTCAGTCACGTATGCGCCAGCAATCGTTCCAACTTTTGAAACTTTGAAGGTTTCACGAATGATCATTTGACCAGTAATTTTTTCTTCAAATTCAGGATCAAGCATCCCTTTCATTGCTGTTTCGATTTCTTCGATTGCCTTATAAATGATTCGGTGTAAACGAATGTCTACTTCTTCCGAATCAGCTTGGCTCTTCGCTTGTGGTGTAGGACGAACGTTAAACCCGATGATGATTGCGTTACTTGCAGCAGCTAAGGTAACGTCACTTTCATTGATTGCACCAACAGCAGCATGCACGATTTTCACGCGAACGCCTTCGACATCAATTTTATTCAATGAAGCAGCTAAAGCTTCGGCAGAACCTTGTACGTCAGCTTTGATAATAACATTAACTTCTTTCAATTCGCCTTCTTTAAGACTTTCGAACAAGTTATCTAATGTTACACGGCTTGTAGCGGCACGGTGTTCAACAACTGCACGTTTGGCACGTTCTTCACCAGCTGCACGAGCTGTTTTTTCATCTTCAAAGACAACAAAGTGATCCCCAGCTTGTGGTACATCGTTCAATCCAGTGATTTCAACTGGTGTTGCTGGACCCGCATCTTTTTCACGTCGACCTAAGTCGCTGACCATCACACGAACACGTCCGTAAGTATTGCCGACAACGATTGGGTCTCCTACATGTAATGTTCCTTGTTGAACAAGTAAAGTAGTGATTGGTCCCTTACCTTTGTCTAAACGTGCTTCGATAACTGTACCGATTGCGCGTTGTGTTGGATCAGCTTTCAAGTCTTCTACTTCAGAAACTAATAGAATCATTTCTAATAGTTCTTCAATATTTTGACCAAATTTCGCTGAAATTTCAACGAAGATCGTATCTCCGCCCCACGCTTCAGGAATAAGTTCGTATTCACTTAATTCTTGCATAACGTGTTGTGGGTTTGCGCCTGGTTTATCAATTTTGTTTACAGCAACGATGATTGGAACATTCGCAGCTTTCGCATGGTTGATGGCTTCAACCGTTTGTGGCATTACACCATCATCAGCAGCAACAACCAAGATTGTAATATCTGTGATACTTGCCCCACGCGCACGCATACTTGTAAAGGCTGCGTGACCTGGTGTATCCAAGAAAGTAATTGGTTTACCGTCGATGTCAATTTGGTAAGCACCGATATGCTGAGTGATTCCGCCTGCTTCATCATTTGTTACACGTGAGTGACGCAAAGTATCTAATAAAGTTGTTTTACCATGGTCAACGTGTCCCATAATTGTGACAACTGGTGGACGTGAAACTAGATTTTCTTCATTCAATTCTTCTGGTTCAAAGAATTTGTCTAAATCTGCAATATCCACTTGTACTTTTTCTTGTGGTTCCATACCATAATCTGTTGCTAATAACTCGATTGTATCTTTATCAAGTGCTTGGTTTTGATTGACCATGACACCTAGCATAAATAGTTTTTTGATGATTTCTGCTGGTTCACGGTGAATTTTTTTCGCAATATCTGCAACGTTCATGCCTTCTGTATACTCTAGAACTTCTGGTAGTTCACGGAATTTACGTGGTGGCACAGCTGGTTTGTTTGACGTTTGTTGTTTCCCTTTTTTCCCTTTTTTGTTAAAACGATTGCGGTTATTATTGTTGAATTTTCCGCGATTGTTATTGTTGTTACGATTTTGATTTCCGCCTTGACGGTTTTGGTTATTTTGGTTGGATGATTTATTTTGTCCTTGATTCACTTGACCGCTCCCTTGACCGCGATCTTGATAGTTGCGGTTATTTTTATTTTTTTGTTGTGTTACATTTTTTGTGTTTTCTTGAGTTTTATCATTTGGCTTTTGATTGACGGGTTTCTGGTTTGGCTTTTGTACAACTGGGTTTTTGAAAGCTTGCTGCAATTTATTCTCATCTTCGCGATTTAAAGTTCCCATATGGTTCTTTACGTCGATCCCTAAATTTTGGGCTTTTTCGACAATCACTTTACTTGATTGATTGAGCTCTTTTGCTAATTCATAGACTCTTTTTTTTCCCATGTAATCACCTTCCTAACCTTCAATTAGCTCCTTGATTTTTTTCGCAAACCCTGCATCTAAGACACCGAAGACTTTTCGTGGTTTTCCAATCATTTGCGTAATTTCAGCTTCTGAAAATAGCTCAAAACAAGGAACTTTGTAATAGGAACTTTTGTCTTTGATCTTTTTTCTTGTGTTATCACTAGCGTCAGTCGCAACAAACACTACTTTTGCCTTTTGGCGACGAATATCTGCAATGGTTAACTCTTCACCGGTTACTAACTTCCCAGCACGCATCGCAAGACCTAGTAAATTCATGACTTTTTGTCGATTTACTGTGTTCATTTTCCAAAAAGCTCTTTTCGGGCTTTTTGGTGCGTAACATAATCTAATAGTTCTTGATAAAATTCATCTGTTAGTTTTACATCGAGAACTCGATCGAGGATTTGCTTATCCCAAGCTTTTTGCACTTCTTCCGGCTCAATTGAGACATACGCTCCTCGTCCAGGCATTTTTCCAGTAGGATCAATTGAAACTTCTCCTTCTTTTGAACGGGTCACTCGAATCATTTCTTTTTTCGGTTTCATTTCACCCGAAACCACGGATTTGCGTAAAGGAATTTTCCTTTGTTTCATCTCGTTTGCCTCCTTACAATTAAGCTTCTTGATCTGTTGTCTCAGTTGTTTCAGTTTCTTCAAAAGCCATTGTTTCATATTCATCAGCTGTTAGGTCTGATTCAACGATTGCTTCATCATGAAGCTCTTCAACTACTTCTTCTGAAACTGCTTCTTTTTGTGCTTGTTTTTCATAAAACTCAGCCATATCTGATTCAGATTTGATGTCGATTTTATGATTTGTTAATTTTGCAGCTAAGCGAGCGTTTTGTCCACGTTTACCGATTGCTAAAGATAATTGATAATCAGGTACCACTACTGTACAAGCTTTCGCATTTGTTTCGTCAAAAATGACATCCATTACTTGAGCTGGGTTCAATGCGTTCGCAATAAAAATTGCTGGATCTTCGTTCCATTCAACGATATCCATGTTTTCACCTTTTAGTTCGTTTACAATTGCTTGAACACGTTGGCCTTTAGGTCCTACGCACGTTCCAACAGCATCGATATTTGCATCATTTGAGCGAACAGCAACTTTGGAACGGTCTCCTGCTTCACGAGCAATGCTTACGATTTCAACTAATCCATCGTAAACTTCAGGTACTTCTTGTTCAAATAAGCGACGCAATAAGTCTGGATGACTACGGCTTACAAAAACTTGAGGACCTTTTGATGTGTTTTCAACACGTGAAACGTAGACTTTGATTCGGTCATGTGGTTGATAAAATTCGTTTGGCATTTGGTCTTGTTTAGACAAAACTGCTTCGATTTTACCTAAATTCACATAGATATAACGTTTATCTTGGCGCTCAACGATTCCTTGCATGATGTCTTTTTCGTATTCGCTGAATTCGTTATAAATAATTGTTCTTTCCGCTTCACGGACACGTTGCAAAATTACTTGTTTTGCTGTTTGTGCAGCAATTCGACCAAAGTCTTTAGGTGTAACTTCAAAACGGATTGTATCCCCTAATTCATATGCTGGGTTAATCAAAAGTGCGTCTTTTAACGATACTTCTAACTGAGAATCCATTACTTCTTCTGTAACTTCTTTCACCGCATAAACATGGATATTTCCTTTTTTCTGATCAAACTCTACTTCTACATTTTGGGCTTGTCCATAGTGACGTTTATAAGCAGAAACTAAAGCAGCTTCCAAAGCGTCGATCACGATTTCTTTTGAGATACCTTTTTCAGCTTCTAAAGCATCTAACGCGTTCAACATTTCTTTACTCATTATTTTGATTCCTCTCCGTAATTAAAATTGAATAGCTAAGCGAGCTTTCGCAATATTTTTACGTTCAATGGTTAGTTCCTTTTCGCGTGTTTTAATGCGAATTTTTAACGTTAGTTGCTCAGCATCAAATGATTGAAGAAAACCCTCGTATTGTTTTTCTCCATCAACAGGTTGATATAAAGACACATGGACGTAATCGCCTAGTGCTTTTTCATAATCTGCTTCTTTTTTCAATGGACGTTCTGCTCCAGGAGATGACACCTCTAGGAAATAGGCTTGAGGAATCGGATCTGGGTCTGCAGCATCTAGCTTCTCACTTAATTTTTCACTGACATAGACACATTCATCGATGTCAATTCCGCCTTCTTTGTCAATGAATACTCGTAAAAACCAGTTTTTGCCTTCTTTTGTAAACTCTACTTCTACAAGTTCAAAATTTTGTTCATCTAAAATCGGGGTCACCATTTCTGTGACTGTTTCAACGACGCTACTCAAAAATTTCGCCTCCTTAAAATTGGCTACGTAATTCCATTAAAAAGAGTGAGCGAAAATTCCGCTCACTCACAATTAGTATCATTACCAATGAAAACTATATCACAAATTTCATAAAATGACAAGTTTACTGGTTATTTATTGCTTTCTTCAGCAACTCGATTCGTTTAAAATAAAGGCTTGCTAAATTTTTTTCTTTTTTGATTCATTTTTATTTCTTCATAAAAATTTTTCTCGTAAAAAAAATAAAGGCACCAACGATTAAACGTTGATGCCTCTTGTCTACCCTCTTGTTAAGAAAAATTGCCTATAACATATCAAACAATGATAATTGATTTTCATCTGGTAAATCTTTTAATACACCATTGTCGTCCATGTATTCAATCAATGTTTTAGAAACTTTTCCTCGTGTTGCTAAGTCTTCTTTCGATAAGAATGGACCATTTTTTCTTGCTTCTACGATTTGATTTGCCACGTTGGCTCCCAAACTAGGAACTGCGCGGAATGGTGCAATCAATGTATCACCATCAATCACGAAATTTGTAGCATCTGACTTATACAAATCAATCATTCCAAAATTATAGCCACGTTCCAGCATTTCATTTGCTAATTCAAGTACAGTTAACTGATTTTTTTCTTTCACTGAAGCCTCTAATCCCTTATCAGTGATTTCTTTCATCGCTTCTTTGACAGCTTCTTTTCCTTTACACATCGCAACTAAATTAAAGTCATCAGCACGAACAGAAAAATAAGCACAGTAATAAAGAATTGGGAAATAAACTTTAAAATATGCTACCCGTAAAGCCATCAACACGTAAGCTGCCGCATGGGCTTTCGGGAACATGTACTTGATTTTTGAACAAGAATCAATATACCAATCTGGCACGTTGTTTTCTTTCATTGCTGTCAAATACGTTTCTCTTAAATCATCAGGAATCTTCGTCCATAAACCTTTACGAACAGTTTCCATGATTTTAAATGCCATCCCACTATCTAAACCGGCATGGATCAAATAAACCATGATGTCATCCCGACAACCAATTACTTCAGCCAAGGTTGCATCCCCACGGCGAATCAGTTCTTCTGCATTTCCTAGCCAAACGTCCGTCCCATGAGATAGTCCAGAAATCTGTAACAACTCAGCAAATGTTGTTGGATGTGTTTCTTCAAGCATACCTCGAACAAAACGTGTTCCAAATTCAGGAATTCCTAAAGTACCCGTTTTTGAAAAAATCTGATCTTTATCGACGCCTAATACCTCTGGGCCGGCAAAAATCCGCATAACTTCCGGGTCATCTGTTGGAATTGTTTGTGGGTCAATTCCAGATAAATCTTGCAGCATCCGAATCACGGTCGGATCATCGTGTCCAAGAATATCAAGTTTCAATACGTTATCGTGAATGGAGTGGAAATCAAAGTGAGTTGTTTTCCATTCAGAGTTCTGGTCATCTGCCGGATACTGAATCGGTGTAAAATCATAAACATCCATGTAATCAGGGATTACAATAATCCCCCCTGGATGCTGTCCAGTTGTTCGTTTAACCCCAGTTGCGCCCTTAGCTAAACGATCGACCTCAGCACTACGAAATTGTAAATTGTGGTCGCGTTCATACCCTTTTACAAATCCATATGCCGTTTTGTCTGCGACCGTTCCGATGGTTCCAGCTCGGTAGACATATTCCTCACCAAATAAAACTTTCGTGTAGTTATGTGCTTCTGCTTGATAGTCACCTGAGAAGTTCAGATCAATATCGGGGACCTTATCACCATGGAAACCTAGGAATGTTTCAAATGGAATATCATGACCATCTTTATTTAAGCGCGCACCGCATTTTGGACATTTTTTTTCTGGCATATCAAAACCAGAACCATACGTGCCATCTTCAAAAAATTCCGAATACTGACAGTTAGGACAATAATAATGTGGCGCTAATGGATTAACTTCTGTGATTCCTGTCATGGTCGCTACAAAACTTGAACCAACAGATCCACGGGAACCAACCAAGTAACCATCTTCATTACTTTTATGCACAAGCTTTTGAGCAATCAAATAAATAACTGAAAACCCATTTCCGTTGATTGAGTTCAATTCTTTTTCCAAACGTTTTTGAATAATTTCTGGTAAAGGATCGCCGTACAATTCTTTCGCACGATTATAACTCAATTCGGTGATTTCATCTTCTGATCCAGGAATTTTTGGTGTATATAATTCATCTTTAACAGGGACGATTTCTTCACAGCTATCCGCAATTTTATTGGTGTTATCAACAACGATTTCTTTGGCAAGTTCTGCTCCCAAAAAGTTGAATGCCGTTAACATTTCATCCGTTGTTCTGAAATGAACATCTGGCAAACTATGACGGTTAAGGGGGTTTGCTCCACCCATCGAGTTGATCAAGATTTTTCGATAAATGCCATCTTCTTCATTTAAATAATGGACATCACCCGTAGCAACGACAACTTTATCTAACTTTTTACCAATATTGACTAGATTTCGAATGATTTCTTCTAAATCGTGTTCATTTTTCACTAATTCTTGTTCCAATAAAGGAGCGTAGACTGCTTTTGGCATAACTTCGATATAATCATAAAACTTCGCACGATTTTCTGCTTCCTCGACCCCTTTTTGCATCATTGCTTCAAAAATTTCACCTTTATCACAAGCAGAGCCAACCAAGAGATTTTCTCTAAATTTTTTCAACTGTGAACGAGGAATTCGGGGAACCCGCTCAAAATAATTGATATTTGACATTGAAATCAACTTGAACAAATCTTTTAGACCAGCTTGATTCTTCGCCAAAAGAGTTGCATGAAACGGTCTAGCTCGTTTATAAGAGTCGCCTTCACCAACATGATCGTTTAACTGATCGTGATAATACATCTCATGATTTTCCATTGCCTCTTTGACAAAAATCCAGGCTAAATGACCTGTTGCCTCCGCATCAAAAATGGCGCGGTGATGTTGTTCTAAACTGACACCGAATTTTTTAGTCAATACACCTAACCCAAAACGTTTAAATTGAGGATATAAATAGCGTGCTAATTCTAACGTGTCAATAACAGGATTTTTTGCTTCTGGAATTCCGTAACGTGCATAACTTGTATTTAAGAAACCCATATCGAACGTCGCATTGTGGGCAACTAGGATCGAGCCTTCAGAAAATTCAAGAAACATTCTTAAAACTTCTTCTTCAGATTTTGAGCCTCGGACCATTTCATCTGTGATACCTGTTAAGTCCACCGTTGTTCTTGATAAACGATGACCGGGATCAATAAATTCATCAAAGCTTTCAATGACGTTTCCTTTATGCATCTTGACTGCAGCCAATTCAATAATCGTATCATATACAGCTGATAGACCAGTCGTTTCCACGTCAAAAACCACATAGGTCGCATCATTCAAAGAATCATGTGTATCATTATAAGCAATTGGAACACCGTCATCGACAACGTTTGCTTCTACGCCATATAAAATCTTGACTCCAGCCTTTTTCCCAGCGCTATGTGCTTCAGGAAACGATTGGGCTCCGCCGTGATCTGTAATAGCAATCGCTTTATGTCCCCATTTACCTGCTTGCGCAACAAAATCAGAGATACTATTCGTCGCATCCATCGTACTCATATTACTGTGTAAATGTAGTTCGACTCGCTTTTCCCCTTCAGGAGCGTAGTCTTTACGCGGTGCATGTTTAACTTCAATAATATCTTGCGCATTCATTACCAAATCGCGTACAAATGTATCTTCTTGAATACTTCCACGAACTTTTAGCCAGCTTCCTTTACTAATTGCATCGAAAACTTGTTCATCTTTTTCACCATTCGAGAACTTTTTGACAATGAAAGAAGAGGTATAGTCTGTGATTTTCAACGTCAAAATTTTCCGTTTGGAGCGTAATTCACGAACTTCTTTATCAAATACATACCCTTCCAAAATTACGCGGCGCTCTTCTTCAACGATGTCAATCATCGGTGTAACAGGGTCATCTGTTGGAATATTGCGTCCAAGTTGAATTGGTCCTTCCAGAGCAGGTGCTTGTTCTTTCTTTTCTTTTTTCTTTTGTTCATGAACAAGGAGACTTTCTGCCGCTTGCTTCATGAAGGCTTCTGCTTGCTCTTGCTTACGTTCTTCAAAAAGTTCCAGCACGCGAGCCGCTTGCTCTTCATCGACTTCAGGTTCGATATGAAATTTAGGAAAGCCATAACTAAGATAAAGTTCTTCTACCAAAGGCAAATATTGTTGCTTCAAATAGGAAATGGCTCCTGTTTTATCCACTGGCAACACAATTTTTCTTTCTTTTAAAATTGGAACTTGTGTTTTTAAGACTTGTTGGACTAATGGTGTATCACATTGTTGACTTTCTAAAGCTTGTGCCCAGTAATCTTGTAACAATCGTTCGTCAAATGTTTGATCTTCTGCTTTGATTATCAATTTGACCTGTGCGATTTCATTAAATGCTATTGTCAAATGTTGTAGGAATGAACGATAAAGCATGATTGGCAATATTTGAGAAAAATGAAGCGTAAATTCCCATAAACGTGATTTACGGTGCACAACAACACGTTCCATTTCGCCAGTAGAAATTAACGGATGATTTTTTTCTTCATCTTCTAGTTGAATTTGTTCTAACAGTTTTGCAAACAAATCTCGTTTTTCTGACAAAAAAATACGCCCTTTCTAGTTTATTTGTTTTGAGACAAATAATTTTTTTCAATACTATTCAGTATACTCGTTTTTCTTTTGATTTACATTAAAAAAATTCGAGAAAGACTTTGTCTCTCTCGAATTTCGAGGTTATTTGAATTATTCGCCTTGGTTTAAAAGAATTGGTAAAGTATTCGCAAGCTCTTCTTTACGTACTTCCACCATTTCACCAGTCTTCTTGATTTTTACTTCAACGATTCCATCGACTGCTTTCTTACCAACCGTAATTCGAATTGGGCAACCAATCAAATCTGAATCTGCAAACTTAACTCCTGCACGTTCATTACGATCGTCAACTAATACTTCGTAGCCTGCTGCCATCATTGCTTGCTCAACTTCATTTGTTAAGTTTGTTTGATAGTCATCTTTTAAATTCATTTGAACAACATGTAGATCATAAGGAGCGATTCCTTTAGGCCAATTGATGCCATTTTCATCTGCATTTTGTTCAACGATTGCTGAAAGTAATCGGCTCACACCGATACCGTAACAACCCATAATCACAAATTTTTCACGGCCATTTTCGTCTAACACAGTTGCACCCATTGATTCACTATAACGAGTACCTAGTTTGAAAATGTGCCCAATTTCAATTCCTCTTGTAAATGCAAGAACACCATTATTATCTGGTGAAGGATCACCTTCTTGAACAAAACGTAAATCTTCATAAGAAAGAACAGAAAAATCGCGTTCTGGATTTACATTGATGTAATGGAAGCCAGTTTCATTTGCTCCAGCAATCGCATTTGCTAAATCTTGGACATGGCGATCTGCATAAACTTTTACTTCGTCCGCTAAGTTCACTGGACCAACAGAACCAAAATCAGCACCAAGATATTTTTGTGCATCTTCTTCTGCTGCTTCTTCTAGGAAATCAGCGCCTAAGAAGTTTTTCAATTTGACGTCATTGACTTCATGATCGCCACGAATCAATACCAATACAGGTTCTTCATCTGCAATGAATAAAACAGATTTGATGATTTTTTGTGGTTCTACATCAAAGAAACCTGCAACTTCTTCAATCGTTTTGACATCAGGTGTTGCTACTTTTTCTAATTCCAATTGTGTTTCATGTGACTTTTTAGGAACATAGTAGCTTGTTGCCATTTCCAAATTAGCTGCGTAGTCACTTTCTGTTGAATAACAAATCGTGTCTTCACCGATTTCAGAGATTGCCATAAATTCTTTGGAGTCTTTTCCGCCCATTGCGCCACCGTCTCCGATAATTGCACGGAAATCTAAACCACAACGTTTGAAAATCTCAGTATAAGCTTTTTCATAATCTTTATATGTTTCGTCTAAACTTTCTTCTGAAGCGTGGAAAGAATATGCATCTTTCATAATGAATTCCCGACCACGTAATAAGCCAAAACGAGGACGTTTTTCGTCACGATATTTTGATTGAATTTGATACAAGTTTAATGGCAATTTTTTGTATGAATTGATTTCATTACGAATCAATTCTGTAAATGTTTCTTCATGAGTTGGTCCCAAAATCATTTTACGATCATTGCGGTCATTCAAACGGTATAAGTTTGGACCATAAGTATCATAACGACCAGATTCTTGCCAAAGTTCTGCTGGAAGAATTGCGGGCATCAACATTTCAACTGCCCCAATTTTTTCAAATTCTTCACGCATGATTGTTTTCAATTTTTCTAACACACGATTTGCCAATGGCAAGTAAGAATAGATACCGGCAGATACTTGACGAACATAGCCAGCTCGCAATAGCATTTGATGACTTAGTACTTCAGCATCATTTGGTACTTCCCTCAGTGTTGGAATCAACATCTTTGATTGTCTCATTTTATATACTCCTTTAATCCTCAAAATAGTTATCGCTTGTTATTATACCCTATTTGTCAACTCTATTTAAAAAAAGAATCGTTGAATATCATTCCATGTCACTAAAACCATCAATAGCATCAAGAAACCAAACCCAATCAAAGTTAAGATTCCTTCTTTTTCTTGACTCAATGGTTTGCCACGTACACCTTCAATGACATTTAATACCAACTTACCGCCATCAAGTGCTGGAATGGGCAATAGATTCACAATCCCTAAGTTCATTGAAAGCATCGCCATTAGCCCAATAACAGTCATCATTCCTTGACTAGCTGCTTCAGAAGATAATTGGAACATCATCACTGGACCGCCTAGTTTATTCAAACTAAATCCTGTAAATAGTGATCCCAGCGCTTTGAAGATTTCTAATGAACTACTGAAAGCTTGTTTCGTTCCACCAACGATTTTATCAATAAAACCAGTTTTCATCGGTGCTTGTATACCAAGCTGTCCAACTTTTTGCCCATTTGATTCTACTGATTTAGGTGTCACTTCAATGTCTTGAACTTTTCCGTCACGTTGAACTTCAAAATTCAATGTTTTTCCAGGGTTTGCAGTAATTTGACTTGTTAAATCAGTCCACGACGTGATTTTTTTATCATTAATACTTAGGATATGGTCATTTTCCTTTAAGCCAGCTACCTCGGCTGCACCATCAGGAAGTACTGCACCAATTTGATTCGTATTTGTTACCTGAATGCCTCCTTGCATGAATGCAAGCACAATGAACAAAAAAATCGCTAAAATAAAGTTATTCATCGGTCCAGCAAAGTTAGTTAACATACGTTGCCATAATTTTGCTGATTGAAACTGAACATCTCTTGGTGCAATTCGAATTTCTGTTCCATCTGCCTCAATAATTGTGGCATCATGATCTACTGGGTAAGTCACAGCCTCCGTATCATCGCCGTTAACAAAAGCTGTAATTGTCAGCTCGTCCTCTAGATCGTAACGAACAAGTTCCACTGGAATTCCATTCGTTAGTTGAACTTTTTTACTTAAGTTGATTTTCTCTACGATACCATCAGAATTGAGTGAAAGCGACAGTGGCATTCCTGGGGCCATCTCTGTTTCATCATCGCCGTTGCCTGCCATTCTTACATAACCACCAATCGGTAATAACCGAAGTGTATATGTCGTTCCATCTTTAGCTTGATGTCCATAAATTTTTGGACCCATACCAATTGCAAATTCTCGGACTAGGATTCCTGATCGTTTCGCAAAGAAGAAATGACCAAATTCGTGGACAATAACCAAAATACCAAAAACGATGATAAAAGTTAGAATCGTTTTCATAGTTTGCTTCTCCTTTATTTTTTTCTAGCATTTTTCTAATTTTTGTGAAGATAAACAACATAATTTTACCACAGTCTGACACAGACACCAATAGCTACCTTTAGGAAAACAAAAAAGAGCAGTGGCAACACCCACTACTCTTTTCATCATTTCAAAACAAAAATTTTTGATCCATCCAAAAGTGATTTTGGCTTTCTACTTTAAAATAAGTCTAAATTTCTCAAAAATTTAGAAAAGAATTTCCGACAGTTTATTTATTGAAGCTGAGTACTTCTTCTCACAAACTTTTTAAATCACACCAAATAATTGCATGATAGGAAATACAAATAATAGACTATCGAAACGGTCTAAAATTCCACCGTGACCTGGTAAAATATTTCCAGAATCTTTTACATCGTAATGACGTTTGATTGCTGATTCAACTAAATCACCAAATTGTCCAACAATTGAGAAGACAATTGTTAACAACAACATTACTAGTGTTCCATAATTGAAGTATTCCTTACCTGGGAATAACAAGAGATAAATCAATGCCACAACGATTGCACTTGCGATACCACCCAAAGCTCCTTCAATTGTTTTATTTGGTGAAATTGCTGGGATCAGTTTATGTTGACCAAAGCGACGACCAAACATATAGGCACCGATATCTGTTGCCCAGACAATGAATAGCCCAAATAATAACACAACTAAGCCTTCCGTTCGCGCATTCACGAAATTCTGGAATCCCATACCCACATACAAACTTACGACAACTGGAAATCCAGCTTCATCAATGGTATACGTATTTTTTGATACAACACTTGTTCCCAATAAAATCATTACAACAAAATAAAAAAGCGTAAATGTATTTGTATTTTCTGGTAAAAAGAAAAACCAACGTTCTTTTGGCAACACCAGAAAAACTGCACCTATTGCTGATAAGATTCCCTCAAAACTTAATAGCGTTAATCCTTTCATGCGAAACAGTTCGTAGACACCTACAACCGCTAGTAACGCCCCTAACAACTCAACAGCCATGCCACCAACCCAAATGATTGGAATGAACAAGATTAAAGCTACGACAGCTGTGATCACTCGTTGTCTCATGATTGATCCTCCTCATTTTTATCCAATTTTTTAACACCGCCAAAGCGACGGTCACGATTTTGATAAGAAGCAATTGCTTCCTTCAAATGATTGCCATCAAAATCTGGCCATAATGCTTTTGTAAAATAAAGCTCACTATAAGCAATTTGCCATAACAAGAAATTACTGATTCTTTCTTCCCCGCTCGTCCGAATAACTAGTTCAGGATCACGAAGTTCATTCGGCAAGAAACCTGTCATCAAGTGATCAGCAATTTTTTCTTCGTCAATTGCTTCAACAGCTAATTCTTGATTACTGATTTCAGCCGCAATCTCTTTTACTGCCGTCACGATTTCCGCTCGGCTTCCATAATTCAACGCAAAATTCAACACCATTCCAGTGTTTTCTTTTGTCTGTTCAATTGCTCGGCGGACAGCATCTTGCGTGTGACTTGGTAGTACGTTTTCGTAACCCATTACGTGAACTTTTACATTCTCCTTGATAAGTTCTGGTACGAATGTGTCGAAAAAATCAACAGGCAACTGCATCAAAAAGTTGACCTCATCTTTTGGTCGTTTCCAGTTTTCAGTCGAAAACGCATAAAGAGTCAATACTTTCACACCTAAACCTGATGCTACTTTTGTTACTTTTTTTACAGTTTCCATGCCTTCTTTGTGTCCTGCAACTCGAGGTAATCGGCGATTTTGTGCCCAACGACCGTTGCCATCCATAATGATGGCAACGTGTTGAGGAATCTTTCCCTCGGAGTTAAATTGAAACTCACTTTTTTCTTGAATATACTTGTTTTTTTGCGGAAAAAAACGTAACATTCTTTTTCCTCCTATGCTTAAAAATTCCCACTATCTTACACATTATAGCAATATCTCTTTGTATTTCCTATGAAATCATGATTTTTTCCAAAAAATTTGTTTGTTTTTTTGAAAATTTTTAAGTTTCCACCAAAAAAGGAGTAGCAAAATCAGTACTGATTTTGCTACTCCTTTTTAAAAAGCCGGGAAGATTAAACTTCTAATAATTCTTTTTCTTTTTCGCCAGCGATTTTATCTAGTTCTTTAATGCTGTCATCAGTCAAAGCTTGAACATCTTTTTCTAGTCCGCGCAAGTCATCTTCCGTAATGTCACCATTTTTTTGTTGTTTTTTGTATGCATCCATTGCATCACGACGAATATTACGAATAGCGATTTTTGCATTTTCAGACTCTTTTTTTACATCTTTCGCTAATTCTTTACGACGTTCTTCCGTTAATTGTGGAATAACTAAACGGATAACATTTCCATCATTCGTTGGGCTGATACCGATATCACTTGCCATGATTGCCTTCTCCACATCTTGAAGAATACTTTTATCAAAAGGCGTGATCATCAATACACGTGCTTCTGGAATTTGGATTGATGCCATTTGGTTCAATGGTGTTGGTGCACCGTAGTAATTAACTGTGATTCGGTCTAATAAACTTGCATTCGCGCGTCCAGCACGGATTTGTCCAAGTTCACGTTGTAAACTTTGCGCTGCTTTTTCCATTCTCTCTTTTGCTTCTGCCATAATTGCATCTGCCATTTTTATTTCCCCCTTACGGTAGTTCCAATATTTTCACCTAAAATTGCTCGGCGAATATTTCCATGTTCATTTAGATTGAAGACAACTAATGGGATATCATTATCCATACTTAATGAGCTTGCTGTTGAATCCATTACTTGCAATCCTTTAGCAATAACTTCCAAGTGAGTTAGTTCTTCAAACTTAACTGCATTTGCATCAATTTTTGGATCTGCAGAATAAACACCGTCTACATTGTTTTTAGCCATTAAAATAACATCAGCACCAATTTCAGCTGCGCGCAACGCTGCTGTTGTGTCTGTTGAGAAGTAAGGATTACCTGTACCACCAGCAAAAATAACAATTCTGCCTTTTTCTAAATGACGTTCTGCTTTACGACGAATGTATGGTTCTGCGATTTGACGCATTTCGATCGAAGTTTGTACACGTGTCGGTACACCAACGTTTTCTAATGTATCTTGTAAGGCTAAAGCGTTCATAACAGTCGCTAACATGCCCATGTAATCAGCTTGTGCACGTTCCATACCCATTTGAGCACCCGTTTGTCCGCGCCAGATGTTTCCGCCTCCTACAACGATTGCCATTTCAACGCCTAACTCGTGGACTTCTTTGATTTCTTGAATAATTTCTTTAATGACTGGAGGTTTAATCCCAAATCCTTCATCTCCAGCTAAAGCTTCACCACTTAATTTTAAGACTACACGTTGATATTTTGGTGTGACCATGTTCATTCCTCCAATGTTTTCTATTGCCATTTTACCATAATTAGTTGATTTAGCCATTAAATGCTTACATTTTTTGGCATTTGCCTAAAAAAAGGGAGCGCACAATAGTGTGCGTTCCCATCTGTTATTCAACAGAATTATTTTTTCACTTGGCTCATAACTTCTTCTACAAAGTTATCTTCACGTTTTTCGATACCTTCGCCAACTTCAAAACGAACAAATGATTGAACAGTTGCGCCTTTAGAAGCTACAAATTTTTCAACAGTCATGTCAGGATCTTTAACGAAAGGTTGGTCAACCAAAGCGATTTCTGCTTTGAATTTCTTCAAGCGGCCTTCCACCATTTTGTCAACGATGTTAGCAGGTTTACCTTCGTTTAATGCTTGTTCAGTTAGAACAGTTTTTTCATGTTCTAATTCTTCAGCAGGAATTTGTGATTCGTTTACATAACGAGGATTGATAGCAGCAACGTGCATAGCAACGTCACGAGCAACTGAATCATCAGTTGTGCCATCTAAAACTGTCAATACAGCGATACGTCCACCCATGTGTAAGTAACCACCGAATGCAGCGTTATCTTCTTTTTCAACTACTTCAAAACGACGGAAGCTGATTTTTTCACCGATAACTTGTGTAGCTTCGATTAATTCAGATTCAATTGTGCCTTTTTCAGTTTTGATTTGCATTGCAGCTTCCATGTCAGCTGGTTTGTGTTCAGCAACTAATTCTGCAATTTCTTTTACTAAGTCTTGGAACATTTCATTTTTAGAAACGAAGTCAGTTTCTGAGTTAACTTCAACGATTGCTGCAGTGTTCCCTTTAACAGCAACTGCTGCTAAACCTTCAGCTGCAATACGGTCATTTTTCTTAGCTGCTTTAGCCATTCCTTTTTCGCGTAAAAGATCAACTGCTTTTTCAATATCGCCTTCTACTTCTACTAATGCTTTTTTCGCATCCATCATACCTACGCCAGTCATGTCGCGTAGTTCTTTTACCATTTTAGCTGTAACGTCTGCCATTTTATAGTCCTCCTAAGTAGTGTTTTTCTTTAAAAAAAGCTGTTTCAAAGGAGAGTGAGGCTTGTCGCCTAGCCTTTGAAACAGCTCCATCATTCAAAAATTATTCTGCTGAAGAGTTGTCGCCTTCAACGACATCAACGATTTCTTCGATTGATGTTGCATTGTTTTCTGCTACAAAATCTTCTTCAACCACTTGGTCTTCACCTTGGTTTCCTTCGATAAATGCATCAGCCATTTTTGAAGTGATCAATTTAACGGCACGAATTGCATCGTCGTTTGAAGGGATTACTACGTCGATTTCATCTGGATCGCAGTTTGTATCAACCATAGCTACGATTGGGATATTTAATTTATGAGCTTCTTGAACAGCAATACGTTCTTTACGAGGGTCAACGATGTACATTACATCTGGGATTCTTGGCATATCAGCGATACCACCTAAGAATTTTTCAAGACGTTCGCGCTCTTTGTTCAAACCAGCAACTTCTTTTTTAGGTAGAACTTCAAAAGTTCCATCAGCTTCCATTGCATTGATTTGTTTCAAGCGGCTAATACGTTTTTGGATTGTATCCCAGTTAGTTAAAGTTCCACCTAACCAACGGTGGTTTACAAAGTATTGACCTGCACGAGTTGCTTCTTCTTTGATTGCTTCTTGTGCTTGTTTTTTAGTACCTACGAATAATGCTACGCCGCCTTCTTCAGCAACGTTTTTCATGTAGTCATAAGCTGCATCTACTAATTTAACTGTTTTTTGTAAGTCAATAATGTAGATACCGTTTCTTTCTGTGAAGATATATTTCTTCATTTTTGGGTTCCAGCGACGTGTTTGGTGACCAAAGTGTACGCCGGCTTCTAGTAATTGTTTCATAGAAATTACTGCCATTTTGTGTTTCCTCCAATTAGGTTTTTTATTTTCCTCTTCTTGTCTTCAAACTTGCCAGCAAACTTTTGCAAGCACCTACTGACAATCCAACAAAAATGTGGATTTATTGATGCAAAAAGCATCCTTAGTTATTATACAGATAAATTTTACCTATAGCAATAAGAAAAAGAGTTTTCTGCTCAACATTCATTAGTTTAACGGAACAATTTGTTTTTTTCAAGTAAAATTCTTATTTTCACTTGAATTTTCTGTTCTCCATCTTCTCTAACTCTTTTGATTCAAAAAAGAAAATGCGGGTGGGCAATTTTAACTTTTTTTGTTATGATACGGATGAAATCTTTTGTAAAGGAGAAAACGATGCGAAAAGCCGACCGACATTTATTGATTAAACAAATTATTGAAGAGTTTCCCATTCGAACACAAGAAGATTTATTAACTAGATTAGGTGACTATCAGGTAACTGCAACGCAAGCAACAATTTCTCGCGACATCCGTGATTTGAAAATCGTTAAGGTACCTGATGCTGATGGTCTTCCCCGTTTTGTTTTATTTCATGGTGAAGACGATGACGAAACAAAAAATGAAGAAGAACAACGCTTAATTCGGATGATTGAAGAAATCGTACTAAAAGTCGAACGTGTCCACTTTTTGACAATTATCGGTACTTTACCAGACAATGCGCATTTATTTGCTTCCATTTTAGATGATATCAAGCCACCACACATGCTCAGCACGATTGCCGGATTTGACACGGTCATCGTCCTTTCTGAATCAGAAGAAGATGCAAAAAAAATTGAACTGTATTTTAAAGAGCACTTATTACATTGATAACTATAAAATAAAAAAAGCAACAGACTTCAAACTTTTCATTTGAGTCTGCTGCTTTTTATTTTTGTCTTTAACTAAACGGAATCCGTTTCAATTACATTTTGTCTGGTGCGTGTAAACCAAGTAAACGTAAATCTTCTTTTAATAGAACAGCTACTGCATAAACTAATGCTAAACGAGATTCTTTTTGACCATCATCAGCCAAAATCTTTGTATGTGCATAGTATTTGTTAAATGCTTGAGCTAATTTGATTGCATGTTTTGCAATAATTGAAGGCTCATATTTTTCACCAGCAGATAAAACAGTTTCTGGATATTTTTGAACCAACTTGATTACTTCCCAACTGCTATCATCATTTAGTGCATAATGTGCATCAGCTGATGGAACAAAGTTTGCTTTTTCTAGCAAGCTCATTGCACGAGCATGTGTGTATTGAACGTACGGACCTGTTTCACCTTCGAAACGTACAACCTCTTCTAAGTTGAAGTCAAATGTATTCAAACGATCATTTTTCAAATCATGGAAAATTACTGCACCAACCCCAACTTGTTTGGCAACAATGTCTTTGTTTTCCAAGTCTGGATTTTTTTCACTGATTTGTTCTTTTGCAGAATCGATTGCTTCGTTTAATACTTCTTCAAGTAAAACGATTTTCCCTTTACGTGTTGATAATTTTTTACCACCTTGAGTAATCAAGCCAAATGGGATGTGGTGCATTTCATCTGACCAGTCAAAACCAAGTTCTTTCAAGACAGCTTTTAATTGTTTGAAGTGATAACTTTGTTCATTCCCAACAACATATAGTGATTGGGCAAAATCATACGTACGTTTGCGGTAAAGTGCCGCAGCTAAGTCACGAGTGATATACAGTGTCGCGCCATCTGATTTTTTGATCAAAGCAGGATTTAAATCGTAACTAGCTAAATCAACGATTTCTGCACCTTTGTCTTCTTTTAATAGGTGTTTTTCTTCTAAAAGTTCAACGACTTCGTCCATCTTATCGTTATAGAATGCCTCACCGTTCAATGAATCAAAACGAACTTCTAATAAATCATAGATTTTATTGAATTCTTTCATTGATTCATCACGGAACCATTGCCATAATTCAATAGCTTCTGTGTCGCCTTCTTCTAAGCGTTTAAACCATGAACGTGCTTCATCATTTAATTCTGGCTCAGTTTCAGCTACTTCATGGAACTTCACGTAAAGACGCAATAATTCATTGATTGGCTCAGCTTTGACTGCTTCTTCTGACCCCCACTTTTTATAGGCAACGATCAATTTACCAAATTGAGTTCCCCAGTCACCTAAGTGATTGATTCGAATGGGTTGATACCCAATTTTTTCTAAAATAAACCCAATGGAGTTTCCAATAACTGTTGAACGTAGATGTCCCATTGAGATTGGTTTTGCAATATTTGGTGAGGACATGTCGATTGGTACTGTACCTTGATTGCCAATTGTGCTATCACCATAATGTGCTTGTTGTTCAACTACTGCTTCAAGTACAGCTTGACTGATTGCTTCTTTGTTCATAAAGAAGTTTAAATAAGGTCCAACAACTTCAATTTTTTCAAAGTTTTCTGGTGCAATTTTTTCAGCTAAATCTGCTGCAATCTGTTGTGGTGCTTTACGGTAGATTTTCGCCAATGAAAAAGCTGGAAAAGCGACGTCACCATGATCCGCTGATTTTGGATTTTCTAATAATTGTTGTACTTGTTCAAGTGTCAAGTCGTCTTTCACTACATCATAAACGGCTTTTGCAACTAAGTCTTTGTTATTCATCTAAGTTCCTCCTAAATTTTCCATGATTGTTGAAGACAATAAAAAAAGTCTCTAGCAATCACAATCACTGTGATTACTAGAGACGAGATTACCCGCGGTACCACTCCAGTTGTCTTATACATCAAGACCTACTCAATCTGCTATCGGTAGATGACCGTCCGCTTTGATTAACTCAAAGACAGAAATTCTCCAAGTGCGCTTCGTTGTGTCTTCTTCATTCGGCTCCCACCAATCATCCGAACTCGCTCAGCAAGAATCAGCACAAGTACTCTCTTGTTCAACAAATCATAAAAGTATTAAACTGCTTTGAATTATAGCAGAAAAAAACATTTCTGGCTAGCTCCTTTATAAAAAAAACTGCCCAGATGGTCTAAAGGAGAAGAAACTCCACCTGGGCAAGAATAGCTATAAATCATTTCGTTTACACGAAAGACTTAACAAATTAATCAGCAACAACAATCGTTCCTTCTTCAGAAGCTAGTAAGTTTTCAATGTTTTCTAAAGAAGTGATGATTGCTTTTGCATTTGGTCGAGCTTCTACAAATTGAATAGCTGCTTCAACTTTTGGCAGCATGCTACCAGGAGCAAATTGATCTTCACTGATATATTGTTTCATTTCTGAAATAGTTACAGTTTCCAATTTCTTTTGGTCCGGTTTTTGATAGTTCACATAAACATTGTCCACACCAGTTAAAACAATCAATAAATCGGCATCAATGATTTCTGCCAATTTTTCTGAAGCAAAGTCTTTATCGATTACCGCTTCGCGACCTTCTAAACCAGTGGCTGTTTCAACTACCGGAATACCACCGCCACCAACAGAAACAGTAACTACGCCTTGATCAACCAATGCTTCAATTACACGTGCTTCTTTGATTGAAATTGGTTTTGGCGAAGCAACTACTTTACGCCAACCACGACCAGCATCTTCCTTAAACGTCACGTTTGAATCTGCTTTCATTTGTGCAGTAGCTTCCTCTTCTGAATAGAACGGACCAATTGGTTTTGTTGGGTTTTTGAAAGAAGGATCGTTTTCATCTACGATAACTTGCGTGACTAAAGATACAACATCTTTATCAATTCCTTTTTGTTTCAATACTTCACCCATTGCATTTTGTAACCAATAACCAATAGAACCTTCAGTCATTGCAACACAAGTGTCTAATGGCATCGCTGGTGTTTTTTCAGAATCAGCTGCTTGTTGTTGGATCAATAAGTTACCGACTTGTGGACCATTCCCATGAGAAATAATCAACTCGTCACCTTGTTCAATAAATTTTACTAAGTATTTTGCTGTTTCCATCAATGCTTCTTGTTGTGCTTTTGCACTTGCATCAGTTGATAAAATTGCGTTACCGCCTAAAGCGACAACAACTTTTCGATTTGCCATATTATTCGCCCTTTCTTCAGACAATGTTAATCAATGACAAAACGAGGCAGCAAGTACTTGCGTCCTCTGCCTCGTTTTGTACATGAGATGAATGTGGTTTATTAAACGCGAGGGATAAACAAGTTGCCTAATGTTGCAGCCATAATTGCTTTAATTGAGTGCATACGGTTTTCAGCTTGTTCAAATTGACGTGCATATTTGCTGCGGAAGACTTCATCAGTTACTTCCATTTCAGTAATACCGAAGCGTTCTTTCATTTGTTCACCATACACAGTGTTTGTGTCATGGAATGCTGGTAAGCAATGCAAGAAGATCAAGCGATCTGTGTTATGTGTTTTTTCAACCATTTCCATGTTGATTTGATAAGGTTTCAACAATTTGATACGTTCTTCAAATTTGTCTTCTTCACCCATTGATACCCATACGTCTGAATAAAGTACGTCAACGCCGTCAACACCTTTATCAACATCGTCAGTAATCATTAGTTTTGCACCTGATTTAGCTGCAAAGCCTTCTGCTAATTTCACGATTTCTTCTTCTGGTTGTAGTTCTTTTGGTGCAACGATACGCATATTTGTTCCTAAAATAGCACCAGTTACTAATAATGAGTTTGCCATGTTGTTACGGCCATCACCACAGTAAGCAACAGTGATTCCTTCAACTTTTCCGAAGTTTTCTTGGATGGTTAAGAAATCGGCGATCATTTGTGTTGGATGCCATTCGTCAGTTAAACCATTCCAAACTGGAACACCTGAGAATTCAGCAAGTTCTTCAACCATTTTTTGGCTGAAGCCACGGAATTCAATACCGTCAAACATACTACCCAAGACTTTAGCTGTATCTTCTGTTGATTCTTTTTTACCTAATTGAATATCATTTGCACCTAAGTATTCTGGATGAGCGCCTAAGTCAACAGCTGCAGTTGTAAAAGCTGCACGTGTACGTGTAGAAGTTTTTTCAAATAATAAGGCAATGTTTTTGCCTTCTAAATAATGATGTGGAATTCCACGTTTTTTCAAATCTTTTAAATGTTGAGAGAAATCAATTAAATATTGTAACTCTTCTTTAGTAAAATCTTTTTCTGCTAATAAGCTTCTTCCTTGAAATACTGATTCTTTCATAATAAAACATTCTCCTTTAGTTTGTTTTTATAATTTAAGACGGAATTTCATTGATTTAAGAGGAAATTCCAGCGACAGCTGACAGTAGAGTAGGACCGTCGCTGGAATACTCAAACTTATTTCAAATCTTCACGTACAAGCGGTTGGCTCATGCAACGTGGACCACCACGGCCACGAGACAATTCACTTGAATTGATTTCCAACACTTTGATGCCGTAGCTTCTTAGTAATTCATTTGATACATAGTTACGGTTATAAGTGACAACCACACCTGGTGCAATAGCTAAAGTATTTGAGCCATCATTCCATTGTTCACGTGGAGCAACGATTGCATCGCCATTACCAGTTGGGATCAAGACTAGATCATCTAATCCTAAAGCATCTTTCAATGTTGCATGTAGATCATCAGAATGAGTGATCTTGATGTCATCACCATCTGGAACGATTGTAAAGACATCGATTTTTCCGTTTTTACTTTGAATAGCTGGATGAATTGTGAATTTATCATAGTCAACCATGGTAAACACTGTATCCAAATGCATCATGGCACGATTATTCGGAATCTTGATTGCTAGCACTTTTTCAAATCCTGAATTTTTAGCAAATAAGCGACGTGCCATTGTTTCCAAAGCTTTCGCGTTGGTTCTTTGTGAAATCCCTACTGCGACAACTTTATCACTTAAGACTAATTCATCTCCGCCTTCAATGTGTTCAGTAGTATCACGATCTAACCAAACTTCAACACCTTTATTTGCAAAGCGTGGGTGATGGTTCAAAATATATTCCGTGAACATTGACTCACGACGACGTGCTTCAAAAGTCATACGGTTTACAGTCATCCCATTTCCGATTGATGCGGATGGATCTCTTGTAAAGTATAGGTTTGGCATTGGATCCATGTAGAATGGATATTCATCGTCTGCTGACAAGTCGTACAAACTGTTTGAACGAACTTCGATGTCTTTCGTACGAACACCTGCCATAATTTTATCTACCATTTCTTGTGTTTCCATTGATAGAAGGAACTCATGAAGACCATCTCTCACAGCATTTGATGCAATGTGCGATTCGTCTAACATTTTGTTTAGGAATTGCTCTTTCACATTGCCTGCATCAATTGCTTCTGCAGCGAGTTTTTCTAAATAAAGTGTTTCAACGCCTTCATTTTGTAACGTCTTAGCAAATAAGTCATGTTCCTCTTGAGCAATCGGAAGATACGGAATGTCATCAAATAATAGACGGTCCATAATATCTGGTGTCAAGTTTTCAACTTCCTGTCCAGGCCGTTTTAATAAAACGGTTTTTAACTTCCCTATTTCAGAGAAAACGTGAATTGGTTTATCCATGTTGTGTTGCCTCCTTCGTTTTGATTACATGTATAGAATACCGTCATTTTGTAACCCTTTTCATAATTTCTTTGCATTCAAAACGAGAGATTCTTCACGTTAATATTCCGTTATTAAATAATTAAACGTTTTTCTTCATTTTATTAAGTTTTATTCATTCTTTACAGACAAAAACACTCGAAAAAAAATATTTATTCATGAAAAAAATATTTCTGAATATAAAAAAATTATTGAATTAATAGCGTTGTTAGCGTTTACTTATGTATTAATTGCATTTTTTATGCAATATATTATAAACAAATCGCCTAATATTCATTTAAGCTGATTATTAATGAATATTTTTTCTTTAATAACAAAAAATTTTTTCACTCTACCAAAACTGCTTATAATTATCGTTATTTCTTTATCTTTACAAATCAAGTGAAAAACGGGACAATAGTAGTAGTGAAGAAATAAGGAGAGAGGTTTGACATGCGAATAACTAAAATTGATTACCATTTTTCCAAGTTAAGATACCAACCAGACTTCATGCATTTTACTGACGAAGAATTTCAATTGATTAAGGAACATACCGTCCTTCGTTCCTACAAAAAGGGCCAAATCCTTTTTGATGAAGGCGACGAGCGTCAACGCTTTTATATTTTAACGAAAGGACTCGTTCGTCTTGAACGCTATGATGAAAGTGCCACTTATTACTATTATGACTATGTAAATGCAAACACATTATTTCCTATGGCGGGAATTTTTGAAGCACAAGCTTACGCTTACACCGCACAAGCAATGACGGATATTGATACCTTTTACTTGCCTGTTAGCTTTTATGAAAAACTTGCGCGAAATAATTCTGAACAATTGATTGCACTTATCCATAAAATTTCAAAAGTTGTCGAGATGCACGAATTACGAATTCAAATTGGATTAACTTCCAGCGCCTTTGATCGAGTGAAGCAAAATTTATTTATTTTAAAAGAAGAACTTGGTGTTCCAACAGAAGATGGACACATTTGTATCCCCTACCCAATCACTTTAAAAGAGCTAGCTGTTAATAGCGGAACTACCAGAGAAACTGCTGGACAAGTCATCAAACAATTACGTGACAGCGGGTTACTTGATTATCGAAAAAAACAATTTACCTTTTGCAAAACAGCTGTAACTCCTGCATTGCGAGATGCTAATGAGTAAAAGAAAAAAGGAGATGCGACAAAATGTCGCATCTCCTTTTTTCTAATAAGCGGTATTTTCAAAGAAACTTCTTCAGTAATAAGTCCTCTTTTCACAAAAATATGGAAAGCTGTTTTTAGAAAAGATTCCTTATTACTTAAAGCTAAACGTTTTGCGCCATAGGCTTATCCTCTGTGTTCAAGAAATAACTTCTTCAAAATAAGTCCAACTTACTCAAAAATTCGAGAAACAATTTCTGGTAATTTATCCTTATTTATTCGAGCTGGGCATTTCCTCTACAAACTCTTCTTTACCTAGCAAGCCGTTTTTACAAAACCAAGCTAGGATTTGCATTCAATTGCAAATCAGCAGCGGTTCCCTTTTGCCGTTCAACATGGGCTGCTGCCCCAATCATCGCTGCATTATCCCCACATAAACGCAGTGGTGGGATAATCAATTCAACTTCTGGCAATTCTTTCGCTAAAGCTGTCGCTAATCCTTCACGAAGCCCTTGATTAGCAGCAACGCCCCCAGCAACAACTAATTGTTTCACTGGAAATTCTTTACATGCTCGTAATGTTTTGATCACTAGCACTTCAACAACACTTGCTTGAAAGCTAGCCGCTAAGTCATTTTTATCTAGCTCTTCCCCACGCTGTTCTGCATTATGAACTAAGTTGATGAACGCACTTTTCAATCCACTAAAACTAAAATCATAGTTTGCTTCATGGATCATCGCCCTTGGAAAATGATAATTATCTTTTCCATGATGCGCTAATTCATCAATTTCTTTTCCACTTGGATAACTTAACCCGAGGACGCGTCCAACTTTATCATACGCTTCACCAGCTGCATCATCCCGTGTTTCCCCAATAATTTCATAAGAACCATCTTCTTGCATATAAACCAGTTCCGTATGCCCACCACTAACTAGCAAGGCGATTAGCGGAAATTCAAACGGTTTAACAAAGCGTGCAGCATAGATATGACCTGCCATGTGATTAACGGGGACCAAAGGTAAGTTATTTGCCCATGCAAATGCTTTAGCAGCAGAAATACCAATTAATAAAGAACCAACTAATCCTGGTCCGTAAGTAACTGCGACCGCTGAAAGTTCAGCTACTGTTACCTCCGCTTCAGCCAAAGCTTCATCTATACAAAGTGTGATTTGTTCTACGTGGTGTCTACTAGCAACTTCTGGTACAACGCCACCAAATCGTTTATGACTATTTATTTGTGATGCGACAATATTCGACAAGATTTTCGTGCCATTTTCTACAACAGCAACACTTGTTTCGTCACAACTTGATTCAATCGCAAGAATCAATTCTCTATTCATTTCATCGTCTCCGTCTTTAACTTGGTACTCATAATAAAGGCATCTTCTACCGGTTGTTGGTAATAAGATTTACGAATACCCAATACTCGAAATTTTTCTGATTCATACAGACATTTTGCCCGTTCATTTGATTTACGAACTTCTAGAAAAACTTGAAACACATCATTTGCTTTTTCTTGCTGAATTAATGCTTTCAGTAATTGTCGTGCATGACCTTTTCCTTGTGAGGTTAAATTTACTGCAATATTGGTAATTTCAACTTCATCAACCACACGGCTAAAACCTAAGAAGCCAACGATTTCGTTTGCTTCAATCGCTATCAAATAATCTGTATGAGGTTGCTGTAAATCTGTTAAAAATTGTGTTTTTGTCCATGGTGAACCGTGTGTATATGCCTGATTACTAATCAACCAAAGTTTTTCTGCCAAGTCATTGTAATCAAATGCTGTTTTTTGATAAATCAACATTCTTCACTCTTTTTCTAAAATTTTTACCATATCTAAGGCATCTTCATTGTTTTCAGTATAATACCCTTTTTTGATGGTTCTTGATTGAAAGCCCAGCTTTCGGTACAACTTTTGCGCATCACGATTGCCTACGCGAACTTCTAACGAAAGAGTCTCACAGCGATTCATTATAGCAAACTTTTCTATTTCGTCAATTAAGAACGAGCCAATGCTTTTTCGCTGATAGCGAGACATCAAGGCGATATTTGTAATATGACAATCTGTTCCAATGATTCGTGAACCGATAAATCCCACTAATTCCTCATTAATAAAGACGCCCAGATACAAATGAACCAAAGGAGAACGAAATTCAGATAAAAATGCACTCCGCGTCCAAGGTAGTTCACCAAGGTAAACTTCTCGCTCGACTGTCAACAAATCTTTGATGTCTGCTGTCGTCAATTGGCGTATTTGATAGGTATCTTGATTTACTTCTAGCTCTTTAGCAGGATAAAAAGACGATTCTCGGAACAAATGTTTCGTTAATTGCTTAAATTTTTTCAACATAGCTTTCGGCTCCAGGCGTATGAGTTTCTAGCCATTTTTCTTCAGCTTCTACCTTTTTCAAATACCGTGGTAAGAATGCTTGAACATCAGAGACAGGGACAGCTTGTTCTCCTAAATTTGCCAGCACAGTTCCATTTGGGATATCCCATTGAGGAATCAAATTGATTGTTACTTCTGGTAAAGCTTCGTTTAATTCTGTTTCAAATTTTTGGCAATCACTACCAACAAAATAAATTGATTGTTCAAGTGTTTTTAATTCTGTGAGTAGATCGACTAATGAGGAATGCTTGTCTTCAATCAATGTTTCTAGCTGATTTTCTTTCCATTGATAGGCGCCCGCATAAACATTTTTACGTCTCGCATCAAAGAGTGGCACAATCACACCTTCCACATTCACACAGTTAGCTGCGACTGTTTTCAAACTAGAGATACCTACCAATTCTTTCTTTAGTGTATAGGCTAAAGTTTTCGCAGTCGTCACGCCTATTCTTAGACCAGTATATGAACCTGGTCCGTCAGAAACTGCGATACGATCAATCGCTGATGGCTCCAATTGTAGATCTGCAAATAATTGATCAATTGCTGGCATCAACGTAATGCTATGGTTTCGTTTGATGTTCGTTTGAATTTGTCCAAGAACTACATCGTTCTCCACGACACCTATAGCCAAAGTTTGGTTTGCTGTATCAATTCCTAATGTAATCATGTTTTGATTCCTTTCCATTAACTATCGTTTCTTATTGTAGCACATTTTTAGCGGAAACCTAATCTGAGATAACAACAAAAAAACTAGCGCAGCCTCATAAGAACCACAAGCAATGTCGTCTGATACAAGCATTGCTTGATAAGTAGGTTCTTACAAAAATTCCGCTAGTTTTGATCGGTATCATTTCACTTGATTGTTACGCTGATTCTCGCACAATCAAGTCTGTACCAACAACGATTTTTCTTGGAACGGGAGCTTCTGTCTGGATCAATTGTAAAATCGTTTCAACAGCAATCTCCCCTAACCATTCAGTGTAAACTTTTATCGTTGATAATGCAGGTGTCACATATTTAGCTACGCTGCTGTCATTAAATCCGATAACTGCAATATCCTTAGGCACACGATAGCCACTCTCTTGAATCGCTTTTAATGCACCAATTGCTAATGCATCGTTTGCTGCAAATAGAGCATCTGGCTTTTCACTTGTTTCGGCTAAAAATTGTTTGATTGCTGAGTAACCTGCCTCAACCGAAAAATCAGCTTCGATTATGGCAAAGGGTTCTTGTTGCTCACTAACCATGATTTGTTCAAAAGCAAGTCTTCTTGGATCATTCAACAATTGCCGATTTTTTTTTGTATATTCTTTCCCCGTTAACATTGCGATTTTTTTAGCATTTAATGACAAAAAGTAATCAACAACTTTTTGGACACTTGAAAAAAAATCGACAGTTAATGAGTCAATGCCAACTGCGGTCCCATCAGAATCAACTAAAAGTAATTTTGGTTGAGATTTTTCTAACTCTGCCAGTTGTTGCAAGTCGAATTTTCCGACAGCAATCGTTCCGTCAACTTCACGTTCGCTAATGGAATCCCAAGTTTCCTTTAGCAAATCAACATTCAACTCTTCCGCTTTCTTCTCAATCCCAAGACGAATGGCTAAATAATATAAATCTTCGAGCTCTTCACTTTCATTATGCCATTGAATCAATCGCAAAGTTGCTTGATTAGCTGGAAGGTTTTTTTTATGTTTCGTATAGTTTAACTGTTCGGCTGCCTCGAAAACTTTCTGTTTAGTTGCTAAGCCTACGGAAAGTTCCGAATCATAATTCAATACTCTTGAAACAGTCGCAGGAGAAACACCTGCTAGCTGCGCGATATCTTTAATTGTTGCCATGATGTTTCCTCCTTCCTCACTGGATCAATTATAAATAATCAGTAAAGCGAGCAAATGCCGCTTGTCCTTCTTCTGTCCGCTTAAACACACCTGCATCTTCTAACACACGTAAGAACACTTGACCAACAGCTTCCTGCACAATTTCAGTTACGTGATCTGCTGTGATTGTGTGAGCTGCCCGCAACTCGTCTGCCCATTCACGATGATAATCAGCTAAGTGGTTTTCTTCGTTTAACAAATATTTTTCCACTTCTTCAAGTTCCATTTTTAATCGTGGAGGTAACACGGCTAACCCCATCACTTCAATCAAGCCAATGTTTTCTTTTTTGATGTGCTGAACGTCTTTATGTGGGTGGAAAATCCCATCTGGATGTTCTTCAGATACATTATTGTCGCGCAACACTAAATCTAGTTCAAAGTAGTCATCTTTCCGACGCGCAATCGGAGTAATCGTGTGATGCGCTGTCCCATCGGCAGAATGCGCCAAAACTTCGACAGATGCATCCGAGTAACCTTGCCATTTTTCTAAAATGGTTGTTGCCGCATCTACAAGGAGTTCTTTGTCTGGTGATTGAAGGCGAATCACTGACATTGGCCACTTCACAATTCCTGCAATGACTTGTGGGTAATCAGTTAATTTGATTAAGCGTTCCATTGGTGCTTTCGCCATTGGAAATTCATGACGTCCAGCTTGGTAATGATCGTGAGATAAAATAGAACCACCTACAATTGGTAAATCGGCATTCGATCCCACAAAATAATGAGGCAATACCTCCGTAATTCGTAACAAACGGCGAAAAGTATCTTGATTGATTTGCATCGGACGATGAATTTCTGACAAAATAATTGAATGCTCATTGTAATACGCATAAGGTGAATATTGGAATCCCCAGCTTTCGCCATCTAGGTTCATTCGAATAATCCGATGATTTGTTCTCGCAGGGTAATTTAAACGTCCTCGATACCCTTCATTCTCCATACAAAGCAAACATTTTGGATAGTCTACTTTCACTGCTTCTCGTTCCGCAGCAATTTGCTTTGGATCTTTTTCGGGTTTCGATAAGTTGATTGTAATTTCAAGGTCTCCGTAAGCAGTTTGTACTGGAAACTGGATATTTTTAGCAATTGAACGCGTTTTGATGTAATCGTTTTGCTGACTCAACTGGAAGAAATATTCTGTTGCTTCTTCTGGCGAGTTGGCATAGTGTTGTGCAAAAAAAGCATTAACAACAGACGGCGGCGGAGTCAAAAAATCCATTAGTTGTGCTTCAAACATTTCTTGTTCTGCAGCCAAATCTGAAATGACTTGATTGTCTTTCGCTACTTGGACTAATTCTGCCAGCAAATCCACTGCAGGTACTGTTACTGGACGTGGTGTGACTTCTCCCGTCAACGCTTCTTCACCTATCAAACTTAATAATCGATTTTGAAGATAAATTCGATCCATTTCCATGAAGCCACCGGAGCTAATCGAAAGCGTTGCAAAGTCACAAATTGTTTGACTGATAGACATTGTCAATTCTCCTATTCTTCATAGCCATGTGGATGACTTACATGCCAATCCCAAGCTGTTTTAATAATTGCTTTAACATCTGTATATGCTGGTTCCCAACCTAAGATCTCTTTTGCCTTTTGACTTGAAGCAACTAATGTACTTGGATCACCCGCACGACGAGGTGCAATTTTTGCTGGAATTTCTTTTCCAGTAACTTCGCGAGCTGCTTCAAGCATTTCTTTGACCGAATAACCATTGTTACTTCCCAAATTAAAGAAATTACTTTCATTTCCAGCTTTTAAATATTCTAAAGCTTTGATATGTGCAGCAATCAGGTCTTCTACTTGAACGTAATCACGAACGCAAGTCCCATCTGGTGTATCATAATCGTCACCATAAACTGCTAATTCTTCTCTTTGTCCTAATGCCACTTGTAAGATAATCGGTACTAAATGAGTCTCAGGTGTATGGTCTTCACCAATGCTTGCATCAGCCTTTGCACCTGCTACATTGAAATAGCGAAGAGCCACGTAACGCATTCCATACGCATTGTCACACCACTTCATCATTTTTTCCATCATCAATTTACTTTCCCCATAAGGATTTTTGGGATTAGTTGGTGTTTCTTCTGTAATTGGTGACATTTTGGGTTCACCGTATGTTGCTGCTGTTGATGAGAAAACAATTTGTTTTACATCAAATTCATGCATTACTTCAAGTAGGATTTGCATACCATAAACATTATTGTTGAAGTACATTAAAGGTTTTTCAACTGACTCACCTACTAAAGAACTTGCAGCAAAATGAATGACTCCTTCGATCGCTTCTTTTTCAAATACCGTTTGTAAAAATGCTTTATCTCGAATATCTCCTTCATAAAAACGTGCATCTGGGTGAACGGCTTGACGATGCCCTGTTAATAGATTATCAACAACCGCAACATCATACCCTTTTTGGATTAATTGATCGACTGCATGTGAGCCGATGTACCCCGCACCACCTAAAACTAAAATTGACATATTTAAACACTCCTTTATTGATAACTAACGCTCTTTTATCATCCATCCTTCATTGTACCAAAAGAACACGGAAGTTTCGAAACAGTTTTTAGTAATCACCAGCTTTTCCTATGATTTTATTTAGTAAATTTATAATAAAACATTTAGTAATTTTTTTCAATCGTTTTTGTAAAGGTTTCCAAATAAACGTCTAACTAGCCTTTTTTCTGTTTTTGTTTCATAATAGAGGTATCAAACAATTAAGAGGTGTTTTTAATGAAAAAATTTGTATCTGGATTATTAGTCGGAAGCTTAGCAACTGTTGCTGCTGTAGCAGGTGTTGTCGCTTCAGTAAAAAAAACTGTAATTGATCCAATCGATGAAAAAGAATCAATGATTGAAGAAAATCGTAAAAAAGCGATGCGTAAACGCGTTGCACGTTAATTAGTTATTTAAAAAAGGACATCTAAGATGTCCAAGTCGCTTACGACTTGTTCATCTTAGCTGTCTTTTTTGTTTGTTTTCTCTTGTTTAGTTAACAAATGGCGAGCAATTGAATCTGCTTGCCTTAAATTCCAAGCATCTGTGTATGGACGTGCCACAGCAGCCGTCAACCAATCGACACCTTCTACTGGAATCCCATAACAATAAAAATTGGGAATCACTTTTCCATTTTCCCCTATAACTTGATTTGCATGGTTTACATCAATCGCACCTGAAAAATAATGTTCGTCAATTTCTGTTTTTTGATAAGAACGAATCAAACCATTTTTATTCAGACTTTGAATGACTGGATTTTTTGAATAGAACACACTATTAATCGGCAAATGAGCTTCAATCAAATAGCGACTATTGAGTTGCTTATTTTCTGTTTCAATCCAAAATCTTCCTCTGGCTCGTTTGATTTCAAACGGCGGTTTTGTAATATGGAAAATATCGGCATCTATCAGCGCAGCAAGCTCTTTGCTTCTTCTCAAAGGTGGACCAATGGTTAAAAAAGCATTCAGCGGTGTGAACCAAGACCACAATTGCTCACGATATTCTTCAACTGAAAAAATATCCCATGCGATTGCTTCACGAATTGGTTCACGCCAGTCTTTGATTGCATCTAAAGTTGAACTAAATGCACCTGTGTCATTTCCTTTTTCCGCCTCATTGATTTGCCATGCCAAAAAGGAACGAACCCCCTTTTCAAAATCATTAGGAAAAGCGGAAAGAGGATGTTCCAAGCTGTCCCATGACCAAATAAATGGTTCTAATTGCGGATAATTTGCCAAACATTCTTCTGTTGACTCTAGCAAAAACACTTGCTCAAATTCAACAGGATTGATTGCTAATTGTTGTTCCTCAATCGTTTTTTGATAATAAAATAATTCTACTTCTTTTTTGAACAAGTCAAAAAATCTTTTACCAGTCAATTCTCCTTTTCTCTGCCATTTTTTTAGATTTTCTGTTGTTAATAACTTGAGTCGAGCCATCGCGCCACCCTGTTTTTGGTTCTTGCCACGGGGATAATAGGGAACCCCACGACGTGACCCCGCGTAAATAACTGGCTCGTTTCCAGAAGGGTGATAAATAAACTGATTTTCTTTTTCTTCAAAACGTCCACCACGTCCAACTGTCAATAACCCAATATAGTCAAAAAATGCTAACCCTAATCCACGTAAAAGAATCGGTTCATTAGCAGGTATATCAGCAACTAAAACGTCTGCTGGATTACTTGGCGGTTGATAAAACAAATCATGTTGCTGCGCATAATCAGCAAGATCAATTTCTTCATTCATCAACTCATTTTCCCAATGGCCACTTGCCAACACCAATTGATTCACAAAAAACGTTGTATCATCTGTCGCTAAGTAAAAACCAGACTCCACTCGTAAAACACTATCAACAAGTGCGGGAACGAAAGTAATCACATTGGGATATTCCTTTTTGAGTTCCGTGAAAAACCATTGCTGATACAAACCATAAAGGCAACGTGTTGCATGTTCATCTTTTCCTAACTGCCCCATTTCTGCGAGAAAAAAAGATTGCTTGTTCAATGATTGTTCCTCAACGAAAGAGGGGCCCTCTTTTTTTGCCCATTGATAAAGATTAGGACCTGCAGAAACAACACCATCAGTCGAAAGCGTTGCATCTGTAAACAATGTTACCTGTTGTGAAACCGAGTTCATTAATAGGTCTGTCGATTGATCCACTCGCCAAACTCTTCCACCGGGACCAACTACATCAAATAAGTAAATTTGAAGTGATTGATTCGTTTGATTGTTGCGCAAAATTCTTTCTAACATACTCAAGCCACGTGGACCTGCTCCGATAATGCCAATCTGCATCTTACACCTTCTCTTTATTTTAAACAGCTAGTTGTTGATCCAATCGTTTTTTCAACACTACTGCCTGATTTTCTGTTTCATCTTTTGCACCGTAGACAAGTGTCACTTGTTTTTCTTTTTGACAAATGGCCAGTAATTCTTGAAAAGCTTGGTGAGGAACTTCTTCATCTAACAATTCTTTTTGATAACGTTCAGAGAACTCAGGAAATTTTTCTGGGGTATGATTGTACCACTTTCTCAGCTCTGTGCTTGGCGCAACCTCTTTCAGCCATAAATCAAGTTTTGCTTCTGCTTTAGAAACACCTCTTGGCCAAATACGATCAACCAGAACCCGAAAACCATCTGTTTCTTCTGCTTTTTGATAAGCTCGCTTCAATTGAATCATGTTCTTTGCTCCTTTCCTTTCACTCTTTATTTTAGCGAAAAACACGCTAGAGTACAAAAATAAAAAAGGATCGAGTAACCAGCTTTCTGCTAGTTTCTCGATCCTTTAAGAAATAGTCAATTAAACTTTTTTACTTTTGATTTTACCAGACCAGCCATCATAGCCACCTTTTAAAATATAAAGTTCTTTAAAGCCTTCTTTACGTAATTTGTTAGCTGTTCGAATGCTCAAGCTTTTTCTTTGATCGTAAATATAGACAGGTTGGTCTTTACGAATTGAGCCTAAAGAATTTTTTAATACTGTATAAGGAATATTTCGTGCACCTAAAATATGGCCAGCATCAAAAACATCCTTTTCTCTGACATCAATGATTTGCGCTTTACGCATTCCTTCACGAAACTCTTCTTCTTCTAACATTTTTGCTGAACGTTTTGCCATGATACGTAAGTATGCTTCCCAAAATACAATCGCCAGAATAATTGCGATCAAAAAAATATTAATCCAAAAAAACATGAGTTGCCTCCATCTTTACGCAAATTTCAAGGCTAATGATGCAGCACCAATGACGCCTGCTTCATTACCAAGCTCTGCTAATTTAATTTTTGTTGATTCTCTTACTTGTGGGAAAGTGAATTCCATAAAGTATTTTTCCACACGACTACGCAAAAATTCGCCTGCTGCAGATACGCCGCCGCCTAAAACGATACTTGAAGGATTCAATGTATTTCCTAGGTTTCCGCATGCTAATCCTAGGTAGAAACAAACACGATCCACAACCATCAATGCAAAGGGATCGCCGCCTTCTGCTAATTCGAAGATGTCTTTACTTGTTACTTCTTCGCCATTATCAAGCATTGCTTTAAGTGTTGAATCACCTGCATATTCTTCCGCCAAGAAACGGCCCAAACGCACCACACCCGTTGCACTTGAAACAGTTTCTAAACAGCCACGTTTTCCACATGTACATTCAAAACCATTTGGATCAACTGTGATATGGCCAATTTCGCCACCGGCGCCAGCAGCACCATGTACAAGATTGCCAGCAGCAACGATTCCGCCACCAACACCAGTTCCCAATGTGACGAAAACAACATCAGGATCATTTTCTCCAGCACCTTTCCAGCGTTCACCTAGAGCAGCAACATTGGCATCATTATCAACTGCAAACTTAATTCCAGTACCTACTTGGATTTGTTCTCTCACTGGTTGTAGTTCTGTCCAGTTCAAGTTATACGCGCCAATAACGGTTCCAGCTTCGCTATCGACACTTCCAGGAGTTCCCATACCAATACCGATAAAGTCTTCCACTTTCATGTTATATAAGTTTAAACGATGATTGATTGATTCAATGATTTCAGGGACAATATGTACACCCTCATCTAAAATATTGGTATCAATACTCCATTTTTGTTGAATTTCACCTTCTGGAGTCATAATTGCAAATTTTGCAGTTGTTCCACCTAAATCAATTCCAATAATTTTCTTGTCCATTACACGTTTCCTTTCTTTCGGCTTTCTTCTATTCGGTGCTCTCTTTTCAGAATGCGCCATGCCGTCATGTACGTATCATGATCAATCAAGCGATTGTCATATAACGTTCTTAATTCAATCGTCATCAACTCTATATCATAAATTCGTGAGCCGACATAGATGATGATGCCAAATTTTTTGAATAGCTGTTGTACGTCATACAAGCTTTCCATGTTAAAGCACTTCCTTCACATTATACAAGTAAACCATACTTTTTTAAACCCACTAACAAACAAATTACTAAAAGAAAAATAAAAATCATTCCAGAAATAATTCGTTGATGAATCGAAAAGTTTCCACTTTGTTCGGGCAAACCCAAGATATTTCCTAACAGTAGTCCGCCGAGAACTCCGCCAACATGCCCCCAGATATCAACCGATGTATCAAATCCACCAAAGACTAAGCTTAAAACGATAAATAACGAGAACTGTCTCACCATCTGTGTAATTGCAGGGTTATTTCGAAAATGGAATCCTAAAATCACAAAAGCACCAAACATCCCAAATAAGGACGTGCTCGCTCCTGCAGATAACACGCCTACTTGGTTCAACGCAAAACTAGCTAAATTACCAGCTACGCCACTCAATAAATAAATGAGGAAGAAACGCCAATGTCCGTAAATCGTTTCGATTTGCGAACCCATAAAGTAAAGTGTTACAGAGTTAACTGCAAAGTGCATCAGACCAAAATGAATAAAGATGGGCGTAATCAAGCGCCACCACTCATGATAGTATGCAAAGAAAGGACCATACATTCCGCCAAATGATTCTATTTTTAACTCTGGAAACAGGTACATCAATACAAATACAATTGTTTGAATCCCTAAAAAAATATAGGTCCAGATTGGTTTTTTCAACCAAAATTGAATTTTTCGTTTTTGTTGATAATCCATGAAAACCTCCTATTAGTAATAAAATTAATCAATAAACAATTGTTGAATTTTTTGATCAAATGATTCTGGCAACCACGCATCATTCAACTGTTCAGTAAAGACTAAGCTCGCTGTTTGGTTTGGATATTGCTGTAAATAGCGATCATAATAACCACCACCAAAACCAATTCGATAACCCGATTTCGTAAAGACCAAGCCAGGCACAATTAATAAATCGATTTGTTCAGGTAAAAAAAGGCGTGAATTTGTTGGCTCTAAGACACCAAAACTAGACCGTTCTAGCATCGTTTCATCTGTCAATTCATAAAAAGCCATTTGACGCTTTGGCAATGTTTTCGGAATCACGATTTGTTTATGCAGTTGCTTTGCATAGTGGATAACAGGTTCTGTTGCTACCTCGAATTCATTTGCTAAAGTTATCCCAATCGTTTGTGCGTTTTGAAATGCTGAACTCGAAAATAGTTTTTGATGGATCCGTCGTTCTTTTTCTACTTTTTCATTTGAAGCTAGTTCTTTTAATGTTTGAACGCCTGCTTGACGTAATTGTGCTTTCGTTTGATTCACTCATCCAACCTACCTTCCTTGATAGCATGGTATCGAAAAATGAATAAAATAGCAATGCTGTTGCGAGGAAATAACGTTCATTTTCAAAAAGAAAAAGAGTTCAAGATGAATGCTTGAACTCTTCGTTTTAGATTTTTTGAAGGGAAAGGGTTGATATTTTTGGTTGTTGTTCATTTTTTCTGAATCCCAACCTTTTATGCCACAACCTTATTTACGGTGTTCCCCAAGCAACTCCTCACTATAGCTTGGAGCCACAACCTTTAAGCTTGCTTTTGAAACAATAAATAAAGAAAATACGGCGCACCTATTAACGCAATCAAAATTCCTGTCGGGATTTCACCACTTGGAAGGATGACACGCGCGAAAATATCAGCTACGTTCACCAATAACGCCCCAAACAAACCACTTAGTACAAAAGTCCAATGATTCTCTTTTTTAACAATTGTTTTTGCAACATGTGGTGCTAACAAACCGACAAAGGATAAACTACCTGCAACAGCAACACTAGCACAAGCTAATCCCACTGCCAGAATTAATAGCACCCGTTGACTTCTTCGGACATGTAAGCCTAAACTCTGTGCACGTTCTTGTCCAAAAGAAAGTAGCCCAATCTGTTGACTATAATAAAAAGCAAGTGGCAAAAGAAAAACGGCCCATGGAAGCAATGCCCAAACATAAGGCCAACTAGCACCCCAAATAGATCCTGCCAACCAAGCATTTACAAAACCGTAATTTTCTTTTGAGATTTTGATCGTCACTAGCAAAGTCATCGCCGATAACCCAGCGTTTACAGCAATTCCCGAAAGTAAAATTCGGTTCATTTTCAACATACCGCTTTTAGTATAGGAAGTAAGATACACACAAATAGCAGCCAGCAAACCACCTAGACAAGCCGCAAAAGGTAATAGAAAAGTTGCTGCAGCTTGCGAAAAGAAACCTAAATAAAGCATGACGAAAAAGCCAGCTCCTGCATTGATTCCTAAAATGCTAGCATCTGCCAACTCATTTCTAGTAACTCCTTGCAGTAAGTACCCCGAAACACCCAAACACATTCCCGCCAAAAGACTAACTGCCAACCTTGGAAAACGAAATTCTTGTACGATTAGCTGTGTAATTGGCGACGCAGTTCCAGTAATCCCATCAATCACTTGTTGAATAGATAATAGTGGTGTCCCAATCATCAAGCTAAGTAAAACACTAATGAACAAGCAGAACAGCAAGAAGGTAATCAGCCATCGTAATTTTTTCATCCCTCTTCCCTCCTAACTTGAACAAGCAAGAATGGCACACCGATTAAAGCAATAATCAAGCCAAAAGGTGTTTCAAATGGTGGATTGATCATTCGTGCCACCAAATCTGCTACCATTACTAAGCATCCTCCCGCTAAAAAAGAACCAGGTAGAACGTAACGATAATCTGAACCTACTACCCCACAAATCAATGGTGGTACTAATAAACCAATAAATGAAACGGGTCCCACAAGTGCCACCGCAATTGCAGATAAAATCGCCACCATTCCAAAAGAAATAAGACGCGTTCTTCGTGGGTTTCCACCAAGTGCTACAGCATGCGATTCACTTAAATTAACCAAGGAGATTGATTTACCTAGCAAACAAGCGCAAATTGAAGCAATTAAGTAAACAGGTAACAAAACTGTCAATTGTCGCCAAGTGATATTCGCCGCTCCTCCAACAAACCAAAAAGCTAAGTCTTGTTGCAAATTAAATAATTGTGTTAGCGCTTGACTAATTGCAGTAAAAAATGAGCTAATCGCCACCCCAGCTAAAATTAGCTGAACTGGATTGATTCCCATTTTGGAAAATTTGAGAAAGCCAAACACCAAAATCGTCACTGCTAATGCCCCAACCAGAGAAATCAAAAACGTTTGAAAAGATGAAACAGCTGGTAAGAAAGCAAAACTAATTGCCATAGCTAAAGACGCACCTGCATTGATTCCCAACAACCCAGAATCTGCCAATGGATTACGTGTCACACCTTGCATCAATGCCCCACTTAAAGCAAAACTGCTGCCAACAACAAACGCACCTAACACTCGAGGTAATCGAATCGTTCGTAAAATTTGTTGTGCTTGATTCGCTGAATCAAATTGAACAACAGATAACCATAAGTCTTTCAACGTTACCTCTGCTGCACCATTTGCGACAGCTAGTAAAAAAAGTATCATACTTACTACTATAAGCAGCCAAATAAAACGACTCTTCTTTCTACTCGTCATTGATTTACCTCCTGTCGTGAAAGTAAATCGTAAGTTAGAAAGACTGGCTTGTCAGAATCAGGCAAATGAACGATTTGTGCATCAATTTCAAAAATTTCTCGCATCCATTCTTTTGTAATTACTTCTTTTGGTGAACCTTCAACCAATAATTGACCAGCTTTCAATCCTAATAAATAATCTGAAAAACGAGATGCATGATTGATATCATGAATGGACATCAAAATCGTCGTTTGTTTTACGCGATTGATTTCTTCTAATAAATGTAGAATTTCTAATTGATGTGCGGGATCTAAAAAAGTAATTGGTTCATCTAAAATCAAAATGTCTGTTTCTTGCGCCAAAGCCATAGCAATCCACACACGTTGCGCTTGTCCACCTGACAGAGTAGCAATCTCTCGTGTTTTTAAAGTATCTAAGCTAGTTGCTTCTAGCGCCCATTGAATCGCTTCTTGGTCTTCTACAGTCAAACCACTAAATGGCTTTTGATAAGGATATCTACCATAAGAAACAATTTCTTCCACGGTCATTCCCAACGGATGATCACTACTTTGTGCCAGTAAAGCAATTTTTTGTGCCAATTCTTTTGAACTATATGTAGAAATTTCAGAATCATCCACAATAATTTTCCCCTTTTTCACAGGAAGGATTCGTGTGAAGCTTTTTAATAATGTCGATTTTCCGCTCCCATTTGGCCCAATCAAACTAGTAATCTTGCCTTCAGGAATTTTTACTGATAAAGCATCAATAATTTGCTTTTTGGGATACCCTGCTGCAATATCGACTGCTTCGATTTTTGCCATTTCACCCATCCTTTCGTTGAAAATCATTCTCAATTATGACGCTACTTCACAAATTCGTCAAGCACAAGTTTTCTTTAGCTTTCACTAAAAAATTGGTTGACAGTGCTTTAATTATCAGGAATAATAGCATCTGAGAATGATTCTCAATTATTCTAGGAGGAAGAAAATGAAACGAAAAGCAAAGTTTTTCACAATCTCAACGACGCTATTATTAATAGGTTTATTAGGAGCTTGCTCCACAGCAAATAAAACGACAGACACAACAAATTCGACAACTACAGCAAAAAGCAATGGCACGCACACCGTGACAGATACTTTAGACAATAAAGTAACAATTCCCAATCAACCAAAACGGATTATTGGAAGCTACTTGGAAGACTATCTAATTGCACTAGATGAAAAACCTGTTGCGCAATGGACCGTTGGTAGTGGATCAATCCAGGATTATTTACAAGATGATCTGAAAGATATTCCAACGATTTCTTATGACTTACCTTACGAAAAAGTTTTAAGTTTTGAACCTGATTTACTTCTGATATCTTCTTCGGCAACTATTGAAGGTGGAAAATATGAACAATACAGTAAAATTGCTCCTACTTATGTGGTTACAAATGGTAGCGATGTAACTTGGGAAGAGCAATTAAAAGATGTGGGTAAAGCTTTGGCAAAAGAAGACCAAGCAAAAAAAATCATCAGTGAATACCAAGCTTCTGCCAAAAAAATCAAAACGGAATTAGCCGATAAAATCGCTGGTAAAACAGCAGCTGTTTTATGGGTAACAAATAATTCTGCCTTTATGGTGAGCGAAAATCGCTCAAGTGGTCGTATTGTTTACGGCGATTTAGGTTTTGGTGTCCCTAGCTTAGTTAAAGAGATCTCTAAAGATGCTACTTCAGACTGGTCTGCTGTTTCTTCAGAAAAATTAGCTGAGTTAGATGCCGATTATTTAATTTTGGTCAACAGTGATCAAGGCGCTGCAATGTTTGAAGAACCTGCCTGGAAAAATCTGAAAGCAGTCAAAGAAAATCATTTGCTCGAATTGGGTCCAGAATCTAGTTGGTTGTACAACGGACCAATTGCTAGCCAAGAAATGTTGAACGATCTTGCTGAAAAATTAAACTAAAAAAATTCTGAAACATTAAAGAGAGCGAGACAAAACTAAAATCCAGTCGTTCTTAACATATTTTCAATTAAAAAAGCCTAAAATCAGCGTTTTCAAAACGAATTTTAGGCTTTTTTTCTATTTAAGCTAGTTTTGTCCCAAACTCTTTTATTAATACCTTCGCTTAGTCTTTTCGCACCCATTTTTGGAAACGATGTGGGTAGCGATTTTCTTCATCTAAAATCCCCACGTGTTCTTCGGCTAACGTGAAATCGGAAAAGTCGATTTCACCAATATACGTGTCGCCCTCAAATTCTTCGTCAATCAATGTTCGCCATATAATGCCTGTTTCTGGTAATAATTCTCGAAAAATTTGACTACCACCAGAAACATAAATATCTTCTGTTACTTGTTGACTGTAGGCTAACACTTCTTCAATTGAATGCATAACTTCCGCATTTTCTGCAACTTTGAGGTCTGGTCGGGTTGTTAAAACAATAATATGACGATAAGGCAGACTTAATTTTCCCATACCTTCATATGTTTTTCGTCCCATCACTAAAATTCGATCCATTGTATGCTCCCGAAAAAAACGCATATCATTTGGTAATTTCCACGGTAATAAACCATCTTTCCCAATCAAACCGTTACGATCTTGTGCCCACATTGAAATAAACAAATTATCCGCTCCTTTAGCTAACTTTCTCATTCTACCAAGAAGCATACACAATTTTTCGTAAAAAAACTACTCTCACTCTTTTGGAGTCCCCCATTGATCTGGGGTCGTAACAATTTTCAGTTGGATTTCTTGCGCGACTAAATAATGATAACTTCCGTCTTTCTCATCAAAAAGAAATCGTACAATTGCATCTTTCTGCTCAAAATGACCAATATTCTCGATTGGGTCTCCATGATAACTACCACTAACATCTGTTGCCACTAATTGGTCCAGTTCATTTTGAAAAGAAACTGCAGGTGCTTCAAGAATATCTGTTCCAAATTTAATCTTGGTGATCCATTCAATTGTAGCTCCATTGAGACTTTTTTTATCCGCCTTCACTACGACATTTTGTGTCAGTTGTGTTGGAATCAATTTTTGATTGAGCAACGTGATTGTTTCGACTAAGTGTTGACTCGATAATTCAAAATGTACCGTTTGAGTTGCTCGTACAAAACCAAATTTTGCTTTTGTTTGACGTAGTTCATACGTTCCAAACGGAAGATTCGTCAGCGTTAACGGTTCATTTAAAGCTAAGGCTAGTTGCTGAACCTGACCTGTTTGAGTATTAAATAATTCAAATGAACCTTCTTGGATTGGTTCACCATTGATTTTTTTCAGTTGGATAGTTAGTTGCGTCACTTTTTTTAGTGGCAACTGGCTAATTATCGGATTACTTTGGGGAAGTAACTCTTCGTGTATAGTTGATGAACTTGATTCGATCACCACTGTTTGATTGTCTTTTTCTGCTATGATTTCACTTGTTGTTGAACTCGCTGATCTAGTTGATTCCGTTGTGAGCGAATTAATCATTAATGAACTTGATTCTTGAGACTCTGCTTCTTTAAAATTATCATCATCAGATGTTTTGGCTGTTTCTGGTTCTTTTGCATTTTGCACTGGCACTTCTAACAGCTGACTACCTTGAATCCAAATAGTTGTTTCCTTATCGATAATCTGATAACCAGTTGGGGCTTTTTCCTGGACTAATGTATATTTTCCAATTGGTAGCTTTGTAAGTTCAAACATGCCTTGTTCATTTGTCAAAAGATTCTTTTTCAGAATTTTTCCAGAATCATCCATCAGATGAAAGCGACCACCAGATAATTTCTGTTTCACATCTGCTCGGTTGGTTAGCGTTACCTTCAAGCTACCCAAAATAGGTTGATTTTCCACGTTTAGTTGTTGCGTTAATTGCTCTTCTGTTATGGAAAAAGTCCTGTTTGTTGTCTTTTCATATCCTGTTGGCGTTGTTACTTGACTCACCTGATAAGTTCCAAGAGGAAGCTTTGGCACACTTGCTTTTCCATTCTCATCTGTCGTAATTGTTTCGACCAATTTTCCTGTTGTGATATCGTGAATCTCAAATTGGCCACCAGCAAGTGGTTGGTTCGTTTCTTGATCTGTCAACTGTAGATTGAACTGTCCTGTTACGATAGCTGGTTTGGTTACAAAAGAACGAACTTTTATTTTCTGATGATTGACATTCACACCTGTTGAGCCACTGAATGCGACTGCATAATTTTCCTGTAGCGGCAAGACTTGTTTCCATGTCAGCCACCCCCGATTGGAATGAAAGCGAATCGTTAGTTCCTTGCTCATCGCATCATAATCAGCAATAAACGAATGGAATTGCCCATCAACATCTGCTGGCGCATCTTGATTGTTCGCTAAATATTGAACAGAGTCTTGAATCATAACTGTTGTAGGATTGGAGACTAAAAACGCACCAAATGGTTGATTTCTTCCTAAGATCCGTTCAACGTTTTCAGGTGGTTCCTCGTATTCTTCACTACGGTTCCAAAACGTGTCTAATTTAAATGCTTGAACGCCTGCTAATCCTAAAACACCGATACCATTCCCTGGTTTTCCGATGGCTGATGGCACATCCGTATGAAGCGCAAGCGCAACCCCATCTCCCCCACCTTCTACATCTGTTTTATCACCTAAATTTACTTCGGCTTCTAAATGAAAAGAGGTAGTAGCTGGTAATTTTTTGTTCAACGAAACATTTCCAGCTTGTAATCGCCTATTAGGTGTTAACGAAATAATTTCAGTTATTGGATCATAAGAAGCTGATCCTTGTAATGAAAAATAATCCTGCAAGTTTTCTGATTCTATAGCCAAGGGTTCATCATAAAGGTTTTCAGCTGCGAAAGCCGTGCAGCCAAAAACAGTTGAAGCAACCAAACTGGTCAAGAAAACAAGTTTTTTCATTCTTATCATTTTGCTTCACCCCCTATCGTAAATGCCAATTTTCTTGAATCTATTTGGTATTCTTTTGGTGCGTTTGTTTCTACAAAATAATACTCACCTTTCGTTAAGCCGTCGACAGCTAGTTGTCCATATTGATTCGTTTCAAGCTTTTTTCGTAACACTTTTTCATCTTGATAAAGTGTAAATGCTACGCCAGCAAGTGGCTCATTCTCGTCTGTGATTTTTGTTAATAAAATCGTATTTTCTTTTCGCTGATTGGTAAAAATCCGTTGAATGACTGTTTGATTTTCAATAACTAATTCGACTGTTTCTTCCGAAAGTTCGTAGCCGAGAGGAGCTTTCACTTGGCGGATTACATACTGGCCTTTTGCCAATTTAGTCAGCGAAACTTGTCCCGTTTCATCAGCAGTTAATTTCTGCGTTTCGCCATTTTCAGCTTTTGCTTCATAAACAGCTCCTGGAATTGCTTTTCCCGAAGACTGGTCGACAGTTAAAAGTTCTTTTGAATAGGTTTCTTTTTTCAAGGACTTGCGGTACATCGTGATAAAGGCTTTATTAGAGAGAACTTTTTGACCATCACCTAAATCAAGTTGTGCTTGATTTCCATAAACTTGTTTTTCTACTACAGATTGCGCGCTTGTCTGTCGATTTATTTTTTGCGTGGTGCTTGTAGCAGTCACTAATAAAAGCGGGCTGAACAAACTTACGGCCCCCAACATTAGCGAAACCCCTTGATAAATCGTGCGTTTCATTATTCTTGCCTCATTCCATAAACCAAGCTTCCACTCAATCGAGCCATTCGCTGGCCAATCAAGGTTTGACTTGCGCCTCCGCCTGAAGGTACCTGCGGATTCTTTTCCATAGCCGAAATTCGATTTTCCAGCATTGTCAATTCATTTCTTTTTATCCGGCGATGATTTTTAAAAACGACTGTCTCTCCGTTATTTTCCACCTGAATATCATTCACTAGGCTTTCTTTTGACAACTCAATTTTCTTGTCCCGGATTGGTTGATCGACCAGCCCACTCAAAATAACACTTTGATACAGACAAGTCGTTGCTAACATACCACTAACTATTAAGGATTTAACTTTCATTTTCATTCCTCACTTTAATTACCATCTCGCCAAACAACAACCAATCATGATCACTTGGTGGATTTTTCCAGATAATCTGCGGACAGTTCAACTTATCAATCAACAAATCACTAACATATAGTTGTGTCTGATTGTTGACCTTTTTTTGAACCTCAATATTCAAGTTTTGAAAAGCTAAAATATTTTCCGCAATGAATTTTGTATACGCTGATCCTCTCGAAAAATCCACACAAACGTAAACTTTATCAGATAAATACTTTTGTGGAATAACCGAAATAATGGCGAAAATATAATCATAATACAGACTACCATTCGTCAATAATCCTTGATCGTAAATCTTACTATTTTTTGCTAATTCAACAAATTTCTTAGCCACTTGATGAAATTGTGGATATAATTCAGCGAAGAAACGCTCTTGATCCTCTGAAATAAATGTCAGTCGAGAATGATTGGCAAATGCCAACTTAAAATTTGTTAGTTCCAAAACCTGCTGTAGTTCTACGATTTTTTCTGTTTTTCGTTCCGTTGATAAAACAAGCTTCAACGTTTGAAATAAATAATCGACCTGTAAGGTAGTCAACTCAGTTAAATTTTGGTTCCATCTGATTGTTTTTTGCTGCGTCGTTAGTGAAAGACATTCCTCGCTTAATAAAAAAACCAAAAGCCATAGTTGTTCATTTTCTTGTTTTTCTTCTGGAATCACAGTGATCTTTTGCAATTTATTTTGAACAAGTACAAGCTGTTGTCGAATTTCTTTTGCATAGACATCTTCAAATTCAATTTCAACTGTATTCACATAACTTCGTTTTGATAAGCGTAAGAGTGTAATGCTCAAAAACAATTCTAATTTAGCAATCCGAGTCATAATCATTTCTAAATTCAAGGTGTGGATGATTACCTCCAACACTTCATGTGTCTTTTGCCGAAGTGAAGACTCAAATGGTGATTCTAAGCCATTGAAAAAATAATAGTAAATATCAAAAATTTCTCGCCGAACCTTGGCTTCGTCTCCAACTAACGTTCCTTCATTGATTTGAATACCACCTGGTGCCAAAATATCTTCTAGTTCACTTTTGATCAGATATGCTTTTGAACGACTCAAAAAATGTTTTTGTGAAAACTTTTCTGGTGTGGATCCAAATTGAACCATTTCGTGAAAGAGCAAAAACAAATCAGATTGCTTCAAATAATAAAGTTGTAACTGCCGAATCACTTCATTGGAAAGGTCTGGAATATCGATCTCACCTTTCGATAATCGCACAACTTTGGCATTAGTTGCTGCAACTAATGCCTGTTCAAGTTCAGCAATATACTTATTCACTTTAAACTTTGAGATTCCTAGTAACTCAACTAACAGTTCAACTGAAGTGAATTGCCCCTTACGCATGTCAAATATGCGTAAGATATCGAGTTGGTACCGAGCTGAATCGCTGAGTAAATCTAATTTGTTAATCGTCATAACACCCTCCTGAATTTTCCTGCATCTTAATATAACGCTTTTTAGTTAACTCCTTCCTCTTTTTTGTTTGTACGAGAAACTCGCTAAGAAGTATCAGCTTCATTATTTTTTTGCAATTTTTTTAATTTGTATCGTTATCTAGCCAATGTAATAATGTCGGCCAATTTTCTTTAGTGACTATCAATCGCGGCATGTCAGTAGTCAACGTTTCATTCGTAACAACACCAGTTTCTAAACTGAAGATACCCTTGATTTGATTTTGACTCATGTAGTCTGTTAGTCGTTTGTTTTTTGCCCCGTAAGGATAAGCAAAATAATCAGCTTGATACCCAAGTTCCTGTTTAAAGATTTCTTGACTTTTTTTATAGTCATCAATCATTGTTTTTTTTGGTAAGTTAGTCGACAATACGGGTTTTCCTTTTTCTTGATAATGTAAATCATTGGTATGCACGCCAAATGTGGCTAAGGGCGAAGCCGCCAACTTTTTTATCTGTGACCAACTGGCCATCTGCGAGCCAGAAAGATTATTTCCAGTCTCGCCTGTAATCACAAAAGCGGTGAAGGGGAACTTCTCTTTCTCTAAAACTGGAAAAGCGTTATTTGGTAACGTAACATCGATATCATCAAATGTAATCACCACATTTCGCCCAGTTAACTCTTTCTTTGCACGTTTTTCGAGTAATTGATCCATTGTTAAAACAGGTACTTTTCTTTCCTTTAAGTCCTGCATTTGTTGAGTAAAATCACTCAATGGTACATTAAATTGATGAAGTTGGGTATTTTTTGACATTTTTGAAACTGCCTCAACCACAAAATTATCTGCTAGTACACGATGATAACATAAAACGATCACTCCATCTTCATCTGATAAAGGAGCATAAGAAAAACCAGTACTCACTTCACTTTCCACTAGTTGTTTTGTCTGGCTAAAAAGTAGAAAACTAACAACACCAATCAGACAAAAACTCAATAAACTGGTAAGTAATCGATTCACTCGTTTCATTGCGTACCTCCTGTTGTTTTCAATGCGACGATTCCAATCAAAATTGGCACAATAAAAATCGCCAGTAAAGCAAAAATAAGATGCAAAATATCTGTTATTTGGGTCAACGGAAAGTCAACCAATAAAAAAATGGCGCCAATAGCATCAGAATAATAACCTAACAATGAACAAAACATCAAAAACAATAACGCTAAAAATAACCACCACGCAATCAATAAATACATTGTCGAAAGTAAATTACGCGTAAACATCTTTTTTCGAATAATCAAATGATCCATTTTATACACCTCGATCTGGACTTTCCCATTTTCCTTTACTTGTCTTCCCTGTGATTACAGCAAATTCCGAAGAAATTGCACTAATAAGATTGGTTAACCAATAAAACATCAAATAAACAGGAACAGTTAGTTTGTCTTGCAGTTTGAGCTGACTATCATTCTCATCGCCATTGACACCAATCCAAAATAGTAAGATAGACAATAAAATGAACAAAACAACAACACCACCTGCGACATGTAATTCCTGTCGAAAATAAGTTGCAACGAGATAATTAAACGTGCTAAACACAAATGTCCAGCCCCAAAGATGACTCAAAATCATTTCGCCGAGTAACAACTTATAGTTTAAATCGCCACCCTCCATGACCCATGAAAAATTCCCGAGAAGCACTTCCAATCCACCAATCGACCAACGTTTTCTTTGTTTCAATAAACTAAAATAACGTTCTGGGACTAAAATATAAGAAAGTGCGCGGCAGTTATATGTCACGCGCCAACCTGCGCGATGCAGTTTCCAAGTGACATCAATATCCTCCGTCATAACCTCGGGATTAAACCCACCAACCTCTTTTAAACTTGATACGCGATACATCACGATTACGCCTGAAACTGTCATGATTGCACCTAACATAAATGTTTGCGTGCGCTTGATTCCGTCAATGATTCCAACGTATTCCAACGTCTGTAATTTTCCTAACAAAGTTGAGCGATTACGTACCACTGGCTTCCCTGTCACCGCGCCAATTATCGAACTGCTCTCTAACTCTGCAGCTAAGATTTCCACTGAGTTTGGTGCCAACAAAGCATCTGCATCTAATACCAGCAAATACTTTCCACTAACCATTTCCAAAGCTGTATTCAGCGCAGTTGCTTTCCCGCCATTTTTTTGTTGGGCAAGAATTCTCAATTCTTTTTCTTTAGAAAATCCTTGTTTGATTTGTTCAAGGAGCATTAACGTATTATCTGTACTTTTATCATCAACCACAATGATTTCCAAGTTGGGATATGCAAGTTGTTCCAAAGCAGACATCGCTTCTTGAATCGTTTCTTCTTCATTGTAAGCAGATAAAACGATTGAAACTTTTGGATAACTTTTTAATGATTCTTGCTTGGTGTACTTGATTCTCGAAAAGTATGCGCCAACCGACCATAAAATAGACATCAGAATTGGATAACCAATCGTATAATAATCAATGAATTTTAGAAGAAACATGTTGGTCTTTCCTTTCTGCTGATTGTCCGCCCCGCAACTTTCGTCGTAGCCATTCGCTGCTCCGTTCAAATGGATAACTAAAAAGAACTGCTGCACTGAAACTAGTTAAGATGATTACAAAACCATAGGTCAAGCGCTGCTCCATCGTTGGCAACAACATTCTTGCAATCGGATAAACGAGTTGGTCTGTAACGTCTGACATCAGATAGATTCCAAGCGTCCATTGACTCAACTTTCTGATAGGCAATTGAAATCCTTTCGTTACTGGTATGCGCAAACAACACACAAAAATCAAAAAACTAACAATTAGTGGTTCAAAACCGTTGTATTGATTCCCGGCAAAATCTTGATACGTTGTCTGATAATCAAGTATCACGTCTAAGACAAAGAATGCGAAAATAGCTATGAGTAAAAGTACCCAAGTTTTCTTAAACTTTTTAAACTGTTCTTGATATTCAAATAAATAGGCACCGATGAAATAATAGCCAATTGGATAAGCATCAATCCAAAAATCTGGAACCACTTTTCCGAATGAGTTCAACAAAGATGGCCCAAAAAATAAAAAAAGCGATACCCCAACAACATATCGATGGAAAAACTGATTCTGATTTGCTTGCCAAATCAAATTTAGTAAGGGAATCATCAAGTACAACCCTATATACATTTCCACATACCAAGAATAAGTATTGGTTGAATAATCCAAAATACCAAAAAGTGCATCAGTCAAACTCACGCCTTCATCCATCACAACCATTCTCAGCCAGCCAACTAAAGAAATGCTGACATACAAGAACAAAACAGGAAACAGATTCAATAAATAGGAAACAGAAAGTTTCTTACGATTCATCAAGAAACCTGTACACAATAAAAACAATGGCACAGCAGTTATTGTCACTTGCCTTGTCATCATCCAAAAAAGGGTACGATTTGTTTGAATCGTTTGATCATAAAAACCACTATTTAATAAGAAATGAACAGCTACCACAAAAAAGGCAGCCATTGTTTTAATTAAGTCAATCGAATAATTCCGTTTCATAAGCACCTCCAAAAATAATTACAAAATGAATTATAACGAGTTTTTCATTTTGTTTTACTACCAAAACAAAATTGAAATCCATACTTTTTATTTCTATAAAAAAAATTTTGGATAATCGATTTTTTCGTAACTAAACAAGCCTAAAGTCAGAAACATTTCAAGTAATTTCTTGATTTAGCAAGCTTTCCAATCATTCATTTTACGTACGTTACTAAAAAGATTACAAAAAACCGATTTTTGTCACAAATTGTCATGAACCTTTTACCTATGAAATATTTTTCCATGTTAAAGTAGTCCAAGTTGATTACAACAACAAAATTCGAACAACTCAAAAGGAGAAACTATTTTATATGAAATCACTTAAAACTGTACTATTA
>NZ_JXLE01000030.1 GCF_001886265.1 Enterococcus thailandicus
TTATACGAGGATAATTTTTGGGAAGTAATTCCTATTGTTTTAGGTATCGATTCGAAATTAGTTTTATTACGAGAGTTATTAGTGATTGTTGATGATTTTGATTTCGACGATGAACAAGTTTTAAAAATTGTGGAAAATGATTATCGTTATTACAACAAAGAACTTTGTGGGTACAGTATAAACGACTCTACGAACAAATCACTTATTTTTAAAATAGATTAAAACACAAGAACTTGTAATTAAGACATATTTATAATTTATGAACTATGGTCAGTACAAAAGTCGGTGGTTTATGACGTATAAAATTTGGAGCTGTGTCAAGAAAAACTATACACGTTAAGAGAATTAGGGTAACTTGTACCAATCTCTCTATGATGTTGATATAAATAGTATGCTCTTATAATAACTGAGTTTTAATATTTTTTAATTTGCTATGTAATCAGTTTTTAAGCGCACTTAAATAGATCCGACTAAATTCACTTTATTTCTGGTCGCTTCAAGAATTTGAGTTTACGTCAATAAAAATTTATTATTTATCTATCGTGCTCATTTATGTTGATGTTTTGAGACCTCTTTACATTTGCTATGATAAAAAATTTTCAAATTCAAAGAGGTGATTTTTCACATAATTGTTAAAAATTTAACGCACCCGATTAAGTAGTATCTAAAATAGCGATTTCTTTGTTTGGTCAGAGGTTTATTTTGTGACTGGTAGTTTCCATATTATTTGACTTTCCAACATACGCCCGCATAGTTTACCAATTTTGTTTGATCGTCAAATCTTTCAATTTGCCCAATTTCAATGATCAATTGGGCAGCGTATACTTTTCCTACACCTTAAACACTTGTCATACGTTGATATTCTGGAATAACGACAACCAACAAATCGATTGCTTTATCCAAGTTTTCAAAAATGAAGCTTTCTTCTTGTACCAGGAGTAATGCCATATGTTTCTTTAAATTTTTGGTAAAAGAAATTAATATTCTCAAATCCGACTTGTTGCGAAATATCAACGATATCCATGTCGGTTGAAAGTAAAAAACGATCAGCTGCCAAGATACGTTGATTGATTACAAGTTTTTTGTAAGAATAGCCGGTGTGTTTTTTTAAAAGATTGGACAGATAATTGGGATTAAGGTTGAATTGTTCCGATAATTCTGTCAAAGTCACATTTGCATAATTTTTCTCAATGTATTTCAAAATTGGAACAATCGGGCTCTTTCGATATCGATCAGAATGATCCGTATAAGAGTCTTGATAGATATTCACAAGATCCGAAATGATCAAACTCAACAATCCTTCACAAATGTCGGTATATGCTGTGGAACGATCAAACCATTCGCATAACAACTCTTTAAAAAAGAACTGTATACGTGTCCTTGTTTCTGAAGCAAAATGAATAAATCGATCATGTTTCATTCCATGAGTGATGGCTTCAATAAAGAATGAAGTCAAAACGCTGTCCGAGGAAAAACGGTTGAAGAAATTTGCAGTTAAATAGTACTTGGGAATAATCAAATTAATGAGAATATCATCTTCGCCAAGCGGTTCAATCTTGTGAACAGTATTTGCATCCATTAGCAAAATTTGCCCTTCATACAGAAAATGTGGTTCATTGTTAATGATCTGCTGACATTTTCCAGCATACATATAGTTAAATTCAATCCAATCATGACAGTGAATAGGGTAATTCTGAAAACGAGAATGTCGTTTTATAAAAAACGGCTGATCTTTAGTAATCATCTGTGAATCTGTCAGTTCCATACAAAGAACTTCTTGATCGTTAACAACTACTTTTTTAAAATCTGAATAGTCGGGTTTTAAATTGCCATCACGGTAAGCTTCTTCATGAGAAGAAACTTCACGGATCAAGTTGTCTAGCGCTAAATGGTCCATCGTTTTACTCCTTTTTTTCGATTTTAACAATCCGTTATCGAGTAGTCAAATCTGTGTTTTTGTTAAAAAGAAAGCGTTTATTGATATTCGCGTCAGTAGAATAATTTGCTATATTGAAATCAAGTTGAAATTGAAGGCGCTATCAAATCAACAATAAATGATTGGAAGGAAATATTATGAAAGAAAAAATCACAGGTTATTTCGATAAATTAAGTCCTTTTTTTGACAAATTAGGCAACAATGCTTATTTAAAATCGATCTCCGGTGCGATGATGGGGACACTAGGTCCTATTTTGATCGGCTCGATCGCTGTTTTACTTCTAGTATTACCTAATAGTCTTCCAGCACTTTCATTTTTAGCTGGTTTCGCAAATGTTTTTAGCAAACTAAATCAAATAACTATTGGCTCGATGGCTGTTTATGTCGTGGTATTAATGGCTTATCATTTAGTGAAAAATCTACGTCCGTCAGAAGATGGTATTTCCGCTGCTATTATCGCATTGCTTAGTTTCTTTATCATTACCCCTCTAGGTACAACGACGGACGAAGTCAGCGCGATTCCAGCTACTTGGCTAAGTGCACAAGGAGTATTTTCCGCAATGATCGTTGGTTTGGTAAGTGGAAGAGTATATATTTGGCTGAAAGACAAAGGTTGGACGATCAAAATGCCATCAGGTGTACCTCCTATGGTAACAAAAGTATTTGAATCAATTTTGCCTACGGTTCTTATCAGTGTGCTCTTCATTGTATTCAATTCACTCTTTGAAGCAACCAGCTTCGGCAATATGCATCAGTTTGTTTACAGTATCATACAAGAACCGCTTCAAGGGATCGGAGGATCAATCAGTGCAGTCATTCTGATCTCACTGATTCAACAGGTTTTGTGGTTTTTCGGTATTCATGGAACAAATGTCGTTATGCCGATCGTTCAAGCCCTGTGGATGGCAATGGACGTCGAGAACTTAAACGCTGTTGCGGCAGGCCAAACACCGCCAAACATTACTGGCTATGCATTCTTTAATATCATAACTTGGAGCGGTATGGGCTTAGGATTAGCATTATTAATGCTGCGAGCGAAAAGCAAGCAGTATCGAGAAACAGGGAAAGTCGCAATTGTCCCAGCTCTTTTCGGAATCACTGAACCATTGATTTTTGGTACGCCTTTGGTATTAAACTTTAAATTAGCGGTACCATTCATTACCAATAATAGCATTGCTTTAATTTTAGCTTATGTTTTAACACGTTTTGGATTTGTCGCTCGTTTTACTGGTGTTACTGCCATTTTCGGTTTACCAATTGGGTTCCATGCAGCTGTTCAAGGGAAACTATCGATTATCATTCTACAGTTGTTCATTCAACTGATTTTGTCACCGATATTATGGTATCCGTGGTTTAAAAAGCTGGATAAAGAAACCTATCAATTGGAACAAGCCGCATTGAAGGAGAAAGTGTAAACTCGATGAAGAAAGCGGCTAGTGTCGCTTTCTTCTTTTTACATGTGGCACTAAAAGAGAAAAGAGGAGCACAATGAAGTATACCAATCCAATTATCAAAGGATTTCATCCTGATCCGAGTATCTGTTTCGATGGGAAATCCTACTATATAGTCTGTTCAAGTTTTGAATTTTTTCCTTGTCTGCCGATTTTTGAAAGCCAGGATCTGCTCAATTGGCATTTTAAGCAGTATGCGATTGATTGTCCGGATCATATCAATCTGAAAGAAATCAGCAACTCGATGGGACTTTTTGCCCCAACGATCCGCTTCTTTGAGGAAACATATTTTCTAGTATGTACAAATGTCACCCAAGGGAATTTCATCTGCCATACGAAAAACCTTGACCATGGTTGGTCTGATCCAATCTGGATCGATTGTCCTTTCGGGATCGATCCCTCACTTTCATTTATTGATGGCCGATTTTTCTTCCAACTTGCTGCATCAATGAAAGGGAAAAACAGCATTCTACAATTTGAAATCGATCCTTACAGCGGGAAAATGCTGACAGATCCGGTAGAAATCAGCCAAGGTTGCGGTGGACGCGACGCAGAAGCACCGCATCTATTCAAGAAAGACGAATGGTACTATCTTGTATTGGCAGAAGGTGGCACAAGAGAAGGCCATATGGTAACGATTCAAAGAAGCAAATCAATCAATGGTCCGTATGAAGGAGCTAATACGAATCCTATCCTCTCTAATAGAGATATCAAATCGAGGCTTCAAGCCGTAGGGCACGCAGATTTCTTTCAAGACAAAAAAGGTTCTTGGTGGCTGACAGCTCTTGCGACTAGGCCCAACCGTCATTTCACCCTGCTTGGTCGTGAAACGATTTTATTACCTGTAGAGTGGATAGATGGTTGGCCAGTCGTCAATCAGACAGGGAATGCATCGGTTGAAGTTGAAACAGATCGTTTTTCAAAAAGCGTTAAGCAGCGGAATGAACTAGTACCTTTTCTCTGCAAGAAGTTGCAGAGTGTACGTTTGCCAATTGATTATACGTATGATACTGATTTGGTCATTGATAACTTACCGACCCGTTTAGGAACTTCTAAGGACGAGCCCATTGCCTTTTTGTCCTTAAGTCAAGCTGATACTACCTGCTGCTTTGAAACGACATTGATGGTCGACGAATGTCAGGAGGGAACTTTTGGCATAGCAATCTATAAGGATGACCTGCATTTTTGCCAATTCGGATTGCGAAAAACAAAACACCAAACAGAGCTTTTTTCCAGCAAAATCATCTTCGATTTACATCTGCATCGATCCAATAATTTAAAAGATAGAAAGAGACTGACCCTGAAATTATCTGGAGACAGCAATAGCTACAATCTGCTGATTATAGATGAAACGAGCACTGTAGTGTTTAAAGATCAAATCGCTGTACGTCATTTTACAAACGAATGTTCTGACTCAAAATTTACCGGTGTCCAGTTAGGAGTTTTTGCAGAAGCAGCTACAGGAAAGACTCGCTTTATCACACCAGAACTGACATATCAATAAAGAAACTATTCGAGGAGCAATAATATGAAAAATCAAACACTGGCACAATTAGTCAACCAACTGACCTTAGATGAAAAAATCGGCCAATTGGTGCAGTTATCTGGAGAATTTTTTCACGGAAGCGATTTGTCATTGGGCCCCCAGAAAAAACTTGGCATCCAACAAGACATCATCGATGTTGTCGGTTCGGTATTAAATGTCACAGGGGCTCAAGTAACTCGAAAGATTCAAACAGACTACTTAAGAAAAAGCCGACACAAAATCCCACTATTGTTTATGGCAGATATCATTTATGGATACCGAACAGTCTTCCCGATTCCTCTAGGATTGGGAGCAACATGGAATCCGGCGTTGATTCAAAGCGCCTACCAAGCCACAGCACAAGAAGCAAGAGCGGCTGGCGCGCATGTAACTTATGCACCGATGGTCGACTTAGTACACGATGCTCGCTGGGGCCGATGCTTGGAGTCGACAGGAGAGGATCCGCTGCTAAATGCTGATTTTGCGAAAGCGATGGTAGAAGGCATTCAGCAGGAAAAAGGGGGGACCCTGTCCGGAATCGCTGCCTGTGTTAAACATTTTGCTGCTTATGGTGCAGCAGAAGGAGGACGAGATTATAATACAGTTGATATGAGCGAACGCAAACTGCGTCAAGACTACTTAAGCGGCTATAAAGCGGCTGTCGAGGCTGGATGCAAACTAGTCATGACTTCTTTTAACACGTATGATGGTATTCCCGCTACTGCTAATCAATTTTTGATCAAACAAATTTTAAGAGAAGAATGGCAGTTTGATGGAGTCGTTATTTCGGATTATGCAGCTGTTCAAGAATTGATTCCTCATGGGATTGCTGAGGATGATCGAGAAGCGGCCAAATTAGCGATCGAAGCAACAAATGACATCGATATGAAAACCCGCTGTTATGCGAAAGAGCTTCGTCCGCTGCTGGAAAGCGGTGCGATTGATCAGCGGTTGATTGATGACGCTGTGTATCGTGTCTTGAAACTTAAAGAGGATTTAGGGCTGTTTGAAGATCCTTTCCGCGGCAGTTCAGAAGAAGTAGAGGCTCAAATACTTTTATCCGAAGAGAACCGGAAACTTGCACGAAAAGTTGCCTCCGAAGCGATCGTTTTATTGCAGAATAAGCAAGAGGTACTTCCTCTTACTCCAAACAAAGAGAAAATATTACTCGTTGGTCCCTATGGTGACAACCGAGCAATGATTGGTTTATGGGCAGTACACGGAAAAACAGAGGATGTCACAACATTAAAAACGGCGCTCCAAAATGCAGTTACGGAAAAGTATGTTCATTGCGAACCAGGTTGCCCGCTTTTAGAAGACGATTCTATCCTCGGAGACTTTGGCTATACTGCCAGCGGCTCCTCCATATCAGCTGCAGAGCAAGAGCTTTGGTTGGAACAAGCACTGAAAGCGGGAGCCGAGGCCGATGTGATTCTTTTTGCTATGGGGGAACACAGTTTGCAAAGTGGGGAAGCTGGCAGTCGAACGGACCTTCATTTACCAGCCGTTCAGAGAGCATTTATTAAAAAAATGACCGCTCTTGGTAAAAAAAATATCCTGATCAATTTCAGTGGTCGTCCACTGGTTTTAAAAGAAGAAACAAAACAAATGGATGCAATTTTACAGGCGTGGTTTCCTGGCACAGAAGGAGCTCAAGCAATCGTTGACATACTTTTTGGGAAGGTCAATCCTTCTGGTCGTTTAAGTATGTGCTTTCCAGAAGATGTAGGGCAGCTGCCGCTTTCTTACAATCACTTCAATACTGGAAGACCATTGAACAGTAAGACACATACTGGACGTTTCGTTTCGAAGTATCTGGATTGTTCAAACGAGCCGCTCTTTCCATTTGGTTATGGGTTGAGTTTTGGGGAAGCATCATACCATTCATTAAAGCTGAGTAATTCGAGCATGCACGAATCACTGGAAGCAGAAATTACGATCCGCAATGACTCCGCTTACTTTAGATTGGAAACAGTCCAGCTTTATATCAGAGATCACGTTGGATCGGTAGTTAGGCCTGTGAAAGAATTAAAGAAATATCAAAAAATATCTTTGTCAGCTTATGAAGAAAAAACTGTTCAGTTCACAATAACAAAAGAAGATCTTTATTATTATCAAAAAGACATGAATTATGGTGTCGAACCGGGAATGTTTACTTTGTTTATCGGGAAAAACTCATCCGACTGTAAATCAGCGATTTTTGAAGTAATTTGATTTTCTATGTTATGTGGTCACTGGAACATCCATACAGAAGATGGCGTGAGGATTTAAAAAACGAATATTTTAGTTTTATTATGAATTTAAAGCAGGGGTTCTGTTGCAAAGTTTTAAATAAAGAAT
>NZ_JXLE01000031.1 GCF_001886265.1 Enterococcus thailandicus
ATCCTGCTGAAATTGCTTTCCTTTAAAATGACTCATCGTCATTCCTCCTACTATCTTTTTCTATTATTCTACCTTATCTGATAGTAGATTTAAAACTTTGCAACAGAACCCTTTTCGTTTCGGATTCAACTTCCGGTCTGATATACTTAGCACATGGAACTCTATCCATAAATTTAGACAACAAAAGGAGGAAAAAAAATGGAACAATTTACAAATTCGTTACAAGGGTTGTGGGTCACTTTTGTCAATATCCTTCCGGATCTCCTAGGCGCTCTCTTATTGTTGGTATTAGCTTGGATTATCGCTACATTGGTGAAAAAAGCTGTGGTAAAAGGACTAACTGTCATTCACTTCGATAACAAATTAGTAAAATGGGGTGTGGCAGCCACAGTAGCAGATGCCCAACACATTATCGGTTCCCTAGGGAAAGTTTTCTACTATCTAATCTGGCTCTTCTTTATTCCTGGCATTCTTGCGCAAATTGGTCTCGCAAATATTGCGCTGCCAATCACGAACATGTTCGATAACTTTATGGCCTTCTTACCCAAACTCTTTGGGGCAGTCATTATTTTGACGATTGGTTACTTTGTGGCCAAATTCGTCAAAGAGCTGGTTCAAAGTCTGTTGGAATCCCTCAACGTTGATCGATGGCTTTCAAAATATACTCGGGCCTCAGATCAAGCTAACCAATCTAGCACAACTCCCGTTGCTGTGCAGAAAAATACGATTGCCCGCGTTCTCGCTAATGTGGCCTTTGTAATCGTGTTGATTCCAGTTTTGACTATGGCGCTAGAGACTTTAGAGATTCGTTCCATCTCTGAGCCCATCGTAAATGTACTCACTCAAGTTTTGGCTGCCATCCCCAATATTCTGGTAGCAGTAATCCTACTCATTGTAGGGACCTTAATTGCTAAATATGTAGCGGATCTTTTGGAAGGATTGTTGGGAAATGCGGGAATCAATCGCTTCTCCCACTACCTAAATCCCACGGGAACTTCTCGCCTCAATCTTTCACAAGTAATCGCAAAAATTGTCCAAGCTGTAATCATTGTCTTCTTCACGGTAGAAGCCTTGAATGCGGTAAATCTAGAAGTATTGAATACCATTGGCTTGGCGATTATTAGCTATTTGCCCTCTATCCTCATAGGTCTCATTATCTTAGGACTGGGCATATTCGGGGGAAATGCACTCTCAGCTTTCCTGAAAGAGTCTACCGGAAGTTCCCTCTTAGGTGAGGTTGTCAAATACATGCTGTATGTCTTGGCCGTTTTCATGACGCTCGATCAATTACAATTTGCTTCCACAATTGTAAATACTGCGTTCCTATTCATCATGGGCGGTCTCGCAATTGCTTTTGCACTCGCATTCGGTTTGGGTGGGAGAGAATTTGCCAAACTACAACTTCAAAAATTAGATAACAAAATTGAGGAAGATACGGCCAACACCGATATCATTGCTCAAAAAACGACTAATCCCGATATTACTTCTCAAGAAACGGAAATAGAAGAAAAACTTAATGGACCTCTCTAGCGCCCCATCAAAATACACAGTCTCCATCTGATGAGACTGTGGTTAACATTCCGGATCCGGCTAGGATCTGGAATGTTTTTTTGTACAAAATAGAGAGATTTTATTTATAGAAGGTACTACAAGAAAGTAGAGTGAGGGCCGCAAATAAATAATCGCAAAAAATACAAATAACAGGAGCTCTCATTTGTATTTTTTGCGACTGGTCATTGGATATCCACGTTGAATTCTTTCAAAATATCTAACGCTTCCTCTGTATACTTCCTTCCCGTAGTTAACGTTGAAGGAACGATGATCTTAGCTTCAGGGAAAGCGCTTTGTAGCTTCAACGTATTAGCTAATACACAAAGACTCGTTTCAACTCCCACTATCTCGATCTTTTTGTAGGCCTCGGTCTTCTCCTTCAATTCGTTCTGTATTTCCAGAATTTTTTCAGGAGATAGGCTGAAGTAATATTTTTTAAAGACGCGTTCGGTTGGTCTTGGTTTTATATCTTTAATTAACTGGAGTTCGTATTGCTCTTCCTTCTCGGTATCTTTAACCTCTATAGGAATGTCCTGCGTGTATAGAATATATTCACCCGAATCTCGAGCCTGGCTAATCCGATTGGCGATCTTGGGAATCAATGTCTCAATACCAGGAATATAAAAATGGGTTGATGGATCAAGAATATGATTTTGCATATCTATAACCACTAGCATGGTATTACCTCCTTATTTGTAAATAGGTATCCTAGTAACTTCTCTTGATTCATTCTTGCGAAATGAGCTTCTCGTTATAAATCTGTTCTAAACAGTCGCCTGCTTCTTGTACCGTAATAATGTTTTATACTTCAGACTAAATAAGAGAGGAAGTATTTGTAAAATAAGTGTACTGTTTCAAGTTGCTTGTAGCCAGGAATACGCTAGTCACTGAATTACAATTTTGTAGGGGGTATTTTTGTGTATTTTGATTAAACTGATATTATATAAGTGTATATTGCAATCGTGTTAAGAACCACAGAGCAGAAAGAATGGTTATGATGGTTTAAATTGGATTTATAGTTGGAAGTTTACGTCAAAATTCTTTTTTAGAAAGATGGGCCCACAATCTGGAAGCTTTATTTCCGAGCGAGTATGAAATAGAATATTTAGATTTCTCAAATCTCCCGTTGTATAGTGAAGACTATGATGGAAAGGAACCTCAAGTATATTTGGATTTCCGTGAAGCTATCAAACGTCAAGATGCTATTGTTTTTATAACTCCTGAGTATAATCGCTCTATTCCTGGTGGATTCAAAAACGCAATTGACGTAGCCTCTCGTCCATATGGGGAAAATGTTTGGGATGGAAAGCCCGTGCTAGTTGTGACGCACTCTATTTCGGACATTAGCGGAGCATTAGCCAACCATGCCTTACGTCAAGTCTTAACTTTTATAAATATGCCTGTCCTTCAGCAACCTGAAGTATATTTATCGAACTCTCAAAAATTATTAGATGACGACGGAAAGATCACGAATGATGAAACAAAAAATTTTTACAGTCTGTTGTAGAGGCATATATCACCTTCATTGAAAAATTTTTAAAATAAGAACTCGTTCTTCTAAAATCGCAAAATATTACTGTAACGGTACGATATTCCCCATAGATAAATATATGTTTAGGCAAAGAATGTATACGTTAATTTTTTATAGTTCTCTATCAAAATTAAAACAGGCGAAAAATACCTCTTTTTCATTCGAAAAGGGGTATTTTTATATCTGCAACTCCTAAATATCTAAAATTCTTTTTGCCAGAGCACCATATATGGCGGACTTTGATATACCAGTTTTATTTGTGATTTCGGCAATAGTATAGGAGCCACAATCATACATTTTGAGGGCTTCTGCAATAGCTATTTCTAAAGAGGAACGCTCATCAAAGGTATTGTCGGAACACTCAGGGGGATCAATGTTTCGTTCATTCACAGGTCCTTCTAGGTCTTTCTCTATTTCAATAGCGTAACCCTCCAAATGGTTTTGTCTAGTGGCAAAAAAACTTCTTAAACCGTCCTTATTCACTACTCTGTTAAACATATTTTTCCTCTTATCATTAGATTATATCTTTTCAATTACATGAATTTTCTTAGTTGAATGTTTCTAATATATTTGTATTTTTTAAGAAACGATTCAAACGGTTGCGTCAAGAATTATGTGTAAATGGAAAAAACCATTCTGTCGGTTAAGTTAAAACATTGATTCTAGTGTATCTTGTATTTCTTTAAAACCTTTATGAATCCGACACAAAAACTTCTGATTATAGTTGTTGAATTGAGAAACTAAGAATCTCTCCAGAGATTCTTCATTAGGAAATTGTTCTTTTCTTTTTGTATATTTCTTTAATTGTTTGTTAAAACCTTCAATCAAGTTAGTTGAATAAATGGTTCTTCTGATTGATGGAGGAAAATTATAAAAGGTTAATATAGCAGGATTCATGAGTAATTTAACTACCCGTGGATACTGCTTTTTCCATTTATCTATCATAAAACTTATTTGATTCATAGCTTCTTCTTTTGATACTAACACCAATCACATCAGGTGCCCAACCTTGAACAACCCTCTTTTGAATATATTCTGTTTGTTCATCTGATAAGACAATAGGACGTCTGCCACAGCGAGTTTTATTCTTCTTGTATTGATTGAAATAATCTAGAGCATTGTGCCCTGTTTTGAAAAATTGGTAAACTTTATGAATCGTTTGTCTAAATCTATTCAATAGTACTGCGGTTTTAGCTACAGATTGATGATTATTATAATACGCCTCTATCATTGCAAGTTCATTTGATATAAGATGGGTATAGGTCATTTGTCTTCACTCCTTATAATTCTTTTGCGGGAACTATCTTGAGTGTAGCACAAATGACTTTTTTATTTGTCTAGCTTAATTTTACAATCGGCGCTATTATAACAAAAGCCGAACAAAAAATATTCTGCGATTATTTTATCTAAGCCTACCTTTCATAAGATGAAAAGGTCCTATACCGATAAAAATACGATAAAACTTCTTGATTATAACAAAAGAAACACCACTTATTTTATTTTTTAATTGATACATACATTCGTATTATTTGTTTTAACGTCATTTATTCGTTAAACTATAATTGTAATCATATTCAAAAAAAAGTTGAAATGGGAGGTATTTATATGATCGAAAGAAATCTAACAGTTATTGGAAGTTACAGTACGAGAGAAGAAGCTTTATCCGTGATCGAACAACTGCAAAGAGAAGGCTATAGCCGTGATGATATCATTATTTACACCACCAAAGATGCAGCTACAAATTTTGGTTTTGCTGGACTGTCAGGAATCGATGTTGAAACCGGCGTAAATGGCGTCGAAACGACTCACGAAGATCGCTCACTATGGGAAAAAATCAAAGATGCATTTTCTGCTGATACGTACGAATACGATTCAAGTTTAAATGAAGAAGCTGACTATGCAAACAACGACCCGCTTTACCAATATAGAGATGATATCTCAGCTGGAAAAATTATTATCACCGTCAATAATTATAAAAACGACCCAACACAAGCAACTGAAAATGTTACAGGCAGACATGCAGCTGGTGCCACTCGCACAAATAATTTACATGCATCAGATGCTGCACGTACAACTGATATAGATACTGATACTGATAGTATCCAGCTTAAAGAAGAACAATTGGATATCAATACGCATGATGTGACGACGGGTAAAGTCGATATCCATAAAAATGTTGTCAATGAGACGAAAACAGTCGAAGTACCGGTTAAACGAGAAGAAATCGTGATCGAAAGAAAGCCCGTAGATGGTGCGGCTGCAACTACCGATGTCAATGATACGCTAGAAGACGACACGATCACGATCCCAATCAAAGAAGAACAGATCGATGTCAACAAACGCACGGTCGTTCGAGAAGAAGTCGACATTCGTAAACAAGAACACGAAGATATGAAACAAGTAAGTGAAAACGTCAGCCGAGAAGAACTAGATATCGATACGAGTGGTGATGTCCATGTAGAAGACTTACGCGATAATGATCGCAACAAGCATGACCGGATCTAGTTTCTAGCTTTGATTTTATCAAACCTTTTGAACAAGAACTTAAAAAAGATTACTGGCATCCATCAGAAGATGGCTGTCAGTAATCTTTTTTGGCTCTTTGTGTGCGTTCCCACAATTAAAAGCCAAAGAAGCCGAAACCAACGTCTTAACTTTGGCTTCGGCTTCTTTTACTGAATCAACTAAAAGACCACGTGGTTTCTACGTCTGGTTTTATTCTGCGGGAAATCTAGCTAATTTTGCATAACCAGCTAGTTCTTCTTCGATCCGGATAAATTACGTATTGCTTCATTCAGATAAATAAGGAAAGAGAAAGACCAACAAATCGTAGTACGTCATCTTGGATTTGAGTCAATATCTTGGACATATTTTAGTAGAGACTGTTACGTCATTTTTGCTTTTGCCAACTCTTCAAACTCCTGTGGGGTTAGATAGTGAATCGAGCTATAGATTCGATTTCGGTTATAAAACCCTTCAATGTAGCTAAATAGTGCTCGATTTGCTTCTTAAAAATCTGATTAGCTAGTCGTGTAGACTTCTTCCTTTTTCAATGAAGCATGGAAAGATTCGATTCCAGCATTATTATAAGGTATTCCCTTTCTACTATAAGAATGCCTTATTTTGTTGGTTTCAAGCCATTGTTCCACTTCTCTGGCTGTGTATTGGCTACCCAAGTCAGTGTGTAGAAGGTTCTGTTGCAAAGTTTTAAATAAAGAATA
>NZ_JXLE01000032.1 GCF_001886265.1 Enterococcus thailandicus
ATTCTTTATTTAAAACTTTGCAACAGAACCCTTTTGACAACTCTACTCAATGATGATTATGCAATTAGACACGTTATTTTTTATCATGAATGGATATGTTCCCGTCTACCGATAGTGCTAAAAACGCAGTGGATATGTTTCCGAGAACGAACATACTCAAATGACATTCATTCTGTCCTCTCAAGCCACATCGAGTTGGTGGGATTGATAACAAGGGTGGATAAGTAGAGGCTGGAAATGGCTTGATATAGCGGTATTTTGAGGATTTTGGAGAGTTGAGATTATTTCTTCTTCCATTTCTAAATCCAATGTTACTTGTTCTGATTCTGGTTCTGTTGGCTCATTTGGGATTAAATCCACTACTAGCGTTGAGTTAGTTAACTTTGCAATTTGTTCTAGTGTTTTTATGGTTGGATCTGATTTTCCTGATTCTATTCGTGAATAATTTGATCTACTCATTTCTAATTCTTGGGAGAATTTTTCTTTTGGTTTGGTACCTCTCATCTTTTTTAAGTTTTCTCTAAATGCTAGTTCCAAGTTTCTCCCCCCTGTTTATGTAAATATTTTGCACGTTTTCCATTTAATTATATCGTTACACCTTGTAAATCACAAGTGATTAATCACAAATCACTTGTGATTAGTGATTTTAGCTTTTATCTTAATTTATCAACTGTTTAGAATATTAAGTATGCTATACTAATTAACGGCAACTTGCCCCGTAAGGGGGTGCTATTCATGGAACAAATTATCTCGTTAGTTATCGCACCACTTTTAGTGGGTCTAATAATCACATTAGTTGATCATTGGTTAGATGATTAGACGATAGCAAGCAAGTTGCTGTCTAACTCACACGCTTGTATTCGCAACAAGTGCAAAGAAAAGCCCGACCTACTCGCAATAGGTTGGGCTTTTGTGCTATTCATTAGAACTTATCTCGTTTCGCACATTCATTATAGCATGATTTTAAAATGAAGCCAAGTTGCTGATTCTATCTGTTGTTATTGGTGTTGCCTAGAACGATTCTAAGCACATGTTTAATTTTAAAGTGGGCAATTTTATCTTTAAAATGTCCTACAATGATTCAATAAAAGCATGGCTGCTAGTGAAACTTGCGACCACGCTTTTATAAATACTTAATTAGATTCGCTTTTTAAAAATGAATGCTGATCCTAATACCATTAATGACCCTAGGACAGACAATGCAATATTTTCTGTGTCTCCTGTTTTTGGTAAAACTTTCATTTTTCCGTCTGAACCTTTAACCGTTACTGTTCCGTCTTTTTGAACGTTTGCACCAATTTCTTTAGCTTCAACTTTCTTTGTTGTTCCGTTTGCTAATTGAATAATCGGTTTACTATCTTCAACTGCAACAATCACAACACCTGTATCTGTATTAACTGGGTTTTCGATTGGGTTTGTGTCTACTGGTTTGTTTGGTACTGTTGGTGTACTTGGTTCTGTTGGCTCGCTTGGTTTTGTTGGTTCGCTTGGCTCTGTTGGTTCGCTTGGTTCTGTTGGTTCGCTTGGCTCTGTTGGTTCGCTTGGTTCTGTTGGTTCGCTTGGCTCTGTTGGTTCGCTTGGCTCTGTTGGTTCGCTTGGCTCGACTGGAGCAACTGGATCGACTGGATCAACTGGATCGACTGGATTAGTCGGGTCTGTCGACTCTACTGGATCGACTGGATCATCATCGGCTAAGATAGTAACATCACTGCTACTTGCGGTTTCGTCTGCAAAACTGACAAGCGGTGCTGATACTAATAAAGCAGTGCTGAATAGTGTTAAGAGGGCAAGTTTTTTCATTTTGTAATCTCCTTAAAAATTAGTATTTGTGTACATAAATAGTATATCACAAATATGCTTCATCTGACATTTTTTTAATCACTTTTTTTTAAAATTTTCTAGTGATTCCTTTGTTAGAAATAATGTTTTTCCTATGTAGACATGATCTATTCCTTCCAACCTGTGAGGAAACCGTTTATAAATATGGGCAAAATATTCATCATTTTTCCCTAGCGTTTGACTTGCTTCTTTTGCTGTAATTAATTGAGATAAGTCATTGCTGAAATTATCAGAAAAGATAAGCGTACCGCCAATTTTTCGATAGTTAAATTTATTCAGAATTTCATGCTTATTATTTCGATAAGCCTGGGATAGGTAATTTCTATTTTTACCTATCCTTTCACTCATTTCTTTAGCTGTGTAAATTTGTTTTAGATTAATTTTCCCCATTTTTAGCACTCTCTTTTTTGCATATTTCAGTTAAAAGAGAAGTCGGCAAGTGTTGGTTGATTTGTCACAAGAAAGCCGTTTTTGGTTGGTTCTACTTCAAAAGTGATCTTTTGCATTTTACTACGATCCTCTACCGTAACATTTAAAAGGTATTCAACACTATACCCTTTTTTTGTTTGTTCGCTACCGTAATAATTAACACTTTTAAGAGTTTTCCCTAACGCTTCCCAATCAGCTATATCTACTTTTTCTGATATATAACTTCTTAAACTAGATTGATAATTTTCTTTATTTTTTTCTTGTGAAAAATAATAAGTTAAAAAGTATCTACCAAATGTATCTATTTTTGATTGGGAAATATCGGTTTCTTCGACACGTTCAATTTGTTCTTTCAATGATTCGCTCTCTTTTTTTACTGATTGAAGTTGTACTTGTTGAATAACGCTTACTCCTATCAATAATACAATAAATAAAGCTAAAATAGATACGAACAAATTAAATTTTGTACCATTTTTTTTAGGTGTTTTTTTCGATAGTGTTTTTTCTTTAACTTTTGTTTGACTTTCTTCGGGTGATTGCTCTTTTCTTTGTTTTTCACTAACAAGATCGGGTTCTTTTGCTTCATCAGCTATACTTTCGCTTGATTGTATTTGTTGACTGTCTAAACCTTTTTGTATCTCCTGGCGGTTTAACTCTTGCGTGTTAATTTTTGGCTCTGTTTGTTCATTTAGATAAATTAAAACGTGTTGATCTGTCACTCGATTTAGTAACAAATTAATTACATCAGTTTCTTTTGTATTTTTCGTATTCAAAGTGACCGACATAATTTTTGTTTGATCTTCTACTCTAAAAATACCCACACGAAATTTAACTGGTATTCCTCGACTTGTTTTTTGTTGTAGATAGTGTGTGACTTCGGATAATTCACTCTTACTTAACTTTCGATTTAAAAACTGGTTTTCTTCTTCAGGAAGAATAATACGTATTTCAAAATAATAAGACAATCGTTTTCCCCCTCTCTTATTTTCTAAACATAGCCATCATAGCTAAGTTCCCTAGTCCGCCACCTTTTGAAACTTTGGTTGAATACCACATATTTTGTAGAGCTGACGGTGTTTTAATAATCAACAAGCCACAACCAACCATTAACATAAAGTTTGGTAACGTGTATTTTTCAGCAATCATGAGGGTAATCATTGCTAAATAGAGAATCAATTTAATTAGCATGGTTAAAGCTTCGGACAACAATTCTTTGATCCATATTTGAAAGTAATTTTGCTCGTCCGTTAAAAGGGATAAGGCGACTAACGGTGTCAACATAGTTAATACTAAGAAATCGGCATAAAAGACACAAATCGCTACAAAATACTTGGCAATGGAAAAGGCAAAGAAGATCACAAAAACAAAGAGAACAACGGCACTAACGCCACCATTAAAGAAATTGGAAACTAAGAAATTACGCAAACGTTCGCCGATCGTTTCCACGTTCAAATCATTAGCGACTTGTTGAATCACATATTCCCCGATTGGTGCAACAATTTTTTTGATAAAAAAGTTCATTGCCCAGGGCAAGACAGCTAAGGCAATCGACGAATAGAATAGCTTTTGAACAATAGTAGCGGTCAATGCGTCACCACTACCATTAGAAGCTTGTATTTGCGCTTCAATGACCTTATACAACACAATACAAATCGCAAAGGTTGTCGTTGCAAAGACAAACACATTGGTAATGGTACTAATTAATTCGATATTGGGAATATCAAAAGTCGTCTTATTGGCAATTTTCATACTGGCTTCTAAAAGGTCACTGCCCCAATTCCCTAACAAGGTATCAATCGGGTGCAACACACTATCTGTGGTTTCTTTTATACCCTCAAAAACTCCTGAAACTGTATCTGATATTTTGTCTGCTACATCACCTGCGACCTCTCCTGCTTTATCTATTAAATCCATTAGTAAACACCTCCAACATTACCTGTAACTTGCCACTTCCCGATTTTTTCATTGTAGTACATTTGTACAAATAAAATCTGATTGGTTTCAATATTTTTAGTAGCTTCTGTAAAATCAATCCCTATCACTTCATAACTTAAATCATTATCCCAATCAACATTTTTAAATATTTTTCCTACTTTTTCATCATGTTGTCCTTTGTTCCGCCAATCCACCCACTCAAACGGAAAATCATTACGCAAAACAATTTTTGTGTTTTTCTCCTTTTTTTCGGTATCTAAGAACCAGGTACTAAACCATTGACTTTCATCATCATTTTGCTTAGAAATGGTTAGCCCTTTGGTACCGTCAACAATGACTGGATTGAAATTGAAGCTCGCTTGCAAGCCTGTATAGAAATCATCTGACAGCTTATCACCAAACTTGGCTTTTAAGTTATCAATCAGTTTTGTTTCTAATTCAATCGGGCTTGTACCGCCTGATCCTTCTTTCAATAATTCTTTGTTGATTTCTAAAATCACGTCACCATTAGAGAAAGACTTGTACCAACTCTCAAAAACTTCTGTTGCTTCGTCTGCTCGCTCTTTCGCACTTAATTTGAGTAAATGGTCGCTTGACCCTTGAACGGCTTGTGAGCTGTTTTTTGTGGCTTCTCCGCTTGTTTCTGACTGGTTGCTTTCTTTGCTTGCGGTGGTGGCTGTTGGTGTCACTGGTGGTTGATTCTTATTGTTAAAATAAGAAATGCCCACAAAAGCAAGAATACCGACAACTAAAACGCCAATCACTAAGTTACGGATCACTTGACGGCTAAATTCCATTTTTTTAATACCCTCACTAGGTTCAATCCCTTTTTCTTCAATTTCTCGTTCGACTTGTTTTTGAAACATTGGGATATTCCCAAAAAATTCTTTCAATCCATTCATTTGATTTCCTCCGATCTTTAAAATGGTAATTCGCTGTTGTCATTGTTGGTTGTGTTTTCCGGTTCTGTTGCAAAGTTTTAAATCTACTAT
>NZ_JXLE01000033.1 GCF_001886265.1 Enterococcus thailandicus
AAAATGTGTCCAAGATATTGACTCAAATCCACAACTCACTCAGAAATAAATAAAAACTATGCATCTACTACATCAAATAGTAGTTTTAAAGAATCTAAAAATAAATTTCCTAAAACGAATGATGATTCTAAACCGGTGATTGCGTGGGCAGGAGTTGTTACGATTGTACTTGTATTAAGTACTTTCTGGTATCGTAAATATAAAAAAACGAATCAACAATGATTCATTTCAAATAGGTAGCAACAAGACGTAGATAAATGTTGTGACTCAAAAAGTTAAACTTTTATAGAGTGGAGAAATCCGCTCTTTTTTTATACTGTAAAATAAGGATGAATCAACTGCTTGAGCTGGAATTGAACGATCAAAAGTTTTCTGTCAGTACAGATAGGTCACCTTAGTGAAGTTTATGAATGCAAGAGGCTCAACTAATTTGAATGACTTTCGGAGGCCGATGATCATTCGTATGACTGATTCTTTCGTCTGTGTTGGGCTTTCTAGTTTTCACAGCTTCTTTCATTCTTTTAAAAGGCATTCTCAATCTGAAGCAAACAAACTTGTTTTCTAATTCTTTGATAGGATGGCTTGCTTCAGGTGTTTCTTTGACTAGATAAATAGTCATGAACAATTTCAAATTTCAATTCAAAACTGCATTTTCTCATACAAAAAAACCTCCAAAAGTTCGATCAGAAAACTGACTTTTGGAGGTCACTTCATTTTGTTGCAGTCTTTTTGATTAAAACCATAGAGGAAGGAGCATGGTACTCATGGCAATCCCTTGGTAGATTTCTGCGTCATGTTTTAATTGATAATACAAGTTTATGACTGCTTCTGGAAATGGTTGTTTAGTTTCAAGATAACTTAGCGTGATTGCATGGCAAAGCTTTGTACCAACTAACTTTGTATTTTCAGTTTTTTCTAACTCTTGCGCTGCATTAAAAATCATCTCTTTGATTTTAGGCATTTGCGCCACTTTTTCATCTGAGTAAGCTACACTCAACTGGTTCATCATGATTACGAACTTGCTTTCAGACATAGAAACATCTCCTTGTGCTTAATTTAACACGTTTATTTAATGAAATCAAAAGACAAGCAACGACTTTAGTGGAAAGTGACTGATTATTTCTTGTTCAATGAATATATTTTTTTTGCTTTCAATAAAGCTTCATTGGGCTTTATTAGTTTTGTAAATGTATATTTTATGGAAGAACAAAGTTATTATTTGTCCGCGCATTGTTGTTTTTTATTTAGAAAATAGAAAGCGCGGTGAGTTCCTTGTTTGAGATGACGTGTTGGTGATTAAGCAAGAGGTAGAGATTCTGCAAAGGACATCTCGTTCCGACACCTAGGTAAAATCTGATTGGAAATGGTTTGTGTTCGTTTGCTAATATAATTTATGTTCCAAGGCGTACTACGCAAAAAACGAAAATTTATTTGGAACAAAGTGTTATGTTTGAAAATGATGCTATTTTTCTGAAATGGACATTGCATAAACCGTTTTAGGTAACCCTCGTGTAAGTAAAAGATAGAAATTGCTATTTTTTACTTTATCTAAAATTGATTTTGTAGTGGCTGTTTTAGTAAGAAATAGCTTTGTTTTAAAAATATAAAATAGGGGAGATACAAAAATGGTAAAGAAATTACTAGTTAGTACATTAATTTTAGGTGGGGTTGTTTTGGCTCCAATTACGGCAAGTGCCTGGGAAGCAGGAGAAACAGATCCCAATGAAGCTGGTGGACAAACGATCAAAGGTCAAGATTCTGGAAATGTAGCTGTTAATGGTTGGATTGGTGCATGGGATTCATCAAATCCAGAATCTCCAGATCCAACTGATCCGGAAGATCCAACAGTCATTGACGTCACAATTCCAACAACTGTTTTATATGCGAATAGCGTAGATGATGCTGGAAAACCTACATCAACAATTATTTCACCAATCTATAAGTTAACAAATAACTCAACATCAAATGATGTAAAAGTTTCTGTTGAAAAATTTAGTTCAAAAAATGCAATTGATGTGAAACAAGATTTATCAGTTGTGGCGACAGGTGAAGCAGCAGTTGCTTTACAAACCAAAGCAGGTCAAATGCTTAATGCAAGAACAAAGTTGGTAACTGTTCCTAAAACATCAACGAAAAATTTTGAATTCACAGGAAACATTGATCAAAGTGCATTCCCAACGGGTGATACTGATGCAGCATTGAGACCTACATATGACATGTCTCTACACTTTACAGCAGTAAAATAAGCAAATAAAGAGCTTTAAAGTAAAGGAGGGAGATTGACTAATCTTTCTCCTTTTCTGGGTTTTGACATAGGGGGATATCAAAAGATGGTGGAACAAAGAGCAAAAGAAAATAAGAAGAAAACAAGACGATTATTGATTTTATTACTGTTGTTGCTTGTTGCATTAGGATCATTTTTTTCATTTTACTTTTTCAGAGAAACGCCGAAAGTTATCAGCGGGTTGCCAGACGTTGAACAAAATTTAGAAAAAATGACAGATGAAGAAATGCTAAAGTTCATGCAAACAGAAGTCGACAAAGACAATTTTAATATCAACCTGAAACATGAGATCGCAGTTTCAAAAGAAACGAATGTTGCTCAGATCGCGGTGAAAAACAAACCGACGAATGCTTACAGCATCCAAGTGGCATATTTGCTGAAAGAAGGAAATGAACAGGTTTACAAATCTGGACTGATACCTGCAAATCGCCAATTAATGGAAGCCAAGCTAGCAAAAGATTTGTCAAAGGGTAGTCATGAAGTAACGATTGTTTATACGATCTATGATGACGAAAAGGAAATCAATCAATCAACGATCGACGGTGTACTATATGTTAGCTAGTAAAGGGGGCACTGCTATGTATGAAGGACGGTGGAGAAGGGCTGAACAAAAAAGGATGAAACAAAAATGAAAAATAGACAAAAGATGATCATTTGGCTGATGTTAGTAGCACTGCTACTTTCAGAAATTACTCATTTAGTGAGTATTAGTAATCAGGTTGTATGGGCACAAGAAGAAAGTGAAACGCTTCAATCAACTGAAAAGCAAGAAAAGACGACATCAACTGAAACTAGTGTGAATCAAATACAATCTGGAAAAACAACCGAAACAAGTCAAACTCAAACACAAAATAGTTCCCAACAAGAAGAAAATGAAGTTTCATCAAAAACACAAACATCCACTGAGCAAACGGTGGCTGAAAGTTCAACAAAAGAGGAAGTTGCGTCACAGACATCGAAAACGAGTATCCAACCACAGGCGGGAAATGTTGATGATAACCCTGGTGCTAAGGTAGCTTATGATAAAGCAGCTACATATTGGATTGGAGAAATAAGCGCCAGAGTGAAAACAGCACCCAAACTTGGAAATTATGTCGGAGCTACATCAACCATTGAATTTAATCTTCCAGTTGAGAATGCACCTGTAACATCTGCAACTAGTGGTATATATAAATGGGACTATGCGACAAGTATATATTTTGACGGTGTGTCTTTTGTCGGAGGTGACGGTATTACCTTCACTGGATCAGCCGCCACATCAACAACGAATGGTCAAACTTTCAATCATTTTTATCTTGTGATAAAGCGAACGAAACCTGGTTCAAATATTACTGTTCCTTCTATAAGCTTGAAATATCATGGAGAGCTAAGAGCGGATGAATATATAAACTGGACTGGTGGGGGGTATGTTTGGAACAAAGTTAATTATTTTGAGAAAGGTACCGTTAGTCGAGGTATTTCAGGATTGGTTTGTAACCTTGAGAGTGTAGATATGCCTAGTAAATATTCTTGGCTCTATGATGAGTGGAGAAAAGTATCTGTCCGGAAAATAGCAAGTAACCTGTCTGACGCATTGAAATCCAATTACAGTAAGCTGGGAAAAAACGTGAATGATACTGTAAATTTTACAGTTGAAAGTAAAGCGAGTGAACAATATACAGGGCAGATCAATTTTATAGGAGACTATTTCTCTGACCTATCTCAATTTAAAGTTAATTTATCCAGTAACTTTTCTAACTATGTTCAACTTGAAAAGACGGGTTCAACTGGCACAAAGATAAATTATCGAATGAAGCGAGTCAAAGCAGGTAATTTTTCAGGTGACTGTTCTGTAACAATCAATACACGTCATGATGCTGAAGGGCGTACAATATCGATTTATGATGGAAGTCTGTTTTATTGGGCACTCCCGATGGATAATATTCCATTAGATTCGGCTTCAGCAAGTTTCAACATCAATGATGACCGACAAATCTGGGCAGACGTGGTGGAACAAACGATCGAACTTGGAACCTGGTCAGGTGAAATCCCCGCTGTTTCAAAAATGATTACTAACGTACGTTTAGAAGACGGAACAGCAATCAATGCTTCCGACTACACAGCGGAAGTCAACTCAGTTCCTAGCTTCGATAATATGACGGTCACGGACAAAATTGGTGTGAAAATTACACGTAAATCAAGTGGCGTCACTACTTATGTACAGGTACCTGTTAAAATGACTTGGGGAAATACCATTCAACTTCGAGGGTATGATAATGGGACAAGTGGTG
>NZ_JXLE01000034.1 GCF_001886265.1 Enterococcus thailandicus
TGTCAAGAAGTGAGGAAGAAACCAATGTTGGCGATGAATTACTTTATGTTTACACGCTAACGAATAATAGCTCCGTTGCGTCACTTAAGTCGGGAAATCTTTCAATTGAGTTACCAGAGGGATTGGAAGTCGTGACACGAAGTGAACAAAATGTGAGTATTGATGAGCTAGCACCTGGTAAAACGTTTACTTATCAAGTAAAAGTAAAAGTGACAGATGCTGCGTTGAATCAAAATCCAGTAGTTAAAGTAACAGGAAAAGCAACAAATGAAAGTTCAGTCGAGCAAGATATTCCAGAAGCTTCAATCGAGGTTCCTGGGGGAATTGTTAACGAAATTGATACTTCGGAAATCAACCTAACAATACCAACAAAAATGAATTTTGGTTCAGACGAAGAAAAAATCATTTCACCTGTTTACAAAATGGAAAACAATTCAACTGTACCTGTCGAAGTATCTGTTGAGCAATTTACACCAGATACAGAACTAAAAGACAAGAATTTATTACTGAAAATTGTTGCTGATGGACAACCTGTGACTCTTTACGAAAATAATCAAGAAATCAACCGAGCACATCTATTGCTAACTTTAGATGCTCAAGAAATCAAACAAGTTTCATTTGAAGGTTCTGTTAATAAACAAACGGATGTATCGAAATCATCTTCTAACATGCGGTTGAGATTTAAATCAACTAAATAAATCCTAATGAAAAGATTTTGGAGAATCAAATTACTTGTTAAAATGGATAATTAGGTAACTGGGACAGCTTTTAGTCCCAGTTTTTTTTTTGAAAAATGATGGAAGAGTTATAGAAATGAGGAATTAGTGAAAAAATGTACAAAACTATTGAAAACGGTTGATTTAACTGTAAAGTAGTAAAAAGGAGAAGAAAAGTTTAAAGGAGCGATTTTTGTGTATTCACCAAGTGAAATTTTAGCAATCAGCATTGAGAATGGTCAGAAAAAAATTGAAAAAACATGGATAGCCAAATGGATTTTAGGCTTCATTGGAGGCGCGATGATTTCTTTAGGTTATCTAGCATATATTCGAGTATCGGCTTCGATTCCAGCAGATTTAGCCAGTGTTCAGGCGTTAGTTGGCGCATCTGTTTTCCCAATTGGATTAATTGTGATCTTGTTGGCCGGGGGAGAATTGATTACTGGGAACATGATGGCTGTGAGCACAGCATGGATGGCAAAGAAAGTTTCTTTTAAAGAACTTTTACTAAACTGGTTAACGATTACATTAGCAAACTTATTGGGTGCTTTTTTTGTTGCTTATGCTTTCGGACATGTGTTGGGTTTAACGCATAGTGGCGTGTATTTAGATCAAGTGCTATCATTAGCAGAACATAAGGTCAATGTTTCGTGGGAACAAGCAGTCATTTCTGGTATTGGTTGTAACTGGTTTGTTGGACTTGCTTTATGGTTATGCTATGGTGCGAAAGATGCTGCTGGGAAAATTTTAGGTATTTGGTTTCCCGTGATGATCTTCGTTGCGATTGGTTTTCAGCATAGTGTGGCAAATGCATTTGTTATTCCTGCGGCCATTTTTGAAGGCTCATTGAGTTGGGGAGAATTCTTTAGAAATTTCTTGTTAGTGTACGTAGGAAACATTCTTGGTGGTGGCGTTTTTGTTTCAGGATTTTATTATTTAAGTTATAAAGGTCACTAAGAAAAACAATTGAAAAACGATTCAACTAACCGTTCATTTTAGAAATGAACGGTTTTTTTAGTTTGTCTATTTGTTTTTTAATAAGTAAGCATAACTTTTGCAAAAAAAAATCGAAAGTAATAGTCTGTAATTAAGATAAATTAGAAAAACATAAAAAGAGAACGCTTTGATTGTGAGTAAATTGCCATAAAAATGTTGTTATATTCGCTGAATGGCTAGATTTTATTTAGTAAATAATTGGCAAATTGCCATTGTTTAAAAAATTTTAGGAGGTGGAAAATGAATAAAGGGGTTAAAGTGATTGGAATCATCGGAAGTTTGGTTATCCTTTCAATCTCGTTGACGGTTGCATTGATTTATTCACTGTATCAGTTGCCAACTTTCTTAGAGAATGTTCGATACTTTATTGTTACTAGTTTTTACTTTCAACAATATATCTTTTGGATTGCCATTGTATTTAGTATTCTTGTTGCCATATTTATTCTATTCATCCTTTTTTATCCAAAAACCAAGACAACCTTTGTCTTGAAGCGAGAACATGGAACTTTAGCTGTCGATAAAAAAGCGATTGAAGGATTAGTTCGAACGAAATTACAGGCAGAAGAATTTATTCATTCCCCTAGAATTGTGGTTCGTGCAACAAAAAATCGAATCAAAATCAAAGTGAAGGGTGAATTGAAGCGAACTTCTTCGCTAATTGGGCAAACAGACCAGTTGATGAAGGAGATCGAAGCAGAAGTCAAACGATTGTTAGGGGTAAATGAACCTGTTCAAGTGATAGTCACTTATCAGCAATTTCAAAAAGCAGCAAAAGAAAACAAGCACTCTCGAGTAGAGTAGGAGGGCAAAAAATGAATCAATTCTTTTCAACATACAAGCTCCCTATTATCTTTGGGGGTCTTGGGCTCATTTTAGCGATTTTGTGGTTAACCGTAGGATTTTTTAAAACCTTGCTCATTTTGGTTTTAACCGCAATCGGTATCGCAATTGGTTTTTATCTTAAAGAAACACATCTTTTAGATGATTATTTTAAATTTTAGGAGGAATGGATAATGGCACACAACGAATTCAAACCTGCAACAGAACAAAAAAATACAAAGGGGATTGATCAAATGAATGGAGAACTAACTTTTGAAGACAAAGTGATTCAAAAAATTATTGGAATTGCTTTAGAAGATGTGGATGGCTTGCTAACTGTGGATGGCGGATTTTTCTCCAATATTGCTGAAAAATTAGTGAATACAGATAATGTAACAGCAGGAATCGACACAGAAGTTGGTAAAAAACAAGTAGCTGTTGATATGGATGTTGTTGTTGAATACGGTAAGGACATTGAAGGTATCTACGAACAAATGAAAGAGTTAATTGGTCGTGAAGTGAAAAATATGACTCACTTAGATGTGATTGAAGTTAATGTGAACGTCGTTGACATCAAAACACGCGAAGAATACGCAAAAGAAAGTGAAACAGTTCAAGATAAAGTAACGGACGCAGCAAAATCAACTGGTGAGTTTGCTTCAAAACAAACCTCTAAAGCGAAAAAAGCTGTCGACAAAGGAACGCAACGTGTGAAAGAAAACACTGAACCTCGTGTGGAATAATAAAATAATTTAAACTTGTAAAATTTGAAAAGGAGTGAGTGACATGGGCTTTATTTGGTCATTAATTGTTGGTGGTATCATCGGAGCTGTGGCAGGTGCAATTACGAAGAAAGGTTCTTCAATGGGAATTATTGCAAATATTGCTGCAGGTTTAGTTGGTTCTGCATTGGGACAATGGCTACTAGGAAGCTGGGGACCAAGTTTGGCAGGAATGGCAATCATTCCGTCAATTGTTGGTGCAGTGATCTTAGTGCTAATCGTTTCATTCTTTGTCCGTAAAATGGATTAAGTTTGGTTGAAATAGTTTATCTAAAGTGAATTGAAAAAAGGTCTGGAAGAATTCTTCCAGACCTTTTTTAATTACTAATTAAATTGAATTTTAGTACCAACCGTTTGCTAACCAGAATGAT
>NZ_JXLE01000035.1 GCF_001886265.1 Enterococcus thailandicus
ACTTTGTTCATTGAAAACTGGATATTTGAAGTAAGATCAAAACAAACCGAGAACACCGCGTTGAATGAGTTTTTTAATAAGTTCAATTGCTTATTTTTCTTGACTAGTTTCTATCGCTAGAAATGATGTCAAAACCCAACCGTAAGGTTGATAAGGTTAAGTGAATAAGGGCGCACGGTGGATGCCTTGGCACTAGGAGCCGATGAAGGACGGGACTAACACCGATATGCTTTGGGGAGCTGTACGTAAGCTATGATCCAGAGATTTCCGAATGGGGGAACCCAGCATCTTTTATAGGATGTTACAAATATGTGAATACATAGCATATTTGAGGTAGACGCAGAGAACTGAAACATCTAAGTACCTGCAGGAAGAGAAAGAAAATTCGATTCCCTGAGTAGCGGCGAGCGAAACGGGAAAAGCCCAAACCAACAAGCTTGCTTGTTGGGGTTGTAGGACTCCAATATGGTAGTTTTTTCAGATAATCGAATGACTTGGAAAAGTCAGTCAAAGAGGGTAAAAACCCCGTAGATGAAATTTGGAAGACACCTAGGAGGATCCTGAGTACGGCGGAACACGAGGAATTCCGTCGGAATCCGGGAGGACCATCTCCCAAGGCTAAATACTCCCTAGTGACCGATAGTGAACCAGTACCGTGAGGGAAAGGTGAAAAGCACCCCGGAAGGGGAGTGAAATAGAACCTGAAACCGTGTGCCTACAACAAGTCAAAGCCCGTTAATGGGTGATGGCGTGCCTTTTGTAGAATGAACCGGCGAGTTACGATTGCATGCGAGGTTAAGTCGAAGAGACGGAGCCGTAGCGAAAGCGAGTCTGAATAGGGCGTTTGAGTATGTAGTCGTAGACCCGAAACCATGTGATCTACCCATGTCCAGGTTGAAGGTGCGGTAAAACGCACTGGAGGACCGAACCCACGTACGTTGAAAAGTGCGGGGATGAGGTGTGGGTAGCGGAGAAATTCCAAACGAACTTGGAGATAGCTGGTTCTCTCCGAAATAGCTTTAGGGCTAGCCTCGGAATTGAGAATGATGGAGGTAGAGCACTGTTTGGACTAGGGGCCCATCTCGGGTTACCGAATTCAGATAAACTCCGAATGCCATTCATTCATATCCGGGAGTCAGACTGTGAGTGATAAGATCCATAGTCGAAAGGGAAACAGCCCAGACCACCAGCTAAGGTCCCAAAATATATGTTAAGTGGAAAAGGATGTGGGGTTGCACAGACAACTAGGATGTTGGCTCAGAAGCAGCCACCATTTAAAGAGTGCGTAATAGCTCACTAGTCGAGTGACCCTGCGCCGAAAATGTACCGGGGCTAAACATATTACCGAAGCTGTGGATAACACCTATGGTGTTATGGTAGGAGAGCGTTCTAAGGGCGTTGAAGGTAGATCGTGAGGACTGCTGGAGCGCTTAGAAGTGAGAATGCCGGTATGAGTAGCGAAAGACAGGTGAGAATCCTGTCCACCGAATGACTAAGGTTTCCTGGGGAAGGCTCGTCCGCCCAGGGTTAGTCGGGACCTAAGCCGAGGCCGAAAGGCGTAGGCGATGGATAACAGGTTGATATTCCTGTACCCGTTGTTTTTGTTTGAGCAATGGAGGGACGCAGGAGGCTAAGGAATGCAGACGATTGGAAATGTCTGTCCAAGCAGTAAGTCTTAGGTTGAGTCAAATGCTTAATCTTTTAAGGACAAGCTGTGATGGGGAGGGAAATAATAGTACCGAAGTTCCTGATGTCACACTGCCAAGAAAAGCTTCTAGTGAGAAAACAACGGCCCGTACCGCAAACCGACACAGGTAGTCGAGGAGAGAATCCTAAGGTGAGCGAGAGAACTCTCGTTAAGGAACTCGGCAAAATGACCCCGTAACTTCGGGAGAAGGGGTGCTGATCGTCAGATCAGCCGCAGTGAATAGGCCCAAGCGACTGTTTATCAAAAACACAGGTCTCTGCAAAATCGTAAGATGAAGTATAGGGGCTGACGCCTGCCCGGTGCTGGAAGGTTAAGAGGAGTGCTTAGCGTAAGCGAAGGTACGAATTGAAGCCCCAGTAAACGGCGGCCGTAACTATAACGGTCCTAAGGTAGCGAAATTCCTTGTCGGGTAAGTTCCGACCCGCACGAAAGGCGTAACGATTTGGGCACTGTCTCAACGAGAGACTCGGTGAAATTTTAGTACCTGTGAAGATGCAGGTTACCCGCGACAGGACGGAAAGACCCCATGGAGCTTTACTGTAGTTTGATATTGAGTGTCTGTACCGCATGTACAGGATAGGTAGGAGCCGTAGAAATCGGAACGCTAGTTTCGATGGAGGCGCTGGTGGGATACTACCCCTGCGTTATGGCCACTCTAACCCGCACCACTAATCGTGGTGGGAGACAGTGTCAGATGGGCAGTTTGACTGGGGCGGTCGCCTCCTAAAAGGTAACGGAGGCGCCCAAAGGTTCCCTCAGAATGGTTGGAAATCATTCGAAGAGTGTAAAGGCAGAAGGGAGCTTGACTGCGAGACCAACAAGTCGAGCAGGGACGAAAGTCGGGCTTAGTGATCCGGTGGTTCCGCATGGAAGGGCCATCGCTCAACGGATAAAAGCTACCCTGGGGATAACAGGCTTATCTCCCCCAAGAGTCCACATCGACGGGGAGGTTTGGCACCTCGATGTCGGCTCGTCGCATCCTGGGGCTGTAGTCGGTCCCAAGGGTTGGGCTGTTCGCCCATTAAAGCGGCACGCGAGCTGGGTTCAGAACGTCGTGAGACAGTTCGGTCCCTATCCGTCGCGGGCGTTGGAAATTTGAGAGGAGCTGTCCTTAGTACGAGAGGACCGGGATGGACTTACCGCTGGTGTACCAGTTGTTCTGCCAAGGGCATTGCTGGGTAGCTATGTAGGGAAGGGATAAACGCTGAAAGCATCTAAGTGTGAAGCCCACCTCAAGATGAGATTTCCCATTTCTTTAAGAAAGTAAGATCCCTGAGAGATGATCAGGTAGATAGGTCAGAAGTGGAAGTACAGTGATGTATGGAGCGGACTGATACTAATCGATCGAGGACTTAACCAAGAATGGTAAAAGAAAAAA
>NZ_JXLE01000036.1 GCF_001886265.1 Enterococcus thailandicus
TGGACGCGGGTTCGACTCCCGCCGTCTCCATATTTATATTGTTGAGACAAACAATAATCCGAAAAAACGTTGTTCAATCAACGTTTTTTTATTTTGGTCAAATAGAGAGAAGTAGCAAAACACAAGCTTTTTGCATTCAAATCATAAGCGAAGTGATAAATATACCACTTTAAAATGAGAAAATTTGTTTAACTTCCTTGTAAGTAAAGATGCTAAATTACCTGCGAGAAAAAAGACATTAAAAGCTTTTATTGCTAACAAAAAGACGACCTATTTTCAGCCTTTCACGAAAAAGAGAAAGACCTAGGTCGCCTTTTTTATAAAATTATAGTGTCGGTCTGAATATTAACTAAATTTATCTACTATCATCTGATTTTGATTGATGATCAACTTCATCATTGATTATACAAAAAATACTTCATAAGATTTGCAGGGTGACATTCTGATAGATTCGCTATTATTCACACAAAAAATGCCGGAAAGATAAACACGAGAACTAAATATATCGGAAATACTAACATCATGATACTATTTGCTAAAAGAATAACTGTCCTATAAGTCCCTCTTCTCAATCTTATCGCTATTAATAGTCCGATTGAACCGATTAATGGTGTAAAAACAGATAGAGGAATTCTTAATGAAAAAAAAGATTGTTGAAGAAACATAACTATGCCTAATAAAATAGTCATTACTGAAAAAGTAATCCTTACTTTTTCATTCATCAACTGAATACAACATATGCACCTGCAGCAACCGCATATTTATAACTTAACTTGTTTGTACTATTCATAATAGCCTTCAATCTTGCCCGAAAATTTTTATTACAAGTTGTATTATTTCCGCCATGTATATAACAGTAATCATGATACATACATGCTGTATCTAAATCATCAGTAGGCATATTTCCTTTTCCTGCATTTCCATAACCACAATAGTTGCCATAAATTAAAAATGTTGCTCTAGCACTTATACTTCTTTCTGTTGAGTCAAATGATTCAATTACATAGCCAATTTCGATAATATAATCCTCTACACCATCTAATTCTGCAGACTCAATATCAAAATACTTGTTACCTTCATTATCCACATAAATATATTGTTCAACAACAGAAATAATATCTTCGTTTTCTGGTGTTAATTTTTCATTAACTTCTGCAGTTGCAGTAATACCACCTATTGTAAAAATACAAGTTAATGCTAATAATACTGTTAATATATTTTTTTTCATTTTCATACTCCTTTTTTTATGAATGATGCAAGCCCATCTTTTTCAGGATTAAATACTATTTTTTTACCTTCTGAATGATTTAATCTTACTAAAGTTGGAACTTGTGTGATGCCATATTCATTGATTAACTCTTCATAATGTAAATTATCCTTATCATTAGTATCAAAATAATATATTTTTCGATCAGTATGTTCTAATATTGGCGTTAGCGTTTGAAGAAAACCTTGACAAACTGAACAGTCATTCCTACCAAAGTAAAGCAAAATATTATCTTGATTCAATAAATATAGTTCGTGACTGTTCATTATTATCAATTTATTTTTATCTTCTAAATTAGCAATCTTTTCATCATAAATTTTAACTTCTTCTTGCATATTTTGTTTTAACTCTATTTTTTCTGAATTTGTATGTTGCAATATGTTTGGTATCTTTTCAAAATAAAAAATAAAATATCCACCCCCCATCGTTATTAAAAAAACTAAACAAAATATTACGAAAACAAACCTCCTTCTTCTCATTGATTTCTTTTTCACCTCCAAAATCTCTACTATGTCTTTCTACCAAACTACCCATTCTATACAGAGTATCGATATATGTATTATCAACAAGCTCATTAAATCACGAAAATACCGTAAAAGAAAACGCTTTCTTTAATAATTAGAGTTATTTAATAAATTTTAATGCAAACTTTCTAGATATACTCACTGCAACAACTGCGAATTCCCCTTACTCACTTCTATTTGTCATCTAAAAATAAATCCTTTTCTTGCTTAAAGCAAATGAAATCTATATCTTAACAAAAAAACGCAAGGAACATCTAAAGATGCAATATTAGAGTGCTTGAAGTATATAGAAATAAAATTTTTTGAAACTATCAAAAATATTGAAGAGAACACTTCTAATATTGAATATGAAGATTGATAAAGAAATAAGTAGAGCAGGAGGTAGTGGAAATAGTGCAATTAGGATTTAAACATCATCCAAATAAAAAAGGTAATAGAATATTTGAAAGATTATTTGTATAGAAGAAAAGAAGACAACCTAATCATTTTTACTATACTTAAATTTGTAAGTTGAGTGATTACGTCATGACTGAATATCAAGTAATTGCTTTGATTATCGCAGCCTGCAATTTATTCTTAAAGTGTTATGATAGTTTTAGACAAAAATAAAAAGCCCTCATCTGCTACCCTAGCAAGTTGTAAAGCGAAACCTTAAATGAGTT
>NZ_JXLE01000037.1 GCF_001886265.1 Enterococcus thailandicus
CAGAGTGACGTTTGAATGTCAACTCTTTTTTAAAAAAGTTTTTTTGATTCCGTTTGAGAAATCTTTCAGCAACCCACTTAATATATCGCATCGTTTGTTATTTGTCAAGAACTTTTTTTGAAGTTTTTCTTGATGAAATCAAGCTTCATAAGCAGTCCTTTTTAAACGACTTAGTTATCTTATCATGTGATAATTCACACGTCAACAACTTTTTGAAATTATTTTTTTAACTTCTAGTTGTTTTTCAACAACTCATTCACTCTATCATAAAAAAAAAGAATGGTCAAGCAAAATTTTACATTTCGCTTGACCTAATTTTAAATTCTATCTCTTCACAACTTAACGATTGATTTGTTTTAATTTTTCACCCATTTTAATCGTTTCTTTCTTATTGAGTGGATAACCAACAAGTAAAATCACCGCAGATAATAGCAAACAAACTGCTGGCAATAAATTAGCAATCGTATAAATACGTTCTTGCACTAAAGCTGACTGAATTGTTCCGCCTACTGAAGACGATTGATAGCCAATCATCGTTAACATAAAACCACCAATTGCCCCTGCACATGCTTGTCCCAATTTTCTAGCAAAAGAATTGACACCGTAAACTGTTCCGTCTTCTCGTAACCCCGTTGTATATTGATGATAATCAATTACATCTGTAATGAAAGCCCACACCATCAAATTGAATAATCCTGATCCCAATGTTGCAATAAATAGTAGGAACAAGTATACCCATGCATTTGTAATATGTAAAAAATACATCAATAAATACATAATAGAAGAAAACATTAGAGCGACAACGCTTGCTTCTTTCTTACCAAACCATCTTGTCAACGCCGTTGCAAAAGGAGCCAATACAACGACCGTTCCATACGTGAATAATAAAGCAATCGACATTGCTTCTTTATTATGGAAGTAGTCATTAAATAAATAAGTCATATTTGTCCCAGCTAAAATTTGATTGATCACAATAAAAATGTCCACAACAACTAGTACTACTAGTGCACGATTCGAAATTAAGCCTTTAACCAGCCTGGTTGCTTGAATCTCTTCTTTTTTTTCTACTCTTACTCTCTCCGTGGATAGCTTGCAAGTTAAGATATATGCTAGAAAAGCTATTGACGCACAGCTAATGGCAATCCAGAAAAATCGTTCACTTGAGACAATCTGTTGACCATTTTTGTTTTGCGTATACATTAATATTGGAATAAAGAAACCCGTAGTTGATCCACCGATTGCTGATCCAATACTTCTGAAAGTCGACAACGAAGACCGATCATCCGGATTTGAACTGATTGCTGCCGCCATTGCCCCATAAGGAATATTAATTGTTGAAAGAAAAATACCATACACAATGTATGAAACAAAAATATAAATCATCTTGGCCGACATTGGTAAATGCTGAATAATAGGCAAAAACATTAGAACTACTACGGTACAAAACGGATACTTCATTCGGCGAATCCACGGGATAAATCGTCCAACTTCTGTTAGCTTAGAAATATCACATAGCCGTCCAACGAAAACATCCGCAAATGCATCTAAAATTCTTGAAACTAGAAAAAGCGTACCTACTATTGCTCCAGAAACGCCAAGGGCATTTGTGTAATAAATCATCAAAAAGCTATTAACCAATCCTAAAATAAAACAATTCCCTAAATCACCAAACATGTAACCAATTTTGTCCTTCAAACCAAACGCACTTGTTTTCTTATTGATTGTCTCCTCAGAAACTGCTTGTTGCGAAAGCATTCCAATCACTCCTTTTTCTTTTTAGTAATCGTTTTCAAAATTATACACTCCATTTTTTTATTTTTATATTCACAATATTGTTATTTTCTTGCATTATGTTGGTTGATAAAAAACTAGAGAAAGAATTTCACTTAGCTGGAAGCAAAAAAAGAGCAGGACTGCAATCGGGAACTGACACTATAATTAGATACAATTAAAAAAGAGCACCTCAAATTTAGTAAAATAAATTTGGAGGTGTTTTTCTAATGGCAAAGGATAACTATTATCCAGATACATTAAAAATTCAAATTGTTGAGCGTTTATTGGATGGAGAGTCACCTTCTTCTCTGCAAGAAGAATTCAATATCCTAGGAAAAGGAACAATATATACTTGGAAGAAGTGGTATTTGAATGGAGAAATTCATCGCTTAAAAGCTTCTTCAGGGCGTCCCATAGAACAAGAACTCTCTATCT
>NZ_JXLE01000038.1 GCF_001886265.1 Enterococcus thailandicus
TGCGCTACTACCAACTGAGCTATGCCGGAATCAAGTACATAAATATAATAGCAATTTATTCCATCACGTGCAATACTTTTTTTGTTTTTTTTAAGGTTTTTTTGCTAGAAAAAGGTCATTGCTCTTTCCGTTATTTTCAAATGCGGTAAACTACTTTCTCATTCATAAAATACCATACAAAATAATTCTCTAACTCACTTATTTCCAATCCATTATGTTCACTTTTCACTATAAATAGGATTGACAAATTTCAATATTTTCGCTATTCTATTAGTTGTAAAAATATTCATGCCGCTTTAGCTCAGCTGGTAGAGCACCACCATGGTAAGGTGGGGGTCGACGGTTCGAGCCCGTCAAGTGGCTTCCTTAAAGGCGTCAGAATGTGTTATAAAAACACCCATTCTGATGTCTTTTTTTGATTATTTATTTTCCAGCTCTCTTAACCAATGCTCATTGAATTAGGATTCAAGAACTGCTTAGACTTATTTAACTAAAATAAGGTGTACAACACTCGTGACTAAATTTTTAGCCTGGAACTGTTCTTTTTTTTTAACTCTCCTCACTCAAAACTTCTTGCAACGATTAAACCATCGTCTGATTTTATAGTGACCACTCTCTCACTAACACACTAACTAAATAAAACGTTATAATTAAGTATAAGATTATTTTATTTATCCTTAAATGTGAGGAGGGATTTCAATGCTTACAACACTTACTACTAGTTTGATTTCTTTTATCAGCACCAACATTGATGACATTTTTATATTAACCATTTTATTTTCTCAAGTTGGAAAAAATTTATCAAAAAAAGATATTGTTCTTGGACAATATTTAGGAGTAGGGCTCTTAGTTCTATTTAGTATTTTGGCATCTCACAGTTTGAATCGAATTCAAACGGAGTATTTAGGTTTGCTAGGCATCATTCCAATTTTTCTAGGAATTAAGTCTTGGCTTGATTTTGTGAAAAATAAAAAAAGAACTGTTTCGATCGAGAAAGACTCCTCAGCTAACAAAGCAGATCTCACAGATGAAACTCTATTAACAAGTGGCTTACGACCACATTTTTTAAATGTTACTCTTTTAACTCTTGGCAATGGCTCAAATAATATTGGAATTTACGTCCCCCTATTTAGTAGGTATTCTGTCATTGATTTAATTATAACTGTTCTTATATTTATAATTATGATTGCTATCTGGTGTTATTTCAGTTTCAAATTAGCCAATCTTTCCTTTATACAGGAGGAACTTCATCGGCATCAAGTATTTATTATACCAGTCATCTTTATTGGCTTAGGAATCTATATTCTTATTGACAGTGGTTTGTTTAACTAAAAAAACGCTCTAATGTATCAAAAATTTATACATTAGAGCGTTTTTCTTATTTAATTGAAGAGTTGCATTAGACAATTTTGTTAGGGCGAAGATCCACTAATTGAACATGGCTGTCTAACATACCACTAGGACTCGATAATTGGAATACACCTAGTCGTGTATCAAGTGACAAAGTCATCGCTTCATCCATGTACATTTTGGAGTAGTCTTTCACATAAAGCTCGCCGACATCACTATCCAAAACTAATTGATAGTCTTCTCTTTTTTGTGTTTTGTCTAAAATCAATAGACGAAAGCTAGTGTCTAATGAGCAGACACCCATTTTAGAATACACACCTACGCCATCATCTAGATCAAGAATTACAGTTGCTTCTTCATCTAAATATTTTTGTAATCGTTCTTGTGCTTCAGTAGAAATTTTTAAATACATTATTTAAAACCTCCTTTATTCTTCCAAAAAAATGCTAACACATATTAATAAATATAGCGAGACACTTGCCTCATCGACTGACACAACAAAAAAAGAAGGAAGAAATCGTTAAGATTTCTTCCTTCTTTTTAGTACTCCGGCAGTAGGACTCGAACCTACGACA
>NZ_JXLE01000039.1 GCF_001886265.1 Enterococcus thailandicus
CCTTTGAAAACTGAACAAAGTAAGACAAACCAAATGTGTAGGGCGTCTTGATTCAATTCAAGACAACAAACATTTTTAAACAGCAAGCAATATGCTAGCAAACAAATTGAGCTTAACAATCGAAAGATTGTTCTAACTTTTATTATGAGAGTTTGATCCTGGCTCAGGACGAACGCTGGCGGCGTGCCTAATACATGCAAGTCGTACGCTTTTTCTTTCACCGGAGCTTGCTCCACCGAAAGAAAAGGAGTGGCGAACGGGTGAGTAACACGTGGGTAACCTGCCCATCAGAAGGGGATAACACTTGGAAACAGGTGCTAATACCGTATAACAATCGAAACCGCATGGTTTTGATTTGAAAGGCGCTTTCGGGTGTCGCTGATGGATGGACCCGCGGTGCATTAGCTAGTTGGTGAGGTAACGGCTCACCAAGGCCACGATGCATAGCCGACCTGAGAGGGTGATCGGCCACATTGGGACTGAGACACGGCCCAAACTCCTACGGGAGGCAGCAGTAGGGAATCTTCGGCAATGGACGAAAGTCTGACCGAGCAACGCCGCGTGAGTGAAGAAGGTTTTCGGATCGTAAAACTCTGTTGTTAGAGAAGAACAAGGATGAGAGTAACTGTTCATCCCTTGACGGTATCTAACCAGAAAGCCACGGCTAACTACGTGCCAGCAGCCGCGGTAATACGTAGGTGGCAAGCGTTGTCCGGATTTATTGGGCGTAAAGCGAGCGCAGGCGGTTTCTTAAGTCTGATGTGAAAGCCCCCGGCTCAACCGGGGAGGGTCATTGGAAACTGGGAGACTTGAGTGCAGAAGAGGAGAGTGGAATTCCATGTGTAGCGGTGAAATGCGTAGATATATGGAGGAACACCAGTGGCGAAGGCGACTCTCTGGTCTGTAACTGACGCTGAGGCTCGAAAGCGTGGGGAGCAAACAGGATTAGATACCCTGGTAGTCCACGCCGTAAACGATGAGTGCTAAGTGTTGGAGGGTTTCCGCCCTTCAGTGCTGCAGCTAACGCATTAAGCACTCCGCCTGGGGAGTACGACCGCAAGGTTGAAACTCAAAGGAATTGACGGGGGCCCGCACAAGCGGTGGAGCATGTGGTTTAATTCGAAGCAACGCGAAGAACCTTACCAGGTCTTGACATCCTTTGACCACTCTAGAGATAGAGCTTCCCCTTCGGGGGCAAAGTGACAGGTGGTGCATGGTTGTCGTCAGCTCGTGTCGTGAGATGTTGGGTTAAGTCCCGCAACGAGCGCAACCCTTATTGTTAGTTGCCATCATTTAGTTGGGCACTCTAGCAAGACTGCCGGTGACAAACCGGAGGAAGGTGGGGATGACGTCAAATCATCATGCCCCTTATGACCTGGGCTACACACGTGCTACAATGGGAAGTACAACGAGTCGCGAAGTCGCGAGGCTAAGCTAATCTCTTAAAGCTTCTCTCAGTTCGGATTGTAGGCTGCAACTCGCCTACATGAAGCCGGAATCGCTAGTAATCGCGGATCAGCACGCCGCGGTGAATACGTTCCCGGGCCTTGTACACACCGCCCGTCACACCACGAAAGTTTGTAACACCCGAAGTCGGTGAGGTAACCTTTTTGGAGCCAGCCGCCTAAGGTGGGATAGATGATTGGGGTGAAGTCGTAACAAGGTAGCCGTATCGGAAGGTGCGGCTGGATCACCTCCTTTCTAAGGAATATTACGGAGACTACACACGTTTGTCATCATTACTTTGTTCAGTTTTGAGAGGTTTACTCTC
>NZ_JXLE01000004.1 GCF_001886265.1 Enterococcus thailandicus
TCAACTGTTGCACTTAAAGTGTATATTCAAGGTGTAAAAAAAGAGGACAGCTATAAAAGCCATCCTCTATCTCGCTCGGTATATGATACCGAACGTTCCAATTATATATACTGTAAATTAGCAGTACAGTCTTTTGCAACTTCTTTTAGCAAGCACACTGATTCTGCTGCTGATAATCCATTTGATCGTTTTCTTACGCGGCCTTGATTGTGATAGCTCGACTTAGTAACATACGCACTGCGGCAAAACGATAATCCCATAATTTGAGAGGTACATCGTTTAAGTTCGGGTCTTTTGATTTACACGCAGTTTCTGGTACTAATACTTCAAGGTCATCAAATGCGATTGCATCTGCAAAGGATAAGTAAAAATGCTCGTGTGTGATTTTGTTTTGTAAATATAATCTGCGTTGTTGATCATAGTCGAATACCATTTATATCACGCTCCCGGTAATTTATCATTCGATTTATCGGGGCGCAGCCCGTGGTCTAATATCTTGGGATTGGCTTAAAAGGGTGGCTAAAATTTGGCTAAAATCGACCTTCAATTCTATGCAAAACAGTGCAAACTTTCGACATTTGGTTTTAAGGAAACAGCGTAGAATCGCTGTTGTTTCAACATATTGCAAACTTAAACACAAAAAAGCCAAGCTCTCGATAAGATTGGCTTTAAAAGTAAGTGAAATGTTCGATTTGATTATACTCTGCGAATTAACATCTTTTATAAGAATCAATCGAATTGTTTACAGAATGAATAGTCTTTGAATATTCACCCTGTAATTGCATACAAATTTTCTAAAATATTTTGGCTAATAATTTTTGAAAAATGTGGTGGTACTGCATTTCCTATTTGTTTAAAAGCAGAAGTTCGAGAGCTTTCAAAATAAAAATCATCGGGAAATGTCTGAATTCTTGCAGCTTCTCGGACTGTGATTGAACGATTTTGAGATACATCAGGATGAATATAGTAATGACCATCTTTTGCTATATGAGCAACAACTGTATGACTATATCCGTTACCATTTATTGCTTTAAATCTATCCAAGAAAATATTTGATTTTTTATGTGTGATTAATTCAATTGGAAGATCGTAATACTTAACGTTTCGATTCTTCTTCTTTTCTTTTGCTACGATCCTATAAATTTTTAAATCGTTTTCGTTATTAGGACGACAGATATTTTGAGTCAAAGGAATCTTGCTATTTCTTAGATTTATTGAAACATATTCTGAAGGAGGAACTTTCGAATATGCATTTTTAGTTTCTCCGGATTTTAATATAGGCAAATCTTGAAATAACTCTTTGATTATTGGTGGTTTTTCCTGAAATTGATCAAGGCTTCTGAAAAAATCAAAATCTGTCATTGAAGTTTTATATCCAAAAATGATTAATCTTTCTCTAACTTGTGGAACGCCGAAATCAGCACAGTTAATTAATTTTATTTGAATATGGTAATGACCTGTAGAAATTACATTGGTAAAATCGTACTTTATTTTTTCCAGAAGACTATTTCCGTCTAAGTCCTTAAACGATAATAGGCCTTTTACGTTTTCAAACACGAAAAAATCAGGGTTATATTTTTCCAAGAACCTCAGATAATATTTATATAAGTAGATTCGCTCATCAGATTCTTTGATTTTTTTATTTCTTGCCCGACCAATCGTTGAATAAGCTTGGCATGGTGGTCCCCCGATGATACCGTGAACCATATTTGAATTTGGTTGAGAATCAATTTGCCTGAAAATTTCTGGTAAATTATCTTCTGATATTGCTAGATTAATTACTTTTCCGACAATTTTTTTAGGGATTTCAGACAAAAAATCATCATACGAAATTTTCTTATTGATGTAATCGTTGTATCTATTTAAATTTCCATTTTCTTTTAGATAATAGTAAGCGTCTCTAACCTTTAATGTTTTACTTGCAGCCTCATCCATTTCAACATGGGCAAGTAAATTAAAATCATCTTTTCTAAATCCTTCGGTTAATCCTCCCGCGCCAGAAAACAGGTCTATGATGTTTAGCATGATTTCACCTCAGCGCAATTATACCAGGTTTAAAAGTAACCTACTAGTGGGAAAGCAAAAGTTAACAAAAATAGTTGTAAATAGCCACATGAACTGAGGTATAATTTTTATGATAGATTCATTAAGGGGGAAAACTACATGAATGCTGTAATGAAACTTTTACTATTAACTAGCCCATTTGGCTACATTTCTAAAAATAAAAAAAATGTTTTGAATAATTTTCTTAAATATGAAAAGTTTGAAGGCTCATATGCATATCAGTATTTAAACTCTAGCTACTATAAAGAACTTGTTTTGCTAATTTGTTTGGTAACTAGTTATAAGAATCTCTCAGACGGTCAAAAGATTAATATAGACGATTTGGGTGATGAGACTAAACTTCTATTTGAAAAGACCTATTATAGTTTCAAGGGACAGGACAATAGAAGTGGCGGATATATATTGGAGCCGATATATAAAAAGAAAGATTCTTATACGCGGATTTTAAAAAAAGATGTAATTGAAAGTAAAGCTAGCATTGTAACCAATACAAAAAGTACAAAAGTAAAAAGTACAAAAGAGGATTTTGGAAAGCAAATGGGGCTTTCTTCTATAAGTTGGACAAATGATGAAAACGTGATAGTAATTCTTGAAAAGAAGCTATTAGATGAAATAGTAAATGTAAAATTTAATATTAATAATAGATATTCATATTTGGGTGAATTTTGTACTGCGGAGTATTTAAAAGAATCATTGATTTTTGAACGAATACCACATTCTAATAGTACAGAAAAACCTATGGTAATTTTTTCATCAAGTATAGGAGCTGTCATAGAGTATTTAGATGAAAACGATGGAGATATATCAGAAAAACGAGTATATGTTATCGGAGACAAATGGTTTTCAAATGGACAATTTTCAAATTTGTTTACACTTGAGGATGCGTGTGATGATTTTGGAATTCCAATGACAGTATTTTCTAGTATACCATCAGTCATGGATGAATCAAAACTTAAATTTTTGAAGAAAATGGATAGAGAATTTTGCTGGCTTGAATCGAAAGAATTTAGCAAAATGGAGATTTCATTTGAATTTGTGTCTAGTAATGAAGAGTTTGATAATGCGATAGCAAAACTCAATGAGTATATAGGAGATATTCGTGAAATACCTAGATTAAAATATCTGGATAAACTATTAAAACGATTCTTGAAGATGAATTACAGTCAAATAATTGGGTGTTCCCGTACCCTTGAGCAACAAATGATAATTGTATCAGAATATATGGAAAAGCTAAATTTGGAAGAGACCGAAAAAATTTCTGGTATTTTATATGATATCTATTGTAATAGATTTGGTTTTCAAAACAAGAAAATTATCGAATCTATAAGAAGTAAAGATAAGTGTGCACTTGTAGTCATGGATGAAATGGTTGAAGAAACAAAAAAAATTTACATGAATGATGATACGATAACAGTTTTACCATACAGTGAAAAGATATATGAAGACCTATATGGAACATTTGATAGTGTCATCTTGCTTTCCCCATATGCAAGGGATAGGAAAAAATGGTTATCGAGCTATCTAACAAATAAACTTTTTGTTGTTTTTCCGGATTTGCAAGAGAAGTACCTCATGCACTCCTTAAAAAGAGATAAAAGAATAATTCAACATTTATATACTTTAGATAATAGCTATTCTGATCGAGATTCTGCATATTTAAAAGCAATTAATAAATATTTTGAAAAAACAATGAGAGAAAAACAAGTAAATAATAACTGTGATGACAAGGTACTATATGATGAACTGGATAAAGAAGAAGATCCACAAAAAGAATATTTAAGTTTGATAAATAATTTAATCATCACTACTTCTGGAATTGAGACTGAAAGTGAAAAACAACTTGTCAATGTTGTTCGTGGGATAGATTTAGAGTCAGGAAAAAATATTTTTGGAACCGAGTTTGGAAAATTTTTTATTTTACAAGAAAATTTTTGTAGAAAAACGGATGTGAATAATATTCAAATTGGACAAAACATTGTTGAATTTGAGGTTCCTTATTCCGATACTCTTTATAGAGAACAATTGAAAAAGTATAACTTCATAAATGGGATTTTTATTGATAGTACACTTGATGAAAATTTAAGGCTTGATTATTTTTGGAAAATGATTTTGCTTGAATACATTAAAGAAAGAGAAATGACTCCAACTCAATTCAAAGAAAGAATGGATGAACTAGGTGCGATAGATAAGTCAATAACTTTTTATGGATCATGGTCCTCAATTGACAAAATGCCAATCCTACCTAGAGATTCTAGTTTTATTTATTATATTGGATTACTTACGAAAAACTCTGAATTAACAAATGAACCTGATAAGTATTATAGTGCAAGCACAATAGTAAAGAAAAATTTGAATTATGAAAGAGATAGACTTATGGACTCAATTGACGGTAGGAAACTAAATGAAATAATAAAAGATAGCTCAATAAAATCTTATTCGGTGGATAAAGTAATTTTAGTTGAAGATATAGATATAGAAGACGTACCGAGATACCTGACTAATAAGTTTTTGGGAGGAAAAAGTTAATGGTAAAAATTACGGATAAGAAACAACAAAATAGTATAAGAGAAAATTATTCTAATGCTATTTCGCAATTATTATTAGGACCGGGGTCAGAAAGAATTAATCAGGATATTGAGCACGAGATAATTTCTGAAAAACCTCAAACGAGATACGTTACAGGTATTTTATATCCTTTTAAGGAGTTAAAAGAAGTTTCGACAGAAGATATTGAAACAACTCTTGAAGCTCAAGAGTTTTTGAATAAAGAAGAAGAATCAGCCGAGATTGATAATAGTTTTCTTCCATCTTCCTTAGGTATCACATTCTATTGTAAAAGTAGCAAAAAGGATATAGATATCGAAATTCACAGCTCTTATTACAAAAAAATAAAGAATCCATTTATTCAAACGAAAAAAGAGGTGCTTGAAGAGCTACAAGAAAAAATTGCTTTATCAGAAGTTATGAATATTGAAAAGCTTTTCAAATTTGATCTGGAAAATTCAAAAATTAAATATGAAGATAGCTTCGAAGATAGAGATGGAACCATATCTGATTTTCTAAATGAACTAAAACCAGATGATAAAGCTAAAGATTCGGAGATGCTATTTTTACTAAAAAAGATTAAAAACATAAATTATAAAAACAAGAGCTGTTTTGAACGTGTTCCAGTTTTCTTTGAAGTGAAATTGGACTCTTCAAAGGAAGGTATTTCTTCTCAAAAATTATTAGTTGAAGAAGAAAAAACGTTTCAAGTATTTTCGAAAGTACAAAAAATCAACGTGGCAAAAGAGGAAACGGTGACGGCAATAACTATAGTTTTAAAAAATATTTCAGAGAATCATCTTTTTCAAACAGAAATCTCTATAAAAGCTCAAAAAAGTGTTGAGTTTAAAGCTTCTGAAGACGTAAAACTTCCAGATCTATCTAAGTTAAATTCAGAAGACGCTATGAACTTTTTTTTATATAGAGATAAAAGGACATATGCCTTTGGAAGAGGTGTATCCGCAGTTTGGAAAGAAGAGCATAGAAAAGTATCCGAAATAAAAACATCATATATTCCGAGCTATGAATTACGCCCAATGTCTTTTGATATTGATGGTATTTCGCCAGATGTTTTGAGTGCGGAAAGTTATATAGGGAGTGATTATAAGGCACAATTAGAAAAACTAAATCAGTTTGTTGAGCAATATGATAAATGGATTGATTCAATTATGAAAGAGTCTAAAACATTAATTCCTGAATATGTAGAGCTTTCAAAGGAAAACATTGAAAAGTGTAAAAATTGTAGTCATCGCATGAAGAAAACAATAAACTTCCTTTCTAAAGATAAAGATGCTTTTGCGGCTTTCAATAAAGCTAATGAGGCAATGCTTTTACAAAGATTAAAGAACTCAATTGAAAAAGAAGAGGCATATAATTCAAAAAACTATCAAATTGCAAACTTTAAATGGAGACCATTTCAATTGGCGTTCGTATTAAACTCATTAGAGTCTATATTGAATGAAGAAAGTTCTGATCGTGAGCTACTGGATTTAATTTGGGTTAGTACAGGTGGTGGTAAAACGGAAGCATACCTTTTTGCAATCGCAGCCGTTGTAATTTATAGAAGATTGAAATATCAAAATTACTCAGGCGTGACGGTAATCATGAGATATACTTTACGACTTTTAACTGCTCAACAATTTGATAGGGCTTCTCAATTAATTTGTGCGTTAGAGTTTATTAGAAGAAAAGAAGGTAATCTAGGGGAATCAGAAATTAGCATTGGACTTTGGATAGGAGAGGGAACTCAAAATAAATTAAAAGATGCTAGGGCAGATTTTAAAGATATGGTTGAACAAAAAAATCTTGCATATGCGAAGAAAAAAAATACATTTCAGGTTTTGGAATGTCCTTGGTGTCATGAACAACATAGTATTATTCCTGATGATAAAAACTTTCAAAGCAAAAGAAGATGGGGATACTATGAAATTGAAAAGAAAAATGATTTCAATATGAAATGTCTGAACAAGAAATGTGAGTTTTCTAAGGGATTACCGATTTATGTAGTAGATGAATTAATCTACAAGAAGAGACCTACATTACTTTTTGGTACTGTTGATAAGTTCGCCCAAGTTCCTTTAAAGGAAGAAACAGCAAGCTTATTTGGTTCGGACGATCCAGAAAAATATCGACGCCCTGAATTAATTATTCAAGACGAGTTGCATTTGATTTCTGGACCGCTCGGAAGCATCGTTGGGCTGTATGAAGCTGGATTTGATTATATTTTAAAAAATGCAAATGGAAGTATTGCTCCAAAATATATAGCTTCAACTGCAACAATCAGAAATGCTGATGATCAGGTAAAAGGGATTTTTGACAGGAAAGTCTCCCAATTTCCACCTAGCGGAATAAATATAACAGATAACTTCTTTGTAAAAGAAGATACACATGCGTATGGAAGAAAATACCTTGGAATTATGCCGACAGGGAAATCACAAGTAACAGCAGAAATACGGCTACTGTCTTCAATGTTACAAACAATAAGAGAATTAGGCCTAAGTATTGATGAAGAAGAATTGTATTGGACAGTTGCTGGGTACTTTAACAGTATTCGAGAACTTGGAAAAGCTTCAGGATTGATTAAGGATGATGTAAAAGAACATATCAATCAATTATACAGGCGAAATAATACTAATAAACGTTTCATGAATGACGATACAAGCGTGGAGTTGACTTCGCGTATACCCGGTATAGAAATCCCTACAATTCTAAAGAAATTAGACATTCCACACAATAGAATTACAGAGGAATGTAAAGGAGCGGAAAGATACCAAAAAACTGTGGATACGTTAATTGCAACAAATATGTTATCTGTGGGTGTTGATATTGATCGTTTAAATGCCATGTTTGTAGTAGGGCAGCCGAAACTGACTTCAGAATATATTCAAGCGACCAGTCGAGTAGGAAGACAATCTTTAGGCTTAGTATGCACGTTGTATAATTCTTCTCGAAGTCGAGATAGATCTCATTATGAAACATTTCAATCGTATCATGAAAGTTTATATAAATTTGTCGAATCAAGTAGTGTGACTCCCTTTTCAGTACCTGCTCTGGAAAAAGCCGCTGCGGGAGTCATTGTTGCAATGCTTAGGAATACGATTGATTCATTAGCTGGCGATAATTCTGCAAAAAACATTTTAGAATTTGAAGATGCACTTGAAAAAGTGAATGATTATCTTATGGAACGTGTTAAAGCTAGCGAAGACAGACGCAAGTTATATAGAGAAGATGCAAGCAGAATAATTAATAATTTTGGTGATAAATGGTGCGATATTGCTGAAGAAGTAGAAGATACTGCGGAACTATTCAAATATTACTTATATAAAAGTAAAGCAGAAGAATTCCAAGGAAAATTGTTGCTTAGATCATTTGAAGATAAAAGTACACATTGGGAAGCTACTAAAGTAATGGGTACAATGAGGAATGTAGAAGATACAGCCTATCTGAGAATAATAGATTAGGAGATGTTATGGTGTATAAACAGAAAGACAAACCGGAATTTAACGTTAGAAGATCTCAACTTTTAACGCCATTTGGTATAGGGGCTTTAATGGATATAAATAATCAATCTGTCATGATTGCAGATTCGGAGTATTGGAATACTAGCAGATGTGAGAAAGTCCATGATATTAGATTAGAAAAAGCTATGGATGCTGAAGGTTTCATTGAGCCGCCATTTAAGGAGGAAGATGATATTGTAGGAAAAAGATTCCCACAGTGGTATTTTTCTCCAGAAGACAGGAGTTTGAGGAAAATTGATTCATGGCGTCAGTTGGTAGAGGCAAAGGGGATACCAAGTTCAGTCAAAGCTTTTAATCAGAAACCAATTGATGCTCGTAAAAGGAAAACCGAGCTTGTTCCTGTCCGGATTATATGCGCATGTTGCAATGGGCATGCACAAGATTTTCCTTGGTTAGAATGGGTTCATGAGGGGATGTCCTATGATAGTTATAAAGATCATGAAATTACTTTGGGAAGTACAGCACAATCAGGTTCTATTTCAGATTTAATAGTATCTTGTAAAAGATGCAATAAGAGCCGAAATTTAGCTGGAGTTTTTGATGAAAAGAGATTTCCACATCAACTAGAGAAATTAGGAATTGGTTGTAAGGGTGAATACATTTGGAAAAAAGAAGAGAATAGAATTAAATGTGATGAAGAGGTTCACGTACTTCTTAGAAATGCAAACAATTTCTTTTTCCCTAATATCTCAAGTTCAGTGAATATACCGTTCAAAGAAAATAAATTAATTGAATTAACCCAGAGTGACGAGTATTATAACGCTTTGGAATCAGAGCTAAGAGGAGTCACACGAGAAAAAGGAATTGAAAAACTTGAGAAAGATGAATTAGTAAATAAAATGATTACACGATTAGCGGAAAAAATTGAATATAGTTTTGATGAAGTTAAAAAAATAATTTCCGTTAAGTTTTTTAATGAGATAAGTGATGATTATCCAGATACTGTAATGGATTATAGGAGAGCTGAGTTTGAAGTTCTTTCTGGAAAAGAAAAATATGATGAGGATTCAGAGAGGTTCAAAATGAAACTTTTCAATTCAGAGGAAATTTCTGGTCACATTTACAGTGAATTATTGAACGGGATAACTTTGGTACATCAACTCGAGGTAGTTAGTGCTCTTCGAAGCTACAGCAGGATACAGACTACTGATTCTGAATTAATGAAAGAACAGGTTTTAGAAGGTGAGGAGTCTTCTGGAGGGGCGCAGGAAGTATCACTTCGTAGAAAAGACAATTATTATGTTGGCATGCGCTCATTAGGAGAAGGTATATTCTTTTCCTTGAATAGTGAAGAAATAAGAAAATGGAGAGATAAAATTAAAGACTCAGTAATTTCGAATAAAATTTATAAGAAAATGAGTAATGTAAGATTCCCCGATGAAGAAGGTTACATTCGTCCGGATTACTACCTTATTCATACACTATCTCACCTTTTTATTAAAGAATTAAGTATGTGTAGTGGTTATTCTTCATCCTCTTTAAAGGAAAGAATATATTATTCAGATGAACTTGGAAAAGAAATGTACGGGATATTGATTTATACATCAAGTTCAGATTCGGAAGGAACATTGGGAGGGCTTGTTAAACAAGGCGTTCCAGAGAAATTTTTTGACCTATTAAATGCTGCATTAGAAAAAGCTAAATGGTGTAGCTTTGATCCGGTGTGTATTGAAAGTGAATCTCAAGGGAGAGATTCGTTAAACGGTGCAGCCTGTCATGCATGTTCACTTATTTCGGAAACTAGTTGTGAGAAAATGAATGTTTTCCTAGATAGAAGTGTACTAATTGGAAGTTTAGAAGAGCCAGAGTTGGGATTCTTTAGTGGGAGAAATATTAATGACGTTTCCAGATTTAACATTTAAGGATAGTAACAAAGAAAATAGAATAGTAAAAGAGGCTAACAAATTCACATTAGTTCAGCGCGCTCATGTTGTCTCAGGATATTTACTTGACGGAAAATCTCATAGAACATTGGAAACTGAAGTGTTGAACATAACCAAAAAAGGTTTCCATGCAATGAATATTTTGCATTATTACGGATTGACTGCTCCTCATAAAGGTTTTTATATAAACACTTCAATAAATACTGCGATTAGTGAATTAAGAATGTTCGGAGATATGAAACATTCTGTAGTTGCTGATTTATTAGAACGAGCAAATGATTCATTGATAGAAAGAGAAGTGCAAGAAGTATTAAATATTGAGGTAAATGATAAAATACCTAAGTGGTTGTTTGAACTAGGAAAGGAACATTCTAATGTTATTGATTATGATGAAATTGTTGAAGTAAAGCCAGGATTGAGAAATAAATCTCCTATCTCAGAATCAATAGCGGAAACTTCAACTAAAATAATTTCAGATGATGATCTTGAAATAAGTCGTTTAGATCAAAAGCATTATGGTGATATTGGTGAAGAACTTATCTTGAAGTACTATGCTAAAAAGATTATTGATAAGCTCGGAGATACAGAGGAAGCTCAGCAATTCATTGATGAAATGGAATATACCGGAAAGACACATGGACGGGGATACGATATTATAGCTTGGGATGTAGACTCGTTAAATACTGATAGTCCGTCAAAGGTTTATATCGAGGTGAAAAGTTCACTGTCTGAGAAACTAGATACTCCCTTTTATATCTCGCGAAACGAACTGATGACCGGGATGGAACTTGGTAAACAATTTAGAATCGGAAGAGTTTTTAATTTAGGGAAAAAAAAGCCGAAATATTTTGAAATAATTCCGTTTAAAAGAAGTCTTATAGGAAGAGACTTCAATGAAGAATTGAATAGAGTTATTCATTGCACAGTCCATAAATTATAGAATTAGTGGTTTTAAAGGATGAGTTAAAAATGGTTCCTTCTATACAAAAGAAATTATTTTTCGTAAATGTATATTGAGATTCATTTTTGAGATAAACATTTTTCAGCGCCCCATGTTTCTTATTTTGACCGAAAATTGACCCAAATCTGTTTGAAATTTTATGAAATCAAGTGAATTCAGATGCGATCTTAATGTTTATAAATTCTCTTTTTATCACTCCTATGAGACTCCATGAAACCTGCTTAGTCGCTGACCAAGCAAAAGACGCTTTAGCTAAATAATTCAGATTTTCGTTAAGATTTATTGATGAAATTCTAGTTAAATAACTAAGTTGAAAATCAATTTAGGCAGATACTGCTTAAATTGATTTTTTTTTGTATTTTTTTACCAATTAATGTGAATTGTTATTTTTACATAACCGTTAAGCTGTGTAAAAATTGTGGGAAAGTATCAGTCGATATGTTCTTACAGTCAAGCAATCTATTTACAGAAAACAAAAAATTATTTATTATGTAAATAAACGGTTAACAGGTTAAGGGAGAATAAAATGGCATCCAAGTACGAAACAATCAAACAGGATATTATCAAGAAAATTGAATCAGGAGAATTTAGTGCAGGTGAAAAAATTTACTCCGAAGGTGATTTAAAAAAAATCTATAGTGTCAGTAACACAACGGTTGTGAAAGCACTAAATGATTTGGTAAATGAGGGTTACTTGATTCGTCGCCAAGGAGAAGGAACCTTTGTTAGAAAAAATTTGAAACACAGAAAGGTCTTTTTTTCTGAACAGCTTTCTTTATCAAATGATGGTAAGAAAAAATCAGTTGAAAAAACAATCACCTTGAATTTTGGTCAAGTGAAGGACAAGTTTATCACACAACAATTAGGGGATAAAACGGGGCAAAGATCGTTAGTGAAAATAAGCCAAATTGCACTGACTAATGGTCGTCCATGGAAAATACAAAACCGTTATCTTTTCCGAGATAAATTAGCAAAAGATTCTTTGGAACGCTGGGTCAATGGCGCAAGCCTGTCAGAAGAACTTGGACTGGTTGGGCACATGTCGAATCTTCCGATGTCGATGGAAGTTCGAACAATTTTATTAAGAGAAGGAATGGAAGAACTTGAACCACTAAAACTGATTGAGAAACGTTTTGGTGAAGAGGAGAGCTATTCGTTATTTGATATTAGACGTTTGATTTCAGGAAAGGATGGCGTACCGATTGAGTACAGTCGAAGCTTTATTCATCCAGATTTTTATCAAATTGAAATTGTTGGGGAATAACTTTTTATTTTTAAAATAGTTAAATGACTCAAGCACTGAGAAGTTAACAATCTTCTTCAGTGCTTTTTTGTGTATCAAAAAATAAAATACGTAAACTATTTTTAGTTTCAAAAAAAGAAAGGGTTTACAAAAAATGAAAAATAAGCTAAGATATTTTTACACCGGTTAACACGTTAAGTGATGGAGGGATTTTTTTGAAAGAAAAAAAGAAAGAAAAGTTATTGTCTAGTGAGAGATACTTTGGTCAAGGGTTACTTTCGGAAGAAGTGATTGATCAAGCGATAGCTGATGCGGTGAAAAAAGTTAAAAAAAATATTTTTCAATTGAAGGACCAGTATCCTACACCAGCGACTAAAAATAATTCATATATGCCAATGGCTAATACGGAATGGACAAATGGTTTTTGGACAGGTATTCTCTGGCTTTGCTATGAGGTCACGCAAGATGAAGACTTTAAAAAAATTGCAGAAAAAAATGTTCAAAGTTTTATTCATCGAATGGATCAGGATATTGAAATTGATCATCATGATTTAGGTTTCCTGTATAGCCTATCTTGTGTGAGTGCCTACAAACTTGTAGGTGATGAGCAAGCAAAGCAAGTGTCTTTAAAGGCGGCAGAAAAATTATTGTCACGTTACCAAGAAAAAGGTCAATTTATTCAAGCTTGGGGAGAGCTAGGGAAACAAGATAATTATCGCTTGATTGTCGACTGCCTTTTAAATATTCCCTTACTTTTTTGGGCGACAGAAGTTACTGAAGATAAAAAGTATCGTGAAGTTGCAGTCAAACACTATCATACGACCATTGAACACGCGATTCGTGAAGATTCTTCTGCCTATCATACGTTCTTTTTTGATACGAAAGAAGGACTACCTTTGTATGGAAAAACACGTCAAGGCTATTCAGATTCGTCGAGTTGGGCACGTGGACAATCTTGGTTAATTTATGGAATTGCACTTTTTCGTTCATATTGTCCGAATGAACAGAATACTGAATTATTTGAAGCAGTCACAAATTATTTCTTAAATCGGCTACCAAAAGATTTCGTTAGTTATTGGGATTTGATTTTTACAGATGGATCCAATCAGCCTAGAGATACTTCTGCAACAGCCATTGCGATTTGTGGAATGAATTTGATGGATAGATTTTTACCCGAAGCAAATCAATCCAAATTAGTTTACAAGTATGCGCAACATTCAATGCTGAAAAGTTTAATAGAACATTACACAGATTCTAAAACGGAAGGGATTACAGCTTTAATGAATGAAGGTGTGTATTCATGGCATAGTGGCAAAGGAGTAAATGAAGGGAATATTTGGGGAGATTATTTTTACTTGGAGGCTTTAGTTCGATTCAAAAAAGATTGGAAAATGTATTGGTAAAGCAAGAATAGGAGGGGAAAATATGGATAAACCAAATGTAAAAATGGTACGAGTAGATGCGCGTTTAATCCATGGACAAGGGCAATTATGGATTAAAAGTTTAGGAGTTAATTTAGTTATTTGCGCGAATGATAAGGCAGCTGAAGATAACGTACAACAAATGTTAATGAAAACAGTCTTACCTCAAGATATCAATGTCCGCTTTTGGACCATTGCACGTACTGCTGAAGTGATCTGGAAAGCAGCGCCTCATCAAACGATTTTTGTAGTTGTCGAAAATCTCCATGATGCACTAAAACTTTGTGAGTTGGGTTTTCCAATGGAACAATTAAATATTGGCAATATTCATGCTGCTGAAGGAAAAGAAAAAATTTCTCAATTTATCTATTTGGGTGAAGAAGATAAAAACGACTTGAGAAAATTGAAGAATGAACACCATGTGACGTTTACTACCAAAACTTCGCCGATGTCTAATGATGGCTCTCAGCATTTAGATACATTAATGGAAAAAATTAAAAACAGTTAATTTAGAGAGGAAATAAAAAATGGAGATTACATTAGTACAAGGAATACTTATAGGATTAATTACTGCGTTTTGCTATTCTGGGCAATTATTGGGAATCTATACGAACCGAGCATTGGTCATGTCCTTTTTTGTTGGCGTTGTTTTAGGTGATATTCCGACTGCTTTGAAATTTGGGGCACTAGCTGAGCTAGCTTATATGGGATTTGGCGTAGGTGCGGGTGGAACAGTTCCGCCAAATCCAGTTGGTCCGGGAATTGTTGGAACGATTATGGCAATCACGTTGAAAGATCAAGGCGTAACCGCTGAGTCTGCGTTGGCATTGTCATTTCCATTTGCCGTTTTATTTCAATTAGTGACGACTGCATTATATACATTCTTTTCAGGAAGTGCTAAGTGGTCTAAAAATGCTATTGAAAGTGGACAATTTAAAAAATTCACGCTTATCGCTCACTCAACCTACATTGCTTTTGCTTTAGCAGGTTTTCTCATTGGGATACTTGCAGCATTAAGCCGACCTGGATTACAAGCATTTGTGGAAGCGCTACCTGAATGGCTGATTAATGGCTTCTCAGTAGCTGGCGGACTTATCCCAGCGATTGGTTTTGCAATGATTATGTCGGTTATGTTAGAAAAGAGTTTGATTCCGTATGTGTTGTTAGGCTATGTCTGTGTAGCGTATCTTGAGTTACCCACAATGGCAGTCGCGATGGTCGGTGCAGTTTTTGCACTGATTCAGTATTATGGGAAAGATAAGACACCTGTTGGGGAAAAAAGCTTAGTAGCGAATAATCAAACTTTGTTGGATGAAGAGGAGGACTTCAGTAATGGAATCTAAAAAACTTAAATTGACACAAAAAGATTATATGACGACTGCTCTTCGGTCATACTTTTTACAAAATGCGTTCAACTATACCTCTTATCAAGGTGTGAGTTATTTAAATACAATTATGCCTGCGTTAAAGAAAATCTATAAAGATGATCCAGAAAAGTTAAAAGAAACGGCCACTGCAAATTTAGAATTTTATAATACAAATCCTCAAATGGTGCCATTTATTACTAGTATGCAGTTAGCAATGTATGATAATGATCAAAGTATTTCAGATACGCGTAGTATTAAAATGGCGCTCATGGGCCCGATGTCAGGAATTGGAGATTCTATTGCTCAGTTTGGGATTGCGCCCTTATTCTCAACGTTATTTGCGGGCTTAGCCTTAGACGGCCTAGGTTTTGCTCCAATGGGCTTCTGGTTCTCAATGGTTGTGACAATGTTAGCAATTAAAATCCTCATGGGGTATCTGGGATTCAAATTAGGCACTAGTGTTATCGAAACATTAAGTGATCGAATTGGAAAAATCTCTGCTGCGGCAAATATTGTGGGGGTAACAGTAATTTCGGGTTTAGCTACATCTTTTGTAAAAGCTAATATTGCTATTCAGTATGCTAGTAAAGTGGAGTCAGGAGAAAAACAAGTAATTGCTATTCAAGACATCTTGGATAAAATTATGCCCAATATGTTAGCTGTTCTACTTACTATCCTTGTATTTTATCTGATTAAAAAGAAAAAATGGAACACGTATCAGCTATTAATACTGTTATTTGCAATTGGTATCTTGGCATCTGTATTTGGTATTTTGGCATAGATAAATTGAAGTTTCTTAAGGAAAAGGCGAGAAGTTTCCTTTTATTTTAGAAAATATTGTTTTTCTTTCGCCATAAGTTCTTCAAGTGATTAGCTATAAAAATTATTTATGTTTAGGTGGTTAAAGTTAAAAAGGAGAAGATAGTGGACTTTCAAAGAATTGAGATATACCAACAGAAATTTTTTAAAGATGATTGGGTTTCAAATTATGTTGAGCAACAGGAAAAATTTTTAGAGCCACTTTTTGATCGAGTGGATTTTTTAATGAAAGATCAAATTGTTTACACAGATGCGATGGACATGGAAGCATGCTCGACGCCTTACTCATTGAAGGACTTTGGTTGGAATAAGTTCCCAGAAGAAGATCCAGAATGGCTATTTATGTTGAGTAGACATGGGTTTATGGTAGATTTAGCGCAAGGTTATCTATTAACAAAAGAGAAGCATTTCATAGAAAAGTGGACAACGCTACTGTTGGATTTCATCACGAGCTGTGAAAGAGCTAATCCAGCGAATGAAAATAGTTGGCGTCCACTAGATACTGGGCTACGTTTAACTAACTGGATGAAGAGCCTAACTTATTTGCCTGTTGCACACCTGAAAAATACAAAAATCGAGAGAATGTTACAGAAATCAATTCAAGATCATTTGGTATTTTTAGAGAATAGTTATATTGATAAATATCGTCTGAGTAATTGGGGTGTTCTAGCAATCGGCGGTATGGCTGCGGTAGATTTGTTTTTCCCCGATTTAGTAACAGAGGAACAAAGAACGTTAATTTGGAAGCGATTAGCAGAACAACTAGATTTACAATTTTATGATGATGGGGTGCACTGGGAGCAAAGCCCACTCTATCAACATGAAGTTATCATAATGTATGCCTATTTATTACAAATTTCAGAGTATCTTGAACAACCACTCCCTATAAATTTAAGGGAAAAATTAACTCAGCCTATTCAAGCCACCTATTATCTAGCTGATAATCAAGAGATGCTTCTTCCCTTAAATGATAGCGATCATGTGGATTTTCACTACGTTTACGCTATTTATCAAAGTTTAGGCTTCTTAAAAAAGGACAAAAGGGATTCAAATCTGGCAGTACTTTGGACAGGAAGCTTGTATACTAGTTCTCCATCAGTAGCGACAAAAATGCCTCCTATTTTTGCTGGTCAAGATAGTGGAATGATGGTGTATAAAGACCAAGACATTTATTTTACGCTCTTTAACGGTCTGCATGGTAGTGGACACGGCCATGCGTCTATAGGAAGCTTTACCTTACAATTACATGGACAAGACATGATTATTGACAGTGGTCGTTATACTTATGTAAACAACAAAAAGAGGAGTCAATTAAAGGAAATGGCTGCCCACAATACATTATTTATTGCTAAAGAGCCACATACCATAATTAAGGATACATGGGGATATGATAGACTACCAAAGCCGTTATTTCATAAAATCCGAGAAATTTCAGAAGGTTTTTTTGCTGAATGTGCTTGGTCTTCATGGAATAAGCAAGGATGGACAATATTTGAACGACGTTTTTTATATTTGAAAGAAATAAATTCTTTAATCATTTTAGATAACTTTTCTGGTCAAGAAAATACTGAGATAACTTCTAGCTATAATTTATCGCCGAAAGTTACTTCTCAAAAAATTAACAATCAATTTCATTTAAAAATGAACGCCCAACAGTACAAGATTCATTTTACTGAAGGACAAACGATGCAAGGAATTGCTGAAAGTTCAGAAATATATAATCAACTCACTACACATCAACGAATCGAAAATAAAATTCAGTGTCAAGAAACAGCTACCACTTGGGTAACTGTAATCAGCACCACAGACGTCGAAGTTTCTCCAATAGAAGTCAAACAGGTTGGTGAAACGAAAAAATTTGATCAAGCAATTGGCTTAAGATTGGAAAATCAAAAGGAGAAGTTTGATCTGTTTATGTTGCAAGAGGATATTGTTTGCGGAAATAAACTGCTAGTTAGTGAGTTCAACCAATTCTTTTATGGCCAAATTATTCTGATTGACCAGAATGAGCGAACAACGAGAATAAAATAGAAGAAACACAGGGGGTAGCATATGAAATTTTTAGTAACCGGACACGATGACTTTTCAATTGGAATGAAAAGTGCACTTACGATGATTGCGGGAACACTTGATGATGTAGTAATAGTTCCTTTCAAGGCAGAAGAACAACTTGAGGCTTATCGTACAAAAATTGATTCAGAATTACAGACAAATGATAGCGTCATCTGTTTTACCGATTTATTAGGAGGAACACCGTTTAAAACCTGTGTAGAATTAGCCATTTCAAAAAATCAGGTTTTTGTATTGAGTGGCACGAATTTAGGGATGTTACTTGAAGCAAGTCTGTTAAGAAAATTGGTTAAAGAACCAGCTGAATTGTGCCAGTTAGTGTTGCAGTCGGGTAAAGACAATATCACATTGTTTAGTCAGAACAAGGATACCTTAGTAGAAGAAATTTCTGAAGCAGGAATTTAGTGTTGTTTATGGGAAATTGATTTTTAATAAACAACCTGGTGGAGTTTGTTTTGATAAATAAAAAAGCCTGCTCATTGAGCGGGCTCTTTGCTTTTTATAAGTGAGAAAAAAGCAACATCCAGTAGCCAGGAGTGTTGCTTGATTGACAGATTTAAGTATTTCTTTAGTCAGGTCGCATTTCTTGTAAAAGCTTCACACGACCACCGATTTGTTTGGCGAAAGTTTCAGATTTCTTTTTGTCTTTAAAAACGAGGAGGTTGTCAGGATTCTTTTCACGAGTGCGGCAGCCAGTTTTGTCGATATAACCATGTAATACTTTAACAACGTACATGCTCATCACCTGCTTTTTTCTTATAATTATACGAACTTGACGCCGTAAAACAAGAAAAATGCTTGGTCCTTTTTTATTTTTCTTTCGCGTTGTCCAATTGTGCATAGTTTTTAAATAGTGCATCCAACTCTGGATAAAATCGGCTAAGCTTTAATAAACGCTGATTTTCCGCGGAGAGGAAACAATGTTTACTGCTGCCAATCGTGCGTAGTTTTTGATCCTCAGCACCATAAATTTGATAACTAAAATCTAAACGTGTCCCCGTATATTTTTCAATTGTTGGATAAATAATGACTGACTCACCATAGCGAATCATTTCTTTGTATTGGCAATTGACTTCAAGAACTGGAATAATAATCCCTGTTTCTTCAATTTTTTGGTAACTAAAATCAAGATGATCAAGTAGTGCGACACGTGCTTCTTCAAACCAGCGAATATAATTGCTGTGATGAATGATCCCCATTTGATCCGTTTCATAATAAAAAGGTGTGCGCAGATATCCTGTAAATTTTTCCATAATCAAACTCCTCTTTTTATTCTGTACAAAAGTGTGCCATCCATTGTGGAATGGCTTGGCTAATCAATGTCGGCAGTACGACATAGTGTGTTTGTGCTAAGTGATCACCAATGAAACTGTGTAAGTAAACGGCGGCTGCAACCGTGTGATCGTTTTGAGGAAATTGGGCAAGAAAAGCCGTAATCATTCCTGCCAAGGTATCACCAGTTCCTCCAGTTGCCATTGCGGCAGATCCAGCCTGATTATAATAGATATTTTCTTTATTATAAATAGTAGTTTGGTGACTTTTAACGACAAGAATTGCACCTAATTCGTGTTGCTTCTCCTGATTTAATTGATCTGTTTGCGTAGCGATAGCAATTCCGCTTAGGCGTTGCCATTCCATTTGATGTGGTGTTAATACAGTATGTTCCGGATAAGGCAAAGAAAGTTTTGCTTCGGCAAGCAAAGTTAATGCTGAACCATCAATGACTAACCATTGCTGATTTGTTTGCACCTTCAAGACCATTTGGAGTAAGCCTAGACTGAAAGTGGAAGTACCTAATCCTGGACCAATCAATAACACATCTGCCTGTTGAATGACTGTTAGACAGGTCGCTTGATCGTACCAGTCAACAACCATTGCTTCGGGGAGCTGAACATGGAGTGGGCCATGGTTCTTCTTGTCTGTTATCACTGTGGTCAATCCAGCACCACTGTTAACTGCAGCTAAAGCACTCATGATGATTGCGCCGCCATACTGTTGATTTCCGCCAATCAACACAACTCGACCAAAAGTACCTTTGTGAGAGTGCTTAGGTCGTTTTGTAATTACCTCTCGTAACAGTTGCTCATCAAGAATCATTCAGTATCCCCTCCAATAAGTTGAATGCCTTGAGCATTCACAAAAGAACTACAAGCTGACGAAATTGTCAGACTTTTTGAACTATTTTTTTCTTGATTTTATGGTATCATAAAACACGAAGACTTAATAAGGTGGAGGATTAACTTTATGACAATTGATTGGCAAAAAGAAGTAGAAGCACGTAAAGAAGACTTACTTGAAGATTTAAAAAATTTGTTACGCGTCAACAGTGAACGCGATGATTCTAAGGTGACTGCAGATGCACCGTTTGGCCCTGGACCACGTGATGCACTAAAACACATGCTTGCTTATGGTGAACGTGATGGTTTCGTAGTGAAAAACGTTGATAATTATGCTGGGCACATTGATATGGGTGAAGGCGATGAAACGTTAGGTATCTTTGGACACATGGATGTTGTTCCTGCTGGCGACGGTTGGGATACAGATCCTTATGAACCAGTAATCAAAGATGGCAAAATTTTTGCTCGTGGTTCAAGTGATGATAAAGGACCAAGTATGGCAGCTTATTATGCAATGAAAATTATCAAAGATTTAGATTTAAAATTATCTAAAAAAGTTCGCTTTGTTGTTGGTAGTGATGAAGAAAGTGGCTGGGGCGACATGGCTTATTACTTCGAACATGAAGAAGAGCCTGATTTTGGTTTCTCACCAGATGCAGAATTTCCAATTATCAATGGTGAAAAAGGAAATGTTTCTTTAGGACTACACTTCCAAGGAAATAACGGAGGCGACTATGTCTTAAAATCTTTCACTTCTGGTTTGCGTGAAAACATGGTCCCAGGAACAGCTGAAGCAAAACTTGAAGTACCGAATGTTGATGCTGCCATCGCGATGGAAGAAGCATTCTTTAAATTTATTGAAGCAAATCCTGTTAGCGGAATGATTGAAGCGGATGAAACATTTGTATCAATCGAATTAGTCGGAAAAGGGGCTCACGGTGCAAGTCCTCAATCTGGAATCAATGCGGGAACATTCTTAGCAACATTCTTAGACACTTACGCTTTTGGTGGTGCTGCAAAACAATTTATCCATGTAGCTGCTGCTTATGTCCATGAAGATTTCTATGGTGAAAAATTAGGCGTGGCTTATGAAGATGAAAAAATGGGTAAATTAACAATGAATGCTGGGTTGTTTGCATTTAAGGCAGATGATGACAGCACACAAGCAGAAAACTTTATCAATATGAACTTCCGTTTCCCTAAAGGAGTAACTGTTGAAGGGCTAGAAATTGGCGTAGAAAAAACAGTTGGAATGGAAGGTGCCACTGTTACGCGTGGTGCACGCGTAATGGAACCACATTATGTGCCAATGGATGATCCATTGGTTGCAACGCTATTACAAGTATACGAAGATCACACTGGTGAAAAAGGCTATGAACAAATCATTGGTGGTGGAACGTATGGTCGCTTGCTAAAACGCGGTGTTGCCTATGGCGCAATGTTCCCAGGCTATACAGATACAATGCACCAAGCAAATGAATTTATGAGTCTTGATGACTTGTTCAGAGCAACTGCGATTTATGCGGATGCAATTTATCGTTTGGCTAAGTAAGAGTTGGTATGGTCATAAAAAAACAGATGCGAGACAATGTTGTCTTGCATCTGTTTTTTATTAATGATATTTATAAAATCATATGGATCGATCTTTATGATATTCATGATAGACATGGTATAAGTTCAGTTCGTATTCTTTTTTTGCATTAGACACGACAGTATCTAAAATCATACCGGTGATCAAAGAAAGCATAGCCATTGTCATTAACCCAGTACTCAAAATAGCAGAAGGAATTCGACTGATGAGACCTGTTAGCATAAATTCACGAATGACTGGTATACCAACCAAGAGTCCAAAAAGGAAAAACAGTGTGGTCCAGATACCAAAAAACAATAGAGGTTTATAGTCTTTACACATTTTGATAATCATCATGATCACTTTAAAACCATCCGAAAAAGTATTTAGCTTTGATTCGCTACCTTCTGGGCGGTCACGGTAATCAATCGGCACTTCGACCAGTTTAAATTTTTTATCCAAAGCGTGGATTGTTAACTCCGTTTCGATTTGAAAACCTGAACTCATAATTGGAAAACTCTTGACGAAAATTCGATTGAACCCACGATAGCCAGTCATAACATCTTCAATGTCTGTTTTATACAATTTTGCAATCGAGTTTTTGACTAAGTTATTACCAAAATCATGAAAAGGTCGTTTGTTTTCGTCAAAGTACGTACCATTTGATAAACGATCACCGATTACCATGTCAGCCTCACCTGAACGTAATTTTTCTAATAAGCCATGAACAGCTTCGGCTGGGTACGTATCATCGCCATCGACCATCATGTAATAATCAGCATCAATATCAAAAAACATTTGGCGAATCACGTTTCCTTTACCTTGGCGTGGTTCTTTTTTGACGATAGCGCCACCTTGAACGGCAAGCTCATATGTTTTATCGGTTGAATTATTATCATAGACATAAATATCTGCCTCAGGTAATTCCCGTTTAAAATCAGCAATAACTGTTGAAATCGTTGCTTCTTCATTGTAGCAGGGAATCAGTACGGCAATTTTTTCGCGTTGCTTCATGTTGCACTCTCCTTAGAATAAAAGCTAGTTTAAGAATAGCTTATTCTTTCATAGAATGCTAGTTAAGTTCATATGTGTTGCTCAAATAGTGCTAAAAAATAACCTACTATGATGTAAAGACGCCCAAAAGTCTAACTTTTTGGGGTCACTACATGATTTTAGTGGGTTATTTTTTGCTTTTATTTAGTTTAGAAAACTGACGTTGTGGATTCATACTTCTCTCGGGAAATATCTAACACAGTTCCAGTATAAGCATCAGCTAAAAACTCATAGTAGACGATTTCGCCATCTTCCATTCGAGAAATTCCCCCGCGATAACCATTTGAATGGATAGCAAATTTTCTGATTGGTTCTTTTTCAAAAGAAATCCATGAACCTTCGATAGAACCTTCTTTTAAAAAGGCATTTTTAATTTTGGAAAGGACTTGATCAGCGGTCAATGATTTTTTGCGATGATACCAGACTGTCGAAGCAACGCCAGTCAAGAGACCAAGGCCAACACCAAGCGCTAGTCCGCCTTTAAAATAATTGTAGTCTTTTTCTTTGGACATTCAGGTAACCCTCCTTCTTTGACTTCATGTATCTGGGTTTATTCTACCATACTCTCTGTTTTTCTCAGAAATAAATAACCAAACTTTAGCAAAATAAGTTATAATGAAAACGTCGATTTATTCGGAGAAAACTTTTTTTGAATGGATCAAATAAAAGTCTGAGAGGAGTTTAGTCTGAAATTTAGACGATGTATTATGGAAGAAAAAACATTTCAACGTATTAAAGAATTAACAGAGTTACAAGGAACAAGCGGATTTGAACAAGATATTCGTGCATACATGGAAGGCCACATGGAACCATTAGTTGATGAGTTACAATTAGATGGTCTTGGTGGCATTTTTGGGTTACGTAACCACGAAGATGCAGATGCACCACGAGTAATGGTTGCGGCACACATGGATGAAGTTGGGTTTATGCTAACTCAAATCCAAGATAATGGTTTATTTAAAGTAGTTCCTTTAGGTGGCTGGAATCCTTACGTTGTTTCAGCACAACGTTTTACTTTGAAGACATCATCTGGTAAAAACTATCCTTGTATTTCTTCATCTGTTCCACCACATTTGTTACGTGGAACAAGCGGTCAAAAATCAGTTGAAGTAACAGATATTTTATTTGATGCAGGATTTGAATCACGTGAAGAAGCCATAAGCTATGGCGTTTTACCTGGTGATACAATCGTACCTTTTGCTGAAACAATCAAAACAGCAAATGGAAAAAATATCATTAGCAAATCTTGGGACAATCGTTATGGTTGTACAATGGTTTTAGAAGCACTAGAAGCGTTACAAAATGAAAAATTAGGGCACACATTGATTGCAGGGGCAAACGTGCAAGAAGAAGTTGGCTTGCGTGGATCAAAAGCATCTGTCAATAAATTTAAACCTGATTTATTCTTTGCAGTAGATTGTTCTGCTGCAGATGATACTGTAACGAAAAAAGGAACATTTGGACACTTAGGTGAAGGCACTTTGATGCGTATCCAAGATCCGGGCTTGATCATGTTACCACGTTTGCGTGAATATTTATTAGATGTAGCAGAAACAAATAATATTCCATACCAATACTTCGTTTCAAAAGGTGGAACAGACGCAGGCGCTGCTCATACTCAAAATGAAGGAATCCCAAGTACAGTTATTGGAGTAGTTGGACGTTATATTCATACACATCAAACAATGTTTAGCATCAGCGACTTTGAAGCAGCAAGAGAAATGTTGATTCAAACATTGAAAGGCTTAGACAAATCAACAGTGAACACGATTGTTTACGGGAAATAATTGAAGCTTAAAATAAGAAATCTGATAAGATAGAAACTTTCTATTTTATCAGATTTTTTTATATCAGAATAAAAAACTTCAAACGTTTGTCACTTTGTGAGAAAGGTGTATAATTTAGGTAAAGAATGTGACAGTAGGAGGAACGAAAACGGATGATTATTCCAGAAAATTTAGAGGAATTAGCAGGATATGTAGAAAAAGGAAAAAATGTTTTTTTCTTCACAGCTGATTGGTGTGGTGATTGTCGATTTATCAAACCAAAAATGCCAGAAATTGAACAAGATTTTTCTGATTGGCGCTTCATTGAAGTCGATCGTGATAAATATATCGATCTTGCTGCAAGTTGGAGTATTTTTGGTATCCCTAGCTTTGTAGTCATTGAAGATGGCAAAGAATTAGGACGATTAGTTAATAAAAATCGTAAAACCAAGCAAGAGATTGAAGATTTCCTAAAAAGTGTCACAGTTGATTAGCATCTATTAGGAGGGGTCAAAATGGATCAAGAGTATAAAAATATTTTAGTAGGTATTGATGGTAGTGAACAAGCGAGTGCAGCATTTAAAAAAGCAGTAGAAGTCGCTCGTCGAAATAACGGGACAGTCTACGTTGCCAATGTGATTGACCAACAATTTTATAATTTTATGGGTTATGCACCAATGGATCAAAACTTGATCGATCAAGGAACAGAAAATGCCAAAGAAATGATTCAAAGTTGTAAAGACTATGGTAAATCTGTAAACTACACAAAAATTGAAGGAATTATTGCCTATGGCTCAGTCAAAGAAGCAATGGCTGTTAATTTACCAAAAAAATATCAGATTGATCTGATCATGGTTGGACAATCTGGCTTAAATGCTGTTGAACGTTTTATGACTGGTAGTGTGGCTAGCCACGTCATTCGTCGTGCACCTTGTGATGTTTTGATTGTGACAGAAACAAAAGAGGCCGAGGAATAGAATCTTTGCTTTCTTTTAGTTAATAATTGTTGTAAAGTATTATGTTGAAAAGAAGTGGGTGGCAAACTCGAAAGTTGACTTTTGTCACTCCCTTTTTTTGGTCATTTTTCATGACACGAATGAAAAAAATCTCATGCAGGAGTATATTTTTTTTGTTAAGATAAACCTCAGCAAGAGATAATGGAGGAAAGAACATGATTTTTGCTTATAACAAAGCACATGTCGGAGATACCTTAATGGTAGTTGTAGCCGACGATAAAGGAACTGAGAACACGGTTGAACGAAAATGGAATGTAGCTCAAGTGAAAGATGCCTCTGGCCAAATCGTTGCTTGGAACTTTTTCCATATTTCTGATCATTTGACCATTGAAGGTAATGGACAAGTAACAATTAATGAAGAACAATTAACGGAATTAAATCGTTTGATTAAAGAGGCTGGTTTTACTGAAACTTTGATTGCAGATAACGAACCTAAAATCGTTGTTGGTTATGTCAAAACGTGTGTTCCACATCCAGACTCTGACCATTTATCTATTACTGAAACAGAAGTTGATAATGGACATGTCTTACAAATCGTTTGTGGTGCGCCAAATATTGAAGCGGGTCAAAAAGTAGTTGTAGCAAAACCAGGTGCAATGATGCCTGATGGCTTGATGATTTGGCCAGGCTCATTACGTGGCGTAGAGAGCTATGGGATGATCTGCTCAGCTCGTGAATTGCATTTACCGGATGCACCAACAGAAAAAGGAATTTTAGTCTTACCAGAAGATACAGTTGTTGGTGAAGCATTTCCTAAATAGAAATTAAATGAATAGAAAAAGGTGGGACAAAACGTGTTTCGTTTTGTCCCACCTTTTTTGTTACACTTCATTACTCATTCGAATTATTTTGTTTCAATGAAGATTGATCGATTGTCAACTCTACCGTAGCAGTTTTTTCTTCAGATCCTCGGTAGTAAGTCACTTTGACACTGTCGCCGACTTTTTTCTTGTAAAGTGCAGTTTGTAACTCAACACCAGAAGAAACTTCGGTATCATCAATCTTAGTGATAACATCGTATTGTTTCAATCCCGCCTTTTCAGCAGGAGTAGCTGCTTGAACATTGGTTACAATGACACCATTTGTTACAGAAGTTGGAATCTTCAAGACTTGTTCTTGTTGTTGTGTAGAAACAGCAGATAAATCGACCATCGTAATTCCAAGAGCTGGACGGGTTACTTTTCCGTCTTTTTCTAATTGATTGATTACATTTACTACATCATTACTTGGAATTGCAAAACCCATTCCTTCCACATTCACATCAGAGGAAGATTCTGAGGTACTAGCAATCTTACTTGAATTGATTCCGATTACTTGTCCTTCAATGTTTACTAATGGGCCACCTGAATTACCAGGATTGATTGCAGCATCTGTTTGGATTGCGTTGATGTTGACTGTTTCGTTTGATTCATTCGTACTAGTTACTTGACGATTTAAAGAAGACACGATACCTGAAGTTACTGAGTTAGCATAAGCTGAGCCTAATGGTGAGCCAATCGCAATAGCAGGTTCACCAACTTTTAAGGATTCAGAGTCGCCAAATGAAGCGACTGTGTCGACTTTGTCAGCACTGATTTTTAATACAGCTAAGTCAGAGTAGGCGTCTGTTCCAACTAGTTCAGCCTTCACTTTACTGCCATCTTTCAGTAAAACTTCCAAGCCTTGTTGCCCATCAACCACGTGATTATTTGTAACGATGTAGGCAGAGTCGCCATCTTTCTTATAAATGACACCACTGCCTTCACTATAAGCTTCTAAAGCTTCATCAGAGCTGCTTTGTTCCTGTTGTCCAAAGAGCTGACCGAATTCACTTGATTGATTTTGATTTTGTAAATTGATTACTGAAACAACAGCGCCTTGTACTTTATCAACAGCGCTAGTAATATCTGATTCAACGTTTACTTTGACATTCTCAACGACTGTCTCACCAGCAGAATTTTGATTTCCACTTGCGCTTGTCGAAGAAGTTGTAAAAGACGATCCCATAGCGCCGTAAAAAATTCCTGCAGTAATCAATCCACCAAGGACGCCACCAACAAGTCCGAGGCCTAACTTCTTCCAAAATCCATACTTATTTTTTTTCATTTTAGGTGTCACATCTTTTTTATCCATGTGTTTCCTCCTCCGTTCACTTTTTTATCTATCATTAGTATAGACTCATTTGATAAATTTAGTCTACTTTTAGACTGTGAACTTTTTATGAAAAACTTTAGGAAAAATATCTGTTTTCAGATGAAAAAATCGCGTTTTATTTTTCCACAGTATCTGTGTAAAACTTTTTCATTTTATTGAGGAAAACTCAGATAAAAAAGTTATCCACAGGTTGTTGATAAAGGGGATAAAAAAGGTGGAAACATATGTTCGTATAAGAAATAGTGATAAAATAAGGAAAAAAAGCGCAGTTTCTGTGGATAAACCTGTGGATGTTGTGCATAAGTATGTGTGTAAAACTTTTCCACTTGGGCTGAAGAAAAAAAGAAAGAAGCATGATAAACTAAGGTGAAGTGCTAATAGTAGCAATTTTGTGTTGATAAAGGAGTAGAACATGAATATTAAAATAATATCTGTTGGGAAATTAAAGGAAAAGTATCTCATTCAAGGAATCAACGAATATGTAAAACGTCTTGGTGCTTATGCAAAAATGGAATTGATTGAAGTACCTGATGAAAAAGCACCAGAAAATTTAAGCGATGCACAGATGCAACAGGTCAAAGATAAGGAAGGCGAGCGTATTCTTTCAAAGATTAAGGAACATGATTATGTCTTTGCATTGGCAATTGAAGGGAAAAATCCAACGAGTGAAGCATTTGCAAAACAAATTGATCAGTTAGGTATTCAAGGGAAGAGCCATCTAACATTTGTGATTGGTGGGTCGCTTGGACTAAGCGAATCTGTCATGAAACGGAGCAATACACAAATCTCATTTGGAAAAATGACTTATCCACATCAATTGATGCGCCTAATTTTAGTGGAGCAAATCTATCGTGTGTTTCGGATTAATGCTGGGGCACCTTATCATAAGTGATGCGGTTTTTATCATTGATCCTAAAAATCTTAGCAAGACAAAAAGTACGTAAGAAAGTAAAGACTAAATACTTCGGAGGAACAAATGAATAACAATGATAGATTATTGCGATTGCGTTATGCGATTGATTTGAAAGATACGGATTTGATTAAAGCTTTTGAGCTAGGCGGTGTACCACTGACTAAAGAAGAAGCTCAGGCGGTACTGACCAAAGTACAGGATAAGAACAAAGATAATGCAGAAAATAATGTGTATGAAAAAACCATCAACAACCAAGTTTTTGACGCATTCCTAAATGGCCTGATTCTCTTGGCGCGTGGTCCGCAAAAAGATAAGCCGATAGTAGACACGCCGCAAAAAAGCAAGGAAATCAAATATATCAACAATGTGTTGCTAAAAAAATTAAAAATCGCCTTGTCTATGACCACTGATGATATTTTAGACGTTTTTGCTGAGGCAGAAATCTATCCATCAAAAGGCGAAATCGGGGCATTTTTGAGAAAAGAAGGCCAACGAAATTTTAAGCCTTGCGGAGATAAATATATGCGTAATTTTCTCAAGGGGTTAGGAATTTATAATCGGAGAAAAGTATAAAGAAATTTCATGAGAAATCAAAACAATGGTTGTTTCGATGAGAGCTAGTTTTTGTATGAGATTAAAATATTATCTTAATCGAGGAGCTGGATTGGTTTTATGAATGATGAATATAAGAATGATGAAGATAAGATGCTTTTTGAAGAGATAGAGAATCGATGTAGGCTCAATTTTGAGCTTCGGGGAAAGATGTCTTTAATACAACAAAAAAAGTATTTAGCGAATAAATCAGAGTTTACTCTGGGACATGTTGAAAAATTAATCTCGGATTGGATTAGTAGTAGAAGCGAATTTACAAAAATAAAACAGCCGATTAAATTTGACATGAAAAAACTTTTGTTAAATAAGAGTGAGATAGGTAATAGAGATCAATATATTAGAGCTAAAGGGCAAGAAATAATTGATTCATTAGGTGAAATGAGGTCATACAATTATTTGTATGTAACACATAGAGCTGATGGAATGGTCATTACTGTGGGGAAATCTTCTTCTAATGATATTTTTTTAGATGGAGATCTTTTTTATCAACTCAATACAAATCACTTGTCTGGCACTGAAAATATAATTTTAAGGACGGAATATGGCAATGAAATATTTGCAAAATATGATGAGCTTTTAAAAAATTATTTGGACTGGGCTTGGATAATTCCGGTTGAGTCAGGAGATGCTAAGAAACTGGAGAGATTATTGGGCGATGAATTAATTAATAAAAAAGTACCAATTTTAAATTATTATTCCCATAGACAATAAAAGGCTATTTTTCATGATAATACTAGTTATAACTGTAAAAATGAAAGAAAATCTGGGAAAGAACTTTTTAAATAAGTGTATTGTTCGATGCTTAATAAATACTAAGCAATACCATCCGTGTGTGTTGCGCAACATCGTACTAAAATGAATAGTTTTTCACAAAAAGAAAATCATCCATCGAATGAATGGAAGGTTTTAGTATACACGAGGTTAATGCCCCACTCTTTTATAATCAGAGGAGTGAGGTTTTTTCTATGAATGTTTCTATTTTCTTATTGCTAGTCTAGTTTCTCTTACGATGAAATTGGGATTCTATTCCAGTTTTTATTGATTTGCTGATAAAATAACTTGAATAGTGGATATAAACATGATAAATAAGAGAAGAATAACAAAACAAGATTGTGAAATGATTCTCAAATGAGTATAATAGAAAGAAAAAGGAGGAAGAATCAATGAAAATAGCAATTGCAGGCGCTGGCGCAATGGGAAGTCGCTTTGGGTTAATGCTTCACCAAGGTGGGAACGAGGTATTATTAATCGATGGCTGGGCAGAACATGTCCAACAAATCAAAGAACATGGATTACAAGCAAATTTTAATGGTAAAGAGGTAGAAGCAAAACTACCAATCGTTCTTCAATCCGAAGTAGAAAAAGAAGATCAAGTTGATCTGATTATTCTGTTTACCAAAGCGATGCAGCTGGAAAAAATGCTGCAGGATATCCAATCATTAATCAAAAAAGATACAGAGGTCTTATGTCTATTAAATGGTATCGGGCATGAAGATATTATTGAGAAATTTGTACCAATGGAAAATATCTATATTGGAAATACCATGTGGACGGCAGGTCTTGAAGGTCCTGGTCAGGTCAAATTATTTGGAAGTGGTTCAGTAGAATTACAAAATTTAGGTGATGGAAAAGAAGCAGCTGCAAAAAAATTAGCAGACAAATTGTCTGAATCAGGATTAAATGCTCATTTTTCTGATAATATTCACTATTCTATTTATCGCAAAGCATGTGTGAACGGAACAATGAACGGACTATGCACAATCTTAGACGTTAATATGGCTGAGCTAGGAAAAACATCGACTGCTCATAAAATGGTGGCGACGATTGTCAATGAGTTTGCCAAAGTAGCAGCAGTAGAGAAGATTGAATTAGATGTCCCAGAAGTCATTGCACATTGTGAATCTTGTTTTGACCCGGAAACAATTGGGCTACATTATCCTTCAATGTATCAAGACTTGATTAAGAACCATCGATTAACAGAAATCGATTATATCAATGGCGCAATTTCTAGAAAAGGGAAGAAATATGGTGTTGCGACGCCTTATTGTGATTTCTTGACTGAGCTTGTCCATGCAAAAGAAGATAGCTTGAACGTAAAATAAAGGAGAGATTGAATGGAAACTTCACAAAAAATATCACCGAAAATTTTTCTGAATAAAGTCCTCGCTGGTACAGCAACAGGAATCATTATTGGATTGATTCCTAATGCAGTATTAGGTGCCATTTTAAAATATTTTAGTGCGTATCCCTTTGCGGTAACGATCGCACAGTTAGCAGTTATTTTTCAACTAGCAACACCTTTGATCATTGGTGGTTTGATTGCCTTACAATTTGGATTTGATCCGATGAGAATGATGGTTGTAGCCGGAGCTTCTTTTGTTGGTTCTGGTGTAGTCAAATTCACACCTGATTTGGGTGAAACAGGTGTTTACGTTGGTGCTGGTACAGGCGATATTATTAATACGATGCTGACAGCGTCGATTGCTGTCGGGCTGATTTTACTGATTGGAAATAGTTTTGGGTCAGTGTCGATTGTGTTAACACCGATTGTTGTAGGTGTAGGTGCAGGTTTACTTGGTTTTTATTTATTCCCTTTTGTAACAGCAATTACTTCTGCAATTGGATCATTGATTAATAACTTCACTACCTTACAACCGCTGTTAATGTCTATCTTGATTGGTTGTTCCTTTGCCTTTTTGATTATCTCTCCTATTTCAACAGTAGCAATCGGAATGGCAATCCAACTAGATGGTGTTTCTGCTGGTGCGGCTGCGATGGGCGTAGCTGCAACCACTTTTGTTTTAGTAGTGAACTCTTGGAAGGTTAATAAGTCAGGTGTGACAATTGCGATTGCTTTAGGCGCTATGAAGATGATGATGCCTAATCTATTTAGAAAACCTGTGATTCTTATTCCTTGTTTAGTTAGTGCAGTGATTACAGCTATTCCTGTCGCTCTATTTTCTATTTCAGGTACGCCTGCTTCTGCTGGTTTCGGCGTGGTCGGACTTGTTGGTCCGTTGGCTTCTTTAGATGCAGGGCTAAATGGCTTTCTTGTTGTTCTTTGTTGGTTAATCATCCCTGTTTTTGCGGCACTAATTACTCAATTTTTATGCGAGAAAGTATTTAAACTGTATGATCGAGAAGAAGTCTTCAAATTTTTAGGCTAGTAGATTTTACTAAGAAATTTTCAATCAATGGATGCGTAAGTGAGATGTCAACAACATCTGACTTACGTTTTTTTGCCTTTTTGAGTAGGATTGATGCTGACAACTGAACTCTTCAGTGCCATTCGATTTTTTTAAGTGTAGAAGAAACTCACCTTTATGTTATTGGTTGTTCAAAAGGTAACTAGAATAAAAATATGTGTTAAAATGAGAAAAAATTTGATTGTTGGATGTATCGAATAATCACTAAAAAGTAGGGGAAGAAAATGATTTTTTTGCAAAAATATGGTTTTTATTTTTTATTATTAGGTGTGATTAGTGATTTATCGACACCGTATATCCTTGGCCTTTTTTATCCCAAACTGAATCAAATGACTACCGTAATTAGTGTGTTTGGTGACGTAGATAGTCCAGTCAGACGTGCTTTCTTGGTCTGGTCAGTTGTATCTGGACTTTTTTTTGTTCTTTCGTTGCCTGCGTTGTATCACCTATTTGTTGGAACATCAAAAACACTTGCAATACTTGCTGTTGCAACAGTTGGTTTATATGGGATAGGTGATTGTGTTTTTACTGGGTTATTCAGTATCAATACAAATGAAAGCTCTTGGAATCTATCGACTTGGATCCATAATATAGGTTCTGGGCTAGGCTATGCAGGCTTTCTACTTTTCCCATTGTTACTTGTTCTGCTTTATCGTCAAAGTGGTCAAGGTACGCTTAGCCATTTTTATCTTGTTTTAACAGTTATTAGTTTACTAATTGCAGGTCTTTACGGATTAGCACGGATTCCGTCGATTAGTCAGTTTGCCTTCTTTAAGCAATTGGGCTTCTTTCAACGCTTAAGTTTTTTCTTTAACTATTTGCCGATGATTTGTTTAAGTTTTTTTCAACTACGAAAGTAGAAAAAGCAGTGTGAAGCTGATTAAGTAAAAGAACTTCTCTGTGGGTAACCATTCGTGTGGATGTGTTCGACTAAGAATAGAGATGAGGAGAGCGAAAAGCAAGTTAGTCTTAACTTGTTATGCGTTGTGCTAAATTTCAGGTAGTCATTTTTTGAATGAATAAGAAGAAAACTTGAAAGAGGGTGACTTCATGTTAGATGTGGAGCAGATGGAAATAGACCTTTATAATATTATTTTAAATCGAAATACAAGAGAATGGGAAAGAACACAATTTGAAGAGGCAAAAGAAGACCTAGCAAAAATGTCGATAAAGCAGGTGATAGAAAAACTAGAGGTCAACTTGCGTCCGCTAGCGCTACGAGATAATTTGACACCAGATGCGATGGATTTTTATTTAAGAATCACAGGGGAGTCAGCGAGTGCAAAAGCTTATGATTATGCCAAACATAAGATAACTTCACCCTTATATCAAGAACGGGCGATTTTTGCCGGTGGCTGTTTCTGGTGTATGGTTGAGCCTTTTGAAACAAAACCAGGTGTAATCTCAGTGTTATCTGGTTATACAGGTGGAGAGACCAAAAAAACAAATTACGATCAAGTCAGTGGTGGATATACTGGGCATGTTGAAGCTGTTGAGATCATATTTGATACACGTCAAATAACCTATGAAGAGCTGTTGGAGATTTATTGGCAAATTTCAGACCCTACAGATGCCTTTGGTCAATTTCAAGATCGGGGGAAACAATATCGTTCAATTCTATTTGTTGTTAATGAAAAGCAAAGGCAATTGGCTGAAAAATCAAGAGAACAACTGATTCAATCTAACCGATTTAGCCGTCCTATCGTTACAGAGATTCGCCAAGCAAAGACTTTTTGGCCAGCTGAAAATCATCATCAACAATTTTATCAGAAGCAACCTAAAAGATATAAAAAGATCAAGCATTCGCATCAGCTTCATTTATTTTTTCAGCGACATAGATAGAGGAAGGTTGTGGCGCAAAGCGTTCAGCTCCGACAAAATAATGAGCAACTGACAAAAATAGCTTTTCATATTTTTGGACAGTTATGAATTATTTCGAGGAGTTGCTTTGGGAACACCGAGGAAAAGGTTGTGGCGCAAAGCATTCAGCTTCAAGTCGCAAGGAAACAGGAGGTATGACAAGTCTTTTGTCACAACTCCTGTTTTTTTACTAGCCTTTATTTCCATGTGAAAGAGAATTCGAATTGTAGAATCTTGATTTTTCTATGGAATTTTGTAGAGAATCATCTTGATAATTAATAGACACCTAATCGAATTCCACATTAATGATGAACTAAATTCCGTATGAAAGCGCAAACAATAACTATAAAATAAAAATGTATTCAGGAGGTGCTTATGTGAGTATCAAGTTAGACGATCGTCAAATGAGAATTTTAAATTTTCTATTGGAAAATGATCACACCACTTATCAAGAATTAGCTGAGCAACTTCAAGTTTCGACGAAAACAATTAGTAAAGCTATTGCTAATTTAAAAACTGTAGTTGAAAAGGAGATAAATCTACAAATTGTTGTTCAACCAAAAAAAGGTGTTTCGTTAGTAGGTGATAAAGAAGATTTAAGAAAACTACTGCCAGATTTTGAGATTACTAAAGTTGATACATCAGAAGATCGTATCACTTATGTCTTTGCTAAGTTACTGAATACAACTGGCTCTTTGAAAATACAAGATCTTGCAGATGAGCTTTTTGTTAGCAGATCAACGATGGAAAGTACGATCAAGGAAGTAAAAAAGAGAGTGATGAAGCACGGTATGGCAGTAATTTCTGACCGCAATGGATTGAAAATCAATGCGGGTGAGAAGGGCAAACGTAAGCTAATGTCAGAAGTATTGAATTATTATTGGGGTGGTTTTACGGCGTCTAGTAATAAATCAGATTTATTGGATTTGAATATTAATCTCTTGGGTGAAGCAAATAATTTTTTGGATAAAGAAATTTTGAAAAAAGTAGCAATGATTCTTAATCGCTTCATGGAAGAAACCCAGTTACAATTTACGGATTACGAATTTCAAACGCTAGCTATTCATCTAGCAATTGCGCTGGAACGAATTGATTCCAATAATTTTTTATTACAAGAAGGCGGGACAGAAAAAGAAATTTTAGAAAACACTAGCTACTTGATTGACATGTTAGAACAAGCCTTTCATTTTAACATTCCAAAGTATGAGCAAGAATATATTGATATTCATATCTCAGCGATCGAAAAAAATGCCATGAACCATAACTTGAGTGAGACCACTTTACCTAATCTTGATCTGGGAGAGCAACTTAAGCAACTGGTACTTGATGAGCTGAATGAGTTTCATGCAGATGCAGAGCTCATTAACAATCTTGTGCTTCATCTCAATGCAGCTGTTAAACGATTACGTTTAGGCGTGAACATCCATAATCCATATACAGAAAAAATTAAATCATCATTTAAACAAGCCTTCTTTCTTAGTGTCGATTTACTCGAAAAAATAGAAGAACAATTTTTGGTGAGGTTTGATGATGACGAAATTGCTTATGTGACACTTCATATCCAATCTTTTTTGGACAGGTACAGACCTAATAAATCTGAAGTGTTGTTAGTTTGCAGCAGTGGATATGGAACTTCAAAATTATTGGAACAACGAATCAATAGAAACTTTGCAGATTCGATAAAAATCAAAAAAGTCCTGAGCATCAATGAACTTCAGGAAGAATATATCACAGATGAATTAGTAATCAGTACGATTCCAATTAAGAACGCTAAATTTCCGGTAGTAGTCGTTAGCCCATTGATGCTTGAAACAGATATCAAAAGAGTTCAACGATACTTGAAAGTTTCATTAGATCCAGAAAGTACATTTTTCGCATTACTTGATAAGAAATTTTGCTTTTTTAGCAAACAAAAAGGGGATACACAGAAAAATGTTCTTAGAATGATTACTTGCACCCTTCAAGAAATGGGCTATGCGAAGATAGGTATCTTAGAAAGTGCAACCCGTAGAGAGCAGTTGTCTTCTACTGCACTAAATGATTTTGCAATGCCGCATGCGGAGATAGCCTATGTCAATGAACCTGTTATTAGCATCTATGTTAATCCACAAGGCATCGACTGGAACGGAACTGTTGTACATTCAGTGTTTTTCTTCGCGTTAAATGAGCAAGTAAAACCAGAATTAAATAGCTTGTATGAAACATTTAATGAAATTGTTTCGAATCAACAAGCCCTAACAACACTAAGAGCTAGTTCCTCTTTTGAAGAATTAGTAAAAATATTGAAAGAGGCGGTATAGATGATACGTGAAAAAATCGACGAACGAAATGTCGTATTAGACTTAGAGGCTGGCTCTAAAGAAGAAGTAGTAGATCAATTAGCAACGTTACTGACAACTAACGGGTTTGTCTCTGAAGTTAATCAATTTAAAAAAGATGTTTTTGAACGAGAAGAACATATGACAACTGGAATTGGTCACAACATAGCGATCCCGCACGGAAAAAGCCAAGCAGTGATTGATTCAACGGTTGCAGTTGCCAAACTAAAGAATGAAGTCGACTGGGGTTCATTGGACAATCAGCCAGTAAACATCGTTTTCTTATTAGCTATCAAAGAAGCTGATAAGGGAAACGAGCATTTACGTGTTCTTGCAGAGCTATCTGGGAAATTAATGGATGATGATTTTGTGAAGGAAATCAAAGAATCAAAAAATAAAAAGGAGTTAATCAAAGCATTGACTTTTTAACAATTGGAGGAGAAGGAATATGACAAAAATGGTTGCAGTAACAGCATGTATCGCAGGAATCGCGCACACTTATATGGCGAAAGCAAACTTGGAAAAATTTGCTAAGAAAAATGGTATTGAAATCAAAGTTGAAACACAAGGCGCAATGGGAATGGAAAATAAATTGTCTGAAGCAGAAATTGCCGACGCCGACGTAGTCATCTTTGCGGTAGATACGAATGTGGCAGAACGTAGCCGGTTTGACGGAAAAAAAATTCTTACCGTGAGCACTTCCGAAGTGGTAAAAGATGGAGAAGAAACAATCAAGGAAGCAATGGCACGAATCAATAACTAATAATTTTTTGGGGGTAGGATCAATGGATATCAAGAAACAGGGAAAAGAAATATTAAACCATTTCCAAAGTGGAGTTTCCTATATGATTCCACTAGTAGTAGCTGCAGGTTTGTTGACTTCAATTGCTGTAATATTTGGTGGAACCGGTGTTTGGGATCAGACGGATACTTTCTGGGGTGTCTTGCGAATGATTGGTCAAACAGGGTTACAATTTATTGTGCCAATGATTTCCGCCTATATCGCGTACTCGATTGCTGATCGTCCTGGTTTAGCACCTGCATTTATTACAGGTATGATGTGTCAAAACTTAGGAATGGGCTTTATTGGAGGGATGGTTGCTGGTTTAGCCTGTGGTTACTTAGCAAATGCGTTGAAAAAAGTGAAAGTTCCGATGCAAGTAATCAGTTTAAAATCAATCATGCTAATTCCTTTTGTAACAACTTTAGTAGTAGGGCTAGTTTTATGGTATGTATTAGCAGCACCAATTCAAGGAATGACAGCTGGCTTAACGGCTTGGTTAGAAGGGATGTCTGGTGTTAATGCAGCACTAATGTCCGCAATATTAGGTGCCATGATGGCCTTTGATATGGGTGGACCAATCAATAAAATTGCGTATGCTTTTGGTGTTGCATCATTTTCAAGTGGAAGTTTTGGACCAAGTACAGCAATGCTGTTAGCTATTGCCATTCCCCCGTTTGGCATGTTTTTAGCAACTTTATTAAATAAAAAATTATATGATGATGCAGAACGTGATAACGCTAAGACTGCCATGATTATGGGATTAGTTGGTATTACAGAAGGAACGATTCCTTTTGCGGTGAAAGATCCATTACGTGTTATTCCAAGTATTGTAGTCGGAACTTCAATCGGCTGTGGATTGAGTGGTTTCTTTGGAATTACGCAAGAAACGATGCTTTCTACTTTCATGGCGATTCCATTTGTCACAAATATTCCATTATACCTAGTATCTATTGCAGTTGGCGGAATCATTACTGCGTTAATGGTAAATGCTTTGAAATCAATTAAATACAAGAAAGATCTAAAAACGACACAAGAAACATCAGTAGAATAAAGAAAGTAGGGTAATCGTAAATGGTAAAAGCACACGTTATTCAGCATACTCATTGGGATCGTGAATGGTATTTTACAAAAGAAGATGCCATCGTGTTATCCGATCAAGTATTTACTGAAGTTTTGGATGAGTTAGAGCGTAATCCAAACGTGAATTTTTGTTTGGATGGTCAAACATCTATTGTTGATGAATATGTAGAAATCAATCCAGAGAAACTAGAAACAATTCAACGATTAATGAAAGAAGGTCGGCTTTTTGTTGGCCCTTGGTACGCGCAAACAGATGCTTTGTTAGTTGACGCAGAATCTATTTTACGTAATTTAATGATTGGCATCAGCGACACAATTAATAAATATGGTGAACCAATGATGGTAGGCTACTTACCAGATACATTTGGATTTAATGCAAACTTACCAACATTGTTGCATCAAGCAGAAATTGATAATTTTATGTGCTGGCGGGGATTGAATTTTGAAACGATGGTATCGTCACCATATTTTATTTGGAAAGGTTTAGGGGATAAAATTGTTTATGCGATGAACTTCCCATACGGTTATATGACTGGCATGATGAATCTTGATGCCATTAATGATGTGCCGAAGTTTGTGAAAGATAAGTTGGATGTTGCTGTAGAAATGCTTCATATGCATGGGAACAATGAAGATATTTTGGTTCCATCTGGTGTGGATCAAAAGTCAATGGTACTTAACTTTGACCAAATCATCAATGAAATGAATCATTCGAGTAAGTATGACAATGTAATTTCGGATTATCCTTCTTATGTGGAAGTCATTCGGAGTAAAAAAGACTTACCACAATATGAAGGAGAGTTGAGACAACCAGTTTATTCTCGGGTTCATCGTTCAATTGGTTCTGTTCGAACACAGATGAAATTAGCTAATTTTAAACTGGAGCAAAAGATTTTGAAACGAATTGAGCCATTGATGCTGATTGCTGAAAAAAATGGAATTCGTATCGGAAAAGGTTTACTACGCCGTCTATGGAAAAAGGTATTAGAAAATCAAGCGCATGACAGTATCGGCGGCTGTGTTTCTGATAATGTTATGGAGGACATCAACCATAGAATCAAAGAAGCTAATGAGATTGCAGATGGGATAGAAAATCTCATTGTCAAAAGAATTGCAGATGCTTTAGATTTAAATGCAAATCAAGTTTTGGTCTTCAATACGACAACTGCACAGTATCAAGGTCCTAAGACAGTTCATATTGTTGCTAATTCAAAAAAAATTCAATTCAAAGGAAGCTCTTATGCCATTGTTGAAAAAGAAATATTTTATCCTGAACGTCAGAATGCTTATCGGATGACCGCCATTGGCTATGAATATTTTGACGAACCAGCTTACTATGAGTTAGATGTCAAAATAGAAGTAGAAGTCCCCGCGTTAGGATACACAATTGTTGAATTCGAGGAGAGCGAAGAAGAATTAGAAGCAGCTGTGAAAATGAATAAGACAGAAATCAAAAATGATGCACTAACAATTACCTTCAGCAAAGGTTCTCTGAAACTGATAGTCGGGAGCGTTGAATACCCTGATTTTATTCGTTTGGTTGATTCAGGGAATGCGGGTGACACTTATGATTATTCACCTCTTGAAGGAGATCACGAGGTACCGTTGAACTTCGACAAAGCAGAAGTGTTACTTGATTCTTCTAAAGAAACCTTGATTATTAATGGAAAGACTAAGCTACCGAAAAACTTGGAAGATCGACTAGCAAAACATCCAGAGGAAGCAGAAGTGGACTATCAAATTACTCTGAGCATTGGTGCTGGGGAAGTTGTGGAAGGTTCCATTAAAATAAAAAATACTATTTACTCACATCGTATTCGAATGGTAGTAAATGTATTGGATGACTCTGAAAAATCAATTGCCCAAATTCAAAATGGCTTTATCGAAAATAAACCGGACATTATTCCTGAAGATTGGCAAGAACGAATGGTTGAGAAGCCAGTGAATTTAGAAATTTTTGATAAAAGTGTGTCAGTTGTCAAGGATGATTCTTATCTAACTTTTTACGCAGATGGTTTGAAGGAATACGAACGGATTGGCCAAAAATTGTACATCACATTAATGGCAACAACTGGTGAACTTGGAAAGCCAAACCTTGCATGGCGTCCAGGGCGTGCTTCCGGAGATACGACTAATGAAGGACATATCATGATGCAAACACCATTAGCACAGGAAATAGGTGAATATCATTTTACTTTTGGATTTACGGTAAGAAATGGTGTGTTTGATGAATGGAAAGTCGCGAAACTATCCGAATCACGATTAGACCAATCAATTTCCTATCAAAAACAAAACTTAAACGTTTTTATTCAGCGGATAGATAATAAGATTTGGCCGTTGCAAAATGAATTAACTATTCCAACAGAATTTTCATTGGTTGAGTTTCCCGAAGAGCTACTCGTGTCAGCAATTTATCCCTCCTATTTTAATGAAGGCTATTATGTGGTTCGTTTTGCCAATCCAACAGCGAAGGAAGTGATTTTGCCAAAAGAAATTCTGGAAATGGGTGACGTGGTGAATGCTATTGAAAGAAAACAAGCGTCAACAACGATCCAACCTTATGACTATTTATCTCTTTTAATAACTATAGAAAAAACAACTGAAAAATAAGTAAACATCATTTAAAAATGAATAGCAACAAAGGACTCTGTGGGGATGACTGCAGAGCCTTTTTTTGGTTTGTATTTGTTCTTTTTCTCAGTCAGTTTTCTAGAAGACTGACTGATAAAAAGATTGATATTCTTGAATTTTTCAGTATGGCTGAAAAATTATGCTGTTGAATAAACAAAAGCAAAAAACTATTGATATCTTAACCAATTAAAGCATTCCCAAAGAAAACATGCTAAAATCGAGACAGAAATGATTTTCGTGTGAGGTCTGATTGGAGAGAAAATAATGAACATTGAAAAATTTATTACGGCAAGAAAGGCTGCCAACTTATCTCAAAAAGAAGTGTCTGAAGGAATTTGTACACAAGCAACATTAAGTAAATTTGAGAACAATGGTCAAGTCCCTTCGTTAAAAATTTTAATCAAATTATGTAATCGAATCAATCTTCCGTTAGTTGAACTTTTTTCTTCGATGAACGTGATCAATACACAACTTGATGAACAGCTAGAAAAAGCAGAGTTTTCATTGATTACGAGTGAATATGAACAATTGACACAGATTTTAGCAGCCATTGATCCCAAGGTAATTGACGAGTCTGAGCTGATTGCACGTTACTACTATCTAAAAGGATTTGAAATGATTTTTACGAATGCACCAATTACGGATGTGTTGTTCCATTTTGATCAGTTGTTGATGGCAGAAACAGCCAATACGTTGTTTCGTTTATTGGCATATACAGGTATTGGAATGGTCTATGCTAGAGAAAAAGAGTTGGAAAAAGCAGAAGTTTATTTCAATCGAGTGTTTGAAAAAATTTATACGTATCCGATTCATACAACAGAAGATATCTGGCGGGTGTTAAATATCGTCTTTCATTGTGGTGTTTTTTTTGCGCAAGACGGTGATTTGGAAACAAGTGATGCACTACTAAATTACGCAATCGATATTTGTTCGGATAACCATTTGACTTATTACTTAGCACGAGCTGCTGCCCAATTAGCGAAGAACGCACAGGCTAAAAATAAGTCGAAGGCAGAAGTGCTCGAATTGATTCAAGATGCACTAGCTTTTGCTAAAATTAATAAAAACAAAAAATTAATTGATGAATTAAATCGTATGAAAAAAAATGATACTATTGATTAACGAAGGAAAAAATACTTATTTTTGTTATGCTAACTTTGAAAAAATTCACCAAAGATGATTAGGGATAGACGGGTATGGCAGCAAGATAGAGTAATAAAATAAAGTCGTAATTCTCGTAAAATACGTTACAAAGCATGCTTGATCTCCGTTTGTCGTTGCAGTATTTATTTTAAGTAGGTTAACCATCAAATAGAAAACGATAGTTAGAGGGAAATAAGCAACACACAAAAATGTGTTGTTTGTTTCCCTTATTTGTTTTTTGCAATATAAAATTTTATATTAAAATTACCTTATTATATAAAAAAATATATAAAATCGGTTGACAAATAAATCTAGCAGGCGTATCCTCTGATTGTGAAAACAGTAACAAAAATAAAAACTAATTACTCATGTAATCCGTAGTTCAAGTAAAGAAGGTACAAAAATGAATCAGGTGATCGAAGAAACGAAAATCTGGCAAATGATGGGGACAACAATTACATTACAAGTTGGGCATGAAGAGCCTAGTCGATTACTAGCAGAGTTAGGCGAATGGTTGCACGTTTATGAACATCGCTTCAGCGCACATGATGCAACATCTGAATTAATGGCCATCAATCAAGCTGCTGGACGACAAGCTGTGATTGTACATCCTGAACTTTTTGAGCTCATCAAATTAGGAAAAGCACATAGTTGTGCAAGAAATAGTTATCTGAATATTGCTATTGGTCCGGTTGTACAAAAATGGCATATTGGATTTGAAGATGCATTGGTTCCAACAAAAGCAGAGATAACTGAGTTACTTCTGCTAACGGATCCACACCAAATTCAATTAGATGAAAAAATGAAAACCGTTTTTTTAACCAAACCAGGAATGATGATTGACTTGGGGGCGTTAGCAAAAGGTTACATTGCAGATAAATTAATTACACATTGCCGAGAGCGAAATGCAGCGTTTGCTTTAGTTAACTTAGGAGGAAATATCGTTGTTTTTGGTGAATCACCAAGACGTTCGGATGGTGCTTGGCGTATTGGTTTGCGAAATCCTAAAGGTTCACGTGAAGAATCGCTTGCGGTGGTTAAACTAAGCAACCAATCTTTAGTTACCTCTGGAATCTACGAACGTTATCTACAAAATGGTTCATCAGTGTATCATCACATCATTGATCCGAAAACTGGCTTTCCAGTTAAAAATGACGTAGCAAGCCTGACGATTTTGTCTGATTCTTCTGTAGATGGAGAAATCTGGACTACACGTTTATTTGGAGCATCTTCTTTAGAAGTGTTGAAAGCGCTTGAAGAACAGCCGGGTATCGAGGGAGCAGTTGTAACAAAAGAGAATCAATTCTTGTATACAAAAGGATTTTAAAAAATTTAGTACGTGCGAACAGTCAGAAATCGATGTTAGAAAGGAAAGAGAATGAAGATGAAATTTATTGGATTAGTAGGAACAAATTCAACGCGGTCAACAAACCGTGAATTATTACAGTTTATGAAAAATTATTTTGTAAATGAGGCAGAAATCGAAATTGTCGAAATCAAGGAGCTGCCACTATTTAACAAACCTGAAAACACAGAACTACCAAATGTTGTTAAAGAAATTGCTGGAAAAATTGAACAAGCAGATGGCGTAATCATCAGCACACCAGAGTATGACCATGCGGTTCCTGCTTCATTGATTAACGCATTAAATTGGCTTTCATATGGTATTTTTCCGTTTGTGGATAAACCAGTGATGATTACCGGAGCGTCTTACGGCACGTTAGGTTCTTCACGCGCACAAGCACATTTGCGCCAAATATTGGATTCACCAGAGTTAAAGGCACGAATTATGCCAAGCTCAGAATTTTTATTGGGTCATTCACTCCAAGCCTTTGATGAGCAAGGACGACTCATTGATGAAGAACAAGTCGCAAAATTACGTGAACTATTCAAAGATTTCTTACTCTTTGTCACAATCACTAGTCAATTGCAACATGCGCACCAAGCAAATAAACGTGAAGCCGAAAACTTTTCATGGGAAACGATTTAATCGAGGGGAGCAAACAAAGATGAAATTAATAGGTATCGTCGGATCAGCAGCTGAACTTTCATATAACCGCAAATTATTAACATTTATCAAAAAACAATATCATGAACTATTTAATTTAGAAATCATTGAAATCAAAGATTTACCTCTGTTCAATCAAGATGATGATCAAACAAATAGTCCTGCTATCCAACAGCTAAATCGCAAAATCTTAATGGCTGATGGGGTAATTATTGCTACGCCAGAACACAATCATACGGTTCCAGCAGTATTGAAAAGTGCACTTGAATGGCTATCATTTAAAATCCATCCACTTGAAAATAAACCTGTAATGGTTGTGGGTGCTTCTTACTACGATCAAGGAACTTCACGCGCGCAATTACACTTGCGCCAAATTTTGGACGCACCAGGTGTGAATGCATTGGTGATGCCCGGAAATGAATTTTTATTGGGAAAAGCAAAAGAAGCATTTGACCAAGAAGATCGCTTGATTGATCCACGAACTGTTGACTTTTTAGGCAGTACATTAGCAAGTTTTGTAAAATTCATTAAAGTCGTGTCTACCTTAGCAGGGCCTAAAAAGCTTCCACCAGAAGATTTGCATGCGACAGGAACAATTGCTACGACAATACCCGATGTTGATATGTCAGATGATCATTGGTTGGAAAAAGCTTCTGAAGCAGTCGGTGCCGTTTCTGGAAATACTTACGTCAAATTAAATCGTGGGTTATTGACAGTGGATCAAATCAATTACTTTTTAGATTCGATGCCGATGGAATTAACTTTTGCAGATAATAATAACCAATTTTTATATTATAATTTGCGCCAAGAAGCGAAAGAGATGTTAGCTGCTCGTGTGCCCGGTCAGGTAGGGAATCCATTAGCCAACTGTCACCCAGAAAAATCGTATAAAAATGTAGAGTGGGTAATTCAACAACTGCGAAGCGGAGCAACAGATGCGGTACGTGTTCATGTACCAAAACAAGTGCCAGAAAAATATATTGTGCATAATTACCAAGCAATGCATGATGAAAATGGCGAGTATGCTGGAATCAATGAATACATTCTTGATTTCAAACCAATCATTGAGTGGTATTTACAACAAACGGGTCAACAACTTGTTGGAAATGAAGATGCGGTTTCAAGTGCATCTGTTCATGATGAAAAAACAGATGCAGTAACCAGCGCCAGCACACACGATGAAACTGCAGTAGATGCAGTTTCGAGTGCTTCTGTAAAATAAAAACAATAAAACAATCAGGACAGCGCTCAATTCGTTGTTTCTGATTGTTTTTTATTGGCGCGGAAAAGTTGTTAGTAGAAAACAGTTCCTTTTTTTAATATGAGCAATGATCTTTGGTATAATGAGCGATGAGTTAAGAAACGAAATTGCGTCATTCACAACGCATCATTCATAATAAGAGGAGCAGACACATGAGAAATATCAAACTAACAATTGAGTATGATGGACGTCGCTATCTTGGCTGGCAACGTCTTGGTGATTCAGATAAAACGATTCAAGGTAAAATTGAAGCTGTGTTAAAACAAATGACAGGTGAAACCATTGAGATTATTGGCTCAGGGCGTACAGACGCTGGTGCACATGCGAGAGGACAGATTGCTAATTTTAAGACAGAGTCAACAATGGATCGATTGGCTATGTGTGAATTTTTGAATCGTTTCTTACCTGGTGATATTGTCGTCAAGAAGGTTGAAGAAGTGCCAGAAAGATTCCACGCTCGTTACAACGCAAGTGGGAAAAAGTACAGCTATTATGTTTGGAACGACCCAATCCCAACAGCTTTTGAACGTTATCACAGCTTTTATGTTCCACAAGAGTTAAATCTGGATGCGATGAACGAGGCTTGCAAACGATTAGTAGGTACACATGATTTTATTGGTTTTTCTGCCTTGAAAAAGAGCAAGAAATCTACAACAAGAACGGTTGAAAAAATTACGATTGAAAAAGATGGAAGTATGCTTCACTTTACTTTTGTTGGTAATGGTTTTTTATATAAAATGGTTCGAATTATGATGGGCACATTGTTAGAGATTGGTGCAGGAAAGATGCCAGTGGCTGCCATTGATGAGATTTTTGAACAAAAAGTGCGGAAAAGTGCGGGAGAAACAGTGCCAGCGCAAGGACTATTTCTTGATGAAGTGTATTACCACTAAATCCAAAATAATTAAAGTAGCTGAAAAAGAAGAAATGAGCCTTTGGGTTTCATTTCTTCTTTTTGCAACTATTTTCAAAATATAAAAATAGATTCATGATAACAAATCACAATCAAGTCGCTAAAAAGCTGTGCTACACTTTGGTTGAACAAAAAAATGAAAGGGGTTTCTTTTATGAGGAAGTTATTTTGTGTATTGGCTGTGGTAAGTGTTGGATTGAGTTTAGAAAAAGTGGTAGCAGCAGAGGAACAAATTCCAGAAAAAAATGGATATACCCTAGATTTTCATGATGAATTTAATGGACCAACTTTGGATCAATCAAAATGGAGCGATAAGTATTTGGAACATTGGGCAGATAATCCGGATGATGCCAAAGCAAATTATCGTTTTGAAGAAGGAAAATTGATTGAGTCTATTCAACCAGATCAAAAAGCTTGGGCACCAACACTAGACAAGGATAATTATGGATACGGAACAACAGGTGTCAAATCCAGTGCAATTCAATCATTTAATAAAAACTGGATTCATAATTTTAGTGGCAGCAAGAAGCTAATGTCTCCTATCTCACCTGAAAATGAAATGTTGGGGGATGAGAAAACTGGTGGGTATGCGACAACGTATGGTTATTTTGAAATTCGAGCAAAATTATCAAATAGTAGTGGTGGCGGTCATCAAGCATGGTGGTTAGTTGGTATGCAAAATGACACGAATGATTGGGAAAATTCAAAAGAAACAGGCGAAATTGATATTATTGAAACTTTTTTTGATTACAGTAAAAATGTTCAGCGACCAGTTGGAACAAAGAACGTTACAGAAGACAATCGCCAGAAAGGCTTATGGCAAGTATGCACATATGGTTGGAATGATCCTTTCTTTTCAAGATCGTGGACAGATAGTACGACAACAACAATTGGCGGTGCAGAAGCTGTTGTTCCAGGAGCAGTTGGAGTAGATAGCTTAACTAATGAATTTCATACGTATGGTATGGAATGGGAACCTGGTTCACTGAAATTTTATTTTGATGGTCAATTGTTCAGGACAATTAATCAAGCACCAGATTATCCAATGGGGATGATTTTAAATATATACACAGACGCAGGGTCAGGAAAACACAATGAGGTCTATCCTAAAGAATGGGCGATTGATTATGTACGGGTTTATAAAAAAGATGCGGGCTATGATATACCAAAACAAGGAATTAAAAATCGTGAGACAGGTGAATTTCTTAGTTTGGCTACGGAATCAGACAAGGTGATTCTGTCTACGACAAACGAAAATCTTGAAAAGTGGCAAATGATTCCTAAAGGTGAGTATTTTCTGATTAAAAATGCAAGGACAAATGAGTTGTTACACAATGAGCACCAAAAAGGTTATGTAGAACACGGCGTAGTGCCAGAAACGTATTACAGTGCACAGTGGAAAAAAGAAACCGTCGGTAATTACACTCGGTTCGTGAATCGTTGGAAACCGACACAAGTAATCCATATAGAAAATAACCTAGGCTATCTTGAATGTAGTCCTATTCACACTGGCGCTTGGAGAAGTCAATGGGAAATGATTGACTAAAAAGACCAAAGGAAATTTTGTTTTTTCTACGGGAAACGGTGAGGCTTATAAAATAATAAATAATATCAGAAAAAGGACGCGAGGAATGTACTGCCCCAAAAAATAGATTAAAAATCTAATGTTTTGGAAGTGGGTACAAAATTAGCGTCCTTTTTTGCATCGTTGATTGGTAAAAATCGATGCATTGATTCAACGAGTGAATAGAAACAATAGCAAATTTAGTGGTATTATCAATTGGCATAACGAGCAATCAGATACTCAATCAAATTTAAAGCATTACCGAAAAAATAATTCAGTTGTTGATTTTCTGGTCCAGAGTCAACAGTACCACTTTCGACTAGAAATGAGAGATCTCCTTTTTTGGCATAACTGCTGTTTTCGTTAGCCGTAATCGTGATAACATGTCCACCGTAATTTTTGCACTCGTTCATTTTGATTAAACCATTTTGATTTTCACCAGATTGAGAAAAAGTAATCAAGGTATGTGGGGTTTCGTCAGTAACGAGGCTAATTTCCACTCCCTCTAAGTCGATTGCATAAATTTTTTTTAGTAATAATTTTCGGTAAGTATAATCAACGAGAAACTGGCAAAATCCCTCGCCAAACAGATAGATCTTTCTCTCAGAAAAAGCTTCATTGAAGTAACAATCAATTTTTTCCCATTCATGATTAGTTGTGACAAACGAAAGTTCTTCGATTTGATTGACTGAAGAGGCAGAAAACTTATTGGAAAGAAAAAAAATAAGTTCTTTGAAATTATTAAATCCTGCTCGTTTGGCTAGGCGGCTGATTGATGAAGGCGAGGTGTAATTGATCTTGGCAATATTGCGAATATCTAAGTTTTCATCACTATGGATTGCTTCGACAATTTTTTCAATCATTCGTTCATCTTCTGAATGAAATGAGTTATTTGGGAATAAACGATTAAGATAATAAATTTTTGTCATTGAATAGTTCCTCTCTTGAAAATATTTTCAGTGTGTGAAAACGGAGTCAACTTGTTAAATAAGCATTGTATGCGCTTTATTAAGATACTATACTATGGCTATAAAGAAAGCAAATACAATTGTATGAATCTATTTTCTTTGATGAAAGAAGGTTAAGCATGAAAAAAGTAATTATCAATGCAGATGATTTTGGTTATTCTGCAGCTGTCAACGCAGGAATTATCAAAGCCTATCAAGATGGGGTATTAACTTCGACTACTTTGATGGCGAACATGTCAGGAAGAGACGGAGCGATTCAGCTTGCAAAAGAGAATCAGGGACTTGGCGTAGGTGGGCATCTTGTATTGACTTGCGGGCAACCATTGACACCTGCAACGTCATTAACAAATGAAGAAGGGCAATTTTATCATTTGGAAGATTATAAAAAAAATCGTCCGCTTATGAAAGAAGAAGAGATTTTCCATGAATGGTCAAGTCAAATCGATTACTTGTTGGAAAATGGGTTGAAACTAACCCATTTAGATAGCCATCATCATGTGCATACATTCCCAGAAAATTTAGCGATTACGCAACGAATTGCTGAAAAATACCAGCTATGCTTTCGAAACGCATTTGATTTGGAAAAACAAATCAACTTACCTTATCAAAAAAATATCAGTGGATTTCTTGATTTGATGAATTATCCTTCGATTCGTGATTTGAATCAATCATTTGCTGAAAATATGGCTGCTTGTTTGGCCGAGATCCAATCAGTAGTGGAACAAGTAGAAGATGATGAGGTGACTGAATTGATGGTTCATCCAGCATTTGTTGATGAGTCGTTATACTTTGGCTCAAGTTTTCATCTTCAACGAACCAAAGAAGTTGCCATTTTGTGTGCTGAACAATTAAAAAATTTATTGGATGAGCAAGAGATCACGTTGTGTAATTATCAAGAGATCTCAGCAGGTCACTTGATTGTCAATCATTAGCAAGTAGCTTAGTAGCATAAAGCCAAACTAAAAAAGGAGAAATAGAATGAAAGAGAAAGTTATGAAGTCGGCTAGTGTTTTTTCTAAAGCAATTATCCAACCAGTGATGTTCATGGCTGTTACAGGGATTATTTTGTCTGTCTGTGCAATCTTAAAACTTGAGATGATGCCAACTTTCACCAAAGATGTCGGGAATTTTGTATTTAATATTTTGTCTTCAGGTATGATTGGACAGCTAAGTGCGATTTTTTGTGTGGGGATTGCTGCAGCTTTGGCAAAACCAAAGTTCAAAACGGATGCCGCCATTTTAGGAATTATTACTTACTTGCTTTTCTTATACGCAAATAATTCATGGTTAACAATAACTGATCGTTTAGCAACCGCAGGTGAACAAGGTCTTTATGGAACTGGTCAAGGAATGGTCTTCGGGATTCAAGTCACAGACATGGGGGTCTTTTTAGGAATCTCATTAGGAGTGATGGTTGGCTGGATGGTGAATCGATTTGGTGAGATTAAGTTGCACCGGTATCTTTCACCTTACTCTGGGACAAAGTCTGTTTACTTATTGATTGTCTTTGTTACGATTTTGTTTGCAATGGGTATTACTTATGTTTGGCCAATGATTAATTTCGGTGTTGAAAGCTTAGTTAAGGCAACAACAACTGCTGGCTCAGCCGGATTTTTCTTTTATGGTTTCTTAAATCGTTTATTGCTACCACTTGGATTACATCATTTCTTATGGATGCCGATTTTTTATACACCATTAGGGGGAAGCGCCGAAATTGCAGGTCAAGTTTATGAAGGAGCTTACAATATTTGGCTGGCGGAATTGGGGAATGCTAGTCAAATCACATCAATGCATCCATCTATTGGTTATCTATCTAATTTTGGTTCGATTTCATTGCCTATTGGGATTGCTTTTGCTATTTGGAAAATAGCTAGAATCGAGAATCGTAAAAAAGTTGCGGCTATTTTAATTCCAATGGTTACAACGGCATTTTTAGCGGGTGTGACTGAACCATTAGAATTTTTATTTTTATTCTTGTCACCTGTTTTATGGTTAGCACATTCAGTTGTTTACGGACTAAGCTTATTCTTTACAAATTTAGTGGGTATCAATATCCAATTTGATACAGGCATCAATATGATTATCAACAGCTTTGCATTTCCAAGTCGGCTAGGTCATCAGTACTTGATTCCAATTATGTTTCTTGCAACGGCTGTCTTAGAATATGTCGTATTTAAGCAATTGATTGTTCGTTTAGATATTCCGACTTTAGGACGCGAGAAAAGTGAAGCTCAACTTGCGGCACTTGATGAAACAGTTGTTACAACAGGTATCGATAGTGAATTTGAGCCGCAAACACAAACAATTGTTGCTGGTTTAGGCGGTGCGGAAAATATTGAAAGCATCGTTAACTGCTATACGCGTCTACGAGTAGATGTAAAAGATGAACAAAAAGTTGACATCGACTTACTGAAACAAAAAGTGAAGGCGTCAGGTATTGTGGATAAAGGAAAGCATATCCAGATTATTATTGGGATGGGTGTAGAAGAAGAACGGGAAAAAGTAGAAGCGTATCTGACTCATCTAAAAGAAATGAATAATTAAGATAAATGGAGGAAAACAACAGTGGGAAATAAATTTGTAATGATTGGTGGAGGATCAACACAGTCACCAGGAATTTTAGAAGTTTTACGAAAACGTGCAGAAGAATTGAATCTAAGTGAATTAGTTTTATATGATATTGATGAAGAAAGAGTGTCACTACTTGGCCAATATACGAAAATGTACTATCAAGAACTAGGTTCAAAAGTGGCAGTTAGTTATACAACAAACATTGATGAAGCATTAGTTGATGCTGATTTCTTATTCATGCAAATTAGACCAGGCTTGAACAAACAACGTGCAATTGATGAAAAAATTTGTCTTAACAATGGTGTTGTTGGGCAAGAAACTTGTGGACTAGGTGGATTTTCATTTGCTATGCGTGTGATTCCAGCAGTGTTAGAAATTATTCGAAAGGTAAAAGAAATTTGTCCAAAGGCGTGGATTCTCAATTACACAAATCCAGAAGCCATTTTGTCAGAAGCAATCTATCGAGAATTTCCTGATGCAAATGTATTGTGTATTTGTGATATGCCGATTTCAATTGAAGGTGCGATAGCTAAATATTTCAATAAAGATTTACGTGACTTAACCTTTAAATATTTTGGAATGAATCACTTTGGTTGGTGGACGAATATTATTGATGAGACAGGAACAGACCTTTTACCAATCTTAAGAGAAGACGTTCTTTCTGGTAAAATCGATACATTATTACAATCAAATGATGAAACGAAAGAAGATCAATATTGGATCGATACCTATCGTCAGATGATTAGTTTATTCAAACGGTTCCCAGAATATTTCCCAAATTGCTACTTGCAGTATTATTTAACACCAGACGAAATGATTGTGCATGATGATCCTTCATTTACTCGTGGCGATTACGTAATGCAAGGTCGTGAAAAACGAATTTACGAAGAATGTCGGCGTGTGATTGCTAATGGCAGTGCCAAAGATTCAAGCTTACACGCGGGTGTCCACGGAAATTATATTGTGGATATTGCCTATGCGATTATCCACAATACACGCGAACGCTTTACGGTCAACAAAAAAAATCAGGGCTCAATCGCAAATTTTGATCCAGAAGCAGTAATCGAAGTTCCAGCATATGTGGGAAGTATGGGGGCAGAAACAATTACCGTCGGACACATACCAACTTTCCAAAAAGGACTGATGGAGATGCAAAAAGCTTACGAAAAAATGACAGTCGATGCAGCTTTGTCAGGGTCGTATCAAACAGCATTAGAAGCAGTTATGTTAAATAAAACAATTCCTAACTATACAGTGGGTAAAAAAGTTTTAGATGAGCTTCACGAAGCAAACAAAGAGTTCTGGCCAGAGTTAAGTTAAAGCAACTGTCAAACGCAAAAAATAAAAAAATAAAGAAAGCGGTTGACAAAATACTATTTGGTCTATACAATTTAATTGTTAACAATATTGATTTCATGTGACTAGATCATACTAGGCATGGAAAGATGACGTGGGAGAGCAATTTTCCAGGTGATTTTTCCATGCTTTTCTTTTGTCTGGAAATTCTTTAGGCCAAAAAATTTCTGGAAAATGATTGTTAGTTGTGAAATCAAAAACCTATTTCTGCAGAAAAGGAACTCATTATGAAAATCAAAAAAATCTTTAATCAGAATGCTGTGTTGGTAGACGATGACGGACAAGAAAAAGTTGCAATTGGAAAAGGGATCAGCTTTGAGAAGAAACGAAATGACCTTATTTTTATGAAGGACATCGAGCGCCTCTTTGTCATGGAACCGGAAGGACAACTTCGTTTGCAAAACTTATTGAATCAAATTGATGAAAAATATTTATTTGCAGCTGAGGAAATCATTCAGCATGCAGAAACGATTTTAATGGAGCCGTTGAATGAACATATTTTGATTGCATTAACAGACCATATCGCATTTGCTGCCGAAAATATGAAAAATGGTATCGTGATTCGTAACAAACTATTACGAGAAATCGAAGTTTTGTACGCTGAAGAATTTCAAATTGCACAATGGGCAGTAGAACATTTGACGAAAACGTTAGATGTGCCATTTACTTACGATCAGGCAGGCTATATTGCCATTCATATTCATTCGAGTCGCAGAAATCAATTGAACAATCATCGAAGTATTCGAGAGGTGACAATTATTTCAGATGTGATTCGTTTAATCGAAGCAGAGCTTGAGGTTGATTTGCATACTCAAGAGATGTCTTTGAGCTACACGCGTTTAGCAAATCACTTGAGATTATTATTACAACGTTATAAGAACCAGCAGTACGCTGTTTTGGATGAAGATATTTTAAAAATGGTCAAGAAAAAATATATAGCAAGTTATGAAATGACGAAAAAAATTCGTGTTTTATTACTTAAACAATATCAAATGTCGATTACGAGTGAGGAAATGGGATACTTAGCAATCCACATTGAACGCTTACGTAGCGCTGTTTGTGATTAAAAATTAGGGAGAGAAAAAGATGAAAGCTTATATGCAAAGAATGGGTCGCTCATTGATGTTGCCAGTTGCAACATTACCTGTAGCAGCTTTGTTCATGGGGATTGGTTATTGGATTGACCCAAGTGGTTGGGGTGGCAATAATATTTTGGCGGCTTTTTTAATTAAAGCTGGTAGTACGATTTTAGATAATTTAGGATTGTTGTTCGCGGTCGGCTTGGCATTAGGAATGTCGAAAGACAAAGATGGTTCTTCAGCTTTGGCAGGGTTGGTTGCTTTCTTGACACCGATGACTTTGGTAAGTAGTGCATCAGTTGCATTGTTCACAAAAGTTGATGTTGAACAAGTAAACATTGCGTTTGGCGCAATTAACAACAAAAATGTCTTTATTGGGATTTTGGCTGGGCTAGTTGCCGCAGCAATGTACAATCGTTTTAGTAAAGTAAAATTGCCAATGGCTTTATCTTTCTTTAGCGGGAAGCGCGCAGTTCCCATTGTAACTGCTGGTGTAATGACTTTGATTTCGGCATTATTGATTTTTATTTGGCCACCAGTTTACAATACGCTTGTTTCATTTGGTGAATTGATTTCTGGAATGGGAGCAGTCGGTGCTGGACTATATGGTTTCTTTAACCGTCTATTGATCCCAACAGGTTTGCATCATGCGTTGAACAATGTGTTCTGGTTCAACCTTGCAGGAATTGATGATATTGGTAAATTCTGGGCAAGTGAAGGAACAAAAGGAATTACAGGAATGTATCAAGCTGGGTTCTTCCCAGTAATGATGTTTGGATTACCAGCAGGTGCGTTAGCCATTTATCAATGTGCTCGTCCAGAGAAGAAAAAACAAACAGCTTCATTGATGTTAGCAGCTGCATTTGCTTCATTCTTTACTGGTGTTACTGAACCACTAGAATTTTCATTTATGTTTGTTGCTTGGCCACTGTATGTTGTTCATGCAGCTTTAACAGGTATTTCAATGTTTGTAGCAGCACTTTTCCATTGGACAGCAGGATTTAACTTTAGTGCTGGTTTTATTGATTTCTTCTTGAGTTTACGCGTACCAATTGCGAATAAACCATACATGTTGATTTTACTAGGTTTGGTTATGGCTGTCGTTTACTATGTTACCTTTATGTTTGTTATCAAGAAATTTAACTTGATGACACCAGGCCGCGAAGAAGGTACAGGTGAAGAAACGCCTGATTTAGCAACTGGTAACGATAAGTTTTCTGCTTTAGCAGATAGCATCTATGCGGCTCTTGGTGGAGCAAGCAATGTGACATCAATTGATAACTGTACAACACGTCTTCGTTTACAAGTGAAAGATACAAAACAAGTTGATCAATCAAAAATCAAAGCAACTGGTGTTCCGGGATTGAAAGTAATTGATGATCAAAATATCCAAGTTATTGTTGGAACAGAGGTTCAATTTGTAGCAGATGAAATGAGTAAATTACATGGAAGTCCTGTCAGCCAATCAGCTGGGACAGTAGTAGTTACCGAAGAAATCAGCAAACCAGAAGGACCACAAACACAAGATGTATATGCTGTAGCTACTGGGAAAGTGATTCCAATCACTGAAGTCGGTGACGAAGTGTTCTCACAAAAAATGATGGGTGACGGTTTTGCAGTTATTCCTGAATCAGGCGAAATTTTTGCGCCAGTTGCTGGGAAAGTGACAAGTGTCTTTCCTACAAAACATGCGATTGGTTTAGTAACTGACTCTGGAATTGAAGTCTTAGTTCACATGGGAATCGATACTGTTCAATTAAATGGTGAACCATTCACTGTCTTTGTTAAAGAAGGACAACAAGTGGGACGTGGACAAATGCTTGCAAAAGTCAATCTAGCAAGTTTGAAGGCAAGTGGTAAAGAAGCTGACATGATCGTTGTCTTTACAAATCCAGATAAAATCGATACATTCTCAGTAACAACTGGCCAAGATGGTGAAGTGAACGAAATTATTGGGACGGTAACGAGTAAATAGAGGTTGTGGCGCAAAGTGGTTCGCTTCGAAAGAATAAAGAGCAACTGCCAAAAATAGTTTTTCATATTTTTGACCAGTTGTGAGTTATTTCGAGAAGTTGCTTTGGGAACACCGTGAATAAGGTTGTGGCGCAAAGCGTTTAGCTTCAAGCAATAAGAATGCTTTTCTAAAAATAGTTTTCCATATTTTAAGAAAAGAGGACTTATTGCCGAAGAAGTTGCTTTGGGAACACCGTGGATAGAGGTTGTGAAAGAAGTGCCTAGCTCCAAAAAATAAGAATAAATTTTCAGAAATTGCTTTTCAAATTTTTGTGAAAGTTAGACTTATTTTGAAGGAGTTACTTCTTGAACACCGTAAATAGAGGCTGTGGCGCAAAACATTTAGCTCCGACTAGATAATGAGCAGGCACTCAAAGTAACTTCCAATGCTTTGTAGTAAATGTAAGTTATATCTATATAGAAGAGTCACTTTGAATCAACTCATGTAACTAAAAAAGGTTGCGACTTTTGTCGTAGCCTTTTTTTGATGAATAATAAAACGTGTGAATATTTGCTATACTAGAAGAAATAACTGGGAAAAATGAAAGATAGGTCTGCTTATCATGAGTTGTCATCATTTATAGATGAGGAGTTTTTTTATGAAAAAAAAGGAATTTATTGTTCAAGATTTGCTGAGTAAAATTTATCAAGAAGAGTTCAAGGATGGTAAGTTGCCTGCCCAACGAACACTCGCACAAAAATACCAAGTATCTCGTTTTACGATTCAACAAGCAATCAAAAGCTTAGAGGAGATTGGAATTGTGCGCGTCGTTCAAGGGTCAGGAATCTTTGTTCACGAAAAATGGGTTAAGAACCCATTGATATTTAATTCTTTGACACGCACGCCTTATGATCGAATAGAGTCTAAAATGTTGACGTTAGAAAAACGTTTAGCAAGTAGTGAAGAGTGTCAACTATTTCAATTAGAAGTTGGAGAAGAAATCTGGTCATTTTCGCGAATTCGATTAGTGAACTATAAAATTGAGCAACTAGAAAAATCATTGTTGCCAGTTAAATTGTTCCCTAAAGTAACAAAAGAAGTAGTCGAACATTCGATTCAACGCTTTGTTGAAAAAGAAGGGTACCGAATTTCACATTATATTAGTAACTACACGCCAGTGACTTTAACAAAGGCACAATCAGAAGTTTTAATGGTTAGAAGAGGAACACCAGCAATGCAAATCAAAAATCGAGCTTTATTGGCTGATGGTCGGATTTTTGAATACAGTGAGATTACAGCTATTGATTACTCGGTTACCTATATTCGTCCATTTGATCGAATGATTCATCAATCAAGAATTGATTGATGAGCTAATGAGAAAGAGGCAAGGACAATCAGTTGAATTGTCTTTGCCTCTTAGTGTATATCTTGAATTTTTTTGTTGGTACTTGTTTTTTTCAAATCTAACCGCTTTATGCTGCAACCTTATTCACGGTGTTCCCAAAGCAGCTCCTTCGGCAATAAGTCCTCTTTTCTTAAAATATGGAAAACTATTTTTAGAAAAGCATTCTTATTGCTTGAAGCTAAACGCTTTGCGCCACAACCTTATTCACGGTGTTCCCAAAGCAGCTCCTTCGGCAATAAGTCCTCTTTTCTTAAAATATGGAAAACTATTTTTAGAAAAGCATTCTTATTGCTTGAAGCTAAACGCTTTGCGCCACAACCTTATTCACGGTGTTCCCAAAGCAGCTCCTTCGGCAATAAGTCCTCTTTTCTTAAAATATGGAAAACTATTTTTAGAAAAGCATTCTTATTGCTTGAAGCTAAACGCTTTGCGCCACAGCCTTTTCCTCGGTGTTCAAGAAGTAACTCCTTCCAAATAAGCCTAAATTACTCAAAAATTTGGGAAGCAATTTCTGGTAATTTTTTCTTATTTATTGGAGCTAAGCACTTCTCTCACAACCTTTCTCACGGCGTAACAATTGCCCCATCTGGCGTCCTACTTTGTGTCCATTCATGCGGTCGATAAACAACCGGAAATTCAGCCGCTAGTTCTTCATTAAATGTAACACCAATGCCGACTTCTTCAATTGGATAGAAGAAACCATTTTTAGGTTGAGGAATATGCCCAAAAAGCTGTTGTGTATTTTTTGGCACATCAATATTTTCTTGGATAGCAGCATTATGAAGATGAATATTTAAATGTGTATTTACAGCTAAGCCAATTGGTGTGATATCTGACGGAGTATGCCAAGCAATACGAATTCCCATTGCATCACAAAAATGAGCTAATTTTAGTGCAGGTGTAATTCCACCAATCTGAGAAACGTGTGCACGCAGATAGTCGATCATTCGATTTCGTACAAGTTCTTGCCACTCCATTGGATTATTAAATAGTTCCCCAGTAGCAATAGGTGTAGAAGCTTGATTTCTGAGTTGTGTAAGCCATTCATTTTGATTAGGAGGCAAAAGGTCTTCTAGGAAAAATAAATGATAAGGTTCAGCAGCCTTTGCAAAACGAATCGCCTGATTTGGATGAAGACGTTCATGAACATCATGAAGCATCTGAAATTGATGACCATATTTTTGTTGAATGGTAGCAAACATTTTTAGTGTGGTATCCATGTATTCTTCTTGATTGAAATAAGAACCAGCGATTGGATTTTCAGGTGTTTGCAAATTTTTTGGATTACCTCCATAAAAACCTAATTGGCAACGAATATACTGGTATCCCTCAGACAAGAAACGATCAATTTCACTGAATAAATCGTCAATATTATCAGCAACTGCATGTGTATATGCGGGAATTGCGGTGCGTGCTTTTCCGCCTAGTAGTTGATAGAGTGGCATATCTGCTAACTTTGCTTTGATATCCCATAAAGCCATGTCAACGCCTGAAATTGCATTATTAGTAATTGGACCGTTTCGCCAATAAGAATTAACGTTCATCATTTGCCAAAGATCTTCAATTTGATTTGCATCTCGCCCTATAAGCAGAGGTTTGAGGTAGTCATCCACAACAGTTTTGACAGCTAGTGGGCGGAACTGAAAAGTACCACAACCTAAGCCAAAAACGCCCTTATTTGTTTCAACTTTGACCACTAATAAATTATGCCGATCTGGTTTGATCGCAAAACTTTTTATGTTCGTAATAATTGTTGGTGTCATTATATTCACTCCTATAGAAAATAATCTTGTGCTTCGTAGTTAGTAAAACATGTCATTTATAGCGCTGTCAATTTGGCCTAAAAAAAAGGTCGTATAGCTTTAAAAATCAGTCCAATTATCATTTTTTTTGTTTGGGAATATTGTTAAATAAAGTTTTTTGTTAGTTGTTTGTATAATAGGACTGGTTTTACAACGAGATGTCTCCATGCTAATATAGCTCGTGTAAACGCAAACAAGGAGGAGCGAGAAATGAATCATAAAGAAACTTCACAAGCAATCATTGAAGCTGTTGGTGGAAAAGAGAATGTTAATAATGCTTGGCACTGTATGACACGCTTACGATTTAACTTAAAAAAAGTTGAAGCAGTTGATTATGAGGCGTTAGAAAAAATTCCACATGTGGTTGGGACAAAGTATCAGAGCGACCAACTACAAGTAGTTATTGGAACGGATGTCGCAGACTATTTTCTTCCATTGGCAAAGGAATTAGGGTTGGAGGAAACACGGATAGTTGATTCAGGTGAAAAGAAGGGACTTGTATCATTGTTTATGGATACGGTTTCTGGAGTTTTTGGTCCGCTGGTGCCGGCGATTGCTGGTGCTGGGATGATCAAGGGACTGATGGCTGGATTGGTAGCATTGAATGTACTTTCAAATCAAACAGATTCCTATTTGGTTATTGATATGATTGCAAGCGGTGTGTTTACTTTCTTACCATTTTTTGTAGCAGCATCTGCTGCGAAAATTTTTCAAACGAATCAGTATTTAGCAATTGCGATTGCAGCAGCTATGCAATTTCCAACTATGACGGCAGCTGTTGCACAAGGAGAAGTCTCTCAATTCTTATTATTTGGCTTAGTTCCAGTTCCTGTATTTAATTATGCTGGAACAGTTATTCCAATTATTTTTGCCGTATTAGCATTAAGCTATATTTATCGTTGGGTCGACAAAGTTCTACCGCAAGTGTTACGAACTGTTTTCACGCCAACATTATCATTATTTATTGCAGGAATACTTTCGTTAACGGTCATTGGACCCATCAGTATTTTTCTAGGAAACTTATTGGCAAGTGGGGTAGAAGGGCTATTTGCAATATCACCGATCTTAGCTGGAATTGTCGTTGGCGCAATTCGCCCAATCGCGATATTTACGGGGCTTCATCATGCAATGACCCCGATTGCGTTACAAAATTTTGCAAATCAAGGCTATGATATGTTAATGCCAATGATGTTTATGGCGAACATGGCAATCACTGGTGCAACTGCAGCAATTTATACCAAGGTAACGACAAAAGAAGAAAAAACAATTGTCTTATCTTCAGCAATTTCAGGTATTTTAGGAATCACTGAACCAGCGCTATTTGGTATTTTATCGAAGTATAAGAAAGCTTTTGCTGCGGCTACGATTGGTAGTGCCTTAGCTTCAGCGTTCATTAGCTTTTTTGGGGTTAGAATTTATGGTTATATTTTGTCGAGTATTTTTAGTTTGCCGGCCTACATTGGGCAATATTTTATTTTTGCAGTGCTAGGTATTTTGATTGCTTTAGTTTCTTCGTTTCTAGTGACATATCTACTTGTACCAAAAGAAGAAACAGAAGATTTTGTAACCAATGAAGTTGATTTACATGCGGTAGCCCAAGGTGCTTATGTACCTTTAGAGGATGTTCCCGATGAAGTATTCTCGACAAAAATGATGGGAGATGGATTTGCTATTGAGCCAATCAATGGTGAAATTTATGCGCCCGTATCCGGAGTTGTTACCACAATTTTTCCTTCTAAACATGCGATTGGAATCAAAACAACTAATGGCGTGGAAATTTTGGTTCATATGGGAATCGACACAGTTTCGTTGAATGGCGAAGGATTTGAGCTATTTGTTCAAGCTGGAGATAAAGTTTCAAGTAAAACAAAAATTGCAAAGATGGATTTAGATTATATTCGCACGCAAAAAAAATCAACAATAGTCATGGTCATCATCTTGAACATGGAGCGCGTAGTGACACTTCATGGTGAAAAAAGGTTGGATGGCACGCATCAATCTGGTGAATTGTTAGAAAAAGTTGTTTTGAATTAATCAATTTTATGCACGAAAAAGGATGAGGCAAAACGTTATTTCGTTTTGCTTCATCCTTTTTTCTCTGTTAAGTAAAAATTAGGCTTCGTAAGAACGGGTGAATAATTCAACGATGTCTGACTTTGTACCTTTGCGTGGATTTGAAAAGGCGTTGCCGTCTTTTAACGCATTTTCAGCCATCAATTCAAAATCTTTTGGGTCTGCCCCAATTGATTTGATATTTGTTGGGATACCAACATCTTCAGAAATTCTTTCGAGTGCATGAATTCCCTTTTCAGCTGCTTCCATTGGAGATAATCCAGTAATGTTTTCTCCTAAGAAAGTAGCAATATCAGCAAAGCGTTCTGGACTAGCAATCATATTCCAACGTTCAACAGTCGGCATTAACACAGCGCAGCAAACGCCATGTGGGGCATCATATTGACCACCTAATTGATGTGCCATCGCATGAACGTAACCTAGGTCGGCATTGTTGAATGCCATTCCGGCAAGTAAAGAAGCATAAGCCATATTGGTACGTGCTTCAACATCATGACCATTCGCAACCGCTCGACGTAAATATTGGCCAATCAATTTCATTCCTTGAATTGCTTGAGCATCTGTAATTGGATTACGATTTTCTGAAACGTAAGATTCTACACAGTGACACAAAGCGTCCATTCCAGTAGCTGCTGTCAATTTACTTGGAACATCAAGCATCAACAATGGATCATTGAAAGAAACTAAAGGTACATTTCGCCACGAAACAATGACAAATTTCAAATGTGTATCTTCGTTTGTTAGCACGGCATGTCGTGTAATTTCAGAAGCTGTTCCAGCGGTGGTATTCACGGCCATCAGTGGTGGTAATGGTTGGGTCAACGTTTCGATTCCAGCTAATTTTGCAAGATCTTCACCATTTGTCAGGGCAATCCCAATTCCTTTACCACAATCATGGGCAGAACCACCACCAACAGTGATGATACTATCACAATTATTTTCTTGATACATCGCAGCTCCGGCTTGAACGTTACGAATTTTAGGATTTGGCTCGACACCGTCAAAAATAGTATAAGAAATCCCAGCTAATCGTAAGCTTTCTTCGGTTTGTTTGACAGGTCCATCTTCTAAATGATGTAAAAAAGAATCAGTTACAATCAAAATATTGTTTATGCCTAACAATTTTGCACGTTCACCAATTTTGGCAATGACCCCAGGACCAAAGAAATTGACGCTAGGCATCATAAAATCATAATTTGTTTTCATGTCAGTTGCTTCTTTCTAGTTAAGATAAGGTAATAACGTTTGGAACAAAATAGCGCTGGAAGCAGCACCCGGATCAATATGGCCAATAGAACGCTCACCCAAGTAAGAAGCGCGTCCTTTTTTGGCTTGTAACTCTTTTGTATGTTCTTTGGCAGATGTGATTTCTTCTGTTGTTAAGGGTTGATTTTTTTTGAGTATTTCAGCTACAGGAGCCCAAACATCGACCATTGTTTTATCGTCTACATTGGCTTTTCCACGTAATTGGATCCCGTTCAATCCTTCTTGTATAAGTTCACCTAGCTGTTCTTCATTTGTAATGGCAGTAACTTCTTTTGTTGCTTTGGCAAAATTCATGAATGCTGTACCATACAATGGACCGGAAGCCCCACCTACTTTTGAAATCAAAGACATGGCTAAGATCTTAAATGTATCAGTAATAGTTTTCGGTTGTTGTGCAGCAAATGCTTCTTGATAAGCTGCCATGCCACGAGCCATATTGTTTCCATGGTCACCATCACCAATTGGCGTATCTAATTCACTGAGCATGTGTTTATTTTTTTCGATTTCTTGAGAAAAATCATTCAACCATGCTTGTACTTTTTCTACTGTTAAATCCATTGTCATTCTCCTTTAGTCAATCATTTTCTTAAATTAGCCCCATGAGATGGTTGCAACTGGACTGGTTAAAGCTTTTGTCCATTCCGTTGTTGTCAAATCAATCAATGTCAGAGAAAGACCTTGCATATCAATAGAGGTCATATAGTTCCCAACCTTGTGGAAATCAACGTCAATATCTTTAGCCGCAAGTAAAGTTAACACATCATTTATAAAGACAAATTGTTCCATTAAAGGAGTGCCACCCATACCATTGACCAAGACACCAACTTTTTTTGGCGTTTCTGGATAAGCCTGAACTAATTTTTCAACTAATTCTTGTGCTAATTGTTTTGAAGGTTGTAATTTTTCGCGACGATATCCTGGCTCTCCATGAATACCAACGCCGAATTCGATTTCATCTTCTGCTAAAGTAAAACCAGGTTTCCCAACTTCAGGGACAGTTGCCGCTGCTAAAGCAACGCCAATCGTTTTGGTTGCTTGGATAACCTTTTCACCGAGCTCTTTTAATTCTGCTAAAGAAGCGCCACTTCGTGCAGCGTCACCTAAGATTTTATGAACAAGAACTGTTCCGGCAACACCACGCTTTCCAGCGGTATAAGTGCTGTCTTCTACAGCAATATCGTCATCAACAACAACGATTTCTGTTGGAATGTCGTTCATTTCGGCTAAGTCTTTTGCCATTTCAAAGTTCAAGATGTCACCAGTATAATTTTTAACAATCAATAAAACACCTTTGCCTTGGTTGGTTGCTTCGATAGCGCGTTCGATTTGATCTGGTGTAGGAGAAGTGAAGACATCACCTAAAACCGCTGCACTTAACATTCCGTCACCGACAAAACCAGCATGTGCAGGCTCATGCCCGCTTCCGCCACCAGAAACTAATCCGACTTGTGCATTCTCTGTTTGATTTTTAGCAATTACTCTGGAATCATCGACGCGATGAACAAGTGTTGAATAACTTTTTACCATTCCTTCAAGCATTTCTTCGATAATGTTTTGTGGTTCATTAATGATTTTCTTCATTTTATTTCCAACCTTTCTTTGCTGCCTGCTTTGCTTCATTGACAATATGGTCGGGATCGTCAGAAACACTTGCTGTGATTCCAGCTGCGAATGCTCCTTCAACTAAGGGGGCATCAACTAACACATATTTTTCTTGTTGTTCTGGTTCTAATAAATCATATGCAAGTTCAGCACTTAAGACAGCACTGCCAAGATCAGCGAAGACAAAAAAGATATCACTATCAGTTGCTTCATTGATTGCATCTACAATTTTGGTTGGATCGCTACCTAATTCTCCGTCAGAAGTTCCACCTAGGGAAAAGAGCACGACATTCTCACTTTTGCCCATTTGCTCAATCATTTCTTTGAGCCCATCTGTAATCATTTGACTATGAGAAACGAGTAAGATACTTTTTTTCATTCCAAAAAACTCCTTTTTAGTTACGCATTCTATCTTTGTAGGCTTGTCCAATTCGATCAGCGACGATTAGAGCGTTTGCGACATCTTCGACAACAATTGGGAACGGCATTGAATGAATGGATTCTTCAGGAATGCAAGCGATTTTTGCTACTTCAAGTGCTTCTTCATAAGTAATGTGATCCACACCTAGATCAGCTAGCGTCAATGGCAATCCAACAGAAGCCATGAAGTCCATGACGTCATTCATTTCTTCCGTTTTTGCATCTTCCAGAACTAACTGAGTTAAGGTTGCAAAAGCAACTTTTTCACCATGAAGGTAACTATGTGCACCAGGTAAAACAGTCATTCCGTTATGAATGGCATGAGCCGCAGCTAAACCACCACTTTCAAATCCTAAACCAGATAACAAAATATTTGTTTCGACAATTTTACTCAATGATTCAGTCACTAAATTCGCATCACAAGCAATTTTTGCATTCAAGCCGTCTTCTTGTAAATGTTCCCAACATAATTTTGCCATCGCTAAGGCAGCATAAGTGCCACTAGCCGGAGGAGTTAAGCCTTCTCTTGAACCCATTGGCAAACTTGCGTTAACGCGGGAATAAGAATCATGCGTTGCACGTGCTTCAAAATAAGTTGATAATGCGTCACCCATACCAGCAACCAAGAAACGAGTAGGTGCTTTTGCCACCACTTTTGTATCCACTAAGACAACGCTTGGACTTTGTTTAAAGTAAGCATAGTCGTCAAATGAACCGTCTTCATGGTACAAAACAGCCGAGTGAGAGGTTGGCGCATCTTGTGCTGCAATTGTTGGAACAATAATTAATTTTTCACCCTCAGCTACAACTTTTGAAGCATCAATCGCTTTTCCGCCACCTAAACCAATAATGCAATCAGTGTGTTGTTCTTTAGCTACTTGTTGCAATCGTTTTGTTTCTGCTCGAGTGACTTCACCACTGAAACCGCCTTCAATAAATGATACACCAAATTTCTCTGCGGTAGCATCTAGTTGTGGTCGAATACGATCCACATCAGCCGGGTTTGCAATCAGTAATGCAGAAGACCCAAAAGTCGATACGAAGTAACCTAAGTTCAGTAATTCATCTTCACCTTGTACATATTTGGTTGGTAAAATTAGTGCTTTTCTCATCAGTAGTTCCTCCTTGTTATCGTTTACTATTATAGCATAAAGCGTTATCATCAAAGAATCATTGAACTTTGATACCGCTTTCTTTCGAGAATGTGTTGAAGTATTTTGTGAAATAGGATTATTTTGTCATTTTTAGAAAATCGTCCTATACTACTAACTAGAGGTGAGAAAATGAGCACAACTTTATTTGATATCGAACAAGTTTTAGATTTAGATAAATGGGAAAAAGTTCAAGAAAGTCTAGCCCTCGCTACACATTTGGCCATTATTTTAGTAGATTATCGGGGTAGACCAATTACGAAACACAGCCAAGTTCAACCTTTTTGCCAGTTAGTACGTAATCACCCTGAATTGGCTGTTTATTGTGAAAAATGTGATTCAAGAGGAGGTCTGGAAGCTGTTCGAACAGGAGAGCCGTTTATTTACCGTTGCCATTTTAATATTGTTGATATGGCAATCCCAATTATGGTTGATAATCAATATGTTGGTGCAATCATGGCTGGAGAAGTTCTGCTAATAGATGGACAAGAAAAGTTAGAACAAGTTTTACAAGTAGAAGACCAAGAAAAATTGGAAGCATTTAAAGAAGAACACCACGAATTATTTGAACAATATCCCAAGTTTACCTTGGCTGATTTGCAGAGAACGGCTGTAATGTTAGAAAGTTTAAGCGAATACATCGTAACGGAAGCAATCAAAAAAGATTATTTAATCAAAGCGTATAAGCAGACACTCCGCATTTCAAAAAAAGCAGAAGTACCGGATCAATCAGTTGATTTAAAAACAGTGCAAGCAGACATTCGTCAATCTTTATTGGAAAACCAATTAGGGACAGAAAAAGATAGGTATCTAGCCAAAAATAAAATGCTGCAACCTGCAATTGATCTGATTTTTGCTAATAAAGGAAGTCATGTTGATCTAAATATGTTAGCCGATGTAACGAATTTGAGTCCAAGCTACTTAAGTCGACAGTTGAAAGAAGAGTTTGGAGAACCTTTCAGTCAAATTTATGCGAAATTAAAAATCTATTGGGCGGAACAATTATTGAGGACAACAGATTTAACAATCAGCGAAATTAGCGATCAATTAGGTTATGTTGAGGCCAGTTACTTTGTACGTTCATTCAAAAAAATCAAGGGAATCACACCATTGAATTACCGTAAGCGACACAAACATTTTCCGATGGATTGAAGCAAGTCGCGAATCAAGCGAAAGAAAAAAGCAGTTGACATTCTTTTTTTTGAACGTTATGCTTTTTTTGTTAATTGAATATGTTTCTTCGGGGCAGGGTGTAATTCCCGACCGACGGTGACAAGTCTAACTTGAAGTCCGTGACCCGCAATAGTTTGCGGTTGATCTAGTGAAAATCTAGAACCGACAGTTAAAGTCTGGATGGGAGAAGAAAAACTTATCGAAAAAATGACGGGAAAAGTGACCCTTTTTTTGTCGTGCTTCTTTGAGTTTATTTTGACTATAAGCCTCGTGTAATTATACGGGGCTTTTTTGTTTGGAAAGGAGGAATTCATTTGCATGAACGATTTATGAAAAAAGCGATTCTAGCAGCGGAAAAAGGGCGTGGGAAAACATTTACGAACCCTTTAGTCGGTGCAGTCATTGTGAAAGGCAATCAAGTCCTAGCAGTCGGCGCACATTTAGCATATGGCGATGCGCATGCAGAAAAAGTAGCAATTGATTATTTATGCGATACTCCCGAAAAACTACTCAATTCAACAATTTATGTCACTCTAGAACCTTGTGACCATCACGGAAAACAACCACCTTGTACAGAGGCAATTATTGCTGCTGGAATCAGGCAAGTAGTAGTCGGACAAGTAGACCCTAATCCTATAGTGTCTGGTCAGGGGATAAAAAAACTACGAGATCATGGGATTCATGTTTTAGTTGGTGTGTTAGAAGAAGAGGTTCGAAATTTAAACAGACATTACAATTATTTTTTTGAAAAGAAGCGGCCATTTGTTGCGCTAAAACAAGCAATATCATTAGATGGAAAGTTAGCATTATTGAACCAACGAACCAGATTAACAAGTGAATATGTGGTGAAAAAAGTTCGCGAAGAAAGGGCGAATTACCAAGCAATTTTGGTAGGAAGTCAAACTATTTTGACTGACAATCCCAAGTTAACAAGTGCGATAAACGATTTTCCGTTTTATCGAGTAATCTTAGATCGACGAGGAAGGGTGTTCGAACACGAAAATCTTGCTGTTTTTCAAGATGAAACAGCGCCAGTTTTGATTTTTACAGAACAGTCTGAAATTTGTCAGACATTACCGAAACATGTTGAGGTAATTTATCTGCCGAAAGTTTTGATTTCCGAGGTATTAACAAAATTAGGAGAACGACTGATCCAATCTGTGTATGTTGAAGGTGGTGCAAAAATCCATGATGCTTTTTTGGCAAGTGCGTGTTGGGAAGAGCTGATTACTTACGTTGCACCTAAAATTTTAGGTGGTGATAGTGTTGCGAGTATGTCCTCTAGTCGACATGTTGAAAAAGTAACAGAATTGAACAATGTCACAATCCAAGCGTTAGGCAACACAATAAAAATCGTGGGGAGCAGAGTATAAAATGTTTACTGGATTGATTCAAGAGCAGGGAAAAGTGACTAAGATTACACGACATGGACACACAATCGAACTTACTTGCGAAGCGTCTGAACAATTGTTAGACAATTATCGAATTGGAGACAGTATGGCTATCAATGGTACATGTCTAACGGCTATTGCAATCAACAATCAACGATTCTGTGTGGAAATGATGCCAGAAACGTATCAGCGAACGACTTTTTCGCAAATGAGAGTCGGAGATCCGGTCAATTTGGAACGCGCATTGCCTTATAACGGACGACTAGAAGGACACTTGGTAACAGGGCACGTAGATGGAACGACTCGCTTGCTACAAAAAAAAATGCAAGAAAATGCCTTTGTTTTTGTTTTCGGATTACCGGGTACTTTTAAAGGTGAAATTATTCCGCAAGGATCGATTGCAATCAATGGTGTTAGTTTAACTGTTACAGCAGTGACCGAGCAGACCTTTTCGGTTAGCTTGATCCCACACTCAAAAGAACAAACGAATTTAGGAAAACTGGTTCAAGGACAATTGGTCAACATTGAAACTGATTTACTAGGAAAGTATGTAAAGGCACAAGGAATTCTTAAGTGGTGAAAGAAGGACAAGAGAGATGAACCATAAAAAAATTGAAGAAGCTTTACTAGAATTACGAAAAGGAAACTTAATTATCGTAGCAGATGATGAAAGCCGGGAGGCAGAAGGAGATTTAGTTGGGATTGCAAACTTAGTATCACCAGAAACAATTAATTTTATGACTAAATTTGCTCGAGGACTCATTTGTGCGCCAATCACTCTTCAACGTGCCAAGCAGCTACAGTTAACGGAGATGGTCCAAAAAAATACCGATCCATTTGGTACAGCATTTACGATCAGTGTTGATTATGAAACAACGGTAACTGGTATTTCTGCTTACGATCGAGCAAAGACGATCAAAGCTTTAGGGCAAACAACAACGAAAGCTACGATGTTCCATCAACCGGGCCACATTTTTCCGTTGATAGGCAAGGAAGGCGGCGTCTTGAAGCGAAGAGGACACACGGAAGCTGCACTTGATTTAGCAAAATTAACCAATCAATCAGAAGCTGCCTATATATGTGAGATTTTAAATGAAGATGGAACAATGGCACGTTTGGAGCAACTAAAAGTTTTGGCGCATAGCTGGCAGATGCCACTTATTACTGTCGAAGAGTTGAAACAATATTTGGAAGAGCAACGACCAACTGTTCAACTACCTACAGCATATGGTGACTTTGAATTAACTTTGTTTGAGGACAACGCTGGTGAAGAACATTTATTGCTAACAAAAGGTGATGTGCGAAAGAGTGAAGAACCTTTACTCGTGCGTATTCATTCTGAATGTTTGACTGGCGATGTATTTGGTTCCCACCGTTGTGACTGTGGCGACCAGCTTCATGAAGCTATGAGGATGATTTCGGAAAGAGGAACAGGCGCTATTCTTTATTTACGTCAAGAAGGCAGAGGCATTGGTTTAAAAAATAAATTATTGGCTTATCAACTACAAGAAACAGGTATTGATACTTATGATGCGAATCTTGCTTTAGGATTTGAGCCAGATGAGCGAACGTACCAATTTGCGGTAGAAATGTTAAAGAAAACGGGTATTCAGAGAATCGAATTATTGACGAATAATCCAGAAAAAGTGACACAGTTGATGGAACAAGGAATTGAGGTCGTTAAACGCGTGCCGCTTGAGATCCCGCCAGAAAAAGAAAACTATACGTATCTACAAACGAAAAAAACAAGATTTCATCACTTATTATCAATTTGAGAATGGAGAAAACAATGCATACTTTTGAAGGAAACTTTCATGGACAAACGAAAAAAATTGGGATTGTTATTGGACGATTTAACGAATTTATTACATCAAAACTACTAAGCGGGGCAATTGACAGCTTGGTTCGTCACGGCGTAGAAGAAGAAAATATTGATGTTTATTGGGTTCCAGGAGCCTTTGAAATTCCCTTTATGACCAAAAAAATCGTTGCAACGAATCAATATGATGGTGTGTTGACTCTTGGGGCGGTGATTCGTGGAGCAACGACTCATTACGAATTGGTTAGTAATGAAGTAGCAAAAGGTGTGGCACAAGTTGGTTTAGCATCAGAAATTCCAGTTATGTTTGGTGTTCTGACGACAGAAACAATTGAACAAGCAATTGAACGTTCAGGCACAAAAGCTGGAAATAATGGGGCAAACGTGGCGCAAGGATTACTCGAGATGATTTCCTTAACGCAACAAATTAGGAACAACTGATTGCGGCTGCCTTAATTTGTTCGTTTACTTCAGTAAAGAATAAAAAGAGCAAGGGTTGAACTTTTTACTGACTAGAAACAGTAGGAGGTTCAACCCTTGCTCTTGTATAAGTGATGCGTATTTGTAATAACAGAATTTTTCTTGTTTTCGATAGAAAAATAAGGAAAATTGTATAACATTTGTAATAAAAACGAAAAACGGTTACATTTATCATTGACTTTTGAAGAAGTTACCGTTATGATGTTCACATAAAAGGCGTGTTACTGGTCCGACCAGGCATCAACCAGCATGTAATAGACTGTGGGAGCAGTGTATTAATGTTGGCTTTTTTATTGTCTTAGATTGGAGGTTGCGAGTTGGAGATCATCAAGAGTATCAACAACAATTTTGCATTAGCGATGAAAGATGGCAAAGAAGTTATTGTTGCAGAAGTGGGAATTGGCTTTGGAAAATTTCCTAAAACGATTGCAGAAGATGAAGTCGAAAAAGTATATCAATTAAATGATTCCAATTTAAATGGGATTAACTTGGCTCAGTTTCCGCTAGAAGTCATGAACTACTCTCATCAAATTGTCAAAAAAGCTGAGCAAGAACTCCAGTTACCAACGACAGATCTTTTGTTTTTAAATGTTGCGGATCACACGAACTACATGTTGCAACGTTTAGACCAAGGAATTTCTTTAAGTGCACCGTTTCGAATTGAAATCGAAAAGTTTTTCCCGAAAGAATTTGAGCTGGGAAATTGGGCGGTGAATTATTTGGCGGAAGAGACAGGTAAACAAATTCCTAGACAAGAAGCACACGCCTACGCCTTACATTTTATCAATAGTCAAGCAAGTCTTGGTGAGCGTGAAAAAGTAGATCCTTACATTAAAATTATCAGTGATGTGAACAATATTATTACGTATCATTTTCATAAAGAGTTCCCAGAAGATTCATTCTACTATTTACGTTTTGTGACGCATCTTAAATATTTTATTGCTAGGAAACTTAACCATGAGACAACTGAGTATCGAAAAAATGAATTGTATCAAACACTGCGTGCACAATATGTGCAAGAAGCGCAGTGCGTAAAGAAAATCGAGCATTATTTGCAGGAGTCTTACGGTTGGACGTTGGACGAAGAAGATTTGCTTTATCTGCTAATCCACATCAAAAAAATAAGTGAAATTTGAGTGTAACTGGTTCGACCAGGCATAACCAAAAAAACGACTCTCTTTTGATTGAAGAGGGCTAGTTTTTTTGGTTTTTTGTTTTTTACGAACAATTTTTAAGGAGGAAAAAGAAATGGACGATCGACAAAGAGCACAAGCAATTTTAGAAGCAGTGGGAGGAAAAGAAAATGTTTCATCACTAACACACTGCGCGACACGCCTACGTTTTTATTTAAACAATGGACAAAAAGTTGAAAAAGAAGAAATCAAAGAAGTACCTGGTGTGATTCAATATGTCGAGTCTGGTGGACAACATCAAGTAGTAATTGGAAGTGACGTGGTGGATGTCTTTGATGAATTAGTGAAACTATTACCAGAAGATGCGGAGAAACAAGTAAATGAGCCAAAAGAGAAACAAACATGGTACGATGAATTATTTGCGACAATTTCAGCTATCTTCACCCCATATATTGGTGTGTTGGCAGCAGCGGGGATTTTAAAAGGATTTTTGATTCCACTTTCCATGTACAATATTTTGCCGGCAGATAGTGGACTATATCAATTGTTAAGTATCTTAGCATCTGGTGTCTTCACATTATTACCCTTGTTTATCGCAGTAACAGCAGCCAATCGATTTAAGACAAATCAATTTATAGCGTTGGCAATCGCAGCGGCAATGATCTATCCATTAACAGATGCTAGTATTTTAGATAGTGCGTCATTGTTGGGATTAACGATTAGTTTCAAAACTTATGGTGGTGCTGTTGTTCCAACGATTTTAGCAATTTGGGCACAAAGCTATATCGAACGTGGTGTCAAAAAAGTTTTGCCTAAAGTCACTCACACAGTATTTGTTCCTTTCTTTACAATCATCATTACCGGAATTGCAGTCTTTGCTTTGATCGGTCCTTTAGGAAATGGAATCGCCAATTTGATTGGTACAGCATACTTTAGCGTGTATGCGTTTAGTCCGATTTTAGCGGGTGCATTATTAGGTGGCTTGTTCCAATTATTAGTGATGGTTGGTTTACATTGGGGAATTTTACCAATTGCGTTAATCAATATTCAAAACACTGGTGCAGATACGATTTTACCAATTGGTTCTAACGGTGTATTTGGTCAATTTGGTGCTGTAGTTGGCGCGTGGCTATTTTTAAGAAAAGGAAAAGATAAAGAAATTGCTGCCTCTGCTTCATTATCAGGCTTTTTTGGGATCACAGAGCCTGCCATTTATGGGATTAACTTGAAGTATAAAATGCCATTTATTATTGGTTCGATTTCTGCAGCACTTGGCGGCGCAATCAGTGGCTTTTTTGAAACCAAAGCTTATTCTTTTACCCCAGTAGCCAATATTTTTACATTCTCAATGTTTGTAGGACCTGGAAATAATTTTAGTGCACAATTATTAGCGAATGGTGTGTCATTCTTCGTGGCGCTAGTAGCTACTGCTTTGTGGATGCGTAAGCAAATGAAAACAGTCTCAATTAGTGAAGAAGAACAGAAAATAATTTCTGCAGAACCAGTTGCATCTACTAACTTAGTAGTAGCACCTTTAAATGGAGAGTACTTGCCGATTTCAGAAATCAATGATCCAGTATTTTCTTCAAAAAGCATGGGCGAAGGTTTTGCAATCAAACCAAGTGAGGGTACGGTATATGCACCTGTTAGCGGTGTTGTAGAGCTAGTGGCTCAAACAAAACATGCGATTGGGTTCACTGCTGATGATGGTAAGCAATTATTAATCCATATTGGTCTCAATACAGTAGAATTAAATGGAAAAGGTTTTTCTTGGCAGGTTAAACAAGGTGATCGAGTAACTGCAGGACAAGTCATTGGACAAGTGGATTTCAGTCAATTAGCTGATTACGATACGACAACAGCAGTCGTTTTAACAAACACACTTGATTATCCAGAAGTCAAGATTTCATTAACAGATAAAAATCATCTGATTCAAACGAAGTAAGTGAAAAGGAAGGCTGAATGATGAGAAAATTTATTTTAAATGCAGATGACTTAGGAATGTCAGAGGCTATTAATTTAGGAATTGCCAAAAGTGTGGAAGAAGGAATCGTTAGGAGTACTTCGTTAATGGTGAATATGCCTGAAGCTAAAGCTGGAGTTACGTTGATCCAAGCAATTGATCCAACGGTTGAAATCAATCTGCATATCAACTTTACTTTAGGAAAACCAGTGACAGATGCGAAAAAAATTCCTAGTTTAGTGGATGAAAAGGGGCTATTCCTCTCTTCAAGTCATTACAAAAATGGTGGAACGTTGACGTTTAACTATCATGAAATCAAACAAGAAATGGAAGCACAAATCTTACATTTTAAGGAATTACTTGGTGAATTCCCAGTGCACATGGAAACACATTCTGTTGGCGATCAAGCAGTTGGACAAGCTTTATTTGAATTGGCTGAAAAATATGGCATCCATGCCAATTTATTTTATGGATACCAACCACCAAAAAAATTGCCCTATCAACTGGCAGAAATTCCTGATTTTGATAAATTGATGACGGTACTCAATCGTGGAACGAAGCTTAGGGACTTTGCAGACGATGCGTTTGGTTACCAAGCATTACCAGAAGAAACAGTGATTGAATTACATCTTCACCCTGGTTTCTTAGATCAATACGTTTTAGACCACAGCACATTAACCTTGCCACGTTGTCAAGATTTAGAAACATTGACTTCCTCTGAGTTAAAAAAATGGTTTGAAACAACAGAGTATCAAGTTGTTGATTTTGCCAGTTTAAAATAGAAAAAGAGAAGCTGGACAAAGCGTAGTTACGCGCTTTGTTCAGCTTCTCTTTTGATCTTTTGGACTAATGCTTTTAGAGCATCTAAACGAGTTGGTGTTAAAGAAGAGATCCGAATACATGTCTTACCCAAATTGCTTTTGTCAAAGATCTGAGCATATTGTTCAACCAATGGCGGTTCATTTTCATCAATGGGTACATAAATATTCACTGTTTTTGCGTATTGCTTGACTGCAATTAGTGGTGAAGCGGGTTCTTCTGGCGAATGTTGGATAAATAGCCAGCCAATGCCTGTGAACTTTCCAACAGTGAAGCTTTTGCCTGCTTGATTGGTTTCTTGTTCAATGAGTTGTTTGATCTGAGTATATGATTTTTCACTATTCACTAGATTCACCTCTTAGTTATTTCCTATTTTCTATCCACTTATTGTATCATGTTTATAAGGGAAAAGACTCATCGGAAGAACCAGATGAGCAAAGGAGCTTGTTATGAAAAAAAACTGGTTGGACAAGAAAAAGATTATTTTTTATTTAGTCTTTATTTTACTAGCAATTTCTACTATATATGCCATTATCATGATGATTCAAACGCCATCTGGAACATCGACAACTGAGTACGAACATGTCAAAAGTGATTATGTGTTGATGATTTTGCAATGTGTGGCAGGAATGATTATTATTTTTTTACCAAGGCAAGTAGAACAGAAATTTGATATTGAGATTCCTGATACGATGGAAATTCTTTTCTTTCTTTTTTTGTTTTGTGCAATTTATTTGGGTGAGGTACGCAATTTCTACTATAAAATACCATTTTGGGATATGATCTTACATGGATTTAGCGCGGCAATGCTGGGTTCGCTAGGATTTATTATTGTCGCTTATTTAAATCGAAGTAAACGAGTAGCGCTTCAATTAAGTCCATTTTTTATTAGCTTGTTTGCCTTTTGCTTTGCAACAACAGTCGGGTTGCTTTGGGAAGTCTATGAATTTTTAGCGGATCATTTATTAGGGACTAACATGCAAAAATTTATGACAGGCGAAGGCGAGATTTTAAGTGGGCATGAGGCACTGATTGATACGATGAAAGATTGCATCGTAAATATGCTTGGTGCTCTGATCATAGTTAGCTGGGGATATATTCATTTAAAACATCAAGAAAAGCGATTAAGTAATCTTTCTCGAGTACATCAAAAAGTTGAGGAAAACAATTCAGAAAGACACAAGAAGGAAGAATAAAAAATGACTGATATATTTTTAGGTATTGACATCGGAACCACTGCAATCAAATTTGGTGCAATTGCTCAAGGAGAAACCATTTTTTATCATCGTGTACCATTGGAAACTTACAGCGAATCTGGGGGTGTCCGTTATCAAAAAGCTTCTGAAATTTTAGTGATTATCCAAAATGAATTGCGAGAAATACCTCGCTCATTAAAACAGCGAATCACAAAAATCAGTTTTAGCGTGGCGATGCACAGTTGTATGCCTGTGGTTGCTGGTGAATTTGAACAAGTCTTTATTTGGTCTGACACTCAAAGCAAAGAAGCGATAGCGGTCTTCAAGCAGGCGAATGAAGCCGAACGTTTTTATCAAAAAACAGGTACACCGATTCATGAAATGACACCTTTTGCCAAAATTCTCTATTTTAAGAAAAGAAAAATGTATCCTGAAAATACGAAATGGTTGGGTCTGAAGGAATTGCTCATGGGCTTTTTCACTGGTGTTTCAACAATTGATTTGTCTACGGCGTCTGCTACAGGTTTATTGAATTTAGCCAAACGTCAATGGGATAAAGAAATCTTAGGTTACCTTGGTATCAGCACGGATCAATTAGGCCAGTTAGTAGAACCAACTACTTCATATTTAATCAAAAGAGAACTGGCTGACGAGCTACACTTTTTACCTGGCGTACAAGTTTTTGCAGGGGCAAGTGATGGTTGTTTAGCGGCTTATGGTGGTTATCTGGCAAACGGATTGTCAGCAAGTTTGACCATTGGTACGAGTGCTGCTGTTCGAGAAATAACTAGTACACCAGTTTTGGATTGGCAGCGTCAAAACTTTTGCTACTATCTAACTGAAAATATTTATGTGATTGGTGCGCCATCAAATAACGGTGGGAAAGTACTTGAGTGGGCAAGCCAAGTCTTTGCAGATGACCCCGTACAATTCTATGAAAAGATTCCGGACTATTTAGCACAATCGCCAATCGGTGCCAAGGGATTACGTTTCTTCCCCTATATCAACGGTGAGCGAGCTCCACTTTGGAAAGCCAATCAAACAGCGGAATTTAAAGGTTTAACGATTCATCACCGCCGAGCTGAGATGGTTCGAGCAGTGATTGAAGGGGTACTGTTCAACGTTAAGCGACTCCATGAAATGGTGAATGAACCAAGTAACTTAGCAGTCAGTGGTGGTTTTTTTGAGTCAGCTGTTTTGTGCCAATTAACAGCAGATATCTTAGGAGCAGATTGTTGGTTGGCTGGTGAAAATGAACCGATTTATGGTTTGTATGGGTTAATTACTCAGGTAGCTTCAAAACAGTTGCCAATTCGTCTGCAGAAATGGTCGGCTAATCAAGAAAGCTATGCGGAGTTTCAACCAGTATTTCAGACTTACTTTGACTAACGTGTAGCTCAACGACGAAAATTGCGTGAGCTGTATGCTGTTTCAAAGATGAGTCGTGTTTTGATTGCCTATTTCAGTCGGATTGACTTATTTTATGAATGACGACTGCCATTTTTGAGAAAAGTAGAACTGAAATTTTTTCAGTTTGAACAGATATGAGCGAGGGGAATTGTATGACTTTTTATAGCATCACCTATTTGGAAGCACAAACGAACTTAAATGATTATGTAAAATATTTTTTTATTTTTGGTTCATTGATTCTATTGGTCGTAGTTTTTAGTTTGTATTTACGACATCGAATTCAAACGAAGTATCGAGATCTTAGCATTATCTTTTTCTTATTCTTATTGTTTGTTTCTGGCGTTCAGTATTCGGATTATCAAGTGAACCAAAGTAGATACTCCCAATCTTCTCAAATGGTTAACCTAGTGGAACAAATTTCAAAAGAAAAAAACTTAGCGAAAGAAGAGATCTTGGTCAATTCCACACAACTGGCAGACGGAATCATTGTGAAAATCGCAGATGATTTTTATAAAGTCAACTTAAGCGGTGACCAGACATCTTATACGCTAGAACGAGCATATGTTACTAATCCAGAGATTAAAATCATCAATGAGTAAGGAGAAAAAATATGCAGTTTTATACACCAATTATTATTAAATTTGCGTTAGGTATCATTTGTTTGATTATTCAAATTAATTTGATGGGAAAAGGAAACTTGGCTCCTTCTTCAGCATTGGATCAGGTTCAAAATTATGTATTGGGTGGAATTATTGGCGGTGTTATCTATAATGACTCAATTACTGTATTGCAATTTGTACTGGTGCTGATTATCTGGACGTTACTAGTATTAGTTCTCAAATTTGCTAAAGAACACAACCGCTATGTGAAACGAGTGGTGGATGGTCGACCGATTACCTTGATTCAAAATGGTGTCGTTGATGTGAATGAATGTTTGAAAAATGGAATCTCAGCCAATGAATTGATGTTTAAGCTTCGAGCAAATGGCATTTACGAAGTAGAAAATGTAAAACGTGCTGTCTTGGAACAAAACGGCCAATTGACACTGATTGAATTTGGGGATGAAAACATCCGCTATCCAATTATCGTTGATGGTCAATCTAATGAAGATGTGTTGGAATTGATCAAAAAAGATGAGGTTTGGTTAGAAGAGCAAATTCAACAAAATGGGTACCAGAAAATCAATGAAATCTATCTTGGAGAGTACTTGTCTGGAAAATTAAATCTCTATGGCTATAAGAAATGAGTAGTGTACAATCAATTTAGTAATCAAAAATAATTAAAGTGTGAAGCAGTTGATCGAAAGAAAACTGTTTCACGCTCTTTTTTTGCACAGAAATCACGTATGAAACCGTAAACACTGCACACTAATAATAACTTGTGTATTTTTATTTATTAGTGTGCGCACGAACGGTTTGTGGCTGTAACCCTTGATAGAGTAGTGCTGTAAAGCGCTTTTATTTTTGGCACGGTACTTGCGTTATATAAAAGTGTAAGTAAGAGAAAAGGATGTGTTCTAAATGGAAAAGAAAACAATTATGCTTGTCTGCTCAGCAGGAATGAGTACTAGTCTATTAGTAACGAAAATGCAAAAAGTGGCTGAAGAAAAAGGTGTAGAAGCAGATATCTTTGCTGTATCAGCATCTGATGCTGATCGTCATCTAGAAGATAAAAATGTAGACGTTTTACTTTTAGGCCCACAAGTTCGTTTTATGAAAAATCAATTTGAAGAAAAACTTGCACCAAAAGGAATTCCTTTAGACGTAATCAATATGCAAGACTACGGCATGATGAACGGTGCAAAAGTTTTAGAACAAGCGGAAAACTTAATTAACCAATAAAAACTTGAATAGAAAATAGAGGGGATGAAGAACAATGGAAGATCAAAAAAATCTTGAGGCAATCATGGGCTTGATCATGTTTGGCGGAAACGCAAAAAGCGATGCAATGGAAGCGATTGCTGCTGCAAAAAGTGGCGACTTTGAATTAGCAGATGCAAAAATCAAAGATGCAGAAGAATCTTTAGTGCAAGCACATCATTCACAAACAGAAATGCTTACACAAGAAGCACAAGGCAATCATGTGGACGTTACATTATTGACTGTTCATAGTCAAGATCACTTGATGACATCAATTGCATTTACTGATTTAGCAAAAGAAATTATTGATTTATACCGTCGAATCGACGCGTAAAGGGGTAAAAGAAAGAGGTAGGAAAGATGGATAGATTTGTTGCATTTATGGAGAAACATTTTATACCTGTAGCATCAAAAATTGGTGCTCAACGACATTTGGTTGCCATTCGTGATTCATTTATGGTAAGTATGCCGTTAATGATTCTAGGAGCGTTAGCAGTTATGATCAATAACTTGCCAATCCCTGGATTCCAAGAGTTGATGAATTCAATTTTTGGTGGAGAAGCATGGAAAGGTTTCGGTGGCGCAGCTTGGAACGGAACATTTGCAATCCTTTCAGTACTGATTGCTTTCTTGTTAGCTTATCATTTAGCGAATGGTTATAAAAAAGACGGTGTGTCTGCCGGTGTTATTTCATTAGGATCATTCTTCGCTTTAGGCGGAGCATTGGGCATGAGCTCAACTGGTTTATTTATTGCAATTATTGTTGGGATCGTCTCAACAGAAATTTTTGTTCGATTAAGTGGAAATGAAAAATTAATTATTAAAATGCCTGACGGTGTTCCGCCAGCAGTTGCAAAAGCATTTGCTTCATTATTACCTGCAATGATTACTATTTCATTCTTTGCACTAATTGCTGCAATCTTTGCTGCATTTGGCGTAGCTGATATTGTAGGTGCATTTTACACATTAGTTCAAGAACCATTTATGGGACTTGCAAACTCATATCCATCAGCATTATTATTAGCATTCATTACACCATTCTTATGGTTCTTCGGATTACATGGGGCAAACATGGTTGACCCATTGATGCAAACAATCAATGCACCTGCAATCGAAGCAAATGTGAAAGCAATTGCTGCAGGACATGATGCACCTTTTATTGTTAATAAACCATTCTTTGATAGTTTCGTTAACTTAGGTGGTACAGGTGCTACATTAGGTTTGTTATTAGCTATTTACTTGGTTGGTCGTAAAAACAAACCTTATATGGTCGTAACAAACTTATCAATTGCACCAGGTATCTTTAATATCAATGAACCAACAATGTTTGGTTTACCAATCGTATTGAATCCGATTATGTTTATTCCGTTTATCTTGACTCCAATGATTTTAGTTAGTGTTGCTTACTTCGCCACACTAACAGGAATCGTTCCGGCAGCAACAGTTATGCCTCCATGGGTAACGCCACCAGTTATCGGTGGGATTTTGGCAACTAAGAGTATGGCAGGCGGAGTGTTAGCTGCGGTTAACTTGCTTCTTTCAGTCTTGATTTACTTGCCATTCGTAAAAGTTGCAACAGTACAAGAACAACGTAAAGTAGCGCAATAAAAAGAAAATTAGCTGTTCGGTTAAGAATGGACAAGCTTGAAAGCAGTGAGGTTGTGACGTTAGTCGCAATCTCTTTTTTGTGTCCGCTAATAGCTTGAAATAGTTCATAAAAAACAAATTAGTGTGTAATTAGCCACGTATTGTGAAAATAATACGTGTTATAAAAAAGTTTTCAAAATTTTCTATCATTTTAATTTCATAAAAGGATAATTATTTATCGTTAGTATGAAGCCTTGATACATAGCTATTTACAAATAAAAATTAAAAAACAATGAACTTTTATTTGTTTTTGATTAGAGAATAAAGTATAATCTAATTGTAAATATTAGATTACGATTAGATTGATTGTTAGATAATGAACTTTTGATAAGTGGAAGGAAGGGTGATTGATAGTGAAAGTTGTTTCTAAGTGGATGATGCCTTTAATTGCAGTTGGGATGATTCTTGCACCTTATATTGAAACAGCTGTGAGTGTACAACAGGTATTTGCTGAAGCTCAGACAGCAGAGAGCCAAACCGTGCAAGAAGAAGCAGAAATAGACTTGGAAGTGTTATTAGATGAAGATTACGCAAAGGTGGAAGGAGGTTATATTGAAAAAGAAAATGCCTTAGAATGGACGATTCAATTTGAAAAAAAGGCCAGCACGAATGAAGGACGGATTCGACTAGCAATTGATACAGCAGCTGCTGGGATTGGCACGGTAAAAAATGTTCGCGGACAGGGACTTTCTTCTTATGATTCAGAAGGTACAGATTTGAAGACAGAAGAAATTTCAGGTGAAACTTGGTATATTGGAAAGGTTTATTCGACAGAAGCAAAGAGCGGGACGCTGACTTTCGAGACAGAAAAAGGGACAGAAATCACAGATGGGGAACTTCCCTTGCAAGTTGTCGTAGATGAAAAAGTGCAAGAAGAAAGCGCCGATGAAGAAGTAAAAGAAACAGACAAAGAAATAGAAACAAGTAAAACAGAAGACAACGCAACACAAAACACCACAGATGAAAGCGTCCAAAATGAAGATGCTGAAAAAACAAACACCACAGAACAACCCAACGAAACAAATGAAGTGAAAAGTCAAGGAACACCATTGGTTAGAAATCAAAGTCCGCTGTTTGCGGGTATCCTTGAAAGACTTGGCCCCACAGCAACAAATGATCCTTACAAATATATTTATCCAACAGATGGAGATACACAACACCGTTACCCATATTTTGCAACAAATGATTATACGAAAGTATTAGCTGGTGGACAAGAATCTGCTACATATACTGGTGATAAGGGTGAACTATATGAGAATGGCAATGACGAACCAATTTCAGATGAAGAATATCAAAGTGGCGGAGCCAATTGGCGTAATTATAACTATGCAACTGACAATGGTTCAACAGCAGGAACTGGCGAAACAGATACACGCGCACCGACAGTTCAACTGTGGGGAAATGATCGAACATTTGCAAATAGTTATTTAGACTATAGTGGTGCTTATATTAAAAAATGGGTAGAACCTGTTTTGCAAGAAAGCACTAGTAGTGAGATAAACCCAGAAGACAATACCACGCTATACAACGTTTATCTTGATGTGATTGGTGGAGAAAACCGTGATGTTCATCCGGTAGATGTGGTTTTCGTATTAGACAAATCAGCAAGTATGAATGAAACGACAGGTGCCAACAATAACCAGTCAAAAAACAACGCTTTAGAAGAAGCTGTTGTGGAAATTAGTCGCAATTTACTATCTAATCCAACAATGGATGCTCGAATTGGAATGGTCAATTTTTATTCTGAATATCCTGTTGATGGAGGAAATCAAAATGGTATTGACTCTAACACCTTAGGAATGACTAATGACATTAACAGAATTACGAATCGAACAAGTAACACGGCTCTTTATCGAAGCCCAGAAGGGGGAACACCGCTTTCGTTGGGATTACGAAAAGGCTATGAAATTTTATACGAAGATGATGGTGAAGCTGAACGAAATCCTGAGAAGATTCTAATTGTTGTTGGCGATGGTATCCCAACATTTAGTTATGGACCTATCCAATCACAAACAAGAGTCAGAAATACAAATCGGTGGGGCAACTGGGGAAATCTAACGATAGTTGCCGATACAACTGTTACAACGGCAACAAATAATATTGAACCTTTCAGAAATTTTGAGACCTATTCTGGAAATACGTCAGGTGCAGGTTTTAATGGACCGCTGACTTATCCAAGTGATTTTGATCGACCAGCTGATGAACCTGTCCCACCTTTAGTTAATGGTGCGACACAAACTAGATATTATGGCGGGGAAGTTAAAGATGGAGATGCAAAATCTTACTGGATTGGTAATGGTACAGCCGATAATTCGACGACTGGAGCTGCGAGTACAAAAGAAAAAAGTGCAGCAATTAATACAGTGGCTTATCATCACTGGTTAAAAAATAAGATGACTGATCCACCGAATATTTTCACGATTGGTCTAGGAATTGATGGTTCTGTTAGTGGCCGTCAACGATTAGATGCGATTGGTCGAAATGTGTTGCAAAATATTGCTGATTCCAAAGACGACGGGACTTCGTACTATTACAATGCAAGCAATAAACAAGATATTGTTACAGCGCTAGAATCAATTTCTTCAACATTTACGAAAACAATTCGTCAAGCAACTTTGTATGATGAAACAGGTTTTAATGTGTCCTTGTTTAATGGCGGAACATCGGCTGAAATCAACTATTATCATCTTGATAATAACTCGGAAGGTAGCGTTCGCTATCAAGCACCGGAGCTATGGGATGAGGAAAAGCATGGGCAAAGGCCAGCTGATGTTGTAGCAATGCCGACTAGTTATCAAGGACGAGATAATCATGCCTATAAATTTTCACCAATTTCGTTGGGTGAAGGCGAAATGGTACGAATCAAGTATCAAGTGAAACTAGATGGTGGTGCCCAAGATGGGAATTTCTACACTGTCAATAACTTAGCTTATATCCAAAACCAAGAAGATTACGAGAATAATGTTGAGTCAGGGAAAATGTTTTTCCCGGCACCGTCGATTCGTTTTGAGCATCCTGACCGTAATCTACAGATTAAGAAAACTGGAGAAGATGGACAGCCATTAGCAGGTGTGCTGTTTGGCTTATATGATGCAGATCCGAGCTTATCTGAAGCTAATTTAATTGAGCAAAGTCGAACGACAGATAATGGACAAGCTATCTTTAATACGAAGATTAATGTACTAAGTGATGGAGAAGACGCTATTAGTAATGTTTATTGGGTCAAGGAAATGGAAGGGCCTGAAAGGTATGAACTAGTAGAAGAGGCCTTAAAGTTCCAAATCAAAAAACATATCGCAAAACCTGGTGAAACATTAGGCCATTACGAATTAACTGCGGCAGGAACCTCAGGTAACCGAGTAAGCGAAATCAATGATACCGAAGGTGATGATCCTGATTCTTATTTTGAAGGAAGTCATCATAAATTATCAGTCGTTCAGAAGAAAAACGAATCAGAAACGGACTTTGCTGAACTATTTGTACAGTTAGAAATGAAAAATGAGTACAAACCTGTTCAACTAAACTTGAAAAAGGTAGCCAAAGAAAGTCGATTAGCAATCGATGGTGCTGAATTTTCTCTTTATGAAACGAATGGTTCGGGGGAACTTCAAGGGAAGCCTGTGGCAAAAGGCGTTTCTGGCGAAAGTAAAGATGCTACTAAAGGAACGTTGACTTTTTACGAGATTGATGACACCGAAACGTATGTGTTAGACGAAAATGGACAAAAAAAAGTCTATTCTTTAGCCAAATCAGGCAGCTTTGTTCATTCTGGCGATGGTTATCAATATGTAGAATATCGAGTTGTTGAAACAAAAAATCCTGCGGGGTATCAAGACCCGGTGAAAGAAGAGGATTGGTTATTACAGATCCAAAATAATGATCGGATCCGATTAAAACAAATAAATGCAGCAGATTGGACATTCTTGTCTTATACCGTTGATGAAAATGATAATACGTTGTGGATCGAATTTGAGGTTGAAAATACCTTCTTATATCGAGAAGTTCGCGTGAAAAAATTAGATGCGAATGATCAGCTGTTAAATGGTGCAGGATTTACGATTACAAAAGAAAATGATGCATCTTTCCCTGCTTACCGTGCCTATACAGGGAATCCGTTGGAGCCAAACACGGAACGACAAGCGGATGGTATCGGTTATTTCTACGCCTATCGTTACCATACTGAAAAATATGCTGATTTAGACTATGACATACCGCTGAGATTGATGCCAGGTGAATACACAGTTACAGAAAGCGTTGCACCAAGTGGCTATCAATTATCCAATAAAGTCTTTCAATTTGAAGTGAATGAAGAAGGTAATTTTATTGTTGATGGAATAAATCTTGATGAAGAGTCAGCTCAATCCCCAACTGGCTACCAAATGATTGACGATATTTTAGAATTAACTTTAACGAATGACTTAGCTCCAATAGATTTGACACTGGAAAAATTAGACAGTGTAACCAAGCGGAAATTGGAAGGTGCAAGTTTTAGTATTGAGAAACAACTAGATGATGGCTTCGAGTTGATCGAAAATGGATTGGCTGTGGATGAAAATGATTCAGCAAGTTTTATCTCCAAAGATTTAGCAGCTGGTAATTATCGAATTATTGAAACAGAGGCACCAGAAGGTTATCGAAAATTGCCGGGCTATTTCTTGTTAACCCTTAGTTACCGAGAACAAGCAGCGCTAGATGGGGATTCAAAAGTCATTCCTGGAAAGGAAAAGGGAAGTTTGAAAGCAGAAATAGCTTATTATCCGACAATGGATGCAAGCTCCCCGGCTGAAACAAAGGAACTTACTTATGAATTGATTGATAACGAGAGAATTGCGTTGTCAGTTGAGGTAGGTAATGATACGGAAAATCCACTTCCAGCTACAGGCGGTCAAGGTAGGCAAATCTTTATGCTGATCTCAGCAATTTTAGTTGGCTTGGCTGGAATAGTTGGTGGAAGTTACTTCTATTATCAAAACAAAAGAAAGAAGGGATTAAAATGAGTCGCAAACTGTTAAATCTAGCTGGTGTGATACTAACGACTCTTTCTTTTCTTTTCATTCCGATGACAATCGTTCAGGCACAAACTAATGATGAAGTTGAGATTATTTTGCATAAGCGCATCATTCGTGATGTGGATTACAGTCAGGAAAATTTTGAGATGTATGAAAATGATGGCAAAGAAATTGATAAGAAGACGACGGATGTAGATGTCATCACACAAACAACGCCATTGAATGGAGCAAAATTTCAGGTGTATGATCTGACCGAATACTATGGTAAAGCAAATAATGGGACAGCAAAACAATTTGTGCAAACCATGGCGGGCTACAGTTTCCAACAGATTGATACATTGATTGAAAAAGAAGCAATTCCATTGGTTGGCACCATTCAAACACAAGATGAAGGTGAAACAAATGGAAAGTATGGCGGAGGAATCGGCAGAATTCGTCTTCCGCGAAAGAGTAACGCCCAAGATGCGGTGTATTTGTTTGTTGAACAAGAGACAGATACGGGGAGTGGAACGAATCTGGCTAAAGATACATTGACTACTCCTCTAGCCGTTGTTTTACCAATTATGGATCCAATGGACACAGCGAAGGAACTACAAGAAATTCATTTATATCCCAAAAACATTGGCTATTTACGAGACCCTTATTTCTTTAAATATGGCCGAACGAAGGGAACAAATGAAGAAGGTACGCCATTAGCAGGAGCAAAATTTGTCCTATATAAACTCGAAGAAGGGGAAAAACTTTATCTGACAGCTGATTCTACTAAAAGCTTTAACAGCAAGTGGGAGAAAGCAAAGAATAATGAGCCATTAACAGACGAAAATATTCGTAAATATCAGTCAAAAGACAATGGGTTAGTCGACACAGATGGTTTGCTTCTAGCACCGAATACTTATTATTTTGAAGAAGTTCAGAGTGTTGAAGGGTATGAGATTAACGAAGAGAGTAAAAAAATCGAGGTGAAAATTCCTGCTTCATGGGTTGATGATGAAGGAAACGAAACCTTTGTAACTGTTGCTGGACAAAAAATGTTGGAACTGCATTCAGGAAAAGTACCTGAGGAGGCAAAAGAAAGTGCAACACCGCGCGTTTATAATGAACGACAAAAAACACCTACAAAAGATTCAGAAGAACCGACGAATATTGGGAATAAACCGCCATTCAGTAAGTTTCCACAAACAGGTGCAGTTAAGACAGGGACGTTTTTGCTTGGCGTCATGATTCTGGTAGGCGTTGGGTATTACTTGCGAAGACAAAAAACAACTAAAAAAGGTTCATAGGAGGAAAAAATGAAAAAATTTTGGAAAGTACTAACGATTATGGGGATGCTTGCCCCACTGTTTCAAGGATTTGGGACTAGTGTTGATGCAGCAGCAGTAACAACGAAACCAGAGGAAGTAACGATTACGCTACATAAACGTAGTTTCTCATCACTGCCTGCTGAAGTACCTAACAATGGACTCGAGGATAATGATTTTGGTGGTGATCCGTTACCAGGTGTCGACTTTAGTCTGTTTGATGTCACAGACGTCTATTATGATTTGCTAAAAGACAATCCAACAACAGTTGGAGTGGATGATGATGGGATGACCTCAGCAGAAGCAATCCAATTGATTCAAAGTGACCTTACGAGTGAATGGTTTCAAAATTACCAGTTAACAGCTGAAAAAACTGTCACGACAACTGGCACAGGTGAAGCCGTCTTCAGCCAATTGGAAGTTACAGAAACAGCTAATGAAAAACGGGATAAAGCGTATCTGTTTTTAGAAACATATTCGCCAGCTGCTATTGCCAAAGTGGCAACACCAATGGTTGTGTTGATGCCAGTGATGATGCCGGATACAACTAATCCAGGGCAATGGTTAGACACATATAATGATGATATCCATTTATACCCAAAAAATGAAACACAAGAGTCTAGTAAAGTCATGAATATTGATCCTTCTGAATTACAAGAAATCGAATTAAGTGATGGGTCGACAGTTTCTTACGCGGATTTAGAAAAAGGTCATTTGATCAATTATACGATTACTGCTCCGATTCCTTACTTTATTGACTCAGTGAATGATGACGGCACACCGGTAATCAATCACTTTATCATTGAAGATAAACCAACTGCTGGCTTAACCTATTTTAATCAAGGATTGGTTGTGACAGCAGGGACGACAGAACTAACTTTAAATGAAGATTATACATTGGAAGAAGTAGATAATGGATTCAAATTAACAATCTTAACAGAAAAAGATGGTACAGCTAACACAACTACATTAACTAAACTTGCCGCTGCGCGTGGAGGACAATTAACCGTCAATTATGCGATGAAGCTCACAGCAACAATCACACCGGATGACCTACAAGATAATACGGCGAAAATTGCGATTGGACGCGGTGATGCGTACGACTACTCAGAAGATGTGACGCCACCAGAAAAAGTAGCAACAGGAGGCCGTCAATTTGAAAAGTATGACGCATCAAGTAAAGCAAAACTTGCAGGAGCAGAGTTTGAATTATGGGATGCAGCAAAAGAAAAATATGCTGTTTTCTATAAAGATGGGACTGCCCTAAGTAGTTATCAGAACGATGCAGATAGCGTTGAATGGGTTGACGATCAAACAGGTGCCACTAAGTTTGTTTCTTTGGTAGACACTGGGAAATTTGAAGTCCAAGGATTAGAGTATGGGACTTATTACATGAAAGAAGTGAAAGCTGCTGACGGCTACGCATTACCAGCTGGGGCTGCTGCGTTTACAGAGTTTACGGTAGAACTTGGAAGCTATAACGGTTTTGAAGAAATTGGGCAACCAACTGATGTAGAAGTTCCTAATACGAAAAAAGGTGCTTTACCTTCAACTGGTGGAAACGGAATTTATCTGTTCTTGCTAATTGGTTCATTCTTAATGCTAGCTGCTTATGGTGGGTATCGTAAATTAAAAAAACCAACAGAAATTTAAGGACATGAAGAGTGGGCGATGATAACTGATGTTAAAGTTGTCGTTGCCCATTTTTTAATTAATCAAACGTTGGCGAAAGAGGTGAGAGCTAATGAAGAAACTGACAAAAAAAGAAAAAAATCAAGCGCAAGAAGAGCCGCTAGGTCTGTTTTTAAAGGGCAGTGCTTTGACGTTGTTTTTGATTGGTTTCTTTATTTTTTTGTATCCATTTGTTGTTGATTCGTTGAACAATGTAATTGACCAAGCTAGGCTACAAACTTACCAACGAGAAGTTCGCCAAAAAGGAGAAGAAGAACAAAAAAAACGGCTAAACAGTATGGCCAAAGTCAATCAACAGCAACGCGAACAAGGCTTGCTGATTGGTTCTGAAAAATTAGAGGATTATTTCTCAAAGAGTTTCCAAAAGAAAGAGGGAAAGCAAAACCAACAATTGAATAATCATTTAATTGGAGCTATCTATATTCCTAAAATCAACGTTAGTCTACCAATTTTTGATCAGACGAACGAACTGTTTTTGGAAAAAGGAGCGACTTTACTGCAGGGAACGTCCTATCCAATTGGTGGGAAAAGTACACACGCAGTGATTACAGGACACAGTGGTTTGCCCGAGAAAAGATTGTTTACCGACTTAGAGCAATTAAAAATCGGCGATCAATTTTATATTGAAACGCTGGGCAAAAAACTAGCATATGAAGTTAGTCAACTCACGGTTGTTTTACCAACTGACGTGGATGCCTTAGCTATCAAAGAAAATGAAGATTTAGTGACTTTATTGACATGCACGCCTTATGGGATAAATACGCATCGTTTATTAGTTACAAGTAAACGGATTCCTTATGAGGAACAGCAGGCGCAATCAGCGGAAAAGCGAGTAGCAACGTATCATATCAGCAGGTTTATTTTACTTGGGCTGATCTGCTTGGTCCTTCTGGCTAGTGTTAGTCGTTGGTGTTGGCTAAAATGGAATCAGATAAAAAGTAAAGATTTTTATTATTCCTTAGCGTTTTCACTTTTTGTAGACGGTCAACCAAAAGAAAATCAACCTGTGTATCTTACTGATTGGAATCAACAAATAATCATGGATGCACAGGGACAACCTGTTCAACAAAACAGTGATGCGCAGGGACGCGTTTTATTTGAACAATTGCCAGGGGGACGCTATAAAATAATCATCAAAGAGAAATCAAACGAACAGATTGTAAAAGCGAGCATCAACAATTATAAGAAGTTAGTTTTTATGTTGAAAGTGAAGCGTTTTGGCAACTATCGTCTGAAAAAACAAAATAAGCAATTTATTTTGTGGAAGAAAACGAAAGAATATCATAAATAAAAACAAAAAAAGACTGGAAAAATTCAGTCTTTTTTTCGTATCTATTTATGAATCAGAAACAAAAGTAAAATCAGGGAGTCATGAGTGTGGAGAAATAATCTGTTTTATCTGCTTCAGTAATTGTTCGCAGTATGCGACAGGGATTTCCAACAGCAATGACGTTTGCGGGAATATCCTTTGTAACGACACTGCCGGAGCCGATGATTGTATTTTCGCCAATGGTCACGCCTTGATTCACCGTAACGTTTGCGCCTAGCCAAACTTTGTTGCCGATTGAAACTGGTTTCGCATAGCAGGCACCAGCTGCTCGTTCTTCTGGGTCAATTGCGTGATTGGTAGTAAAAATCCCAACACGTGGTCCAAATAAGACGTCATCGCCAATTCGAATTTCTGCACCATCTAGTAAGATACAGTCAAAATTGCTATAAAAACGTTCACCAATATGAATGTGTTTGCCAAATTCGCAACGAAATCCTAGTTCGAAAAAAACAGATTCTCCAACAGAACCAAGTAAGTCAGATAGAATTTTTTTTCTGGCAGGTTCATCTGTCCCGTAGAGGTTGTTGTAAGTCAGAAGTGCCCGCATTGTTGTTTGGCGAGTCTGAATCAGTGTGTCAGCTAAATCGTTGTACATCTTTCCGGATTGAATAAAATCAAGATAGTTCTCTTTCATAATGCACCTACTTTGTTTCGTTTGGTCTTTCTTTCAGTTAAGCATAATCTGATTACAAAGACAAACAACTTTGTTAGTAGAAACTCGTGGATAAACATTCATACTGACCCGTGTATCATGGGAACGCATCTACGTGTTGTAAAAGGTATATGCTTAAGTCAAATGTTTATTGGTGGTACAATTAATGGCAGAATGAATCGAAAAGTGAATTAAGGTACGCTAGTTTTTTTCTGATGAAAGTTGGTGAGTGAGATGCTACGTGAGGTATTAGTAAAAGATGCTGCGGCATTAGCTACAATCAATGCTGATGATCTGGGCTATGAATTAGACAAACAACGTGTTCAAGAAAAAATCCGAGAACTTCAGCAAGATTGGTTGCATCATTTTTTGGTCGTTTTCGAAGACTCGAATGAAGAAGTAGTCGGCTATGTTCACGCAGAAGTGTATGCGACATTGTATTCGGAAACGATGTTCAATGTCTTAGGCTTAGCTGTAGCAAAAAGAGCACGACATCAAGGAATTGCAACTTTATTGATGACTGCATTGGAACAAGAAGGAAGACGGCGGAAGTATGCAGGGGTTCGACTGAATTCTGGTGAAGAGAGGATGGGTGCTCATCAATTTTATGAAAAGTTAGGCTATCAAGCAACAAAAAGCCAGAAACGTTTTATAAAGTATCTTTGAAGTTTGAAGATGGGTTTTAAAAGCATAAAAAATGAGAGGCTAGGATCTTACAGTTTCCTAGTCTCTCATTGATTTATTGGTTGCTACAGGAAAATAACATTTATTCAAACATTTTTTTCGCTGCTCTTGCAAGTGTTGGTATGTCTTTATCATAACGCGGTGTTTTGACAAGACGTGACATTGGGATTCCAGCAAAATGGAACGCGGCAATCTCACCAGAACGAACAGCACTTTGTTCTGTAAAAATCATTTGATAAGGTTGTTCGACAAATTCACCTGTAAAGGCAAGATTTGTTGAATGTTGTGGAATAACTTTTGGTCGATCTGTTTTTGCACGATTATTGAACAATGCAGAAGCATATGGCATATACACTGGAATGTTATTAATAACACTAGCAAAAATTTCTTCTTCTTTTTCTCTGATATTTACTGGACCAGGGTCAACTTTTGAGAGTTGTCCAATCAGTTCTTGCAGCATTTCTCGACCAGTCATTTCAATGTAAGGCTTATTCACAAATTCACCGTGACGACGTGGGTAAAGGAAGTAGCCCCAAATAACCGTTTCGTTTGGTTTTTGTGAAGTAAAGTGTGGTTGATGATGAACCACGATCGACATATTGACATCTTTATGTCCTAAAGGTGTGATTGGCGTTGTTGAAATAAATGAATTTAATGCATTGCCAGGTTCTTGAGTTGTGATTCTTGCAATTTCGTTCAACAACAAATGATTTTTGGTTGTTAAAGTAAAGCTGACCCATTCACTAGTGTCTCGATCAGCGAAAAATTTATCAGGATTTCCTAGATTATAGAAACGTTCACTTGCTTTTTTCCATAAACTTGAAGCGGCACCATAGTCCATATTTTCGGCAGCAGGTGTTTCGTAATCGCCCAAAGTTGCTGAGTCAGTGATTGATCCATTAGTAAAGATAACAGCTGTATCATCGTCAACAATGACATGTTCTTTTTCGTTTGTTTCTGTATTGATCATTTCTAAACCAGTCACAGTGATTTCATCTTGCATAGGTGTTTCTTTGAATTCCCAATCAGTGACTAAACGATTTAAGATAATTTGACAACCTTGATCTTTTAAATAATTGATTAGTGGTAACATAATACTTTCGTATTGATTGTAGCGTGTACGATTGACCCCTACTAAATGTTCGATTTGAGTAAATTCATAAATCATTTGGTGCATATAACGACGAAGCTCTTGAGCTGAACTTTGAGTACGGAAAGCAAAAGTTGTTTCCCACATGAACCAGAAATTTGTTTCAAAGAAATGAGGAGAGTCCTTGAAGTATTCAGCAATTGTCACGTTGTCTAATTTTTCTTCTTCTGAATCAGGCATCGAAATTAGTTTTGTTAAGAGCAAGCGATCTTTATTGTTGAATCCTAATTTTCCACCATCAATAATTCCTTTTCCGCCTTCTAACAGACGTGCTTTATCATATGTCCGATGCTTGGCATCGAAATCGCGCGTGTCTTCGGCTGCAGTCATCCCTGGCTCTGTTGCAGATGGAATTCGGCTGAGCAAATCCATCAAGTCAACATAAGTTCGATAGTTGAGCATTCGACCACCACGAGCGATATACCCTTTTGTGTTTTCCATCGGATGATTTTTATTCCAGTATTCATCTGTGACAGTGTCTGTTGGTGCCCCATCATTTGCACCATGGTCATCTAATGAGTAAAAGGTGATTTGATTTCCTTGCCATTTTCCTTCTTGAATTAAATACACAGCAGCAGCCATATTGGCAATGCCTGCCCCGATCATGATTGCTTTACTTTTTTTCATTGTGATTCTTCCTCCAGTACTTGGCTTTGGCAACTATTAAATGATGATTGGACGACTAGATTGATTCATATTCGTCATATAAATGACTATCGTCTTCAAAGAAACCAGTTTTCTTTCCAACGATCAGTGCGCCAATTGCTAGTACACCTAAACCAATGCTTAATTTTATTAGTTTTTTGTTCATAAGAAAATCCTCCTTTATTTCTCGTGACATCCTTCTTATGCTTTAAATGATAGACCCAATTTTTGAAACAACCAAATGATACGCGTGCTGAAAAAAAGATTTTTTGACAAGTTTTATTGTCTGTCTAATTTATCAAAGCAATATGAAAAAGAATTCTTTTTTGTTTTGGTTGGACGAGACCTCTTGCATTCTTTACAATAAAGTTATGGAGAATGGAAGAGGTGTGATAAGCGATGTTTGATGAAACGTTTGTTTTCTATTTAGAATGGGCTATTTTTATTTTAAATATTTTTTCCATTTTAATTTTGATCGTGGGAATATTTTTGGTGCTTAAAACGCTGTTTCAGTTTCACTCAATAAGAAAAAGTTATGCACAAAGAAATCAACGCAATGCAGAAGTTAGAAAATTGTTGGCTAGTTATATTTTATTGAGTTTAGAAGTTTTAGTTGTAGCGGATATCGTTGAATCGATTATTCGACCAACTTGGGCAGACATTTTGAAGTTGGCTGTGATGGTTATCATTCGAACAGTGATTTCTTATTTCTTGAACAGGGAAATTTCAGATAAAAAAAACGAGCAAGGGGGAGTGAAGGATGAAGGATATGTTGAGTGAACAATTCTTATCTTATGCACAATACCTCGTTTTAGGATTTAACTTTTTTGCTATCTTATTGTTGTTGTGGGGAGCGGTATTATCTGCAAAAGATTTCTTCTATTTTTCATTTGATAAGCAATTAAACAAGCAAGCAAAAATCAAAAAGAATACCGAAGTTAAAAAAATGTTAGGTGGCTACATTCTTCTAAGCTTAGAAATTATTATTTCTGCTGGAATCATCGAGTCGATCATCAAACCAACGTTGAAAGATATTTTTCAACTAGCGGCATTAGTAGGGATTCGCACGATTATTTCTTATTTCTTGAATGAAGAGTTGGGTGCTATTCATCCTTCTGAAAACGAAGAATGAATAGCACGTAAAGGAAACCAGCTAATAGATGAAATAAATGAAGATGGTTGAATTATTTTCACGAGTGGAAGTTTCTTTTAGTGTAAGTCCAAGACGAATTACTTGAACCTATGAAATCAAAAAAAGTGAGCCAAAACATTTTTCTGTTTTGGTTCACTTTTTTTGGCTGAATAAAAATAACTATATAATTATTTGTTTAAAGTTATTTTAAATTCAATAAAGGTTTTGTTTTTTATTTTTTTGTTCTTATTTTAACAAGATGGATAGCCAATTGTATATTCATTGAAAAGGCTTGCTTGTGTAGTGGGTAGTGGTATAATTTAAAATGGTTAAGTAGCAATTATTTGTTCTAAAAAACAACAAAATATTTTAAAAAAGAGTACAAAAAAAGCACCGAATACAGTGCCAAAGTTTGTTTACGGACTAAGCCTTATTTTAACTCGCTATGTTGTTTTGAATGCTACCAACAAATATATTTTATCACATATTCGAGAATACACAACAGAAATATTCTTTTTATTTTTTACAAGGATCGTTACAGAAGAAAATCCGGGAGGGGTAAAGATGAAGAAAAATTACACGATTGGCCTTGATATTGGAACAGCAAGTGTCGGGTGGGCAGTACTGACAGAAGATTATGAGTTGATAAAACGAAAAATGAAAATTTCGGGTAATACACAAAAAAAAGCAGTCAAAAAAAATTTTTGGGGTGTTCGCTTATTTGAGCAGGGTGAAACAGCTGAAGGACGCCGATTGAAACGAACGACTCGCCGAAGAATCGCTCGACGCCGTCAACGAATTCAATATTTGCGTACAATATTTGATGAAGGAATGAATCAAGTTGATGCGAATTTCTTTGCTCGTTTGGATGAGAGCTTTTCTATCATAGATGAAAAAGAAAATGAACGTCACCCGATTTTTGGAAATGTAGCAGAAGAAGTAGCTTATCATGAACAGTTTCCGACGATTTATCATTTACGTGAGCATTTAGCCAATTCCTCTGAGCAAGCAGATCTACGTTTGGTTTATCTTGCACTAGCGCACATCATTAAATTCAGAGGACACTTTTTGATTGAAGGGGAGCTGAATACAGAAAATTCTTCTGTTTCTGGGACGTTTGAACAGTTTATTAAAGTCTATAATGAAACATTCAACGTTGAAAAAGCATTGGACTTAACGGTCGATTTAGACGGGATTGCCGAGCAAAAAATCTCTCGCATGAAGCGAGCAGAACTGATTTTAAGTTTATTTCCTGAAGAAAAAAGTACAGGAGACTTTGCTCAATTTATCAAAATGATTGTTGGAAATCAAGGGAATGTCAAAAAAACATTTTCGTTGAATGAAGACGCTAAAATCCAATTTTCAAAAGAAGAGTATGAAGAAAATTTGGAAACGTTACTTGCTGAGATAGGTGAGGATTTCCGTAGTGTATTTGATGCAGCAAAAAGTGTCTATGATGCGATTTCGCTAGCCAATATTTTGAAAGTAACGGATGCTACGACACGTGCCAAATTATCAAGTAGTATGGTTGTGCGTTTTACAGATCACAAAGAAGATCTAAAAACATTGAAGCGATTTGTTCGTGAAAACTTACCAGACGAATATGATGATCTATTTAAAAATAAAAAAGTAGCTGGGTACGCAGGGTATATCGATGGCAACGAGACACAAGAAGCATTTTACAAATATTTGAAAAAAACGTTGGCGAAAGCGACAGGCGCGGAAGGTTTCTTAGCAAAAATGGAGCAGGAGGATTTTTTACGCAAACAAAGAACTTTTGATAACGGTGTGATTCCTTATCAACTTCATTTAGAAGAATTAAAAGCAATTATCAAAAATCAAAAATCCTATTATTCATTTTTGGATGAAGAAAAAATTAGTCAGCTCATGACATTTAGAATTCCTTACTATGTAGGTCCGTTGGCTAAAGAAAAGGGACAGTTTGCTTGGCTAACGCGAAAAGAAATGGGGAAAATCACACCTTGGAATCTGAATGAAAAAGTAGATATTGAAAAATCAGCAACGGACTTTGTGGAACGGATGACAAACAACGACTCTTATTTGCCAATGGAAAAAGTCTTGCCTAAGCATAGTCTGTTATATGAAACATTTACTGTTTACAATGAATTGACTAAGGTGAGATACATTGATGATAACGGGCGTGCACAAAATTTTTCGAGTAAAGAGAAACGGCAAATCGTCAATGAGTTATTTAAACAACAACGAAAAGTCAAAAAAGAAATGCTAGAGGCTTTCCTGAAAAATGAGTATGGCATTGAAAATCCAAAGGTTGAAGGAATCGAAAAATCTTTTAATGCATGTTTAGGGACATATCATGATTTAATCAAACTGGGGATCCGCCCAGAGTTATTTGAGCAACCAGAACATGAACAACAATTTGAACAAATCGTGAAAATATTGACTGTCTTTGAAGATCGTAAAATGCGCCGTGAACAATTAGAAAAGTTCTCCAACATATTGACTGAAGAAGAACAAAAGCAATTGGAACGTAAACATTACAAAGGCTGGGGACGTTTATCTGCCAAACTGATTCATGGCATTGTTGACCAAAAAACACAGAAAACGATTCTCGATTATTTAATTGATGATGATGATCTGCCGAAAAATCGTAACCGTAACTTTATGCAATTAATTAACGATGAAAATCTATCTTTTAAAGAAGAAATCGAAAAAATAGCTTTTGATAATGACAAGAGCACAGAAGAAATCGTACAGGAACTAGCAGGTAGCCCCGCGATCAAAAAAGGTATTTTACAAAGCTTAAAAATCGTGGAAGAAATCATTGATATCATGGGAGAATTACCAACAAATATTGTTGTAGAAATGGCGAGAGAAAACCAAACAACCGCTCAGGGAAATCGTGCTTCGAAAGCGCGCATGAAATATTTAGAAGAATCCATCAAAAAATTAGGTAGTAGTATTTTGGAAGATGAACCGATTAGCAAAGACGCTAATTTACTAAGAAATGATCGTTTGTTCTTGTATTATCTGCAAAATGGGCGTGATATGTATACCGGCAATGAGTTAGACATTAACAACTTATCTTCCTATGATATCGATCACATTATTCCTCAAAGTTTCGTCAAAGATGATTCAATCGACAACCGCGTGTTGACTACCTCTAGCATGAATCGTGGAAAATCAAACACGGTACCTGCTGAAAGCGTAGTAAAAAAAATGCGACCTACTTGGGAAAGACTTTTGGCTTCTGGTCTAATCAGTAAAAAGAAATTTAGTTATTTGACGAAAGCAACCAACGGCGGTTTGACTGAAGAGGACAAAGCACATTTCATTCAACGTCAGTTAGTTGAGACACGCCAAATCACAAAAAATGTTGCCCAGATTTTACACCAAAAATATAACAATGAACAATCATCCGAAAAACCAGTTCGTGTGATTACGTTAAAATCTGCTTTAGCAAGCCAGTTTCGAAAAGACTTTTCGTTATATAAAATTCGTGAACTCAATGATTATCACCATGCACAAGATGCTTACTTGAATGGGGTCATTGCTCAAGCTTTATTAAAAGTTTATCCGAAACTTGAGCCTGAATTTGTTTATGGTGAGTACCAAAAAGTTTCGATTCGTGCCCTTAACAAGGCAACTGCAAAAAAAGAGTTCTATTCAAACATTATGAACTTTTTTACAAGTGATGAGATGGTAGCTAACGAAGAAACGGGCGAAGTCCTTTGGAATCATCAAAGAGACATCAAGACAATCAAAAAAGTGATGAACTATCATCAAATGAATATTGTAAAGAAAGTTGAAATACAAACAGGTGCGTTTACGAAAGAATCAATCTTACCTAAAGGACCGTCGAAAAAATTGATTGCTAGAAAAAACAATTGGGCACCTGTCAATTATGGCGGGGTTGACAGTCCAACGGTGGCGTATTCTGTTATTATTACTCATGAAAAAGGAAAAGCTGCAAAAGTTGTCCAACAATTAGTCGGAATCAAAATTTTAGAACGTCAAGCGTTTGAACAAGACGAAGTCGCCTTCTTAGAAGAAAAAGGCTTTATCCATCCCAAAGTTCAATTGAAGCTACCAAAATATTCTTTATATCAATTTGCTGATGGTCGCCGCCGCCTATTGGCAAGTGCAGAGGAATCACAAAAAGGCAATCAAATGGTCTTGCCAGTGCATCTGATTGAATTGCTATATCATGCGAAACACGTGAGCGATTCTAGTGGTAAAAGCTTGGAGTATTTGAATGAGCATCGCCACGAATTTGCTGAATTACTAGAAGCAATTTTACAGTTCACTGAACAATATATTGATGCGGGAAAAAATCAGAAGAAAGTCCGTGATTTATATGAAAAGAATCAGGATGCTGATATGAGAGAACTAGCTTCTTCATTTATTCAGTTACTTCAATTAAATAAACAAGGCGCACCAGCCGATTTCAAATTCTTTGGTGAGACTATTCCACGTAGAAGATATAAAAATACGGCAGAAATAGTTGATGCAACATTTATTAACCAATCAATTACAGGATTATACGAGACTCAAAGAAGGTTGGTCTGAGTTAATGGGTTGGCGGACAGTAGTAGTAAATACGCATTCTAAATTGACTTACAAAAACAATCATCTAGTTTTTCGGACATATGATCGACAAGAATTGATCCATCTGTCTGAAATTGATGTTCTCTTACTGGAAACAACAGACATTACGTTAACTACCATGTTAATTAAACGTTTGATTGATGAAAATATTCTGATTCTTTTTTGCGATGATAAACGTTTGCCTATTGGTAAATTGTTATCTTTCTATGCACGTCATGATAGCAGTTTACAATTAGCTCGGCAGTTGGAATGGGAAGAAAACAGAAAAGCGGAAATTTGGACCGAAATCATTTCACAAAAAATCTTGAATCAAAGTCAGTTGTTAACTGGCTTTGATCTTCAAGAGAAAGCAGCTTCACTCCTCAACTTGCAAAGCGAGTTAGAAATTTTTGATCCAAGTAATCGCGAAGGCCATGCCGCAAGAATCTATTTCAATGCCTTGTTTGGTAAAGAGTTTACACGTGAGGCGGACAATGCAATCAATGCCGGGTTGAATTATGGCTACACGTTATTATTGAGTATGTTTGCAAGAGAGGTTGTTCAAACAGGTTGCATGACGCAATTTGGATTAAAGCATGCGAATCAGTTCAATGATTTCAACTTAGCAAGTGATTTTATGGAACCATTTCGACCGTTAGTTGATCACATCGTTTATGAAAATCGACATCAGGAATTTCAAGTAATCAAGCGAGCACTATTTGATTTGTTTACGAACAACTATCCTTATCATAACAAAAAAATGTTTTTGACCAATATCATCAGTGATTATACGAAAAAAGTAGTGAAATCACTAAATAAAGAGATAGAAGGGGCGCCTAATTTTAGGATATGAGCTATCGTTATATGAGAATGATTTTGATGTTCGACATGCCGACAGAAACTGCAGAAGAAAGAAAAATTTATCGGAGATTTCGGAAATTCTTGCTTAGTGAAGGCTTTATTATGCACCAATTTTCTGTTTATAGTAAGATTTTGCTGAATAACACTGCCAATACTGCTATGATCAATCGCTTGAAGCAACATAATCCTAAAAAGGGATTGGTAACAATTTTGACGGTTACGGAAAAACAATTTGCACGAATGATCTATTTGACAGGAGAACAGGATACTTGCATTGGAAATTCGGATGCAAGGGTCGTTTTTTTAGGAGAAGCACATGATGAATCTGAACTTTAAGCTACTTGATGAATCGTTAAAATTAAATTTATCAACGATTTTAGTAGTTGAAGATGTAAAGACTTACGCACGTACCGTTGAACAGTTTTATCGCTATGATGAGATGAGCGAACTAAAATTGTTTGATAAAAATCAAAAAAATCTCAAAGAATCTGAACTGATTTTGATAACAGATATCTTGGGGTATGAAGTAAATTCACCTGCAACATTGAAATTTATTTATGCAGATTTAGAAAATCAGTTGAATGAAAAGCCAGAAATCAAAACCAAAATTGATCGTTTGTCGATGGAAATTGCCAAAGTGATGCAACACGAATTGTTAGAACATGCGCTAGATCTTGAAGAAGATGAGTTGACCCTCATGGAGATATTTAAGTGCTTAGGAATACGGATTGAAACGAAAAGTGATACCATTTTAGAAAAAATGATTGAAGTAATCCAAGTATATCGTTATCTAGTGAAAAAGAAGCTATTGGTATTCGTGAATGCTTGTTCTTATTTAACCACGACAGAATTACAAACATTAATTGACCATATTTCTTTATACAATGTAGATGTATTATTTTTAGAACCTCGACCAATTGAGGGTGTTGCACAACAAATTCTAGACCAAGATTATTTTTTGACAAGAAGATAACAGATAGGACTAATTTTTTCGTTCTTTGACAAGTAAATCAAACCAATGAAGCATTCAGGCTAAAGCCTTGCTATGGGCGAATAGTGCGATTACGGAACCTCAAAAATTTGAGCCGAGGTTTTAGAGCTATGTTGTTTTGAATGCTTCCAAAACAAAAAGAACTAGAAGAAATTATTCAGTCAAGTTTTAGAGCTATGTTGTTTTGAATGCTTNGCCGAGGTTTTAGAGCTATGTTGTTTTGAATGCTTCCAAAACAAAAAGAACTAGAAGAAATTATTCAGTCAAGTTTTAGAGCTATGTTGTTTTGAATGCTTCCAAAACTACGTTCCATTTTCAAACGCAATTATATTTGTTTTAGAGCTATGTTGTTTTGAATGCTTCCAAAACCGTTATGAGGTAACAGATACTATTCTAGACGTTTTAGAGCTATGTTGTTTTGAATGCTTCCAAAACTACAGACATTGCAGGCGGAGAAGCATTACTGTTTTAGAGCTATGTTGTTTTGAATGCTTCCAAAACAGAATTAGATAATGTAGAAAGTATTTGTTAGTTTTAGAGCTATGTTGTTTTGAATGCTTCCAAAACTGTGTCGTTGATAACATTTTCTTGAATGTGGTTTTAGAGCTATGTTGTTTTGAATGCTTCCAAAACTAAAGTTTGTTTTCAACAATGGGGTTACAAGTTTTAGAGCTATGTTGTTTTGAATGCTTCCAAAACTGCAGATAAATTTTTTACAGCTACTTTGGAGTTTTAGAGCTATGTTGTTTTGAATGCTTCCAAAACGACTATTTTGAAAGTAGTTCATAATCCACTGTTTTAGAGCTATGCTGTTTGACGGACAAACTCATCTGTTTCTGAAAGCAAGCAGTATACATTCATACGATCAAATAAAAAAAGATGTAACAAATGGAAAAATAACAATGATTGAAGATGCAAAAAATTTTGAAGGAAATCCAGTGGTGAGGGTTATAGCACAAACAAGTAAAGAAGATGTCGGAAAGAGTGACACGCTAGGACGAAGCGATTTCCAGTTCCTAGGTGCTAATACTGAATGATTTACACCGCTACTTAGCAAATAGATAGGCAAAAAAAGTGTAAAGGAAGTATTTATGAAAAAGGTTGTTGTTACACTCATAATAATAACTATCCTTGTCGTAGGGTTTCTTTTCGTAGGCGCTAAACGTACAGAAAATCTACTACAAAATAAGGTTGAAAGTACCACTACAAGTGATGAAGAGGCAAATGACAGTTCAATCCAGTTCAAAATTATTGATTCAAATAAAAGAGATTTGGGAAAAATGATTAACCTGAATAAGTTAGACTCAAATGAAATCTGTTTTATCTTTGATTATTTGCCTTTCGATTATTATACTGGTCTTTATTTGGATGGCGAAGAGGTCCAGCAACCAACTGGTGCCACTAAACTGGAATTTGGTTTTTATTTGGATGAAGACAAAAATAGTCAATTTTTGAAAAAAGGGAAACACAAGATTGATATAAAAATAGTTGAAACTAAAGAGGATATTAAAAAAAGGCAATATTTTGAAGAAATATCTTTTGAATATTCCATACAATAATGCTTTAGAGCTATACTGTCTTGAATAGGTACAAAGATTATTTTTGACACAAATCTGAGGGGAATGCTAGAGATTGTGAAATTTTGTTAATTACTTTAAGTTTTTTTGCTACAAAAACTCATGATTCATGAGCTTGATAGGATGATCCTCTCTACTATATACATAATGTTCACCGAGAATAGATAAAGATACGATGTCACTGGCAAATACTTGATATAATCAGAGAAGTAACGAGTACAGATTCAAAGTAGGGAGACTTGAGACTTTTAAATAAACTTCATTTGTTGTTTGAGTTGCAGGTTGATCGTTTCTAGCGTAAAGTTTGCTCTTGTGATTGTATTTCTGATTTTTACGATAATCATATTAGGGACAGTTTCATAAAATTCATAAAAATTAATACAAAAAATCCTACAAATACAGTGTTTTTTACTGTGATTGCAGGATTTTTTTGCTTATTATAAAATGAAAAATCGAAGAGCTGCTAAAGAGATCATCCCTACGATGACAATTACTAGTAAGTTTTTAGAAATGATTGCACTGATTACTGTTGGCAAGGAAGCAAGTAAGTTTTCCCAGTCAATGCTTGGAAGATGTCCCAGGTTTTGAATGAATAAACTATTGAACCATAAGGCAGACATGATAACGATTGGTACGAAGCTCAAAAATTCTGCTACGGGTTGGGAAAAGTTCATTCGCTTAATAAAAAGAAAAGGTAAGACTCGTGATAACCAAGTCGCTAAGCCGCAACCTAAAATAGTAAAAAAAAGATAACTAGTAGAATACATGTTTCATCATCACCCCAAATCCACAGCCTAAAAGTGTTACCACAATAATTAATAAATTACTTGGTATAAAGATTAATCCAAGAACGATTAATACGAGTGTAAATAGAATAACGGAAAATTGCAGAGAAAGAGGTAATGTCCGATCTGCGATTACCTGAAGATAAAGCAGGCCAATAAACATCGCAACAATTGCAAAATCAAGTCCGAGTTGTTTGGGATCGTTAATAAAGTTACCCATCAGAGCACCAATCATTGTTGCTCCAACCCATGTTAAATAAGAAATAATATTTGCTGTATTGAGCCACTCAAATGATAGCTTTCCTTTACTAAAATTCAATTTGTTCATTCCCAACGCAAAACTTTCATCTGTTAGTAGTGTTCCTAGCATCATATTTTGTGCTAATGTATTTTCTTTCAAATAATTTGCTAAGGTTGTACTCATTAAGATCATACGTGAGTTGACTAGAAAAGTGGATAAAATAATTGATAATACAGGGCTTGAAACAGTTAGCATGCTGACAGTGATGAATTGTGCAGAACCTGCGTAAACAAAAGCTGAGAGCATGAAAATAACGAATAAATGAAGACCAGCAGCGTGTCCAACGACACCGAATGCAATGCCAATGCCGATATACCCAAAAACAGTAGGCAAAGTATCTTTAATGGCTGTTTTATAATCTAATTGTCCGTTCATCCTTTTTCTCCTTTCTTGATGTGCCACTAAGAATAGCAGAAAACTTATTGAGTTTCTACTTGTGTGTCAAAATAAATATTTGGAAATTTTCTCTAAAGTTTTGTCAAGAAAATTGAAACATTTAGTTAAGCGTAAACGATTACGTTAGACTGAGAGTAAGTGATTGTATTTTTTGGAAGGAGAAAAGAAGTATGAATGATTTAGAGATGTATCGCAGGCTATTAGCGATTGCTGAAGCAGGATTGTACTATGGAAAAGATGAATTTGACAAAGAGCGGTATCAAGAGTTAAAGAAGCTTTCTTTGGAGCTACTGAGCAAGGTGGGGAAGGAGTCCGTTGACGAGCTATCTCAATTAACAGAAAGAAATGAAGGATACCCGACACCTAAAGTTGATGTTCGCGCGTACATTAAGGAAGAAGCTAAAGTGTTGCTGGTTGAAGACAAAAAAACAAAAGAATGGGCGTTACCAGGTGGTTATGCCGAAGTAGGTTTGTCTCCAAAAGAAAATATTCAAAAAGAAGTATTAGAAGAAACCGGATTAATTGTTCAAGTGAATGATTTATTAGGTGTTTTTGATACGAATTTGAGAAAAGATATTCCGCAAGTCTATCAATATTATAAACTGATTTTTAGTTGCTCGATTATCAAAGGTTCTTTTGTTGAAAATAACGAAACTTCAAATATGGCTTTTTTTGCATTAGATAGCTTACCTAAACTGTCGGTAAAACGAACAACGAGAGAACAACTAGCGTATTTGCAGCAACAAGAGAACACTTATTTTGAGTGAAGTAATTCAAACCATTGAGTCAAATCAATTAGCAGATGAGCGGATTGATTTGGCTCTTAGTTAATCAAAATAAATTGTTGCATTTACAACAAATAAGAGTAAACTAGAAAATAAATAAGTGAAAAGAGGGGTTTAATTGGTAGAGATTCTTCGAGATATTGGTGTGATTGCTCGAGCATTGGACTCAATCAGTAATATTGAATTCAAAGAAGTTGATTTGACACGTGGGCAGTATCTTTACCTGGTTCGAATTTGTGAAAATCCCGGAATTATTCAGGAAAAATTAGCAGAAATGATCAAAGTAGATCGGACAACAACTGCTCGTGCCATTAAAAAATTGGAAAAAAACGGGATGATCAAGAAAGAGCAAGATCAAGAAAATAGAAAAATAAGACATCTTTACCCAACAAGTAAAGGAAAAACTGTTTATCCTTTGATCATTCGAGAAAATGAGCATTCAAATCAAGTTGCGTTACAAGGGATTACAGAAGAGGAAGCACAACAACTGAAAACTTTATTAGAAAAAGTGAGTGCAAACGTAAGTGATGATTGGAATTTTGTAAAAAAAGGAAATAAACGAATTTATTGAAAGGAAATCTTATTTTATATGGAAGAAATAACGCTAAAAAAACTAACAGAAGACGATGCACAACAACTACAAACAATCAGCATTGAAACGTATGTAGACACATTTGGAGAATTCAATACAGCAGAAAATATGGCGACTTATTTGGAAGAAGCTTATGAAATCGATAAGTTACGTCGAGAATTAACTACGATTGGTTCGGAATTTTATTTATTAATGGTGTCCGATATCCCAGCAGCTTATCTAAAAATTAATATTGATGAACAACAATCAGAAGAGATGCCAGCAATCTTTTTAGAAATTGAACGCATTTATGTGCGAAAACAGTTTAAACGTATGGGTCTAGGAAATCGTTTGATGGAACTAGCGATTGCTAAAGCGAAGGAAAAAAAGAAAGAAAAAATTTGGTTAGGTGTTTGGGAACACAATAAAACAGCATTAGCTTTTTATGATAAATGGGGATTTACTCATTTTAGTGAACATATTTTTTATATGGGTGATGATGCACAAACAGATTATATCTTTGTCAAAGAACTTCTTGGAGAGGATGAAAAGTGAAATGAAAAAGGTGATAGTTGATACAACATTTTGGGAAGTTTTTCCGGAGGCGACGATTGAACTACTAGTTATTGAAGGAATGAATAATCAGGTTGATCTGTCCAATGAACCGGGATTTACTCAGTTACTGGATCAAGCGGCGAAAAAAGCACAAGTTTATCTAACGGAGGAGCCATTTAGTCAAAATGAAGTGATTGCACAGTGGCGTAAAGCTTTTACGAAATTCAAAACTAAAAAAGGCGCACGTTCATCAATTGAAGCTTTATTAAAGCGAGTTAGCCAAGGCCGCAAATTTTTGCCAATCAATCCATTAGTGGACTGCTACAACAGTATTTCTTTAGAATATGGTGTGCCATGTGGGGGCGAAGATCTAGAAAAAATCAAAGGTCATTTACAACTGGGAAAAGCAGTTGGTGGCGAAAAATTTTTGCCTTTGGGTGCACTAGATGATGCGCCGGCTTTACCAGAAGAACTAATTTATTTTGATGAAGAGGGCGCAATTTGTCGGTGTTTGAATTGGCGTGAAGCACAGCGAACGATGCTGACGGAAGAAACCACAAAGGCAGTCTTGGTGATTGAGTCAATCAATGAAGAGCAGGCATTTCGTGGCGCACAAGCAATGGAAGCTTTGAAAGAATTAACGGAGAAAACGTTCAACATAACTGGAAAAAGAAGTACGTTAACAGCTGAAAACCCTGAAACGGTTATTCAATAAAAAAACTAATGTTAGTATGATCGTCTTAAATGAAAGCTTAGGCTGGAAAATGTTCGTGTTTTGCTGATTATTCTAAATTTTGGTTTACTTATGTTGCTAATTATTATATGATTAAACACGTCGTTTTAGTGTTTAATCATTTTTTTGCGGACTTATTTTTTAATGTTCGGATTTTTAGGAGGATGTCAGATGAAGGAAAAAATACTTTCCTACTTCGAGCTAGAAAAGCTAAATACTACGGTCAAACGTGAGGTGTTAGCTGGTTTTACTACGTTTATTTCGATGGCGTATATTTTATTTGTTAATCCAACTGTATTGGGTGCTTCTGGTATGGATGAAGGAGCGGTCTTTACAGCAACGGCCTTAGCAAGTGCGCTGGGCTGTATTTTAATGGGCGTTTTAGCACGTTATCCGATAGCAACTGCACCAGCACTAGGAATTAATGCGTTCTTTGCTTATTCTGTTTGTTTGGGAATGGGTATTCCTTGGGAAACAGCACTAGCAGGGGTATTTGTAGCTTCGTTGATTTTTATAATCATTACGATTTTTAAATTACGTGAGATGATTATTGATGCGATTCCAGCAGATTTAAAGTATGCGATTTCTGGGGGAATTGGTTTATTTATTGCTTTCTTAGGTTTAAGTGAAGGTGGAATTATTGTAGCAAATGAATCAACATTGGTAGGCTTAGGCCCGTTGAACGTGGGATCTACTTGGTTAACTATATTTGGTTTGGTAGTGACAGCTATTCTATTGGTTCGTCGTGTTCCAGGTGGAATTTTTATTGGGATGATTGGAACCACATTACTTGGTTTAGTTACTGGTTTGATCCAAATGCCAACACAAATCATTTCAGCTGCACCAAGTTTGAAACCAACATTTTTGGTTGCTCTGAAACACATTGGTGACATTAATTCTCTACAAATGTGGGTCGTTGTCTTAACTTTCTTATTAGTTACTTTCTTTGATACAGCTGGAACTTTAGTTGGTTTAGCCAATCAAGCGGGCTTCATGCGAGAGAACAAAATGCCTCGAGTTGGTAAAGCGTTGGCAGCTGATTCAACAGCAATGTTAGCTGGCTCATTGTTAGGAACTTCGCCAGTTGGCGCCTATGTAGAATCTTCCGCAGGGATTGCCGTGGGCGGACGCTCTGGTTTGACTGCTATTACAACGGGTGGATTTTTCTTGCTAGGTTTGTTCTTCTCACCTTTATTAGCAATCGTAACACCACAAGTTACGGCACCAGCATTGATTATTGTAGGTGTACTGATGGCTCAGTCACTTCGCCAAATTGAATGGGGAAAAATGGAAATTGCGATTCCTTCTTTCTTGATTTTGATTGGTATGCCATTAACTTACAGTATCTCTGATGGGATTGCGTTAGGATTTATTTTCTATCCAATCACAATGATTGCTGCCAAACGTGGAAAAGAAGTTTCGCCTATCATGTATTTATTATTCTTTGTTTTTATTGGCTTTATGTGGATTTTAAATGTGAATTAGCAGATAAATCATGGTCTATTTGTAAGTGAAATAACTTACAGATAGGCTTTTTTCTTAATTAAAACAGAAGAAAAGATACAATTTATTGATTTGTAGGCGTTTTATTAGTAAAATTGTGATGAGTAAAACTAACTCACAACAATTGGAGGTAACATCATGAAACACACAAAATTAGCAACAACAGTCGTAACTTTGGCAGCAGCAGGAATGTTTTTAACAGCTTGTGGCTCAGATTCAGATAAAGGAACAGCAGCATCTTCTTCAAGCACTGCTTCAACAACAGAAGTAGTTTCAGGTGCATCAGTAAGTGATAAAGCAAGCGACTTAGAAAAAGCATTAGGTGCTGACGGTAACTGGATCGTTGCAACCACTGCAGACGTTACATTTGATAACGACGTAACCGTTGCTGGTGAATTCCACGACAAAGGTGAAGCAAGTAACGATATCTACCGTAAATTTGCTTTGTATGCACAAGATGATAAACATACAGTAACAGATGAATATACAGTAACAGTTCCAACATTGATCGTTGAATCAGAAAACTTCAACATCGTTCACGGAACAGTTAAAGGAAACATCGAAGTAAAAGCAAACGGCTTTGTTTTAAACGGTGCTAAAGTTGACGGAAACATCACATTTGAAAAACAAGAATATAAAGATTCTGCTGTTTTAGATGAAGATGGTGCATCAGTAACTGGTGACGTAACAGTCGCTGAATAAAATGATGTATTTAACTAAATAACATCTAGCTTTTTCACCAAGTGATCTTGGTAGAGAGAAGTAATCCAGAGGAGAAGTCCTCTGGATTTTTTTGTGTTGTGAAGAGATGGTAATTGATTCAAAAATTGTTATCGTTAACATTCATCACGAATATTCTTTCTAGTGATTGTTGTGAAAGGCTTTTTGTTTTTTTAATGAAAAACGACAAGAAACGGTCTATTTACTATTTGATTTAGTCACGCTACAATTCAATCAACAAGATTTAAAGGGAAAAAGCTAATTTAGTTGAACAAAAACGTAAGCGATTTCTTTTTTTGCTTTAGTAAATGTGCAGGAGGAATGAATATGAGTGAACAGTGGTGGCAACGCGCAGTCGTTTATCAAATTTATCCACGTAGTTTTCAAGATACAAATGGAGATGGAATTGGCGATTTACAAGGAATCATTCGGCGATTAGATTATTTAGAAAATTTAGGGATTGATGCTATCTGGCTTTCACCTGTTTATCAATCACCGAACGACGATAATGGGTACGACATCAGTAATTACGAAGAAATCATGAGTGAGTTTGGCACGATGACGGATATGGAAGAATTGATTGCAGAAGGAAGAAAGAAAAATATCCGAATCATTATGGATTTGGTAGTCAATCATACCTCAGATGAACATGCTTGGTTTGTTGAAGCACGCAAGAGTCCAGAAAATCCTTATCGTGATTACTACATTTGGCGTGACCCTGTTGCCGGTCAGGTGCCTAATGAGCTGCGTTCTACTTTTAGTGGTTCTGCTTGGGAATTGGATGAGGCATCAGGACAATATTTCTTGCATTTATTTAGTAAAAAACAACCGGATTTAAACTGGGAAAATGAAAAAGTCCGTCAAGAAGTCTATGACATGATGAATTTTTGGATTGAGAAAGGCGTCGGCGGATTCCGAATGGACGTGATTGATTTGATAGGCAAACTTCCAGATCAAGAAATTACAGGAAATGGACCAAGACTTCATGAATATTTACAGGAAATGAATACTGAAACGTTTGGTGGAAAAGATCTCTTAACGGTTGGCGAAACATGGGGTGCCACGCCAGAAATTGCGAAGCGATATTCTGATCCAAAGCGAAATGAACTATCTATGGTTTTCCAATTTGAACATGTTGGCTTAGACCAACAAGTAGGAAAAGAAAAATGGGATTTAGCACCATTAGATTTAACCAAGTTGAAGGAAGTATTGTCAAAATGGCAAACTTCTTTAGGAAACGAAGGATGGAATAGTTTATTTTGGAATAACCATGATTTGCCGCGAATCGTTTCAAGATGGGGAAACGACCAACAGTATCGAGTAGAGAGTGCCAAACTGTTTGCGATTCTTTTGCACATGATGAAAGGGACGCCGTATATTTATCAAGGAGAAGAAATTGGAATGACGAATTATCCGATTTCTGACATTTCAGAAGCAGAAGACATTGAAACCATCAATATGTATCATGAACGAATTGAAAAAGGCTATACCAAAGAAGAAATTATTCGGTCAATCAATACAAAAGGACGAGATAACGCACGTACCCCAATGCAATGGGACGACAGTCCAAACGGTGGCTTCACTACAGGAACACCATGGTTACATGTGAATCCAAACTATCAAACGATCAATGTGGAACAAGCATTAACAGATTCGAGTTCGATTTTTTATACCTATCAGCAATTGATTGCTTTACGAAAAGAACATGACGTTATTGTGTGGGGGGAGTATGAATTAGTGCAAACATCCACAGAGATTTTTGCTTATTTACGTAGTTTAGGTGATGAAAAATGGCTGATTGCATGCAATTTATCTGAACAAAGTCAGACACTTTCAGTTCCAAAAAGTAAAGAAATTATTTTAACCAACTATGAATTGACTGAGGTACCTGTTGGGGAAGTGACGATGCGTCCTTATGAAGCGTTTGTGTTAAAGGTTTGACAAGAAATAAACGATAAAAGTCAGGCAGTTCCAATAATTTTCGTGAGCTGTCTGTCTTTATTGACAACTTATTACGAAAAAATAGGTATAGATTTTTGACAAATAATCCAAAGCATCATATGATATGCACACATGATTTTTTCAACAAAGGTATACAATTGTTTTGTAACCTTAAATAACGAAAATTAAGATGTTTGAATCATTTTTTTCGTGAAAAGAAAGAGTAGCTAACAAATGCAACCGGCGTGGTTCAAATCATTGGAAGTTTTTGCTTGAGTAATAATTCTTGATCAGAAACTTTACATAAATTCGCTCCAATTCATTTACAATTCAAACACACACAAGAAAACTTAGTAAAAGAGACGAACTCACCTGAGGGAGAGAAGGATTCTTTTTTTCTGAGTTTTTTTGTTGTTTTTAAGAAAAAATCGTTAAGAAGAGTGATATTTTTGAAACATTTTGGTTGAAATGCTATTCTGCAAATAGGAAGATCAGAAAAGGAGAACATAGATGAAGATTGTAATCATTGGTGGTTCATTCGCAGGAATCCGCGCAGCTCAATTACTTAACGAAGCGTGTCCACAAGCAGAAATCTATTTGATCGAAAAACAAAATGAAATCGGTTTTATCCCAAGTAGCTTTCATCTGCTTTTGACGAAACAAATCGTTGATAAAAAACAAAGTCACTGGATAACAAAAGAAAGACTTGAAGAAACTAGTCGAATCAATGTATTGACACAAAAGTCAGCGATTGGATTAGTTGAAAACGAAGTGTTATTAGACAACGGCGAAAAGGTGCCTTTTGACCAATTGATTATTGCGACGGGTTCAGCACAAAGCTTTAAACGATTGGACGAGGCTGAGGCACAGCATATTTATTCAGTTAAGAGTGGAACCAATTTTACTGAGCTGGAAACAGTGCTCGCACAAGCGGATAAAGTAGCGGTGGTTGGGGGCGGCCAAGTGGGTGTGGAATTAGCAGAAGACTTAACAACTCTAGGGAAGAAAGTTGATCTTTATGAAAGCCGCAACCAGATTTTGTTTCGTTATCTTGATGAACAAATGACAGAGCCAATCCTGAATGAGATGACAAAAAGCGGCATACAGCTTTTCTTGAATGAACAAGTCCAAGTTTTAGCCGATAAAAATGGTGCTATTTTAGAATCTGAAAAACGCAAAGCTCGTTATGATGTAGTTTTATTAGCGAATCATACGCGCCCAGATAACCGTTTGTGGGCAGAGACTATCAAGCTGAATGATGATGGAACGATTTGGGTAGACGACTATTTACGAACTTCACGAAAAGATGTGTATGCTATTGGCGATGCCATCCAAGTAACCTTTCGACCAACACAAGAAAAAATGTATGTTTCGCTAGTGAACAATGCCATTCGAACAGCACAAGTAGTTAGTCAAACAATCAGCGGCAAACCGACGAAAGATGTGGGCACCTACCGACCCGTTGGTAATAAATAGTTTGGTCACTTTGTTGGCAGTGTAGGCTTAACGGAAAGTGAACGATTTTTTTATGCAAGAAAAGTTCGGAAAATCAATCAAGAACATCGTGTTTCGCTGACGAATAATGAAAAGATTTCTCTTCAGTTATTAGTTGATCAAGAGACGGATCAGTTGATTGGTGCACAACTTCAAAGTAAATCATCGGTTTTCCGATTATTGGATTTATTGACGATTGCGATTGAGCAGCAGTGGACGCTACAACAACTGGAAGCGCATGAGTTATTTTTCCAACCAGAATACCGGACTCCAGAAACGATTTTGACAGAGATGAGTGGGTCTTCCTATGAGGATTGAAGAATTACTAGAAAAGAAGGAGCAACTACAAGTAACAATTTTACGTCAGTTGGTCTTGCGAGGTGGACAGGCATCCCTGAATGAGTTACGTCATGAGGTGGATTTGTCCAAGTCATCCTTTGATTCCTACTTGGAAGAAATTGAACTGATTGGTTTAAGTATGCAAAAAAAAGTAGAAGTTGTTCGAACCGATTATCAAGTAATCTTGTCTTTGGATGAAACAGTAAGTTTGGAACAAATTGTGTTACATCTTTTACAAGATAGCTTGAAATATAAATTACTGACATATTTATTGGAACATCAGCAAGCTTCAATCGTTCAATTAGCAACGGCTTTTTCTATCAGTGAGTCGTCTGTTTTTCGTAAAATCAAAGAATTAAATCTATTATTGAAAGAGTTTGGAATCCAGATAAAGAATGGTCAACTTTACGGAGAAGAACTCCAAGTACGGTATTTTTATTACGAATTATTCCAATTTATTCCTGAAGAACAACGTCCACTTTATCTTCAAAATACACCAGATAAAAAGACCATTATTTTAGGGTTGGAAAATGTGTTAGAAACTAGTTTTTCCGCATTTTCGACTGCCCAACTAGCTTGTTGGGTTGGAATTACGAAGAAGCGATTGGTGAGCGAAAAAACTACTTTTTCAACTTTGCGGGAAAAGAAAAAGCTGTATCAAGAGGACCGGCTATATCAAGCAGTTGACTCGATCTTGATTTTATATTTGAGTCGATTAGCAGCGGATTTAAGTGCATATGAAACACTGATGTTTTATAGTTTTTTTGTTTCTTTTTCTATTTTAGAAGAGGAGACTTTTTACCAATATGAGTTAACCCGAAGCAAAAAATTACCAACTGCGGTTTTGGATACATACATTCGAGAAACAATGTTATGGCATTACCGTCCAAGGAGATTAAAAATTAGTGAAGAAAAGGCTGTGGGGTATCAACTCTCGCAAATCAACAATGAATTATATTTCTTTTATGGTAAATTAACGATTTATGATCGTAAACATTTGCTCGAACAGCAGAAAAAAATGCTTGGTCATTCTTTAAGCAAGTTATTGGAACAACTAAAAGAAACAGCAATCAAGCAGTTACCTGCGAAAAAGTTTGATGCTCAAACGTTGGATAACTTAATGATTTTATATGCCAGCGTTCTGATGATGATTGATTTTTATATTGCTAAATTGGTAGTTATCGGGATTGATTTGACAACGTTACCGATTTACCGCATTGCTTTCCAACAATTTTTATTGAGCGAGCTTAAGGGAATCAGCGGTGTTCAGGTAGAATCGTATCAAGAAGGGAAAAAATACGATCTTATCATAACGTTTAATCAAATCAATAAGGAAGAGAATCGGTATTATCTTTCTGAATTTGCTTCTAGTTATGACATTGTGCGATTGAAAAAACAAATTGAACGCTACAAAAAAGAAAAAAATTAATATCTTTGAAAACCAGATGTATCAAGGGGTTGAAAGAAAACTGTCAAAAATAATTCAAAAAAATCAATTTTTGGCAGTTTCTTTTTTTAAATACATTGTATGATTAGTTCAGTTAAAGAAAGCGTTTGCAAAAAATGGAGGGATAACAATGACAGAATCAACTTACATTATGGCCATTGATCAAGGAACAACGAGCTCACGAGCGATCATCTTTGACAAAAAGGGAAGACACATCGGCAGTTCGCAAAAAGAGTTCACTCAACATTTTCCTCAAGATGGTTGGGTAGAGCACGATGCAAATGAAATTTGGAACTCAGTTCAATCAGTTATTGCAGGAGCATTTATTGAATCAGGAATCAAACCCAATCAAATCGCTGGGATTGGTATTACGAATCAACGTGAAACGACAGTTGTTTGGGAAAAAGATACAGGACGACCAATTTATCACGCAATTGTTTGGCAATCTCGTCAATCAGCAGATATTGCGAATCAATTGAAAGAAGAAGGTTATCAAAAATTCTTCCATGAAAAAACAGGATTAGTGATTGATGCTTACTTCTCGGCTACTAAAATTCGTTGGATTTTAGACCATGTGGAGGGTGCGCAAGAGCGTGCAGAAAAAGGCGAATTACTTTTTGGAACAATTGACTCATGGTTGGTTTGGAAGTTGACGGATGGACAAGCACACGTAACAGACTATTCAAACGCCAGCAGAACGATGTTGTTTAATATTCATAACTTAGAATGGGATCAAGAGATTCTTGATTTGTTGAACATTCCTCGTGCAATGCTACCAAAAGCAACGTCAAATTCAGAAGTTTATGGTCATACACAAGGCTATCATTTTTATGGTAGTGAGGCACCAATTTCAGGAATGGCTGGCGACCAACAAGCAGCATTATTTGGTCAGATGGCATTTGAACCTGGGATGGTAAAAAATACGTATGGTACAGGTTCATTTATTGTCATGAACACTGGAGAAACGCCACAATTATCAAAAAATAATTTATTAACCACGATTGGTTATGGGATCAATGGCAAAGTGTACTATGCGTTAGAAGGAAGTATTTTTGTGGCAGGTTCTTCTATCCAATGGCTACGCGATGGGTTACAGATGATGCAAAAAGCAAGTGACTCAGAGGAAGCGGCAAGACGTTCAACAAGTGATGATGAAGTCTATGTTGTTCCAGCATTTGTAGGTCTAGGTGCCCCTTATTGGGATCAAGCCGCACGTGGAGCAATGTTTGGGATTACTCGTGGAACGACGAAAGAAGATATCATTAAAGCAACATTACAAGGAATTGCTTATCAAGTGCGTGACATCATTGAAACAATGCAGGCAGATACGGGCATTCAAATTCCAGTATTAAAAGTAGATGGTGGAGCTGCCAACAATGAGTATTTGATGCAATTTCAAACAGATATTTTGAACACACCAATCCAACGAGCTGAAAACTTGGAAACCACTGCTTTAGGAGCAGCTTTCTTGGCAGGTTTAGCAGTAGGTTATTGGAAAGATATGGATGAAATTCGTGAATTTTACGAAGCTGGAAAAATGTTTGAGGTTCAAATGGAAGAACCAAGACGTGAGAAACTTTACAGTGGCTGGAAAAAAGCTGTAGAAGCAACACGCGTATTTGAATAAGGGAGGAAAAACCATGTTCTCAAAGAAAACACGACAAGCAAGTATTCAAGCAATGCAAAAAGAAGAGTTGGATTTACTCATCATTGGTGGTGGGATTACTGGTGCTGGGGTAGCAGTGCAAGCTGCTGCGGCTGGCATGAAGACTGGTTTAATCGAAATGCAAGATTTTGCTGAAGGAACTTCTTCACGTTCAACTAAACTAGTTCATGGTGGAATTCGTTATTTGAAAAATTTTGATGTCGAAGTTGTAGCAGACACAGTTACTGAACGTGCTGTGGTACAGCAGATTGCACCACACATTCCTAAGCCAGATCCAATGCTACTACCTATTTATGAAGATGAAGGTGCAACGACTTTCAATATGTTTTCTGTCAAAATTGCTATGGATTTATACGATCGTTTGGCTAATGTGATTGGGACAAAGTATGAAAATTATACATTGGCGTCAGATGAAGTTTTAAAACGTGAACCATTTTTGAAAAAAGAGGGGTTGTTAGGTGCGGGCGTGTACCTTGATTTTCGTAACAATGATGCACGATTAGTCATTGACAACATCAAAAAAGCAGCTGAAGATGGTGCTTACTTGGTAAGTAAAATGAAAGCGGTTGGCTTTTTGTATGAAGGAAATCAAATCGTTGGCGTTAAAGCAAGAGATTTATTGACCGACGAAGTAGTTGAAATCAAAGCAAAAGTTGTAATCAATACAAGTGGGCCTTGGGTCGATAAAGTTCGTAATATGAATTTCTCTCGGGCAGTTGTACCAAAAATGCGTCCGACAAAAGGGATTCATCTAGTTGTTGATAGCAAGAAATTACCAGTACCACAACCAACTTACTTTGATACTGGCAAGCAAGATGGTCGAATGGTCTTCGCTATTCCTCGTGAAAACAAAACGTATTTTGGAACAACAGATACGGATTATCAAGGAGAATATACTGATCCAAAAGTAACACAAGAAGATGTTGACTATCTTTTAGATGTTATCAATCATCGTTATCCAGAAGCAGCGATTACTTTAGATGATATTGAAGCAAGCTGGGCGGGATTGCGTCCGTTATTGATTGGTAATTCTGGTTCAGATTACAATGGTGGCGATAATGGTTCCATCTCAGATAAAAGTTTTAATCAAGTGATTGATGCAGTAACTCAATTTAAAGAAAATCAACTTTCTCGAATTGAAGTCGAAGATGTCTTGAATCATTTAGAAAATAGTCGTGGCGAAAAAGATTTAGCACCATCTGCCATTTCTCGAGGAAGTTCTCTTGAAATCGAACCAGATGGATTAGTAACTTTGTCAGGTGGGAAAATTACCGATTACCGCAAGATGTCTGAAGGGGCATTGACCTTGATTCGCAAACTATTACAAGAAAAATATGACTTGACCTTCAAAGAAATTGATTCAAAAACCTATGCTATTTCCGGTGGCGATTTTGATCCAACAAAACTAGAAGAAACAGTCGAAGAATTAGCAAAAAGCGGTGTGGAAGCTGGCTTGTCTGAAGAAGATGCACGTTATATCGCTGATTTTTATGGGACGAATGCTAAACGAATCTTTGAATTAGCTAAAGAAATGACACCATATGCTGGGTTGAGTTTGGCAGAATCTGCTCGGTTACGTTATGGGTTAGAAAATGAAATGGTTTTAACACCAGGTGATTACTTCATCCGTCGAACAAACCATCTGTTGTTTGAACGCGATCAGTTAGATGAATTAAAACAACCTGTGATTGACGCAATTGCTACTTATTTCAACTGGTCTGAAGAAGAAAAAGAACAAGAAACAAGTCGCTTCAATCAATTGGTCGATGAGTCAGATTTACGTGAATTAAAGGAGGAGAATAAATGAGCGCAGAAATGACCCAAATCATGGGAGAGTTTATTGGTACGTTGATTTTAGTATTACTTGGTGATGGTGTCTGTGCAGCTGTTAACTTGAACAAGAGTAAAGCACAAGCGTCTGGTTGGATTGTCATTGCTTTAGGCTGGGGGATGGCAGTAACGATGGCTGTTTATATTTCTGGGTTTATGGGACCAGCCCACTTAAACCCTGCAGTTAGTATTGCAATGGCGATGACAGGTGCAATCGGTTGGAATCTTGTTTTTCCATTCATTATTGCTCAAATGTTAGGTGCATTTCTTGGTGCAGTATTAGTATGGCTATCTTACTTACCACATTGGGAAGCAACGAAAGATCAAGGTGCTATTTTAGGAACGTTTGCCACTGGACCAGCAATTAGAAATTATCCTGCAAACTTTATTACAGAGTTGATTGGGACCTTTGTTTTAGTTTTAGGTCTACTAGCATTTGGTGAAAATACATTTGCTGCTGGAACGAACGTATTTGCTGTTGGAGGCTTGATTTTAGCAATCGGTCTATCACTTGGTGGACCTACGGGATATGCAATCAATCCAGCTCGTGACTTGGGTCCGCGTATTGCTCACGCCGTGTTACCAATTGGTAATAAAGGAACTTCGGACTGGGCGTATTCTTGGGTACCAGTTCTTGGACCAGTTGTTGGTGCCATCGTAGCTGTCGGTGTCTTTTCATTGATGGTTTGATTATTAGACAAATTAAATCGTGAATCTTTATCAGTGTGAGGTGAAAATTTGCCTCACACTTTTTTTGCGGACAAGCATTTTATTTTAACTTACAAAAAGTAAGTTGTATACTGGATGTAATCAAATAAATAGAAAAAGAGGAAAGTGCGATGGCAATTTTAATACCAGATTTTCAATTAACAGCTACGGCACACATCGGAGTAGTTGCATTAAATGTTTCAAACTTAGTAAAAATGACTGATTTCTATGAACGTGTCATCGGATTAACGTTACTTGAATCAACAGAAAATCAAAGTGTTTTGGGCGTGAAAGATCAAGCGCTATTGATTTTAACCAAAATCGAAAATCCATTACCCGTTACTCGAAAAACTGGGTTATATCATGTCGCGTTTTTATTACCTACACGAGAAGCGTTGGGTGATGCTTTACTTCACTATTTACAAATCGAAGCGCCGATTGCGGGTGCTAGTGACCATGGGTATAGCGAAGCATTGTATCTAACTGACCCCGAAGGAAATGGCATCGAAGTTTATCGAGATAAACCGATGAGTGAATGGACGATTAAAGAAGATGGTGAAATCGTCGGAGTAACGGAAGAGTTGGATGGCGATGGTGTACTGGAAGCAGCTAGCCGGCACTGGCAAGGCTTTCCTAAGGGTACGATTGTAGGTCATGTTCATTTAAAAGTTAGTGATTTAGACCAAACACAAACATTTTTTACAGAAGTGCTCGGGTTGAGTTTGAAAAATGATTTTGGTAACCAAGCAAAATTTTTTGCGGCAGGTTCTTATCATCATCATATTGGTAGCAACATTTGGTTAGGTACACATATCCCAGCGATGGAGCCCAATGATCTTGGCTTAAATTACTATACGTTTGAAGTACCACTAGCTGAATTGACTCGTCTAGAGAAACATTGGAAAACAAAAACAATCGACTATGAAAAAAATGAAGAAGGACAATTGATTCTTTTTGATCCAAATGGAATTCAAGTCAGAATCACTGGCAGAAATCCACAGATTGATGCATAAAATTGACAAACTAAAATTCGCTTGCTATATTTAAGTAGAAAATAAATAAACCTAGATGAATGGGGAATTTTTGTGAGTGTAGCAGGTATCTAATTAGTAAGTTGAATAACCAATGAACCACTAGAGGTTTATTTGGTGTGCTTATGAGTGATACCTGTCAGAAGAACATACTTTTTGACCTTTTAAGGATGGGACACAACTTCTAAGCTGTGTTGCGTCCTTTTTTTGTACGAAAAAAGACGTCATAAGCGAATGTGGGTTGCGTTGCTCCAATGAGTTTTGAAAAGGACTTGAAGTAAGTGTTTATTTTGTGCAATGAAATGTTTCTAGGTGTTTATTTATTTTGAGACGGGTATCTCTTCGCAGAAAAGGAGAGAATATGAATAATCAAATGATTGAAAAACTACAATTTAATGAAATCAAAGAAGAAGTAAAAAAACGTGCGATTGGGCAATACACCAAGGAGCGAATTGAACAAACAACTGTTCAAACAAATTTGCAAACTGTTCAGGTTTGGCAAATGGAGACAAAAGAAGCACGAATGATTTTAGAAAGTAACCAACATGTACCATTTATGGGACTTAGTCGAATTGGTTATTTAACAGATCAAGTAAAAAAAGGCTTGATTTTAGCACCCGCAGACTTGGTTGAATATGCTGATTTTTTGAGAAGTAGTCGAATGATTACGAAGTTTTTTGAGAAAAATCAATATCAAACACCCACTTTACATGTGTATAGTAATCATTTGCCAGATTTATTGCCAGTTGAAGAAATGATTTATCAAAAAATAACTAATCAACAAGTAAGCGATGACGCTTCACGAAATTTAAGAAAAGTACGAAAACAATTACAGAATTTAGAAAAAGAAATTCAAGAACGCTTACTAAAAATTTTACGGCATCCGAATTATAAAGAAATGATTCAAGAGGCAATGATTGTTCAAAAGGGTGAGCATTACACGATTCCAATCAAGGCAAGTTATAAAAATAAATTTTCAGGAACGATTATTGAACAATCAAATAAAGGAACGACTGTTTTTATCGAACCCACGGTTATCGCTAAGTCAAACGAGCAGTACCAGTTGCTGAAAGCAGAAGAAATTGCGGAAGAATACCAAGTGTTAGCTGAACTAACCGGGTTACTAGCAGAAGAAGAGCAAGCAATCAGTTTGATTATTGAAACAATTACAGCGTTAGATATCATTTTTGCCCGCGCGAAGTATAGCCGTGAATTACAAGGAATCACGCCACGCGTCAATAAGTCAGAACGAATTTCAATCAAGCAAGGAAAACATCCTTTCTTAGCTGAAAATGCAGTACCATTAGACTTTGAGTTAGGAATTGATTATCGTGGATTGGTGATTACAGGCGCGAATGCTGGTGGGAAAACAGTTGTATTAAAAACAGTAGGATTATTTACATTGATGGCGATGTTTGGTTTGCAAGTTCCAGCACAAGAAGGAACCGAACTTGCTATTTTCGATGAATTATTCGTAGACATTGGCGATCAACAAAATTTAGAAAATGCGTTGAGTACTTTCTCAGGTCATATGCAAAACATTGCAGAAATTCTAAAAAGGGTGAACAGAAATACGTTAGTTTTACTTGATGAAATTGGCAGTGGAACAGAACCAAATGAGGGTGCGGCACTAGCTGTTGCGATTATGGAAACAATGTATGAGCAAGGTGCCTTGTTAGTTGCGACGACCCATTATGGTGAAATCAAAAAGTTTGCTAAGGAGCATGAAGATTTTATTCCTGCAGCGATGGCATTTGATAGAGATGCTTTACAACCGAAATACTTATTACAAGTAGGTGAAACAGGGGATAGCCAAGCGTTGTGGATTGCGAAAAAAATGAAGATGTCTTCCAAACTGATCGATCAAGCACAAACGTATATCCAACAAAAAACGTATCAAACAAAGAAAAAAGACTTTGCTGATTTGGGTCAAATCTTTGAGAATAAAAAGAACGAATTAGCTAAACGGCATTTTGAAAAAGGGGATCGTGTATGGCTAACAGAACATCAAAAAGAGGGACTAGTATTTGAAGATGACGGTTCAGAAAAAGTAATGATTTATTTCAACAACGAAAAGATAGCAGTTCTTCGTCAACGTGTGCAGTTCAGACGAAGTGCAAGTGAACTATATCCTGAAGGTTACGATTTAGATAGTTTGTTTATTGATTTTAAAACGAGAAAAAAACAACGTGATTTAGAAAGAGGATCAAAAAAGGCGCATAAAGAGTTGCTGAAAGAAATGCGTACGCGACAGCATCAAAAGAAAAAAGAAACAGATAGTTACTATCACTAAGAAGCGTAATCCACTACGGTAGTGTTTTAGTAGAGCTTAAGTTAAAATAAAATGGAACAAGTTTTGATAAAGGAGTTGTTAACAGATGAAAATTACGCAAAATTGGCGAGAAGAAATCAAAACAATTCCCAATGGGCTTTCGCTTTTTCGAATCGTTTTGTTGCCGGTATATCTTTATTTTGTTTGGCAACGTTCCTTTTATTTGGCAGGGTTAGTGATTGCTGTCTCAGGATTAACTGATTTTCTGGATGGTTATATCGCGCGCCGTTTCAACCAAATTACTGAATTAGGGAAATTATTAGATCCTTTGTCTGATAAACTTACTCAATTTGTATTGATTTTATCAATGGCATGGTATCGACCATGGATCTGGTTATTGCTGGGGTTATTTGTGATCAAAGAAGGCTTTATGATGATTGCAGGAATAATTGGACTGAAACATGGGGTAAAATTAAGTGGAGCCAAATGGTATGGCAAATTGGCGACAGCAGTGATTTATTTAGGGATGGTAATCTTATTAGTATGTCCTCAATTGGCGGAAACGTGGGTAAGTGTAATCTTCGGTGTAATTGCTATATGCTTGATGTTGTCGTTTGTTCTATATGCCTTAGAGTATCGAAAAATGTTACGTTCGACTAAACTTAACTGAATGTTTTATGAGAAGGTTGTGGCGCAAAGCGTCAAGCTTCAAGCAATAAGGATGCTTTTCTAAAAATAGCTTTCCATATTTTTAAGAAGAGAAGACTTATTGCCGAAGAAGTTGCTTTGGGAACACTATTTATTCGGAAGAAAAGGCTGTGACAAAATATTGTCATAGCCTTTTTTTGTGGAGAGGAACCAACAATCTTTATTTTTTAATAATCATATTGATTGCTTGTTCTAGTTTTTTTGACTGTTCTTCAGGATTGGTTTCAGGATTTTCAAAACAATTTTTAAGATTGTCGGCAACAATCATTCCCATCACCCGATCAATACTTGAACGGACGGCGGTTAGCTGAGTGATGACGTCAATGCACTCTTGTTCATTTTCAATCATTTTTTGAATGCCACGGATTTGTCCTTCGGTTCGTTTGAGACGATTCATGATTTTTTTGGTTTCTTTGGTTTCGTTTTCCAATGTGACGTCCTCCTTTGATGATAATAAATGAAATATACCTCAGGTAGGTATTTTTTGCAAATAAAAATCTTTTTTTCAAAGTTAACAAAATTGTTTTTCTTGACAGTTTTGAAATACTCCTGTTAAATATACCCCATGAGGTATATTTCTAAAAAAGAAAAGAGGGAAAGGAATGTTTTCATTTTTTAAGGTTATTCCGACAATCACTACGCAAGAATTGGCTGAAAAATTACCAACTAATCCTAAAATTGTTGATGTTCGGACAAGTTCTGAATACCGAGGGGGGCATATTCGACAAGCCAAAAATCTTCCTTTAGCGCAAATCAATAATTATCGCGGAAATCAAGAAGAAACGGTTTATGTGATTTGTCAATCTGGTATGCGGAGTAAACAAGCTGTTAAGAAGTTAAGAAAAGCGGGCTATTCTGCTGTGAATGTTCGTGGTGGTATGAATCAATGGCGTGGAACGAAAGTGAGAGGAAAGTAAAATGAAGATTGTTATTATCGGTGGTGTAGCTGGTGGGATGTCTGCTGCTACGAGATTAAGACGTTTGATGGAAGATGCAGAGATTATCGTATTTGAAAAGGGTCCATTTGTTTCGTTTGCAAACTGTGGATTACCTTACTTTGTTTCAGGAGAAATTGATGAGCGAGAAAAGTTATTGGTTCAAACACCAGAAGCATTGGCTGCTCGTTTTCGCTTAGATGTCCGACCAAATCATGAAGTAGTGAACATTTCTCCAGAAGAGAAGCAGGTAGAAGTGGTAGCAAATGGACAGAAAGAAACGGTTGAATATGATGCACTGATTCTATCTCCAGGGGCAAAACCATTTGTTCCTAATATTTCGGGAATTTCAACAGCTGAAAATGTTTTTTCAATCAGAAATGTACCTGATATTGACCGAGTAATGCGTGCATTGGAAGCGAAACCTCAAAAAGCGGTTGTTGTTGGTGCTGGTTTTATCGGTTTAGAGATGGCAGAAAATTTACAAAAGAGTGGACTGCAAGTCACGATTGTAGAGCAGGCGCCACACGTCTTACCAACGCTTGACGAAGAGATGGCAGTCTATGTCCAACAAGAATTAATTAAACAAGGTGTAGCAGTTTTAACAAGTCAATCAGTTGTAGGGTTTGAAGAAAAAGGGAAGAAACTTCGTTTAGCAAATGGTGAAACGTTAGCTTCTGATTTGACGATTTTATCAGTGGGTGTTCAACCAGAAAGTACGTTGGCTGAAAATGCTGGATTAAAACTGGGCTTACGTGGCGGAATCGTTGTGAATGAAAACTATCAAACAAGCAACCCTGCGATTTATGCTGTGGGTGATGCAATCGTAGTCAAACAGCAAATTACTGGTGAAGATGCACTGATTTCGTTAGCTTCTCCAGCCAATCGTCAAGGGCGTCAAGTTGCTGATGTTATTGCTGGGTTGCCGAGAACGAATCAAGGAAGTATTGGAACAGCGATTGTTCGAACGTTTGATTTAGCTGCAGGTTCAACTGGCTTGAGCGAAAAAAGTGCGAAAGCAGCTGGATTGCCAGTGCAAGTGACACATGTGCTTGGAAAAAGTCATGCTTCTTATTATCCTGGTGCAACTGAGTTGTTGTTAAAATTAATTTTTAATCCAATGACTGGTGAAATTTATGGTGCGCAAGGTGTGGGTGTTGCAGGAGTTGATAAGCGTCTAGATATTTTGGCAACAGCAATCAAAGGACAACTGACGATTTTTGATCTACCTGAATTAGAATTTACGTACGCGCCACCGTTTGGTTCGGCAAAAGATCCAGTGAATTTATTAGGATATGCGGCGATGAATATCGCGGAAGGAGTGAGTGAAACGATTCAGTGGCACGAACTTGCAACAGAGCTAGAAAACGGGAAAATTCTTTTAGATGTGCGCGATGAAAATGAGCTAGCTCACGGGAAATTTAAAGAAGCAATCACTATTCCACTAAATGATTTGAGAGAGCGTTTAGGTGAGTTGGATCAAGGCAAAGAATATATTGTGAGTTGTCATAGTGGATTGCGTAGTTATCTTGCGGAGCGTATTTTGAAACAAGCAGGCTTTAAAGTGAAAAATTTAGACGGTGCGTTTGCGCTGTATAAAATGGTGTTACCAGAGGAGATTAGTTATGTATAGAAGTATTGGTCCAGCAGAATTTTATCAAGAAACAAAAAAGAAAAGTATACCTGTTATTGATGTCCGTGAATCAGTTGAGTATCAAATGGGGCATGTGCCAAACGCGGAATCATTTCCGTTAAGTGAGCTAGAAGCTGCCAGCTCACAGTTGAAAAAAGAGAAGACGTATTATGTCATCTGCCAATCAGGCGGACGTTCAGCAACTGCTTGTAATTGGTTAGCTTCACAAGGATTTGATGTTATCAATGTAATGGGGGGAACTTCAGCTTGGCCAGATCGTCTGGTTTAGATGGAACTGAATGATAGAATTTAGTGACTACTTTTCTTTGGCATGTGATCTCAGTAAATGATCTCAGTAAATGATTTTAATTAGTGATTTAAATAAACAGTTAGCTGATAGCTACTCAATTTGATAATAGTGTAAGAGTGGATTGCTAGTAACTTGGTTTTATTAGACAGATTCCTTCGAATGTTTATGTTTCTTTTTCTTGATTTGTTTTATACTAAAACGAATATTGAAGAATAAGGACGGGATCCAGGCATGAAAAAATTTGTTACAAGTCTAGTAGTGACCGTTACTGCTTCGGGATTGTTTTTTTTAGCACAACCAGTCTTAGCAGAAACAACGGGAATAACACAAGCAACTAGCTCGACAAGTATCGAGGACACGGTGACAACGAGTGAGTCACAATCAGCAACACAACCAAATGAGTCAACAGAATCAATGATCACTTCTGATGAAATCGAAAATACAGAATCTTCAACACAGCGATTCGACCCTGATTGGTTTCAAAAGTTGGAAGAACGACGAAAAGAAATCGAACAGTCTTTAGAAGATGCTAAGAATCAATTGAAAGAAAATCAAGAAACAATTCATCAAGATTTGACTGAACTAAAAGAGAACGCACAAAAAAAACATGAACAATTGGAACAAAATTTAGCGCATGCACAAGAAATTGCTGATGCGACACAAAAAGATATTGACGGAAAAATTCAAAAAGCCAAAGAGATTCAAGAACAAATTCATTCATTGGGGACAGACGCATCTACTACTTTAACCAATACACAATCAGATATTGAAACAGCGAGTGCTGAAATTGATGCGAAAATTCAAGATGCACAAGCGGCGATTGAAGACGCAAAGGCAAAGAAAACAGATCTTGAGTCAAGTATCGGTCGAATCAAGTCTATTTTACACTCAGCTGGTTCTAACGTAGAAAACCAAGAAGTTTATGCGGCAGACACGAAACAAAGTGTGGAACCTTTAGCAGCTAGCTCTACGGTAAAAGAGTTACCTAAAACGAATGACGAACAATCAATTGGGTTAGCTGTTTTAGGATTAGGATTGGTTAGTTTCACAGCTATTTTAATGAAAAAAAGGGCCTGAATAGCTTTAGTTAGGCTAAGTAGGAAAAAATTGTTTCTAGTGTTTCAAACGAAAATATGCTAAAATAAGTATAGAAAAAGGAGTTGCGTCAACAACTCCCTAACAGCACCGTTTAAGACGGTGACCAGATTAATTTAACGAAAAAATAATCGTCCTGGTTAGAAGCAGTAGACGGTTATTTTTTTTGTCTTGGTTGACTACTGCTAGGATGCCAAAAATGATCGTTGCGATTAACGAACCGAAACCGATCATTAGCTCCAAAGCTGATTCAACAGGCAAAAAGGCTTCTCCTCTCTCTGGATTTTGGAAGTACGCACATACGCATCCCCCCTCACTTTTAATTGGATAGCCACCGTCATAAACTCTACTGTCGTTTGTTAGTATACCATGTTCGTCAGAAAAAAAACTTGACTTTAAAATAATCCTGGATGTTTTTTTATAGCACATCCATTCATTTTTAGAAACAGAATAAAAGCATCGCTTTCTCAAAAATAGTCGTTTTTTTTGAGAAGCGATGCTTTTGTTTCGTTCTAACTTGTAGAAAAGCTGTTTATCGGGTAGCTACAGCAGTTCCGCTACAAGTAACCATTAACATACCGTTGTCACTACCAAGAACCTCATAGTCCATTTTTACACCAATGATGGCGTTAGCGCCAAGAGTCTCCGCGCGACGTGCCATTTCAGCTAGCGCTTCTTCTCGAGCTTGTAATAGCTCATCTTCGTAGCTTTTTGAGCGTCCGCCAAATACATTTCGTAATCCTGCACCGATATCTTTAAACACGTTGATACCAGTAATTACTTCACCAAACACGATTCCTTTATAAGCCTCGATTGTTGTTCCTTCAACACTATTTGTAGTTGTTGTAATCAATTCGATCACTCCTTTCTTAGCAAAAGTATAGCAAATTTTTTAATAAAGCGCTCTTTTTCAGCGGAAGTGTTGAAAATCTAAGTAAAAATTGCAACTTTGACTCGAGCTGTTTACAATAAAACTGGTGACAGAAAGAGGTGCGCACATGGAATTGAATCAAGCTGATTTCCAATTATTTGATCGAGAAATATATACTTTCAAGCAATTAAAAGAACAGTATTCAACACAAGAAATCGAAGAAATCAAAGCAGATTATAAAAAACAGTGGCAAAAGTGGAAAACGTTACAGTTAGAAGTTGCAACAGCGTTACCTGTAGAATATGGGATGCAAAAACCCAAAGTTGAAAGTTGGACGAATGGCTGGAATTTACGAAGTCATTTTTGGAGTGCTTACCGCAGCGAAGATCGCCAGCGAGAAAATGCATGCTTGGCTGTGTTATTAAATAAAAAACAATTTCAAGTTTATTTGATGTTTCAACAGTATAAAAGTGAAGAGCGAAGTGGTGGAGTGGAAGAATACAATGAGTTGCTAGCTGCATTACCAGAATGGAGTAAACAAGTTGCGATAGAACGCTATTACATTTGGCCTCAAGTGGAACACGAGTTGGAGGATCACTTACCTTTGGCTACCTATTTAGCAGATTCGAAAGGGCAAGAAAAATTGAGAGAAGCAATGGGGAATCGTTCGTTTCAGATTGGTCGCTTGTTTTTTGAAACAGAGGCTCCAGTAGAAAATCTTGTAGCAGAAACAATCAAAGCGTTAAAAGAGTTAGCACCTTTGTATTTTGCATTAAAAAAATAAACCTGTCCCTGTCTTTTCTAGCAAGGCTTGTGAAAAAGTGTGTTAATTTTGAATGAAAATAATAGTAAAGAGGCGTATAATAAGCGAGCATTCATGATTAAAAAGGAGGATGTCAATGAAAGAATTGGATTTATCAAAGTCTTTGTTTGAACTAGTTTCCCTTTACCCCGAAGTAAAGGAATTGATGTATAGATTAGGTTTTGAAGCAATTGCAAAACCAGGAATGTTACAAACAGCGGGTCGTTATATGACGATTCCTAAAGGTGCAAAAATGAAAAAAATTCCTTTAGAAAAAGTGATCGGATTATTTGAAGAAAATGGATTTATTGTGAAAGGAGTAGAGTGATGGAGCGAACAAGACAGCAACGACAAGAACGCATTGTAGAAATTTTAACGTTGTTACATGAAGGTGGTTCGTTTGAAGCAGCGAAAGAATTGTTTAATCAAGAGTTTGACGGAGTGGATGTGACAGAAATCACAGCAGCTGAAAAAGCATTGATTCAGAGTGGCTTAAATCCACAAGAAATCCAACGATTATGTAACATTCATGCGGCAGTATTTAAGGGATCAATTAATGAGATTCATCGATCGAATTTGGAGCATGAACAACCTGGGCATCCTATTCATACGCTGAAGTTAGAAAATCAAGTGTTACAATCTTTGTTAACAGATGAAATTGATGACTTATTGTTAAAAATCAAAGCAGGCGATTGGACACAAAAAGAACGACTACTTAAAGCACTCAAGGATCTAAGACAAATTGATAAGCATTATGCACGTAAAGAAACATTGATTTTTTCTTACATGGAAAAATATGGAATTTCAGCACCACCCAAAGTGATGTGGGGTGTGGATGATGATATTCGCGACATGGTAAAAGCTTTGATTCAGCTAGCGGAAGACGAACGAGCAGCATATAACCCCATTGCTACCAAATGGGAAGAAACGAAAAACGAAATCGAGGAAATGATTTTTAAAGAAGAAGAAATCATGGCGCCGATGACGCTGGATGTCTTTAGTTTATCTGATTGGGAAAAAATCGCAGCAGATAGTTTTGATATTGGTTTTGCCTTTATTCCAGAACCGCTTCCTTGGAAACCGAGCCAAGAGGCATTGGAAAAAGAAAGCGAGCGCGAACCAGCTCGTCAGTTGGCAATCCAACAAGCAAAAGCAACCACAGACGGAATTGCCGAAAGCTTGTTGAACGAAACGGATAGCGTACCAGTATTTGTAGAAAAACAAGACAAAGCCGAAATGAAAGAAGTTTCTGAGCCAATTGTCCTACCAACAGGAACGTTAAAACTGGAACAAATGATTGCAATGTTTCAAGTTCTACCCGTTGATTTAACCTTTGTGGATAACGACGATCGAGTACGCTTTTTCTCTGAAGGAAAAGAACGTGTTTTTCCACGAACGACGTCAGTGATTGGGCGAGAAGTAGTAAATTGTCATCCACCAAAGAGCATGCATATTGTGCAGCAAATCTTAGATGATTTTCGTTCAGGTGCCCGTTCTGAAGCCGAGTTTTGGATTGATATGCGTGGGAAAAAAATCTATATTCGCTATTTTGCGTTAAGAAACGAAGCAGACGACTATCTTGGTTGTTTAGAAGTAACCCAAGATGTGACACGAATCCAGTCACTTGAAGGACAAAAAAGATTATTGGACTAAAGCTAAGGATAAAAGGTTGTAATGAGTGTGACCGCTCATTGCAATCTTTTTTGTTTTCTTGATAGCTATCAATGTTTTTCGCTTCTCTTTTGATTATTCTGTTATTGAAAAGTAAAGGAGGAGTTAGAATGAATAGTCAAAAAATAATTTTAAGTCATAAAAAACAATTGATGGTAATTAGTGGGAGTTTCATCTTTTTAGCGCTTGTTGCTAAATTTTTTTCGTATCAAGAAGGGTATCGTTTAAGTATGGCGATTTCGGCTCTTTTTGGGATTTTACCAATTGGACTTCAAGCATACCAAGCAATTAAAGTGAAAGTTATCAGTATTGATCTGTTAGTAACAATTGCGATTTTTGGTGCGTTTGCGATTGGTGAGTATAATGAGGCTGCGATTGTTGCATTCTTGTTTTTATTTGGTCATTTTCTTGAACAAAAAACATTGGAAAAAACACGTTCTGCTATTCAAAGTCTTGTTCAATTAGCCCCGACGACAGCTTGGAAATTTTTTGAAGACACGGTGGAAAAGATTCCGATTGATGAGGTCGAGGAAGATGATTTGTTATTAGTTAAAACTGGTGCCCAAGTTCCAGTAGATGGGGTAGTTATAGAAGGTGAAGGCTCAATTGATGAATCAAGCGTTACCGGTGAAGCGCAGCGAGTAGCAAAAAAAGCCAAGGATCAAGTGTTTGCTGGAACAATTTTAGAAAATGGAACATTGAAAGTACAGGCAATGCGAGTCGGTGAAGAGACAACTTTTGGGAAAATTATTGAACTAGTTGAAGAAGCACAAGATGCTAAATCAACAACTGAACGATTTATTGACCGATTTGCAACATACTACACACCGTTTGTGTTGATTCTTGCACTTTTAATTGGGGTGTTTTCTAAAGATATTCGTTTGGCAATCACAATTTTAGTTTTAGGATGCCCAGGAGCGTTAATCATAGGTGTTCCTGTCTCCAATGTTGCTGGAATCGGGAACGGTGCAAAAAACGGTGTGCTGGTCAAAGGTAGCGAAGTAATGCAAGTGTTTAGCCGAGTAGATACCATGGTTTTCGATAAAACAGGAACGTTAACTAATGGAAAACCAAGTGTTTCAAGTGTTAAGTCTTATGGTCAATCAGCGACGAATGTTCTGCCATTCGTCGCTAGAATCGAGCAAGAATCAGATCATCCTTTGGGACAGGCAATTGTAAAGTATGTGGAAAAACAGATGGGAAATATTGAACAGTACCAAGTAACAAATACCACTGTAATCAAAGGAAAAGGAATTATTGCGACAGTAGCAGGAGAAAAACTATTTATAGGTAATCGCCAATTGTTAAGCGATCAAGCTATCTCTCTGTCAGAGGTTGAAGCAGACGAGCAACGACTACAACAAGAAGGTAATTCTTTAGTATTTGTGGCAACAAAAAATGAGGTCGTCTTATTGATTGGAATCAAGGATCAACTTCGTGAGGGCGTCAAAGAAACTTTACAGAAATTGCAAGAAAAAGGGATCAAACGGCTCGTGATGTTATCTGGTGATAATCAACTGACTGCTGAAAGCATAGGAAAAGAAATCGGTCTGTCGGAAATACATGGAAACCTATTACCAGAAGAAAAAGCAAACTATATCAAAAAAATACAAAAAGAGGGTCAAGTAGTTGCTTTTGTTGGTGATGGAATCAATGACAGCCCTTCTTTAGCGATTGCAGATATTGGAATTGCAATGGGGAACGGGACAGATGTTGCGGTGGAAACTTCCGATATTGTGTTGATGCAGTCTGATTTTAAAAAATTGCTTTATGCGTTTGATTTAACCAAAAAATCAGTTTTGAATATGAAAGAAAATATTGGGATTGCGTTAGGAACAGTTTTATTCTTACTAATTGGATTGATTTTCGGCTATGTCTATATGGCGAGTGGTATGTTATTTCATGAATTAAGTATTCTACTAGTCGTTTTTAATAGTATGCGTTTATTATCTTATCGGCAAAAAAAGAAAAAACTTGATAGAAATCAATTATTTAAAGAAACAGAGGAATTAAACTAGAGATGTAGTGAAAGGGAGGATTTATCATGAAAAAAGTAATTATCCAATTAGGAACATTGACTTGTCCATCTTGTATGCAAAAAATCGAACAAGGACTTAGTCAACAAACTGGTGTTGAAAAAGTAAAAGTTTTGTTTAATGCCAGCAAAGTAAAAGTTGAAATAAATGAAAAGGACATTCAACCAGAAGATTTAAGCAAGACAATCGAAGCGTTAGGTTATGATGTCGAAGGAATGAAAGTAAAGGAGTTAGCTTAAGATGAATTCAATTCAAAAATATGAACAAGAAAAACTTCAAAGTGAACAAGATCATCATACGCCAACTGCTGCAGCAATGATTAGTCATATTCTGTCTAACTTAGTTATTCATCGTACAAAACTTAAACAGATAAGAGCGTACCTTAAAGGTAACCAACGTAGTTATTTAGAAACCAAGTTACCAACAATCATCGCGAAAGAAGATGAGTTGTTTGACGAATTAAGTCAATTGGTATTAGATGAAGGGGAACTCATTCCAACAACGACTACGGAATTTGTCGATTATACAATGATTAAGGAAAGTGGTCAGTTGAAATATGAATCTCCTGAAAAAATGTTGACCGAGATGGTCGCTGATTTTGCAACTCAAAATTTATTTGTTACTCGTGGAATTGTTTTAGCAGAAAAAGAAAATAAATATGGATTAGCAGAATGGCTCAAAGGATTATATGCTTGGCTTAATCACCAATTGTATACTTGGCAAAGTTATTTAGGAAATGATATTCGAGAAGGGTTAATGGAGGAAGAATAAGGAGGGAGTTACGTGGAACATCAACATTTGTGTGTCTCAGTCGTACCGTTATTCAATCATCTGGCAGAAGCAGAACAACAAAAAATCCATGAATTAGTGAGCCACCGAAAGTTTAAGAAAGGTGAACAAATCTTTTCACCAGCTGACGAGGCTCAATTAGTGATTGTCGCTCAAGGAAAGTTGAAAGTGTACCAGCTTTCTTCTAGTGGAAAGGAGCAGTTGTTGCGTGTTTCTTTGCCAGGAAGTTATGAGGGAGAAAGCCAATTGTTTGGTGTTCCTAATGACTCCTTATTTGCTGAAGCATTAGAGCCCACAGAAATTTGCTTGTTAAGACAACGAGATTTTTCAAATTTGTTACTTCATTATCCAGAATTAAGCTTAAAGTTGTTAGAAATTAATGCAGAAAAAATGGCGAAGATTGAGCAACAAACACAATTTTTGATGATGGAAAAAGTGGAAGAACGCTTAGCCACGTATTTGCTTGACCTGTTTCAAGTAGAAGAAAATGTTCAATTAAACCTCCCGATGAAAATGAAAGAGTTAGCTGCTTTTTTGGGAACTACCCCTGAAACATTATCCAGAAAATTCAAGTTGTTGGAAAAACAACAACTAATTCAACGAAAAGGTCGAGTCATTGAACTGACTGACATCGAGGGATTAGAAGAACTGTAACTATTATTAGAATGTCAAAGAGAGGATGAATCCAAACTGATGGTTTGGATTCATCCTCTTTTTAATCGACAATCAAATCTCTTTGACGATAGCCAAGGGCACCTAAGCAAATCATACCTATACTAATGACCATTATTGTGCTAAACGTTGAAAAATCAAATGTTTCCACTGGCATCTTAGGAAACCAACTTTGGATGGCCGTTTTGGCAAACCAATCAGGCAAATTTAAAATTCCGCCGAAGTAATTCAGCATGAACGAATAACCTAAATAAATGTAACTAATTTTGCCGAGTTTGGGTGCCCAACCTAAGAACAATCCAGCTAACCCAATGAAAAACAAAATTGTCGGAAAAAGATTAAACCCAGCTGTTAAAAAAGTAGCTAGTGTCATTGGTGATGTGGCAGTCATCACTGACAATGCTGTTACCCCGAGAGAGCCCGCGCTCAACAAAGTTGCTAACACGCCGGCAATCACAGCCAAAATAATTGTAGTCCAATAAAATGTATTACGAGAAGTCTTAGTTGAAAACAATTGATCCAGGTGCCCGCGAGTTTCTTCCGAGAATAATTTATTCGTTAACGCAATTGGCAAAATGGCCGAAAGGCAAATTAAGACCATCATAATCGTGCTAGTAAACGATTCTTCTATAGAGGAACCTGATTGCATAAACATTTGTTTCATTAACTCATTACTTTCTAAAAAATCTTGCATATCGCCATAAATCGAACCATAAGCAGCACCCATGACAGTAAAAGCTACGAGCCAACTGATAATGACTCCTCGATTTAGACGGAAAAACAGACCGGGAACGGATAATAACGAGCGTTTGGCTCTTGCAGGTCCCTCACTTTCTGGAAAATAACCAGAATTCAAATCACGATGTTCTTCTAATAAACCCGCACCAACGCTGATTACTATACTAAACAAAAGGAGGTAAAGGAGTGGAATCCAGTTATTTTTAGTAAAAGGATACGTTAAATAGGTCCAACCTAAAGGATTAAGCATGGACAAATCACTTTTGCTAACGTCAGTCCAGGCTCTCATTAAGTACATCAGACCTAATAGTGAAAGTGATGTGCCAGTTGCGCTTGAAGAAACCGGCATGAGTTGAGCAAAGAATAAAGCAATCACACCACCTAAAAAACCAGCAGCTCCCACGGAAAAACCAAACAGCAAGGATCCTTCCACTGTTATAGAAGAAGCTTGAAAGGCAATCATAATTCCACCAGTGAGTCCTGCTAGTAACAAATTGATTAACAAAGTTTCAGCTAAAACAGCAAATGAATTGGCTTGTCGACCAACTCTGAAGGAACGAATCAATTCTGCTAAGCCAAGATCTTCTTCTTTTCTTGTATGGCCGACCACGTGTAAAATGGATAGCACAGCTGCAAATAACCCACAGAAAAGTAACATTTCGTTTGCGTACATCGCACCTAGTGTATAGTCAGCTGCTGAATGGACAGGTGAAGGTCCGACCATTGAAATCATCGCAGGGTTTTGCATCGTTTCATACATTCCTGTTAGACCATTTCCTTTTGCAATCTCTTCGAAGGCTGGAACATAAGCACCAGAAAATAAACCCAAACCAATGACCCAAAAACTTATTTTTTTCCAATCACGCTTGAGGTACTGCAAGAAAAGAACAGACCAACGTGAAAAACGTTCGTTCATAATAAAAAACCTCCCTGTGACTTAATTTTCATAATGACGCATAAATAAGTCTTCGAGTGTTGGTGGGACAGACTCAAACTTCTTCACTCCTAATTTTGTAGCGGCAAGTAAAATTTCATTGAGTTGTTCAGTATCCGCAGAAAAATGTGCTTGATTTTCTTTTTGAACAAAGTCGTGAACACCAGACAAACTTGCAAGAGTTGCGACATCGCCTTGTGTTTCAATAGTGATTGTTGAGCGAGTCAAGTGTCTTAATTCGGCTAACGAACCTTCTTCGACAACTGTTCCTTGCCGGATAATAACAATCTTATCTGCCAAGCGTTCCACTTCACTGAGAATGTGTGAAGAAAGCAAGATTGCTTTCCCAGCACGTTTGATTTTTTCGACCTCTTCTTGAAATACTGCTTCCATTAACGGATCAAGACCTGAAGTTGGTTCGTCAAACAGATACAAATCAGAATCTACTGATAATGCAGCAATCAATCCAACTTTTTGGCGGTTCCCCTTTGAATAATTTTTGGCTTTTTTCTTAGGATCTAATTCAAAACGTTTAATCAACTCATCACGTTTTTCTTTGTTCCCATTTCCATGTAATTTCATAAATAAGTCAATGATTTCGCCACCAGTCAAACTTCCCCATAAAGCAACATCTCCTGGAACATACGAGAGACGTTCGTGAATGACAAGACTCTCTTTAAATACATCTTTACCGAAAATTTCAGCTTGTCCGCCATCTTTACGAATGATTCCTAACAATGTTTTGATAGTTGTTGATTTTCCTGCCCCGTTTGGGCCGATAAAACCAACAACTTCACCAGCGTTCACAGAAAAAGACACGTCTTTTAGTGCTTCGAATTTTCCAAACTTTTTTTGTAAATGCTGTACCTTAACAACTTCTGACATCCCCAAGTCACTCCTTTCACATTCAACTACAGATTCATGTTTGGTTAACTGTAGTGAATCTTGTCACTGATGATATTCCTTTTATTTTTCACTGTCAATAAAAATCATTGCGCAAATAAAACTAAAATACTATTGTTGGTTTAATTTTTCGGGTGTATAATACCTTTAATTGTAAAAATGAACTATTTCTGATAGTAAAGTTTAAAAAAGAGGTTGGTAGAATGAATGGTTTTGAAAAAAGAACAGAAGAAAAAAAGAAACAAATTGTTGAAGCAACATTCGATATAATCAACTCTGAAAATGGGTTGGCAGGTTTAACGATTGATGAAGTAATTGCTAGGACATCTGTTAGTAAAGCAACAGTTTTTAAGTACTTTGGAAACAAAGAAGCGTTAATTTATCAAGTATTCTTTGAGTTTATGGATGAGTTAAAAGATTCAGCAAAACGAATTATGGAACAAAATCTTTCGTTTGAAGAAACTTTAATCAAGATGAGTGAAAATAAGATCGATTACTTAAAACGAGTAGATCAACAATTTTATCTTGATTTAATGGCTTATTATACGAAAAGAAATAACCAACAATTTTCAGAAATGATGGACGAATATACGAAAGAGAGTTTAAACATGATGCTAGACCTTTTTCATCGTGGACGAAAAGAAGGAAAAGTGGACTTGAAATACTCAGATGAATTTTTGTTGCTGTACTTTCAAGCAATGATCGAAGGGATTTCTAAACCTGCTATTTATAGTAAATTATTACCTTACACAGCGGAGTGGACAGAGTTATTATTAAAAGGAATCTCGCCTAACAATTGAAATTGGTATAGATTGGTTTTGCGCGTTTTTATTTTTACAATCGAATATAAGTTTATTTTTAAGTATGAAAATAGCTGGATGAGGAGCATCTTTCTTGTTTGGTGAAATTTTCATGCTTTTTTTTATTTGAAGTGGTATACTTTCTTTTGTTGATTTTTTATTTTTCATGAAAACTTTCCGAGAATGAAAATCAATAATAATTTAGACTAGATCAGAGAAATAAATGGTCTGTTTTTTTGGGAGGAAGAGAATGAAAGCATATATGCAAAGGATGGGTCGCTCGCTAATGCTACCCGTTGCAGTTTTGCCAGCGGCATCACTTTTAGTTGGGATTGCGAATTGGATCGTAGGAATGGGGATCAGTAACGCGGGAACAACTTTTTTGATGAATGCTGGTTTAGCTATTTTAAATCATTTGGCTCTATTATTTGCTGTTGGGTTAGCGTTAGGAATGTCTAAAGATAAGGATGGCTCGGCTGCTTTAGCTGGTTTAGTTGCTTATTTAGTTCCACAAACTGTTTTAGCTCCGCTTTCTGTTCAAGGATTGTTGGGCTTAACCAATCTTGCTGACGTCAATCCAGCATTCAATAGTATGGATAACAATGTTTTTGTGGGAATCGTAGCTGGTTTAGTGGCTGCTGAAATGTACAATCGTTTTAGTCAAGTCAAGTTACCAATGGCTTTATCATTTTTCAGTGGGAAACGGTTGGTTCCAATTATGTCAGCATTAGGAATGTTGGTAGTTTCGGCTATTTTATTATTCATTTGGCCTAGTGTATATGATGTGTTAGTTGCATTTGGTAAAGGGATTTCTGGTTTAGGATTCATTGGCGCCGGCGTATATGGTTTGTTTAACCGTTTATTGATTCCTACTGGATTACACCATGCGTTGAATTCGGTTTTTTGGTTTGATGTAGCTGGAATTAATGACATTGGAAACTTCTTGGCCGGACAACAAGCGTTGGATACTGGCAAAGCAATTGTTGGACAAACGGGGATGTATCAAGCAGGATTTTTCCCTGTGATGATGTTTGGCTTACCAGCTGGAGCGTTAGCTATTTATCAAAGTGCTCGTCCTGAAAAGAAAAAACAAACGGCTTCCCTGATGCTTGCAGCAGGCTTTGCTTCATTTTTTACTGGCGTAACGGAACCATTAGAATTTTCATTTATGTTTGTTGCTTGGCCGTTGTATGTTTTGCATGCTATTTTTACGGGAATCTCATTGGCAGTTAGTGCCTTTTTCCATTGGACGGCAGGCTTTGCCTTCAGTGCAGGTTTTGTTGACTATTTTTTGTCATTGAAAAACCCAGTCGCAAATCAACCTTTGATGTTGCTTGTTCAAGGTGCTGCGTTTGCAGTTATTTATTATTTTGGGTTCCGATTTGCTATTCAAAAGTTCAATTTGATGACTCCGGGAAGAGAAGTGGGAACTGGAGAGGAAACACCAGAAGTTGCCACCGGAGAAGACAAGTTTTCACACCTAGCAACTGAAATTTATACAGCACTTGGTGGTAGTGACAATGTTCGAGTAATTGATAATTGTACCACCCGCTTACGTTTACAAGTAAAAGATACTAATCAAGTGAATCAAGAAAAAATCAAAGCAACCGGTGTTCCGGGAGTTAAAGTAATTGATGACACAAATATTCAAGTTATTGTTGGAACTGAGGTACAATTTGTTGCTGATGAAATGGGTAAACTACATGGACAATCAGCACCAGCTAAGAGGATGAACGTACCAAAACAATCATTTGAGGATGAAACGCCAGTTGATAAGGAAGTTGCAAAAACAAATGAGCTGTACGCTGTAGCAAATGGGAAATTGATTCCAATTAGTGAAGTTGCAGATGCGGTTTTTTCTGAAAAAATGATGGGAGATGGCTTTGCGGTTATCCCAACTTCAGGAGAAATTTTTGCACCGGTTTCTGGAACGATTGCAAGTATTTTCCCAACGAAACATGCTGTTGGTATCAAGACGGATAGTGGTATCGAAGTGTTGCTTCATATGGGAATCAACACGGTTGACTTAAAAGGAGAACCGTTTACGATCTATGTTGAGGAAGGTCAGCACATTGCGCGCGGACAATTGATTGCAGAAGTGGATCTAGCCATGTTAGCAGTGAATGAGAAAAAAACCGATATGATTGTTGTTTTCACAAACGGAGAAGCAATTGAAACAGTCATAGTAGACACGGTGACTTCTGTTCATGGAAATGAAGTAATCGGAAAAGTAGAAGCAAAATAAAAAAAGGGTGTGGCTCAAAGTAAATAGCTTCAAGCAATAAGGATTTTTTCTAGAAATAGTTTCTCGTATTTTTGTGAAAAAAAGACTTATAGCCGAAGAAGCTGCTTTGGGAACACCATTTATTCGTAGAGGCTGGGATAAAAGTAGCCTAAATAGAAAAAAGCCTAAAATTCGTTTTTGAAAACGTTGATTTTAGGCTTTTTTTTGTGGAAATTTGTTGAGAACGACTGGCTATCTAGTTTTGTCCCACACTCTTATTTGTGACAGAGTGAGAAAAAGTTGTTACTTTGAAAAAATTTATTTCTTGATGTTTCTTTTTTCTGACTCTCTTTGGATGAATGCTTCTATTAGCTTAACCCACGAGCTTGTTTATCAACAACAGAAGGCACGTTGATGAACTGCTCTAAGACATTATTTTGACCCGAAAGTTCAGATTCAAAGCGAATGCCGTCAATATTGATCCGTGCTTGTCGGTAATAGTTTGCACCTAATTGTCCCCAAGAAGGAGTAGAGGCATCGACATTACAGAAAATTGAAAAACCTTGTGATTTTAAGTAATCAAATTTTTGATTTTCAGCTGTATAGTCGTGCCAATCGCTGATATCTGCGCCAAAAGGATAAATCAACATGGTTGTTTTTCCTAAGATTGGAGCGACTTCGTTTTGCCAAAGTTCATTGTCGCGTTTCACATCTTCTAGGGAAGCATTCGTCATATTCAGATGCCCCCAAGTATGAGAAGCGAACGTCCAGCCATCTTTTTTCAATTGTTCAGCAACTTTTTTCGCTTTTTTGATTTCTGTATTTGTTTTCTCGTTATCTCCATATTCTGATTTTGATGTTCGATAACCAAGCACACCATTGTAGCCAGTTAATGCGAGTGTTCCCTTAGCTCCTTGATAAGAAAAATCAGGATGTTCTTCAACAAATGTATCGATTAAGGGAACCATATCAAAATCACCGATTTGTTCTTTTTTATTATTAACATACACATTTTTCACTTTGTCCTTATCAATGACCAATTTGTCAGGAAAACCTGAATCTTTCATGTATTCATAGTAGCTGACATCATCTTCTGAAAGGACGAGTGGCTTTTTGTCTTTAGGCAAAGAAACACCTACAAAGGAAACATTTCCTTGATCATCAATCGTAACTAAGTCGGGTAAATTTACTAAAACATAATTATTTTTATAAAGCTGTTCAATCGTTTTGTTGAACTCAGGAATTGTGACCATATATTCCTTATAGCCTTGTGCTTGTTGTGACTGGAATGCTTTAGCTGGATCAACAATCAAGCTATGGAAAAACAAATGAGAAATTTTTGTTGGGTCATCCCATTTGACTAATTGTTCTTTTTCTTTTTTGATGGTTTGAAGGAACGCCTTCGCTTCATCGGAATGAGCGTCAGCTAGTTGCTTGATCGCTTCATCATAGTGATAACTTTTGACTAGTTGTTGTGCTTCACTCAGTTTTTTATCATCGGAATTGACAGCTGCTGGTTGGCTTTCGGTTGATTGTTCAGCCGTGGTTGAAGAAGCTGACTTTTCATTAGAAGTTGCATGAATAATCAAAAATAGGCTGAAGATTGAAATTAGCACTGTTATACCAGCAGTGACTCCAAGAATCTTTTTTTGTTTTTGTTCCATTAACTTATACCCCTACCTTTACACTTTTACTCAAATAATAGAATAACTTTGTTTCTTTTATTGTAACGAAGACAGGAAAGAAGTGAAAGTGATACGCTGATTTATGAGAAAATCAGCTATTTTTATCATCAATTCTGACGAAAAAAATGATATGTTATAAAATTATTCAAAAAACTGCTCGAATGTGATTTTACTCATCATAATTATTAATATTTTTTGTTATTTAATAAAAAAATATTTGTTTTGTGTTGACAAAGAAAAAAACGGGCTCTATGATAGACACATGTTAATAGATAACAAGACGAAGAACGAAACGAAGTAGTGATTAAGGTCGATGTTTCAGAAAGCTAGTGGTTGCTGCGAACTAGTACAAGCCTTAAAACGAATTACATTTCAGGAGTCTTTGACAGTTTTTGTCACGCGACAGCGTTAAATGTTTGAGAGATATGTTCTTGAAGAACATATAATTTGGGTGGTACCGCGAATTTTCGTCCCTTGACTAGTTATTAGTCAAGGGACTTTTTTTGTTCACTCAAAAAAGTTTTACTAATTTTACGAATGCTAGCAGGTTCCTGCTTTCATAAAAAACTATACGGAGGTCAATATAATGAATATTATTGATGAATTAACTTGGCGTGATGCCATTAATCAACAAACAAACGAAGAAAGACTTCGCGAACTCGTTGAAGAGAAGAGTATTTCACTTTATTGTGGCGTTGATCCGACAGGCGATTCTATGCATATCGGACATTTGATTCCCTTTATGATGATGAAAAGATTTCAATTGGCAGGCCATCATCCATATATTCTTATTGGTGGCGGAACAGGAACAATTGGTGATCCAAGCGGACGACAAACAGAACGTGTTTTACAAACAATGGAACAAGTACAACACAATGTTGATGCACTTTCAGCACAAATGGGTAAATTATTTGGCGCAGATGCAAACATCACATTTGTAAATAACTACGACTGGTTATCAAACATTTCTTTACTAGAATTTTTGAGAGACTACGGTAAAAACTTCAACATTAACACAATGTTGGCAAAAGATATCGTTGCAAGTCGTTTAGAAGTAGGGATTTCATTTACTGAATTCACTTACCAAATCCTTCAATCAATTGATTTCTTGCACTTACACAAAACATTTGATGTGCAATTACAAATCGGTGGCGCTGACCAATGGGGAAATATCACTGCTGGTTTAGACTTAATCCGTAAACTAGAAGGTCCTGATGCAGAAGCCTTTGGACTAACAATTCCATTGATGCTAAAAGCAGACGGAACAAAATTCGGGAAAACAGCTGGTGGAGCAATCTGGCTAGATCCTAAGAAAACATCACCATTTGAATTCTACCAATTCTGGTTAAACCAAGATGATCGTGACGTTGTGAAATACTTGAAATTCTTCACATTCTTAACAGAAGAAGAAATCGATGATTTAGCTAAAAAAGTTGAAACGGAACCTGAAAAACGTGAAGCACAAAGACGTTTAGCAGAAGAAGTAACTGCTTTTGTTCATAGTAAAGAAGACTTGGAAGAAGCGCAAAAAATAACAGCAGCTTTGTTCTCTGGAAACATTAAAGAACTAAATGCTGAAGAAATCGCGCAAGGCTTTGGTAAAATGCCAAACGTTGACATTTCAAGCACACCTGAAAATATCGTGGAACTACTTGTTTCAACAAAAATTGAACCATCAAAACGTCAAGCACGCGAAGATGTTTCAAACGGAGCTATTAGTATTAACGGTGACCGTGTTACCGATTTAAATTTTGTCGTAAATCCATCAGATGAATTCGATGGTAAGTTTGTGGTTATTCGAAAAGGTAAGAAAAATTACTTTTTGGCCAAAGTAGTTGATTAGAATTTAGTAATTTTTTGCCTTGAAAAAGGTAAGCTCTATTACAAGATTCAAACTTTTGAAACCCATCCTAAAAGGGAACGACGGTTGTCGTTAATACAATCTTTAAGAGGGAATTTACTTTTGTAAATTCCCTCCTTTTTTTAAATTTTTTTAAAATCACATACAATTCGTTCAATTACATATTATTAGAAAATGATTATAAAATCGACTTATTTTTAGTTTACAGAATTAAAGAACAGGTGTAATGTAGGGCTCGACAAAATTTAAATATTTTTTTAGGAGGGTTTCACATGAGTGAATCATTGTCAAATGATCTAAACCTGAATGCACTATTCATTGGTGACAAAGCGGAGAACGGCCAAATCTATAAAGCTTTGTTAAATGAGTTAGTTGATGAACATTTAGGATGGCGTCAAAACTACATGCCTCAAGACATGCCTATTATTACGCCGGAAGAAAAAAGTAGTGCTAGTTTCGAGCACACTGTAAATAAAACGAAAGACGTTTTATCAGAAATTTCAGCACGTATGCGTACCCATTCTGTTCCTTGGCACAATGCCGGACGTTATTGGGGACACATGAACTCTGAAACATTAATGCCATCTTTACTAGCGTACAATTTCGCAATGTTATGGAATGGTAATAACGTTGCCTACGAATCTTCTCCAGCAACAAGTCAAATGGAAGAAGAAGTAGGACATGAATTTGCAAAATTAATGAGCTATGAAGATGGCTGGGGACACATTGTTGCCGATGGTTCTTTAGCAAACTTAGAAGGTCTTTGGTATGCTCGTAATATCAAATCTTTACCTCTTGCGATGCAAGAAGTAACACCTGAATTAGTTGCTGGTAAGAGCGATTGGGAATTAATGAACATGTCAACAGAAGAAATCATGAATCTGTTAGATAGTGTTCCAGAAAAAATTGATGATATCAAAGCTCATTCAGCACGTAGTGGTAAACATTTAACAAAATTAGGTAAATGGTTAGTGCCACAAACAAAACACTATTCATGGCTAAAAGCAGCCGATATCATCGGTGTTGGGTTAGACCAAGTTATTCCAGTACCAGTGGATCATAACTATCGCATGGATATTAACGAATTAGAAAAAATCGTTCGTGAATTAGCTGCTGAAAAAACACCAATCTTAGGTGTAGTCGGAGTTGTTGGTTCAACTGAAGAAGGCGCAATTGATAGCATTGATAAAATCGTTGCTTTGCGTCGTGTCTTAGAAAAAGAAGGAATTTACTTCTACTTGCACGTAGATGCTGCTTACGGTGGATATGGTCGCGCAATTTTCTTAGACGAAGACAACAACTTTATTCCTTTTGAAGAATTAAAAGATGTTCATGCGAAACATCATGTCTTTACTGAAAACAAAAATTATCTTTTAGAAGAAGTTCATCATGCATATGAAGCAATTTCTGAAGCTGAATCTGTAACAATTGACCCACATAAAATGGGTTATGTACCTTATTCAGCTGGTGGAATCGTTATTAAAGATATCCGCATGAGAGACGTTATTTCTTACTTTGCTACTTACGTATTTGAAAAAGGAGCAGATATTCCTGCTTTACTTGGTGCGTACATTCTTGAAGGTTCAAAAGCTGGGGCAACTGCTGCTAGTGTTTGGGCTGCTCACCATGTATTACCTTTAAACGTAACTGGTTACGGAAAATTAATGGGTGCATCAATTGAAGGGGCACATCGTTTCTTCAATTTCCTAAACAACTTGTCATTTAAAGTTGGCGATAAAGAAATCGAAGTTCATCCATTAACTTATCCAGATTTCAACATGGTTGATTATGTGTTCAAAGAAAAAGGAAATGATGATCTAGTTTCTATGAATAAATTAAACCATGACGTGTATGACTACTCTTCATATGTGAAAGGTAGCATCTATGGAAATGAGTTCTTAACTTCACATACTGATTTTGCTATTCCTGATTACGGTAACAGCCCATTACAATTTGTGAACCAACTAGGCTTCTCAGATGAAGAATGGAACCGTGCTGGAAAAGTAACAGTTTTACGCGCAAGTGTAATGACACCATATATGAATAAAGCAGAAAACTTTGAAGAATATGCTGAAAAAATTAAAGCTGCTCTTCAAGAAAAATTGGAAAAAATCTACGCAGACCAATTATTGGCAAGCGAAGCAAAATAAGTTAATCGAGATGGAGTACCCGTTTATTTCGTGAAGGTAGGAGAAGTCTGGGAATGATTGCCCAGACTTCACTTCTCCATTTCTTAGTTTTGAGGTCGTCTTTGGAGCATTGTCGTTTAAGCGATAGGCTGAAGCATGAAACCGAACTTTGAATCGATGGAATTACTTTTGTTTATTGCCAAACTTAGATTGCTTCAAAGACACTATTTTATCCAACAAATCAAGGAGAGTGTCAACCGTGAGTGAATCTAAAGTAAGTAAGATGGGTCTTGGAACCTTTATTGGTCTGACAATGGCATTGTGTGCTACAGTCCGAAGTATTCCGACTTTGGCAGCAGTAGGTTGGACGTTAATTTTTTATTCGATTTTTGCAGTTTTATTCTTTGCTGGTCCGATCTCAATGGTTTCTGGTGAACTTTCAACGATGCTTCCTCAAGAAGGCGGCCCACAGTTATGGGTAAAAACAGCTTTGGGTAGTAAATGGGGATTTGTCGTTGCTTGGTTGCTATGGGTTCAAATGTTCCCTGGTATGGTAATGGTTGCTTCAACATTAGGCCCATTGCTTGGAAATACGTTTGGGAATGTTGAACTAGGAAATAATCATTGGTTCGTATTAGCTTGTATTCTAGTTATTTATTGGGTTATTACTTTATTGAATTTAAAATTTGATATGGCAAAAGTCGGCGGAAATATCGGTGTTTGGTTAGGTGTATATATTCCCGTTGTCATTATGTTTGTGCTTGGTTTATTGGCAGCATTTAAAGTTGGTTTGGTTTCAAACGGCTATCTAGGTGCATTTTCTTGGTCAAAAGCTTTCCCAGACTTAGAACACGTGGAATCATTAAAATATCTAGCTGGTATCACTTTTATTTTTGTAGGGATTGAAATGAGCTCGGTTTATATGCCTCGCTTAAAAGATGCAACGAAAAACTATACGAAAGGTGTATTCATTGCCTTGATTGGTTTAGTTTTATTGAATGTCATCAATGCGATGTTAGTTGCTAACGTTGTTCCAAATGGAAAAATGGAGTTGGCAAACATCACACAACCAATCTTGATTGATTGCCAAATTTTAGGTTTACCAGAAGTAATCGGAAATATTTTTAGCTTCATGGTCTTTATTGGTGTGTTGTTACAATTATCTGCTTGGGTTACTGGACCATCAAAAACAATCATCCAAGTGGCCAGAGAAGGCTTTTTACCACCAAAATTTGGTTTCCACAAAGAAAACAAATATGGTGTTTCTAAAAATGTCGTGTTAACACAATCTATTGTTATTTCATTATTTGCACTTCTTTATGGTGTAATGGATGATGTTAGTGCTGTTTTCTTGACATTAACAAACGCAACTACAGTTATTTATTGTATTGTTTATGTGTTGATTGCTATTTCTTTACTTGAAATGAGAAAAAAACATCCAGAATTGAACCGACCTTATCGTATTGGTAAGTCAGGAAACTTCTTTGCTTGGGTTGTTAGTTGTATGTTGATTTTCTCAATCGTTGTCGTTGTTTTTGCTACATTAGGAACAGCAACAATGGGGGATGCATTACTTGTAACAGCTATCGCAGTTGTTATGTTTGTAATCCCATTGATCATCAATCATTTCAAGAAAGATTCTTGGAATACTGCAGTTGAAGCAAGTTTAGAAGAAAATTTAGATGAATACTCTGATCAAGTGACACATAGTCACTAATCCAGATTGTCCTACCAAGAGAATAATATTTTCGAGGTGGGACTTTTTTCATGAAAAAATAATGGAGAAGTGAGAACAAGTGAATAAAAAAAGTTCGATAAAAGAAAGTATCGCTGTGTTGGTGGTACTATTAGCAATATTAGGCGTTTTGATTATTGGGTTTCATTTGACACCACATATTCCCATCTTAATCGTTTTTATGGGTTTGTTATTTTATGGTAAAATCAGAGGCTTTTCTTGGGATGACATCCATGCAGGAATCGTGCAAGGAATCACACCGGGAATCATTCCAATTTTGATTTTTTTGTTGATTGGTGTGTTAGTTGCCTCATGGATTTTAGCAGGGACAATCCCAACAATTATGGTTTATGGCTTCCAATTGATTTCTATCCGTTTCTTTTTACCTACGGCGTTTTTGGTTTGTACAATTGTGGGGATTACAGTAGGAAGTTCGTTTACGACGATTTCAACTATCGGAATTGCTTTCTTGGGGATTGGTCATTTGTTAGGATTTTCTGACGCAATGACAACAGGGGCTGTGGTCTCTGGGGCATTCCTTGGAAACAACTGTTCACCACTATCTGATACGACAAATTTAGCGGCAGGAATTGGTGGGGTAAATCTATTTGACCACATTGCAGCGATGCGCTATACGGATTTGCCAGCGTTTATTGTGTCCTTGATCTTGTATACATTGTTAGGTCAAAATAGCCATTCGGCAGATTTATCAAATATTACTGGAATGATTGATAAGATGCAGGCGAGTTTTTGGATCTCTCCTTGGACGTTGATTCCACTAGTTATTTTATTTGGTGGTGCAATTAAAAAAATTCCAGCTATTCCAACTTTATTAGTTGGTTCTTCGGCAGCAGTTGTCTTGGCGTTTATCCATCAAAAAATAACGATTCAAAAAGTCGCAGATATCTTGATGAATGGTTATCTTGCTCAAACCTCAGATGAAAAGTTGAATACATTGCTTTCTCGAGGAGGAATTATGAGTATGCTTGGTTCTGCCAGTTTGATTTTGTTAGCTTTGGCATTAGGTGGATTGCTAATCAAGTATGAAATCGTTGGGACGATCGTTCAAACGCTGCGCGAGAAAATGGATCGACCTTCACGTTTGATTGGCTTCACAGCGTTAAGCAGCATCGGGATTAATTTGATTGTCGGTGAACAATATCTATCGATTATTTTACCGGGAGAGACCTTTAAAGAGTCGTTTGAGCAAACTGGTTTACGTAAGACCTATTTGACACGCACGTTAGCTGATGCGGGTGCTGCGGTCAATTCTTTAGTTCCATGGGGAGTTAGCGGTACGTTTATTATGGGCACGATGAAAGTTAGTGCGTTACAGTACCTACCGTTTGCTTATTTTCCGTTGTTTGCACCAATATTTACAATAGCAATTGGGTTTCTTTTGAATAAGAGAATTAAATTGAAAAAATAAAAATAATCGGCATTTAGGACATGTATTGTCCTGGATGCCGATTATTTTTGTTGAACAGATAGCTAAATAAGAACTGAATCATTTCTTTGTTATAGTGAAGTAAAGAAAGTGATAGCACCTAGAAAGATTCCTGGAACATTGGCAACGATGATAGGCCAGTCCTTTTCTTTTTTGAACGTACCGTAAATGGTCCAAATAATACAGTTGACCATTGCTACTAGAGGTTGGATAGGATTTCCCTTTGAACCAGCTAGATTATCCATGATTTGTGGGATATAGGAAACGTACATCATCACAGAAAGAACCGATGCAACACGCCCGATGTGCCCAATAATTTTTTCTCTTTTTTCTTCGTTTTCCATGTAAACACTCCTTGATTTTCACAATCGTTCTATCTAACAGTATAAAGTTTCTTGCGTTAATCGTCTAACTAAAAGAAATCAACTGTTATTGAACAGAAAAAAAGGGGGCTGAGGAAAAAGGAGTCCAAATAGAAAAAGCCTAAAATTTGTTTTTGAAAACGTTAATTTTAGGCGTTCTTTAAATTGAAAAAGGTGTTAAGAACGGCTGGTAGTTTTGTCGCAGTCTCAAAAAGCGTTAGGATGGACGTCCTAACGCTTTTTATTTTGTTCAATTATTTGGTTATTCAGCCAATGGAATGACTGTTTCTCGTTTAATTAATTTATGAGGGATTACCATGCGAACGCCACTGCTTAATTCATCATGGATGATCTCTCTTAGCTTCTGCATAGCCATTCTACCTAATTCTGAAATATCGATATCAATACTTGTTAGGTAAGGGTGCGTTAATGTTGAAAAAATCGAATTATTAAAGCTCACTACTGACAAATCATCAGGAATAGAGTAGCCATACATTTCTGCAAGCTGCATGGTACGCAGTGCAAAAATATCATCAATGACAACCAAGGCAGTCGCGTTTGTTTTCGCTAACGTATCATTAAAAGTCAGATAGTCTTCTGGCTTTTCCAAGACGACGCTAGGGAAAGTGGGGAATTGATTAAGCATCAGCGCTTTTTGGTAACCAAAATACCGCTCAAAGTATAAACTTTCATGCGTAGTATTTGTGACAAATAAGATATTTTTATGCCCATTTTGGATTAAAAATTCGGTTGCTTGTTTTCCAAGTAGTTGATTGTCGTTATCGACATAAACAATATTATTTTCATGTTGATAAGGTTGTCCAATCAAGGTAAACGGAATCTGGTTCTCGTATAAATACTCAATCACTGGATCAGCGCTATCTGAATAAACGAGAATGAAGCCATCAACTTGCTTTTGGAGGTGCATGCGTTTGACGTTCTCGAGCAAAAGCTCAAAATTTTTAGCTGTTGCAATCGCTGTTGTCATGTCATAAAGCCGAGCTTCGTCATTAATTGCTTCCATAATTTCAAGATAGAACGGATTGCCAAGTCTTTCTTTAGAATCCAGTGGGGGCAAAATAACACCAACGGCATTGGATGTCCGCTTTCCGAGATTTCTGGCAGTCATGTTTGGAACATAGCCAAGGTCATCCATCACTTTACGGACTTTTTTCTTGGTTGTTTCCGAGATGCTTGGGTGATCGTTGATTACACGCGAAACGGTTGAAGTAGCAACGCCTGCTTTTTTTGCGACATCTTTTACAGTGATAGCCATTATTTTGCCACGCCTTTCTTGTAACTATGAGGTAGTCATAAATTGATAAATTGTTTGGGTAACGCGTTCTTGACCAGGATGTAGTGTAATAGATCCCCATTCTGGAAAGTGAACGATGTCGGGTACTTCCTGTGGTTCAATAGCTAATCCGTAGTTTGAATGCATTTTCTGACCATTCAATTTAAAATCAGCATGAAAACCAGTCGTAGAAAATAATACCACACTTTTGTTAGAAGTTGCTACAGCCATCTGTCTACCTGATTGCTTTTCTTCTATAAGAAGTGAAGGTTTAGTTACTTTAGGATAACGTAATAAAAAAACATCATCCAAACCAACTGGGTAAGCATCGAGAATTTGTTTTAGCGAATTTGTTTTCTTGAAGTTTATACATAAGTCGCTTTCTTCGAGTAAATTTCCTGTGGGTAATTTGTCAGAATCTAACTCCAACATTCCTAAGGTGTTTAGCGTCAAAGAATGCGTTAAAATATCTCTTTGTCCATTACCTGAAAGATTGAAATAAGCATGGTTGGTTGGATTAGTAATGGTGGTCACGTTACTGGTTGTTTTCGTGGTCATTTCAAGCTGATTATTTTGTAAACGATACGTTACGGTAGCTTTTATTGGGCCTGGATAACCAGAAAAAGTATCTTTTAAATAAAAGACCACGCCGATTGCATCAGGTTCTTCAAAAATTTCGATGTCCCAATATTGAAAAGACCAGCCATTTGTTCCGCCGTGAATGTGATGTGTGCTATTGTTTTTTTCAAGTTGGTGATTTTTCCATTTGCCGTCGCGGATTCTCCCCGCGACAGGGCCGACAGTTGCACCAAAAAAACTTTTATCAGCTAAAACATCTTCGTAATTATCATAACTTAACAAGATGTTTTCAACGTTTCCTTCTTTGTCAGGTGCAAATATTTGATGAAGACGAGCGCCATAATTGAGAAGAACGACTGTTAAAAAGTCGTTCTTCAAAGTGATTTTTTTTAAATTGTGAGTAATTGGTGTAACGCGGATGTTCGGTTTATTCATGTTCTCGCCACACTTCTTTAAGGTAAGCTAGTGTTAATTCGGTTGTGTCAGAAACGATTGGAATATTTTCACCCAGGTCTTTCTTTTGACCAACGCCCACGGGTTGAGCGCCACTCGCCGCAATTGCTTGGATTCCAGCTCGCGCATCTTCAATACCAAGACATTCTTTTGTTGTTAAGCCTACTTCTTTAGCAGCCAGCAAAAAAATATCTGGTGCTGGCTTACCATGAGCAATTTTCTCAGGATCTGCGATTGCGTCGAAATAAGAAGTTAAGTTCATTTTTTGAAGTAAGAAAGGCCCGTTTTTACTTGCTGAAGCAAGAGCGATTTTAATCTTCGCTGTTTTCAAGTCTGTTAGTAGTTCTAAAATTCCCGGATAAACGTCTTTGGGCGTAATTGCTTGAATCATTTCCAAGTAATAATCGTTTTTTCTTTGAGCCAGCTCAGCAAATTCTTCAGCTGTAAAATCGTTCTCTTTATTTCCATAACGTAGCATTAAAGATAAAGAGTCTTCACGGCTAACACCTTTTAACTGCTCGTTGAATGAGCGATCAATTGAAATACCGATTTCTTCACCAAGTTTTTTCCAAGCGTGGTAGTGATACTCAGCTGTATCAGTAATAACACCGTCTAGGTCAAATAAAACGCCCTTAAACATTTTCATCTTCCTTTCTAAGTGATAGAGATAGTGTATTTGCTAATTCATAGGTTTTGTTATAGACAACGAAAGTTAACGGTTCACCTTCTAGTAAAGTGAAAGTGACTTGATTGTTATCAACAACAACAGAGATCAAACGATTCCGATAATTGATATGGAAAGAATAGGCTTCCCAAGTTTTAGGCAAAAATGGTGCAAAACTTAATGTTTCGTGGTCTGTTTTCATTTGCGCAAAACCTTGAACGATCGCTAACCAACTGCCGGTCATTGAAGTAATGTGAAGCCCGTCTTCGGTATCATTATTATAATTATCCAGATCTAAACGTGCAGTACGTTGGTACATTTCAACTGCTTTATCTTCCATCCCCAATTCTGCAGCCAAAATGGCATGGATGCTTGGAGAAAGAGATGACTCATGAACGGTCATTGGCTCATAAAAATCAAAATTACGACGTTTCTCTTCAGTTGTGAATTGATCATTGAAGAAATAGATTCCTTGTAAAACATCTGCCTGCTTGATGAAGCAAGAACGTAAAATTTTATCCCAAGACCAATGTTGATTCAAAGGTAAGTCATTTGGAGAAAGGGCTGTTACTGGTTGTAGATCCTTGTCTAAGAAAGTATCGTGTTGTACAAAAATTCCTAACTCTTGATCTGTCGGGAAGTACATGTTTGTGGCAATTTCTGTCCATTTCGCTAACTCTTCGTCAGAAATCGTTGCAGTCGCTTCTTTTTTGAACTCAGAATACTTTTCAGCTGTGTAACGTAAGACCCAAGCAGCAATCGTGTTCGTGTACCAGTTGTTATTGATGTTGTTTTCATATTCGTTTGGTCCAGTAACTCCATGAATCATGTATTTATTTTGTCGTTTTGAGAAGTGAACGCGATCTGCCCAAAAACGTGCGATTTCAGCTAAGACTTCTAAGCCCTCTTTTTTCAAGTATTCTTGATCGCCAGTATAATTTGTATAGTTATAAATAGCATAAGCAATCGCGCCATTTCGATGGATTTCTTCGAAAGTGATTTCCCACTCATTGTGGCATTCGACACCTGTGAAGGTAACCATTGGATAAAGTGCGCCTTTTAATCCTTGCTGTTGCGCGTTGTGAATAGCTTGTGGCAATTGGTTGTGACGATATTTCAAAAGGTTTTTTGTTACTTCTGGTTTAGCTAAAGCTAAATAAAGTGGTACAGCGTAAGCTTCAGTGTCCCAATAAGTTGCACCACCATATTTTTCGCCAGTAAATCCTTTTGGTCCGATGTTCAATCGTTGATCTTCTCCATAATAAGTTGAAAATAGTTGGAAAAGATTGAAACGGATTCCTTGCTGTGCTTCATCATCACCTTTGATGACAACGTCAGCCAGTTCCCAACGTTTTGCCCATGCTGCTGTTTGATCTGATTTTTCTTGTGCATAGGTTTGATCAAGCTGAGTAAGCATCTCGATTGCTCGTTGAACTTGTTTTTCTTTTTCGACATCACGGCTGGTTAAAACAATGACTTCTTTATCAATAGTGAACGATTCGCCAGCTTGTAATGTTTTGGTGAATGTTGCTGATAAAGTCAATTCAGTTTCTTCATATGTTGGTAAAGCTAGCTCACCATCAATTAAATGACGCATGGCAGAAGTTACAGTGAAAGTTTCAATTCCAAAGTTATTAGGGATTGTTTCGGTAGTTAAATAGCCAATCGCTTCTTTTGAACCGACTGCTATTGGCAACCAAAAATGTTCTTCATAATTACTGTCTTCATTTTGAACATCTCCGTCTAATTTTGAACGAAGCTTGATTGTACCTGTGCCTTCAAGCATTTCAACAGTCAAGTGAATAAACGCAGCTTCTTTTTTAGATATACTTAGAAAACGTTCGAAAGAAAAGCGTACTTTATTTGTGTCAGTAGTGATCGTGAATTGACGTGATAGTAGCCCGTTCTTCATATCTAATTCTAGATAAAAATCTTCTGGCTGGTGTGTCGCTAAGTCGATTGGTTGGTCATCAATCAGTAGATCCATTGCGATAAAATTCACGGCGTTGATTACTTTACCGAAATATTCTGGGTAGCCGTTTTTCCACCAACCAACTCGCGTTTTGTCCGGATACCAAACCCCTGCAAGATATGTTCCTTGGTGATGGTCGCCAGAATAGCTTTCTTCAAAGTTGCCACGCATACCCATGTAACCATTTCCGATACTAGTAAGGGACTCTTGTAGACGTAGTTCATTTTTGTTTAGTTGATTCGTTTTGATTTTCCATGGGTCGATTTGAAAAAGACGTTTGATTTGTTTCATGATTTGCCTCCTAGATAATTCATATTGATACGTCCATAATAAACGCAACCGATTGCGTTAGTCAATAAAAATAATTCAAGAAATCTTTTTATTTTAAACGGAGTAAGAGAAAAGCACGGAATACTGAGCGTTTACGGTTATTTTGAAAAAATAATGTGATTAACAGGGAAAGAGACTAATAGAAGTAGGAAAAATTTTTTTGGCACTGATTAAAAATAAAGCATTTACAAAAAATAAAACCCAAGCTATAATGGCAATGTAGCGAAACCGATTGCGTAAAGGAGAGAGAACATGAAGAAATTATTTAGTTTTGAGTTTTGGCAAAAATTCGGAAAAGCATTGATGGTTGTTGTTGCAGTGATGCCAGCTGCAGGGTTAATGATTAGTATTGGGAAGTCACTACCACTAATCAATCCAGATTTTGCACCACTAGTTACAACTGGTGGTGTAGTTGAGAGTATTGGTTGGGCAATTATTGGAAATCTACATCTTTTATTTGCATTAGCTATTGGAGGTAGTTGGGCAAAAGATCGTGCAGGCGGTGCATTTGCTGCAGGGATTTCATTTGTATTAATCAATCGAATCACTGGAGCAATTTTTGGTGTTACTACTGATATGTTGGCGAATGAAGAGGCATTTACTCATACCTTATTTGGTACAAAAATCATGGTTAAAGGTTTCTTCACTAGTGTTTTAGAATCACCTGCTTTAAATATGGGGGTTTTTGTTGGGATTATCGCCGGATTTGTTGGTGCGATGGCTTACAATAAATATTACAATTATCGAAAATTACCTGATGCATTATCATTTTTCAATGGGAAACGTTTTGTCCCATTTGTTGTAATCTTATGGTCTACAATTGTTGCTTTGATTCTTGCTATTGTGTGGCCAAATATCCAAGCAGGGATTAATAACTTTGGTCTATGGATTGCTCAATCACAAGATAGTGCGCCAATTTTAGCACCATTCTTATACGGAACACTTGAAAGATTACTTTTACCTTTTGGTTTGCATCATATGTTAACGATTCCAATCAATTACACACAATTGGGCGGAACGTATGAAATTTTATCTGGTGCACAAGCTGGAACTCAAGTATTTGGTCAAGATCCATTATGGCTTGCTTGGGCAACGGACTTAGTCAACCTTAAAGGTGCTGGTGACACATCACAATATGCTTTTGTATTAGAAAATTGGACACCTGCACGTTTTAAAGTCGGACAAATGATTGGTTCGTCTGGTATTTTAATGGGCTTGGCTTTGGCAATGTATCGTAATGTGGATGCTGACAAACGCTCAAAATATAAATCAATGTATTTCTCAGCAGCATTGGCAGTTTTCTTGACAGGTGTGACAGAGCCACTTGAGTTCATGTTTATGTTTGCAGCAATGCCTTTATATATTGTGTATTCTTTTATCCAAGGGGCAGCTTTTGCAATGGCAGATATCTTGCCATTACGAGTACATTCTTTTGGGAATATTGAGTTATTGACACGGACACCATTAGCGATCAAGGCAGGATTAGGTGGCGATCTACTTAACTTTGTTCTGTGTGTCGTAGTGTTTGGTGTAGGAACTTATTTCTTAGCAAACTTTTTAATCAAAAAATTCAATTTTGCGACACCTGGACGTAATGGAAATTATGACAATGACGGCGGGGAAGCAACGGAAACGGCAACTACAAGTGAAGGTGTAGCAAGCGAACAAGTTATTCAAATCATTCATTTGTTAGGTGGTAAAGAAAATATTAGTGAAGTAGACGCATGTATGACTCGTTTACGTGTGAGTGTCAATGATCGCGAAAAGGTCGGAGCAGAAGATGCTTGGAAACGTGCTGGAGCAATGGGATTGATTGTAAAAGACAATGGAGTGCAAGCCGTTTATGGACCAAAAGCAGATGTTTTGAAATCTGATATTGAAGATTTGTTAAAATCTGGTGCAACTATTCCTTTACCAAAAAATAATCTAGTAAGTTCAACAGAAGAACAAACGACTTTTTTAGGCAAAGAGCAAGCGATTCATGCGGTAGCAACAGGAGAACTGATTGCGCTAGAAGATGTTGATGATCCTGTATTTTCTCAAAAAATGATGGGTGAAGGATTAGCTATTATTCCAGCACAAGAAACTGTTGTAGCACCAGTTGATGCGAAAGTCATTAGTATATTCCCAAGCAAACACGCAATGGGCTTGCAGACAACAGACGGCATTGAAATCTTAATTCATATGGGGATTGATACAGTTGAATTAACGGAAACAGCTTTTGAAGTTTTTGTTAAAGAAGGACAAACAGTTACTGCAGGAACAAAACTTGCATCGATGGATCTAGCTGTTGTCGAAAAAGCGGGTAAAGAAAAAACAATTATGGTAGTTTTTACTAACAGTGATAAAATTGAAACGTTAGAAATCCCACGTTTTGGAAATGTTCAAGCGAATGAAGTGGTTGGAACTATCCATATTTAAAGGGAAAATCTGTGAAATAAAAAAGGAGTCAGACAAATGAATTTGCTCACACTAAATACACATAGCTGGCTAGAAAAAGAGGCTGAACAAAAGTTACAACAATTAGTTGAGAAAATTATCGAAGCTGATTATGAGGTGATTGCATTACAAGAAGTGAATCAATTAGTGGATTCAGTTATTGTTTCTCAAAGTGAGCTTATTGGTTTTTGCCCAGTAAGTGGGCAAAAAAGTATTCATGAAGATAACTTTGCTTATTGTTTAGTCAAAAAGTTGGCAATGAAAGGGCGGACCTATTATTGGAGCTGGGACATGAGTCATATTGGCTATGATATTTATGAAGAAGGAAATGCTCTGCTTTCAAAAAATCCTTTGACAAGTGAAGCAATTGTTGTGTCTGAAACAAGTAATTATCAAGATTATCGAACGAGAAAACTACTGATTGGCAATACGTTATTCCAAGGAAAAGAAATTTGTGTCGTAAGTACTCACTTTTCTTGGTGGCAGGATGAAAATTCTGGCTTTGCTTTCGAATGGCATCAGTTAGAAAAACGATTATTAACAGAAACTAACCCCCTTTTCTTACTTGGTGATTTTAATAATCCAGCGCAAGAAGCAGGCTACTCACTCGTTGAAAAAAGTCCACTTGCTCTAAGAGATAGCTATTCTATAGCAAAAGTAAAGAGCGGTGAAGCAACGGTAGAGCAAGCCATTGATGGTTGGAAAGAAAATACTCGGAAACTAAGAATTGATTATATTTTTGTTCCGGCAACTAGTATTGTTGACGCACACCAAGTCGTATTTGATGGTAAAAATGCGCCAGTTGTTAGTGATCATTTTGGTGTTGAAATAGAAATTACTAAATTTTAAGCAGCACACGCGTTGATGAAATGAAACAAGAAACAATAACAAATAAACTACTGACTAGAAACCTTTGGTCGGTAGTTTTTTTGTGCGTTGTTTTTTTCGCAGAGCTAGCTTTAAGACGTTGTTTTTAGAGTATAAAACTAGGAATAATCTATGAGCATAAAGATATTTCTTTCTTCGTGTGTGTGGTAAATTTAATACATAAAATAGAATATATATGCAAAAAAATACTCTCGAAGGACGTAGAGTAACTGTGAGTAGTGAGCATTTCAGGTTGGTTTAGTTGAGTCATAGGTTAAAGGACTTTTTATCGTTTTAAAAGAAGTTTGTCTACGTTAAACAATAACGTTTTATTTTAAGTGGAGGTTTTGCAGTAGTCAAAAGATAAAAAACTGGTAAGGCTTTGAATGAGAGGAAGCTTTCATAAATTGGAAGGAGGGAGTAGTGAATGCATAATCTATTGGTTGCTACGGATACAAAAGGTAAAGTGAAATTTTATGTTCCGGAAACAGAAGAAACGACTGATGAGTCATCTGTAGAGAGCAAGGTGGAAGAAAGTTCGGCTAGTTATCCCTCATCTAGTAAAGAAAACTTGATTGAGAGTGAAGGGAAACAATCCATCGCGTCCTTTGGAGAAAATGTTTATATTGAATTGGTCGTAGCAGGAATCATTTTGATTATTATTGCAGTTTTATTTGCTTTGGGAAGGAGACGAAGAAAATGAAGTAGTGGTTTACTTATTTCGCCACCTGACGCTGAATAAATGAGCTTCCGCCACCTATAAAATGACTGGCTTTTTACAGGATTAAACGTCATTTTACTTGGCATAAAATTAGATGATTGACTCAAAACACCCCTATGATAGCTGACATTCTCAGCTATCATAGGGGTGTTTTTTGATTCAGTTGTTATACATGAGAATAGTTTCTTATTTAAAAAAATTTCCTAACTGTTTATTTGCTTTTGCGGAAGGATTTATATACTTGATACCCAAAAAACAATAATAAGATTCCCCAAGTAACAAGGGAGACAACGAAAGAAAAATAAAAATAAAACGGTGGTGAGTAATGAACTGTTACTTTATTGATTCCTTTGTGTTGCTTAATGATTGGCGTACCAATATCAGTTAATTGATAGTCTGTAATTGTATGGCCATTTCGAACTAATTTTGTTCGATCGTAGACAATAATTGGCAGTTTTACTGTTTGGGTACCCGTGTTTTTCCACGTAACAGTTAAAGCACCGTCGGAATAGCTCTTGATATATTTTGTTTCATTATCTAGAATGTCTTGACTATAACGGTCATATTTATTTGCACTAGTTTCTTGATAGATTGGTAGATAATCTGGCGTTGTTTTTTGAAAAGCAAATAAACTAGTTTCTAAATCTTTATTAAAAAATGTTTTCCTGGTGGTAGCTTGGTCTTCAAATAAATAAGTATGTCTGCTGACAAATTTTGTTTGTTCCCACTGGGCTAAGTGACTAGAGAGTGTTTGAATAGTTTGAACAGTACAAATAATTACCAAAGATACACCGATTACCTTTAACCATTTTTGGGAATGCCAATGGCTGAAGACCAATGCAAGGAGTAGTAAGAACAGTACCGTGAAGGGCACGAAAAAACGAAAAGGGAATTGGATCAAACGAATAAAAGGGACACCATTTGTTATCAGGGTCGTCCAAGGTACCAGACTGGTTGAGAGTAACAAGAAAAACAAACTTGTCCCAAAGAGTAATTTATCAAAGAAAGTTAACTTTTTTCGGAATAAAACTAGTAACAGAACACCTATAGCTAAAATAATAGGAAATATTCTTGGATAGTGTAACCAATAATTTCCACCGAGATTAATTGCCTTTTCACTCATGTTTTTATTAACGAACGGTGCTAAAATGTCATTTCCAGAGTACACAATTAGTAGACTAACCCAGATATTCGCAGTGAGAAGAAAGTAAAGTAAAATTGATTTTCCAAGTTGTAGTAATTGGCTTCCTCGATCGGTTTGCGAAAAAAAGAAAGCTACATAAAAAGGCACGTACATTAAAATAAGCATGATAGTTGAAAGTAAATGAATTTGAGTCATTAAAGCTATGGAAACAGCTACTTTTTTCAAAGGGAACTTTTTATTAACGATAAAATCAACGATTGGTAGTAAACATAAAGGCAAAAAGGCTGTTCCCCAGCTAGTAAACCCTTGATTGATTGTCCAATACTGTATAGAATAAGTACTCATAAAAATGACAGCAGTTGGTACAACAATCAAATCCACTATTTTTGCATACTTCAACAAAGTAATCATAGAGCAACCAGCGATCAAATACAAAATAAAATTAGAAACTATCTGATAATGGAACCAACTTCCAGAAATCAGTACAAGTAATCCTTGAAAATAAGCAAAAAATGGCCCGTAAACAGCGTTGACAATCCGGCCGCTTTGTTGGAATCCATAAACGGAAATAAAGTAATGAAAATTATGGTTTTTAATTTGCTGAGCTGTTTCATAAAAGCGATTATAATGAAACGAAGCATCTGCACCAAGAATCAGTTGGTGTGTGAACAAATGTGGAAGAATAAAAATAAACGCAATCAAGCCAATCACCATAAAAGGTCTGATTTTTTTCAAAGGGAAATCTCCTTTCAATTGAATGAATTAGTTCTATGATAAAACCAATTGAAAATGGAGGCAAGAATTTCGAAAAGAAATTGAAACAACTGTCTATTGTTGAAAAAGGTTATTAACTATGTAATGATAAATGAAAAGGGTACCAAAGGAGGCGTGTGTATGAAAAATGAAAAGCCAACTCAAAGAAAACAAAATATAAAAAAGCTATTACTGAAAATAACGATGTTATTGTTGATTCTCGTTGGGTTGCTGATAGCCCTCTACCCTTTTTATGTTGATTCTTTGAATGGATTGATTGATCAAAAGAGAATTGAACAGGCGCAAAAGAAATCTGTCGAAGAAACGAATGCCTTACAACAAAAAATGACAGCGGAGAACGAACGTTTACAAAAAAACGGGCTCAATCCTGGTGCAGATCCTTTTAAAGATGAAAAAAAGGTAGAGAGCACGCAAGCCGAATTGATTGGCAGTATCAATATTCCTAAAATCAACATCAATTTGCCACTTTACGATGAAACAACTACTGATGTTTTAGAAATTGGTGCAGGAGTTTTACAGGGAACCTCTTTTCCTACCGGCGGGAAGTCAACACATTCGGTTATTTCCGCACATTCAGGCTTACCCAATCGCTTGTTTTTTACTGATTTAGAAGAATTAAAAATTGGTGATCAGTTTATCTTAACTGTCTTAGACAAAAAATTAGCTTATCAAGTCGATGCGATTGAAGTGGTAATGCCAGATGATACTTCGTCCTTAACGATTCAAGAAGGCAGAGATCTGGTTACATTGTTAACTTGTACACCTTATATGGTTAATTCCCATCGTTTATTAGTGACGGGGTACCGCATTCCTTACAACGAAGCAGTGCAGGCAACTGAATCAAAAGGAAATCAATGGCGAGTTTTACGGTATGTTTTGATTCTGGTTGGTGTGCTTGTTGCCACGTTAGCCTTAATTTATTTAGCTTATCGTTTGGTTTATCACCATCAATTGAGTAAAAAAATATTTGATTTTTCTTTTACTGTGCTTGATACGTCTGAGGCGCCAATAACAGAAACTACTTTTCGTTTAATGCAAAAAGGACGACTCGTTTTTAGAGAGGGAGAACCTGTTGAAGCAACGAGTGATCCATTTGGACGGGTAGAATTTAAGCAATTGCCAGGTGGACAATATCAATTAGTAGATGTCTCCCATAACGACAGCAGGATTAAGTTTGGTGTGAAAAAGAAGAAGGAATCAGCTATGTTATTCATTAGTAGAAGAAAAAGAGTTAAACAGTTAGCAATTGGTAAGCGAAAATTTATCGTCGAATAAAATCAAAATAAAAAGCTGGGACAAGTGATACACACATTATTTGTTCCAGCATTTTTTTGTAAAAAAATTTACTTTTTGACACACAAAAATAAAAAAAGACGTAACTACATGATGAAGGGGATCGAAAGTTGTCAGTTAGAGAGAATAAAGAATGGAGTGTTTTTGATGGAATATGTGGTAGGGATTGATTTAGGAACGAGTTCGTTAAAGGGAATTGTGACAAATAAAGCTGGCAAGGTAATCGCTTGTGCGAGTGAGCATTATTCCTTTTTTCAGAAGCAGACTGGTTGGAGTGAACAAAATTCAGATGATTGGTTCATTGCGTTACAAAAAGTGTTAAGGAAGTTTATAGCAGAAGTAGCAAATTTTAGCGAAAATCTAAAGGGAATAAGTTTTTCAGGACAAATGCACAGCTTAGTATTATTAGATGAAAAGAAGCAGGTATTGCGTCCAGCTATCTTGTGGAATGATGTTCGCACAAGCCGAGAATGTGAACAGATTAAGGACAAACTGGGGGAACAGCTTTTAGAAATTACGAAAAATCAAGTTCTGGAGGGATTCACCCTTCCAAAACTATTATGGGTAAAGAAAAATGAACCAGAAATCTGGTCGAGAGTTCGCCATATTTTATTACCAAAAGATTATCTTAGATATCGATTAACTGGAAAAATGCACATAGATTTTTCAGATGCAGCAGGAACCTTGTTACTGGATCTCGAACGACAAGTTTGGTCAGAAGAAGTGGCAAAAAGTTTTGGCATTCCATTCACATATTTTCCACCATTAGTCGAATCATTAAAGTGTGTTGGGACGTTGTTGCCCGAGTCTTTAGGCGATGTAAAGATTAGTCCAAAAGTAAAAGTTATGGCTGGCGCGGCGGACAACGCTTGTGCAGCGTTAAGTGCGGGGATTTTTTCCTCAGAAAAAGGCTTAGTAAGTATTGGTACGTCGGGCGTATTTTTGACTTGTGGAGAGGGGCAGGAACCAGTCACTGGGGAGCTTCATTGGTTCAATCATGCAGTTCCTGCTAGCTGTTATTTGATGGGTGTTACTTTAGCGGCAGGGTATAGTTTGCAGTGGATGAAACAGACGTTTGCTCAAGAGAAGAGCTTTCCAGAAGCTTTATCAGGAATTGAAAAGGTTTTGCCAGGAGCAAATGGGTTGCTCTTTACTCCATATATTGTTGGAGAAAGGGTACCTTATCCAGATGGACAAATTAGAGGGAGCTTTTTAGGGATTGATACGAAGCATACATTTCCACATTTTATGCGTGCGGTGATAGAAGGTGTTACTTTTTCCTTGAAAGATGTTCAGGTATTGCTTGAAAAAATGCTACGAAAAACGTTCACTGAAATTATTTCTGTGGGAGGAGGTGCTAAAAATAAAGAATGGGCACAGATTCAAGCGGATGTTTTTGATGCAGAAATTTTTGCCTTGGCTGTTGAAGAAGGACCAAGTATGGGTGCTGCAATGATTGCAGCAGTGGGTGTTGGTTGGTTTGACTCACTGGAAATTTGTGCAAAAAGCTTTGTGAGTTATCACAAAGTAGCGACACCAATTACCGAAAATGTTCGAACCTATCAAAAAATTTATTCGATTTATCAACAAGTTTATGGTCAGACAAAGGTGATAAGTCATGAATTGCGTGCATTTGACGATGAGAATGTGGAAGAAGAATAAAAAAGCAAAAAAAAAGAACCACTCACTTAATTGTGCTCAAAATAAATTGAGTTGAAGAAGAAAATGAGTGTTTCAAATTTTTGAAATTTATTTTGAGCGATCGAAGACTAAGCTTCTCTAATTAGTTCTTTAATGTCTACGTTTTCAGCTACAGGGACGATTTTGTACGTTAATTCATCTGTTTCATCATCATGGATAATATAAATTTGAGAGTCATCTTCTTTGAAATCCCCAAATGAAATCGCTGTATAACGTTGATCGAATAATTCGATTTCTTTGATACATTTTGAAAAAACTTTACGAACGTGATGCATTTTTTGAATATGAGCAGTTGCTTTTTCAACAGCTTTCGTCAAAGTATATCCTTCATCTAAGTATTGTTTGATAATTTCAACCTTAGCAACTGTAGGCAAACGATATTTTCTTGGCCCAGTGGAATCGGTTTCGACAGATTGAATAAAACCTTTCGTTTCCCAATAACGCAATTGACGTGGAGAAACACCAACAAGTTCACTAAGTTCACTAATACCAACAAGTAAATGATCATTTTTTAATAGTTCTTTGAGGTGGTTATAAATCATTTTTGTCACTCCTTTTGACCTTCTTCTTTCCTTAATTATACTTTTGTTGACTTTCGTGTCAAGCAGGTTGACAAATTATCTGATTAGGAATAAAGTATTCTAGTGATTTCGCAAAAATAATTAGAAAGAAGGAGACACATGAGTAAAAAACAGCCCGTAGATATTTACGGCAAACCATATAACCGCTCATTATTAGTGGTTGTTTTACTAATTGGTACCTTTTGTACCGTATTGAATCAAACGCTGTTGACAACAGCTTTTCCTACATTGATGAAAGCTTTTGATATTACAGCTTCCGATGTACAGTGGCTAACAACCGGATTCTTATTAGTGAATGGGATCATGATCCCAATTACAGCTTGGCTAATTAACAAGTTCAGCTCAAGAAGCTTATACCTTTCAGCGATGACTGTGTTTTTAATTGGAACGATTACTTGTTATATCGCACCTAACTTTTCAACATTGTTGATTGGTCGCTTAATCCAAGCTGCAGGTGTTGGTGTTTCAATGCCATTATTGCAAAATATTATGTTATCGATATTCCCGCCAGAAAAAAGAGGTTCGGCCATGGGGATGTCTGGAATTGTTATTGGACTTGCACCAGCATTAGGACCAACATTATCCGGTTATATCATTGATAATTACCAATGGCGTGATTTATTTGGAATGATTATTCCAATCGTTCTTTTGGTTTTAGTCTTGGCAATCTTCTTGATGAAGAGCGTAATTCCGTTATCTAATCCAAGTATTGATATACTTTCAGCAATCCTATCAACAATTGGATTTGGTAGCTTGCTTTATGGATTTTCTAGTGTAGGTAATGAAGGTTGGGGAAGTGTCCAAGTAATTGGTTTCTTGATTGTTGGGATAATTTTTATTATCTTATTCTCATTACGTCAGTTACGTCTAGAACATCCATTCTTAGAGCTTCGTGTCTTTAAATCAGCAACTTTCACCATTGCAGCCATTTTAGCTGGTGTAACGAACATGGCGATGGTTGGTGCTGAAATGGTTGTTCCATTATATATTCAAAATATTCGTGGAGAATCAGCCTTCCACTCAGGATTGATGCTACTTCCAGGTGCATTGATCATGGGAGCGATGATGCCAATCACAGGGATGATTTTTGATAAGCATGGTGCGAAACGCTTAGCTATCACGGGTATGTTTATTTTAACTGCTGCCACTGCACCATTTGCATTTTTAACAGAAACAACACCAATTGTTTATATCGTGATTTTATATGCGATTCGGATGTTTGGTATTTCAATGGTTATGATGCCAGTTACAACTTCAGGAATGAATGCTTTACCAAATAATTTGATTAGCCATGGTACGGCAGTTAATAATACATTCCGTCAAATTGCAAGTTCTATTGGGACAGCGATTTTGATTAGTGTCTTGACCAATGTTACAAAAGATAATTTACCTGACAAAGAAATATTAAAAGCAACACCGTTGGCTTATAAAGATCAAGCAATCAATGCAACTTTATCTGGGTATCATGCTGCGTTTGTTGTTGCGATTATTTTTGGAATCATTGGTTTTGTCATTGCTTTCTTCTTAAAGAAAAAAGAACCACTTAAAGAACTTTCAGTGAAGGGGGATCAAGCATGATAATTGGTGTTTTAATTATTAGTTTACTTGCCTTTGCTTTGGTTAATGTTTTTGCCAAAAAAGCATGGCAAACAGTCCTTTCATTAATCTTTGGTGCCGTTTTTGTTGGAGCTTTAGGATTGATTGTAGCGAATGTTTCTAACCATTTTGGAATGGAAAGAGTGACGGAAACAACAACGAAAAAAATTGTTTCTAGTGCTGATTCGGGTGCCAATCTGCTACTTTATAAAGAACTTGGTGATGGCACTGAAAAAATCTACTTGTATAAAACCAAAGACAGTCAGAAAAAACCAACAGCTACTGGAACAGACAATGTAACGAACAAAGTAGAAACAACCACTGGAGCTGCTGAAAAAGTCACAAAAACGACTTACTGGGTATACAAGAACGACCATTATAAATTTTGGTTTAATTTAGCAGATAATAATCACGAATTTGACAAACGCGTCAATACGTTTAAGTTACCAAAAGACTGGATTACTTTAAGTACAGATCAAGCAGAAAAATTAGCTAAACTTTCCAAAGAACGTCAAGGTACCATGGAAAGTGAAGCAAAAGCTTATGTTCAGGACGGCTTGAAACAAGCGATGATGAATAATCCACAAATGAATCAATCTGAGCAAGAAGCGCTAACCAAGAAATTGACAGCTGCTTATCAACAAGAAGCATTTGCCAAATTGATTCAAGAAGTGAAAGAAAAATAAATGACAAAAACAGTTGTTTGACCAACTGTTTGAAAAATAGGCTGGGACCTGTAAAGGTTCTAGTCTATTTTTTTGAGTGATTGTAGGAAGATTTCTAACGTGTTAAACTAGTGTGAGATAGCGCTTTCTTTTTTGCGGTGTGGGGGATATCTGAAAAAAGATTGGAGGAGTAGTAATGGAAGAACAGATACCGAAAGCAATCAAAGTGGAAAATGTAGCCAATATTTTGAAAGTAGATTTTGATAATGGTCAGACCAAATACCTAAAATCACACTGGGTTGAAGATCTCGGAGATGCTTTCAAACTAAACAGCAAAGGGGCACGTAAAAACCTTTTAGGAACAACGACAAATATGTGGATTGGGAGCAAAGCTGAAATTCAACCAGATGGAACGGTTGTGTTGAATGAAACCGATCGCTACACTGCAGAAGAACTTTGGCATAAGGGACAAGATAGTATTCCAAAGCTGTGAATAGTTGAAAAACAAATAAAAAAAGCAGTTGAAATCAGCGCTGATTTCAACTGCTTTTTTGGTTGTAAATATAAGTTGGTTATTCAGCACGTAAAGCAATAGCAGCATCTTTTTTAGCTGCCATACGAGCTGGAATGTGTCCGCCAAGCATTGTTAAAATAGTTGAAACAACTACTAAAATCAATGCGTGAACAGGGTTTAGTTGAGCAACATTTTTCAAATCAGTCATGCTATACAAGATACTGTTGATTGGGAATGTAGCTAACCAAGCAATCAAGATTCCTAAAATACCAGAAGAAATCCCTAAGATACAAGTTTCGGCATCAAAGACTCGAGTAATATCTTTTTTACGAGCACCCAGGGCTTTTAACACACCGATTTCTTTTGTTCGTTCAATTACTGAAGTATAGGTGATGATACTAATCATAATCATGCTTGTAACCAATGAAATTCCTGCAAAAGCGACTAATACATAAGTGATGGCATCCATCAATCCGCCAGTTAATTCAGTCATCGTACCCGCAAGGTCAGAATAGATGATTTTATCTTCTTCTGATTTCCCTTTGTTGTAGTCATCTAGATAATTAAGAACTTTATCTTTGTCTTCAAAGTTATTTGGATAAATCATAATACTTGATGGTAAGCTGTCGCCACCAAGATAACTAATAAATGTTTCTTTGGCAGAGGCATCTAGTTTTTCAGTGGTCATCACATTTGTATCACTGTCTCGTTGTGCTTTAACGATTTCAGAATCCTTGTTATTGTTCACGATTTGTGTTGTTAGCTGGTCGCTGTAAGCAATACCTGGAGATAAAAGATTCATTGTTGAAGAAGATTTCACACGTAAAATACCCGCGATTTTTAATTCTTCTGTTGAGTCATTGTACATTTTTTCATAGTCAGAATTCGGAATAAATGTTCCAGTTGGCAATTGTGAGTAGTAATCATTGTTGTTCACTAGTTTTAATGTTGTGCCAATAATTTGATCAAAATCAAATTTTTGATCTTCTTTCACATCAAAACCAAGATTTTTAAGTGCGTTGATATTTGTATTATTGTTTCCATCAACGATCAGAACGACATCAGTTGCTGCACTTGGATAATTACCCGCAAGTAGGGAATAGTTGTCTTTTAAAAAGTTTCCTTTATCAGCTGCTAATTGTGTTGGGAAAGTTGAGACCCCAACGCCAGTCATGGAAGCCATCGTACTTGAGAAAGAAAGCCCATCGTTGTCAGGGTTCGCATTCGAGAAGCTTACTGGTTGAGCTTTTCCATCAATTTCACGAAGCAAATTAATTCCTGTTGAGCGAGTAAAACCAATGTTATTGCTTAGATCAGGATCAATATCATTTACATAATCGACGTATTTTTGATCAATTTTATTTGTGTGTTGAGCTTTATCTTCATCGCTAGTTTTTGCGGTGATTGTTTTTTTGTTTGGATAGTCAGCTTTACTTGCGCCAAGTGCGGCAGAGTTATTTGTTTGACTAGTTGTAACTTTTGAAATCGTAATTGGGAATTTTGACATTGTTTCTGATTGTGTACTATCAATTTGTTTTTGGAAGCCAGTAGACAAGGCTAAGACGATCGCAATCCCAATAATCCCAATACTTGATGCAAAAGAGGTCAAAAATGTTCGCCCTTTTTTTGTTCGGATATTATTGAAAGAAAGTTTTAGGGCTGTCCAAAAACTCATTTTTGTTCGGCGCAAATTGAATTGATCATTTTTTGGTCGCTCAATATGTGGATGAGAGTCTGCCAAAATTTTTCCATCTGAAAATTCAATGATTCGATCAGCGTATTGATTAGCTAGTTCAGGGTTGTGTGTGACCATGATGACTAATTTTTCTTTAGAAAGTTCTCGAATCAATTCCATAATTTGGATACTTGTTTCGGTATCTAGCGCCCCAGTTGGTTCATCACATAATAAAATATCAGGATTATTTGCTAAAGCACGGGCAATTGCTACACGTTGCATTTGACCACCAGAAAGTTGATTTGGTTTTTTGTGCATGTGGGCAGAAAGGCCAACGCGAACCAAAGCATCTTCTGCTTTTTTTCGTTTTTCTTCTTTAGGAACGCCACTTAAAGTCATCCCAAGTTCGACATTTTCAATAATTCCTAAATGTCCAATCAAGTTATAACTTTGGAAAACAAAACCAATCGAATTGTTACGGTAGGCATCCCAGTCACTATCTTTGAAATCTTTTGTTGATTTTCCGTTGATTACCATGTCGCCTGAATCATAATTATCTAATCCACCGATAACGTTCAACATAGTCGTTTTTCCAGAACCACTTGGACCGAGAATCGCGACGAATTCTTTTTGTCTAAAAGCAACGGAAACGCCGTCTAATGCTTTAGTTGTCGTTTCACCAACTTTATAATACTTTTTAATATCTTTTAGTTGTAGCATCTTCATCCTTCTCTCATTAAAAATATTCTGTATAATAACAACTATAACAGAATGATAGTAGAAGTATAATGAATGAATGTTAACTGAATATGAACTGAGTGAAACATTCAAGAAATTTTTTAGAAAAATGAGGAAAAGCGTAATGAACCGACTTTTAGTTGTTGAAGACGATGAAAATTTACAATTATTGTATCAATCGGTGTTAAAACGAGCTGGATTTTCTGTGATCCTCGCATTTAATGGCGAAGATGCGCTGAGAAAACTTGAAAATAATCATGTTGATTTGATTATTACCGATGTGATGATGCCAGCGATGGATGGCTATACACTATTGGATACTTTACGAGGAAGTAATATTGAAACGCCTGTATTAATTATTACTGCAAAGCATGCCTTTGAGGATAAGAAACGTGGGTTTCATTTGGGTGCAGATGATTACATGACGAAACCAGTGGATGTCAATGAAATGGTTTTGCGGGTAGAGGCTTTATTACGTCGAGCAAAAATCAATCATAGTCAACGTCTGATAATTGGCGAGACTTGTTTAGACCAAGAAACATACGAGGTGACATGCAAAGAGGATGCAATGATTTTACCGCAGAAAGAATTTTTATTATTGTATAAATTGTTATCCTATCCTAATAAAATCTTTACGCGCCAACAACTAATGGATGAGATTTGGGGGATTGACACGAATACGGAGGAACGAACGATCGATGTTCATGTGAAACGTTTGCGTACGCGTTTTGAGAACAACCAAGATTTTCAAATTGTGACGATTCGTGGACTCGGATATAAGGCGGTTATCAAAAAATGAAGAAAAAAATATTTTCTCAGCTCTGGATTTATTTTGCATTGATTGTCTTTTTGTCTATTTTAGTGACACTTGCTTGTTTTGTAGGATTGGTTTATTTACTGGCAAATCAACGCTCTTGGACACCGACAGAACGGCCAACGTTGTATCCAATCATGGTTTTAGCTGGCTTTAGTGCAGTAGTTGGTACAGGGATTTCTGCTTTTGTTGGTAGAGGGATCTTGTATCCGATTAGTGAACTACGAAAAAACATGAGCCAAGTAGCAAAGGGTGATTTTACAATTCAGATGAATGAACAACAAAAAGTAGCAGAAGTTCAGCAATTGTATCAAGATTTTAATGTGATGGTACAAGAATTAAATAGTATCGAAACTTTACGTAATGATTTTGTTTCCAATGTTTCACATGAATTCAAGACGCCTTTGTCAACCATTCAAGGATATGTCCAATTATTACAAAATCCTGACCTCTCAGGTGAGGAACGACAGGTATTTTTACAACGAATCATTGAAGGAATCACGCAACTTTCGCAATTAACAGAAAATGTTTTGAAATTAAATAAGCTAGAAAACCAACATACATTGATGGAGAAAAAAGAATTTCGTTTGGACGAACAAATTCGAGAAGTGATTTTATTTTTACAACCAAAATGGGAAAAGGAACAGTTGCAGTTGGATATCCAAATGGAAAAAGTGAAGTATTTTGGAAATGAAGAACTCTTGTATCAAGTTTGGCTAAATATTATGGATAATGCTATCAAATATAATCTTCCTACTGGCAAAATTTCAGTAAAACTAGCGCAAACAAAGGAAGAAGTCGTGCTAGAAGTGACAGATTCTGGGATTGGAATGAATGAAGGAACTGTGACAAAAATTTTTGATAAGTTCTATCAAGGTGATACGAGCCATCAAAATGCAGGGAATGGTTTGGGTCTTTCACTAGTAAAGAAAATTTTAGAATTGCATCAGGGTCGGATTGATTATAGCAGTATTGAAAATGTGGGGACAACGGTGATGATACGTTTGGAGAATACCGAGAAAAAGGTTGTGGCGCAAAGCGTTTAGCTTCAAGTAATAAGAATGCTTTTCTAAAAATAGCTCTCTCTATTTTTATGAAAAGAGGATTTATTGCCAAAGGAACTACTTTGGCAACACAGAAGGTTGTGGCACAAAATGCTTAGCTCCGAACAGATAGCGCACATGGTACAAAAGAGTTAACCAAAAAAGCTCCTCATGATTTTTTATATCAGAGAAGCGAAGAAAAGATACATTATTTTATACAGTTTCTTAGAAGTTGAACAAGAAAGTTAACTTCTAAGAAGCTGTATATTTTGTTTTAAGTATTTCCAAAACGTATTTGAGGCTAAAGAATGTTCACCTTGTTTTCTAGCAAATGCCAGAAAACTTTCTCTGTTTGGTGTGATGGGAACAAGTATTGTATCTTCCTTTAATAGATAATTAACCGTTTTTTCCATCACAATCGAGATGCCCATATCGTTTGCAATCATGTTGAGAATCAAGTCCATTCGAGAACCGTTATAGACAATGTTAGGCTCAAACCCAACTTCGTGGCAAAGATCAATTACGGGCTGATAAAGATTGGTCTGTTGTCCGAGTAATAAAAAGGATTCGTCTTTTAGTTCGCGCAAATTTAATTTTTTAGCTTGTGCTAAAGGATGATGAGCTGGAAGTACGGCAACAAAATAATCTTTTTCGGTTGGAAGCCATTCAAAGTTTGCCGGCGGCTCATGAAAATTTCGACCAAAAATAATTGAGTCAGTTTGCTCAGTTGAATAATAGGGGACTTCTGCACTTTCAACCTCTTTAAGTTGAATTGAAAATTCTGGATGAAGTTTCAAAAATTGGGTGATGTGACGAAAGCCAGCATAATGAGTCATAGTAGGTATGGTTAAAATGCTTAAAGAAAGATTTTGCTTTTTTGTATGCGTTTCTAGTACATCGTTCATCTCTTGATATTGTTCGACAATTTTTTTTGCATATGGTAGAAGGAGTTTAGCGGCTTCAGTTAACTCGATTTTTCGATGTGTACGATCAAAGAGTTGAACGTCCAGTTCTTTTTCTAAAGCAATGATTTGTTTGGAAATGGTTCCTTGTGTCGTGAAAAGGTGTTCTGCTGTTTTAGTAAAGCTTAATGTTTTTGCTAGATCAAGAAAGACAACAAGTTTTTGAATATTCAAGGAATCCTCTCCTAACTATTCCGTTTACGAATACTTTAACATGAAATTTGAATTGGTTGAATAAAAAAACTTTGATAGACTAAAAAATGCAGCGAAAAGGAACGCTTTGTTGATAAAAGGTAAATGAAGAGCGTTAAAGTCGAAGGGAGTTTTTTTATGCCAACTGGAGTATTGATCAACGTCGGAACAGTCTTTTTTGGCGGACTGTTTGGAGGTTTTTTAGGAGAGAAGCTAAGTAATCGATTTAAAACACAATTGATGATGGTATTTGGTGTCTGTTCAATGGGAATGGGAATTTATTCGATGGGTCCGATGAAAAATATGCCACCTGTCATTTTTGCTTTAGTGATTGGGACAGTGATTGGGCTAGTCATTCATCTGGGCAAGCGAATCGATCAAGGTGCAAATCTGATGCAAAAGCCAATTTCAAAGTTATTTCCTAGTGAAAATTTGGGTTTGTCTCATGAAGAGTTCATTAACACGTTAGTCACGGTGATTGTATTGTTTTGTGCAAGTGGGATGGGGATTTACGGAAGTATTGATTCAGGAATGACCGGAGATAATACAATTTTGATTTCAAAATCAGTTTTAGATTTTTTTACAGCAACGATTTTTGCTTGTAATTTAGGATTTGTAGTTTCCGTCGTTGCAATACCACAATTTATTATTTTTTATGCTTTGTTTTTATTAGCAAAATTCATTTTCCCGATGACCACGCCAGCAATGATTTTGGATTTCAAGGCTTGCGGTGGCTTCTTGATGCTTGCGACGGGTTTTCGAATGATCCATGTCAAGATGTTTCCAGTTGCTGATATGATTCCAGCGATGATTGTAGTGATGCCACTTAGTTGGTTGTGGACGAATATCATTTTGCCACTGCTCTAAAATCTAAAATCAATAAACAATTACAGTAAGAGAGCGCAACTATAACAAATCTAACTTATTTTAAAGTTAAGTGTCCTCAATTCTACACACATCCTATCAGATGAAACTAGAGTTTGTGCCGGTGGCTAGCCAATCAAAAGTGAGAAGAAGCAAAGGTGCGTATTTCCTTGATTCAGAGAAAGGAAATACTTTTTTACCAGTTGAATCAGCTTTAGAGCTAATCGTCGGTTTTTGTGTATTCATCGCGACAATCATTTTTTGGCATCTTAGCTTGGCTAACCAAAATAAAAAAGGAACCAGTCCTCAACCGCGAACATAGAGTGGCTGATTATTTTTTTATTGCTGAACTTGTTGCTGTCTTACATAGTGTTATTGAAGGCCGCGATAAAGGTAGTTATTTCCAAGAAATAAGAAGGACTATCCGAAAAGAGTTTCACCCATTTTTGAGCTGGTTTGAGTTATTTCCGAAGGAGTTGCTCTGAGAATAACGTTTATTCGTAAAAAGGGTCGTGACATAAATTCTGTCACGATCCTTTTTTACAAGAAATCTTTAGTTGAAAAACTAAAAGTAATTGTTTTCAGTGCGTTGTTGTATACGGAAATCAATTCTTGAATGTTAAGACTGTTTATTTTTTTGTAGCTGTTGTTTCTTCTTTATCAGGTACTTCTTTTGTGAATGACTGTAAGCTATTTTCAAAGTCTTCATCTTTAATTTTGACATTAGCATTTTTTAACTCTTTGCTGATTGTTGCTTTGATAAATTCAGGATCAGCTAATTTAGCTTTTGTTCCGATTTCTTTTAACTCATCTAAATAGTGGCTTTTGTCAGTTCCTTTGTCTTGATTTTTAAGCATTTTAACAAGGTAATATTCTTTCGCCATTGTTTTTGGATTAGTTGCCGTAATTAGATTTGAGACTTCACCGTCTTTTAACTTGAAGCTTGCATCCTTTACTTCGTTTGCAATCGTTTCGGTTCCGGAGTCAAAGGTCTTTTTTCCTTCATCGTTTTTTACATTTGGTTCTATGGATTTTTCTTTTGCTAATTCAGAAAAATATCCGTCAGCAGCTAAAGCCTTTTTCACTTCGTTGGCATCCGTTTCACTACGTAACTGAATAAGTTGCGTTTTTACTTCTGGATGGAAGGACGCCCACAATTTTTGTAGATCCTCATCTTTTAGTTCGACATTTTTTTCTAGTCCTTTTTTGTATGCCAATTGTTGTCTAATTTCTTCTTTAAATGTTTTCTCAGTAAAGCCAGCTTGCTTTAGCTGTGCTTCAAAATAGTCACCTAAAATGTCTTTTGTTTTATCAAATTCAGCGTCAATTTCTTTGGTAGATAAGGTAGCCCCATACTTATTGTCGAAGATTTGATAAACAACTAACTGCTGAACAGCTGCATCAGCTCCTTGAATTTTTTTTAAATGATTAAAAATGTCTTTTTCTGAGATAGTTCCACCTTTGAAACTAATAGCCGTTTGGTTTTCGGGATTCGCTGTGCAGGCAGCCAAGAAGAACAGGCTGATGAAGATAGGTAGGAATGAGCTTGTTTTTTTCACGGAATAATGTCCTCCAAATTTTTTAGTGAAGGCAGGAAGTGAATTAGGAACTAGAGAATAATTCATTTTTTATGCTTCCTCTTCAACTAAGTAGTTATAAATAAATGCTCATTTCGACCGTACCATTAAAAGCTAGCATAAACCACTTTCAATTTTGTAATGTAGCTTTGAAGGTGGTCTCTTGAAAAATTTTTTTGTAGACAATTTCTTGTGATCAAGAAGTTACATGACGAATGAAGAAATGTGTATCACTATATTTCTTGAGAGCAAGATTCTTCTGTGCTCGGATGTTGTTTTTCTCAAATAAACTTTATAATCTATTGTCTTAACTATATTATATCTGATATAATATAGTGGAATTAAAAATATTGTAAAAGAAGGTGGCGCTATGCATATTCAAATTCCAACGGTTCTTCTTGATGGAACTGTGTTAGCAGCATTAAGCCGAGAAGATATGTATGGATACGCACTAACAAAAATTGTGCAAGAAAGTTTATCAATTAGTGAATCTACCATGTATCCCGTGTTAAGAAGGTTGAAACAAGAAGGGTATCTAGAAACCTATGATGAACCATTCGAAGGTCGAAATCGAAGATATTATCGTTTAACACCAATCGGACATACACATTTGGAAGAAATTATTGATGAATGGATTGTTTTTCGAGACTCTTTAGATCGGTTATTGGAGGATAATAGACATGAATGAATACTTAAGTGAGGTCTTAAATGAACTTCAAGAAATTCCTGAAGCTGACCGTTTTGATTTGATCCAATATTACGAAGAATATTTTTTGGATTCAGGTAAGACAGTTGATGAAATTTTAGAAGAATATGGTACACCTAAACAGTTTGCGTTGAAGTTAAAAATCAATTATTTTTCGGAAGCAGATGATTTAGGGCAAGAAGAGGTACAACAAAGTAGTCCAAAAAGACAAATGCGTTTGATTTGGTTAATTGTACTTGGATTATTTGCATCGCCAATCTTGATTCCATTAGCATTGTTATTTGTTGCTGTATTGGTTGGTTTGATCATCGCATTATTCGCAGTTATTTTTAGTATCTATGTTGTTTGTATTGTGATTTTAGGAGTAGGCGTGGTTATGACGTTAGCAGGACTGATGGTTTTGGGACAATCGATTGTCAGTGGCTTATTCTTCGTTGGACTAGGTTTGTTTGCGACTGGTGCAGCCATCTTTTTCACTCCGATTTTAGTGAGATTAACAAAATGGTTAGCCCAGTTGATTATGCGTTTTGTTAAATGGGTCGGACGTCGGTTTGTTACTAGACGTGGTCTTCATCCAACACATGATGGGAATGAGAGGTGAGTAAAATGAAACTAAAACACTTTTTATTGATTGGTACAGGTTTTATGTTATTTGGTGGAATTCTGGTAGCAGGAACGTACACTGCAGGAGCACAAAAAACAATCGTTTGGGAAAATGGACCTAAACTATTGGATATGAAAGAACATACGGAAAAATTTAAGGCGAATGAAATCAAAAACTTAGTTATCCAAGCAGAAAATCAAGAGATCAATATCAGACAAGGATTGGATTTTGAAGTTACGACGCAATATGAAAAGTCGGATGAACCAAAAGTTGTTCTCAAAGATCAAACTCTGTCGATTCGAGCAAAAGGAAAACAAGAATATCCAATGCAAATTAGTTTAGAAGATACTCATCCAGAAATAACAATTACGGTACCAAAAGAAATCTCATTAAGTGATATTACGATTGAAAGCAGCAATAATCGCTTAACGATGACAGATATTACAACTAAAAATTTAGCGGTTGACTCATATTCAGATAGCTGGTTGAGTTTTATTGGTTTAAAAACAGATTCAGTGACAGTCAAAGACCGATTTAGCTCTGTTGATTTCAGTCGATTAAAGGCTAAAAAAGGAAACTTTACTGGTGAGGGAAGTAATTTTTACTTTTATGACAGTGCGTTGACAGACTCAAGTACGATTGTTGCTAAAAATGGTTCTGTTCGATTGAATGACGTCGATGTTCCTGGGTATCAATTGACACTTGCGGGAGATTCAACTTTCCAAGTAAACAATGAAACACGTGAAGGCTCTTCTTTTGAAAAAGGAAATTCGAAAAAAGGACTAACGATTGAAGGTAAAGATACATTTATTGAATGGATGGATGAAAAATACCAAAATTCGATGAGTGAACAGATGGACGAAATGGATGACATGGACGATATGGGGGATCATATGGATCAACAAATGGATCACATGGATAACCATATGGAAGATGAAACTGAATAGAATTTCCGAAAAATGGTATTGAGACAGTTTTTTTGTTTCAATATCATTTTTTGTTTCGCTTAAGTTGTTTTCTTATAGTAAGATAGGTATAGACAAATGAGATGTTGAAACTTAGCAAAAGAATTAGGGTGGGGAAAATGAAAACAGAAGATGTTCAGCGAGAACAACTACGAGAAAAAATGCTTGAGTTACACGCGCAATTAAAATCATTGAACGAATTGTATTATGATGATGACAATGAAAAAGTAGCGATTGAGTATCCCAAAAATTCAGAAGGCCGTCAGTTAGAACAAGTACATAATGAAATGTTTCGCCATTTAATGAAAGTGAAAAAGGAGATGGATTATTACTCTTTGCCAATCACAGATACTGGTGTTTTACAATATGATGCTAGTAAAGAACGCTTTATTTTTAAGTCTGTCCGAAAAAATATTGTTCTTAATGCGGGAATGGATTTGGAAATTTTAGTTGAAGATTACTTTACAGAACAAAAACACTGGGTCAGAACTCGATTGGAGTATTTGCCGAAAGCTGCTGGCGGAACGCACTCAACGGGGTGGTTCATCAGCGAAGATAAAGATTTGGAATTAGAAGGTGCATTAGCAAGACTGAGAATAACGGAATAGTCAGTAAAGAAAGTTGATGCTATTGTGCAGAAGGAGGAGAGATTTTGAAAATGAATGAGAAAAAAGCACTCTATATCAATGGGTATATTGGCTTAGTTGGTGTCATTGTTTTAGCAATCATGGGTGCCATTTTATTCTATTTTGGAACGGTAGCAACTAGTCCAGCATTAATAATTATGAGTGTCATTTTGTGGGGAATTGCTTGTTTATTAGTTAGTTCAGCAACTGTGGTCAGTCCAAATCAATCAAAAGCTATTTTGCTTTTTGGTAATTATTTAGGAACAATTAAAGAGAATGGTTTTTTTCTAACGGTTCCGTTAACCAATAAAATCAACGTATCACTTAAAGTTCGAAATTTTAACAGTTCTGTTTTAAAAGTAAATGACTTAGATGGAAATCCAATTGAGATTTCTGCTGTTGTCGTTTTTAAAGTAGTCGATACGGCGAAAGCTTTGTTTGATGTTGCTTATTATCAAGACTTTGTGGAAATCCAAAGTGAAACAGCTGTTCGTCATATTGCAAGTCAATATCCATATGATACTTTCAATGATACTGATATTACTTTACGTGGAAATACGACCGAAGTTTCAGATAAATTAGCAACAGAACTTCAAGAACGTCTAGCTGTTGCCGGAGTTGAAGTCATCGAAGCACGATTGAATCATTTAGCTTATGCGACTGAAATTGCGAGTGCCATGTTGCAAAGACAGCAAGCAAAAGCAATTCTTTCTGCACGTCAGACAATCGTTGAAGGTGCGGTAACAATGACTCAAATGGCACTGGAACAAATTGAAGCGGGTCAAGAAATCAACTTTACGGACGACCGAAAAGTTCAACTAATCAATAACTTGTTAGTCTCGATTATTACGGATAAAGGAACGCAGCCGGTGATTAACACAGGGGATTTAACTGACCGAAAATAAACAATGATTGAAAGTAAAAAAAAAAGAGAGTGGGGCGGTTTGCCTCACTCTCTTTTATTTGAAGAAAGTTCATTATCAGGTCGAAAGGCCTTCTTTGACACGTGCTAACAATATTGAAAGATGACTGATAGAGGAATCTAAGGCATGTTCGTTTCTTTTTTTCTATACTTAGTTCATCAAGTTAAAAGAGAGGGCAAAATGATGAAAAAATTTCTGATTGGCTTATTGATTGTCGCTGGTATCGGAGTCGCTGGTTTGAAAATAGCGGATGCCGTAGTTTTAGGTGGCGATGACTATTATGTACAAATTACGACAAACGGTGAAAAATTAGTTCAAAAAGATGATAAAAATCAAGAAGTGATTACTTATCAATACACTTTGCCGGGCTTTAACAAAGAAGGCGCAGAAAAAGAATTAGAATTTCAAGGGATGCAAACACGTCCGTTGCGAAAAAATGCGTATCTTAAAGTAGTCTGGAATAAAAATAAAGGTGTAACTGGTTATGAAGAAGTTGAAAAATCAGCAATACCTAAAGCAGCACAAGAAAAATTAACTAAAGGGTAGGCGCAAAAATGGAAAAAATTGTTGAAATTCAAGATGTAACAAAAGTATATGGGAAAAATAATGAAAAGAAAACAACAGCTTTAGATGGCATTTCATTTTCAGTAGAAAAAGGTGAATTTATCGGAATCATGGGAGCATCTGGTTCTGGTAAATCAACTTTGTTGAATATTTTATCTACTTTAGATAAACCAACAGATGGTCACATTCGAATCAATCAAAAAGATGTGACTACTTTAAAAGGGAATCAACTAGCTGATTTTCGTGCCAAAGAAATTGGATTTATTTTCCAAGACTTCAATTTATTGGAAAACTTAACAGCACAAGAAAATATTGCAGTACCATTATCTTTGCAAGGTGTTCGTCCAAAAGAAATCAAGCAAAGAGTCAAAAAAATTGCAGAACGTTTATCAATCAGCCATATTTTAGACAGCTATCCTTCAGCTATTTCTGGTGGACAAAAACAACGTGTAGCGGCTGCTAGAGCATTGATTACCCAACCAACGATTCTATTAGGTGACGAGCCAACCGGAGCGTTAGATTCCAAGAGTGCGCGGGATCTATTAGATACAATGGATGAATTGAACCAAAAAGATAACGTTTCTATTTTACTCGTAACACATGATCCTTTTTCAGCAAGTTATTGTCAACGAATTTTATTTATCAAAGATGGCGGAATCCATCAAGAAGTTAAACGAGGCGATCAAAGTCGTGAAGCATTTTATCGTCAAATTTTAACTATCCTAGGAAATTTGGAACAGTAAGGGGGAGAGAATATGCTTTGGAAACTATCACTTACTGGTATTAAGAGTCGCTTGCGAGATTATCTTGTCCTATTTTCAGGATTAGTTATGGCATCAGCAATTTTTTACATGTTTGAGTCAATGGCAAGTAATGAAGCCTTTCTAACAAGTAATTCAACGATTTCATCAACAGTCATTATCTTTCGACTAGGCTCAGTATTATTGAGTATTATCACTTTTGTCTATATCCTGTATGCTAATTCATTTTTGATGACGATGCGTCAAAAAGATTATGCGATGTTTATGATGCTAGGTGCTAAGGGTCGAAAAATTGCGCAAATGATTTTTTCAGAAACCTTTATTGTGGGGATTTTGGCAACATTGGTTGGCTCAGTTGTTGGAATGGGATTGACTAGTATTGTTAGTCATTTATTAGTCCAACAATTAAATATAAAAATCTCTCATTTTTCACCATTTAGCGTTCATGGATTGTTGATTACGATTGTGTTCTTCTCTATTTTATTTTTATTAGCAGCCATTGTTAATGCATTTTCAATCGTTAAAAAACCAATCTTAACATTGATTCGTGCGGATCAAACTCCGACACAAATGAAGCAACATAAGTTTTTATTTTTCCTTGAAGTTGTGTTGGGGATTGCCAGCTTAACATGTGGCTATTACATGATGCAAAACTTAGAAAAATTCCAGTTGTTTGGAATCGTCATTGCTTTGGTTACGATTGTTTTAGGGACGTATTTTATTTTCCATTCGGTCATTATCTTCTGTTTATCATTACTGAAAAAAGCAGATGGTATCGCATTAAGAAAGCTGAATAATTTTACTTTATCACAGTTAAGTTTTCGAATTCGCGAATATACACAAATGCTTTCGATGGTAGCAATGTTGTTTGCTTTAGCATTAGGTGCGCTCACTGTCGGTTTGGGCTTCAAAAATGAAATTTCAAAAATGACAAATAGCTTTACTGTTTATGATGTCGTGTTGAACAACGCGCAAAAAATTGATCAACAAGAGGTTGCAAAACTAGATCCTAAAGTGAATGCTTCTTATACGCAAAAAGAAGATGAACAAACCATTTACTATCTTTCTGAACAATTTGAGCAAACGCCATTTATTGTGAAAGAAGGAATGAATGGCGATAGAAATATCAAACCAAAGAACAAAGAAATTACAGCAACACAATTGGCTCAAGAGCTTACTTTACAAGATAGTTTACGGGAGTATGAGTTGCCTGAACAGCAACCGAAAGAAATAAAATTGGTTTCACAAGAAGAATTCAGTCAGTTGAATTTACCTGAAACGACTTTACAACTTATTCAAGTAACAGATTTTGACAAGCAATTGAGTAACCTTGAAAAACTGGTAGCGGAAAATAAAGCAAATAATGAAGAACTAAAAAACGTTGACTACAGCTTTACGCAAAAAGCAGATGTTTACAATACGTTTAACAGTATGTTTTCAGGATTTGAATTTATGGGCTTCTTCTTAGGCTTAGCTTTCTTGACAATGTTAGCAAGTTGTTTGATGTTCAAGATTCTTTCTGGAAGTAAGAGCGATCAAGTGCGTTATGAAATGTTACAAAAAATTGGTACACGTCAAGGGTTACTAACACAATCGATTCGCCGAGAAATTGGTGTCTTATTCTTAGCACCAGGACTTTTAGGTGTTGTTCACGTCCTATTCGGCTTACAAATGTTCAAATTATTGATGAGTGATCCTTACGATAATTTGTGGTTGCCATTTACAATTTTCTTTGTCTTATACTTTGTTTATTATGTAATAACGACATGGTTGTATACGGGAATCGTATTGAAAAAGAAAGCATAAAAAACAGGAAGAGGACTAAAATGCGCGCGCATTTTAGTCCTCTATTTTTTGCGGATCTGCTTTCTGACCTAAAAAAAACGGAACAACTACTTTTTGTGTATATCTTTGTTTTTTTTTACAAAAAAATCATGTTGCACGTCCTACAATTGCTTGCTGTTCTAATAATTCCATAATAGATTCCAGTGAAAGATTGGTGTGCTGTTTCTGACTAGCTCGTTTTCGATAAGCAGTTGGCGTTTCACCAGTCTTTTTTTTAAAGATTCGGCTAAAGACAACTAAGCTATGAAAGCCGGACTGAAAAGCAATATTTTCAACGGAATCATCTGACATCAACAATAAAAAAGCAGCACGATTGATTCGGATACCTAATAACCATTCTTTGACACTTACCCCAATATTTTCATGGAAGGTACGGGAGAGGTGGCTACGGTTGACCGATAATGCGTCAGCAACTTCTTGGATAGTGAGTTCCTCTGTTGCATGGGCTTGAATGTATTCGATTGCTTCAATCGTTAAACGTGAAATATTTTGAGGTGTGCTTAAGTGATTTTTTCCACCATCTACTAGTAATTTTTCAAAAAAGCGATACAGCAATGCATTCAATTTGATTTCATTTAGTAGCGTGTCTGGCGCATAATCAAAACAAGCTAAAATCAATTGACTATAGTCAACTAACTGATTTGAGCGAAACGTATACTCATTTTCTTTAAAAGGGGAATGCTTAATCAATTCCTCTGCTTCTTTTCCACCAAAGGAAAGCCAAGCGTAGACCCAAGGATTGGTTACATCAGAGCGATAAAAAGTTTGATCGCCTGGACGAATGAGAAATAAATCTCCTTTTTTTAAATGATACTTTTGCTGATTGACCGAGTACACACCCTCACCATCCAAGATGATATGTAGAACAAAATGTTGTCGGATAGCTGGTCCAAAAGAGTGAAAAGGCATGGTTTTAGAAAATCCACAAAAATTAAAGTAAAGTTCACTTGATAAAAAATGATGTTCTTTTCGTAAAAATACAGTTTGTTCCATCTGCTCAGCCCCTTTTCTTCAAGGTACGCTTACTCGGAAAAAAATGCAACAAAAAGTTAAATTTGTATCACATGATAGTAATAAAAAGAAAGCGATTACTTGATATAATGAATGAGAAATAATCAACTATGGAATGAAAAGAGGGCGACAGTATGCAAATCAAAGAGCAAGAATTTGGAAATGATTCCCATTTGATCACATTAATCAATGATCAAAAGACAGAATTGGCTGTTACTGATTTTGGCGCACGAATCGTTCATTTACAGACGCTAATTGATGGAACAAAACGTGAATTGATCCTAGGGTTTGATCATGCAGAAGAATATCTTTCGAAAGACGCGTATATCGGTGCAACAATTGGTCGAACAGCTGGTCGAATCGCTAAGGGAAAATTTTATCTAGACAATCAAGAGTATCAGGCAAAAGTCAGTGAAGAAACAGGACATTGTTTACATGGTGGAGATCCTAGCTTTGAAAAGAAAAATTGGCCATACACGATTATCAAAGGTGAAAATGAAGCTTCAGTTATTTTCTATTTAACAAGTCCTAATCAAGAAAATGGTTTTCCGGGTAATTTAGACGTGGAAGCACGCTATACTTTAACAAATGATGATGTTTGGCGAATAAGTATTCGCGGGATTAGCGATCAATTGACTTTATTTAATCCAACCAATCATGTGTATTTTAATCTAACAGGAGATGTAACTGAACCAATCGATCAGCATGAACTATGGTTAGCAAGCCAATTTTTTGCTCCTTTACAAAAAGATTTGATTCCAAAAGGGGAAGTCGCACCGGTCAAAGGGACAGCATTCGATTTTACAACGCCAAAAGTCCTTTCAGATGTTTTTATTAGTGATTTTTCACAAGCCAAAATGGTTGGCGGGATGGATCATCCGTTTTTCTTACAGAAAACAGGACAAATGAATCAAGTAGCAAAATTAACAAGTCCAGATAAAAAGGTTGCGATCCAAGTTGCAACCAATGTAGGAAGCATTGTCTTGTTTACCGCAAATTTTGGTGATGATGCACCAGTTATGCGCGGAGACAAACTAGTGAATCATGGCGGAATCACCTTTGAAACGCAAGAAGCTCCTGGATCAGAACGATTTGAAAGCTTTGGCGACATTACGCTTTTACCTAACCAGGCACGTGAGTTTGTGACAGAATATCAAATAAAAAAATAGATGAATGAGGGATATCAGATGGAAAAAATAGCTGAAGTAACAGCAGCATTTCATAAATTATTTGGGGAAAAAGCAACCAGTGCATTTTTTGCTCCAGGTCGAATCAATTTGATTGGAGAACATACGGATTACAATGGGGGACATGTGTTTCCAGCATCAATTACGTATGGAACTTATGGTGTAGCAGCGCCAAGAGAAGACAATCAAGTGAAAGTTTACTCGCTAAATTTTGAAGAAGTTGGTTTGATTACTTTTTCTTTGGATAACTTAAATTATACAAAAGAGGATAACTGGGCAAACTATGTCAAAGGATTTATTCTAAAAGTCCAAGAAGCAGGCTATCCGATTACTCATGGTTTTGAACTTGTGATTGAAGGAACGATTCCCAATGGTGCTGGTTTATCAAGTAGCGCTTCATTGGAACTGCTAGTCGGAGTAATGTTAGAGGATTTGTATGATTTACCAATTAGTCGTTTAGAATTGGTTAAAATCGGTCAAAAAGTTGAAAATGAATTTATTGGAGTCAATTCAGGAATTATGGATCAATTTGCAATTGGTTTTGGTCAAAAAGAACAGGCTATTTTATTAGATACGAATACCTTAGTCTATGAAATGGTGCCGACCGAATTAGGAGACTACGCAATTGTAATCATGAATACGAACAAACGTCGCGAACTAGCAGACTCGAAATATAATGAGCGCCGTGGTGAGTGTGAAGAGGCATTGAAACGCCTACAAACAGTTGTCGATATCCAATCATTAGGGGAATTAGATGAAGAAACATTCCGAAGTTACAGTGAAGCGATTGGGGATGCTATTTTAACAAAGCGTGCCAAACACGCAGTGACAGAAAATCAACGGACATTGAAAGCGAAAGATGCTTTAGTAGCGGGTGATTTAGTTTTATTTGGGCAACTGTTGAATGCCTCGCATGAATCATTGCAACATGACTATGAAGTGACTGGCATCGAGTTGGATACTTTAGTTCAAGCAGCTCAAGCGCAAACGGGTGTATTAGGTGCTAGAATGACGGGAGCAGGTTTTGGCGGATGCGCGATTGCATTAGTAAAAGAAGAAGCTATCCCTGTATTTGAAGAAAAAGTCAAAGAAACTTATCTAGAAAAAATTGGTTATGCACCTGATTTCTATGTTGCTCATATTGGGGATGGCGCACAGAAGATCAAATAAGCGAAAGAAAATATAAAAAGGGAGGGGCTGTGACAAGCGTATTGTCACAGCCCCTCTTTCCGAATTGTTTGAAGCTTAACGTTTAAAGCCACAACCTTATTCTCGGTGTTCCCAAAGCAACTCCTCAAGATAGTTTGCAACCACTTCAAAATATGGAAATCTATTTTGAGTGCTTGCTCGCTATCTTGTCGGAGCTAGACGCTTTGAGCCACAACCTTACCCTCGGTGTTCAAGAAGCAACTCCTTCAAAATAAGCCCAAATTACTCAAAAATTTGAAGAACAATTTCTGATAATTTGTTTTTATTTATTAGAGCTGGGCACTTCTTTTACAACCTCATTTTTACTTTATTTAAAAAGTGGAAAGTCTAACCAAAAGGATTTGTTTAAACTTAAAAAACTAACCATTGGTAATTCATTTGATTTAACTGTTAACGTTTGTGTTTCTGGAATCTGGTTCACAGTGAAGTGATACCATAACTCCCAAACATTTGCGACTTTCAATCCAGAAAGGAAAGCGGGTGAATTGATGTTCGATTTAATGATAGGTAAATCTAGCACATCACTAAACGTTAAATGATTCTTTTTCCAAACAGTTGGAACCGTTAGAAGTTGTTCTGTTGATTTTGTTTGTGTCTTAATTGGTTCTTCTTTGGCTTCATCATATTTTGTTAAATCATACGCTTTGATGATCGCATTTAATTTTTTCGAATACTGCTTATCTGTTGCGTAGCGACCTTCAAGATATTTCGTCGCATCTTCGTAAGATTTAGCTTCAGATTTCCAAATTGGCTTATAGAAATCTTTATTTCCAGATAAACCATTTTTGATTAAATCAGCATAGTCTTCCAAGCTTTCTTTGTAAGAAGGATATTTACGGAACTGCGCTTTGATTTGGTAGCTCTGCCCAGCTTCGTCTTGCTCAAGTGTGTTAAAGGAAACACTTGAACCTTCAAAATCGCCTTTGATTCCAAAAAGATTATAATTTGGTTCGCTAGACAATAAGCTATTTCCTGAACCACTTTCTAGAATAGCCTGTGCCATCATTACTGAAGCGTAGATGCCTTCTTTTTGTCCAATCTCTTGAGCAAAATCAGCAATTTCCTTTAAGAAATCATCAGTTGATTGATTTTTAGAAAATGAAAAATCACCTAGATTATCTAAAGCAGAGGAACCAATAGAATTAGCTAATGATCCAGATGCTACTGGCAAACCAGCTAAGTTCACCCGGACGGCAAAGTCAGGTGTGTAATCAGCAATGGAAGTAATACGAACATGATCGCCTGGTTGAGGGGCGTGAATGTATTGTCCATTACCAATGTAGATTGCTACGTGATGTGTCACACCAGAAGATGGTCCCCAGAATAACAAGTCACCAGGTTGTGCTTGGCTAACTGGAATTTGAGTACCAGCGTATTGTTGTTCACCTGTCCAGCCACCAATATAATGACCAGTAGCTTGCATATACACGTAATAAGCTAGCCCAGAACAATCAAAAGTTGAAGCGCCTTTTGCTCCCCAAACATAAGGACTTCCAAGATATTTGTATGCTTCTTTGACGATGGCCTGCTGAACGCTTGTCGTATTCGCTGGTAAAACGGCATCTGTTGGTGTTTTTGTGACAAAGTCAGAAGTCGAAGCAGAAGGAGTTTCTGTCTTTGGTTGTGTTACATTTGTTGAAGGTCGCTGATTGTTTGTTGAAGAATGATTCCCAGTGCTTGGTTTAGATGAACCTTTTTGTGAATTATTCGTTGATCCAGCAGGCTTCGATGGTTTATTAGTGCTTGAATTTGATGTATTACCTTTATCAGAAGAGTCTGTTGTACTACTGCTTTCTGTAGTGCTTGAATCAGGAGTTGTACTGTCTTCTGTCGGAGCTGTTGAGCTGTCCGAGGTATTTTCAGTAGTGCTATCTGAAGTATTGTCTGTACCTTCACTTGGAGCAGTCGAAGGTTCTGTTGATTCTTCTGTTGAAGAATCAGGAAGGACTTCAAAGGTTGCATTGATTACTAAGTTGGCTGCGCCAACAACAAATGTTTGATTTGTGTAATCAACGGTTTGAACACCATCAATTTGAACAGATGCAACTTGTTCGCCAGCATCTGGTGTAATCGTGTAGTTCAATTGTGTTCCTTCTGTTAACCCAGTTAAGACACCACCATTGATAGTTAAAGGCTGACCATCCATTGTTGTAATAGTGATCTTGCCAATCAATGCTGGATTAATTGTTGCTGTGTAAGTAGCTTCTGCTGGTGTTTCGCTCTCTGGTTGAGAGGAAGAGTCAGTAGAAGCTGTCGTGTCTGACGTGCTGGTCTCGGGTTGTTCCGAGGCTACGACTGAACTTTCGGCCGTTGCAACTTGTGGTTCTTCTGTTGCAAAAACGGACTGAGTAGATAAGATAGTCGGAGCAATGAGCCACGTAGCCGCTAACAGGCGAATCGCCTTATTATTCTTCATAGTCATCTAGTCCTTTTCATTTTTTTTGCTCATATCCAAGTAGTTCATAAAATACTCTTTAACTGGTAAAGCGGTTCGCCATTTTTTAATGAAAGAACCTACTTTTCTGACAGAGTAGCTGGCATAGTTACGAGTAAAAGTTGTCTGGCTTAAATTTTTGGGTATCGTTCTTACTTTGTTGGGGAAAGAGTGTGGTTCAAAATAAGATACGCATACTCTATCCAATTGTACCAGAAGATGAGCAGTTCGACAAAAAATTAGTTAAATAAAGGGACGTAAAAAATAAAAAAAACTCCAAACAGTGAGAAAACTCATTGTTTGGAGGAAAGATTATTCTTGGGGCATTAAAGTTTCATCAAACCCGCTAACTAAGGTAGTAATCATTGCAACTACTAAGCTGACAGCAAGTCCGATGACGTACCACCAAAATGTACTTGAAATAAATGCAGGAAGAGTGGTCAAGCTACCAAAGACAAAAGCGATTGCTTTTACTTTCGCAAAGCCCATGACTGCGCCACCAGCTGCAGCACCGATACAAGCAGCTACAAAAGGTTTTTTCAAAGGAATTGCAATGCCGTAAACAGTTGGTTCAGTGACTCCGGCTAATAAAATAGAAGCAAAAGCTGAGCCAGAAATCGAGCGTGTTCTTGACTGTTTACTTTTTAGAAACACACCTAAAGCTGCTCCAGCCATTCCAAAATTTGCTGCTCCAGTTAATGGAACGATGCGGTCAAAGCCAAAACTTGAAATGTTGCTAATCATGACTGGGTTGACAGCCCACTGAATACCGAAAATCACCAAGATATTCCAGCCACCGGCAATAATTGCGCCACTAATTGGTCCGTTAATGTCCATCATCCAAGTAATGACAGCAGCTAATCCTTCACCCAAGTACACACCTGCGGGGCCAAATACCATTAAGGTCAATGGGACTGTAATCACTAAAGAAAGCAAGGGAACAAAAACTAATTGCATACTTTCACGAATATATTTTTTTAGAAATTTTTCTACAAAAGAGTAAAAGAAAATCCCTAAAATAGCTGGCATCACTGTAGATGTATATTGCATTAGTACCACGGGAATACCTAGAAAATCAGTTGAAGCTTTCCCTCCACTTGTCAAAAGACCAGTCAAATTTGGCTCAATCAAAGCAGCTGCAATGACACCTGCAATATAGCCGTTGACTTTAAATGTTTTGGCTGCAGAAAATGCTAGAAAAATAGGTAAGAAATAAAAGACAGCATTGGAAGCAGCGGCTAAGATATGGTAAGTCCCGCTGGTCTCACTTAACCAACCAAGTGTTGTTGCTAATACAACTAATCCTTTTAAAATTCCTGAACCAGCAAAAAGCGGGATGATTGGTGTAAATATTTCAGAAATCAAGCCAAATAATTTTTCGATGGGGTTCAACTTTTCTTTGGTTGCTGATTGATCCAACTGTTGGCTCAAGGCTTTATACGTTTCACTTAATCCTTGTTCCATGATGACTTCTGCGTATTTATCTAAAAGAATGAAATATTTTACATCAGGAATTTGTTGGATGATTTCATTTGACTCAGTCGCAGGTTGTTTCTTTAACTGGATACGCAATCGGGTTGCACAAGGGGTAATCGATTCAATATTATTTTTTCCACCTAATTGAGTAAGCAAAAGCTGAACTTGTTCCGACAATAAAAGTTGTTCTGGTTGAATGATTTTTTCCATTAGAAAACCACTCCACTCACCAAAATAATATTTGCATAAGGCGTCATTTCACCTGTGCGGATAAACGCATGGCAATTCGTTAAGTCTTGTTTCATTTCCTCATGAGGAATAAAAGTGATAGGCGTTTCAGGCATCAATTGTTTGATTTGCTCTAGTACATTAGGATTCATTGCCTTTATTTCTTCTGCCAGTTCAATTGATTGGACTTCTAGTTCTTCTAAGACATTTTCTAAAACAGTCATAAAACTAGGTACACCATTCGTGACAGCAAGATCAATTTTTTCAGTTCCAAAAGGTACGGGCATGCCAGCATCACCAATACTTAGTTTGTCAAAGTGTCCCATTTGTGAAATAACTCTAGAAATATCTGAATTGATAACTTTACTTTTTTTCATATCAAGATCCATCCTTTTTTATTAAATGTATGTGTTCATGTTATTCAAATGTTAAGTCTGTACGATGTGGGATTGATGGTTGTGCACCATAACTTTGAACAGCGACAGAAGAAGCAAGATTGCCGTAACGAATTGCCTCTGGTAAGTTACTAAAATCTGGATTCAATTGGCTACTTAAGGCACCAATGAATGTATCTCCGGCAGCGGTAGTATCAACTGCTTTTACTTTAAAAGCTGGGACAATACCATGTTGAGTTGCAGTGTGGTAGAAGGCACCTTTGCTTCCTAAAGTAATAATCACTGTTTCAATTCCAAGTTGGTGAAGAGCAGTAGCAGCTTGGAATAAACTTGCTTCATCTGTTACTTCAATTCCAGTAATAATTTCTGTTTCAGTTTCATTTGGAATAATGACATCTGTTTGTGCAAGTAGTTCTGTTGGGATTGTTTCAAGAGCTGGTGCAGGATTCAAAATCGTTTTCTTCCCAGCTTTTTTGGCAAGGGTAAAAGCAGCCAAGGTTGCATCTAAACTACTTTCAAACTGTGCAATTAGGAAATCACTGTTTTCAATCAGCGCTTTTTGTTGTTGAACTTCTGCTTCATGAAAAGCATTATTTGCACCAGCATGGATCAAAATACTATTTTCACCAGCATTGTCAACCATAATCATTGCTTGACCAGTTGCAGTGTCAGCAATTGTAGAAATGCCAGAGATGTCGATTTGTTCCTTTGCCAATAAATCAAGTAGAGTAGCCCCTTCATTATCATCGCCAACTGCACCGATAAAAGCTGTGTTTGCACCAGAACGTTTTGCTGCAACAGCTTGATTTGCACCTTTTCCTCCGCCTGAATGGAAGATGTCACTTGTGTGTAGTGTTTCGCCTGGTTTAGGCATTTTTGTTAAACGTAAAGTCGTATCCATATTGATACTGCCAATAACTGTAACCGCGTTCATTTTTGAACCTCCAAAAAGTCAATGAGATTTTTCCTTGCAAGAAAATAAATTAAAACGTTTTATTAAAACGTTTTAATAACTTGGCTAAAATATAGCACACCTTGAAAGCTATTTCAAGGGTGCTGTTGAAAATCTTTTTTCTAAATGGACTGGCAGTAGTTTCTCTTCTTGATTTTTTTCGGGATGCTGAATACGTTCTAATAAAAGTTTCGCTGCCTCTTGTCCTAACTCGAAGATTGGTTGAGCAATTGTCGTAAGTTTTGGTTTTACATACTCAGACATATCTACATTATCATAACCAATAATACTATAATCATCGGGTATTTTTTTTCCTAATTCTTCTAGCCCGCGATACAAGCCAAATGCTAATTCGTCATTCAAAGCAAAAATGGCGGTTGCTTCAGAAGCAACGATTTGGTTAGTTATTTGGTAACCACCTTGTTTGGAAAAAGCTGTCGGGATGAGAAGCAGTTGATTGTAGTCAATTTGATAAGCATCTGCTGCTGATTTAAACCCTTCGATTCTTTCTTGAACATTTGCTGGTGGATTCTCTGGATAAACGAGGGCAACTTGTTGATGTCTTAAAGAGAACAAGTGTGTACCAGCTAAGTAGCCTCCACGAAAATCATCTGTGCGCACTGAGTCACTAAAATCTTCTGCTTTCTTTTGATCCAAGACAATAAATGGACGCCCTTGTTGTTGCAAATCTTCCTTGATTGCCTGAGTCGAGATTGCAGAAGAAGCGATGATAAATCCATCTACACCACGGCGTGTTAGTTCTGAAAGATACTGGACTTCTTTTTGTTGATTGGAGTCGGCATTACAAAGAATGGTAACGAAATGTTGTTGATATAAAATTTCTTCGATCCCTCGCATGAGTAGATTGAAAAAAGGATTCGTAATATCAGGAACAAGTACACCAATTGTTTTTGTTTCTTTCGTAATCATTTGACGCGCAAAATAATCGGCTTGGTAACCAAGTTCATTTTTGGCAGCTAGGACTTTTTCGACCGTCTTTGAACTAAATTTATCTTCGTTGCCATTTAAAATTTGCGAAACAGTGGCAATCGAGACACCGGAATGATGTGCAACATCTTTAATTGTTACTTTTTTTTTCACCATGACTTTCCATACTCCTATCTAAATCTTGTGGCTATTTTCCCATGAAATGTTAAAGAAGTAAACGAAATCATTCGATAAAAGTAGATTCAGATTGATTTTAAAAAAAGAAAAATTTTTTGAACTAGGATGAGGCAGGCAGTTAGTCGAAAATAGTCAAGTAAGTTTTACAAACGCTTCCTTTTCAGCTATAATAATTTTGAGTAACTTGTATATATAAGTTTGGAGACGAATAATTTAATGGAGGAGAGTATATGTCATTTAAAGAAAAAGTCATTTATCAAATTTATCCAAAATCATTTAATGATACGGATCATGATGGAATTGGCGACTTGAATGGTATTCGAGAGAAATTACCTTATTTACGTGAGCTGGGTATAGATATGGTTTGGTTAAATCCAGTTTATCCTAGTCCACAAAAAGATAATGGCTATGATATTTCAGATTATTTAGCTATTGATCCATTGTTTGGGACGATGGAAGAATTTGAAGCGTTAATCAAAGAAGGAAAAGATTATCAGATTGAGTTTATGCTTGATATGGTTTTGAATCATGTATCGATTGAACATGAATGGTTTCAAAAAGCACTAGCGGGAGATAAATATTATCAAGATTTCTTTTATATCCGTGATGAACCAACTGACTGGGTTTCAAAATTTGGTGGGAATGCATGGGCACCATTTGGAGAAACAGGAAAATATTATTTACATCTATACGATACTACGCAAGCGGATTTGAATTGGCGTAATCCAGCAGTTCGCGAAGAGCTGTTTAAAGTTGTGCGTTTCTGGATGGAAAAAGGTGTGAAAGGATTTCGTTTTGATGTCATCAATGTGATTGGAAAGGATGAAGTTCTGAAAGACAATCCAGTGAATGATGGAAAACCTGAATATACTGACAAACCAGTCACTCATGATTACTTAAAATGGTTGAATCAAGAAACTTTTGGACGAGATCCAGAGATTATCACAGTTGGTGAGATGAGTGCGACTACTGTTGAAAATTGTATCTTATACACTGAACCAAGTCGACATGAGCTAACAATGACTTTTAATTTCCATCATTTAAAAGTGGATTATGAAAATGGAGATAAGTGGACAACTCCGGCTTTTGATTTTGAAGAATTAAAACGTTTGTTCCATACGTGGGGAGAAGAGATGAGTAAAGGAAATGGTTGGAATGCTTGGTTTTTAAATAACCACGATCAACCACGAGCTTTGAATCGTTTTGTGTCAGTAGACCGTTACCGAAAACAAGGAGCAGAGATGTTAGCGACATTGATTCATCTTAATCGTGGAACACCTTATATTTATATGGGGGAAGAAATCGGAATGATTGATCCGGCGTTTACGTCTATGGCTGATTATGTTGATATTGAAAGTAAAAATGCTTATCAAATGTTAGTGGAAAAAGGCTTGTCAGCTCAGGAAGCCTTTCGTAGAATCCAAGCTAAATCTCGTGATAATTCACGAACACCGATGCAGTGGACCGATGAAGAACATGCAGGTTTTACTACAGGAACACCATGGCTGAAGGTGGGAGCCAGTTATCCTGAGATCAATGTTGAGGCAGCAAAAAATGAGAAAGACCAATCAATTTTTGCCTATTATCAACACTTGATTCAGCTACGAAAAACACACCAAGTAATTTCTGAAGGAGATTATCAAGCCTACGCACCAGAACATCCACAAGTTTATGCCTTCTTACGATCTTATGAGGGACAAAAATTACTTGTTCTAACAAACTTTTATGAAGAAACAACCACAGTTGATCTTCCAGAAGAATTTGTTGAAGGCGAAAGACTGATTGATAACTATTCTGATACAGTCGTAAGCAAAGAATTAACGCTTAAACCGTATCAAGCGATTGCATTACTTGTGAAATAAAAAAGAATTCCTACTCAATTGTTCATTGAGTAGGAATTTTTTTATCAAATAAATATCAATCAAAATAATTATCTTCTGAAAAATCAGCTTCTTCGTATTCACCTTTATCACCGTAATACTTATTGTAACGTTGCTTGAATTTTTTAAAAGCAAAGACAACCAGTAATTTTAGTAAAGTATAGATTGGGATACCAAAGATCACACCCATTATTCCAAGTAAGTCACCCATAACGAGCAGCACAATCAAAATCGTTATAGGATGAACTTGTAGTCGGTTCCCAATCACACGCGGAATGACTAGGTCACCATGAAGCAACTGGACTATGAACCAAACAAGGACAAATTTTACGACCATAAAAGTTGAATCTTGGAAGGCAATAAAAAGTCCAGGAAAGAAGGCAATGAATGGTCCAATATAAGGAATGATACATAACACACCAGCAGCAATAGCTAGGATGCTAGCAAAATCAATTCCAATGAGTAAAAATGTGACCCAGTAAATAGCTCCTAAAATAAACGAAGAAATAATTTGTCCTTTCAAAAATGCACCTAATTGTTGGTTAGCGATTTTAGTCAATTCTTGGAAATCCTTGCGAAATGCCGGTGGAACGATTTTTAATACTGATTGGTAGAAACCATGTGGATTTTGAAGCAAGAAAAAGGCAACGATAGGACCAGTAAACAGAGTAATAAAAGTAGTTGTTACGGCAGAGAACAGATTACTGATACTTTGCGCTCCACTTTCCCAGTAATTACCAATGAAAGATGTTGCTTGGTCTGTAAAATTATCAATTGAAGAGAAGAATTCATTGAATTTATTAGCAAAAGGTGTGTGTTCTAAAATATTTCTGACACCTTCTTGAAAATCATTAAATAAGTTTGGTAAGCTGTCAAATAACTCAGTTGCTTGCTGTTGTAGAAAGGGTGCAAACCAGACACTTCCTAAACCAATCACGGCAAAAATCAAGACATACACCAAAATAACAGCAATATTACGTGACATCCATTTACTTAAACGCCGAATAATTGGATCCAGTAAATAATACAAAATAAGTGCAAATAGTACAGGTGGTAATGATGCTGCAAAAATAACTCCTAAAGGTTTAAAGATAAAGGCAACTTGCCAAAACACATAAATGACTAAGGCAAGCATTACTAACAAGCCCAGTACGTAATACGAAGTTTTTCCCCCTAAAAATTGAATCAGTCGAGCGTTCGATTTTTTGTTCAATTTTTTTCCTCCTTTTCTTTCTTTTGTTTTTATTATAGTCAGAAGTTAACCGAAAAAGAAAATGAAACAAACTAAATATGGAAGAAATCTGATATTAAAAAAAATCCTCAATCGATTAGTAAAATGCTAACGAGTTGAGGAGTAAGTTTGTTATGAAATAATTTTTTTTAAGCCGCGAATCGAGATGGGGACTGTTTCACCGTTTGCTAAAGTGACTTCTCTTTTTTTCTTATCAATAGTCCGAATATTTAGTTTGTTAATAACGTATGACTTGTGGCAACGAATAAAGTAATTATTTTTTTTCTCAATATCTTTGATTTTATCGTAGAACTGAAGATGAGCATGAGTCATGTGTACTTCAAGTTTATGTGGTGTAACTGCTGATGTGGAAAAATATTGAATCTCGTCTAGTGGGAGAAATTTGATTTCTCCGTTGAATTCTAGCTTAAAGATGTCCTTTTGGGGTTGAGAATTATGAAAGTTAAGAACGATTTTACTTAAGATGTGTTCTAAACGGTCTTTTAACTCAAAGACATCTTCTTTCAAAATATAATCGGTTGGTTCAATTCGATTTTTTAGAATTTCTAAAGAGAAGTCAGAGTTAGCCGTCACATAAATAATCTTGCCTAATGGATCCATTTGACGAATTTCTTTTCCAAGCGTAATGCCGGTTAATTCATGGCTTTGGATTTCCGTATCCAAAAAATAAATACCGAAATCAGCAGTTCGACGACGGGCAATTTCAAGAAGTTCATTTGGATCAGTTGAAGAAACAGCAACTTGACTGTTGAGGTCTTCAAGAGTGATCTGATTTTTTATGACAGTTGTGATAATTTCTAATTGCCGTGGGTCTTTTTCGCAAATATAAATCGGAATCATATCAATACTCCTTCACTTAAAATAAATTGCTAGGTATCAAACAATGTTTCAGTAAATGAACGCTATTTTTGTTATGTTCATTCCAGTTCGGTTAGTTAGAGACCTGAACGTTAGATTGTAGCTGAAGTCTAATGTTTATCGTGAGAAACCATCATCTAAATTTTAAGGATTATTGCTTAGTCAGAGATTCTTTTTCCCCACGGTGTACCAAAAATAGCTGAAAACTCTTAGTTAAAAGTGTAATAAAAAAAAGTGAACAAAAACGGTTCACTCAAAAAATGTATGTTTCAGCTCATAACTGTCCGATTTCATTTAACTGTTATGTATAATTACTAGATCTTGTGAAATTTGTGAAAAAAGTTCACAGTTTTGATGCGAGAAATGCTTTTTTTGAGTGTGTGTACTAATTTTTTATTTCTATGTTAAAAAAGTACTAACCTGATAAAAGGTGATGGAGGTATTCTTATGGAAAATGAACAATTATTTGAAGTAGGCGAAACTTATGAATTTCATTCGGATTTGTTTGAATCACCAGTCAAAGGGAAAATCGAAAAAATATATGAAAATAGTGTAATGATTCGCGTAACGAAATGTGCAACAGATGAAACAGAAACAGCCGATAATCTACAATGGCAACTGATTGTTCGCAAATCGAACGCTTTAATCGAAAATAACTAAGTAAACAGGAACTAGTTGTTTTCCAATAGTTCAATTTTGTAATTAATAATTAAAAAGACTAACCTTTCAAAAAATAGCAGAAAAATTGTTATTAACTATTGAAAAGTTCAGTCTTTTTTTGTGGTAAAATGAGAAGCAGAATTTATAAAAGGAAGGATGCCGATAATTGTGATTATTGTTGCGGGAACTATCGGAGCTGGGAAAAGTACATTAACAGAAATGTTAGCGCAAAACTTAGACACTAAGCCATTTTATGAAAATGTTGAGGACAACGAGGTCTTGCCTTTGTTCTACTCAAACCCAGAAAAGTACACTTTTTTATTACAAATTTTCTTTTTAAATAAACGTTTTTTAGCAATTAAAGATGCATTTTGTCATGATGATAACGTGTTAGATCGATCTATTTACGAAGACAGTTTACTGTTTCATTTAAACGCAGATTTGGGCCGAGTGTCACAGGTAGAAGTCGAGCAATATCAAGGATTACTTGAAACGATGTTAAATGAACTAGAAGACATCGCGCCGCAGAAGAAGCCTGATTTATTAGTTTATATTCGAGTTTCTTTTGAAACAATGCTTGAGCGTATCAAAAAGCGCGGACGAGAATATGAACAAATCGAACAAAATCCTGAGTTGTTTTCTTATTATCAAGAATTAAATCGCCGTTATGAGGAATGGTTTGATGCGTTTGATGTCTGTCCAAAGCTTGTGATTGACGGAGATCGTTATGATTTTGTGGCAGAACCAGAATGTGGCGAACAAATCGTTCAAACAATTAAAGCACAAGCTAAAGAAATGAGCGAGACAGCAATGAAAGAAAAAATTCGGTATACAACCACAGTTCCAGAAGCAAAGGGAATTTTTTCTTACAAAAAATAAATAAGAAAAAGGACGCGACAAAGATGTTTTTTCTTTGTTGCGTCCTTTTGAATTAATTATTGTAGTCCAATTGATCAAAGTGGATATTTATTGGTTCTGAAAAAGCGCCAAAGCTGGAATGTTTGGCTGAGTGCCATTGCCAAAAAGAGAAACGACACTAATAAAATAGCTTGAGCACCAAATAAATGATAACAAAAAACAGAAACGATAGCGCCTAAAATGAATGCTAGTACAACTGTGAGGAAGTGAAAAAATTGATCAAAATCAGATTTTTCTTTTGAAATCAAAAAATCATAAAGATTGGTTGCCACACCTTTCAAATTTCCGGTTGTAAAAAGATTTGTATAGGCACGTCCATTGATTTTATCGAATGACACCCATTGGATTGCAGCTGTAAAAGCAATCAAAACTGTTACAAGTGAGGGATGAATGTTGATTATTCTTAAGCTAACGAGGAAAAAAATCAGGGCTTCGTAGTAAAGAACAAATAATCGCCAAAAATGTTTTTCCCGCTTTCGAAAATAATCAATCAAAAACTTGGTCAATAAAATACCAAGAAAAAAGAAAAGAGTTGATAGTACTTTTTTTCCAAAGCTAATCCATTCGCCATCAAAGGCTTGAATAATTGCCAGAATAATATTACCAGTTTGTGCAGAAGCAAAGACATCGTAATGAATGTAAGTATAACTATCCATTGCACCGCCGATAAATGTTAGTAACAGTCCGATAGTACGATCCTCGTGAAACGAAGTACGCATGATTTTTCCACCTTCAATTATTATTTTACTGATGTAGTTTCCTCTATCTTAGCATAATTTTCCGAAAAACATGATAAGTTTTCTGAAACAAAGTGATTGGATAACGGCGTTTCATTTTCAATAAAGGTCTGGTAGTATAAAGAAAACAAGAATGACACGATAAATAAGAAAATTTTGAAAAAGAAAGTTGGTGGCACTGATTACTCAGCTAAATGAAAAGGAAATGTTGCGGTTAAAAAATGAGCTGAAGTCTTGGAAGAACAGATATCACAAACTTCAACAAATCTTTCGATTACAAGAAGAGATAATTGCTAGTTATGAGGCTGCTTATGGGGAAGCACCAGGATTAATTGAAGAAGATCAGTCAGCTGAAAGAGTGGATGATTCGTTTTTTAAAATGATGGAAAAACGCTCTTATAATCAGTTTAACCAAGAACAAAAAGCTGCAATTACGTATGACATGGAAAAAAATCTTCGTATTATTGCTGGCGCTGGTAGCGGTAAGACGCAAACGATTTGTGCAAAAGCCGTCTACTTAATGACACAAAAACAAGTTGCCGAGCAGCGAATTTTGATGATTACGTTTACGCGGAACGCAGCGAATGAATTGAAAAAAAGAGTGGATAATTTTAGCCAACATAAAACAGCGGTACATATCGGAACATTCCATAGTATTTTCTTTCGTCTTTATAATGAAATTTGTAAGGAATTCCCAGACATTGCAATGCAAGGTATTCATGGAGACTTTTCAAAAGATTCTGGCCAAAAAATTGGAGCGATTTTACAGCAATTGATTCGTAAATATAATCTTTATTCTTTTGATCAGTATGGTGAGAAAAATTTGCCAGCGCGTTTAGATTATTGGCAAAACATGAATCTGTCGCAAGAAGAAATTATCCATTTGGTGAAAGAAAAGTTTGATGGAACAGAAAAAAATGCAAATCAACCACTTTCTGAACGCATCGGTCTGTTGATGACGGAGCTAAAGGAGTTAAAACAGCAACAACATCTGGCTGATTTTAATGATATTTTGCAAAATCTAAAAGAAGCTTTACTTGACGAAAATGTTCGACAGTTTGTTGGCAAGAAATATGATTTTTTATTTATTGATGAGTTTCAAGATACGAATCCTCTGCAATGGGCGGTCGTAAAATTGATTACTAAAGGAACAAACATCAAGCTAGTCGTAGTCGGAGATGACGATCAAAGTATTTACGGTTTTCGTGGATCAGAGCCAGCCTACATCAAAGAATTTGAACAAGAATATCCGACTGAAACACTCTTCTTACTAACGAATTACCGTTCTCGTGCCGCAATTGTTCAAGGCGCAAACCGATTGATTAGCTACAATAAGGGGGATCGTATTCCCAAAGCTATGATTCCTGCACAAAAAGAAGCAGGTGTTATGAAGGCAATTTCTTTTAAGGATCTTCAAGCAGAAAGCCAGTGGGTGATTCGCCAGGTTCAAACATTTATCAAACAGAAAGGTAAATACAAAGAATCTATTATTTTGTACCGTTCACTTTCGCAAACACAAAGATTGGTACAGAATCTTTTGCAAACGGACATTCCGTTTGTCCTTGAAGCAGATGCACCATATGAAGGGATTTTTGGTGTACGAAACTTTCAACAGTTATATAGAAGATTTCTTGACTGGCACAGAGCAACAACTAGTCAGAAAAAAGAGCAAAGTTACCAACAAATTTTGAGACAAATCATGATTAATTGTTATTTGAAAAAGTCGGAATGTGATCGTTTCTTCTCTCAAAAACAGTCAGATATCGACCTAACTGCGTACATTGTTCAGATGAAACCCTCATTAAAATCACGGCAAAAAGAAGTTGAGCAATTAGTAAAAGAATTACAAGGGTTTACGCAGCAACCAAGAAAAAACATGTACCAGTTTTGGCAACTACTCATGAATCTTCCGCGAGCCAAAAAAGAACTCGAACAAAGTGAGCGCGATTGGTTAATAGAAGAAATCAAAAAACAACCGACATTGTTGCAATTGATAGAGTTAGAAAAATCAATTCAATCGCAAGCAAAGCACCTGAAAACACGATTGATTGCTTATCGACAAGGAAAGCTAGATGCGTTATGTATTCAAAGTATTCATAAAAGTAAAGGATTGAGTTACAGAAATGTTTTCTTGATTGGCTGTAACGAAGGCGCGTTGCCACATAACGGCGCTGCAGAAAAAGGAGCCGTGTCGTCGGAACAAATCAAGATAGAACCTGTGACAACGATTGAAGAAGAACGCCGCTTATTTTATGTGGCGATGACCAGAGCTCGAAATCGCCTGTATTTGTGTGTACCGCAAATGAAAGGAACTCGGCAATTAAAGCCATCTCGTTTTATTAAAGAGTCTGGTATTCAACTCAGGAAATAACTAAAAAATTGTGCCGCAATTGATAATTGTGGCACAATTTTTTTAGTTTACTTAGCGAATGATTGGTCTTTTTGAAATAATTCAGTTAAAATGGGATTATAATTAAAGAGGAGTGAGAAAATGATAAAAGTATATGCCTCACCTAGTTGTACTTCTTGTCGTAAGGCTAGAGCATGGTTGCAAACGAATCAACTTGAGTTTGAAGAAAAAAACATTTTTGTCGATCCGTTACTTGAAGAAGAGATTAAAGAAATTCTAGCAGCAACTGAAGGCGGGGTTGAGGATATTATTTCCACTCGGTCAAAAATTTATGAAAAATTGTGTTTGGATTTCAATGAATTAACGCTTAAACAAATGATTGTTTTGTTTAAAGAGTACCCTTCGCTGATTCGTCGCCCTATCTTAATTGATGAAAATAGAATTCTGATTGGTTTTAATGAGGATGAAATTCGCTCATTTGTTCCCAGAAAAATTCGTTGTGTTGAACGAAATCTGATTTATTTGCAAAATTATGGCTCGTTGAACTCTTAGCCAATTAAAAGAAAGAGGGAGGTCCTGTGAGAATAAAAGTATTTGGATCAAAAGATTGCTTGACTTGTTTGAAAGCTAAAAAGTGGTTAGAAAATCATCGTTTAGCTTATCAATTTATTGACTTAGAAAAAACAGCATTGAGTGTACAGGACGCCAAAGAACTATGTAGCTTTAAAGAAGTCCAAGCAACCCAATTGTTTGCTACTTGGTCCGAAGCATTTCTCAAAATGCAGGTGGATCTATCACATTTACAAAATTCTCAGTTGATTTCACTTTGTAGAGAGCACACAGAAGTCTTGAGACGTCCGCTGATTATTATTGATGATGTTTTATTTATTGGCTATGATGAACAATTATTAGAACAGTTAGTTGTTCATGAATAAATTTGAGTGAAGAGTAGGACGTAATCGTGTCTACTCTTTTTTTGATGTTTCAAAAATTGAATATTATATAGAGGTAAGGAACAACGCTTGCAATCACTTTAAGGTATCTTTATAGTTAACTATTGATTAGTTAACCATGATTGCTAAGATAAAATAGTAAGGAACACTATCTAAGTAACGTTATATAGAATAAAAGAAAAAAGCGAGGCGTTTTTAATATGAAAAAGCAAGTACAGTTTCTATCTGCTGATGGAAAGACTATGGTGGAAGTAAGCTGTTGGTATCCTGAGCAACAGCCCGTAGCCACTTTACAGATTGTTCATGGGATGGTTGAATTTATCGAACGTTATGATCTATTCGCTGAGTATCTTAATAAAAATGGGATTATTGTGGTAGGGCATGATCACTTGGGACACGGCCAGTCTATTCAATCAAAGGAACATTTTGGCCATTTTGCAGATGAAAATGGTTCAGAACTCTTACTTTCAGATATTCATACAGTAAATGAAAAAATTAGTGAACAATATCCAACACTCCCACATTTTATTTTTGGTCATAGTATGGGTTCTTTTTTGGTAAGAAATTATTTGGCACAGTTTGAGACGAATTTTTCCGGTGTAATTATTATGGGGACTGGGTGGCACAATCCCAAAGAGATGACAGTTGCTGAATTAATGGCTTCGACAATCGTCACTATTCGCGGAGCAATGTATCGTTCAAAATTTCTAGATCAATTAGCATTTGGCGGGTTTAATCGACAATTTGAACCTGCAAGAACTTCAAAAGATTGGCTTACGCGTGATGAAATAGAGGTGGATAAGTATTTACTGGACCCTAGAACGCAATTTATTTTTACAGCGTCTTCTTATAAAGAGCTATTCCGATTAGTTAGACAAGCTTGTAGCCGTGATGAAGTACAACGGATTCCAGATCATCTTCCAATGTTAGTTGTTTCGGGAGCGAAGGATCCAGTAGGTGCGAATGGCCGTGGTGTTCAAACCTTTGTCCAAGTAGTGAAAGAATATACTACTAGTCAAGTAACACTTTTGCTATATGAAGAAGCACGCCACGAATTGCTTAATGAAATCAACCAAAAGGTGGTATATCAAGATCTTTATTTTTGGTTAAAAAAATATATTGATACTTATTGACAGGTAAAAAATTACATGATATATTTATTCCCGTTGTTGCGAAAGTAACATTCATGAAACTTTCGTAAATAACATGAA
>NZ_JXLE01000040.1 GCF_001886265.1 Enterococcus thailandicus
TCTTGCAGTTAGTTTTGGAGTTACATCTACAATTTTTTATCTTTTTCAAAAGACACACAATAAGTAAAAAAATTTAAAAATGGTAAGAGGAAAGGGTGGATTATGAAAATAACTAAAAAACTAAAGTGGGTGATAATGAGCTGTGTCCTTGTGATAGTAGCTAGCTTAGGTATGTATAAAGTAATCACCAATCCGTCAGTAAACTATGAAATGAAGACTTTTCAAATGAAAAAAATTGATACAGATAGTCTCGAAGACCTTTCGAAAGATAAGGGAGTATACACTATATATATTGGACGTAAGACTTGTCCTGATTGTGTAAGTTTAATCAACCAAACAACAAAGGTACTAAACGATGAAAAACAAAGCAAAGTTTACTATTTTGATACCGATCAACAACGAAATGATAAGAACTTTGATGAAGTGACTGACAGCTTAAATATAGGTTTTGTTCCAGTAATATTAAAAATTAAAGATGGTAACATTACCCAATTAACTGCGGAAGATATTAACAATTATGGTCAAAATTGAAGGAGGATTTCAGATGAATAAGGTAAAAAATGTATTGTTAGTTGTAATGACAGTGTTGGTAACAATTGTTTCATCAGCAAATTTAGGTTTGATCAATGTGGATGCATCCGTGGTATCATCAACCGCATCAATGCAAGAACTGGCTACAAAAATGAAGAAAATTGATAATCAGGAACTTTCAAAACAGCTTGAAAATGTCATCCATAAAGAAGTAGCCTCAAAGGATTTAACCTTGTTAGAAACTGAGAACGTTTTAGAATTTGAAAAACTAACTTTGTCTAAAGTAGATGATTATACTATTGCTACTATCCCATATAAGAACAGCGAGACATATAATATTATGAGTAATCTTTCAGTTGTATTTGATGCGAGTGGAAATATCATAAATTATTCAGAGCAACAGTTAACACAGTCAGATCACAATACTTTTTGGGTTAAGCAGTCTGCTGATGGGCATGTAGTTTTGGATAAAGATTTAGGGACAGAATATTTATCTAATACTGAAACTTTGTCAGGTATTAATGAGTTGAAAAAAGTTAGTCAAACAAGGGGATTAGACCTCAAATGTTTTGGTGCAGTTGTAGGTGCGGGTGCGGCAGTTTGTGCTACAATTGCTAAATTATGTGGCACACCTTGCGCGTTGACTGCTGTGATTTGCGGGGTATGTGTTGGAGGAATTATTGTTATAGGCGGGGGTAGTATAGTTGGAGCAATTGTTGCATGTTGGAAATAGTTTCTGATGTTGTAATTGTAGTATTTCCATTCTTAGTTTATATGTTTATAGGTATTAACAGAAAAAAATGGTTATCTTGGACTCAAAATAAACAAGTTTTTTTTCTTCTTAGTTGGTTAGCTGTATCTGCTGTACTAGTATATTCTGATCTCTATATCTTAGTTTTAGTATCAATAGTGCTTTTTTTAATCGAGCTTTACTTGTAGGTAATAAATTTTTTTAATTGTAATTTTGAAAAAGTTCCTGAAGTAGTAAGAAACGAAAAAATAGAATCTTGTCAGATGGTGGTGGAGAGCCGGAATTTCTGCT
>NZ_JXLE01000041.1 GCF_001886265.1 Enterococcus thailandicus
TGAAGTGAGACCCAATAGTTAGACCACATACCGACTAGAAAATCTGGTCGGTATTTTTATTATGCTGTTATTCGTTCTCGATACTGAACTGGGCTACAGCCAAGCCTCGTCTTAATTCGACGATGGTTGTAGTAATCAATCCAATCCTCAATTGCTTTTTTTAAGCTTTCAAGACTGGTATATTCAACACCATGATACATTTCTTGCTTTAATAAACCGAAGAAGTTTTCTATCAGTGAGTTGTCCAAACAGTTTCCCTTTCGGGACATGCTTTGAAAAATATTCTTATTTGATAATGGTTTTCTATATTGCTTCAACTGGTAAGCCCAACCTTGGTCAGAGTGGAATGTCCGACGATATGGACAATCTGCGGTGTAGTCAATCGCTTCTTTTTGAGCCTCAAGAATGGCCTTTAACGTTGGTGTCTCTGAAATTCGGTAAGACAAAATTTCCCCATTAAACATATCAAGGAACGGGTTAAGGTACAGTTTTTTGATTACGATTCCCTTCGTATTGTCCCTTTCGTAATACTTAAATTCAGAGGTATCTGTAGTGATTTTTTGATGTGGAACCGATGTATAAAAACGGCGATGAATACGATTTTTCGCCACTTGTCCAACCGTTCCTTTGTAAGAACAGTACTTACGAGATTTTCGTGTGAACTTCGCGCATTTCAGTCCAAGCTTACACATCAATCGGCGGATTTTCTTTTGGTTCACTTTTAGTCCACGCTCATTCAAGACAATTTGAATCCGACGATAGCCATAATTGCCATTGTTTTCTTCGAAAATTTCTGTAATCATTTTTTCTAATGCGGCGTCTGGATTTTCACGGTCAAAGCGCTGTTGCCAATACATATACGTTGCTTTAGGAAATTTCGTCGCTTCAAGGAGAATCCCTAATCGGAACTCTTTTCGGAGTTCGTGGATGATTCGTGCGTCTCGTTCTTGAGTCGATCCGGGATAGTCATCCCTAAAGCTCGGAGCTTTTTTATGAAGGCCAGTTCTGCACGAAGCAGTTCATTCTCTCGTTCCAGTTCCTGCTCGCGCGTCAATGGTTTCTTTGGTGTTTTCATCTTCTTTTTCTTTGTCATAGACGGTCTTCCTTTCGGTTTTGGTGAAAGACCTTCCATGCCTTCGCGTAGAAATACTTGATGCCAGTGCTGGAGTAGGTCTCCAGATGGCAATCCATAGTTCAACGCAACATCAAGGTAAGAGTCACCACTAGTCAAATAATAGTGTATGACATCTTGCTTGAATTGAGAAGAATAAGTTTGTTTGCCTTTCCTTCGATTTAGAGCGCTGAAGCCAAGTCGTTCAACAGTTTTTACCCATTTTTTTACAGTTGAATCTGCTGGAATATGAAAGCGACGAGCCAAGATTCCATAGCCACCTTCACCATTCTGATAAGCTTCGACGACGATTCTTTTAAACTCATAATCATATTTGACCACTAAAAAAACCCCTTAAGTTAGATTTTTGGGTCTAACTTA
>NZ_JXLE01000042.1 GCF_001886265.1 Enterococcus thailandicus
GATTTAAGCGATAAGGAACAAAACCATCAGCCGTGATTGCGAAATACGTGCTGTCCTCATCTTTATTTGAATACTTTATTTCCGTTTCATCTTTCGTATAGAAGTTTCGCCATTGTTCTTTATGCCAAATCTGTACGATATCACCTAATTGAACAAATTGTTTACCATTCGTACCGAAAGTGTCGACCATCGTTTTCGCAGTAACATTTCCATTTGTCCCTTTGTAGTAGGTATTTGTCAATTGATCAATTCTTCCTGATCCTCTTAACAAATTAATCGAGTGATAAGGTGTGCCAATATAGTTACTATGCACACCGTTCCCACTGTAAGAATCACTTTGACCATAATTAGAGCGGATGTAGTAAGAACTACCTATTTGGTGTAAGGTATACGCTCCTGCAGTTTGGTCATTTTTCCCACGTAACTGAATCGTACTTCCCCAAGCTACTTTGATTGGAACATAAACGGTTGTTTCTGCCTTGTTACTNGGTTGTTTCTGCCTTGTTACTTTTTCGTGTTACTTTAACTTCGATTTTTTCGGCTACTTTCATATTGTCTACATCTGGTGCACTCATCACTTGCGTCGTATAATCAGATGAATTTAAAACAGTCCCGTCATCCAAACGAACATTGGTAACCATTTTTGAAGCGTCAGCTAGTTCATCTGCTTGTGTTCCCAAAGTAACGGTTTGTTCAACCACATCTGCCCGGATTTGTCGGTCATCCGTAACTTTGAAAGGCACCTCGTATTCATAAGTATATGTGTGCCCGTCAATCGTTTCTTCTACCAATACTTTTCCTTTTGCCGTTCCCGCTTTGGACCGGTCAGGATACTCAGTGATCTTAGAAACTTTCAAGCCATTCCCATTCATTCCAAGAAAGTCAATCAGATCACCTGCTTGTTTATCTAACTCAGCATCGGTGGTCCCCATTGTGATTGTGGTTTCTTTTGGTTTCAACTGATTCAAACGATACGGGATAAAACCATCCGCAGTTACTGCAAAATAGACGCTTCCTTCATCCATATCAGAATACTTCACATTACTTCCATTTCTAGTATAGGAGTTTCGCCACTGTTCTTTATGCCATATTTGGACGACATCTCCCAGTT
>NZ_JXLE01000043.1 GCF_001886265.1 Enterococcus thailandicus
AATCTGTTCAACTAGGTGATGTCGTCAAAATTTGGCATAAAGAACAATGGCGTAACTTCTATACGAAAGATGAAAAAGAGATTCAGTATTCAGGTAAAAATGAAGATATTGTTTATTTCTTGGTTACCGCCAATGGCTTTGTTCCTTATCGCTTAAATCAATTAGAAGCCAAAGAATCAACGATTTTAATGAGCACAACGAATGAAGATCTGGATCAGAAGAAGAATGAACTGATTGATTTTCTTGGAATGACTGGAAATGGACTAAAAGTAACTAAAATGACTCAGTATCCAGATCGTTCAAAAGCGGGGAAGGCAGTAGGAAAAGTGTTGGTAGAAGAAACAATCGAAGGCATCACTCATACTTATGAATATGAAGTGACCTTTAACGTACTAAGCGACTTAAATGTTTCTGCCAAACAACTCGCTGATATTCCGTTAGGAACGACCTTATCAACAAGTGCCAAAGAGTATGTCACAGTTGATTCTACGCCAGAAGCCGAAGAAAAGCTGACTTTTGAATGGGTTGGTGAACCAATTAGCGGGACAACTGTTGGCCAGCATCAAGCAACGGTTCGCGTAACCAGCCAAAACTTCAATCAATCAGTTGATGTCGTGATTAATTACAAAGTATTGTATAGCAATAGTATCGTAATGGGGACTGATCCGTTAGTAACACTTAGCTTGTTGGACGATGAGGGAGTGCCCAAGCTAGTTGCAACACCAGGAACGGCAAAAAATGAATTGACATTGCGTCCGCTATTGAATGTTTATCGTGGCTCAATGACGAATGTGCTCGTTTCACTACAAACAAGTACGGTTTATCAAACGCCGGATCAGTTAGCAACCACTTGGAATGGTTTGATTAAATCAGCAACAATCGAGTATGGGGATGTGATAACCGCATCGGGTACTAAGAAAGATAGTCCAACTTGGCAATTAAGTGGTTCAGAAACATATACGAGTCGAAATGAAGTGTTAGTGAAAGAAGCTGAAGGACAGACGGAGGCTTTCTATGAATTGACACCAAATGGTTATT
>NZ_JXLE01000044.1 GCF_001886265.1 Enterococcus thailandicus
AATAACCATTTGGTGTCAATTCATAGAAAGCTTCCGTATACCCTTCTGCTTCTTTTACTAAGGTTTCATCCCGGCTAATATATGTTTCTGCCCCATTAAGTTGTAAAGTTGGTTTATCTCTATGTGCAGCTGAGGCTGATAGCACGTCACCGTATTGGGCACCGCTTGCTTGTAATTGCTGGTTCCAGTTATCTGACAAATTTTCAGGCGTTTGGTACACAGTATCTGTTTGTAAGGAACAAACTAGTTCCGTCATTGAACCACGATAAATATTGACTAATGGGCGTAGTGTTAATTTGCTTTTTGGTGTTCCTGGTGTTGCGCTCAATTTGGGCATGCCACCCTCATCCAGCAAACTAAGACCAATATTCGGGTCGCTTCCTATGACAATGCTATTCTCATAGAGTACAGTGTAGTCAACTTTGACATCTACAGAAACTTGATAAGTTGGGCTTGTGACACGAACAGTTGCTTGATGCTGGCCAACAGTTGTCCCGCTAATTGGNTGTTAATTGATTTGCTGATTCAGGACTGGCAGTCACATCAACATAATCTTTAGCTGCTCCAGATAACGTTGTCCCTAAAGGAATGTCAGCAATCGTTTTTCCAACTGCCGACAAATTAGCCAACACATTGAAAGTCACTTCATACTCATAATTTAATTTTACACCAGCGATTGTTTCTTCCACTAAGACTTTCCCTGTGGTTTTTCCTGCTTGTGAACGATCTGGATATTGCGTGATTTGAGTCACTTTCAAGCCATTCCCGCTCATCCCAAGAAAGTCAATCAAATCACCTACTTGTTTATCTAACTCTGCATTGGTGGTTTTGGTCGTGATTGTTGTTTCTTTTGCTTCCAACCGATTCAAACGATACGGGATAAAACCATCAGCCGTTACTGCAAAATAAACGCTTCCTTCATCCATGTCTGAATATTGAGTATTGCTACCATTCTTAATGTAAGAATTTCGCCATTGTTCCTTATGCCATATTTGGACGACATCTCCCAGTT
>NZ_JXLE01000045.1 GCF_001886265.1 Enterococcus thailandicus
TGGTGTTAGTATTAAATCTTAGACAACTTTTCGTAGAGACAAAAATAAATTAAACTTAGCTACGAGAGGATGATTTTTTATGACCCGATATGAAGAAAATTTTAAACAGATGATTGTTGAACTGAATCAAACTGGACGTTCCGTTCGAGGGTTGGCGAAAGAATATGGCTTATCTGAAGCGACGATTTACAAATGGAAGAATTTATATTTGCCTAATCAGTCCACAGGACTGACTGGAAAAGAAGTGGCTGAACTAAAAAAAGAAAATGCTCGTTTGAAAGAGGAACTTGAAATCTTAAAAAAAGCCGCAGCCATATTCTCTCGGAAAACCTAAATTCGCTTATTCAGTTTATTGAAAAATGGTGTAAGGACTACACTGTTTCTTTGTTATGTCGGTTATTAGAAATCCCTAGAAGTGTCTACTATTTTTATAAAAACAAGCCATTGACAGCTACAGAAATCAGAAATAATACGTTGAAAGAGACTATTTCGACAGTTTTTTTTACGAATAAACAGCGCTATGGTGCCACTAAAATTCATCAAGTTTTATTAAAAGATGGCATTTCAGTATCTCTTAAACATGTCCAAAAGCTAATGAAGCAATTAAATTTAAGATCGATTGTAGTAAAAAAATTTAGACCTCAAAGGTTAAATAAAGCGATTATTTCAAAAGAGAACATATTAAATCAGGACTTTTCTACTAAAACTATTTGTGAGAAATGGGCGGCTGACATTACATACATTCCTACTAAGAAAAATGGCTGGTGTTACTTGTCTTCCATCATGGATCTACACACGAAAAAAATTATTAGTTATACATTTTCAAAAAGAATGACGGTGGATTGTGTCATTCAAACGTTGAATAAAGCAAAACTAAAGTATCACATTCCGGAAGGAATGATTCTACACACTGACTTGGGCAGTCAATATACAGCAACAGAAGTAGAAAAATGGCTTGAAACCAACAAAATAAGGCATTC
>NZ_JXLE01000046.1 GCF_001886265.1 Enterococcus thailandicus
TGGATAGGCTACAATTAACTAGACAGAAAAATTAAGGTGTGTAGACTAGAAGAAAACATACCAGGAGGAATTTTTATGTCTAAGAGAACACAAAGAACTTTTTCACAAGAATTCAAGCAACAAATCGTCAATCTTTACTTAGCTGGAAAGCCACGTGTAGAAATCATTCGAGAATATGAACTAACGGCTTCAGCATTTGACAAATGGGTAAAGCAATCTAAAACGAGTGGTTCATTCAAAGAAAAAGATAATCTTACGCCTGAACAAAAAGAATTGTTAGAACTACGTAAAAGAAACCAGCAATTAGAAATGGAAAATGATATTTTAACGCAAGCAGCGCTGATATTCGGACGAAGAGACAAGTAATCGATGCGAATAAGCATCTTTACCCTATATCAGTGATGTGCAGAATATTAGGTCTATCACGTCAGTCCTATTATTATCAATCAAAACCAAAGAAAGACGAATCAGAACTTGAAGAAGCAGTCGCTGAAGAATTTATCCGCAGCCGAAAGGCCTACGGCTCAAGAAAAATAAAAAAAGCCTTATCAAAACGAGGCATTCAGATCAGCCGACGAAAAATTAGTAGAATCATGAAAAATAGAGGATTAAAATCGAGCTATACTGTTGCTTATTTTAAAGTACATCATTCTACTTGCAATGAAGCCAAAACGACAAACGTATTGAATCGTAAATTCTTAAGAGACAACCCATT
>NZ_JXLE01000047.1 GCF_001886265.1 Enterococcus thailandicus
TGGAATGGCAACAGTTTTTTTGACAAATTTTATAAGGTGCAGAACTTCTTTCCGTATGCTATTCCGATTGTCCTTGACAATGAGCCTCCTCGGATGTGACGATCTTCAGCAGGAGCTAACAGTTAAAGTTAGACTGCCTCGCTAGCGTTAGCACATCCGAGCTCATTATCAAGGATTCGCTGCGCCAATCTCTGGTTACGGTAACCAACCGGTGTCTCGTAGCCAAGTGTACCGTGCAACCGAAGGTGGTTCCACCAATTGACATAGTCAAATAACTCCAAATCCAATTGTTGTAAGGTTTCAAATGTGTATTGATAGACAAATTCTACTTTCAACGACTTATAAGTTGATTCAGCTACGGCATTATCAAAAGGACAGCCTTTATGACTCAATGATCGATTGATGTCAAAAGTTGTTAATAATTCATCAATAGCTTGGTTATCAAACTCTTTTCCACGATCAGTATGAAAAATCTCAACCTCTGTCAGAGGTTGTTTGATACGGCTAAATGCTTTTTTTACTAGAACGGCATCTTTATGTTCTCCACAAGAATAGCCGAGAATTTCTCGATTGAACAGATCCAAAATGAAACAGACATAATTCCATTTTTTCCCGACTCGTACATAAGTCAAGTCTGTTACGATCGCTTCTAATGGGTTGTCTCTTAAGAATTTACGATTCA
>NZ_JXLE01000048.1 GCF_001886265.1 Enterococcus thailandicus
TTATATGAAATCACTTAAAACTGTACTATTAGGAACAACTCTGGCTGCCGGCGCTGCATTATTTATGGGAACAACAACACACGCAGACGAAGCGTACACTGTTCAATCAGGCGATTCATTATCAACTATTTCACAAAAATATGTTGGCGATAACTCCTTGATTAACCATATTGCTCAATCTAATTCAATTTCAGATATCAATCTGATTTTTGCAGGTCAAACATTAACTATTCCAACCTCAGAGCAAGGCTCAACAACAGATGTTGCACCTCAAACAGAAGCAGTTCAAGCTGAACCTGTTCAACAAGAAACAACACAAGAAGTTGCTCAAGCACCTGTTCAAGAAACAGTTCAAGCAACTCCAGCAGTTGAAACAACAGAAGCAGTAGCTACTACTTCTAACTCTGCAAAAGAATGGATCGCACAAAGAGAATCAAGCGGTTCTTATACAGCAACTAACGGTCGCTACATCGGTCGTTACCAATTAGATTCATCATACTTGAACGGTGACTACTCAGCTGCCAATCAAGAACGTGTAGCAGACGCTTATGTTTCTTCACGTTATGGTTCTTGGGAAGCTGCTCAATCATTCTGGTTAGCAAACGGTTGGTACTAA
>NZ_JXLE01000049.1 GCF_001886265.1 Enterococcus thailandicus
ATTTTTCCTCTTCTCTCAACATGATGTTTGGCATGTCTTGTTTTTCCGCGGCGTCTAAGTGAACGAATCAATCCTCGATTTCCATGGCTTAGAGGCTCTGTTTCAAAAAGTCCATTATAAATACCACGATAAATTGTCGTGTAGCTTATAGCAATACCAGTTCGTTCACTTTTTAAACGATGAGAAATTTCTTCAGGAGACCATTGTTCTTCTACAAATAATCTTCGAACGATAGTCCAGATCCTGTTGTTAGACAAGAGTAATTTTCGCCCACAGTTCTGTTTTCTATAAGAATATATAGTTTGAGCAAGCACAGGAGAATACGTAGTATTTTTTGTATTACGTTTAAGTTCTCTCGATATTGTAGAAGGGCTACGCTTCATAAGAGAAGCAATGGAACGTATAGACTTTCCTTGATTGAAGAATAAAAATATGTTTTCTCGCTCTAGTATTGTAAGATGGTTATAGTGGCTCATAGCTATCTTCCTTTCAAATAGTGTTCTAGACAAACCTATTTTAACTGGATTTTAGCTATGAGTCTTTTTTTGTAATCAACTGTTGCACTTAAAGTGTATATTCAAG
>NZ_JXLE01000005.1 GCF_001886265.1 Enterococcus thailandicus
ATGTGTGGACCACTTTTCAAGTGAGTGAATCCCATGGCGGGACGGATATCACAAATAATGAATCAAATGGCGAGACCTTGTATTTAGGCTCAAAGAAGAGTCAATGTCGCTTTTGTTTTTATCAGAAGGATTATGAACAACGAAAGCGACGAGGAATTCCTTTAGAAGAGGCAGAAGTGAAAAATCGCTTTGAACTACGGTATCGAAAAGAGAAAGCGCAAAGCTTAGCAAAGATTATTTCAAGAACCCATGATTTAACCAAACTGTTCTTTGAGTTACTTAATGGAGCAATTTGTTTTTATGACCGTGATCCAAATGATCCAGGGGCAAAAGTTGATAAAAAATGGGCAGCCTTTATTGGCAATCATGGCGCAATCACCATTTCTTTAGAGACAATTCCTCAAAGCTTTGAGAAAAGTATGAATTGGTTAATTCATGGTGTTTCGCCATCGCTAGCTTTTATTGCACAAGTGGATCAAACGTTTCATTCTTCCTTGTTGTCTTTGATTATTGAACAAGGAGAAATGAATCCAAGACAGATTAAACTTCTCCAAAATATGAAGGCAGACCCAGAATATTATCAGGAGGAGGTTGAGTATTATGAACGAAAACTACAAAGTATATCAAATGAGAAAACAAGCTACTAAAAAAGCAAAGTACTGCTTACACAACAAGTTGTGCAACGTACTCCGCCTCGACAAGACGAGTATAACACAACCATTGAATGAGAAACAATTGATTATAAAGAGGATTAATTTAAAAGGAGTAAAGTATCAGGGGGTGAGAGATTGGAAACAAAATGTGATTTCATGGTAAATCGTGCAATTTTGATAGAAATGGGCTTTAAACCTAGTCAAGCTGCACGAATGATTAAAGAGAGCAAAACGTATCTTGCACGGGTTGAAGGAATAGATTTTTATAATAATCGCCAAGTTGGTGTGGTGCCATCTCGAGTAATTGAACATCTTTTTCACATTCAAGTTGCGGAATAAACAGTACAAGCGCGGTACTATTAAAGTAGCTTTTCTCAAGCACAGGGAGGAATGGTACGATGCCAAAAATTAAAAATATTTACCAAGATAAAAAGACAAAAAAATGGTTCTTCCGAGCATATCTGGGCATAGATGAAGATGGAAGAAAGGTTCAGAAGACTAAACGAGGTTATGCTTCACAAAAAGATGCCAAAATTGCTTATGACAAGTATATGGAAACACATGATTTCAACAAGACAGTTCCTAATCAACTGTGTTCTACCAATCAAATGACTTTCGAAGAGTTTTACAAGGATAGGTTTGTAAAATGGTACGAGAGACAGGTGAAGAGTCAAACATATGAGAATGCGCAATTCATATTCGAAAAGCGAATGCAGTTTTTCTATCATTTTCGTGTTCGAGATATTACAAGTCACGATATTGAGGATTGGTTATTTGAACTAAGCCAGACAGAGTCACGCAATTCGCGGAAAAAAGTCAATGGCGAAACGTTATCAAAATCTTATATCAATCGGATTCGGGGACACTTAAAAATTGTATTGGATCGGGCTGTTAAAGAGGGGGTGATTGCTAAAAATCCCGTTGATGATGTTTCTTCACTTCCTTCTGATAATAAGAAAGTTGAGTTTTGGGAACACAGTGAGTTTCTAAAAGTGATGAATGAATTGAAGGACGATAAGATTCAAACCCACCATCGGAAGATTGTGTATGAAATGCTCTTTTATACTGGCATTCGGATTGGAGAACTTGAAGCTTTGTCTTGGTCGAATGTAGATTTCGAAAAAAACACGATAACGATTGAGAAGACACTAATTTATAATACAAAAGATGATTGGTACTTCTCGACTCCAAAAACGAAATGTGCTTATCGAACGATTGGGATGGGAAAGAAACTTTCATTAAAGCTCAGACAGTGGTATGACTTGCAAAAACGTATTGGAAATTTTGAATATGTTGCTCAGTTGGACGGAACATTTACGCCACCTTATTCTTTCGCAAACTGGTTAAAAGAGGCTGCCAAAAAAGCGGGTGTCAAACCGATTAAACTTCACGCGCTACGACATTCTCATGTTGCATTTCTAATTGAGCAGAATATTCAACCGCTATCTATTCAAGAACGATTGGGCCATGCGAATATTCAAATTACTTTAGGAACTTACGGTCACTTATATGCGAAGTCAGATCAACAAGTGGTAAATGCGATTGATAATGTTCAAGAGGGCGCTATTCTTTCGAAAAATGACGATTTATTGCCAGTCTGAGTTTTCCACTACGCTACCAGAAGACATATAAATACTTTCGTACCAGTGTTTTTGGTTGAGTTGCTCCTGTTGAAGATGTACCGCAAATGATGACAAAACTCAGTAAAACTGGCGAAAACTCAAGGCTCAAAAGCCTTTGTTTACGTGCTTTTAAAAGCTCAGTTTTCCAATTTTCTACCAAAAGCGTCTTTTTAGGCGCTTTTTTGTGTTATTTTATTTTTTCTATCACAGTTTTCTACCAGAGAAAAGTGGCTAAAAAGGCTATGATGTAGGGGATAGTTCGATAAATAAAAAAACAATAATCAAAGTTGAATTGATTCTCTCTGAAAAGATTGTAGCAAATATCGTTACAGCTTTTTTATGTATCAGTTGGCGGGGAACCTTAAGACAGAAATACAGACTTAATAAACAGAACTAAAGTCTCTAAATTTTTAGCTTTAGTTCTTCTCTGGCATCCAATTGCTTAGTTCAACTCAAAATGCAGTATATTTTAGTACCTTTCAGCTCATTAGTTTTGTTGATTTTAACAGAATTTATTTCCACTCGGACATTCATTATCTTCTTTTAATTCATTTTTGTTGTTTCAAAGCTTTTATACGTACTTAGTAACTAGCGTAACTGTTTAAATTCACAGTAATCGATCCTATTTTACTATTCACTTTCAATGATTAATCCACAAAAATTATTGGTGTAGTATTGTAAATAAGTTCAAATTTCCTTAAGTCAACTTTGAAGCGTTTAGATAGGCTATGAGAACCTATCATTTTTAATCCTTCAAAATACTCTATTAACTCATTTACTCGTCCAGATTCTTCCGTTAAATGTTTAAAAAGTAATTTATAAAAATTACAGTAAACTTCTGTATCGCCAAAAAATAGAAGTTTGTGACGAACGTCAGTCATCTTCTCTAAATATTTTTTTGCTAAAGTAGTTTCTTTACGTTCGAGCATTAATAAAAAGGCATTGTTATACATACCAATCAATATGGAATGAAAAATCTCATAATCTTTATGTTTTTCTATTTTTTTTTCAACGCCTGATAATCTACCGTTTATGTAATTTGTTTCAAAAATAAATAAAAGCGTAGTAAAGGTTGCCATTTCAAATCGGCCCCACTCATCAACAACTTCCAAATATTTTTTTAACTCGGCTAAATATTTTTTGTCAGAATTATTTAGTTTTCTTTCACTATCTGCTAGTTGATACCAATCAATCGTCTTAACAACTAAGTAATTTCTGATATCTACAATATTGTTTGTCTTTCTAACTTTTTCTCGAAGTGTTCGTAACGTACGTTGGGAATTTGGTTTATCTTCTCTGATTTTCTTTATTAATTTCTTTAAACGCCAATTCTTTTCTCTTACGCTATCTTTGTCTAAATAAAAAACAAATTCATCTAAGCTTAGATTCATTCTTTCCAATAATTCAATTAAAACAAAAAATGGAATCTTTGTTTTGCCATTTTCATATTTTACAAACGTTTCTCTAGTCGTTATTCCTTCTGATAGCTCTTTTTGATAAATTCCTCTTTCTACCCGAAGTTTTCTTAGTAGCTCATGAATTTCCATAGACTCTCCGTTATTTTATTTTTTATGATGTGAAAATTTTGACCATAATTTAAATTCTTTTTTCTTAGTTACTATAATAGAATAGCACATGTGAAGAACAAAACAATGAGGTGATAAAAATATGTTTGTTTTTTAGTGCGACCATTCAAAGAGTAGTTTATTGGTGTTTGTTATTTTTTTAAAAGGGTAAGGAGAATTTTTTTGATAAATAAATAGTAAAGAAAATCCATTATCGCAAATTAGCCTTATAATGGTTTGCGTGCTTGGCTTATTTCCGATTACATATTTAATCAATCGCTTTAATAGCTATTCTAATATTGTCCAAATCACGTTATTAACAATTTTTATTGTTAGTGGCTTTATCATAACAAATCATATATTTAATACTAAATGGGAGAAAGAACGACTATGAAAAAAACAATTCTTGACATCTTTAAATATAGTGGTATTTCATTTTTTGCAACATTTTTAATTCTAGTTGCTTTGATAATTCCAAATGGAGTAAATAGTTTTTTAAACGGAACAAGTTTTCAGGTACCATTGAACATGTTAACCATAGCGGGAGTCGCAAACGGCTCTGAAAATTCATTAGAAATACATTTCACACAAATCTTTTTTTGGCAAATATTACTTTTATATACTTGTTTAACTTTCATAATTTTTGGAATAGTTTATGCTAAAAAAAATAAAAAAGCCCTTTATTTGGTAATATCATTGTTAGCAATGGGGACACTTGTGTTAGGCTCGGCTCAATTATCAAGACTTCAACAAGAACCTCTAAAGACAACTACAGTTCAAGATATAGACTCTATCATCAATAGTAAGGGAAATAGTATTATTTACGTTGGCAGAGAAAATTGTCCAGATTGTATACTATACAAACCTAAGTTGATTTCTTATTTGGAAAAAGAAAAATTAGAAATTAATTACCTAGATACTACTGGCAATAAAAACGATGTTGATGATTTCAGAAAATATTATAATAAATTAGGTGTTGAAAGTATTCCTGCGGTTATTTTTATAAAAAATGGTGAAATAGAGCAAATCTTGTATGGAGATAAGGAAGCTAAAAATATAGAACATACCATAAAATTTTTTGAAACCTCGTGAATTTGTTGTCACAGTAGCGATGAAATGTAGGTAAACATACGGCGAAAAAGGTTAGTCTATTACCAGTTTGGGTTTATCAATTTTCTACCATAGAAAAATATTGATATGTTGGGAAAGATAGTCGAGTCTATAAAGTAAACCGTCGATATAAATAACCAGATAGGTGTTAGAATTAGGAACACTAAATTTAACGAGGTAGAGAAAAAAAGATTAAAGTAGTTTTCACGTATAAAACAGCTAAAGAGAATTTACCTGAATTAATGGGTGAGCTTGCTGAATCTGCAAGCAATCCTAAATTTGTATCGAACGTGACAAACGAAAAAATTGATATGTTTAAAAGGATAGTTGGAGATGATGTTTATATTGTTTTAGATATTTATTATAATTCAAGAGAAGATTATGAAATAAGAACAGATTTTGAATGTATTATGGTGGAATGGAACGATATTTGGTTTTCTCCGAATAATAAACATGAAGAAGTTCGCGTGGGAGTATTTGATGTTCTTTGAGACGAGTGTATGTAGTTGAACAGCGACGATGGAGAGGTTTATACTTTTAATCATTACTTTTTAATTTGGACTAAGTGTGCTTAATTATGAACTCGATTTCTTTAGGATAAAAACATTAATAATGTTGTGTATAGTTAGTTGCGTTAATAGATTTTAATGTAAAAAACTACATTATTATTCTTGAACTAAAATTTTATGTTAATAAAAAGAATCAAAAATACTGTACAATAAATTTAAGTATCAATAAAAACAAACTAGAACAGTTTTTAACAGATGGATGAAGTTAATACTTGAGTGGAGGTGCTAGTTCTGAAGAAAATAAATAGCAAAACAACTATTTTAGTTAGCCTTGTGAATTTTTTATTAGCAATCTATTGGTTAGTTTTTCATTTCAATAACATGCATTTAGTAGATGTTTTTATCATTGGCTGGCTTATAGTAAATTTTATTTTACTTTTCAGTAGTGCTGTCAAAAAATAATAAAAATTTGGACATTAGATGTTCTACCAAAAGCGTCTTTTTAGGCGTTTTTTTCTTTTTTTTCCACAATAAAAATGGGTTCTAACATAAATTTTTCGAAGCATTTGCAATGGAAGTTTAAAAAATGAATTGTGATACAATGTGGATAAAAGAAAATGGGATGGGAGAGAGTCAGATGAAAAAAGAAGAAAAAATTTCCATTTTGCAAGACCTTATTCGTATTAAATCAGTGAATGGCAATGAAGCTGAGGTAGCATCCTATTTGAAAAAACTTTTGGCTGAGCATGGAATGAAAAGCGAGATAGTTTCTTATGCTAAAGGACGAGATAATTTAGTTGCTACTTACCAAAGTGGCAATGCAGGAAAAGTTCTAGGTTTATCAGGGCATATGGATGTTGTTTCTGTAGGTGATGAAGCTGCTTGGACTTATCCACCCTTTGAAGCAAAAATTGAAGGAAATCGGTTATACGGTCGTGGAGCAACAGATATGAAGAGTGGACTTGCAGCAATGGTTCTTGCGATGATCGAGTTAAAGGAAACTGGAAAACCATTTAATGGAAAAATCAAATTATTAGCTACGGTGGGTGAAGAAGTAGGGGAACTAGGTAGTGAACAATTAACCAAAGCAGGCTATGTCGACGACTTGAATGGATTGATTATTGGTGAACCAACCAATTACAATTTGCTGTATACTCATATGGGTTCAATCAATTATACTGTCGCATCTTACGGTAAAGAAGCACATAGTTCTATGCCACAAGAAGGATATAATGCAATTGATCACTTGAATGAATTCATGACAAAAGTTAATGCAGAGATGAAGTGCATTGCAGAAATAGTTGAAAATCCTGTTTTAGGTCGGACGATTCATAACGTAACAATTATTAACGGAGGGAATCAGGTTAACAGCATTCCTAGTTATGCACAGCTACAAGGAAATATTCGTTCGATTCCAGAATTTTCAAATGATAAAGTCATTGAAACGTTGCAAAAGATTGTCGATGTCTTGAACCAAGGGAATGAATATCAACTTAAGTTAACAATTGATTTCAATAAAATTCCGGTAAAAGCGAATCCCAAGTCTTCTTTGATCCATAGTATTCAAAAACAGTTTGAAGAGCCATTACCATTATTTGGTGCTGCCGGAACAACTGATGCAGCTGAGTTTACCAAAGCAAGACAGCCATTTGATTTTGTTGTATTTGGGCCAGGAGTACCAACCTTGCCACATCAAGTGAATGAGTATGTTGAAATTGATAATTATTTAGCGATGATTGATAGCTACCAATCAATTATTCTTGATTATTTAGCATAACATCATTATTTTTTTGTGAAGTGTGCTTTGAATTTTTACGTTGTAGAAATTTTCTAGCAGTTTGTAAAGGCTTAGAGGCTGGTTAGTGAATGACTAACGAGCCTTTTTTGTGGCGCTCAGTTCAATTTTTTTCTTGTTAATAAATAGCTGATGTTGACACTCATTAATTTCATTAAAATCGTGATACTCTTGATGTAAAAATAAATATCATTCAATTAGACAGCGTACATATAAAATGAGAAACCTATCAAAGCATGTAGAGGTGAGTGATAGTAAATGGCAAACAATTGATTTAATACGGTAGCTAGAGAGACTGTATCTTTTTTATTTCTTAGGAGCGCTGTTTTTGCAATGCTACTTGATCTGTTGAGTTAGCTATTTTTTTGCATAGGGAGGATGTTTACTTTTTCTTAAACAAATCCAAAAAAAAGACAAGGTTTCAATCATAATTTCTTCACAATTAAGTTCTATTATAAATACATACCAACAAACAACCCTATACTTTTTCATTTTTACTCCTCAAGTAAAAATAACTCCTAAGGCCGCGGCTACCCACCGCGGTCGTTTTTTTGCTATTTTGCTAGAAAACTGGTTTCATAATGAGAGTGGTTAAAAAAACATTGACAGCGTTTTCTTTATTTGCTATATTGGGCGTATAAATAAAGAGGGTGCAACTATTAAATTAGGCACGACCTAGGAAAAGTACTTTTCTTAGGTCGTTTTTTGTTGTTTTAATAGTAGATCACATAAAATTATTCTTTAGAGAGGATCCGTGCAGCAATGAAAGTTGTAAAAAAAATCAATCATAATGTGGTGCTAATTGATGATGAAGGAATAGAGAAAGTTGCGATGGGAAAAGGAATAGGTTTTTCTACTTCTGTCAATGAACTATTTGATCCGACTGTTGCAGATAAATTTTTTACTTTAGATTCTAAAGAAAAAACGAAGATGTTTACGGAAATGGCTGCTCAGATTCCAATCGAATTTATTGAGTTTTCTGAAGAGGTGATTCAATTTATTTCAAAAAATATCTCATCTCAGCTGGATTCAAATATTTATATCGCGTTGACAGATCATATTTATTTTGCAATCCAAAGACAAAAGGAAGATAGTCAAGTAACAGCTATTATGTTGCCTGAGATGAAGTTGCTTTATCCTGATGAATATGACACAGCAAAAGAAGTCGTTGCTCTTATCAATCAACGGTATGGGACACAATTAGGTGCTAATGAAGTTGGGTTTATTACAATGCATATTATCAATGCGGAATTGGGTGAGCCCAATAGTTTTAATAGCTTGAAAATATTGGAAATGACCAAAGAAATCAGCTTGGCATTGGAAGAAATTTATGGCTATCGCTTTGATACAGACTCCTTGATCTATTCCCGGATGATGATCCATATCAAATTTTTGGCAAAACGGTTAGTTTATCAAGAAGATTCTTCAAGTAAAAATATTGGTTTTTTTAGTAATGCTTTTAAGGAAAGCGAGCCATATCGAGTCGCTTTTGCAATCAAAAAAATGATTGAAGAAAAGTTTCATTTAAACGTTCAAGAAAATGAAGTGACTTATCTCGCAATCCATTTAGCAAGAATTCAATAATTAGGGCGTAACTATCAGGTAGGCGTAACCTTTTGAAACACAAAATTTTTTGTGGTCATGAGGTTGCGTCTATTTTTAGTGAAAAAGAAAGGAAGGAAGAAATGGGAAAAGTAATAATTAATTCAGATGATTTTGGTTATAGCAATGGCGTAAATTATGGAATTGTTGATGCTCATCAGCAAGGGATTCTAACTTCAACAACTTTAATGGCAAATATGCCAGGATTTGATCACGCAGTAAAGTTGAAAAAAGAATTACCAGATTTAGGGGTTGGCGTTCATTTAACGTTGACATGTGGAGAACCACTTTTGAAAAATGTAGATAGTTTGATGGATGGAGCAAACTTCAAAAAATTAGCTTTTTATCAACGGCCTTTTGAAATAGATGGTGACCAGTTATATGAGGAATGGAATGCACAAATTCAAAAGGTTTATCACGCTGGAATCATTCCGACTCATTTAGATAGTCATCATCATACGCATACTTTTGGAATGAATCAGGAAGTTGTTGTGGCATTAGCAAAAAAATATGGGTTACCTGTTCGTGGAAACTTTGAAAAAAGAGCAGAAGTTCGGCACGTTGATTATTTTGAACCACATTTTGATGATGTTGGAGAAATGATTGTAGAAAAACGTCAGATTAATTGTTCAGTAGAAGAGTATTTAGAAGGACTACTAGAAATTTTACGTGAAGAAAAAACTGTTGAAATCATGTGTCACACAGCTTATATTGACCAGTTGCTGTTAAATGGATCAAGTTTTATTTATCCACGAGTCAATCAAGTTGAATTTTTAATTCACTCAGCTTTTGCGAAACAAGTGAAAGAAGATGAATTGATTGAACAAATCACGTACAAAGAATTATAGATAAGGGGGAGAAAAAGTTGCAAAATTTTAAAGAAAGCGTACAAAAACTTGGTAGAGCAATGCTGTTACCGGTCGCTGCAATGCCGTTAGCTGGGTTAATAATGCGTCTCTCAGCTGATGATATGTTAAATATCCCAGTGATTGGGGCTGCCGGAAATGCTGTGTTTGGAAATTTGGATATTCTATTCGCAATTGGGGTAACGATTGGATTTGCGAAGACGAAAGACAAAGGGATTCCAGCACTTACAGGTTTCTTGGCAATTGCCACGTTGAAAAAAGGATTGGAAATCATGAATCCGGCAGTCAACATGGGGATATTTGGAGGGATTATTTCTGGTTTGATTGCGGCTTGGACGTATAACCGGTTTAAAGAGCAACGCTTACCAATGGTGTTTTCTTATTTTGCTGGTGAAAAATTTCCATTGACGATGGTTATGATTTTTCAGACGATCACTGCAGTTATTTTTGGCATTTTATGGCCATTTGCACAAGCGGGAATCGACAGTTTTGCTCGATTATTGGTCAATATGGGCGCTTTTGGTGTCGGAATTTTCATGTTCTTGAATCGGCTACTGATTCCTTTTGGACTGCACCATGTGCTTAACACGTATGTCTATTATGATTTAGGTAGTTATACTGCGCCCAATGGCGAGGTTTTTCGAGGAGAAATGACCCGTTTTATCAATGGTGACCCACAAGCAGGCTTGTTTTTATCTGGATTTTTTGTGGTTATGATGTTTGGGGTACCAGCGATTTGTTTAGCTATTTATCGAGCTGCGTTTAAAGAAAATAAAAAGATGGTGAAAGGGATCATGGGGAGTGGAGCAGCTACTTCTTTTATCTCGAATATCACAGAACCAGTAGAATTTAGTTTTATGTTTATTTCACCAATGCTATACGTTGTTCATGCGGTATTTGCTGGTTTGGCTGGAATGGTTTGCTACTTGTTGAATATTAGGATTGGTTTTACATTTGGTGCTTGTATCGTAGACTATCTAATCAATTTTAAGATTGCGACGAATGCGATTTTGATTCTTCCAGTTGGCCTCGTATTTTTTGGATTATACTATTTTACTTTTTATTATTTAATCAAGAAACGGGACATTCCAACTTTAGGAAGAGAAGTGGCAACGGAATATGGCGCTGAGGCAGTAACTGAGGAAAATGAGTTGGTTTTAGCAAGTAAAAATTATGAATACATGGCAAAAAAAATGTTGCAAGCTTTTGGTGGTTCCGAAAATATTTCTGATGCGTTTAGTTGCAACACACGTTTAAGAGTTGAAGTGGAAAAACCAGAAATCGTTGATGAACAACGTATCAAACAGTTGGGCATCAGTGGTTTGATAAAACCAACAGAAAAAAATTATCAAGTCATTATTGGGCTAGAGGTTACGTATGTAATGGCGGAATTCAATAAATTATTAGAGCAATAGAAAGGAAGAAAAATATGACAAAAAAACAAATTATTACAATTGCTGGTGGAGGTAGCACTTATACACCAGGAATCATTCAAGCAGTATTAAATAATTCAGAACGCTTACCACTCTCAGAAATTCGGTTGTATGACATTGATGCACAAAGAAATGAGGACATGTACTTGATTATTCAGTATATGTTGGAGAAAGAAGGTTTTTCAGATGTCGTAATCTCATCAACAGAAGATCCAGAAGTAGCTTTTACTGGTTGCGACTTCATTTTCTCGCAAATTCGAGTTGGTGGTCTGAAAATGCGTGAAAAAGATGAAAAAATTCCTTTGAGTCATGGTTTGGTTGGTCAAGAAACTTGTGGTTTGGGTGGCTTTGCTTACGGGATGCGTTCAATGAGCGGGCTCTTGGAAATCGTAGGATATGTACAGAAATATGCACCTGAAGCATGGATTTTGAATTATACGAATCCTGAATCAATTGTTTCGGAGGCTGTTCGTCGACGCTATCCAAAAGCGAAAATGATTAATGCTTGTGATATGACAATCTCAATTGAAGAAACAATTGCGATCAACTATGGGTATGATCGTAAAAACTGGATTCCGACATATTATGGATTAAACCATTTTGGTTGGTACACAGCTATTTATGACAAGAAATTGAAGCGTGATGTTATGCCTGAAATCATCAAAAAGCTGAACGGTCAGGAAATGCAGGTTGCAGACTTTAATGCTGGAGATCAAACATGGCAAGAAGCATTTAGTATGATGTCTGTAATTACAAAGAACTTTCCACAAAATATTCCGAATAATTATTTAGAGTATTATTTATATCCGGATATGGTTATTGAGCATTCTGACAAAAACTATACTCGTGCTAATATGGTGATGGAAGGGCGAGAAAAAAATACCAAAGAAATGGCGAAAAAAATTCGGAATGGTGTGACCAAAGATGTTTTAAACTTTAACTTTGGTGAACATGGTCAATATATCGTTGACATGGCAACCTCTTTACTAAACGATGAGCGCCGACGTTTTATGTTGATTGTTCCGAATCAAGGTGCTATTCCTAATTTACGCCCGGACGCCGTGGTAGAAGTTCCTGCTTATGTCGGAGCAACAGGTGTGGAACCCATTTCCTTGAGAGAACCAATTTGTGATTTTCATAAAGGTATGATGGAAGCACAAGTAGCAGCAGAAAAACTATTAGTTGATGCTTATTTTGAAGGTTCATATCAAAAAGCATTACAGGCATTTACACTAAATCAAACAGTTCCTAATGCCAGAGTTGCGAAAAAAGTTTTGGATGAAATGATTGAAGCGAACAAAGAATACTGGCCAGAATTAGTTTAGGAGATGAAAGAATGCTTTTTTTTAAAACGAAGAAGATGTTGAAGTCTGTTGCGAACGGCTATGTTATCCCATTAGAAGAGGTTGATGATGAAGTTTTCTCTTCAAAAATGATGGGTGAAGGCTATGCCATAAAACAACATGATGGTAAGGTTTACGCACCGGTTGAAGGACGCGTGGAGAGTATTTTTCCAACGCTTCATGCACTCACGATTGCATGTAAAACGGGTGAGAAATTATTGATCCATATGGGAATAGATACTGTGGAATTAAAAGGTAAACCTTTTTCAATTCAAGTAACCAAAGACCAGAAAGTAAAGGCTGGAACATTGTTGGCTATTATCGATCTTCCACAATTAGAAAAAGCACAAAAAGAGGCTACACTTATGGTTGTTTTTCCGGGAATGACTAAGGGGAAAATTTTGAAAGAAAAACAAAAAGTTTCCTTACAAGATGAGTTGTTCCAATTTTAGAGCAAAAAGAATATCATTTATTTTTCTCTCATCCGAAGTAAGGAGCATCGTGTACTATAAGGAATTGATCCAACAAACTGAGACAAATTAAAAAAGCACCTCTTGTTGAATTCAAATAAAATGAATTTAACTAGGAGGTGTTTTTTTGGGGGGAATCGAGTCGCTTATCCGATTTCACCTCAAAGAAATGGCTATACAGATGAAACAAAATNTCTTGTTGAATTCAAATAAAATGAATTTAACTAGGAGGTGTTTTTTTGGGGGGAATCGAGTCGCTTATCCGATTTCACCTCAAAGAAATGGCTATACAGATGAAACAAAATGAAATTCCTGTAAAAACGATAATGGGAGAATTAGGTATTAAGAACAAAACACAAATAGAAACGTGGCGGCGGTGGCTTACTTTTGTTTTTTTTAGGAATGTATTTTTATAAAAAAGTGGTATTTAAAAATATTGCAGAGTTAGAGGTATTAGAATATTTAAAAAAATCTGTCGTTATTGAATCAAGTGATCCATTTTAAAGCTGGAAATAATTATTTAGTATTAAGAATGAGAATTTTATATAAACTATCGAAATTATTCAGCAAAGAGATATGCTATAATTAAGAGGTAGAAAAGTGAAAAGATGGTGGCTAATCTCTTGAAAAAGGGGTGATGCCTATGGTTCATAGCTTTATCCCTAGAAGGGAGTAGGCACGTGTCAAGTTTTGAAGCAATTCAACTGATGATCGCTTTCGCGACGTTAGTTTTGCTGATTATTGACCATAAAGACCAAAAAAAATAACCATCTAAAACACTTTGGCGAGTAGTTAGATGGTTAAAAAATCAAAACAATAAAAGCCACCGTCTTTTTAACGGTTCTACATTGGAGCTATGTTAGAGCATAGTTCCTTTTTCTTGTCTTTAGTATATCATAATTCTTTTGAAAAATACAAATACTAGATTGCTAGTAGAAAAAATGTCCGCTAGTATGTTTAATGATTATTTAGAAAAATGGTTGAAAGAACCTAGATTTAAAGTGATGTTTGAAGCTGAAAATGATAAATTGACTAGTGTACTTGATTCTCAAAAAGAATGGACAAAGACTCTGATTTAAGAGAACAGGGTCGAGTAGACACTGATTATTATATTAGGAAAAATGATAACAATATCATTAGTGATAAAGAATTTGAGAAATTGCTAAAAGATGATAGTAATAATTTTGAATTGATTTATGAAGTAAAATAATCAAAGACTAGTTAGCGTATGGAAGTGCAACTACTTTTTGATACAAAATAAAAAGAGCAACTCAATTTGATGGAACTGACCCAACAAACTGAGACAAATTAAAAAAGCACCTCTCGTTGAATTCAAATAAAATGAATTTAACTAGGAGGTGCTTTTTGGGAGAAAAATCGAGTCGCTTATCCGATTCACATCAAAGAAATGGCTATACAGATGAAACAAAATAAAATTCCTGTAAAAATGATAAGGAAGAATTAGGTATTAAGAACAAAACACAAATAGNCTTTTTGGGAGAAAAATCGAGTCGCTTATCCGATTCACATCAAAGAAATGGCTATACAGATGAAACAAAATAAAATTCCTGTAAAAATGATAAGGAAGAATTAGGTATTAAGAACAAAACACAAATAGAGACATGGTGGCGGTGGTATCCTAACGATGAGAATCACCGACTGGTCCAATTGGGGCCACAACCTAATTCGCGGTGTTCCCAAAGCAACTCCTCAATATAGCTTGAAGTCACTTCAAAATATGAAGAGCTATCTTAAGTGACTGCTTGCTATCATGTCGGAGCTGAACGCTTAGCGCCACAACCTTATTCCTCAATCATCATTGCCTTAATACCAAAACCTGCCAAAATTCGAGCAGAAGTATACGTATTCAACCCTTTTCTAAAAGTAAGAAAGACTTGTCGATCTTTAGGAATTTCATCAATTCGATCACGTAATTCGTTCATCGGAATATTTTTGGTTGCTTCGATACTACCAGATTTTGGCTTATCTGTTTCGCGGATATCTAAGAAGAAACCATTTTTTAATTCTTCTTGGGTTAATTCACTTGCTTTGATTGTTTCCACTGTATTATTCAGTTGATTGATTGCAACGTAACCAGCGATATTCAATGGATCTCTAGTAGTTGAATAAGGTGGAGAGTAGGGCAACTCAAGATCTGGTAAATCAAAGACAGTTAAGTTTCCTGTAATGGCAACAGATAATTCCCCAATTCGTTTATCGACACCATGTTCACCAACTGCCTGCCCACCCAAAATTTTACCAGTTTCTTCTTCAAAAATCAGTTTGAGATTTAGTCGAGTAGCACCTGGATAAAAATTAGCATGATCAAAAGGTGTAATGAAAATTGTTCTATAGTTAGTGATACCTGTGTCTTTTAATTGGTGTTCAGTAAGACCAACATAACTTGCAGTATAGTTAAAAATTTTTGCTACACCTGCACCAATATATCCACGATACGTAAATGGCGCACCATTTACGATATCTGCTAGTAGATGGCCTTGCCGATTTGCCGCACTTGACAACATGCTTGGTGTTGGCTGATGCGTAATAACACTAGTTGTTTCGATAATATCACCAATGGCAAAGATATCAGGAAGATTTGTTTGTAATTGATTATCAACGATAATTTGGCCATGCTCATTCATTGAAATACCAGCAGACTGAATGATTTCATTATTTGGTGCTACACCAGTGGCAAATAAAATCATGTCGGGATGCAGAAGATCTCCATCTGATAAGTGGACTTCGCTTCCGTGTTGTCGAATTTCATTGATGTGCGTATTTAAATGAACCGTTAAGCCTTGTTCAATTAGTTTATCATAGACTAAATCGGCAATCTCATGATCGTAAGGAAAAGCAACTTGATCTAGCTGATCGACTAAAGTCACTTCCATACCGCGATGCTTAAAGTTTTCAGCTAGTTCCAATCCCATGACTCCAGCACCTAAAACTAAAACATTTTTCGGAGCATTGTTTTGAATGAAGGATTGGATTTTGTCGGCGTCAGTCACACTACGCAAAACAAAACCATTTTCGGCTTGGTCTGCACCAGGGATTGACGGTAAAGTAGGACGAGCCCCCGCAGAAATAATTAGATAATCATAATTTGTTTGGCTGACTTGGCCAGTTGTTAAGTCATGGATGGTCAACTCTTTTTTATCTGGGTCAATCTTTGTGACTTCGTGTTTTGTAAAGACATCAATATTGTTTTTAACTTTTAAAATTTCAGGTGTCCGCTCGATCAATGAATCACGATCATCAATTACTTGTCCGAGATAATAAGGAAGTGCACAACTAGCATAGGAAATGTGTTCACCTCGTTCATAAATCACAATTTCATGTTCTTCATTTAATCGGCGTAAGCGAGTCGCAAAGGAAGGACCGCCAGCAACGCCACCAATGACTACAAATTTCATAAAAACAACTCCTTTTCTAATTTGAATAGTACTATTTTATTTGTAATCCAGCAAAGAATTGTGCCGGAAGCAAAGCAAGTAATGGAACTGAGCAAAAAGAAAAAAGCATGTGAGACGAAAAAAAGTCGCAACATGCTTTTTTGACAAGTAAATAATTGTTTTATTTTGTGGTGAAGATTTTTAATTTTTGTGTCAGCTTAATGTTGTGTGTCACAACTTTAGCTATAGTGTTCCCAAAGCAATTCCTCGAAATAATTCATAACTGTTCAAAAATATGAAAAGCTATTTTGAGTGCCCGCTCACTATCTTTTCGGAGCTGACCGTTTTGCGCCACAACCTTATTCACGGTTTTCCCAAAACAATTCCTCGATATAGTTTGCATTCACTTCAAAATATGGAAAGCTATTTTGAGTGTCTGTTCACTATCTTTTCGGAGCTAAACGTTTTGCGCCACAACCTTATTCACGGTGTTCCCAAAACAACTCCTCCATATAGCTTACATTCACTTCAAAATATGAAAAGCTATTTTGAGTGCCTGCTCGCTATCTTTTCGGAGCTAAACGTTTTGCGCCACAACCTTATTCATACTCTTCCAACTCAATACTCAAGTTTTCCCAATCAACTAGCTTTTCTTCTTGCTCAACTCGCGCATTTTCCAACTGCTGGTTCAAGTCGTTTAATTTTACATGATCGTCAAGAACATCAGGACGAACCATTTCGGCCTCTAGCTGTGCAATTGTTTCGTCCAATTGTGCCATTTCTTCTTCGACTTGCGTAATTTTTCGACTTAAACTACGCATTAATTTTTGTTGTTCTTTACTTTGATAGTAATTTGATTTGCTAGTGGGTGTTTCAACGACTTCTGTTTGTTCTTCTTTTGCCAAGAGTTCTGCAATTTCTTCTTCTTCCTGTTTCTTTTCCAAATAATAATCATAGTCGCCAAGATACATCTTGCTACCATTTTCAGATAACTCAACAACCTTTGTTGCGATACGATTGATAAAGTAACGGTCATGAGAAACAAAGAGCAGGGTACCATCGTAATCTATCAGAGCATTTTCTAGAACTTCTTTATTATCAATGTCTAAGTGGTTTGTTGGCTCATCAAGAATTAAAAAGTTTTCTTGATTCATCGCTAGTTTGGCTAAAGCAACTCGTGCTTTTTCGCCACCACTTAATAACGGAATCGTTTTTTCAACATCTTCGCCAGAAAACAAAAAAGCTCCTAGCGCACTACGAATTTCTTTTTCCGGTAAAGTAGGATGTTCATCCCATAATTCTGCCAAAATTGTTTTATTTGTGTGTAAGTCTGCTTGTCCTTGGTCATAGTAACCAATTGTTACATTCGTTCCAAGGTGCTGATTTCCTCGAATAAACGGCAGCTGATGAATAATTGATTTAAGCAAAGTTGACTTCCCGATTCCATTTGGTCCAACGAGAGCAATCGCTTCTTGACGACGAACATCTAAATTAATTGGTTCGGATAATACTTCACCGTCGTAGCCAATAGCAGCATCTTCCACTTGTAAGACAACATTTCCAGAAGGTTTTTCTGCGTGGAAAAGAAAATGCGCTTGCTTTTCATCCCCTTGAGGACGATCTAGGCGGTCCATTTTTTCTAGCGCTTTCCGACGGCTCTGGGCACGCTTAGTTGTTGATGCTCGCACAAGATTCCGCGCAACAAAGTCTTCCAGTTTGTGAATTTCTGTTTGTTGTTTTTCGTATGCTTTCCAATCACTTGCAAGTTGTTCCGCTTTTAGGTCAAGATATTTGGAATAATTTCCTTTGTAATGACGCATCTTTTGACGGCTAAGCTCGTATACTTCAGTGACAACTTTGTCAAGAAAATAACGGTCATGTGAGACAATTAGTAAAGCACCTGTGTAGCCTTGTAAATAATTTTCTAACCATGAAAGTGTTTCAATGTCCAGGTGATTAGTTGGTTCATCGAGAATCAAGATGTCTGGATGTTGCAAAAGCATCCGAGCTAGTGCAAGACGGGTTCGTTGGCCACCTGATAAAGTATCGATTGTTTGTTCATAAAAAGAAGGATCAAATTTGAATCCATGCAAGACGGAACGAATTTCGTTTTCATAACCATAGCCGTTTTTGTCGGAAAATTCGTGTTGTAATCGATCATATTCTTTTAAAAAAGAGTCGTAAGCAGGTGTTTCAGGGACTCCTTCACTGATTGCAATCTCTAGTTCGCGCATGCGTTGTTCCATTTTGCGAACTTCTGCAAAAGCTTTTAGCATTTCGTTCCAGACGGTTTCATTAGAAGACAAACCGGTATCTTGCGCTAAGTAACCGAGTGTAGCTGTTTTATTTTTGGTAATCGCGCCTTCATCCGGAGCTTCTAGACCTGCAATTATTTTTAGTAATGTTGATTTCCCAGCACCATTGCGACCAACTAAGGCAATTCGTGCGCCAGTGCTGATTTCTAAATGAATATTTTGAAACAAAACGTCCGCACCAAAATGGCGGGCGACTTGGTTGGCTTGTAATAAAATCATCGAATCCTCTTTTCTACTTTGTGAATTCTTCTAGGAATAAAAAGTAATTTTCAACTTGTAGTCTACCATAAATTCATTAAGACTGCGAGATTAGCGACAATGATAAAAAGATGAATAAAGAGTAAAAATTCACAATATCCGAGCAATCAAATTGATTTTTTCTTATAGATACTGCTATGATGGGTAAATCAAAGAAAAATTAGAAACTCGTGGAGGTAAGCAAGTGAAAGATCATATAATTCCAAAGGCAACAGCAAAGCGTTTGCCCTTATATTATCGTTATTTGAGAATTTTAAATAATGCTGGAAAGAAAAAAGTTTCTTCAACTGAATTAAGTGAGGCAGTCCAAGTCGACAGTGCAACTATTCGACGTGACTTTTCTTATTTTGGAGAACTAGGAAAACGTGGCTATGGGTATGACGTGGAAGATTTAATGCACTTCTTTGCTAAAACGCTAAATGATGATCAACTAACAAACGTTGCCTTGATTGGTGTCGGAAATCTTGGAAGCGCCTTGTTAAAATATAAATTCCATCAAAGTAATAGTATACGTGTTAGCTGTGCTTTTGATGTCAATGAAGAAATCGTTGGAAGAATTGTTGATGGAATCCCTGTCTATCCAATGGATGATATGATGGAACAAATCAAGATCCAACAAATCGAAGTAGCTATTTTGACTATCCCAGCTTCAAAAGCGCAAGAAGTAGTAAACCGTTTAACTGAAGCAGGAATCAAAGGGATTCTCAACTTTACCTCTGCGCGATTAAACGCGCCAGCAGATGTTTTGATTCAAAATGTTGACTTAACAAACGAATTACAGACATTGATTTATTTCTTGCATTCAGATGCAACTTTAAACACAGTGGGTGAAGAATAAGTTAAAGAAGGTTGTAAAAGAAGTGTCTAGCTCCAATAAATAAGAATAAATTTTCAGAAATTGCTTCTAAATTTTTGTGAAATTTAGGCTTATTTTGAAGGAGTTACTTCTTGAACATTGAGAAAAAGGTTGTGGCGCAAAGCGTTTAGTTCCGACAAGATAGCGAGCAGGCACTAAAAATAGCTTTCCATAGTTTGAAGTGAATGTAAGTTATATGGAGGAGTTGCTTTGGGAACACCGCTGAAAAGGTTGTGGCGCAAAACGGTCAGCTCTGACAAAATAATGAGTAACTGACAAAAATAACCTTTCATATTTTTGGACAGTTGTGAATTATTTCAAGGAGTTGTTTTGGGAACACCGCTTATTCATAAAAAAGAACCTATGGTAGAACTAAAAATAAAACGTTTCTCAATTTAAAACCGCCTAAAATAATCGTTTATAAAAACGAATTTTAGGCGGCTTTTCTATTTGAGCTATTCTTGTCATTATCCCTTTTTTGTGTTGAAAATTTCTTCATAGTTTAGTGCGTCAGTAGTATGGGTTATTTGAGTTAAAAGGAACTCAATTTTTTCTAAGTCAATGAAACGTGCTTGACGTGCAATCTCTTTTCCTTTGTGAAAAATCAAAATCACTGGGACAGTCAAAACTTCAAATGTGCTAGCAACCTCAGGAATTTCGTGAGCATCCAAATGCAAGGCAGGAATATCGAATGAAGTGAGCAACTTCTGTAAACGTGGTTCAATTGCATGACAGACACTACAATGAGGCATGGAAAGAAAAAGGACAACCGTGTCTTCCGTGTCGATGAGTTGTAATGCTTCTGCTAGCTGAGTTGTTTTCTTCATTCAAACGGCCTCGTTTCTCTTTTTTATTTTCTGTGACTAATGTAGTTGGGAATGAGTGAATTGTCAATCAAGTTGCTTTTACAAAAAACAAACTAAAAGATAAGAGAATAGTAAACTTTTTTTCTGAACTTGTAATTTTTTAAGGAAAAGCGTATATTATTTTGGCAAATGACGTTGTATTAGAAGGAGAGACAGTATGTTTTCTTGGATACCCAATTCGGTTTTGCAAATGAGCACGATTTTTTTATCCATCGTTATCGAAGCATTACCGTTCGTTTTATTAGGTTGCATCATTTCGGGAGCATTACAAGTTTTTTTGACGCCGGAACGTGTTCGACGTTGGCTTCCTAAAAATAAATTTTTATCTATTTTAGTTGGCTCTGGATTAGGATTCTTTTTTCCTTCATGTGAGTGTGGCATTGTGCCAATCGTCCATCAATTTGTAAAAAAAGATGTTCCCGTACCAACTGCGTTTGCTTTTATGTTGACTGCACCGATTATCAATCCAGTGGTGATCTTTTCAACTTATATCGCATTTGGCAATTCTTGGAAAATGGCGGGCTGGCGTGTACTAGGTGCTTTTTTGGTTGCCCTAGTAGTAGGCATTTGGTTGGCTTATTTTCAAAAGGAATCTGTTTTGAAAGAAAAATTGATTCAAAATCACTTAAATGAACAGCAAAAACATTCACATCATCATCATGAGTTGCCGATTGAAGACCAGAAGATGAAAGAAAGAAGATTTGCCAACATCCATCGATTGGGTCAGCAAGTATGGCATGTTTTGACTCATGCGATTGATGAATTTTTTGATACAGGTCGCTATTTGATCATTGGTGGACTGATTGCGGCAGCGATGCAAACGTATTTACCAACACGAGTAATGTTGACTTTAGGATCAACTAAAATCTTAGCAATTGTCATCATGTTGTTATTAGCATTTACGATGTCGTTATGTTCTGAAGCAGATGCATTTATCGGTTCTTCCCTATTAAGTTTATTTGGGACAGCACCAGTCGTCGCTTTTTTAGTTTTTGGACCAATGGTGGATATCAAAAACTTGTTGATGATGAAGCGTTACTTTAAAAGTCAATTTATCTTTGCATTGATTTGTGTCATTGCAGTGGTTGTTATAGGTTATACATTACTCATCTAGGAGGGAAAGTGATGATCCGTTTTTTAATTTTATCAGGTTATTTTGAACTGATGATGTATTTACAAGTTTCTGGCAAGTTAGACCAGTATATCAATGTTCATTATCGGTATTTAGCAATCCTTTCGATGATTTTATCTGCAGTACTAGCATTAGTTCAACTCTATTTATGGGGAAAAAATGACCCAGAAAAAGGAACAGATGAGCATCACGATCATGACCACGGATTGACAAAACCAAGCCAGCGTTTGGTTGCTTATGTACTACTAGCTTTACCAATCATAGTAGGAACATTGTTTCCAACGGTTAGTTTGGATACCACGATTGTTGAAGCAAAAGGATTTAATTTTCCTGTTAGTAAAGAATCTGTGGGTGATCCGGAAATGCAGACGCAATATCTGAAACCTGATACAAGTATTTATTTCAATCAGTCTGATTATCAAGAACAGATGAACGAGTTAAAAGCAAAATATGGAGATAAACAAACTATTCAAATCACAGATGAAAATTATTTGGAGATGATGGAGCTGATCTATAATTATCCAAGTGAATTTATTGGGAAAACAATTAGCTATGATGGGTTTGTTTATCAGACGCCAGATAAAGAAAAACAAGATATTTTCTTATTCCGTTTTGGCATCATTCACTGTGTAGCAGACTCAGGTGTTTTTGGGTTATTGACGCAGATGCCAGAAGGAATCACGGTCAAAAATGATGAGTGGTATCATGTGGAAGGTGTGATTCAGTCTGAATATTACCAGCCATTCAAGCGGGATATTCCGACCGTACATGTGATGACAGCGAAAAAAGTGACCGCGCCAAAAAATCAGTATGTCTATCGTTCTTTTTAGGGAAGGAATATGAAAGGATTATTCCACTCTAAAAAGAAAAAAACTAGAAATGACTTCTCCCATTCTTGCGTAATTTGACTTTATTTTGAAGAATTACTGCTTGAACATTATAGACAAAGTCATGGCATAAAGCGCCTAACACTAAAAAAACAAGTGTAAAGGATTAAAGCAAAAGAAAACGTCGAGCCCAGTTACGCTCGACGTTTTCTTTATTTTTTTGTCAGGAATTTCTTTTTACGTTTGCTAATCATAGATTCACGCTTTAATTTAAAGTTTCGAATATTGTGATTAAAAACCTCAGATAAAACTAGTCCTAAAGCAATTGCACCAGCAATCATAATTGCTTGTACCGCGTATGTAATCGCGTCTTGATAAGAACCAGTGACTAAATTGCGGACAGCTTGATAAGCTAGCCCCCCAGGAACCAATGGAACCATTCCAGGAATATTAAAAATTGTGACCGGCATCTTGAATTTTTTTGAAAAAACATCGCTAATAAAGGCGACTCCCAGTGAACCAAGTAAGGAGCCAAATGCAGCATTACCACCAAAGGTAATCGTGACCCAGTAGATCATCCAGCCAAGTGCGCCAGAAAAACCACACCAAGTCAATGCGCTTCGTGGCACATTTGTGATAATAGCAAACGCGGCTGTTGCTAAAAAGCTAAAAGAAAATTGTATCAGTATCGTCCACATGGGTAAGCTCCTTTTCGATTAAAAAAGTTGAAAGATAAAAGCAATGGCAAAGCCAATCATAGTGGCTGTCATCATAGCTTCTGTTCCGCGAGATACACCTGAAAGGTAATGGCCAGCTAACAAATCGCGAATGGCATTGGTAATTTGAACCCCAGGTACTAACGGCATGACACAACCGATAATAATTAAATCTTGATTGATTCCGATATTTAGTCGAACACTAAGAATAGCCGCTAATCCAATAAATAAAGAAGAAAAAAATTCTGAAAGAAATTTTATTCTGAAAAATTTCAAGCTATATAAATAAATGGCGTATCCTATGCCACCAATGAGTAATGCAATGGGAAGGTCAGCTAATTCGCCACCAAATAAAACCATAATAGTTGCACTGATGATAGCTGCGCTAAAAATTTGTAACCAAACAGGAAAAAAGAAGCGCTCTTTATAAATGTCTTGTAAGGCATCGTAGAGTTCAGTCAATGTTAATTCCTTAGCTACGTATCGTCGAGATAGATCATTGACCTTTACTACTTTTTCAAGATTGATGGAACGATTGGTAATTTGTTCCATTCGAATAGTTGAAGTTCGATCAAGTCCAATAAACAATCCTGTTTGTGTGACATAACTAACTAAACGATAATTGCCAGAAGCTAGAGCAATTCGACTCATTGTATCTTCTACTCGGTACATTTCGGCGTTGCTTTCCATCATGATTTTACCTGCAAGTAAACAAGTATCAAGTAATAAATTCAATTCTTTTTCCGACATACCATCTTCTCCAATAGTTCATTTGTTGTTTTCATTCTACTACAAAAAACAGAAATGAAGTAAAAAACTGAATGAAAAAACACTTGAGCAATGAAAAAAAGAGGCGTATACTTTTTTTAGTCATGCGGGTGTAGTTTAGTGGTAAAATCCCAGCTTCCCAAGCTGATGTCGCGAGTTCGATTCTCGTCACCCGCTTTTATACAAAGGACGTGCTTTTATTGTCGTATAGACGATAACTGCACGTTCTTTTTTGATTGAAGATAAAAAGGGAGTTTCTAAAAAGGGGAACATATGTTAAAGTTTAGAAGAATTGGCAAGAAGAGGAGTAGATAGATGAGTAAGAAAACCACTAAGACTATTATGGGTGTTGTCATCGCAATTTTAGCCGGAGCTTTTGGGATTTCGACAACGCAAAACGATTCGGATATCTTTCAACAGATTACTGCAATTTTCGATTCAGCACCACAAGCAGCAAAGTTAGCAGATGTTCCTGAATACGATGGTAAGCATCAAGAAATAGAAATCAATAATAATCAGCCTGATTTTTCTCAATCAGATCTTAGTTTGGCCAACGGTGTTTGGGAAAAATATTCTGAGGTTGATCGTTTAAATCGAGTAGGTTCAGCAAATGCGATGTTAGGAAAAGAGTTATTTCCAACAGAAAAAAGAGAACCTCTTTACGTAAATCCAACTGGATGGAAGCAAAAAAAACTAACTGATGGTCAATGGTTGTACAATCGTAGTCACTTAATTGGTTTTCAGCTAACTGGTCAAAATAATAACATCAAAAATTTGATGACAGGGACTCGTTCGCTAAACACACCTTATATGTTGGCGCATGAAAATGATATTGCTGCATACATCAAAGAAACAAATCATCACGTGCGTTATCGAGTGACACCTTACTTTGAAGATAGTGAGTTAGTAGCACGCGGTGTTCAATTAGAAGCGCAAAGTATCGAAGACTCTAAGTTGAAGTTCAATGTTTTTATTTACAACGTTCAAGACGGTTACACAATCAATTACCAAACAGGTCAAGCTGTTAAGAGTAAAAAATAAGTAAAATGATGGTAAAGTACAAACTCTCCAGAATGATTTTTTGTACTTTGCCATCACTTTTTTTATTTGAAACAGAAAAACGTACATTTTATCTAAAATAACGTATAATGAACAACGAATGTTTTATTAAAGAAGCTTGTACAAATAAAAAAAGAAACAAAAAACAAATGGTAAATTTCCAATTGTTAAATGTTTTATTATTACTGAAAAAAGTACATAAGATTTATTTGTAGTTTGAGCGTTCTTCTAGTAAAATGAATGTGGATAAGGTAGAATAAATACCTTGCGGGAAAGAGGTGTAGAATCATGGGTTTTACAGATGAAACCGTACGTTTTGATTTTGATGATAATCGCAAAAAAGAAGTCGGTGAAACATTAGCAATCGTTTATCGGGCTTTGGAAGAAAAGGGCTACAATCCTATTAACCAGATTGTTGGCTATTTACTTTCTGGAGACCCGGCCTACATTCCTCGTTATCGTGACGCACGAAATTTAATCAGACGTCATGAGCGCGACGAAATTATGGAAGTAATCGTGAAAGATTATCTTTCAAATCATGGAGTGAATTTATGAGAGTAATGGGCTTAGACGTTGGCTCAAAAACAGTTGGTATCGCAGTAAGTGATCCATTCGGTTGGACTGCCCAAGGTGTAGAAATTATTCGAATTGATGAGGCAGCTGGTGAATTTGGTTTTGACCGTCTAAAAGAATTGGTCGCTGAATATGAAGTGGATCGATTTGTTGTAGGATTGCCCAAAAACATGAATAACTCAATCGGACCAAGAGCAGAAGCTTCCATGGCTTATGGAGAAAAAATCAAAGAACTATTTTCTTTACCGGTCGAATTTCAAGATGAACGGCTAACAACAGTTCAAGCTGAACGCATGTTAGTGGAACAAGCAAATACGTCACGAGCAAAAAGAAAAAAAGTAATTGATAAATTAGCCGCAGTCATGATTTTACAAAACTATCTTGACGGCTCGGGTAAACAACTATTTTAGAAAACGAAAAGAGGAATTGATATGACAGAACATAATCATTCACACGATCATGACCATGAAGGACATGAGCACATCACATTAGTTGATGATCAAGGAAACGAAACACTTTACGAAATCTTATTGACTGTTGATGGGCAAGAAGAATTCGGTCGTAACTACGTACTATTATACCCAGCTGGGGCTTCTGAAGATGAAGATGTTGAGTTACAAGCTTATGCTTACATCGAAAACGAAGATGGTACAGAAGGCGAATTGCAACAAATTGAAACAGATGCTGAATGGGATATGATTGAAGAAGTTTTCAATACATTCATGGCGGAAGAAGAAGAATAGTCCTTTTAAAGAGCAGAATCCTTATTATATAAGGGTTCTGCTCTTTTTCTTCTTTTTTGAATGCCATTAGATTATCAAGCATTAAGATGTTGAACAAATTTATCAACAGTTTGGACTTTTGTCTCTTTACTTAGATGACCATAAGTATCCATTGTAATTTTGATTGAAGCATGTCTTAGTCAATCTTGTACGTCCTTTAATGATGCACCAGCGTCTAGAAGAAGGCTAGCATGTGTATGTCTGGTTACATGGATACCTAGATGATGTCACCCAAAAGGTCACGACCGAAACCCAAATCGACGAAAATAGACAGGTCATTCTAGATCGAGAAAACAAACCTAGAAACTTCTATACCGATGAAATTATCGGGTACAAATATTCAATGACAATTCTTGAAGGACAATTCCGTAAAAAAGCAACGTAAGTCACCATCAAACACACTAGACCATTCAATTGACAATAACGAGATTATGAAGCGTGAGAGTGTCAAATGTCGGTTTAAGAATTTACGACCAAGCATGGCCTGATACCCGATGTATTACAAAGCAGAAAAAATTGTTTTGTTAGGGAATCAGAAATAAAAAAAGTATGGATAGGAAATACCAATTTTCCTACCCATTTCCATTAGACTTGTTTGAAAGTAATCAAACATCAATATCGATTCTGCAGAGTCCATATATTTTCTCATACTTTCTCAAGTCACTTCGAAATTCATCAATCAGACCTTCCGCACTTATCATTTTTAACCCTTTAAAAAATTGAATAAGTTCTTTTTCTTTGCCCGTACCATCAAATAAATAATCGAGTAATAGACTGTAAAAATTTACATAGATTTCCGTTTCTCTAGAAAAGACCATATTATTTCGTACATTACTGTATTTTTTTAGATATTTCACTGCGTGTAGATAATCTTTTCTTTCTAGCATTAGAAGAAAGGCATTATTGTAAAGAGCATACAGCGAGGTATGAAATATTTCATAATCTCTGTTTTTTTCAATTTTTTTTTCAATTTCATTCATACGCTGGTTTATGTAACTTGTTTCAAATAAAAATAGCAACGAGGTAAAGGATGTGATTTCAAATCTCCCAAACTCATTTACTCTATCCAAGTATTCTATAATCTGCTTGATATATATTTGATTACTATAGGTAAATTCTCTCTCGTTCCCTGATCTATTATACCAATTGAATGCCTTTGCAACTAAAAAGTTTCGAACATCTACAATATCACCTGTTTTATCAGCAATTATTTTTAGATTATGCAAGATATATTGGGGAGGTTTTTTCCCCTCATGAATACATCTAACTAGCTTTTTTAATTCTTTATTTTTGATTCTGATATTGTCAACTTGCAGATAAAATAGAAATTCATCTAAATTCACATTTATTTTTTCTAAGAGTTCTAAAAGAACAAGTAATGGTACCTGATTTTTGCCGTTTTCATATTTCACCACAGATTCTCTTGTTGTTATTTTATCTGCAAGTTGTTTTTGCGTGATTCCCCTGTCTATACGCATTTTGCGTAACAATTCATGAATTTCCATAGTATGTCTTCTCCAGTTAGTTTAATCATAAGTGAATATTTGTACCTAATAGCAGAGTGAAGCATTCTATCATATATAATCATAACCATAAAGAAATATATTTCAATAGCTATAAAAACTAGGAGGCGATTATTATGATTATTCTTCAATTATTCGATTGGTTGAATAATGGTTGGCAAATTGATGTTAGGTAAAAGGAGTCGCTTACAATTAATGTTTTTCTATTTATTCTACTAAAGAGAAAATATATTTCAATAACTCAGCAATTAGAATCAGAACTACTTTCACTATTATCAAAATAAAGCGATAACGTAAGAGAATTTTATTGGAAATATTGCTCTAATCAAGCTTAACGGAAAGTTTCACTCTATAATCTAGGGCTTCAAGGAAGAATATTATTAATGATATTATATTTGTGATAATATCACTGATAAAATATGGGGATAAACAGATTAAGATAATAATTTTGAATACATATAAAAAATATTATTGTTATTAATTCGAGTTGTATATCCAGTTTTATTTCAATTGATTCTCGAAGAATATGGCTATAAAATTCAAGTTGGTCTATAAAATTATTAGAGGGGTAGACTATTATGAAGAAGAAAAAGGTATTTATTGTTTTGCTAAGTAGCGTGATAATACTGATTGGCGGCTATTTTGGGTGGAAATTTTATCAAAATACGACTAGAACAATCATTCCCGTAGATGATTTAGATAAAGTCAGTATAAAAAAAGAAAATAATCAACTGATTCTTGTAGGGAAAGCAAAATTAGATCAATTCGAAAGAGTATCCAATTATGGGGCTGTTCAAATTAACGACACACTTTATATTTATGTTATGAAAACTAAGTCTTTGATTAAGGAAGATGGGATTAAAGAAAATATTACTAAAATTTCCGTTAGTGATAGCCCCGTTTCTCCTGAAAAAATTTACTTGGTTAGTGGGAAGCATATTGAAGTAAAAGAAAAAGATAAACCAAAAATGAATTATATGGATGTAACAAGATATTCTAAAAAAAGAGAATTAATTGAGTAAGTTTGTGTAACATTATTATGCCTAATATACTATAACTTTTTTGATTACTGGTATCTTTTGAAATTAAGTGTAGAAGTAGCATATTTTTGTTTAGATAGAGAAATTAAAAGAATGTTAGTTTTTCGTATTCATTTATTTGTGGCATTCTTTAATTTTAATAAAATTAGCGTTTAGGAGGAGAATCAATGAAGAAAAGATTGTTTGGTGTTTTGGCGGTAACATTATTTTTTGTTGGCGGTGCTACGACTGTATATGCAGCGCAAGGTAATTGGACTTCTAGTTGGCAATGGGATGCAAATAGTGTTTCTGGGGTCGGAACTGCAAATGCTCAAAACGAGACGGGACATTATAATCTGAGAGTTGTACGAGCTGGTGGGGCTTGGATTGGTGACAAGAGTGTAACCTTATCTCCTAACCAATCTGCTTCTGCTGATTTTTGGGGACAACCTCTTCTTGATCGTCAAGGTCAGGTTTTAATCGCCCCAAGATATTATCATGCTCCTTGGTTTAATGCTTAATTTTTTGTCACATGTAAGGATTTTTGAAAAGAGCCATTCCTATGGCTCTTTTTTAGGAGGTTTTTTATGATAACCATCAGAAATTTAACTAAAAAATACAAAAGCAAAAGTAAGAATAAACTGATTTTTGATCATATGTCGCTCGATATCGATGATCCAAGTAAGATATATAGCTTAGTGGGCGAGAGCGGTAGCGGAAAAACAACTTTGTTTAATATTTTATTCGGTTTGGATAAGGATTATTCTGGCAGCTATCGGCTTTTTGGAAAAGAAGCGTCTAACCTGAACAATGCTGAATGGACGATACTTCGGGAAAAATACATACGGCTGGTCTTCCAAGATTACAAATTGCTCGATAACTTCACAGTATATGAAAATCTAAAGTTAACTGGAAATTATCCAGATGAAAAAATCGACACAATATTAAATGATCTAGATATCTTAGTGGTTAAGCAAAATACTGTCTCAGAGTTAAGTGGGGGACAAAAACAACGAGTGGCTATAGCTCGAGCAATTATAGCAGAACCTAAAATCGTATTATTGGACGAGCCGACTGGAAATTTGGATGGGATGACCTCTGAAAAAATTATGGACTATCTTGATAAATTGAGGAATAAAGGAATCTTGATTTTTATTATTACGCATGACGTAGCGCTATCAAAGCTAGCTGATGTTGTATTTGAACTACAGGATAAGAAAATCACGAAAATAGCAGAGACAAGTTCAAGTGTCAATATTCCCCGGCCTATCGAAATAAACAGATTTAGTGAAAAAAAACCGATAGGGAACTATGTCTTGAACAGCTTAACAAAAACCAAAAAAAAGATTATTTATCTAGCGATTCCAACGATTCTGATTCTGACTTTTTTTATCTTAGGATTTAGTGCGTATCGGGCAAATTCAACGCTCTCTTTCAAAAAATTATTTGATGGGATTGGAGAGCGAATCATACTCTTAGATACACAAAGAGTGAATCAAAAGGAAGTTAAAAGCCTTAATGAACGTGGAATACAAAGTTCATTTGACGGAAATCGAATAGCGTTTTCTGAAGAAGATGTAAAAAAAACAGAAAATATCAAAAATGTTAAGGAGGTTTATCTTTCAGCTGGAGACGTTATATCTAATTACGACAAAGACCATAATACGTTGAATAGTAGTTATCAAAGTACGAGCTTTTCGGATCAACTTAAAAAATACATGAACCTTGGAAATAAGATCGATACTCTTTCCTTTAATTTTGTGAAGAGCCATGTACCTAAAGAATTGATAAGTGATTACAATAAAGATAATCTCGAATTACTTAGTGGAGAGTTTCCAACGGATAAAACCAATGAAATAATTGTCCCAGATGTTTATGTTCTTTTAGAAAAAAATAACGATGATTTTGACGGGATTATTGGAAAAAAGATTGTCTTAAGTATAAAGGATAAGGATAATCAAGAGAAGAAGAACGAATATATCGTGTCAGGTGTGTATAATACTAACTATAAGAATGCACTAAATATAACTTATCCAATCTATACTAGTTTTTTTCAAGAAGACTTGCTCTCCAGTTATCTAACTGAGGAGTCATACAATTTTTATAAAAATCAATTGACTGTGAACGAAGCGACCAAGAATTTCAACCGAAATATAATTCAAGATTATGAGTCATATAAAGAAGCTGTCGGAACAGGAAATCCAATGATGATTGTAAAGGTGAATAAGGGGCGTAACCTTTCTGAGGCATCCAAAAAATTAGAAGCGATGTATCCTTACTATCACTTGATATCTCAATATGATTTGAAGAATGGTGAGCTAGGTTCCATCTATTCCTATCTAGTTAGAATACTACTCATAGGTTCTGTGCTTATCGCCCTGATCACGGCGATTCTTATTGCCTTTTTGAATAAGGGGTATATCAACAATCGAAGCAAAGAATTAGCTATTTTGTATAGCTTGGGTTTTAAAAAAACAGAGATATTTTCAATTATCGCCTTGGAAAACACAATATTATTCTCCATATATTCCGTTATCGCCTGTATACTTGTATACATCTCGAACAGAATATATTTTAGCAAAACTGCGATGTTTCAGTTATTCGCGACTATTTTTGAACCATTTAATATAATGGTGATTTTTCTTTTGATTTTGTTAATGTTGGCCGTATCAATCATATGGGGGTTGAACGGGGTGAAACAATCAAACCTTAGGAAATATTTGAATGAGTAGGAATAAATTCTAGATGTTATTCCGTTTCCTTTATTATGCTGTAAACAATGACGGTCATCACATTAATAAGTTTAGGTACAGAAATGTGGAACGAGGAGGTACCGGAACATCTGTACAGAGGAAGTGTATGTCTGATAAAAAAATAGCTGCTTTCCGTTACACAGACAGATGATAGAAGAATCAAGGTCTAGTGGTTTGAGGTCTATAGAAATTTCAATTATCGTGGACTCAAATGATGAGGGCCCCTTTCTGTAGTTTGTTTCAACTATAAATATCACCGAAATAGAGGGGAATGAAGTAAATATCAAAGGCCATGAACTTTCGTTAAATGGTTTATACAGTATTTTTTCTCCGTCAGAAATTCGTTACTAATCAATATGTGAATAATGATTCATTACCTTTCCTATGTGCCCCAATTTTGAATGCCATTCTTTTGATTTTTAGTTTGATTTAGTAATATTTGTAGTTTTTTCTACTTCGTAAATTGTTGGTATTCCATAGAATGATGTTTACTGCTCCGTAGACATCATTCATGGCAGAAGAAGAATAGTCCAAAGTTGTTCCTGTTCTAGGAACAACTTTTTATTTTGCAAAAAATCAAAGGAAATTTATTAGCAAACCAATCATTGAACATTTAAGTTTCCTTTAAGCTTCACTTCTTACACTATCTGTAACGAGGTGAGTGAGAAGATGAAAAAAATATGTGGCTTATTTTTAGTGGTGGGTGTCTTGTTCATTGCTACAAATCATTTGGGAATCTTTGAACAAAAGACAACAGCTGAACAAACAGGAAGCACCCAAACAACTGAGATAAAAGCAACCAGCACAACGACAAGTAGTCATGAAACACGACAGCAAATCAAAATTGGTAAAGAAGATAGTACGTTATATGCCGATAAAGAATTAACGATAAAACTTGCAACGATTAATGGTGGGGAACTAACGGAATATCTTTCCGAAACAGACGACAGCTATCAAATAAAAACGAATGCAGGGACAACGGGTTATTTAGCCAAGACAGATGGAACAATGCTTGTGCAGAAAACACAAAATCAACCAGCTAGTTTGTCTGACGCAGTGATTGTACTTGATCCTGGACACGGTGGAGATGATGTCGGCGCATTGAGCAATGACGAACAGACGGAAGAAAAGACACTCACGCTGAGTACAGCTAAAAAACTAAAAGCAGCTTTAGAGGCGGAGGGAGCAACTGTTTATTTGACCCATACGACAGATGAATTTATCCAACTTGGTGACATTTGTACCTTCAGCAAAGAAAAATCAGCTGATGTCTTTATCAGTTTGCACGCTGATTCAACAGAAATTGCGAACGAAGCAACAGGAATCACTACTTATTATTATTATGAGAAAAATGAGGAGCTTGCACAAACAATTGCTGATGGCTTTTCTGAGTTGCCTCTGAATTCTCGCGGAATCATGTATGGCAACTATCAAGTGTTGCGAGAAAATCTTCAACCAGCCATCTTGGTGGAGATGGGGTATATGAATAATGATTCTGACTTGGCTGAATTAGTAACGGATGATTACCAAGAAAAATTTGCAGAAAGTTTGACAAATTCATTACTTGCTTATTTTAGTGAATAACAATTATCAATAAATAAAAATCAAATATAAACTGATTCATCGCGCGTTTGATTTAGACTGTAAACAAAGACTTTAGTTATCTTCGTTTTAAAAAAGATATCTGAAGCCTTTGTTTATTTTTCATAAAAAAGCAACAGGAGTACACATTTACTATAGGATTAGATTTATTGTGAGAAAAATAAGTATCGTATGTATGATTTTTCAAGTTTTGATATGAGATCTATCGGATGCTGTTTTTTATATCTGTCAAAAGCTGCTTAATCGTTTCTTCAGTTTTTGTATATCCTTAGACAAAAATTGTGCCTTGGATAAATCTACAAGTGTTGTTATTCTTTTTATATGTTTTCTATTTTGAAGTAGCATTGCTTTTGGTTTTTACAAAATTTGTCATTCACGTAAAAGGTGATACTTCATAATTGTTATACGCTATAATTTTTGTTCATCTTACTTATTAGGAACAATAGGTTTGATAGACAGATGATATCGGTTTTTTTAGAAAAGTTTAGAGAGAGTCCCCTTTCATGATACAATTATCTACTGCCACAATGACTTTAAATAAAAAATGAGGAGAAGAAAAACTATGACTAATCAAAGTTTGCTGAAGTTCGAGGACGCTTGGGAGGTTGTGAAGCAAGAACCAACGGTATGGGAATTTATAGAAATAAAAAATGATTCTTTCTACTACAAAATAAATCAGGAAGAATTGTTTCTAAGTAGTTTTAAAAGTAAAAATCTACCGTCATCTCCTTATACATTAACATTTTTGGGTGAAGTGCTAACAAAGTTGAGTCCTTTAGCTAATATCATGTCACGATGTCCAGGAACAGAAGAAGTTACTTTTTATGTTTTACTTAATACACCACAGTCGGGTTTTTTTTGGAAAAAAGTAGACAAAAAAATGTTAGAGGTTGCCGCTCCACCACTTGTTTGGAGGAGACAACAAATCCAAGAAGGAATAAGGCAAAAAATCAAAGAGTACATAGAAAAGAATGAATCTTTTTTCTTTCTTGATATTGGTTCAGGGGCAGGTTTTGATAGCCTTGAGATTGAGCGCCTAATACATAGAATCAACGACTTAACAAATAATTGCTTTAATAAACCTTATGAAAGTCTAAATATTGACATTGATTCAAAATGGTTGAAGAATAATCAACTATTAGCAGAAAAATTATTTGGTTTGAATCATTTTATAACAAGAGAAAATATTTCTATTTTTGATTTTTTGGAAAAATATCCAAGGGCCACGCTCGGGCAATATGATCATTTAATTATTTCTTGTAATGGATTTGCTGAATTTTTATCTGACGTAGAACTTCGAAATCTATATGAAAATATATTTCTGTTTACACAAACATTTGATGGGAATGTCGATATTATCTTACCTTTTGCGAATAAAAATAAAAAACAAGAATCTCTTGGACATAAGATTGGCTTTAAATTCAAAGCAAAAGAAAAGCAGGAGATAATCAATATGATCAAAGAAATTTTTATAAATTACAAAGTGACGTATTGCGAGAAATATAGCCACATTGTAATGAATGTGCAAAAAGATAGTGATTAATTGAATACGTCAACAGCATAAAATCCAAATCATAACTTAACAGATATGATCTGGATTTTATGCTTTTCTCAATTGTTGTAGCCAATTTTTTACACTCGATCTCAAGGTGGAAAATATCAGTGAGAAACAAAGGATGAACTTTCACAAATGTTAAATACTAGTTTTCTGAACATTGTTATCTAGCAAGATATGTAGCATTAAGCTCAAATAGCTTATACTTAAAGTAAGCATCAGAAACTCGCTTTAAGAAGAGGTGAAAAATTCAGTAGCTATAATAATTGCAAAAGGAAATATTTTTTGTGAAGGAGTGTTTGGATGAACTTATTACTTAAAGATGTTGACGAGTCTAATTGGCGGGACGTTATTGCGTTGTCTGTTTCAGATAATCAAGTAAATTTTATTGAAACGAATGCCACATCTTTGCTGGAAGCAGCCTATGATGTATCACTGGGGTGGCGACCATTAGCCATGTATGACGGTAAGAAACTTGTTGGTTTTTCGATGATTGGTGCTAAAAAGGAACAGGCTATGTGGTTAGACCGATTGATGATTGAAGCGAACTCGCAGGGAAAAGCATATGGCAGTTTATTTTTGCCTTTACTCATTCATTTGATGAAAGAACAATATGCCGTTGAACGAATTTATTTAAGTGTGCATGACGAAAATGAAAAAATCATACCTTATTATCAACGTTTTGGATTTGTTGATAGTCAAAGGTATGATCCAGAAAATGGTGAACGAATCATGTATTTAGATGTGTAGGTTAAGATCTTCGATTTTTATTTATTTTTTTGTTAGCTTTTTGATAACGAGTACCAATGTTAGAATCACTAACACAATTATCAGAAAGGCAAACAGCATTTCTGATAACACGCCTATCTTGACGATTAAATCACCCATGATTACTTTCCTCCTTTTGATAAGAAACGAATTGATAAATGAGTCTTCGTTTCTGTTCATATTCGAAATGCTAATATTATGTAAAAATCAAAAATTCTTGTTAAGTCAGTAGAAGACTACAAGGAAATTGATTTGTTTTTATCTTATCTTATCTTATCTTATCTTATCTATATTTTAGAAATTCAATCTATTTCGTTCTTTTTATTCTAAAGTTTCAATGTTGTCCCCGCAAAAGGCTGCTTAGTTAAAAGTAGTCATTGCGGGGATCTTTGTTTGTTCAGTATTTTTTCAACATTTTAAAAGGATAATCAAATGAGTTTTTGTGCTTTTTGCGTATTAGCAAAATGCAGCTTCGCATAATTGGCGAGTAGTGGTAGACCACCCTTTTTTAAGATGGTTGCTGCAACTGTATCTGATTTTGTGCCTGCACCAGATGGTAAAGTTATTCCAAGTTCAGCAGAAGCTTTATCAAGTTCTTCTAAAAAACTTGCACGGCTGATGATAGAAGCTGCAGCAACTGCTAGATGATATTGCTCACCCTTTGTCACAAAATAAAGTTTTTCTTGAATTTTATTTTTTTCTAGTCGTGCATACTTTTTGAAATTTGCTTCAGGGGTAAATTGATCAATTAAAATTGCTTCAGGCTTTGTTGGTGAAATTTTTTGTAAAAGCAAATGAATTGCTTGATTATGCAATGCTACCTTCATCCTAACAGCATTATATTCAGGTTGAATTTCATTGTATTTTTTTGGTGTAAGTACCAATAATTGATAAGGAATCGTTTCCTTTAAAACTTGCGATAGCTGGATAATCTGAGCATCTTTCAGTTCTTTTGAATCTCTAACTCCTAAGTTTTTCAAAGTTTTTAAGTGCTCTCGATCAACGTAAGCGGCGCAGACAGTAACGGGACCGAAGTAGCTTCCATTACCCACTTCATCACTACCTAATACAGACAGTTGACTGAGATTATTTGGAAGAGAGGCGGGGATTTTTGGTTTACTTGCTGTGGTGGTAGCTGCTGCATTTCCCCATCGACGTGCTTCCTGCTCAGCATTGGCACCTTGAAACATGACTTTTCCAGATGTATAGGCAGTGATTGTTGTCCCATTTTTTTTAGCAGAAAAATTTGTATAGGGAATTTTTTTTTGAAGCAGATTTGCTTGGTAAGCAGCTTTCATTTCATTCATTTTTGATTCAGAAACTTTGATTATTACATTACTCATTTTAGGCCTCCATTATTTGCTGTGATCATGAGGTTTTGATTCATTTGACAGGATCAAGGTATCACTGATGAGACATAGCATTTTTTCAAAGTTTATCATATAATAGTAAAGTATGTTTAAGAAAAATGTGCGAAGTACACACGTATAAAAACTTCGTGGTACACTATATAGGAATTTTATTATGGGAAGGAAATGGTTCGTATGGCGCATGAAAAAACACGCTATAAAGCAGTGATTGCTAATCAGACGTATACGATTATTGGTCGCGAAACGAAGCATCATATGGATATCGTTACAAAATTAGTGAATGACCAATTGATGGAGCTAAAACAATTATCGCCACAAATGGATAATGAACAAGCCGCAATTTTAATGGCGGTCAACGCGCTTTCGGATCAGTTGAAAAAACAAGAGCAACTCTTGGAATTAAATGAAGAAGTCGCGCAATTAAAGAAAAAAATGATTAAGTTTACTGAACTAGAAAATCGTGTGAAACGGATGGAAGCCATCGAGAACGAAGCACGTGAAGTTTTGAAAGAAAATGGTCAACCTGATCGTGAAATCAAAAATCATGTTGAAGCACAACAGATTTTGAATGAGAAGCGTAAAGGCCAAATCAAGCAGAAATCTGCTACTTAATCAAACAAAGTTTTTTGACTAAAGCTAGAAGAGAAAGGAACATGGCATGCTAAGTCTATTGATTATTATTTTTTTACTGATTGCCTTTTTTTCTGGTGCGAAAAGAGGATTTGCTTTACAAGTTGTCTATACTGTTGGCTATTTGGTATCTTTTCTTGTCGCACAACATTTTTATAAGCAGTTAGCGAATCATTTGGAACTATACATTCCTTATCCGGCCGTAACGCCAACATCGGATTTGGTCTTTTTCGATCAAACGATTTCTTTTAGTTTAGATCAAGCATTTTATGCAGGTATCGCATTTCTTCTTATTTTAATGGCTGGTTGGTTGATTACTCGATTTGTTGGTATCTTTGTACACAGCTTAACGTACTTGCCTGTGCTGAAACAAGTTGATTGGCTAGCTGGTGGTCTTTTGTCAGTTGTCGTAACTTTTGTCATGATTTTCTTGCTGTTGAGTTTACTTTCATTTGTCCCTTCAGATTTTATCCAAAACCAATTTAGAAGTAGCGGACTTGCTCGATATATTGTTGAAAACACACCAATATTAACGAATAAAATTTATGATTTGTGGATTACGAGGGTGATTGGATAAGGTTGTGGCGCAAAGCGTTAACTCCGACAAGATAGCGAGTGGTCACTTCAAATAGTTCTTCATATTTTGAAGTGACTGCAAGCTATATCGAGGAGTTGCTTTGGGAACACCGTGGATAAGGTTGTGGCGCAAAGCACTTAGCTTCAAGCAATAAGAATGCTTTTCTAAAAATAGTTTTCCATATTTTAAGAAAAGGGGATTTATTGCCGAAGGAGCTGCTTTGAGAACACCGTGTATGAGGTTGTAAAAGAAGTGCCCAGCTCCAATAAATAAGAATAAATTACCAGAGATTGCTTCTCAAATTTTTGAGTAATTTGGGCTTATTTTGCAGGAGTTACTTCTTGAACACCGTAAATAAGGTTGTAGCGCAAGGCGTTCAGCTTACATCAATAAAAATTTCCCTAAAACAGCATGCATAGTTTTGAACAATTCTGAGTTATTTCGAGAAAAAGATTGTGGTACAAGAACCATTCTTAAAGTGATAAGAAAATTACGAGTTTTTAATGTAGTTAGTAGTATGTGAGTTGAAAAATGTAAAAAGTCTGGGGTTTTTGTTTGATCCCAGACTCCTTTTTATAGTTAAAGTGAAGTAGGTGAAAAAATGAATAAACGAATTTTAGAAACATTAGAATTTGAAAAAGTAAAACAGATGATCCAACAATTTGTCGTGACGGCCCAAGGAAAAGAAGAACTTGCTCGACTAGTTCCAGACAATCAATTGCAAAAGATTACCAATGCTCTTCAGGAAACAGAAGACGGGTTAAAAGTACAACGATTACGCGGAAGGATTCCAATCCCTAAACTAGAAAATATTCGTCCGCATATGAAACGGATTGAAATTGGCGCTGACTTAAATGGCGTGGAACTGGCGCAAGTTTCTCGAGTGTTATCTACAACAAGTGAATTAGCTCGTTTTATCGACGATTTAAAAGACAGTGAGATAGAGTTTAATCGTTTATACATGTGGGCGGAGCAATTAGTTACAATCCCTGTTTTGAGTCGTCGACTAAAAGAGGCAATTGATGAAGATGGGCGAGTAACAGATGATGCTTCGCCAGAATTAAAAATTATTCGTCAAAATATTCGTCGCAGTGAACAAACGGTTCGTGAACAATTGGATAGCATCGTACGTGGGAAAAATGCGAAATATCTAAGCGATGCAATTATTACTATGCGTAATGATCGTTATGTTATTCCTGTTAAGCAAGAGTACCGCGGTGTTTTTGGCGGTGTTGTACATGACCAAAGTGCTTCGGGGCAAACGTTATTTGTTGAACCAAAACAAATTGTGGATTTGAATAATCGTTTACGTCAATATCAGATTGCAGAACGAAATGAAGTGCAACGAATCTTAAGTGAATTATCTGCAGAATTAGTCCCACATCGACAAGAAATCATTCATAATGCGTATGTTATCGGACAGATGGACTTGATGAATGCAAAGGCTCGATTTGGGAAAGAAATCAAAGCAATCGTGCCAACGATCAGCGAAGAAAACTATGTTGTCTTGAAGCAAGCACGTCATCCTTTAATCGATCAAGAAAAAGTGGTGCCAAATGACATTTCCATTGGTGAAGGGTATCAGGCAATTGTTATCACTGGACCAAATACTGGTGGGAAAACAATCACGTTGAAAACACTTGGATTACTTCAATTAATGGGACAGGCAGGTCTTCCAATTCCAGTTGATGAGGAAAGCCAAATCGGTATTTTTGAAGAAGTTTTTGCGGATATTGGAGACGAACAATCAATTGAACAAAGTCTTTCTACTTTTTCTTCTCATATGACAAACACGGTAGAAATCTTGTCAAAAGTAAATGAAAAAAGTTTAGTGCTTTTTGATGAGTTAGGTGCTGGAACAGATCCACAAGAAGGTGCGGCCCTTGCGATCGCCATCTTGGATGACTTGGGTAAAAAATCGGCTTATGTTATGGCAACGACTCATTATCCTGAATTAAAAATTTATGGGTATAATCGAGCGAACACCATTAATGCTAGTATGGAATTCAACGTTGATACCTTGAGTCCAACCTATCATTTATTGATTGGTGTTCCAGGACGAAGTAACGCTTTTGAAATTTCCAGCCGGTTGGGGTTAGCACAAGAAGTAATTGATGAAGCAAAACAACTAATCGACGACGAAAGCCAAGATTTAAACGAAATGATTTCTGATTTAGAAACGCGTCGAAAAATGGCTGAAACAGAATATTTAGAGATGCGTCATTATGTTGAAGAAGCGGAAGCACTTCAAGCAAACTTGAAAGAAGCATATAGTTATTTCTTTGAAGAACGCGAAAAGGAATTAGAAAAAGCAAAGAAAAAAGCGAACGAAGTGGTTTCAGAAGCAGAGGAAAAGGCAGAAAAAATTATTGCTGACATTCGCAAAATGCAGCAACAAATCGGTCAAACGAACGTGAAAGAGCACCAGCTGATTGATGCCAAATCACAATTAGCTGACTTACATCAAGAAGAGACTCTTAGAAAAAATAAAGTGTTACAAAAAGCAAAACAACAAAAAATCTTAAAAGTAGGAGATGAAGTTTTAGTCACTACTTATGGTCAAAGAGGAACTTTGTTGAAGAAAAATGGGAATCAATGGCAAGTTCAAATTGGTATTTTGAAAATGAATGTGTCAGAAGATGACTTAACACCAGTAGCACCTGAAAAAGAACCAAAACAACGAGTGGTTCATGCTGTTCGTTCTGAATCAAGTAGCCATGTGGCGAATCAATTAGATTTGCGTGGGAAACGTTATGAAGAGGCACTAAATGAAGTAGATCAATACTTAGATTCGGCGATTTTAGCCGGCTACCCACAAGTGACGATTGTTCATGGAAAAGGAACTGGCGCGTTACGTCAGGGAATCACTGAGTATTTGAAAAATCATCGTAGCGTGAAAAGTTTTGAATTTGCACCTGCAAATCAAGGTGGAAATGGTGCAACGATTGTGAAATTTAAGTAAGACTTACTAATGGTAAGCAAATTGTTCGATGGATTGAGTTGAAGGTGTTATACTAGCCAGAGATTAATAAAAACGGAGGTCTTTTTTATGTCACGTGAAATTACAGATCAAACATTTAGCCAAGAAACAGATAAAGGATTAGTTTTAATCGATTTTTGGGCAACATGGTGTGGCCCTTGTCGAATGCAAGCACCAATTTTGGAACAATTACAAGAAGAATATGATGAAGACGAATTTCGTATTGTAAAAATGGATGTAGATGAAAATCCTGAAACACCACAACAATTCGGAATCATGAGCATTCCAACTTTACTTTTGAAAAAAGATGGTCAAGTAGTCGAAAAAGCTGTTGGTGTTCATTCAAAAGAACAATTGCGTCAAATGGTTGACCAATACCTATAAGAAATAAAAATCAAAGAGCGCAATTGCGAGAGGTCGGCAACTAGTCGGCCTCTTCTTTTTGACGTTAATTAATAGAAGGGGAACCTTTGTTCTTGACAACCATGTTATAATAAATAAAAGAATAACGAAGAGGGGAGCACCCGATGAACGAAAGAATTAAGAACAAATTAGCTTTGCTTCCTGATCAACCGGGCTGTTACTTAATGAAAGATAAGAACGGGACGATCATTTATGTTGGTAAAGCAAAAATTTTGAAAAATCGAGTTCGTTCATATTTTACTGGTAGTCATAATACAAAAACAGAACGATTAGTCAGTGAAATTGAAGACTTTGAATATATCGTTACAGAATCAAATATTGAAGCATTACTTTTAGAAATTAATTTGATCAAGAAAAATGATCCTAAATATAATATTATGCTAAAGGATGACAAAACGTATCCTTTTATTAAAATCACAAATGAAAAGTATCCACGTTTGGTCATTACCCGAAAAGTTCTCAAAGATAAAGCAACGTATTTTGGTCCCTATCCAGATGTTGGTGCGGCTAATGAAACAAAAAAAATTTTAGATCGATTGTTTCCACTACGTAAATGTAAACCAAGTCAGACAAAGGAACCTTGCTTGTATTATCATCTAGGACAATGTTTATGTCCTTATTTCTTCCATGTTGATCCAGCTGTTTACACAGAAATTGTGGACGAAGTTAAACGATTTTTAGGTGGCGACTATGTAGCGATTGAGACAGAGATTCAACAAAAAATGGAAGTAGCAGCTGAAAATATGGAATTTGAAAAAGCTGCGGAGTATCGTGATCAAATTCGGGCAATTGATACCGTGATGACCCGCCAAAAAATGACAAATACTGACTTGAAGAATCGTGATGTTTTTGGTTATGCTGTTGATAAAGGCTGGATGTGTGTACAAGTGTTTTTTGTTCGTCAAGGAAAGTTGATTGAACGTGATGTTTCCATGTTCCCTTTTTATAATGAACCTGAAGAAGATTTCTTAACTTATATCGGGCAATTTTATCAAGAAAATGAACACTTCATTCCACAAGAAGTGCTCATTCCAGATACGATTGATAAGCCAAGTGTGGAAGCCCTACTTTCAACTAAAGTTTTGCAACCGCAAAGAGGAGAAAAGAAAAAATTGGTTGAATTAGCCAATAAGAATGCTCGAGTGGCATTAAATGAGCGTTTTGATCTCATTGTTCGAAAACAAGAACGAACAATTGGTGCTGTAGAAAAATTAGGAAATGCAATGAACATTCCAACACCGATTCGTATCGAAGCGTTTGATAACTCAAATATTATGGGAACATCACCCGTTTCGGCAATGGTTGTATTTATTGATGGAAAACCTGCCAAAAAGGAGTATCGAAAATATAAAATCAAAACAGTTCAAGGTCCAGATGATTATGCATCGATGAAAGAAGTGATTTATCGCCGTTATTCTCGCGTGTTAAAAGAAGGCTTACCACTCCCCGATTTAATTTTGATTGATGGTGGTAAAGGGCAAGTTGATGTTGCCAGAGAAGTGCTAGCAAATCAGTTGGGTGTCGATATCCCGATTGCTGGGCTGGCAAAAAATGATAAACATAAAACAAGTGAGCTTTTATTTGGTCCTGAACTTTCGGTGATTCCTTTAGAACGTAATTCTCAAGAATTCTTTTTACTTCAACGGATTCAAGACGAAGTGCATCGGTTTGCGATTACGTTTCATCGTCAATTACGTAGCAAAAACAGCTTTGCTTCTCGTTTGGATGGAATTGATGGGCTTGGACCTAAGCGAAAGAAAGCCTTACTTAAGGAGTTCAAGTCTTTAAAAAATATCACTGCAGCATCAATTGAAGACTTGCAAGCAATTGGTCTACCAAAGAATGTTGCACAAAATGTACACGATAAGCTAAGTCAAAACTAAGTTAGGGACACTTTACAAACCTTGTAAAGTGTCCTATTATTTTTTATATAAAGAAAAAATGGATTGAAACAAGTTTTTTTTGACCAATATCTTTAAGTCAAGAAAGCTTGTCTCTTTTTGTATCTGTTTCAACTATTTTTATGAATGAAATGAAGAGCAACAGTTTAGGGAAGAAAAGGAGTGAAGTGATGTTAGAGGTTACAGATTTAGTTAAGACATTTGGCGACTATACTGCAGTTGACCATGTATCTTTTCGAATACCAGATGGAAAAATCATGGGGTTGATTGGACAAAATGGTGCAGGAAAAACAACTACGTTTCGTTTGATTTTGGATTTCTTGACTCAAGATCAAGGAGAAATTTTGTGGAATGGTAAACCATTAGGGGAAAAAGAATATGATATTATTGGGTATTTGCCTGAAGAACGTGGGCTTTATCCAAAAGTTACGATTCAAGATCAATTGATTTATTTTGCAGAGTTACGTGGGAAAACACGAAAAGAGATTGAGCCCAAGATTGATTTTTGGATGGAAAAGTTTCAAGTTAAAGGAAAGAAAACAGATAAGGTAAAGTCTTTGTCTAAAGGGAACCAGCAAAAGGTTCAATTGATTGCTACATTGATTCATGAACCAAAACTGATTATTTTAGATGAACCATTTAGCGGACTGGATCCAGTGAATGCAGAACTACTGAAAGATGGTATTCTTGAGCTGAAAGCAAAAGGATCATGTGTTATCTTTTCCAGTCATAATATGGATAACGTGGAGAAAATCTGCGATCATTTGATTATGTTGCGAAATGGGAAAATGGTACTTGATGGTAAGGTTCATGAAATTCGTGAGTCTTTTGGTCGAACAAAAATATTTTTAGAATCAGATTTAACACAAGCTGAAGTTGCTGAAGTTGAAGGTGTTGAAAAAGTCGTTTCGCGTGAAGATGATTCACTTGAAATTACGTTGTCAGACCCCGAGGCAGGTAAAGAAATCTTTACTCGTGCAACACAATTTGGCTATATCCCAATGTTTAATCAACAGCCGCCAACTCTTGAAGAAATTTTCAAACTGAAGGCAGGTGAGTTCGATGCGTAAATTTTGGATTATTACAAAAGATGTTTATTTAAAAAATGTAAAATCAATTTCCTTTCTAGTGATGATTCTGGTTCCATTTATTATGATGGGAATCATGTATGTGGCGGGGAACTTTGCACAGAATAATAGTGAAGTAAATAAAATCGGTATTTTATCAGAGAATCCTCAACTGAGTGAACAGATGAGCCAACTAAAATCAGATGAATTTAGTTTTGAAAAAGTAGATTCTGAAAAATCAGCACAAAAGCAACTTGAAGATGAAAAAATTGATGCCTATCTAGTCGTTACAATGGCTAATAATGAAGTCAAAGGAACTTTATACAGTGAAAATTCACTGGGACAAAGTACTCAATTGTTGATTCAACAACAATTGACAGGTATTCAATCAACTGTTCGTGCTAGTCAACTTGGGCTTTCTGCACAAGAAGTGGCAAGTTTAAGTGAGATGGCTGGGTTGGATAGACAAAAAGTTAGCTTTGATGACCAAGGGAAGATGACTATTGGGGAAGATAATTCCCTTGTGCAATATGTGGTAAGTTATGTGGTCACTATTACGCTATTTATTATCATTTTGACGTATGCACAAATCATTGCTCAAGAAATTGCGTCGGAAAAAGGGACAAGAATCATGGAAGTTATTTTGTCTAGTACGACAGCACAAAAACATTTTTATGGGAAATTAACCGGTGTTTTGTTGGTCGCTTTGACACAGATGGGCTTATATGGCGTTATCTTTGGAGTAGGATATCAACAATTTAAGAATATGGACATGGTCAAAGAAATTTTGGCAGGTATTTCTTTGACGAATATCTTCGGTCCATTCTTGTGGTTCTCATTAGCGTTCATGATTTTAGGGATTCTGATTTTCTCTGTGTTGGCAGCTTTATGTGGCTCATTGGTCAATAAAGCAGAGGATACCGCAAAAGCTATTCTACCTGTAACTTATCTTTCATTAGGTGGTTATCTTTTGGGATTGATTCTTGGCGCATCAGATCCTAATAATATTGTGATTCGGATTACTTCTTATATCCCGTTCCTTTCTTCTTATGTTATGCCAATTCGTTTGGCGAATGATACAGTGGGATTGGGTGGTGCATGGATTTCGTTGATTCTCTTACTCTTGATTACTTTCTTCTTAACAGTCGTTTCAGCAAACATGTATAAATCGAATGTTCTTGTTTATAGTGAAGGTGGCATTTGGAGTTCATTGAAACAATCAATTTCGATTATGAGAAATGAACGGAAAAAAGGGTAAACTGCGTTTGTGAGAAAAAGCAGTTCATCTCTTTCTAACTGAATTTAAGTCAAAGACTCAGACAGTTTTGTCTGAGTCTTTTTTTGGATAGACCAATTATTTGTTTTTATCTATTTTGATTGTTTTAAACTTGTTTAAAAAGTTTATTGGTAATAGAATATGAACTATACCGATTAAGGAGGGTCATTGATGGATCCGTATTTAGAATTATTGTCAGAAAAATTTCCAACGACCGAAGCAGTTTTAACTGAAATCATTAATTTAGAAGCGATTTTACAATTGCCTAAAGGAACGGAATTATTTTTAAGCGATATTCATGGTGAATTTCCTGCTTTCGATCATATTTTGCGAATTGGTTCAGGAAACTTGAAGGAAAAAGTTCGCGAATTATTTGAAAATCAATTATCGGAAGAGGAAAGAAATCAGTTAACTTTGTTTGTTGCTTACCCAGAATATGTGCAACGAACAGCTTGGTACGTTCAACAAGAAAAGGAACAACTAGTCGTACAGTTGATTGATCTCTTGGGATTTACCTCAGTTAAATATACTCGGTCTAAAGTTAGAAAAAGTTTACCTAAAGAATACAGCTATATTATCGAAGAACTTTTGTACTTAGATAATCGGTTACAAGGAAAGAAAGCTTACGCACAAAAAGTGATTGAACAACTTGTACGGTTAGGAGAAGTCGATCGTTTTTTAGAAAAACTTGCGTTAACGATTCAAACGTTAGTGATCGATCATTTACACATTGTTGGTGATATTTTTGATCGCGGAACACAAGCGGCGAAAGTGATGGATCGATTGATGACACAATCATCAATTGATATTCAGTGGGGAAATCATGATATTTTATGGTTAGGTGCATTTTATGGTTCAAAAGCTTGCTTGTTGACTTTACTGCGTATTGCAACACGCTATAATTATTTGTTTGAGTTAGAAAAAGAATACGCGATTAATTTACGACCATTATTTTCGTTTGCCCATCAAACGTATAAAAAAAATGCTGTGTTTACACCAAAAAACAGCGAAACTATGACCGATTCTGAACAAAGTGAATTGGAACAAGTTCATCAAGCATTAGCGATTATGCAATTTAAAGTTGAAGAGCAGTTGCTCATGCGAAGACCAGAATTTGAAATGGACGAGCGCCAACTTCTACACAAAATTGATTATGAAAAAGAAATAATTACTTTAGAAGGAGCAAGCTATTCGATTAAAGGTGCCTGCTTTCAAACAATTTCCCCTGAAACACCTGAACAATTGACAAAAGAAGAGGAGCAAATAATTGATAGTTTGATGTATTCCTTTCAGCACTCGCTACGAATGAAGAACCACATGGAATTTTTATTGGAAAAAGGAGCGATGTATCTCGTTTACAATGACCATTTGTTATTCCATGGGTGTATTCCAGTGGATGAAAAGGGAAACTTTTTAGCGTTAGAGCAAGAGCAAGTTGTTGGAGGAGTTGAGCTGTTAACATTTTTTGAAGAAAAAATTCGTGAAAGTGCAAAGACACCAGATTCTGGTGAAGATTTAGCAACGGATTATATTTGGTATGCTTGGAGTGGGCGGGTTTCACCTTTATTTGGAAAAAGTAAAATGGCAACCTTTGAACGCTATTTTTTAGAAGAAACACAGACCCATGTGGAAAAAAGTAACGCCTACTATCGTTTGAGAAATGAGTTATGGTTTAGCCAAAAGGTCTTGTCCTCATTTGGTATAAAATCGACTGGTTCAGTGATTATCAATGGTCATACTCCTGTGAAAGTTTGTAAAGGTGAGTCACCAGTCAAAGCGGAGGGAACTGTTTTTGTGATTGATGGAGGACTGTCTAAAGCGTATCAGAAAACAACGGGGATTGCTGGCTATTCACTACTTTTGAATTCTTATGGTTTCCAGTTAGTCACTCATTATCCCTTTGTATCAATCGAACAGCAATTAGCGCAGACAGATGAGGGAACCTATGTTAAAAAGGTGATTGATCAACAGTTGCCACGTCGTTTAAATCGAACTACGACTAAGGGAAGAGTCCTTCAACGAGAGATTAATCATCTACATCAATTACTAGAGATTTATCCAACCAGATAATTGAATTAATTAGAAAAAGGAGATGTGACAAAAGTCTTGTCATATCTCCTTTTTTCTAACAAACGGTGTTCCCAAAGCAGCTCCTTCGGCAATAAGTCCTCTTTTCTTAAAATATGGAAAACTATTTTTAGAAAAGCATTCTTATTGCTTGAAGCTAAATGCTTTGCGCCACAACCTTATTCACGGTGTTCAAGAAGTAACTCCTGCAAAATAAGCCCAAATTACTCAAAAATTTGAGAAGCAATTTCTGGTAATTTATTCTTATTTATTGGAGCTGGGCACTTCTTTTACAACCTCATACACGGTGTTCCCCAAGCAGTTCCTCGAAATAATTCGTAACTGCCTAAAAATATGGCATGCTATTTTTGTCAGTTGCTCATTATTTTTTCGGAGCTAAACGCTTTGCGCCACAACCTCTTTTTTATAGTTCATTGACAAAGTAATCGAAGAGACTTTGATCCAGTGGATTGACTTGGTGTGTCAACTCAGGGTGCCATTGAACACCAAAAATTTTTTCTTCGGGATTTTTACTCTCGACTGCCTCAATGATTCCGTCATTTGCAATGGCGATTGCTTTCAATGAAGGAGCTAAATCTTTGATCGCTTGATGATGGTAGGAATTGACAAAATAAGATTCTGGTAACAAAGAACCAAGTAGACTATTAGCAGAGACCTTTACTTCATGAGTAGCAAAAGTTGGCACAGTTGGTTGTTGTTCGTGTTTAACTGCCCAATTGGGATAGAGGGAAAGATCCTGATACAAGGTTCCACCTAGTACGACATTCACTAATTGTGTACCACGGCAAACAGAAAAAATGGGTTTCTTTTGTTTGATTGCTTCTTTGATCAATGCTTGTTCAAAAAGATCTCGGTTCAAGTTAGTTTCTTGTAGCTTTGGATGTGGATCTTGCTGATATAATTGAGGGCTGATATCTTGTCCCCCAGCTAATAATAATTTATCGACACGGCTGATAAAGGCAGCTGCGTAGCTTGGTTCAAGTATAGGAAAGACGAGTGGTAAACCACCTGCTTGTTTCACTGCTTGAACAAATCCTTGTGGGGTATAAGTAACTTCATTTCCTTGAAAAGTATCTGTTGCTTTATTTAAATGATTACCGGCAATTCCAATAATAGGTTGCATAGTTGTTCCTCCAGACTGTAACTAAACTGATTGTAACAACTTTTGAAAAAAAGTGGAAATACTTTGAATTTTTTGTGGTACTGAAACCCTGATGCCATTAGGGTTGGCTAGACTTTTTTTGTAAGTCGCCATTAAAAAGCGTCCGAAAATGGTTGAACATTTACCTCATTTTGCTATAATGAAAGACAAATTCAAATAAAAAAGGTTGGGCGCAAGCTTTCAAGGATCAAGTTCTTCAAGGGGTGAGAAGAACAGTTGTTGAAAGTAGCTCGATTACCAGACAGATATCGTTAGAGGTAGCTGCTTTCAATGAACTTGAAAGGCAGTTACCTCTTTTTTTTTATCGAAAGGATGTGAACGATTTGTTAGAAATTTTGGAACAGATTCGTAAAGCGGAAGAAAAAAATGAACAACAGATGCAAGTTTTGCGTACTGAGATGCAACAGTTAACAAAGAAAAAAGAAGATGAGATTCACGTGATTGAGGAAAGAAAAAGACAAGAATTGACTCAACTTCTTTCAGAGAAAAAACAAATCAAAGAAGCAACACTTCAGACCAAACAAAAACAGTTAGATGAGGAAATCCAACAGGTTCAACAAACACTAGCTGAACAATATGCCGAACATCAAGAACATGCAATAGATCTAATTATTGAAAGGGTGAAAGAATATGTCCGTCACTAAGATGGAAAAAGTCACACTCATTTCAGATCAGAAGAACCAAGAAGCTGTTTTACAAGCTATCCAAGGAATTCAACAAGTTGAATTCCGCAATTTATTTCAAGAAACGACTAATAATCATTGGGTCGATACCTACTTTCCACAGACCAAAACTTTTACTGAGAATACGAGTCAACATGAATTAGAACAACGGTTACAATCAATTCGTGAAGCGGTTCAATTTATTGAGCATCATGGTCATTCTCAACAAAAGCTGGTTCATTTAAAACGAACGGAACTTTCTTTGCATGAATTAGAAGTTGCTTATTCAGAAGCTGATTTTTTGAAAAAATTACAAGAAATCTTGGAATTAAAAAAACAGTGGCAGAAGCTAAGTGAACGACGTAAAGAACTAACGGAAGAAGAGGAATATCTTTCAAATTGGCAATACTTGGATGTGATTCCTGCAACTTTTCATAGTCAAAAGACAGTTCTAGTTTTGGGAAGTATGGGAACAACTAGTTTGGAGCCTTTTCAAACAGCTGTAGCACAATTACCTGTTTATTTGGAAGAGATTTATTCTACACCAAAATCTGTTTACTTGGCGTATATTACTTTGCAAGACGCAGCAGAACAGGTAGCAGAACTTGCAGGTCGGCATGGCTTAACGGTGTGTAATTATCCCTATGATGAAGTGCCAAGCAAAGCTTTAACCAAAATCAAACAGCAATTGCTAGAAGTGCAAACTAACCAAAAGGAACTAGCTGCCAAGATTGGTTTGTATCGTGAAAAGATTCGTGAATTTGAATGGGTGGAAGAAGTGACCTTAGCGCTGATTGAACGTGAAAGAGTCAAGCAACAATTTGTGCGTTCAAAGCAACTGATTGTTTTACAAGGCTGGATTGGAATAGATACAAAGGAAGATTTGATGACAGCTTTAGCAGAAAAACTTCCAGCTTCGGCTGTTCATGTTCAATTTGAGTCACCAACAGTCGAAGAAATTCAAATGGAAGTACCAACAAAATTAACCAATCATCCACTAGTCGAGCCATTTGAATTACTAACAGAGATGTATAGTTTACCAAAATACGAAGAAGTTGATCCAACGCCATGGTTCATGCCGTTTTATCTTGTCTTTTTCGGTATGATGGTTGCAGATGTTGGGTATGGGTTATTGTTATTGATTGGTTCGATCTTATTACAAAAATGGGTCACTTTACCACGTGGACTTACAAGATTTGTTAAGTTTTTTGAGATTTTATCTATCCCAACGATTATCTGGGGCTTGATTTACAGTTCATTTTTCGGCATGGCGTTACCAAAAACAATCTTTGGTCTACCACTACCATTTCCTATTTTATCAACAACAGAAGATGTTAATACGATTTTGATTTTATCAGTTATTTTTGGTTTGATTCAAATCTTAGTTGGTCTATTTGTTTCAGCAAAAGAAAACTTGAAGAGAAAAGCGTACTTAAATGCGATTAGCGAAGGATTTGCATGGCAAGGTATCTTAATCGGAATTGTCTTAGCTGTAGTCGGAGCAGTTGTGTTAAAACAAAAACAATTTTTGTATCTTGGAGGCAGTATTGCGATTTTATCGGCGCTTTGTATTGTGATTATTCCAATCATTCAGTCTACTTCGAAAGCGAAAGGGGCTGCCAAGGGCGTATACAATCTATACGGATTAACGAGCTATATCGGTGACCTAGTTAGTTATACTCGTTTGATGGCACTTGGGATTTCTGGTGGAAGTATCGCCGCCGCGTTTAATATGTTGGTAGCATTTATGCCGCCAGTAGCGCGATTTAGTGCAGGTTTGTTTTTGATTGTTCTCTTACATGCATTAAATCTATTCTTAACATTATTGAGTGCCTATGTTCATGGTGCTCGGTTACAATATGTCGAATTTTTTGGCAAGTTTTATACAGGTGGTGGGCGAGCATTTCAACCACTTAAAACCGCAGAAAAATATGTCAACATCAATCATCGAAAACAAAAAAAGTGAATAATGGAGGAGTTTTAACAAATGATGGATTACTTAATTACAAATAACGGTGGAATTGTTTTTGCAGTATTAGCGATGGGCGTGGCTACGATTTTTTCAGGAATTGGTTCAGCTAAAGGTGTGGGAATGACTGGTGAAGCAGCAGCAGCACTGACAACTAGCCAACCAGAAAAATTTGGTCAGGCACTGATTTTACAATTGTTACCAGGAACGCAAGGACTCTACGGCTTCGTAATTGCTTTCTTGATTTTCATCAACTTGAGTGGCGACCTATCTGTTGTTCAAGGAATGAGCTATCTAGGTGCATCTTTACCAATTGCATTTACAGGATTATTTTCTGGTATTGCACAAGGTAAAGTGGCGGCAGCAGGTATTCAAATTTTAGCGAAAAAACCGGAACATGCAACGAAAGGAATTATTTTTGCTGCGATGGTTGAAACCTATGCGATTTTAGGCTTCGTGATTTCTTTCTTATTAGTTTTAAACGCGTAAACGTAAAGGAGGAGAATCAATGGATGCCATTGAACAAATCATTAAGCAAATAAATGAAGACGCAGCAAATGAACGTGCTGCTTTTGAGACAGCTGAACGTAAAAAGATTGAGCAAGTGTTCAAACAAAAATCAGAACAAGTAACGACTACTTTTCAGCAACAAGAGCGTAAGCAACTCGAGTCATTAGAGCGACACTATCGTCAATTAGAAAATCGTCAGCAAGTCGAAGCTCGACAAGATATGCTAAATCAAAAACAAGCTTTTTTAGATAAGTTATTTGATGAAGCAATTGAGAAAATGGAAGCGTGGAAACCACAAGATGTTCTCGCATTTGTACAGACAGCTTTAAGTCCATTGGCATTAAAAGGAGAAGTAATCTTTCGCGTAGGTGAAAAATCGGCAGATATTTTTACGGAAGAGCAAATAAAAGATTTCTCTCAAAAACTGCCCTTTACATTAGTTAAAGATCCAAAGGTAATCCCAAATGAAGCTGGTTTTGTCTTGGACAGTAAAGGAATTCAATACAATTTTTTGTTTAGTCGGTTAGTGACGGAGCTAAGAGGCTCGATGGGGTATGAACTAGCACAACAATTGTTTACTTAAGGAGGGGAACGATGAACTATCACGAATTAAATCCTTTGATTCGCGGGAGAGAGCTTGAATTATTGACGAATGAAGATTTTGAGCGTTTGATTCAAGCCCCTTCAATCGACGCATTTGGCGAACAATTGAAAACGACGATTTATCAACCTTATGTTTATGAGGGATTTGAATACGAATTGGAACAAAACTTAGCAAAGGAACAAAGTGAATTGTTTGCATGGCTAAAGGAACGAGTTCCTGAACCAGAGATTCTTTGGATTTATACGATGCGCTTTACTTTCCATAACTTGAAAGTTTTAACTAAGGCAGAGCTAACAGGCAAAAAGCTGGATCAGTTATTTATTGATGACGGCTTCTATTCATTAGATATGATGAAAGAAGCGGTTCGAACACAAGATTCTGCTGAATTACCGGAGACATTACTTGCCAGTATCCGTGAAGTGTTTGATTATTTTGAAGGGGCAACTATTTTACAGGGAATTGATGTGATTTATGATCGTCATTTTCTAACAGAACAGCGCCGACTTGGCGAGAAACTTGGGTACAAGGAACTGTTAACGGAAATCATTGCATTGATTGATCTCACAAATATTACAACGACGGCACGTGGACTGAGTCAAAATCGAACGAAAGGATTTATGACAACTGTTCTTTCAAGTGCGGGTGGCATCGAAAAGGAAATCTTTTTGTCTTTTGTTGGTCAAGAATTAGAAGCATATACTCGCTTTTTATTAACAACTGATTATGCAGAAATTATTCGCCCTGCACTAAAAGAAACAGAAATTGATCTAATTACTTTGGAACGTTTGAAGGATGATTACCTTTCCTCCCTTTATCAAGAGGCGCAAACACAGGCTTTTGGTCCATTACCATTACTTGCTTTTTTAAATGCAAAAGAAGTAGAAGGAAAAAATTTGCGTTTGTTAGCAGTTGGTAAACGTAGCCAATTTAGTACAGAACAAATCAGAGAGCGGGTGAGGACAGTCTATGGGACATAAAATTGGTGTAATTGGTGACAAGGCATCTGTCTTACCTTTTCAGTTAGTTGGTTTTGATGTTCACTTTGAAACAAATCCACAGAATGTACGTCGACTCGTGGAGCAAATGGCAAAAGAGGGCTATGGTGTAATCTATGTCACAGAACAATGTGCGACTTCCATCCCAGAAGTAATTGCTCGCTACCAAGAACAACTGATACCAGCAATCGTATTGATTCCTAATTATCAAGGAACAGAGAAGATTGGCTTAACTGAAATTCAAAACAATGTTGAAAAAGCCGTAGGTCAAAATATTTTATAGTAGGGAAAAGGAGCGAATGATTTGCAAATTGGAAGAATTATCAAAGTGTCTGGACCACTTGTTATGGCTGAAAATATGAGTGATGCTAGCATTCAAGATATGTGTTTAGTAGGAGAACTTGGGGTTATTGGCGAAATCATTGAAATGCGTGGTGATGTCGCTTCAATCCAAGTTTATGAAGAAACATCAGGAATTGGACCAGGTGAACCAGTACGTTCAACGGGCGAAGCACTGTCTGTTGAACTGGGACCAGGAATTATTTCTCAAATGTTTGATGGTATCCAGCGCCCGTTGGATACCTTCATGGAAATCACCCAAAGTAATTTTTTAGGTCGGGGTGTACAACTACCAGCTTTAGATCATGAGAAAAAATGGTGGTTTGAAGCAACAGCTGAGGTAGGAGAGTTTGTCGTTGCGGGGGATGTAATTGGAACTGTGGCTGAAACGAAAGTAATCCAACATAAAATCATGGTTCCAAATGGAATCAGTGGGAAAATCAGCCAATTAGCGTCAGGAAATTTCACGATTGATGAAGCTGTATGTGTTCTTGAAACTGAACAAGGAAGTCAAGAATTAACGATGATGCAAAAATGGCCAGTGAGACGAAGTCGACCAATTAAGGAAAAACGCAACCCAGAAGCGCCTATGATTACTGGACAACGAGTGATTGATACTTTCTTCCCAGTGACAAAGGGAGGAGCAGCAGCTGTTCCCGGACCATTTGGAGCTGGAAAAACAGTTGTGCAGCATCAAATTGCTAAATGGGCAGATGTTGATATGGTTGTTTATGTTGGTTGTGGCGAGCGTGGAAACGAGATGACGGATGTCTTAAATGAATTTCCTGAATTGATTGATCCAAATACTGGTGAATCCATCATGGAACGTACAGTTTTAATTGCAAACACATCAAATATGCCAGTTGCGGCACGAGAAGCGTCGATTTATACAGGCATTACAATTGCTGAGTATTTCCGTGATATGGGGTATGATGTGGCAATCATGGCAGATTCTACTTCTCGTTGGGCGGAAGCTTTACGAGAAATGAGTGGTAGATTGGAAGAAATGCCGGGAGACGAGGGGTATCCAGCTTATCTGGGCTCGCGTTTAGCAGAATATTATGAGCGGTCAGGGCGAGTAATGACTCTTGGTTCAGTGCCTCGAGAAGGTAGCATTACAGCCATCAGTGCCGTTTCTCCTTCAGGTGGAGATATTTCTGAGCCTGTGACACAGAATACATTGCGTGTGGTGAAAGTTTTCTGGGGGTTAGATGCTAACCTAGCACAACGTCGTCATTTTCCATCAATCAACTGGATGCAAAGTTATTCTTTGTATTCGACGGAAGTTGGTCAATATTTGGATCAAGTATTGCAAGCAGACTGGTCAAAAATGGTTACAGAAGGCATGCGTATATTAAAAGAGGAAGAACAATTAAATGAAATCGTTCGTTTAGTTGGGATTGATTCACTTTCTGATAATGATCGTTTGACTTTGGAAGTTGCAAAGTCAATTCGAGAAGACTATCTTCAGCAAAATGCTTTTGATGATGTTGATACATTTACTTCAAGAGAAAAACAGTTCAAAATGTTGCAACTGATTTTAACGTTTGGACAAGAAGCGCGTCGTGCGCTGTCTGTAGGTTCATATTTAACTGAAATTATGGAAGGAACGGTTGTCCTTCGTGACCGAATTGCACGAAGTAAATATATACCAGAAACTGAAATCCAGCAGCTTGATGCACTATTGGTTGAAACGAAAGAAACAATCCAAAAAATCATTGTGGAAGGAGGAATGACTGTTGATTAAAGAATACCAAACGATTGGTGAAGTAGTTGGTCCTTTGATGGCGGTAGAAAAAGTAGCAGGTGTAAAGTACGAAGAGCTGATTGAAGTTCGTATGCAAAATGGTGAAATTCGCCGAGGACAAGTGTTAGAAGTTCAAGAAGACAAAGCAATGGTTCAGATTTTTGAAGGAACTAGTGGTATTAATCTGCGAGATTCTGCTGTACGATTTCTTGGGCATCCGTTAGAACTTGGTGTTTCTGAAGACATGATTGGCAGAGTCTTTGATGGTCTAGGTCGCCCGAAAGATCATGGTCCAGAAATTTTGGCAGAGAAAAAAGTCGATATTAATGGGGAAGTTATCAATCCAGTTGCACGAGATTATCCCGATGAATTTATTCAAACTGGTATTTCAGCAATCGATCATTTGAATACGTTAGTAAGAGGACAAAAATTACCTGTATTCTCTGGTTCAGGACTCCCACATAAAGAATTGGCCGCTCAAATTGCTCGACAAGCAACGGTACTGAATGAAGCGGAAGATTTTGCTGTCGTCTTTGCCGCAATTGGGATTACATTTGAGGAAGCAGAATTTTTCATGGAAGACTTTCGTCAAACGGGTGCAATTGATCGAAGTGTCATGTTTATGAATCTGGCTAACGATCCTGCAATTGAGCGGATCGCTACACCACGAATGGCATTGACAGCAGCAGAGTATTTAGCTTATGAAAAAGGGATGCATGTCTTGGTCATTATGACAGACATGACCAATTATGCGGAAGCTTTGCGCGAAATTTCTGCGGCACGGCGAGAGGTTCCAGGACGTCGTGGCTATCCAGGGTATCTATACACGAATCTAGCAACGTTATTTGAACGTGCTGGTCGAATTCGTGGCGTAAAGGGTTCTGTCACTCAGATTCCGATTTTGACGATGCCAGAAGATGACAAAACGCATCCGATTCCTGATTTGACAGGTTATATCACAGAAGGGCAGATTATTTTATCACGAGAATTGTATAAGAGTGGGATTCAGCCGCCGATTGATGTGTTACCTTCCTTATCTCGACTAAAGGATAAAGGAACGGGTGCCGGCAAAACAAGGGTCGATCACGCAGCTACGATGAATCAATTATTTGCAGCTTATGCGCAAGGAAAGCAAGCGAAAGAACTTGCAATCGTATTAGGTGAGTCGGCGTTGTCTGATGTGGATAAAATCTATGCAAAATTTGCGAACCGTTTTGAAGAAGAGTACATCAATCAAGGATTTACCACGAATCGCTCAATTTTTGAAACCCTTGACCTAGGTTGGGAATTACTTTCGATGTTACCAAGGACAGAGTTAAAGCGAATCAAAGAAGAGTTGCTAGAGGAATATTTACCTGAAAAGGAAGTGCGCTAATGGCAAGACTAACGGTGAATCCAACGCGTATGGAGTTTACTCGTTTAAAAAAACAGTTAACAACGGCTACTCGTGGACACAAATTACTGAAAGATAAGCAAGATGAATTGATGCGTCAGTTTATTCTACTCGTTCGCAAAAATCATCAGCTTCGTCAAGAAATGGAAGCTGAGTTACAGGCTGCCATGGCAAATGTGGTTCTTGCGAATGCATCAATCAATGAAGCCTTCATTGAAGAATTGTTTGTGCTACCTGCCGAAACGATGGAATTAGCAGTGACTGAAAAAAATATTATGAGCGTCAAGGTACCTGTGATGAACTTTCAATATGATGACCGACTGGGAGAAGCGCCGTTAGAATATGGCTATTTAAACTCCAATGCAGAACTAGATCAAGCAATTGAACAATTTACGAGTGTGTTGCCTAAACTGTTAGCATTAACGGAAATCGAAAAAACGTGTCAGTTGATGGCAAGCGAAATTGAAAAAACACGACGAAGAGTAAATGCTTTAGAGTACATGACGATTCCTCAGTTGGAAGAAACGATTTATTACATTCAAATGAAACTCGAAGAAAATGAACGTGCAGAAGTTACTCGTTTAATCAAAATCAAGGATATGGGAAGTAGCCATTCATAGTAGCTACAATTCCGCGTAAGCGAAAAAAGAGAGTTGATGAAAATCAAGTCTCTTTTTCTCAAAAATGAACTAGCACAAGACGAACAGGAAGGCAGTGAACTTGCTTGAAGACACGATTGATTCAACTTTTTCAAAAATTATCAGCGGTACAATTATTAGCTTTCGGTTTTTTTGCGCTGATTTTTACTGGAGGAAGCTTATTATCCCTGCCATTTTTTAGTCGAAGTGGGGAGGCAACCAACTATCTGGATGCGCTGTTTACAGCGACATCGGCGATTTGTGTTACCGGACTGACTACTTTAAATACTGTCGAACATTGGAATGGTTTGGGACAACTGGTTTTGCTGATTTTAATTGAAATTGGTGGATTAGGCTTTATGATGGTGCCAATTTTATATTTCATGCTTGCTCGAAAAAAGATTAGTTTGAGTACACGTATTGTGTTAAAAGAAGCGTTGAATTTAGAAAAAATGGCTGGTGTAACCGATTTGATGCTTTATATTTTTAAGTTTGCTTTAGTAATCCAGCTAGTAGGTGCCGTGGCATTATCAATCGTGTTTGTTCCTGAATTTGGTTGGATTAAGGGAAGCTGGTATGGTATTTTTCATGCTATTTCTAGTTTTTGTAATGCTGGATTTGATTTGTTAGGCGAGAGCCTGGTTGCACATCAAGAAAATAATTATTTATTACTCGTGATTTCAATATTGATTATTGCTGGTGGATTAGGGTTCATTGTTTGGCGTGACTTGTTGACCTTTCATCAAACGAAAAAAATCAGTTTACACTCAAAAATTGCTTTAAGTATGACGAGTATTTTGTTAGTAGGTAGTTTTTTCGTTTTTCTTTTTACGGAAAAAAATGGAGCAAACTTTTTACAAGGCAATTTTAGTAATCGGATAGTTAATACATTCTTTTTAAGCGTGACACCTCGAACGGCAGGTTATTCGTCGATTGATTATTCTAAGATGAGCCATGCTGGTTTGATCCTAACCATGTTTTTGATGTACATCGGTGGAACTTCTGGTTCAACTGCGGGGGGACTTAAAACAACCACTTTGGGTGTGTTGCTAGCGCAAATGCGTTCAATGTTTAAAGGGAGAACAAGAGCTGAAATTTTTGGACGTACGATACGACAACCAACTATTTTGCGTGCGTTGACTTTATTTTTTTTAACACTGACTCTTTGTGTGGTGGCAGTAATGATTTTATCAATTACAGAATATGTACCAGAAAAAATGGGGCTTGAATATATCGCATTTGAGGTCTTCTCTGCTTTTGGCACGGTTGGTTTGACAATGGGATTGACGCCAGATTTATCAGTTGTTGGGAAAATTTTGATTATGGCATTGATGTATACTGGGCGCGTTGGCGTGTTGACGATTGCTTTTTCATTGATGAAAAAAGTTCATCAGCAAGAAATAAAAATCAAATATCCAGAAGAAAGTGTGATGATTGGGTAAGTCAAATAAAAATAGTACTTTTTTGACGATACTCCAAACAAAAAAGAAACTGGGAAAAAATAAAAAAACCGTCGTTCTTAACACATTTCAAAAAAAACGCCTAAAATCAACGTTTTCAAAACGAATTTTAGGCGTTTTTTCTATCTAGGTTAGCTCTTTTTAAGTGAGTGGATTATCCACGAATAACTTCAATTTTGTAACCATCAGGATCGATAACAAAGTAATAAGAAGGAGCAGTTCCCGGCAATCCTTTTAAGTCAGTTATATTTAAACCAGCAGCTTGGTGTTTCTCATGTAATGCTTCCAAATCATCTGCAGCAATTGCAATATGGCCATAACCGTTTCCTAGATCATATGCTTCATGATCGTAGTTGTACGTCAATTCTAGTTCGTAATCATCTCCCGGCAAAGTTAAGTAAACAAGAGTGAACTTATTTTCTGGAAAATCACGACGGCGACTTTCTTCAAAGCCAAACGCAGTTTGATAAAATTCAAGAGATGCGTCAAGGTCTTTTACACGGACGCAAGTGTGTGCCATTTTCATAAATAAAAACTTCCTTTCTTTTTTATTCATGATAGCAAAGAATAACAAGAAAAATAAATATTGGTGCTTGTTCATGAGAAAACTCTCATGTAAAATAAAAAGAAAAAGGTGGGAAAATGAATGGATTATCCAGTTTTTGGAGAAAAGAAACAGTCAGCCAGCTATCAAACACGCTATGCTGCATATATCATTGTAGAAAAAGAAACAGAAATAGCTTTGGTTGAGGCACCAAATGGCGCATTTTTCCTACCTGGCGGAGAAATTGAGGGACAAGAAACCAAAGAAGAAGCCATTGCTCGTGAGATGATTGAAGAACTTGGCATCACGGTAGTCATTGATTGTTTCTTAGGACAAGCAGATGAATATTTTTATTCCAACTACCGCGCGACCTATTATTACAACCCTGGTTATTTTTATGTTGCTAAAAGTTGGGAAAAAATTGGGGAGCCTACTGAAACAACAAACCGTATTTGGTGGGTAACTCCTGCGGATGCGATTGTGAAGCTGAAGAGAGGTAGCCATCAATGGGCGGTTAAAAAATGGCTAGAGGACAAATATAAAGTTGAACAAGAAATTGAAACAAAAAATTAAAATCGTAAGTACAGAATTAAGTTGTTTAAAACTTCAACGTCTATTTTAGAAGATTTACTTAACAGATGGTTATTAAAAGTTTAGTTCTGGCTTGTGATTCATTGAGGAAAGTAAAAAAGTTGTGGCACAAAGGAGTTAACTTCAAGTAATAAGAACGTCGTTTCTAAAAACAACTTCACATAATTTTAGTAAGGGTAGATTTATTACTTGAAATTGCTTTAGGAACGCCATTTATTCAGCAAAAAAGGCTGTGACAATCCATTTGTCACAGCCCTTTTTGCTGATTCACCTTACTAATTTTTTGGGAATAGTAGTTGCTCAAATAAGTGATGCAGCTGGCTTAGTTTAGCACATATTTTTTGATTGCTTCAGCTACGCCGTGTTCTTCATTTGAAGCTGTTAGTGCGTTGGCTGCTTCTTTTACGATGGTTAAAGCATTTTCCATGGCTACTCCAAGACCAGCATATTCGATCATTGACAAATCATTTTCATTGTCGCCAATTGCCATGACTTCGTCTTGCTTGATGCCAAGATGTTGTGCTAAGTTTGCAACTGCGGCTCCTTTATTGGCTTCTTTATTCAAGACTTCAAAGTAAAAAGGTGCACTTTTAACCGTTGTATATTTATCACGAAATTCTTGAGGAAGACGCGCAATTGCTGCATCTAAGATTTCAGGTTCGTCGATCATCATCATTTTGACAATATTCATGTCAGGTGTCATTTCTTCAGGGGTACGATATTTCAACGGCATGTTTACAAGGCCAGACTCATGGACAGAGTAAGGGCTAATATCACGGTTTGGTGTGTAGATTGCTTTTTCATCAATTGAGTGTAAGTGGCTGCCAACTCGACGCGCCATCACTTCGATTTCTAAAAAGTCTTCGTGAGTCAATCCGTGACGCGCGATGATGTTTCCTGTTTTCGTTTGTTGAACTAAAGCACCATTATAAGTGATGACATAGTCTGTGTCTTTGAATAATTCTAATGCTTCGAGTTGTTCTCTGACACCAGGTAATGGACGACCCGTACATAAGACAATATTTACTCCTTGTTTGTCTGCTTGTTGAATTGCTTCTTTGACTTCCGTTGTTAATTCACGTTGATCATTTAACAACGTGCCATCGATGTCGATAGCGATTAATTTGATAGACATAATTTCCTCCAACATTTTTCTTACTTATTTTCAATTAGTGCGCCATTTTGAATGTGACTGGCAAATTCTTGATATGTTTCATCAAAGAGATCATAATGGTTTCTCAAAGTGGGATCAACCATTTCTTTTGGGAAGAAGAACCGTTCGTCACCTTGTTCTTGACCAGCTAAAGCAGCAACTAATTGGCTAACCTTGGATAATTCTATCAAAGTTCCGTCATTTCTCAAAATCTCAATTTGGGTACGATGTCGGTTTTGCTCTGGACGATAGAAATCATAAGGTAAATCATAACTAGAATTGATTGCGGTGTAGTACACAGGATTGTACCCCACTTTTTCAACTAATAGAGTGAGTTCTTCGATTAGTGGTGAGTTGCGATCACCGGAAAAAGTGGCAGATTTTAATGGTTTTCGATTTAAAAATCGTTTTGCTAAATCATTTAAAATCGGATCAGTTGCTTCTGTCCATTGTGTAAAATAAGTCCCTAATACGCCATCGTCAAGTTTCAAGTAATCATCTAACGTAAATGATTCAGCCAAGAAAGGAAGCAACAGTTGTGCATGCATTTCAAATGCAGCAGAGTCTTCCAAATAAAGTTCATGTGCCCGATGAAGTAGGTGTTCTAAAATGACTTCCATTCCACGAGAAACTGGATGGAAATAAACTTGAACGTACATTTGGTAACGACTAACAATGTAATCCTCCACAGCATGCATTCCATTCATTGAAAAGGCGATACCACCTTCGTAGGGACGAATCACTCGTAAAATCCTAGTCAAATCAAAAGTTCCATATTCAGTCCCTGTGTAATAAGCATCTCTCAATAAATAATCCATACGATCGGCATCGATTTGACTAGAAATCATTTGAACAACCTGTGGATTGGGGTACGTTTTTTGAATCACACTTGCAACTTTTTCGGGAAAGCCATCTTCCACTCGATTCAAGATTTGATAAACTTCTGTTTCTGGTGAAGTAATGATTTCTACGGTAATTGCTTCATGATCCGTATGGAAAATATGTTCAAAAGTATGTGAGTAAGGACCGTGACCGACATCATGAAGAAGTGCCGCGCAAAGCGTAACTAATCGTTCTTTGTCATCCCAGCCATTTTCACCAATTTTTTCTTTCGAGTAGTTCCGTGAAAAGATATCACAAATTCGTCGGGAAATTTCATACACACCTAATGAATGTGTAAAGCGACTGTGTTCTGCACCATGAAAAGTAAATGAAGCTGTACCTAATTGCTTAATGCGTCGTAGTCGCTGGACTTCTTTTGAGTTGATTAAGTCCAAAATAACTTGATGCTGTACATGGACATAATTATGGACAGGATCACGAAATACCTTTTCAATAGGAAGAACTTGGTATTTATAAGGAATTGTCATACTGTTGCTCCTTTAAGATAGAATTTCTGTCAGCCATTCGTGCTAGCTGTGTTTCCCATTCATCTGCTGAAATATAGTTTTGTAACCAATCAGTAGAAGAAAGGGGAATGAGAGGCACAGATTGCCCCATAAGGTTTTGAAAAGCAGTTGCTAAGCGGATTTTAACCTCAGAGACGGTCAATTGTTGCTGTAAAAGGTCGCTAAGATTCGCCATTTTTTCTGGTTTAACAGCAGGATAGCCATCTGTACCAAAAGCTTCTTTTAGTGAGACTTGATAAAAGCTTCGCATCAATTCGCCGCGTGCCTGTTGATTCCCATTGACGCTTAGATACATCATGACGGCAATCCCGTTTTTGATTCGGCGTTGTGCAATTCCAGCAAATTTTTTCCCAGAGATACTCAAATCATACGTTCCAGGACAATAGGAGTCAGAAATTTCAAAAGCTTCAATGGCTGCTTCAGGAAAAGCTTTTCTGGTCAAAGCTAACATTCGTTCGTAACCATCATCAATTGAAATTTTTTTATCATCTGTTTGTGGAAATAGCAAGGAAACATTCAAAATACCAGTATCAGAAACGATACCTAAGCCTCCTGAATTTCGTACGACAGGCGTATATCCCGCTTTGCGAATGGATTGAACACCTTCAGTAAAGAAAGGTGTGCGGGTATCTTTCATTCCAAAAATCACTGTTTTGTTATATTGCCAGAAATGAAGAAATGTTTGTTGCTGTTTCTTCGTTTCAGCGGTTAATAAATCGGTCAATGCAAAAGGGGAAAAGTCATTGCCCTGATAGATGTCTTGATCCAATAAAATAGGAGGATTCATTTCATCAACTCCTTGTTCAGTTAGTTCCCTTAGTTCTCTCCTAGTATACCTCAAAAACAGTCAGAAGTTTTTAGGTACGCTTCTTATTAGAAGAACTAACAGCGGCTAAAGAAGGGTGAAAAAAGCAAAAAGATAAAAAATATACAAGTTGGTTGACAAAATAGCAGAAACTGGGAACAATAAGCCTATGAGAAGTAAAGGAGAATGCGAGATGGATTTATCACAAGGAACACCGATTTCAATAAAACTACGTACAAAAGTGAAACAGCAAGGGGAAGTGCAAGACTTTTATTTTGATTTAACGGGTCAAATGGTAAAAATTGGTGATACGTTATACATACGGTATAAAGAAGTTCAAGAAGAAACAGGACAAGAAGTTCCTGTGACGATCAAAATCATTCCTGATGGTCATGTTCAGTTAATTCGTGCTGGGGAAATGCGAATGCGTCTAAAATTTGGCTACAAAGAACGTTTAGAAACAGCCTATAAGACACCTTACGGAATGATTTTGATTCAAACATTTACCAACGAACTGCATGTTAGTTTAAAAGATCGACCGGCCTCAGGAAATATTGTGATTGCTTACGATCTATTTATGAGCGAAGAAAAACTAGGTGAATATCATTTGACCTTAGATTTTACAGCATAATTTAAAAGAAAAGTTTGATTTTTTATCGTTGATTTTGTATGATAAGGGATAGACTGTGAAAGGACGTGTCCTGATTGGAAATTAGTGTATTTGAAGGTGCAAACAAAAACGAATTATCAATGATCGAAGTTGCACATGCGATTTTAGAACAACATGGTGATGTGATGGATTTTTCTGATTTAGTTAATCAAATCCAAAACTATCTTGGCAAAACAGATGGAGATATTCGTGATTCATTAGCACAGTTTTATACTGACTTAAATATTGACGGCAGCTTTATTTCTTTAGGTGACAACCGTTGGGGCTTGCGCTCATGGTATGCAATTGATTCAATTGATGAAGAAGTAAATCATGGAATTGACGAAGAAGATGAAGATAAACCTCGTCGCCGCAAACGCAAAAAAGTGAATGCCTTTATCAATGATGATGAAGATGCAATCGACTATAACGATGATGATCCAGAAGATACTGACTTGTCTGATGAAGATGACGATGATCTATTTGAAGATGATGATGACGACGATGAAGAAATCGCGGCGTACAACTCTGATTTACAAGAAATCGGTGCGGATGACAATAGCGACGATGAAGAAGTATTACCAGGAAACATTGAAGAAGACTTGAGCATTATCGAAGACGATGACGACGATGATGATGATGAGTATGACAATGAAGAATTTTCTGAAAAAACAGAGTAACGAATCTTTCGCTTGAAGAGCAATGCATTCTAATTGTAGAAATGTATAGAAAGATCAGGACCAACTAGCTGGGAAATAGCTGGTTGGTTTTTTTGTCGATGGTAAAAGAGAACAAACAGAGGCTGTGACAATACTTTTGTCACAGCCTCTGTTTCAATACATGATGTTTCAGACGCGACTTCCTCGAAAGTAAGTCGAAACTCCACAAGAAAAGGAGAAGCCAACTGCTTCTGTCATAACCTCTTCTTTTAAATATAGAAAGCAAAGATGTTTAAATTATGCTAAAATGGCTATTGAACGCGTCCTGAGGGAATCGAACCCCCGTCTCAAGAACCGGAATCTTACGTGATATCCACTACACTAAGGACGCAAGCACTGGCATAATTGTAACCAACCAAAAAATAATTTACAAGGGGATAAGGCAAAAAAATGAAATTTCAACAGAATTTTTCACAAAAACAACAACAAACGCAAAAATTGGCTATGACTCAGCAATTGCAGCAATCAATCCAAATCCTCCAATATAATAGTGAAGAATTATTAGCCTTTGTTGAAAATCAGGCGCTAGAAAATCCTTTGGTTGAAGTAGTCGAGCCTGAATGGCAACCGGACTACAAAAAAACAAGTAACAATTATGATGGAGAAGAGACAAGCTATCTTAATCAAATTCCTGATACAAAAGGCTCGTTGTTTGAATCATTGATCGATCAAGTACATTTGAATTATCGTGACACATTTTTACGTAAAATGATTTTATATTTGATTGAATACATTGATTTAAATGGTTTTTTGACAATTGATTTGGCCGATGCGTCCGAAGACACGGGTGCATCAGCAATCCAACTATTAGATGCATTGACGTTAATTCAACAACTAGAGCCGGCAGGTGTAGGTGCTAGAAATCTTCAAGAATGTTTGATGTTACAAACTGAAAGAGATGATTTTGCTCCAGCTTTAGCTTACATTGTTTTGGAAGAATGCTTTGATGAACTAGTCCAACGAAAATGGAAAGAGATCGCACAAAAATTTTCAATCGAACTTAGTGAAGTTCAAAAAGTATTTGATTATCTTCAAACTTTATCACCAAGTCCAGGTAGGATCTTTGACAACAGTAATGAACTGTATATCATTCCAGATGTGAAGGTTTTGGTTCATAGCAACAACGAAGTGCAAGTAGTTTCGAATCGAGCAAGTCAGCCGAATATTCGTTTTCAAGAAACCTATTTCAAACAAATGAATCAAAAAGCAGACAAAGAAACAGCTACGTATTTAAAAGAACGTAAGCAAGAATTTGATTGGCTAAAAAAAACAATGATGCAACGCGGTGATACTATTTTAAAAGTGGCACAAGTAATCGTTTCTCGCCAAAAAGAATTTTTCACCGATGTTAATCGACCAATCAAACCATTGACCTTAAAAGAAGTGGCTTCTGAAATCAATGTCCATGAATCAACTGTGAGTCGAGCTGTTCACGGAAAATATTTGGAAACAACTTTTGGCATTTTTGAACTTAAAAAATTTTTTACAACCCGCATAGCAAACAACAATACGACTGGGTCGGAAGATTTATCCACAGAAATGGCAAAGAAAAAACTACAAGAGTTAGTTGATCTGGAAGATAAAGCAAAGCCATTATCGGATCAAAAGTTAGTTGAACTTCTAAAAAAAGAAGAAGTTGTGATTTCCAGAAGAACCGTTGCAAAATATCGAGATCTTTTAGGAATCCCGAGTTCATCAAAAAGAAAACGGTATGATAAATAAAAAAAAGAGGGCTAGTAAAAGTATTTTACTTTTCTAGTCTTTTTTAGTTGAAAAGTTAGGAAGAAACTGTTAGACTAACGCATGTGAGGTTGAGGTTTTCCTTTTCATAAAAAAGAAAGTAAAACAATCAATTTTATTTTTTTGTCGTACATGGGTCGTTTTGAGTCTACATTGGACGTTTATCGTCCAACTAAGGAGATCGCTATGCTAGATGAATTGAAAATGATTGAGTCCGTTGCACCAGATATTATCGAAGTTCTTCAAGAACGCTATAAAATTTTACGTAATATTTATTGGATGCAGCCGATTGGTCGACGTAGCTTATCTGAAAGTATGGGGATAACAGAGCGAGTTTTGCGAACAGAAACAGATCTTTTGAAAAATCTTCAACTAATCGATACGTCAAAAAGTGGCATGACGTTGACCACGAAAGGTGAGGAAGTTTATCAAAGTCTTGAAAACTTCATGGATCAGCTTTTAGGAATGCATCAGACAGAAAAAAAACTGGCTGAGTATTTTGGCAATCAACGTTGTATCGTTGTTTCGGGGAATAGTGACGCACAATCAAAAGTGACAGATGCTTTTGGTGAAGCTTTAAATGAATCCTTGAACTTATTACTTCCAGAAGGTGAAAATATCATTGCCGTAATGGGAGGAACCACAATGGCTGTGGTTGCTGAACAGTTGACGAATTTGGAAAACAAGAAACGACATAACTTGTTTGTTCCTGCAAGAGGGGGAATTGGTGAGGCGGTTACCGTACAAGCGAATTCAGTTAGTGCCAGAATGGCAGCTAACACAAATGGGGATCATCGGGCATTGTATGTTCCAGAGCAACTAAGTTTAGCTACCTACAATTCTTTACTCAATGAACCATCTATTCAAGAAGTGTTAAACTTGATAAGTCAGGCAAATTGTGTTATTCATAGTATTGGACGTGCGTTGCATATGGCAGCCCGCCGAAAAATGACTGAAGAAGAGTTAATCATGTTGAAGCAGGCGAATGCTGTAGCGGAATCCTTTGGTTATTTCTTTAACGAAAATGGAGAAGTTGTTTACAAGGTTCCAAGAATCGGCATCGAACTGAAAGATTTAACACAGGTACCAATCATCCTTGCGATTGCTGGTGGAAAAACAAAAGCCAAAGCAATCCGAGCGTATATGAAAAATGCACCAAAACAAACGTGGCTGATCACAGATGAGGCCGCAGCAAATGAGATTTTAAAAGGGGTAACCCTTTAAAATAAAAATTTTTTTGATTTTCATAAGGAGGAAATCTTAAATGACAGTTAAAGTAGGTATTAATGGTTTTGGACGTATCGGACGTCTAGCGTTCCGTCGTATCCAAGATGTAGATGGAATCGAAGTAGTAGCAATCAATGACTTAACAGATGCTAAAATGTTAGCACACTTGTTAAAATATGACACAACTCAAGGACGTTTCAACGGAACAGTTGAAGTTCATGAAGGTTCTTTCAACGTTAACGGTAAAGAAGTTAAAGTTTTAGCTAACCGTAACCCTGAAGAATTACCATGGGGCGAACTAGGCGTAGACATCGTTCTAGAATGTACTGGTTTCTTCACTTCTAAAGCAGCTGCTGAAAAACATTTAACAGCTGGTGCTAAACGTGTTGTTATCTCTGCTCCTGGTGGAGACGATGTTCCAACAATCGTTTATAACACTAACCACGAAACATTAACTGGTAAAGAAACAGTTATCTCAGGTGCTTCATGTACTACTAACTGTTTAGCTCCTATGGCTAAAACATTGAACGACAAATTTGGTGTTGTTGAAGGATTAATGACAACTATCCACGCTTACACAGGTGACCAAATGACTCTAGACGGACCACACCCTAAAGGTGACTTCCGCCGTGCACGCGCTGCTGCTGCAAACATCGTTCCTAACTCAACAGGTGCTGCTAAAGCTATCGGCTTAGTTATCCCTGAATTGAACGGTAAATTAGACGGAGCTGCTCAACGTGTTCCTGTTCCAACTGGTTCATTAACTGAATTAGTAACTGTTCTTAACGAAAAAGTAACAGTTGACGAAGTTAACGAAGCTATGAAAGAAGCTGCAAACGAATCTTACGGATACAACACTGACGAAATCGTTTCTTCAGATATCGTAGGTATGACTTTCGGTTCATTGTTTGATGCAACTCAAACTAAAGTAATGACAGTAGGCGACCAACAATTAGTTAAAACTGTTGCTTGGTACGACAACGAAATGTCTTACACTGCACAATTAGTACGTACTTTAGAATACTTCGCTAAACTATAAGAAACACGTACGAGTGTAAATTTAAACAAGTACACTTAAAAGCGGGGAAGCAATCGCGCTTCTCCGCTTTTTTTGATAACAAGTTTATTTAGGAGGAAACAAAATGGCTAAGAAAACAGTAAAAGATATCGACTTAAAAGATAAAAAAGTTCTTGTCCGTGTTGACTTTAATGTTCCTTTGAAAGATGGCGTGATCACTGATGATACACGTATCAAAGCTGCTTTGCCAACAATCAACTACGTGCTTGAACAAGGCGGAAAAGCAATCCTTTTCTCTCATCTAGGACGTGTGAAAGCTGAAGAAGATAAAGCAGGTAAATCTTTAGCACCAGTTGCTAAACGTTTAGGCGAATTATTAGGTAAAGAAGTTACTTTCGTACCTGAAACTCGTGGAAAAGAATTAGAAGACGCAATCAGCAACATGAAAGACGGCGAAGTTGTTGTTTTTGAAAACACTCGTTTTGAAGATGTTGATGGTAAAAAAGAAAGCAAAAATGACCCAGAATTAGGTAAATATTGGGCTTCATTAGGTGATGTTTTTGTAAACGATGCTTTCGGTACAGCTCACCGCGCACATGCTTCTAACGTAGGAATCGCTTCAACTGGTATTCCAACAGTTGCTGGATTCTTAATGGACAAAGAAATCAAATTTATCGGTGAAGCTGTTGAAGAACCAAAACGCCCAATGATCGCAATCCTTGGTGGCGCTAAAGTTTCTGACAAAATCGGCGTTATCGAAAACTTGATTCCAAAAGCTGACAAAATCTTGATCGGTGGCGGAATGACTTATACATTCTACGCAGCAAAAGGAATTAAAATCGGTAGTTCTTTAGTTGAATCTGACAAAATCGAATTAGCAAAAGAATTGATTGAAAAAGCAGGCGACAAACTTGTATTACCAATCGACAACGTTTGTGCACCAGAATTCTCAAACGACGTAGAAACTCAAGTTATCGAAGGCGACATTCCTGATGGATTGATGGCTTTAGATATCGGACCTGCATCAGTTAAATTATTTGCTGATACATTAAAAGGTGCGAAAACTGTTGTTTGGAACGGACCAATGGGTGTGTTCGAAATGAGTAACTTCGCTAATGGTACAATCGGAGTTTGTGAAGCAATCGCAAACCTTGAAGATGCTACTACAATCATCGGTGGTGGGGATTCTGCAGCTGCAGCTGAACAACTTGGCTTTGCTGACAAATTTACTCACATCTCAACTGGTGGGGGCGCAAGTTTAGAATTGTTAGAAGGTAAAGAGTTACCTGGTCTAGCAGCAATTAACGACAAATAATTCACTTATATCTAGGTGTACACTTTGAAAAGAGTGTACGCTTAGCCTTGTGTTTTGAAAAAGAAAAAGGAGTGTGTGTTCATCATGCGTAAACCAATCATCGCTGGTAACTGGAAAATGAACAAAACTGCATCAGAAGCAAAAGCATTTGCTGAAGCAGTAAAAAACAAAATCCCTTCAAATGAAGTAGTTGATTCTGTTATCGGATCACCTTCATTATTCTTACAAGAATTAATGGCATCTGCTGAAGGTACTGAACTAAAAATTTCTGCACAAAACTGTTTCTGGGAAAACTCAGGTGCATTCACTGGTGAAACTTCACCAGCTGCATTAGCAGATCTTGGTGTTCATTATGTCATCATTGGTCACTCAGAACGTCGTGAATACTTCCATGAAACGGATGAAGATATCAACAAAAAAGCAAAAGCAATTTTTGCAAACGGCATGACACCTATCTTATGTTGTGGTGAAACTTTAGAAACATATGAAGCAGGAAAAACTGCTGAATGGATCGAAGGTCAAATCACTGAAGGTCTTAAAGACTTAACAGACGGTCAAGTAAGCAATATGGTAATTGCTTATGAACCAATCTGGGCAATCGGTACTGGTAAATCTGCTGATGCACAAATCGCTGATGAAATTTGTGGCGTTGTTCGTCAAACAGTTGAAAAATTATATGGTAAAGAAGTTTCAGAAGCTGTACGTATCCAATACGGTGGTTCTGTTAAACCAGAAAATATCGCTGAATACATGGCTAAAGAAAACGTTGATGGTGCTTTAGTTGGCGGAGCTAGCTTAGAAGCTGATTCATTCTTATCTTTATTAGACGCTGTAAAATAATTTTTGAAAATTTGTGAAAAAAAGCAATAAATGTTTGCACTTCATCACAAAATTAACTAAAATCGTATATGAGGGAAATCCCTTAGGATAAAAACAAACTCAAAGGAGAGACAAAACATGTCAATTATTACTGATGTTTACGCTCGCGAGATCTTAGACTCACGCGGTAACCCAACAATCGAAGTAGAAGTATACACAGAAAGCGGAGCTTTTGGCCGTGGAATGGTTCCTTCAGGTGCTTCAACTGGTGAATACGAAGCAGTTGAATTACGTGATGGCGACAAAGCTCGTTACGGTGGTAAAGGTGTTACTAAAGCTGTTGACAACGTAAACAACATCATTGCTGAAGCAATCATTGGCTACGATGTACGTGACCAAATGGCTATCGACAAAGCTATGATCGCTTTAGACGGAACTCCTAACAAAGGTAAATTAGGTGCGAACGCTATTTTAGGTGTATCTATTGCTGTTGCTCGTGCAGCTGCTGACTACCTAGAAGTACCTTTATACCACTACCTAGGCGGATTTAATACAAAAGTGTTACCAACTCCAATGATGAACATCATCAATGGTGGATCACATGCTGATAACTCAATCGACTTCCAAGAATTCATGATTATGCCTGTAGGAGCTCCAACATTTAAAGAAGCTCTACGTATGGGTGCTGAAGTATTCCACGCTTTAGCTGCAATCTTAAAAGGTCGCGGATTAGCAACTTCAGTTGGTGACGAAGGCGGATTTGCTCCTAACCTTGGTTCAAACGAAGAAGGTTTCGAAGTTATTATCGAAGCTATCGAAAAAGCTGGCTATGTACCTGGTAAAGACGTTGTTCTTGCTATGGATGCTGCTTCTTCAGAATTCTATGACAAAGAAAAAGGTGTTTACGTTTTAGCTGACTCAGGCGAAGGCGAAAAAACAACTGACGAAATGATCAAATTCTACGAAGAATTAGTTTCTAAATACCCAATCATCTCAATCGAAGATGGCCTAGACGAAAACGACTGGGACGGATTCAAGAAATTAACTGACGTATTAGGCGACAAAGTTCAATTAGTTGGTGACGACTTGTTCGTAACAAACACTCAAAAATTAGCTGAAGGTATCGAAAAAGGAATTGCTAACTCAATCCTTATCAAAGTTAACCAAATCGGTACTTTGACAGAAACTTTTGAAGCTATTGAAATGGCTAAAGAAGCTGGCTACACTGCAGTTGTATCTCACCGTTCTGGTGAAACAGAAGATTCAACAATCTCTGATATCGCTGTTGCAACAAATGCTGGCCAAATCAAAACTGGTTCTCTTTCACGTACTGACCGTATCGCGAAATACAACCAATTACTTCGCATTGAAGACCAATTGGGTGACGTTGCTGAATACAAAGGCGTTAACTCTTTCTACAACTTGAAAAATAAATAAGCAAACACGCTTGTTTACTTGATTGGAAAAGCCTGTGAGGAGAAATCCTTGCAGGCTTTTTCTTATGCAGTTAGGTTATTTATGAGGTATACCAATTTTTGCGTACTGCCGTTTTTCAAGTATTGCTAAGTACAAAAAGCGTCTAATTCGTCATACCTGGTGATTTAACTTTCTTCTGTTTTTCTTAAGAAAAGGGGCGTAAAAAATGCTATTTCAAGAAGGCGTAGAAGAATTTTTGTTGGATTGTCGGGTAAGAAATTTGTCTAAAAGGACGATTGAAACGTATCGATCCCAAATACGAGTTTTTAGTAGTTACATATTTTCAGAGTTCGAACTAGATAAGTTGGAAGAAATCAAGAAACCTCATGTAAAGAGCTTTATCTTATGGATGAAAGAAGAACGCAGTGCAAATTATATTAATCAGATTCTAAAAGCTCTCAGAACCTTCTATAAGTACCTTTTTACGGAAGAATATATTGATCGTAACTTTATGCTAGACATTCAATATTTGAAATCAGAGAAACGCTTAATCAATACTTTTAACGATCAAGAGGTAGCAGCGATGATTAGCTTCTACAATCACACAGGATTTGTGAATCAGCGGAATCGATTAATCATAGAAATTATGGCTGATTGTGGTTTACGTGCCGAAGAAGTCCGCTGCTTATCAAATGATAATTTCAAAGGAACCTACTTTCAATTAATGGGGAAAGGGCGTAAAGAACGGGTTGTTCCTATTTCGCAATATCTGCAATTGTCCATCAAAAAATACCAGAAAACGAAACGAGGTTACTTTAATAATTTGCGCAATTATCGTGAAATAGATGACTATCTTGTCGTCAATAAATCGGGCAAGAAAATAACTAATAATGTTCTTTTGGAGAAGATAGTCAAAGATGCAGCAAATGGAATTGGGGTCAGAGATGAAGTCAAACGAAGAAGCTGTCATAGCTTAAGACATTATTATGCACAGAAACTATTGAAGAGTGGTGTCAATCTTTATACAATTAGTCGCTTATTAGGGCACTCCAATATCAAGACCACGCAAACCTATCTCAATTCCTTGAGCGATGCGGATATTTTGGAAAATACAAAAGTCACACCATTGGAACGGTTATTAAGAGAGGGAAAGATGTGATGGGGATACAAATGATTGTTACGATGTCTAGACGGATTGCGATTGATTTGTATAAGGAAATCGCGAAGTTACGCTCTAACTGGCACTCAGATGATGATGACAAAGGACGGATCAAAATTGTTATGACAGGTTCATCCAGTGATCCTGAAAGTTGGCAACCATTTATTGGGAATAAAGAAGTGACACTTTATATCGCTTGAAACGTTGATTTTACTGCAATTAGCTAAAACTCATGAGACTAACGGAGACACAAAATGATTTGAATTGTCGCCAAAAATCCTCTCGCTGAATAGTTGTCGGTGGGAGGATTTCTTTTGGCTCTCGCTATATGGTGCAAGCATGTTTAATGCTATAATTTAAGAGATGAACTATTAAGGAGATGACTAGGATGGCAAAGGTTGAGCCGAAAATTTTTGACGAGTTGAAAACAGCTTTGGTATCTTTTGGCGACAAGTATTTTGTCGGGGAAGAATTGAACCGTTCCAAACTTACGGATGATTTGCGAAACTATGATGAAGCACTTTTGAGCAAGTTGTTTGAGGTGGATTTCATCAAGCAACATTTCATTAAGGAAGTGGCAGGGCAAAAGCTCTTTCAAATTGAGCAACTTGAGGAAGCCGTACTCTATAAAGACTATTGGGATACGAGCTACACCAAGTATGAAAACCGTGTTGGCTTGGCTTCAAAAGGAAAATTCCTACAAGATAGCCAAGATGTTGTCTTAGACTTTCCTTTCAAGGATGGCGTTTTGACTGCTTCAATGACTAAAGAAGATAATGAGGACGGCTATGATGACGCCTTCTTAAACGAGGTCATTGAGAAAGACGAGATTGACCGTCTATTTGACAAGAAAGTATTTGTCAATGTCAAACGCTTTGGCGATAATCAGACAGCACAGCACAGCACAGCGGTAGATAATGGGATTGTTTCTTTTGATAAGGAGAAAGACAATCTGATTATCAAAGGAAATAATCTGTTGGCGTTGCATACTTTACGAGAAAAATACACTGGTCAGATTAAACTTATCTATATTGACCCACCTTACAACACGGGTTCAGATTCATTCCTGTATAACGATAGGTTTAATCATTCTGCATGGTTGACCTTCATGAAAAACCGTCTTGAAATTGCCCGCGAGTTACTTACTGATGATGGTTATATCTTTATTCAGACTGACGACTCAGAGCAAGCATATTTGAAAGTATTGATGGATTCAATATTTGGTAGAAATCAGTATGTTAATACAATCTCTGTGTTATTCAAAAATATTGCTGGTGCTTCTGGTGGTGGTCAAGATAAGCGATTGAAGAAAAACATTGAGTATGTAACGATTTATTCTAAAAACCGGGAGTTATCACGGCCATTTAATTCCGTTTACGAATTTAAGAAAATTTCAAATTTGGTTCAGGAGATGCGTGAAGAAGGTGTGAGTTGGAAATACACTAGTATTCTCGTAGATTCAGGTACAGAAAAATATGTTGGCTCAACAATTGATGGTGCTGGAAACGAAATTAAATTATACAAACAAGAGAATCCAGTAATTAAGTCTATCAGCTCTCTTATGAAAGAGGAGAGTCTAACAGAGGAACAAGCTTACGACAAATACGGGAAATTTGCTTTTCAAACAGCAATGCCTCAAAGCTCTATCCGACCACGTGTGATGGAAAAGTGGCAAGAGCTTGGTTTAGGTGAAAATGACTTAATGTCAATTCGTTATGTTCCAAGAACAGGTAAAAATAAAGGAGTTGAATATCAACAATTTTACAAAGGAAATACTTTTAGACTTTTTGCTTGGCTAAAAGACGTATCTGAAGAAATTGATGGCACGTTATATAAGCGAGATGCACTTGGAACATTCTGGAACTTCGTCGGTGAAACTAAAAATGTCAATAAAGAGGGACAAGTTGAATTTCCAAATGGCAAGAAACCTGAACGATTACTTGGTAAGATTATTGAAATGGCAACTGAACCTAATGATCTCGTATTAGATTTCTTTGGCGGTTCTGGTTCAACTGCCGCAGCAACTTTGAAACTTGGAAGAAATTTTATCAGTATAGAGCAGATGGAATCTCAAGTTTCTTTAGAGATAGAACGATTGAAAAATGTAATAGATGGGTCAGACCAGAATGGACTAAGTTCAGACGTCAACTGGCAAGGTGGCGGTTCATTTGTCTATGCTGAATTGTTCCCTAAAAACATGGGCTACTTGCAAGACGTTATCCACGCTAAAGACCTTGAAGGATTGAAGTCAGTCTATGCCCGTATGCTCTCAGGTAATGACACGGATGAACCTGCTGACATTTCCTTCCGTGCTGACCTATCCAAGATTGATTGGTTACAAGGCTTTGATGAAAACAAACGTCTGCTTGTGAAACTGCTGGATAAGAATGGGCTTTACTACAACTATTCAGAAATTGATGATAACAACGTCCGAGACATGATTTCTGATGAGGAATACACCTTCAACAAGAATTTCTATGAGGGTGGTGACTAGCATGGCAAAAGCAAAGAAAACACCTGCTAACGCTCGTCAATTTCCTCTTGTGGATCAGGCAGAGCAAGCTGAAAAGGATTTGTTCAGTCAGCACCAAAGTTATGAAATCCCAGAGTATATTAACGGGAACTTGATTCATACGTTGCGTGCCTATCAGGATAAAGCTATCCGAAATTATCACTATACACAAACAGAGATTAAACCGAACCCTCAACATGTTCTTTTCAACATGGCAACTGGTTCAGGGAAAACCGACTTAATAGCTGGACTCATACTCTACCTCTATCAAGAACACGGCTATCAGAATTTCTTGTTTACCGTCAATACCAACTCGGTCTTGATGAAAACCAAGGATAACTTGGTTAATGAGAACAGTGAAAAGTATCTGTTCCAAAACAAGATTGAGATAGATGGCAAAAACATTTTCATTAAGCAGGTCGAACGCTTCCCACGGATTCAACAAGACAACACCATTTACATCAAGTTGTCTTCGGTTCAAAAGGTATCTGATGACCTATTTGTCTTGAAAGAAAACACCATGGGTCTTGCGGACTATGAGAATCAACCTGTGGCAGTATTGGCGGATGAAGCCCACCATTATTCTGCAAGTACCAAGTCTGAAAAAGAAGCTGAAAACACATGGGAGTCAGCGATTAACAAAATCTTACGGGCCCGCGATGACAAGGAACACAAGAACCTACTCCTAGAATTTACGGCTACCGTAGACTTTGACAAGGAAGTCATCTACAACAAGTATCGGGATAAAGTGGTCTACCGTTATCCCTTAAATCAATTCATGTTTGATGGCTACTCTAAGCAAGTAAAGCGGATTGAAACGTCCGCAAGCGACCAAGATAAAATGCTAAACGTGGTCTTGCTTTCTCAATTTAGGAAATATCGTGCCTATTCTGAGGGTGTCACTGGTACATTTAAGCCCGTGATTATGTTCAAGTCTGCAAAAGTTGCGGTCTCAATGGAAGCCAACAAGGTCTTTAATGAGCTGATTAAAAATTTGAATGTGGCGGATCTGTTAGCCTTCATCAAGCGTCAACAAGTTTTAGACAGCAATGACAGTTCAGCTTTGGAGCTTGCCTATAACTTCTATCTCAAGAATGAAGATGACCTCGCCAAAATCGTTCGTGAGATTAAGCAAGACTTCGACCCTCGGAACGTGCTAAACGCCAATGACACAAGCGGAAACATGCTTGAAAAGGGGCAGTATGAAGCTTTGAACACGCTTGAAAGTCCAAATAACCTCTATCGTGTTGTTTTTGCGGTTGCGAAACTGACCGAAGGCTGGGACGTTCTCAATCTCTATGATATTGTGCGGATTGAACAGGAAGCTGCGACAAACAAAAATGCCACAATGGTCGAAGCGCAACTCATTGGGCGTGGTGCTCGTTATTATCCGTTTGAATTGGATGGTGTGAAAAGCTATCACCGCCGTTATGATGGCGATAGTTCAAACAAACAGCTCTTCCTTGAGACCTTGCACTATCACACTATGAATGAGCCACAATACCTGAAACAGCTTGTCGGCTCATTGAAACAAATGGACTTGCCAACAGGTCAAGATAAAAAGAATCCACCCGTTGAAATCAAGGTTAAACCCGCTTTCAAACGGACGGAGACTTATAAAACAGGGAAAATCTACTACAACGAAGCTGAGGATGTGGCAGACGAGTGGTTTGATTCCATTGAAAAATACGGTATCAATCACAAGACCGATATTTCCAGAAGTCTGAATTATGGTAGCCGTGAGGTATCTTATCAAGCAACCGTTGCTTTGACTGAGACTAAAACAATCAGTATTGCTAAATTTGACGACCGTTATATCAAGAAGGCCATTCAACGTTTAGAGTTTTATCAGTTTGATAATTTGAAAAAGTATTTGCCGTTGGTTAATTCCATGAAAGACTTTATCTATGGCGAAAACTGGCTTAATGCAAGCAAGTTGAAATTGTTCTTAAACGTTCCCAAGGAATACAAATCAAGCGATATTACACCAGACGAAATTTTGAAGGTCACGATTGACCTCTTGAAAGAGTATGAAGTGAAATTTAAGTCTGGCTATGTTAAGAAGCGTGGTACAAACAAATTTATTGGCTATCCAATTAGCGAATACCTAACAAATTACAACAAGCGCGTTCCTGAATATGACACGGCGAACCTCTTGAATGAAGCAACTCAAAAAGTAGCTGTTTATGATATGGCTGAGGACTTCTATGTCTATGACCGTGCAATCGTCAATAAATTGGAATATGAGCTGATAGAGCGGATTAAAGCTCATGTGACGGAGTTGACACAGAAGTATCATAAAGCGGTCTACTTATTCCGTATGGATGAGAATATGCACCGTGAATCAGCTAAGAGTGAGAACCTTAAGTTACACCAATATGGCTCACGGATCAATCGTGCAGGCGAAACCGTGGAAATGCACTTGCAAGGCTTCCAACCTGACTTTATTCTGTTCCTTGAAGATAGCGACTTTTACTTCCAAATCTTTATTGAGCCAAAAGGAATGAGTGGTGAGAGGTTTGTTAGCGAACTTTGGAAACAAGACTTATTGCTGTATATGACAGACCACCAAGCTGAAATGGAATTTGAGGACGGCGTAGATAATGTCAAAATCAGCGGATTGAAATTTTATACAAAAGGCGATGGTCAGAAGACGATGCCTGAATTAATGAATACTGTTGGAGTGGACTATCGTGATGTTTTGACTGAACAAGTTGATTTGACCATGGTTGTGGAAGATACTCCTAAGAATAGTATTGGGGAGAGTGAGTAACTTGGTTAAAGTAGTCAAAGAAAATCCATATCCCAAAACTACTCAATTGATTTATTCGCAAGTTTCAGAACGCATTGATGAAAAATATAATACGTGGGCAGAACGCCAACCAAAACGTCCTGCAAAGGTGGATGTTTATTCCGATGCTAAACTCCTGGCTAATGTATTAGATTATCATATGAACTAATTACTCTCAAAATCGGTAGTTGCAGAAGGTGTTGTTGATATTTATGAATCTCTTGGGTTGGAAAAGCCTGATTTGTCCATTTTATCGGATGAATTTTAGCTGAAGTCCGTGCTTTGCCACAAAAGAATGTTGCGGTAACATTATTGGAACGTTTGTTACGTGGAAAAGTGAAATCTATTCAAAGAACGAATTTGGTTCAGTCTAAAAAGTTCACTGAAATGCTGAATGGTTCCATTGATAAATACAATAAGCGAACCATTGAAACATCGAAAGTCATTGAAGAGTTAATACAAATGGCAAAGGAAATGAGTGAGGCTGTTCAGCGTGGAGAGGACTTGGGGCTTTTTAGAGATGAGATTGCCTTTTATGATGCACTAGCAGACCACGAAACGGCTAAAGAAGTATTAGGGGATGATACTTTAAAAGCAATCGCCCACGAGCTGACTGTTGCAATCAAAAATAATATGAGTGTCGATTGGTCGGTTAGGGAAAGTGCCCGTGCCAAGATGCGAGTGACTGTACGTAGATTGTTGAAGAAGTATGGTTATACACCTGATTTGCAGAAGATGGCTGTAGATAAGATTGTGCAACAGGCAGAGTTGATGGCAAGTATGTTATAGGTAGCGTGGTTCAAAAACTTCAAAATATCGATGTTATTGAACCATGATACACTTTGACTGAAAACTAGGAATATTGTCATTTGATATCTGTTATGTAAAATGAGTATTTTATAAATCATTACCTGGATGGTGAAAGATAATGATTGCCTATCATTCAATACACACGGATGATGGTTTAAAAAAGATGTAGAAGCTATTTTTATCCAATTGATTAGATACGTCTGTTAGTTAGATGGGGATAGGTGGCCCAACATTTTTGGGGATACAGCAGTGTTAAAGCTGCATCTTGCAGATTTAAAAGAATAATATCTATAATCCTAAAGCAAAGTTTTTCATCTTATCGATGGTGAAATAGGGCTGGTCAGAAAACGACCAGCCTTTTTATGTGGGGGATAAATCCCCCACACTTATTAAGCTGTCCCCCTAAAGTGGGGACAGCTTGTTGATACTAATTATTGATATGGTTCGCATTAACTGGGCGTTGCACTCTAAATTTGCAAAATAAAAAAAGACTTTTTTTAGAAAAGACTTTTTTTAGAAAAGACTTTTGGGTATGAAATTTAGGTAGGCTTAAAAATGAAAAATAGGGACTTTTTGTGTATAATAGATGCTGTCGTTTTTTACGTGAAAAAGAGGTTTTGCGAAGTGAAAAAATTGTAGTTAACTAAATTTAAGTTAATTAGTTGCTCATTTTTACTACTCCTTTATACCTATAATTATTTTCCCCCCCGAAAAATAAATACAGGTATAAAGACGCAGTATATTTATGTGGATAGTTATCTAAATTTTAGGGGGATTTTGATTTAGTTACTTCGTAGAACTGTTAGGAGATGTTTATGGCAAAAGATGGAAGAAGAATGACAATGACATATTTTAAAAATCAAATTGATAGAGGAAAAAAATATGTAACTGTCGGAGATAGAAATTATTTCAAAAAAAATGGAAATTATCGATGGTCTGAGATTGAAAAACGTATTATTCAGGATTATGAATTTGTTTATCGGGTGCCAGGAACGACTGGAAAAGACTTAAGTATTATCTTAGGTAGTAAAAATAAGCAAAAAAAACTAATTCAAAATAATGGAAGTGGATCTCATAATGTAAAAAGCTATAATACTGATGCAACGGCTCTAATATGGGATTATATGATTGGAAGAACAAAAAAAGAGAGATATGCGAATAAAGATATAAGGGGATATACTGATTGGCAAATGACTCCTAAGAGATGGCTTATTGCAAGCGGTATTCTTTCACATTCAGTGAAGAATGAAGGGAGGTACAAGTACGCTAAAAGTAGATATTACTATGACAAGTTTTTTGGTAACGTAGAGTATAATGGAGCTAAGCAAGAAGCTATGAAATACTCCTATTGGGAATTTAAAGAACGCCATTTCAATGAGTTATTTAAAACGGTTAAAAGAAATTTAGAGAAACTTATTTCATTTGAGGAGGTATATGTTGGTTCAGAACCACCTTCTCAGGATGTATTGGAATTATGGCTAAAGGCTTTTAAATCGACATTTACATTTAAAGATCTTGATTATGAACTTGAAAAATTTAATGTTGAATTGTTATGTGCAAAGATTCATTACAGATGGCATGAATTGTCGTCAGAAAAAATTGAACAGTTTCTTGAGCTTACTGATATAGATCATGAACAGCTGACGGCTGAGGAATTAAAGGAACAAATTAGAGATTTTTGCTATTCTAAAGTGCAATCACTATATAAGCTCATTGATAAAGAAGCAAAACGTAAGAAATTTTACAAGTATGATCGTATAGAATTGAGCCATGCAGAAAAACAAAAAATTGATGAATTGAAGTCTGAATTTAAGATAAATGAAAATCCAACAAATGATTGGAGATATAGACTCATTTTGCATAATCGTTTTGGAATTACAATTGATTGGATTGAGTATGAAATAAATTTAAATCAGATAATTCAACATAAAAATAAGTATTATTTTGAGTTTGATGAACAGAAAGTTCATTTTCCTTTAGATCATGAGTTGAGAAGTCAATTAATGAAAAGAATGCAATTATTCTGGTTCGAAGACTTTCATAAAAAAAATATTGATAGAGTGTTTAATCATTTAAACATCTGTTTGGTAGATTTTAATAATAATGAAAGAATTTATCCGGATTTTGAGCACAACCGAATGGAATACCAATTAAGGAAAAGTGGTAAAGCAATTTCCTATTTTTGGCAAGAAGATTTACGACATTGTGATTTCGTTAAACATATAAACGTGGAAAACATTACTGAATATTATTCAGAAAAAAGAGACGATTTTCTAAATGGAGATTGCATGGATATAGTTTCCGCATTTTGTGATATAGAAGCCCTTTTTAATGAACTCCATTTAGACTTAAACATAGATTTTAAAATTGAAAATGATTCGATAGGGGAGTAACTTATATTGGAAATTGAAATGATTTGTCCGAAATGTAAAGAAAATGGATTTATACTGAATCACAAATATATAGATGTTATTGACGATTTAGAGAGCAATTACCCTAGCCATCGAGATGCATATGAAGAATTACGTAGACAGGGTATCCACCATAGTATTTGTAAAAATGAAAATTGCAATTTTATTGTAGATAGTATAGAAAATGTTGGTTATGACGAAAAAAAGAAAATAATGTTTTGGAAAAATACTGATTAATCTATTATTGGCTTTTATATAGCTATAAATGGGGAGTTCTCTGAAGAACTTCCTTTTTTATTGGTATATAAAAGATCTGTACTATAGAATTGAGTTATTTAGGTCATCAAAGCTGATATCAGTGAAAATGAGTGTCCAGAAAATTTGTTTAAATAGTAGTATTTCTTATAGAAAAAGTGTTCATAAACTCGTAACAAAATCTATGTTCAGTTATATTCTTTTAATCAAGTTATGTTACACTAGGGGTATCGAGGAGATGACATAATGAAAATAGGGTACGCTAGAGTATCAACTGGATTACAGAATTTAGATTTACAACTTGATAGTTTGAATAAATTTGGGTGTGAGAAAGTTTTTACAGACCATATTAGTGGAGCAAAAAGCCATCGTCCTGGATTGGAATCTGCTATAGATTTTGCTCGTAGTGGAGATGAGATAGTTGTTTGGCGGTTAGATAGATTAGGTAGGAATATGGAAGATCTAATTACTTTGGTAAATAGAATGAATGAACGAGGCGTGAGTTTTCATAGTCTCCAAGAGTCAATTACGATGGATAAATCCAGTTCTACGGGGCAATTAATGTTTCACCTTTTCGCAGCATTTGCTGAGTTTGAGCGAAATCTCATTTTGGAAAGGTCCGAAGCTGGGCGTGCTGCCGCCAGGGCGAGAGGAAGAGTAGGCGGCCGACCTGAAAAGCTAACTGGAAAGGATTTAGAGTTATTAAAAACTCTTGTTGACAACGGAACACCAATAAAAACGATAGCTGAAAAATGGAATGTATCACGTACAACAATTTATCGTTATTTATCCAAGATTGAATGAGTTCAACGATTATCAGCAATTGAAAGTTATCTTTATAAATAGTGTAGTTTCATGATTATTTAAACGTAACTTTAAATCTGTTGAATAGAATCAAGGAAGCATTGAGGTGGAGAATTGTGTTCGAAAGGCCTATCTACTTAAATAAGATGATACAGCTCAAAGATTCTGATGCCATCAAAATTTTGACTGGAGTTCGTGGTTCGGGAAAATCATCCTTAATGAAGCTATATAAAATACACTTGATCAATGAAGGGATACCAGATAGGAATATTGTCTATATGGATTTCGAAAGTTATGACTATCAATCTATCAACAATCAAGAGAGGTTAAGAACGGCTTTAAAAAAATTGAACCTTCAAATCCAAGATGGAATCTACTGGTTGTTTGATGAAATACAATTAGTAACTGGTTGGCAACAAGTGATAAATGATCTAAAAGCCATTTCTGATTGTGATGTTATGATAGCTGGCTCAAATTCTGATATCCTTTCAGAAGAATTAGATGGTGGCTGTAGTGAGATTACAGTTCATCCGTTGTCGTTCAAAGAATTTTTACAGGTGAAACAGATGTCATCAGATTCAAGGCCCATCGATGAAGTTTATGATGAATTTGAGAAGTATGGTGGGATGCCAGCAGTCTTGCTAACACATGACGAATCAAAAAACACAGCCCTTCAAGGAATATTTGCTAGTAGTGTTTTAAGAGATGTTGTATATAAATCATTTATCAAAGATTCAGCATCCTTAAAAGGTGTTATCAGTTTTTTGTTAACGAATATTGGCTCATTTTTGAATGCATCTAAAATCTCGAATACTTTGAATGATAGAGGAGTAGTAACTTCTGTCCCTACAGTAAGACGATACCTAAATCTCTTGGAAACAAGCTATCTGTTTGATAAAGTAAAGAAATATGACATTGAGAATCATGAGTATCTAAAAACAAATAGCAAGTATTTCATGGTTGATTCTGGTTTGAATAGAAGTACGTTTGGACAAGCTGCTGATAACATTAGTTCTATGGAAAGCATTGTATATATGGAATTAAAGCGACGAGGCTATCATGTTGATGTTGGCTATTTGGATAATAGAGAAATAGGATTTGTCGCTACACGGCTAGATGAGACTGTATATATTAGGAGCGTTTTTGATTTGTCAGAGGCTATTGATGCAACGAAAGTTTTCAATAAAATTAATGACAATTGTAAGAAGATGTTGGTTAGCAGCTATTATCAAGAGACGAAACAAGAGAATGATATCGAGATTAAATATATCGTTGACTGGTTATTAGAATAAATTATCAAGTAGCTTGTCCTATTGTGGAAGTAAGCTAATTTGAAGAAGCATAAAATAAACAGTGATAAAGTGATAGTTCCTTTTAGTGAGAAAGCAAATAGGGAACTACCACTTTTTATTTTGGTCATTTATCGGTTAATAATCGGTATTTGGAGGCTTCATTGTCAGAGGTAAGTTGTATTTAAACAGGATAATATACATATCGATTCTAGTGGAGGAGTTTTTATTATTTTACTGGAGATTTATAAAATCCACATTTTATAAATGGTAATTGGTTATTTAAACTAGTCGTAGCGTTGACTTGATTATTGTTTTGTATGGGTTTTTGTTAAATTTATATTTACTATAATCGTTATCTATATTATTCTTTAAATGTGCTAGCATGATTTTACCTAAAAAGAAAATAATTCGTATTAATAGTCTTCAGAAAAATGGGGGGATGATTTTCTCGAAAAGGCTCATTTTTTTATGCCAAGAATTAGGAAGTTGGTTTATTCACTCGCCATAAATATTTACTGGAGTTATGAGTAGTGTAAGAAATTGAAGTAGTAGATATCAGTAAGAAAGGTAGAAAGGAAAAACTAGCCATTGTGGTTCCTGATGAATTAATTAAAACGGTTACCAAAAGGATCCCCAATAAAGCTGGATTAAAACTTTCGATATGATGGTAAAACCTATGCAAATTGATTATGTATCTGATTTACATTTAAGTCATTACGTTTCGCTAAAAAAGAATCCGCAGAAGCAGTCTGATCAAGTCCAAGTATTTATTGAGAAATACTTTATTTCTAATTCCAAGGGTCAAGTATTAGTCCTAGCAGGAGATTATTCGGAGTACAACTTGCAAACTATTACGATGATTGAAACTTTTGCCTTGTATTATCGGCATGTATTGGTTGTCTTTGGAAACCATGATCATTATCTTACATCACAGTCGCAAAGGAAAAAGTATAATTACTGCTCAGAGAATCGCTTGTTAGAAATACAGAATCATTTTAGTGAAATTGATAATGTTCATATTCTTCAGAATCAAGTTATTACAATTGATAACGTAAAATTTGCTGGGACGAGATTATGGTACAACTTAACTTCACCAAAGAGCTTTGAGTTTTATAAAAATCAAAGTAATGACAGCCAATTTATTTTTTCTTGTCGGGATAATTCTACATCTGTTTGGAAGGAATATCATGATCAAGATTTGTCTTTCTATATTTCATTAGCTGATATTGATGTCATGGTTAGTCATATCCCTCCAGTTCAACCTATAAAGAGTTTATTTCCATTTAATGAATGTTACGTTTCTTCAGTAAATGATTTTAAAGCGAAACGATGGATCTGTGGTCATCAACATTTAGTTGATAGTTTTGAAAAAGAGGGAGTTGTCTTTTATATGAATGCGATTGGCTATCCTTGGGAAGAGAATGAATTAACTATTCAATCATTTACTATTTGAAAGTGGTGATCAATCAGTGAAGAGATACGATATTAAACCGAGTCATATCAAAAAAGTTGAAAATACCAATAAAGAGAATCAAGATAAGCAGCGTGATAAGTTGCTGGAGCGGATGAGAGCGAAGGAAAAAAATAGGTCAAAGTCAGAAGGTTCAAAAGGATCCTCTGATTCAATCAAGAAAGATACTAAGAAGATTTTAGACCAATCTAAGCAAGATGAGATAGTTAGACTTAATAATCAAATTTCTAAGTTAAAGCGCGAACTCAACAATTGTAAAAAGGAGACAGCAATCGAGAGGAAAAAATGTAGAATTGCAAAATCTAACTTAAAGGAACTCGAAAAAGCTTCTTCTGAACGTATGAATGATGTGTTAAAAGAAGCTGATGATATTAGAAAATAAGCTAGACATGAGCTGGAAGAAGCAACTCAATTATTGGAAGAATTGCAAGCTGCAGGTTGGGATCGTGATAATGATTCTATCAAGGAACTTGAATTAAGAAATGAAGCAATACTATTTTTAATACATGAGCGGATAAAGGCCAGTAAATATGTAAGTAAGGTTCAAAATCGTGAACAAAATTTCAATAAAAAAGTTAGAAATATTGAGAAAGAATTATCTGACTTAAAAAACAGCAAAATTGAGTATCAGAAGATAGTTACTCGGAAAGATCGACAATTTGAAAAATTGCAAAAGGAAAAAGATTTTCTGCAAGCTAGTTATAATAAATTACAAAAAAGTATTCATAGATTGAAAAGTACTAATGCACAAGATGTTATTCCAAAACTAATCCAACAATTAGATAGTCGTACTTTTCGAAGCTTTAATCAATTGAACACGCTGTTTGAGAAGTACCAATGGATATTTAAGTATAATTCACAGAAACCTAGTGATAATAAGTCTGATGTTCTATACGGATTTTTGGAAGTAAGAAAAGGCGATGCATTGTATTTTCATGATATCAACAATGAAATTATGTTATCAATTAGTGTCCATAAAGGATTTAAAAGAAAAGATTTATTAATAGATGGCATGGCAATCCAAGTATTTCGGAAATTGGAAAATCCTGACTTTGTCTCATTAGGATATTGTTACCCGATTGTTGAAAAAACTAACTCAAGCAAGAAAAACCAAAAAGAGAAAACTGATTTAAGGGCAGGAAAAGAGATAAATCATCCATTTGCTAATGAGAAAGTACAAAAATGGGCTGCTGAAATATCAATATTGGTAGTTGGAAACAAGCATGCAAAAGCTTTTGTTAATCAACTAGCTAAATATGTAAAAAGTGTTGAATATATTGATGCCTATGAAAAAGGAGAAAAATATACTTTTGAAAGGATTCGCTCTGTAGACTATTCTTTTATACTGTTGGACAGTGTTCCGCACACAATTTCAACATTTATTAGAACCTTTGATCCTTTAGAGAAGAAAATTCAGATCTTTAAACTTGCAAATCAGGAGGACGGCTTAATCCGATTGAATTATTTGTATTGGAACCAAGAGGAAGTGTAATGAATTGATTTATTAATCAGATTAAAAATGATTGGGGTTGCTTAAACTGGAGTACAAAAGCATCTTAAACTATTTTGACTATGATACAAGAGGAAATGAATTTAAAGAAATTTCAGAAATAAAAATGCGTGAAATTTTGGAAGACTACTATTTTACAGGAAAAACAATTAAAAAGATTATTGAAGAAAATCAGCTGAGAATAAAAAGTGGTGAGCTGTATAAAAAATTTCCCAAACTAACCAATAAGGCTACGTGTAAATATGATGAACAAAAAATATATTTAACTTTGCCAAGCAGAGAAAACTTTAAACATTTTTCAATTGACATAGAAAAGTTTGAATGTTCAGAATGTGGTCACCGTAACATGGTTGGATGCATGTGTAGAAACTGTCAGGATAGTTACCGAATGAAAATAAAGCAAGCATACTCTTTGGAAACAAAAGTAAGTTTAGAATCCTGTTGTTTGAAGGATAGGCTAGCTCTGGCGACATTATTGCAATATACATTTACAAATTCTTGTGAAGAGGAGATTGGACCAAGTAAACAATATTCAGAAATAGAGGATTCTGCCTTTTTTGATATGAGAATGGAACTTGAACGTCTGATAGCGAAAGGGATTATTGGCGTATCTGCTAGCAGTGATCTATCGTCCTTTCCTATAGATGATCAGTTTCCAAATAGTTTTTATTCTGACAGGGTGAAATATAAGCTTAACTTAGCGATGGAGGACGAGTATTATCTATTTAATTCTTTGAAGTACTTAACGAATACTGTACCAATGGATGACCAGGAAAAAAATGATATTTGGCGATATATTGTAGTTAATGAATTGATTAGATTGACGGAATATCAAATGGATAAATTTGATTTTTTATACCAGCACGAAAATGACAGGGACAAATTATTTAATCTTTTTAATCGACTGCTAGGAAATCTTATTCCAGCACAGATATATGCCCTGATTTGTTGTGGAGTTAGAAGAGCATATATTTCCAAAAAAGAAGCTGTTTGGGAAAATTACAAATACTCTCATGTTGATTTGATTATCGCTAACATCGAGCAGATCTTTTTACTGAAATTCAACAATTACGAAGAAATTAAAAGATATGATTATCCAAATGAAGTCAGACCAATACTCTATACCAAAATATATTTTGAACAAATTTTGTTAAAACCCAATTGGTTTGTTGAAAAAGTCCCTGATGTTGCTATAGGAGGAAATTAATGGAGTCTATTGGTACTAAATTGTATAAGTCATTAGTAGGAGAGTTAAATAATCAAATAATTAAATATCTTAAAGAACAATATCTGGAAGATTTTTCAATAGAGAGGATTGCTGAACGAGTAGTTGCTTTTAAAAAAGTTATTGAATCAGCAAATGAATCTGATGTCGGTATTGATAAGTGTAAGTTAATTATCAGTAAGGAAATAGATGACTTTGAAGAATCTAACGTTTATTGGCATATTTCTCTCATAGATGAAAATGATGATATGTATGCAATAGATTTTATTCCACTCATTGAACTATTGAGTTACCCTGTTGAAGGATATCAAGAAAATGTAGCGCTTATTGGGGATGTAATCTGGGAATTAACCTTTGATGGATGGATAGTGGAGGAGCAACAAAAACGAATATCTGAGATGAAAAAATGGTATGAGGAGTAGTGTAAACTCATTTTAGTTAAATAGACAAGTATTTCTAAAAAGAAATTTACACCTAGTTAGCAATACTACCCACTTTCTATTTTGAAGGGATTGTTGCACCAGTGCTGAAGTGATAATATTCTTTATATAATAGAAGAAAAAAATCACAGGTAAAGCTGACCGTATTGCTAAATACAATCAATTATTACGTATCGAAGACCAACTTGGTGAAGTTGCAGAATACAAAGGTTTGAAATCTTTCTACAACTTGAAAAATAAATAATTTTTATTAATTAACTATTTTTAGACGTGGGGCTTGCCCCACGTCTTTTTTTGTCCATAAAATACTAGGTAGTTAATTGTTTTACAAGCTGGTCGAATTTTTATATGATAAATAGCATCAATAAGTAGCTAAGGAGAGGAACAACATGCATCTTTTTTCAACGATCATCATCACATTAGTAGCAATCGAATTTTTTTATATTATGTATTTAGAGACGTTCGCAACGACATCAGCAACCACTGGACGAGTGTTTCATTTATCAAAAGAAGAATTAGCACGTCCGTCAGTAAATGTTTTATTCAAGAATCAAGGAATTTACAATGGATTGATTGGAGTGGGATTGCTTTATGCGACATATGTTTCTTCCGCAGGTAGTGAGCTAGCAAAGGTTTTGCTAGTCTATATTATTTTAGTGGCTTTGTATGGAAGCATAACGAGTGATAAAAAAATTATTATTACACAAGGCGGATTAGCGATTATTGCTTTTGTTTCACTCTTTTTTTAAGTTAAGTATTTAAAAATTCAACAGTTTTATTTATTAGAATGGTACAATAAAAATGTAGTTTACTTGAATTTTTTTAAAAGAAAAAATCAGTCTTGGTTAATTGATTGCATAGTGAAAAATCAAGGATAGCTGAGTGGTGGAGGTGATTAATTGATTATTATGTTGTATTTTATTTTAGTAATCGTGATTCTTGCTATTATTTTTAATGTTATTTCTTATTCTTATGCAAAAAAGTTGATTACGGTTGGTGTACAACGAGGTCATAACTGGTATGAAACAACAGGACACCTCTTAATGGATCCTGCAGCGACTGAAATTGTCGAAGCAAAACGACAACAGCTAGAAGAAGCGGCAGAATCTTTTTGGCAAACAGGTGTAACAGAAACAATCAAAAGTCACGATGGATTAAAACTAACGGGAAAATGGTTTGTTACAGATCGAAGACAAAAAAATTGGGTGATTTGTATCCATGATTACCGAAGCACGGGCAAGCGTGACATGTCTTTTGTTGGGAAAAAATATGCAGAACAAGGGTTTAATGTTTTGATTCCAGATTTACGTGCCCATGGCGAAAGTGAAGGAGAAATCATCGGAATGGGCTGGTTGGATCGTCTGGATTTGATTGCTTGGATTAAGCAACTGATGAAAGAATATCCGGATGCTTCGATTGTTTTACATGGCGGTTCAATGGGCGCTTCGACGATTATGATGGCTAGTGGTGAGAAGCTGCCTTCTTCTGTGAAAGGCTTTATCTTGGATAGCGGGTATGTTTCTGTCTATGCAGAATTTCGTTATATGCTAAGCAAGTTAACTTCATTTCCAAAGTGGTTGATTATGAGATATGCAAATTCTTACGCCCAAAAATATGCTGGTTATTCTTTGAAACAAGCATCTGCTACACGCCAACTAGGTAGTAATCATTTACCACTATTAATTATCCATGGTGAACACGATTATTTTGTGCCTGTTGAAGCAGCTTACACTGTGCAAAATGCAACAGCGGGGGAAAAAGAATTACTATTGGTTCCAAATACAGAGCATCTAGCGGCAGTATTGAATGAGCCAAAGACTTATTGGACTGTTGTGTTTTCTTTTATCAATGAACGAATTTTAGCTGGGCAATAAATCGTGTTGCATTCTTGAATGATGAGTTGTCAAACTACTAATTAATATAGAAGAAAAAAATTCGCAAAGTTTCCTATAAGCAATTTATATTTATAGTGAACTCCAAGTCAAAAATCTGACGGAGTAGTTACGTGTGATTTATTAAAAAAGAATACTTTATCTGACTACTCCTGTTTGCGAGGATAAATAGTTGCTGGTTTGAAGAGAGATTGTTAGAATGAATTGTACAAAAACACAAGTTATTTTAGGGGTGGTATGATGGGGCAACAGGTGAACAATGAACATTTTTCAACCGAAGAAGAATTGTTTGAAGCTGGTTATCGAAAATATTCGGGTGAAAAGATAGACATTTTTTATAACAAAGAGATTTGTATCCACAGTGGAAATTGTGTTCGCGGGAATGCAGCTGTTTTTGAAGTTGGTCGCAGACCGTGGATCATGCCGGATAATGCAAGTGCTGATGAAAGTAGTCGCGTTATTCAAACATGTCCGAGTGGCGCATTGAAGTTTATTCGAAAGGATGAAGTGTAAAATGGAAATCAAAGAAGAAAAAAATCGTTTTGCTTTATACAATGATGAACAACAAGAAATTGGAGAAATGACTTGGTCTGATGCTGGACCAGATATCATGATTATTGATCATACATTTGTCGAACCTACTTATCGTGGACAAAAATTAGCGGAAAAATTAGTGAATAGCGGTGTTGAATTAGCTCGTCGCGAAGGTAAAAAAATTATTCCACTATGCCCATTTGCTAAAAAAGAATTTGATACAAAACCTGAATATGGAGATGTATTACGCAAATAAATAGAAACAAGTAGAAGAGTTACGTTTGACGTGACTCTTTTTTTTGAATAGATTGTTGAAAGTCGATTTTCATGAGGAGTCTAAACGTATGGAGCTAGCGTTGGAAAGAAAACATTGCTATTTGCGATGAAACATTGGAAGATAAAGTTTTTCGATGTTTCCCAAAAAATTCTCGCAACAAGCCATAGATCAATAAAGTAATGGGAGCTATTTTATCAGACTGTTCACTAGTTTGTAGGAATGAGATGCTTTGCGCCATAATTTTATTCACGGTGTCACCAAAGCAACTTCGCAAAATGATTTATAATTGTTCAAAAATATGAAAAAATACTTTTATCAGTTGCTTCTTATTTTTTCGAGGCTTGAAGCTACAATCTTCTTTTATAACCTTATTTTGAATTTATTTTCATTCTATGGTAAAGTTAAAGAGATGATATTTTTCAAAGAAGGAGGAGCTGAAGCGTATGTATAATTTAATTTTAGGGATCGTAATTGCCTTATCAATCGTCATGATTATCGCAATTATGATGCAGCCAAGTAAACAAAATAGTGCAGCGAGCGCATTTACTGGTGGAGCGGATCAGTTGTTTGGGAAGCAAAAAGCACGTGGCTTTGAAGCCGTGATGCAACGAACAACTGCTGTGCTGGGAGCCGTTTGGATGATTTTATTATTTGTCCTAGCGTTTTTATCTTCAAACTAATCAAGAAACCTCTCGCCGATTTGCGAGGGGCTTTTTTTATTGGTGGAGCAGGTGAAAACAAGAAGTTTCTGAGTGCAACTATGTTAAAATGAAGAGCGAGAGGTGATTGAATTGAAAGGAAGTTTACCAAAATCATTTTATGCGGAACATGGAGAGAAAGCTGTTTTACTTTTGCACGCATATTCAGGTAGCTCAAACGATGTCCGAATGCTTTGCCGTTTTTTAGAAAAAGCAAATTATACTGTTTATGCACCGATGTTTTCGGGACATGGAACGTTGAATCCAGAAGATATTTTACATCAAGACGCCACAACTTGGTGGGAAGATGCGAAAGCAGCACTCGCGTTTTTAAAAGCAAATGGCTTTCATGAGATTGCTGTTTTTGGTTTGTCTATGGGTGGTATTTTTGCGACAAGACTACTTGAAGAAGAAAATGTGATTGGAGGCGGCTTTTTCTGTTCACCAATTTCACCAGTAGAAACGAATGTACCAGAAAACTTTCTCATTTATGCACAACAAGTATTGAATATCGCAGGACTGTCAGAAACAGAAATTCAGCAACAACTTGAAATTTATCGTCCCTTAGTTAAGGAACAATTAACAGATATACAAGAACAAGCAGCTTATGCAAATGAAAAGCTGTCAAAAATTCAAGCACCAATGTTCCTAGCTCAAGCAGGTCAAGATGAAATGATTGATCCAATGGGTGTTTATGAAACGGCTCGTCGTTTGAATAAACAGCGAGTAACGCTTCAATGGTATCCAACCAGTAAGCATGTGATTACGGTTGGAAACGCTCGGCGGGAGTTAGAACGAGATGTCTTAGAATTTTTAGAGAAATTACCCTGGAATGAGGAAAATAAATGACAAAAGAAACAATTAAAGAAAAAATTATTTTTTTTATGGAAAGTAGCCGTAAAAAAAGCTTTTCAATGGAAGAAATTGCAGAAGGCTTAGGCTTTCAAAAAAGTGAAGACTTTAAATTATTAGTTCAAACAATTGCACAAATGGAAAGAGAGCAGAGCATCGTTTTTAATAAGAAAGGTAAAGTGAAATTACCATTACAACCATTATTGATTGAAGGAACATTTCGTGGCAATGAACGTGGCTTTGGTTTTGTAACGATTGATCCCGAAGAAGATGACATCTATATCCCGAAAGAATCAACTGGTTATGCAATGGACGGAGACACTGTAGCAATCGATATTATTAAAACGGCAGATACGGCACTTGATCGAGGAGCTGAAGGAAAGATTGTTGAAATCCGAAAACGTGGAACAACACAACTCGTTGGTGAGTTCGTCGCTTATTCACCTGAGGAAGAAGCAGAAACGGATCTTTATGGTGTCGTGATCCCTAAAGATAAAAAATTAACAAAGTTTAAGGTGTATGCAGCTGCAGAAGGAATCCGCCCAGTAGATGGAAGTATCGTGATTGTAGAATTGACCCATTACCCAGAAAATGGCTATGCTACTAGTTTAGAAGGAATTGTCAAACAAGTAATTGGCCATAAAAATGACCCTGGTATGGATATTTTATCAATCGTTGTAGCAAACGGAATTCCAACAAAATTTCCTGATGATGTAGTGGCAGAAGCAGATAAAGTTCCTGATCATATCAATGAAAAAGATTTGGTTGGTCGACGTGATTTACGGGATCAATTGATTGTAACGATTGATGGTGAAGATGCAAAGGACTTAGATGATGCAGTAACTGTTCGCAAACTAGCAAATGGAAATTACTTTTTAGGCGTTCATATTGCAGATGTTTCTTATTATGTAACACAAGGAAGCCAGCTGGATCGAGAAGCTTATGATCGTGGAACAAGTGTCTATTTGACTGACCGTGTGATCCCAATGATTCCACAACGATTGTCAAACGGAATTTGTTCATTAAACCCACATGTGCCAAGATTGACGATGAGTTGTGAAATGGAAATTGATTCAAGTGGGCACGTCGTTAGTCATGAGATTTTCCAAAGTGTTATTCAAACAACCGAACGAATGACTTATACTGCCGTGAATGAAATTTTAGAAGATGAAGAACCTGAAACAATGAAACGTTATAAACAATTAGTGCCAATGTTTCAAGCCATGAAAGAACTACACGAGATTTTAGAGAGTATGCGGATTCGCCGTGGGGCTATTTCTTTTGAAGATCGCGAAGCGAAAGTGTTAGTGAATCCAGAAGGACATCCATTGGATATTTTGCTGCGAACACGTGGTGTAGGGGAACGCTTGATTGAATCATTTATGCTTGCTGCCAATGAGACAGTGGCGCAACATTATCATGATCTTCATTTACCATTCATCTATCGAATTCATGAACAACCTAAGGAAGAAAAAATGCAACGCTTCTTTGACTTTGCTTCAGCATTAGGAATCCTAGTTAGAGGGACAAAAGGTACGATTACGCCGAAAGACTTGCAAAAAGTAATCGAAGATGTGGAAGAAAAGCCTGAATCTGCGGTAATTAATACGATGTTGTTACGAAGCATGCAACAAGCTCGTTATTCAGAAGAAAACTACGGTCATTATGGCTTAGCAGCAGAGTACTACACACACTTTACTTCACCCATTCGCCGTTATCCAGACTTGATTGTTCACCGTTTGATTCGTTCTTATGGTGAAGATCGTAGTGAAGAAAAACAAGCAATCTGGTCTGCAGAACTTCCAGACATTGCTGAACACAGCTCAAAAATGGAACGCCGAGCAGTGGAAGCAGAACGTGAAGTTGATGCAATGAAAAAAGCAGAATACATGATGGATAAAGTCGGGGAAGAGTTTGATGGCATCATTAGCTCAGTGGTAAAATTCGGTTTGTTTATTGAACTACCTAATACAATCGAAGGTCTGATCCACATCAATGACTTGAAACAAGACTATTTCCACTTTATTGAAAATCATTTAGCATTAGTTGGCGAACGAACGGGGCTAACATTTAAAATTGGGCAAAAGGTCCGCGTCAAAGTGGTCAAAGCAAGTCCAGAAGAACGAGCAGTTGATTTTGAGTTAGTTTCGGCAGAAGAAGTGCCCCAACTTGAACGACCAAAAGCAAAACAAAAAGGGAAAGCATCAGGCAAACAAAATCAAAATCGTGGACGCAAAGCAGCTCCACGAAATAAAAAAGTAGGCGGGAAGAGAAATGACTTCCAGCCTGCTAAGAAAAAAGGAAAAGGTGGTAAAAAACCTTTCTATAAAGGAATTAAGAAAAAGAAAAAATAAGATAGTTTGGGGGAAGTAGAATGCCAAAAGGCGAGGGAAAATTAATTGCACAAAATAAGAAGGCTCGCCATGACTACTCGATTATTGACACGATGGAAGCAGGCATGGTTTTACAAGGGACTGAGATCAAATCGATTCGAAATAGCCGAATCAATCTAAAAGATGGATTCGTACGTGTTCGAAATGGCGAAGCCTTCCTATATAATGTCCACATCAGTCCGTATGAACAGGGAAATATTTTTAACCACGATCCGTTGCGGACACGCAAACTACTTTTGCACAAAAAACAAATTGCCCGACTAGTTGGTGAAACAAAAAATGCAGGGGTAACAATCGTCCCATTAAAAGTGTACATCAAGAATGGGTACGCCAAAGTTTTGATTGGTTTAGCTAAAGGGAAAAAGTCCTACGACAAACGAGAAGATTTGAAGCGTAAAGATGTCGATCGTCAAATTGATCGGACGTTGAAAAATTTCTCCAGATAATTTCAATATCCTTTTTCGCATATTCGGTGCTTTTACTTTTACTTAGTGATAAAATTTGGTAGCATTTAATCTGATAAAGCACGATTACTAAAGGTTTTCCTAGAAAATCACCATCATAATTTAAGTGAAAACTTCATCAAATTAGACTGAAACGAAAAAGTGTCTAATTTTCATGAAAATGTTTTGTATTTTCTGTTTCATGGTGGTATGATACCGATTGGTTATGATCAGATTTTTTCAGAGAAACCAAATGCGCACTTGAAAGTTATTTCATGTGAATTTCAGGGAAAAGAGAAAAGAGGTGAAATGAATTGGATGAACGCTCGCTAACGTTCCACATTGGACCTGTGTGGTTTGATGGTACTGTTTGTATGATGGTGTTATTGACTTGTCTAATCGTTTTCTTTCTAGTGTACTTCTTTACGCGTAACTTAAAGATGAAACCAACTGGAAAACAAAATGCGATTGAATGGGTAATTGATTTTAGTCGAGGAATCGTTACAGATAACTTGCCTAGAAAAGAACTAAGTAATTTCCATTTACTTGCATTTACCTTATTCTTATTTGTATTTATTGCAAATAATATCGGTCTAATGACAAAAATCGTATTACCAGATGAAACGACACTTTGGAAAAGCCCAACAGCTGACCCATTTGTGACATTGACCTTGGCATTTATGATGATTTTACTTACACATTTGTTTGGGGTAAAACGATTTGGGTTGAAAGGCTATTTTGTAAATTCATTCTTGAAACCGTATAGTTTCATGTTACCAATGAAGATCATTGAAGAATTTACAAACTTATTAACACTTGCTTTACGTCTTTATGGGAATATTTTTGCGGGGGAAGTTTTGCTAACCTTGATTGCAAAAATGATGACAAGTCTAGGGTGGCTATCCTTGCCATTAGCGATTCCATTAGAGATGATCTGGATTGCATTTTCATTGTTTATCGGAAGCATCCAAGCATTTGTCTTTGTCACTTTATCGATGGTTTATATGAGCCATAAGATTGAAGTAGAAGAGTAATATTTATTTAAGTAATTTACTATTTATTTTAGGAGGAAAAAATATTATGAATTATATCGCAGCAGCAATCGCAATTTTAGGGGCAGCAATCGGTGCCGGTTATGGTAATGGTAAGGTAATCTCAAAAACAATCGAATCAATGGCTCGCCAACCTGAAATGTCTGGTCAATTACGTACAACAATGTTTATTGGGGTAGCCTTAGTTGAAGCTGTTCCTATTCTTGGTGTGGTTATCGCTTTAATTCTAGTATTCATGTAGAAAGAAGTTAAGTACTATATTATTCTCATTGAAACTAGAGAGACCTCAAAGAAAGGAAGGCTAGCTTATGCTGAATCAATTGGCAATTGCAGAAGTTGGCAATCCGATGTTAGGTAATATCATCGTTGTCAGCGGCTCATTTTTGATCCTACTTGCTCTTTTAAAGCATTTTGCTTGGGGACCAATTAGTGAAATTTTGAAGAAACGTGAAGATAAGATCGCCAATGATTTAGATTCTGCAGAACAATCTCGCATCAACTCAGCGAAAATGGAACAAGAACGCGAACAACAATTGTTAGCTTCTCGCTCTGACGCAGCTGAAATTATTAAAAATGCGAAAGAAAGTGGAGAACTTAGCCGCCAAAATATTTTGAAGGATACACAAGATGAAGTTATTCGTCTAAAAAACAAAGCTAAATCGGATATCACGTTAGAACGTGACAATGCGTTAAACTCTGTTAAAGACGATGTTGCTGATCTTTCACTTCAAATTGCGGAAAAAATCTTGAATAAAGAATTATCTCCAGAAATGCATGAATCATTAATCAACCAATATATCGAAGGTCTAGGTTCTTCAAATGAAACTAGATAAATATACTGTCGGTAGACGCTATGGAAAAGCTTTGTTTGAACTGGCGATCGATTCAAACAAGAGTGAAGAAATCTATCAAGAACTGTTGAGCTTACGTAAAATTTATGAAAAAGTCCCTGAATTAGGGGAAGTGCTCAGTGATGCTCGTTTAGAACCACATGAAAAACGACTTATCATGGATAAGTTGATTAGTGGCTATGACGGTGTTGTTAAGAACTTTTTAGAAGTGGTCTACAATTACAATCGGATGGATGATCTGTTGTTCATGATTGACGAATATGAACATCGTTATAATGAGAATAATGGATTATTACTTGGAACAGTAAAAACTGCCGTTCCTTTATCTGATGAACAGTTAAAAAAATTAGAACAGAATGTAGCAAAAACAATGAACTATCAAACAGTTGAATTAGAAACAATCGTTGATTCTTCTATTCTTGGTGGCGCAATTGTTGAAGCCGACCATCGAGTGATCGACGGCAGCATTCGGACGCAATTGGAAACAATGCGTAATCAATTAAATAGATAGTACAAAGAGGTAGGTGAATCGAATGGCCATCAAAGCAGAAGAAATTAGTGCCTTGATTAAAGAACAAATTGAAAATTATCAAAGCGTGCTTTCAGTTGAAGAAATTGGTACTGTCACATACGTCGGTGACGGGATTGCTCGTGCGCATGGATTGGAAAATGCAATGAGTGGTGAGTTGCTTGAATTTTCAAACGGCTCATACGGAATGGCGCAAAACTTAGAATCAAATGATGTAGGGATTATTATCCTTGGTGATTTCGAATCCATTCGTGAAGGTGATAAAGTAAAACGTACAGGTAAAATCATGGAAGTTCCAGTTGGAGATTCTTTGATTGGACGTGTCGTGAATCCTTTAGGTCAACCGATTGATGGACTAGGAGAAATCGTTACCGATAAAGCTCGTCCCGTAGAAGCAATGGCACCAGGTGTTATGCAACGTAAATCAGTTAATGAACCAATGCAAACAGGTCTAAAAGCAATCGATGCTTTAGTACCAATTGGTCGTGGTCAACGTGAATTAGTTATCGGTGACCGTAAAACAGGTAAAACATCCATTGCAATTGATACAATTATCAACCAAAAAGGGCAAGATATGATTTGTATCTACGTTGCGATTGGACAAAAAGATTCAACTGTACGTACACAAGTTGAAACATTGAAAAAATATGGCGCTATGGACTATACAATCGTAGTCAATGCGGGTGCTTCTCAACCAGCACCATTACTTTACATTGCACCTTATGCTGGTACAGCGATGGGTGAAGAATTCATGTATAACGGCAAACATGTTTTGATTATCTTTGATGATTTATCAAAACAAGCTGTTGCTTATCGTGAACTTTCACTACTACTACGCCGTCCGCCAGGTCGTGAAGCATATCCAGGGGATGTTTTCTACTTGCATTCACGTTTGCTAGAACGCGCAGCAAAATTAAGTGATGAATTAGGTGGCGGTTCAATGACTGCTTTGCCATTCGTTGAAACACAAGCAGGAGATATCTCTGCATATATTCCAACAAATGTTATTTCAATCACTGATGGACAAATTTTCTTAGAAAGTGATTTGTTCTACGCAGGAACACGTCCAGCCGTTGATGCTGGGTTATCTGTATCCCGTGTTGGTGGTTCTGCACAAATCAAAGCAATGAAAAAAGTTGCCGGAACGCTACGTCTTGACTTAGCAAGTTACCGTGAACTTGAAGCATTTACGCAATTTGGTTCAGATTTGGATGCAGCGACACAAGCTAAATTAAATCGTGGTCGTCGTACTGTAGAAATCTTGAAACAAAAATTACATGCACCACTTGCTGTAGAAAAACAAGTAGTCATTTTATATGCATTGACGCATGGTTTCCTAGACAGCATCCCAGTGGATAGCATTCTTGACTTTGAAAGTGAATTATTTGAATACTTGGATACAAATCATCCAAATATCTTTGAAATTATCCGTACAACACAAGATCTTCCAGAAGAAGATGAGTTGAACAGCGTAATCAAAGAATATAAAGACATTTTCTTAGCTTCTAAAGGTAGTACATCCTCGACAGAAGACAAATTGAAATCCATTCAAAATGCATAGTGAGGTGAGATGAATGGGTGCTTCACTAAATGAAATTAAGACACGTATTGCTTCAACGAAAAAAACAAGTCAAATTACGCGTGCCATGCAAATGGTTTCTGCTTCAAAGTTAACGAAGTCGGAAGCTTCATCTAAGAAGTTTCAGGTCTACGCGAACAAAGTGAGAGAAATCGTTACGCATTTAACAGCAACCCAATTAAGTGATATTGCTTCTTCAAACACAAATAATGACATTAATTATAACTCAATGTTGATTAGTCGCCCTGTTAAAAAGACAGGCTATATTGTCATCACAGCTGACGGTGGTTTAGTTGGCGGTTATAATAGTTCAATTTTGAAACAAACGATGTCTATTTTGGAAGAAGATCACCAATCATCCGACGAGTATGTGATGATTGCAATTGGTGGTACTGGCGCAGACTTTTTCAAAGCTCGTGGCATTGACCTTGCGTATGAATTACGTAACTTATCTGACCAACCAAGTTTTGACGAAGTTAGAAAAATCGTAAACATGGCTACAACAATGTATCAAAATGAAGTTTTTGACGAATTATATGTGTGCTATAACCACCATATAAATTCATTAACTAGTCAATTTCGTGTAGAAAAGATGTTACCAATCTCAGATTTAGATCCAGAAGAAGCAACAAGCTTTGAGCAAGAATATATTTTTGAACCTTCAAAAGAAAAAATCTTAGCTCAATTATTGCCTCAATATGCTGAAAGTTTGATTTATGGTGCGATTGTAGATGCTAAAACTGCCGAACACGCAGCAGGCATGACTGCAATGAAAACAGCAACTGATAATGCTGCAAACATTATTGATGACTTGACGGTTTCTTATAACCGTGCAAGACAAGGGGCTATTACCCAAGAAATTACCGAAATTGTTGCCGGAGCTTCGGCACTAGAATAGTATTGAGATTGGAGGAAAAAAGATGAGTTCAGGCAAGATTGTTCAAGTAATCGGTCCCGTTGTCGACGTGGAATTTTCTTTAGACCAATCCTTACCAGATATCAACAACGCTTTAGTTGTTTATAAAAAAGATGAGAAAAAATCAAAAGTTGTTCTTGAAGCAACCCTAGAACTAGGTGACGGTGTAATCCGTACGATTGCGATGGAATCAACAGACGGTTTACAAAGAGGGATGGAAGTTGTCGATACAGGCAAAGCAATCTCTGTTCCAGTTGGTAAAGAAACATTAGGTCGCGTATTCAACGTATTAGGGGATACAATTGATTTAGAAAAACCTTTCCCAGAAGATGCTGAAAGAAGCGAAATTCATAAAAAAGCACCTAATTTTGATGAATTAAGCACAAGTACTGAGATTTTAGAAACAGGGATCAAAGTTATTGACTTATTAGCTCCTTACCTTAAAGGTGGGAAAGTTGGTTTGTTCGGTGGTGCCGGTGTTGGTAAAACCGTACTGATCCAAGAATTGATCCACAATATCGCACAAGAACATGGTGGTATTTCTGTGTTTACCGGTGTTGGTGAACGTACACGTGAAGGGAACGACCTTTACTATGAAATGAAAGATTCTGGCGTTATTGAAAAAACAGCGATGGTGTTTGGACAAATGAATGAGCCACCAGGTGCGCGTATGCGTGTTGCCTTGACTGGTTTAACAATTGCTGAATACTTCCGTGATGTTGAAGGTCAGGACGTATTACTATTTATTGATAATATTTTCCGTTTCACACAAGCTGGTTCAGAAGTATCTGCCTTACTTGGCCGTATGCCTTCTGCCGTTGGTTACCAACCAACTTTAGCAACAGAAATGGGTCAATTACAAGAACGTATTACTTCAACGAAAAAAGGTTCAATCACTTCCATCCAAGCAATCTATGTACCAGCCGATGACTATACTGACCCTGCGCCAGCTACAACATTTGCTCACTTAGATGCAACGACCAACTTGGAACGTAAATTAACTGAACAAGGGATTTATCCAGCGGTAGATCCACTTGCATCATCTTCAAGTGCACTTGCACCGGAAATCGTTGGGGAAGAACACTATAAAGTCGCTACTGAAGTCCAACACGTTTTACAACGTTACCGTGAATTGCAAGATATCATTGCAATCTTAGGGATGGATGAATTATCTGATCAAGAAAAAGTTTTAGTTTCTCGTGCACGTCGAATTCAATTCTTCTTGTCACAAAACTTTAACGTTGCAGAACAATTTACTGGTCTTCCAGGATCATACGTTCCTGTTGAAGAAACAGTTAAAGGTTTCCGTGAAATCTTGGAAGGTAAATATGACGATCTTCCTGAAGAAGCTTTCCGAAGCGTAGGTCGAATTGAAGATGTCGTTGAAAAAGCGAAAAAACTAGGCTACTAGAAAGGGGTGCCCCATGGATCAATTTTTAACAGTTAATGTGGTAACACCTGACGGCTTGGTCTATGATCACCATGCAGCAATTGTCGTTGCACGTACAACTGCTGGAGAATTGGGGGTTTTACCGAAACATGCTCCAATTATCGTTCCTTTAGCCATTGATGAAGTTCGCATCAAAAGAACGGACTCTGATACGCACGTTGACTGGATTGCCGTTAACGGAGGAATCATGGAAGTTCGTGATAATCTAGTTTCAATCGTCGCAGATACTGCGGAACGTGAGCGCGATATTGATGTTTCTCGTGCTGAAAGAGCAAAACAACGAGCAGAACGCCAAATCGAAGAAGCAAAACAAAAAGAAGATACGAATGAATTGAAACGTGCAACTGTTGCATTACACCGTGCAATCAATCGGATTAATGTTTCTAAGCACACGTAGATTCAAATGAACTTATTTTTTGATAAAAACTGTGCCAAAGTCAGTCCTTGATTTTGGCACAGTTTTTTTAATTGCATTTATTTTATGTAAAAAAGGCACAGTTATTTTTCCTTTTAGAAAATTTATGGTATTATCGTTTTATTGAGTTTACAGTAAATAGATGCAAGAAAGGACGTTATGATGCAAGTCTATGGAATTGACGCGATTATTCGAATTGTGAGTCATTTAGCGTTTATTTATTTAGCTTTTTGGTCTTTGCGTTCTTTGCGTACAGAAACGTTTTTTAAATATATGCAGAATACTACGCAAATCAGAATGGTAATTGTCTTTTTTTCAATTTTTTTAGGATACACTGCCAGTAATTTTTTTCTAGAAATCATAGCGTTATGTCGGAATCTTTTTGTTAGTATCTAATTTCAAAAAAGGGTACTATTTTAAAAGAAGAAATGCTATAATAAAAAAGATTTTGAGTAAGAGTATGCTCATTGGAATTTTTTTGGGGGGAACAACATGGAAGAGATCATCGTACAAGGTGGCAATCAATTAACAGGAACTGTCAAAATTGAAGGAGCTAAAAATGCTGTATTACCAATTTTAGCTGCTAGTTTATTAGCGGAAGAAGGAACAACAACATTAACAAATGTTCCAATTCTTTCAGATGTATTTACAATGAATCAAGTGATTCGTCATTTGAATGTAGATGTTGACTTTGATGAAGATCAAAATCAAGTGACACTTAATGCGTCAAGACAATTAGAAATCGAAGCGCCTTATGAATATGTTAGTCAAATGCGCGCATCAATCGTTGTTATGGGCCCATTGTTAGCCAGAAATGGTCATGCAAAAGTGGCAATGCCTGGTGGCTGTGCCATTGGCAAACGCCCAATTGATTTGCATTTAAAAGGATTCCAAGCGCTAGGCGCGAAGATTATCCAAAAAAATGGTTATATCGAAGCAATCGCTGATGAATTGATTGGTAATACTATCTACCTAGACTTTCCAAGTGTAGGTGCAACACAAAATATCATGATGGCTGCTGTGAAAGCAAAAGGTACGACGATTATCGAAAACGTTGCTCGTGAACCCGAAATTGTTGACTTAGCAAATATCTTAAATAAAATGGGTGCCAATATTTATGGTGCTGGTACAGAAACAATGCGTATTGAAGGTGTGGAGCATTTACATGCAGTGACACATTCAATCGTTCAAGACCGTATTGAAGCAGGAACATTTATGGTCGCCGCAGCAATGACAGAAGGAAATGTTTTAATTGCTGATGCAATCTCTGAACACAATCGTCCTTTGATTTCTAAGTTAACAGAAATGGGTGCGACGATTACAGATGAAGAAGGCGGCGTTCGTGTTGTTGGACCAAAACATGTATTACCAACTGACGTGAAAACAATGCCTCATCCTGGCTTTCCAACAGATATGCAAGCACAAATGACAGCCATTCAAATGGTTGCTGAAGGCACAAGTGTCGTAACTGAAACAGTCTTTGAAAATCGTTTCCAACATTTAGAAGAAATGCGTCGTATGAATGCGCACGTTAAAATTGATGGGAATGTTGCAATGATTGAAGGGGCACATGAATTACAAGGTGCAGAAGTATATGCTACGGATCTACGTGCTGCTGCTGCGTTGATTTTAGCTGGATTAAAAGCAAATGGTGTGACACGTGTTCGTAATTTGAAATATTTAGATCGTGGCTATTATAATTTCCATTTGAAATTACAACAACTTGGTGCAAATGTTGAACGTGTTGAAATGGATCAAACACCAACAGAAAAAACTGCACAAACTATCGCTTAAGGACGTGTTTGAATGAGTAACCATCGTTATATTTTAGTCAGTTTGATGAAGATTTTAATTGTAATCATCTTACTTTTTCTTCTTTTTATTGCCGGTACAATGATTGGTTACGGCGTAATCGGTGGCGGAAATCCTTTCCGAGTTTTCCAACTTGATTTGTGGCTTCATATTCGAGACTTTTTTAACTGAGATCTAAGGGGTTGTGGCAAACTTTTGTCGCAGCTCCTTTTTACATAGAATGATTAGTGAGGCAGAGTAGATGAAAAAATTTCTGATTTATTTAGTAAGAGGCTATCAACGATTCATTTCGCCAGCATTTCCACCGAGCTGTCGGTATTATCCAACGTGTTCGAATTACATGATCCGTGCGATTCAAGTACATGGGGCTGTGAAAGGAACATTGATGGGAACAGCACGAATTTTACGTTGTCATCCTTTTGTAAGAGGGGGCATTGACTATGTGCCAAAGAACTTTAAATTAACAAGGAATACAGTCGACAAAGAACAGCCAGATTATGAAGGAAAAGAGTAAAAGGGAAAAGTTTACTCTTTTTTGTCGTTGAAAGGAGAAAGGTTACCGATGATCGAACAATTAAAACCAAATGAACTTCCTTGGGATTTGCTATTGGATGCAGATCCTGAAAAAGAAAAAGTTCTTGCTTATCTTGAGCAAGGAGAAGGAATTGTTTGGAAAGATAATGGAGAAACGCTAGGGGTCTTGATTTTTGTCGCAACAAAAAACGAATTTGAAATCATGAATGTTGCAGTAGCACCACAAAGTCAGGGAAAAGGAATCGGTGGCTTATTATTAGAAGCTGCATTCCGACAAATCATTGAAGAAGTAGACAGTCAAACACAAATCATCATTCGTACAGGCAGCATTACTTCTGCTGCTCTACATTTGTATCAAAAGAAGGGCTTTAGCGAAATTTCCCGAGAAAAGGATTATTTTATCAAAAACTATGCAGAGCCCATTTATGAAGAAGGTATTCGATTAAGAGATCAAGTGACCTTAGCCAGAACGATTCAATCGCTTCGCTAGAATTCCCTAACCATTTACGGAAAAGGCTTTCAAAAATATAAGGATTGTTTTACAATATTTTTAGGAAGCAAAAAGGAGCGAAAATAGTTATGGGAATTCTTGTATTTGATTTTGGTGGTTCGGCAGTAAAATATGGTTATTGGAATGGCCATCAGTTAGAAGCAACCAACCAATTTCCAACACCTGGTACTTGGGAAGAAATGAAACAAAAATTAAGTGAAACATACCAAGCGTTTGCTGAAACAAACGCAATTGAAGGCATTGGTATCAGCGCTCCCGGTGTGGTTAACAGTGAGCGTCAAATTATTGAGGGAATTAGTGCGATTCCTTATATTCACGGATTTAATATTTTTAAAGAATTAGAAGAATTATTTGGATTACCAATTACCATTGAAAATGATGCGAATTGTGCTGGAATGGCAGAATTTTATGAAGGTGCAGCGCGCAATTACCAAGATGTTGCATTTGTTGTTATTGGGACAGGAATTGGTGGTGCAATGTTTACGAAGGGACAAATGAACAAAGGTGCTCATCTTTATGGTGGCGAGTTTGGGATGATGTTTTTAGATGGTGATCAAACATTCAGCCGCTTAGGAACTGCTGTGCAGATGGCTTGGCGTTATTGTGAACGTTTAGGTTTAGACAAGATGACCTATTCTGGAAAAGAAGTATTTCAACTGGCTGAATCAGGTGATGTGATTGCACAAGAAGAAGTGGAAAAATTTTATGATTACTTGGCAAAAGGACTGTTCAGTATTCAGTTTTCATTTGATCCAGAAGTGATTGTGCTCGGTGGTGGGATCTCTGCAAAAGAGGGGCTGATTGATGAATTGAATCAACGCATAGAAAAATTAATGGACAAGTTGGATCTACACGATTTTGTTCCAGAAATCTTATTATGTGACTATCGAAATGATGCAAATTTAGTTGGCGCTGCTGCGAATTACTATGCTCGAAGTCAAAGAGAAGCATGAAAACGAAAAGAAATGAAACAAAAGAATGATTGTATGCCCTGTTGAGTAAACAGGGTATATTTTATTGTGGAGAGTATGCTAAAATAGGTGGGAGGTGAGAATGATGTCAAAAAAGAATAAAGATATTGAAGTACGAGTGGAAGAAATCCAAAAAGTAATTAATGGCAAAAATTATGAGGTTACTCAGTTATTTATTGGTAAAAAAAATATTGGTGAAATTTTAGCATATGGCCCAAAAGAATTCGAAATATTTTTCGGTGAAGAGGATTTTGGGAAAGAAAAAAGTCTTGAAAATGCGATAGAAACAGTAATTCGCCATTGGAATTTACAAGACTAAAAAAATATCAAAAAAGTTTTCAATAAAGGGTTGCAAAAATCTGTGAAATTAGGTATTATAACTAAGTCAGGTTGATACATACCTTTCGGAGGAGTAGCGAAGTGGCTAAACGCGACGGANTCTCAATTTGAGAAAAGAGTAATGAGCTTCTTTCACTCTGGAGAGTTGTCCGAGAGGCCGAAGGAGCATGATTGGAAATCATGTAGATGGTGAACGCTGTCTCAAGGGTTCGAATCCCTTACTCTCCGTTAGTAATATATCTGGCCCGTTGGTCAAGCGGTTAAGACACCGCCCTTTCACGGCGGTAACACGGGTTCGAATCCCGTACGGGTCATACAATTGAATTTGGAGGTTTAGCTCAGCTGGGAGAGCATCTGCCTTACAAGCAGAGGGTCAGCGGTTCGATCCCGTTAACCTCCATAATGAACTGGTTCCGTGGTGTAGGGGTTAACATGCCTGCCTGTCACGCAGGAGATCGCGGGTTCGATTCCCGTCGGGACCGTCATTATTTATTCAATTGATGTAATTTCATATGGCGCGGTAGCTCAGTTGGTAGAGCAACGGATTGAAGCTCCGTGTGTCGGCAGTTCGATTCTGTCCCGCGCCACCATGGAGGAGTAGCGAAGTGGCTAAACGCGACGGACTGTAAATCCGTTCCTTAGGGTTCAGTGGTTCGAATCCACTCTCCTCCATTTTATTAATAGGGGTATAGTTTAAAGGTAGAACAGCNATGAAATGGACGTTTACGAGATAACAGCTTCTGTTATCTCGTTTTTTTTTGCTTACAGTGTCTTGCTTCTTGAAGTATTTGAAGAATTAGGCTAGAGTTAAATTAGGCACTTAAATGGAAAGGGTGAAGAGAATGAAATGGAAAGAAAAAGTCGATGAAACTGCTGAGAAAATATATGATTTGGTTAAATCCGGAAAATATGATGTAGAAGTCGGACTTCCAAAAAATGCAAAAAAAGCAGTCCAAATCAAGTCAAAACGTCCAACCAATCATACGAAAAAATGGTTAGCAAAAAACCGCTAATAATAACAAAAAACTGCCAAACGCTAAAAAAAGCGGCTTGGCAGTTTTTTGTTATCTTTCGACTTCGATTCCTAATACAGTTAGGTGACCGTTTCCTACTAATTTTACGACTAAAGCAGCCAATTGTTCTGCCGACATGTTCGTGTCACTAGTAATCCACCAGTGAAGAGTCCCGATAAAAATCGAAGTCATGTATTCGATGATAAAATCGATGGGCACTTCAAGTTCATTTTCTGTAATTTTCAAGCGATTGAAGATGTTTGCGTATTTATTGTATAAAAGTTCTTCTAGTTTTTTACGCAAAAGCTCGTTGGATGAACCGTCCATGATGGTCAAAAAGAAAGCTTTTCTTTCTTGGATATTTTTGTAAATATTCGTCAGTGCAGCAATGATTTGTTTGACTTTGATCCGGTTGCCATGAACAAGTTGTTCCAAATCTAACACAGAGGTAAAGGCGTTGATCGCCATTTCAAAAATTTGTTCGTAGAGATCTTGTTTGTCTTTAAAATGAGCATAAAAGGTCGCACGATTAATCATTGCTTCATCGGCAATATCTTGCACGGTCACGTTATCATATCCTTTTTCTTCCACCAAGCGAATAAATGCCTCGATAATCATTTTGTGTGTTCGCTTCACTCGAAGATCAATTTTCTTAACCATAAAAAATTCCTCACTTGTTATTCGACATTTTTGATTTGTTTGTTGCTTATCTCACAAATAGGGGGTGTTTGCCAGTTGCAAAACCAATAAATTGTTCCTAAAATATACATAAGTAGTATAACAGACACTTTGTTAGATAATCAACAAACTGTCTGTTTGAGGAGGGTGAAGAACAGATGAACTTACGAGCGGGAATTGACGTTGGGTCTACGACTGTCAAATTAGTATTACTAGATGAACGAAATCAAACAATTTTTTCTAAATATGAACGTCATTATTCAGATGTCAAGAAAGCAACAGCTAAGACTTTACGTGAAGCACAAGCCTTGGTTCAAAACCAACCAATTGCAATGGCAATTACTGGATCAGGCGGTATGGGACTTGCCGATGTATTGAACATTCCTTTTGTTCAGGAGGTGATTGCGTGTACACGCACGGTCGAAGAAATAATTCCTGAAACAGATGTGGCGATTGAATTAGGTGGAGAAGATGCGAAAATTACTTTTTTTGAAGGTGCACTGGAACAACGTATGAATGGTAGCTGTGCTGGCGGGACAGGTGCATTTATTGACCAAATGGCTGTTTTGTTGAAAACTGATTCAAATGGTGTGAATGAGCTAGCCAAGGAATATCGGCAAATCTACCCGATTGCTTCACGGTGTGGCGTGTTCGCTAAAACGGATGTACAGCCATTGATCAATGAAGGAGCAGATAAAGCGGATATTGCAGCGAGTATTTTTCAAGCTGTAGTAAATCAAACAATTGCTGGATTGGCAGCTGGACGAAAAATTAAAGGCAAAGTGGCATTTTTAGGTGGTCCACTGTACTTTATGTCAGAATTACGCAAACGATTTGTTGAAACGTTAGACATTGCGCCAGAAAATGTCATTTTTCCAGAAAATCCGCAGTTATTTGTGGCAATGGGTGCCGCGTTTTACGCTGAAGAAGCACGAGTGACGACAATTGAGGCTTTACTTGCTGCTTTGGAAAATGGTAATCAAGCACAATTGACCCCGTCAACTACGTTAGCTCCGTTGTTCGAAGAAGAGGTAGATTTGACCGCTTTTCGCGAGCGTCATGCACAAGCGACTGCTTCAGAAAAATTACTTTCAGAACATCATGGTGTAGCATTTTTAGGAATCGATGCAGGTTCAACAACGACAAAAGTTACCTTGATTAATGAAGAAGGGGAGATTCTCTTTTCCTTCTATGGTAATAATGAAGGCCAGCCTTTAGAAACAACGATGAAAGTGCTAAAAGAATTATACAGTCAATTACCAGAAGACGTTTTTATCGGAAAAGCAGCAGCAACAGGTTATGGCGAATTATTGATTAAGAATGCTTTAAAAGTTGATATTGGTGAAGTGGAAACGATGGCGCATTACAAAGCGGCAAATTTTTTCCAACCTGGTGTTGATTTTATTTTAGATATTGGTGGTCAAGATATGAAAGCCATGACGATCAAAGATGGTGTGCTTTCTTCAATCCAATTAAATGAAGCCTGCTCTTCTGGCTGTGGTTCATTTATTGAAACATTTGCTAAATCATTGAATTATGATGTACGAGATTTTGCGAAAGCTGCAGTGGAATCCAAAGCACCAGTTGATTTAGGTTCTCGCTGTACAGTCTTTATGAATTCGAAAGTGAAGCAAGTTCAAAAAGAAGGTGCATCTGTAGGAGATATTTCTGCTGGGTTGTCTTATTCTGTTATCAAAAATGCTATTTATAAAGTAATTAAGATTCGTAGACCAGAAGATCTTGGCGAAAAAATTGTTTGCCAAGGTGGAACTTTTTATAACGAAGCGGTGTTACGCGCATTTGAATTGATTAGTGGACGCGAAGTTGTTCGTCCCTCAATTGCTGGACTGATGGGGGCTTACGGAGCAGCGCTGATTGCCATGGAAAATTATGCGTTAGGTGAAGAAAGCACCATTTTGTCAGAAGAAGAGCTTGATCACTTTACTGCAGAAAAGGAATTTACGCATTGCGGTTTGTGTGAAAATAACTGTATGTTAACAGTTACGTTATTTTCTGATGGTCGCCAATTTATCACGGGAAATCGCTGTGAACGTGGCGCTCGAATCAAGATCAAGAAGGAAGATAAAAAAGTTAACCTAGTCGATTATAAGTATCGTCGTTTGTTTAAATACCGTCCATTACGTAAGAAAGAAGCAGTCAATGGTGTGATTGGTATCCCTCGAGTCTTAAATATGTATGAAAACTATCCTTTGTGGCATACTTTCTTCACTGATTTAGGATTCAGAGTAGAATTATCCCCACGCTCAAACAAAGAATTATACGAGCAAGGAATGGAAACAATTCCAAGTGACACAGCGTGTTATCCAGCTAAAATCACACACGGGCATATTCAAGCAATGATTGATGCAGGTATTCCACGAATTTTCTATCCGGGCGTTGTCTTTGAACGACAAGAATCAACTGAAGCGGATAATCATTTCAACTGTCCTATTGTCCAAAGTTATCCAGATGTTATTAAAAATAATGTGGATGACATTCGCGATGGTAAAGTTGATTATCGGAATCCATTTATCAACTTAGCGAACGAATCGGCAGTAGCAAAAGTCTTACATCAAACTTTTGCGGATTTTGATTTTTCGGAAGAACAGATTGCGAAAGCGTTGCATCATGGGTATGAAGAATTAGCAACGTTTAAGGAAGATATTCAGAAAAAAGGTGAAGAAACCTTATTGATGTTGAATCAAAAAAATGAGCGGGGAATTGTTATCTCAGGTCGTCCCTATCATTTAGATCCAGAAATCAATCATGGAATCTCAGAAGTAATTACGCAAGAAGGTTTCCATGTCTTGACAGAAGACAGCATTTCTCATTTAGGTGACGTTGGGAATTTACGCGTCGTGAATCAATGGGTGTACCACTCACGGCTATATGCGGCTGCACGAGTTGTTGCAAAATCAAAAAATCTTGAATTAGTTCAATTGAATTCATTTGGTTGTGGCTTAGATGCCGTAACAACAGACCAAGTCGAAGAAATCATGGAGCAATATGGAAAAATCTATACAGTTCTAAAAATTGATGAAGGTGCAAACCTCGGAGCAATTCGTATTCGGTTACGATCCTTAAAAGCAGCAGTCAATGAACGAGCCAAGCAAAATTTTGTTCCAGTCAAACGATTTGAAGAACCAGAAAAAATCGTCTTTACAAAAGAAATGAAAGAAAAACATACTTTATTGTTGCCAATGCTTAGCCCAATTCACCAATCTGGCTTAGTTGATGTCGCGTTAAACGCTTCTGGTTACAATGTTGTCTGCTTACCAGCAGAGGATAATGAAGCAATCAATGTTGGACTGAAATACGTGAACAATGATGCGTGTTATCCAGCAATCATCTCCATTGGTCAACTAGTGGAAGCCTTGGAAAGTGGTAAGTACGATTTGGAAAATACAAGTGTGATGATGACTCAAACTGGTGGTGGTTGTCGTGCGACAAACTATATTCCATTACTTAGAAAAGCGTTGAATGATGCTGGATTTGGAAATATTCCAGTTGTTTCAGTCTCAATGGGGAACAAGGGGGTTGAATCAAACCCTGGATTTAAATTCACGTTTCCAATGTTGAAACGTTTGGCGATTGCCTTTTTATATGGTGATTTGTTTGAAAGAGTCGTCTATCGTACGCGCCCTTACGAGTTAGAAAAAGGGACAGTCGATCGGTTACATGAAGAATGGCTACAACGAGTTGAAAAAAATGTTCGGAATGGCTCCTTAACGTTGTTTAATAGCAATATGAAAAAAATTGTCAAAGCATTTGATACCTTACCGATTTCTGATGTGAAAAAGCCAAAAGTCGGAGTCGTTGGAGAAATATTAGTTAAGTATTCTCCAACTGCTAATAACGATATTGTTCGCTTACTCGAAGCAGAAGGTGCAGAAGCGGTCGTTCCTGATATTGTTGGTTTTATGAACTATTCCTTATACAACCAAATTTGGAAATATGAAAATCTTGGGATGGCTAAACAAAGTAAGTTGCTCGCGCAATTTGCGATTCGGATGATTGAAATGATTGAAAAACCAATGGATAAAGCCTTGAGAAAATCAGAACGATTTGATGGAATCCAGTCAATTCAAGACTTAGCAGAAGATGCAAGTAAAATTTTGTCCATTGGAAATCAGACAGGTGAAGGTTGGTTCTTAACAGGAGAAATGATTGAACTGTTGAAGCATGATGTGAATAACATTGTTTGTATGCAACCATTTGGCTGTTTGCCTAACCACGTAGTTGGGAAAGGAGTCATCAAAGAATTGCGTCGTCAATATCCTAAAGCAAATATTGCAGCGATTGATTATGATCCGGGCGTTTCGATTGTCAATCAATTAAATCGCATTCGTTTAATGATGGCAACAGCTAATAAAACATTAGCAAAAGAAACGATCTCCTAAACAACTTAACTGTACCAAAAATAAAAGAGGAAAGAGTAGGTTTAAAACTTACTTTTTCCTCTTTTTCTTAAGGAAAACAAGCTGAATGGTTTCAATTACCTAACGGAGAAAATCCTTTTTTTGTTGAGAATCAGGTATATACCAGTTATAATAAAGAAAACGAAAGGAAGGATGAAATCAGATGTCAAATCAGTTACCCGTATATATACAAATTCATGATCAATTAAAAAATGAGATTGAACAAGGGGTCTGGAAAATCGGTGACCGCCTTCCCTCTGAAAGAGAATTGGCTGTGAAATTTAATGTGAGTCGAATGACTTTGCGCCAAGCAATCCAAAATTTAGCAGATGAAGGGATCTTAGAGAGAAAAATTGGTTCTGGGACTTATGTTGCGCGTGAAAAAGTTCAAGAGAAAATGTCTGGAACAACTAGTTTCACCGAAATTATGGAGTCACAAAATCGAGTACCTTCTAGTCGAACGGTTTCTTATTTCTTAACATCACCTAGTTCAAGTGAGATGGAAAAATTACAATTAGAGAAAGAGGACGTGATTCTTCGAATGGAGCGCATTCGTTATGCAGATAACGTGCCAATCTGTTTTGAAGTTGCTAGTATTCCACAGAAAATCATTGACGGCTATAGCAAATCAGAAATTACAGAATCTTTGTATCGAACGTTAGAAGAAAAAGGTGGAAAGAAAATTGGGCATGCAAACCAAACGATTTCTGCTATGTTAGCTTCAGAACAGATTTCTGAATACTTAGAAGTCAAACGTGGGGACGCAGTTCTACGATTACGACAAGTTTCTTATTTTGAAGAAGGAACACCGTTTGAATACGTACGTACGCAATATGTTGGTAACCGATTTGAATTTTACCTAGAAAAATAAAACAAGCTGAAACAATTCGTTGTTTCAGCTTGTTTTATTTTTGCTTATTTTTTATTTAGTGTGATGAGTTTTTCGTGATAAGAAATTGGTCCTTTTTCAAAAGTGACTTGTCCATTCAATAGTTCAGTGACAGTTGCTTTAAACTGTGAGATGTCTGTTTCATCAACCATACAAACAACAATTACTTGATCAGTATAACGAGTTTCCTTGACAGTCACTTGTTGTAGCTCAAGAAAATTTTCTAGCTTTCCTAATTGAGGATAGGTAATGGCAACGGCGAGTTCTTGTTGTAAGGTACCTTCAACAATACCAACCTCAGTTAGACCGTGAGAAACAGCCTGTGTGTAAGCACGAATCAGTCCACCAGCACCTAATTTGATACCACCAAAATAACGTGTGACAACGGCAACGACATTGATGAGTTCATTCTTTTTTAAAACTTCAAGCATGGGGATGCCAGCTGTTCCGCTTGGCTCTCCGTCATCACTACTGCGTTGAATCTCACTTTTGTCACCAATGACAAAAGCACTACAGTTATGATTTGCTTTCCAGTGTTCCTTCTTGACTGCTTGGATAAACGTTTTGGCTTCTTCTTCAGTCGTCACGCGTTTAAAGGAACAAATAAATCGGGATTTTTTTATTTCAATTTCACTTTGGCCATCTTCTTTGACCGTTAGATAACGTTCAATCATTGTTTTACCTCATTTCAAATGAAGAGTTACTTTCTTTAGTATATGAAAAATCTTTTGATGTTTCAACTTCCGAAATGGTTGCGCAAATGCTGGACTATGCGATAATAAAGGAAAGGTAGGTGAAGTTGGGAATGAAAGAACGTGTGAAAAAATATGATGCTATAACCCACTACATAAAAAATAATGGTGGTTCGCAAATTACTTTGACGTTTACTCAAATGGATGAGTTGTTATTTCCTAACAGTGGGCTTCCAAAGTCTGCCAGACAGACGACGGATTGGTGGGCAAATGATTACCGTCATCCGGAAAAAGGTGCTTACGGTTGGTTGAATGCAGGGTATGAAGTTGTTGTTGTTAATTTGGCAAAGGAATATATCGTGTTCAATCAATTAGTAAAATCAAGTTGGTTATTCGATTAGTTAACCGTATTCAGAAAACGTTGACAATTGTTATCTTTTAGCTATAATAGGTTCATAGGGACGAGAAAGCGGTTACGTTCCTTGGCTTAGAAAAGGGGAGATTAACAATGTCAAAAAAAACAATTATGCTTGTCTGTTCAGCTGGTATGAGTACGAGCTTATTAGTAACTAAAATGGAAAAGGCTGCGGAAGCACAAGGGTTAGATACAGACATCTTTGCAGTATCAGCTTCTGATGCAGATAATCATTTAGCAAGCAAAGACGTTGATGTTTTATTATTAGGCCCACAAGTTCGCTTTATGAAAGGCGATTTTGAGAAGCGCGTTGAGCCAAAAGGAATTCCATTAGATATCATCAACATGGCTGATTACGGTATGATGAATGGTGAAAAAGTGTTACAACAAGCTTTGACATTAATTGGTGATAAATAAAGAGTACTGACGAATTAAAAAGTGTGAGGTTTTTTCATTTTGAAAATGCCTCGCACTTTTTTTGCGTATCTTTTTTTAGGGAAGCAAAATGCCATATAAAACAGTTTGGGGAAGGCGACTATTAACGAGAGAAGTCGCCCAACTACCAAAAGAAATACTGAATCAAGCCACCTATCAACGAATTGCAGGTATAGTAAAACAAAATAAACAGATTGTTTGTCAACGATGTGGAAGAACTACGCAGCAACAAGAAGCCAAGCTAAATGAAGAAGACTATTATTGCCCACATTGTTTGCTTTTGGGGCGAAACGATACGACCCAAGAATTATGGCTGTTTGAACAGCCATCACTGTTTCCACGCCAAATAGTTTTTACTTGGGAGCAAACATTGACGACAGAACAAGCCAAAATCGCTCATCGTTTGACTACGCAGGTAACGGATCATCATTTAATCTGGGCAGTGACCGGTGCTGGTAAAACAGAAATCCTGTATCCACTTCTGCAATTGTTGCTAGCAACTGGGAAACGAGTTGCGATTGCTTCACCGCGGGTGGACGTGTGCCAGGAACTATGGCTACGTTTTACTGCAGTTTTTCCAGAAGAAAAAATCATTTTACTTCATGGAAAACTGCAGATTCCCTATGCGTTTAGTTCCTTCGTTATTTGTACGACTCATCAGTTGTATCGTTTTTACCATGCGTTTGATTTGCTAGTGGTTGATGAAATTGATGCGTTTCCTTATGTTAACGATCAAGGACTTCGGTATGCAACAGAAACAGCAAAGAAACCTGAGGGACAATTGATTTATTTGACGGCAACACCGGATGAACGTCTGTTAAAAGATATCAAACGAACGTTTCAGATTCATTACTTACCTCTGCGTTTTCATCAACGATTGTTACCTGAGCCTCGACTCATTTTCTGGAATAATTGGCGCCGATGCTTAAACAAACGAAAAAAAATGGAACCATTAATCAAAGCAATCCAAAAACTAGTAAAAAAAAATCATGTCTTATTGTTTTGTCCAAGTATTGAGTTGATGAATGAGTTGCAAATGAAATTAGCAGAGTGGTTACCAACAATTAAAATTTCATCTGTATCTTCAAAAGATGAAAAGCGTCCAGAGAAAGTACAAGCGATGCGGCAGCAAAAATATGATGTGCTTTTAACTACTATGATTCTTGAACGAGGTGTTACCTTCGAAAATATTTCAGTTATTGTTTTAGGGGCAGAACATGAAGTTTTTACGAAATCTTCATTGGTCCAAATTGCTGGTCGAGCTGATCGCAAGGGAGAATTCAGTAATAGTCAAGTCTGTTTCTTTTATCATGAAAAAACGAGTGCAATCAAAAAAGCGGTGAAAGAAATCAAAAGGATGAACAAAGCGGGGAAACTCTTACAATGAAATGCTGCTATTGTCAAAAATCAATCATTAAAAATTTAACCATTAAGGAACTTCTTCAACCGAAAAAATCGAGTGAACTTTGTTGGCAATGTGCCAAACTATTTACTCCTTTGTCCACAGTAAACAGTTGTGATGGTTGCCAAAAAAGTTTGTTAGAGAGTGAGAAACAATTTGCACAAAGTCAAAAAACATTTTGCACGGATTGTCTTTACTGGAAAAATCGTTACCCGACATATGATTTTTGCCATAGAAGTTTTTTTCAATATGATGAAGCGATGCAAGCTTGGTTCCAACAATACAAGTTTATTGGAGATGTTCGCTTGGCTAAAACGTTTGAAAAGCAGTGGCAAAGTTTACCAAAAAGATTTCCGGATTATCTTTTTTGTCCGATTCCATTATCAAATGAGCGGTTGGCACAACGTGGATTTAATCAAGTGAGTCAGATGTTGACCGAGGCTAGGGTGACTTTTCAGTCATTGCTTGAACGAGTCAAACATCAGTCGACTCAAACACAACATTCTCGGGAAGAAAGACTGGCAATGCCTCAGCCGTTCGCTTTAGGTGTTGAGCCGGAGCAAATCAAGCAATGTAAAATTTTATTGATTGATGATGTGTATACAACAGGACAGACGTTATTTCATGCTGCGGCTTGTCTTGCAGAGCATCAACCAACTAAAATTCGGACGTTTTCTTTAGCACGATAAAAGAAAAACTAAAAAATACGTGAAATTGGTAGCGATTTAGTTTGCAAATAGATTAGAGTTCGATATAATATAAATAAGAAGAGGGAAAGAGTGGTCCTTCTCCTTCTTGATTGTGGTAGACGAAAGGGGTAATTTTTATGTTTAGATATAATGTACGCGGCGAAAATATCGAAGTAACTGAAGCGATTCGTGACTATGTTGAAAAAAAAGTAGGCAAGTTAGAACGTTATTTCAGTGATGCACCCGATGCTACAGCCCATGTAAACTTAAAAGTTTATACTGAAAAAACAGCAAAAGTGGAAGTAACGATTCCATTACCTTATCTTGTATTACGTGCGGAAGAAACTTCACCAGATTTATATGCAAGTATTGATTTGGTTGTTGATAAATTAGAACGTCAAATTCGCAAATTTAAAACAAAAATCAACCGCAAATCTCGTGAAACGGGCATGAATACTGCAAGTGCTGCAGTGTTATTCAATGAAGAAAATGGTGAAGGCGAAAACGAATCTGAATTAGATATCGTTCGTACAAAACGTTTGTCATTGAAACCAATGGATAGTGAAGAAGCTGTCTTACAAATGAATATGTTAGGACACAATTTCTTTATCTTTGAAGATGCTGAAACCAATGGTACAAGTATCGTTTACCGTCGTAAAGATGGAAAATACGGTTTAATTGAAACTGACTAAAAATAACTATTTTTTAAACCCTTGTGGTGTCTGATTAGATACCACAAGGTTTTTTTTACATAAAGAAGCTGTATTTTTATTAAGAATAAAGAAGTTCAGAGAATAATATAGCTAAGATATTTCAATTATCTATAAGTAATGATAAAATGGATAGGAGAGTCTACATAAGCGAGATGGATACTGCAGAAAAAGGAGATTATACAACGAATGGCCAATTTTATACGTTCAATCATTGAAAATGATAAAAAAGAACTAAAACGTTTAGATAGCATTGCTAAAAAAGTTGAATTACACGCTGATAAAATGGCAGCTTTAACTGATGAGCAATTACAAGCAAAAACTGATGAATTTAAAGGTAGATATCAAAAAGGTGAAACTTTGGACCAACTATTGCCAGAAGCGTTCGCCGTTGTTCGCGAAGCAGCGAAACGTGTCTTGGGCTTATACCCTTATCACGTCCAATTGATGGGTGGGATCGTTCTTCATGATGGGAACATTCCAGAAATGCGTACTGGTGAAGGTAAAACGTTAACTGCGACTATGCCAGTGTATTTAAATGCATTGTCAGGTGAAGGGGTACACGTTGTTACAGTAAATGAATATTTAGCAACCCGTGACTCAACTGAAATGGGAGAACTTTATAACTTTTTGGGACTTAGCGTTGGTTTGAATATCAATTCTAAATCAGCTGATGAAAAACGTGAAGCGTATAACTGTGATATTACTTATAGTACAAATAATGAATTAGGATTTGACTATTTGCGTGACAACATGGTTGTTTATCGTAATCAAATGGTTCAACGACCATTGAACTATGCGATTGTCGATGAAGTGGATTCAATTTTGATTGATGAAGCAAGAACACCATTGATTATTTCAGGACAAGCAGAAAAATCAACTGCTTTATACACAAGAACAGATAACTTCGTTAAACGTTTGAAGGAAGAAGAAGATTATAAAATCGATGTTCAATCAAAAACCATTGGGCTAACTGAAGCGGGAATCGAAAAAGCAGAGGAAACTTTTGGATTAGAAAACTTATATGATCTTGAAAATACTGCTTTGACACATCACTTAGATCAAGCATTGCGTGCTAACTACATCATGTTACTTGATATTGATTATGTGGTTCAAGACGGAAAAGTCATGATCGTTGACCAATTTACTGGTCGTATCATGGATGGACGTCGTTACTCTGATGGGCTTCACCAAGCAATCGAAGCAAAAGAAGGCGTGGAAATCGAAGACGAAACAAAAACAATGGCTTCAATCACATTCCAAAACTATTTCCGTATGTACAAAAAACTTTCTGGGATGACTGGTACTGCGAAAACAGAAGAAGAAGAATTCAGAGAAATCTATAACATTCAAGTTATTCAAATTCCAACGAATCGCCCAGTTATTCGTGATGACCGTGCAGATTTACTTTATCCAACATTGGAAAGTAAATTCCACGCAGTTGTTCAGGATATCAAAGACCGTTATCGTAAAGGACAACCAGTCTTGGTAGGTACAGTTGCGGTTGAAACATCTGAATTACTATCAGATATGTTGAACCGTGAACGGATTCCACATGAAGTATTGAATGCTAAAAATCACTTTAAAGAAGCTGAAATTATTATGAATGCTGGTCAAAAAGGTGCAGTTACGATTGCTACCAATATGGCTGGTCGTGGGACAGATATCAAGCTAGGTCTTGGTGTACGTGAATTAGGTGGTTTAGCTGTTATTGGTACAGAACGTCATGAATCTCGTCGTATCGATAATCAGTTACGTGGACGTGCTGGACGTCAAGGAGACCCAGGTATGTCACAATTTTATCTTTCATTAGAAGATGATTTGATGAAACGTTTTGGTTCAGAACGAATCAAAGCTTTCTTGGATCGGATGAAAATTGGGGATGAAGATGCGGTTATCCAAAGTAAGATGCTAACGAAGCAAGTTGAGTCTGCTCAAAAACGCGTAGAAGGAAATAACTATGATACGCGTAAAAATGTCTTACAATATGACGATGTGATGCGTGAACAACGTGAAGTAATCTATAAACAACGTCAAGATGTAATCATGGAAGAAAATAGTTTGTCTCAACCATTGATGAATATGGTCAAACGAACAATTAGTCGAGTAGTAGATGCACACACACAACTAGAAAAAGAAAACTGGAACCTTGAAGGAATCGTCGATTTTGCGGGGAATGCAATTGTCCACGAAGACAGCATCAGCGTGAAAGATCTTGAAGGAAAAACACCAGATGAAATGAAAGTTTATTTAAATGAGTTAGCACAAGACGTGTTTAATACAAAAGCCAACCATTTAAATGGTCCAGAACAACTCTTAGAATTTGAAAAAGTTGTTATCTTACGTGTGGTTGATTCGAAATGGACAGATCATATTGATGCAATGGATCAATTACGTCAATCAATTGGGTTACGTGCGTATGGACAAAATAATCCGTTAGTTGAATATCAAACAGAAGGATACAAAATGTTTGAAGATATGGTCGGCGCAATTGAATATGAAGTAACTCGTTTATTCATGAAAGCTGAAATTCGCCAAAATGTTCAACGAGAACAAGTTTCTCAAGGTGAAGCTTCACATGCCACCGAAGCAAGTGCGGAAGAAAAAAGTAATACAAGTGCAAAAAAACAACCAGTTCAAGTGAATAAAGTTGGACGAAATGATCCTTGCCCTTGTGGAAGTGGAAAGAAATACAAAAACTGCCACGGAAAAAATGAAGCATAATCATTTTTAAATAGAAAGAAGCTGGTGAGAGAAGTTCTTTTTAGAAAGAATTTGTCTCACCTTCTTTCTGTTATCTTTAGATTCTGGTAGACTAGAAAAAGAAGTGAAAAGAAGACGAAAACGATTGTCCAGAGAAAGAAGGAAGCAAACATGGAAATTTTTGAGATTCGTAATTTGTTAGCTGACATGCAAGAGAAGGTCACAAGCTTTAGGGGGTCTCTTTGACTTAGATCAGCTGGAAGAATCGATTGCACAAGCTGAGTACAAAATGGCTGAACCGGGTTTTTGGGATGACAGTGTTGCTGCGCAACAAGTAATTAATGAAAATAATGCGAATAAAGAAGCTTACGACCAATTTCATTCTTTAGCAGGTGAATTGGAAGAGTTAGAACTTTTGACGGAGTTATTACAAGAAGAACCAGATGCAGAAATGCAAACAGAGCTGGAGACACGGTTACATGCATTAAATGAAAAAATGAATACGTATGAGTTAGCCATGTTACTTGATGGACCGTATGATCGAAACAATGCTATTCTGGAATTACATCCTGGAGCAGGCGGTACGGAATCACAAGATTGGGGCAGCATGTTGTTACGCATGTATACACGTTGGTCAGAACAGCATGGGTATCAAGTGGAAATCTTGGATTACCAAGCGGGAGACGAAGCTGGAATCAAGAGCGTCACTTTGTTAATCAAAGGGCATAATGCATTTGGTTATTTGAAATCTGAAAAAGGTGTTCACCGGTTAGTTCGAATTTCACCGTTTGATTCAGCTAAAAGACGTCATACTTCGTTTTGTTCGGTAGATGTCATGCCTGAACTGGATGAGACAATTGATATTGAGATCAATCCAGATGATTTAAAAATTGATACGTACCGTGCCAGTGGAGCTGGTGGACAACATATCAATAAAACAGAGTCTGCTGTGCGAATCACACATATCCCAACTGGAACGGTGGTTGCAAGCCAAGCACAACGTTCTCAGTTAAAAAATAGAGAGCAAGCTATGGGCATGTTGAAGGCGAAACTTTATCAACTTGAAGTAGAGAAAAAAGAACAAGAAGCTGCAGCTTTACGTGGTGAACAAAAAGAAATTGGCTGGGGTTCACAGATCCGTTCCTATGTATTCCATCCTTATTCAATGGTTAAAGATCACCGCACAAATGCAGAAACTGGGAATGTTCAAGCGGTCATGGACGGTGACTTAGACTTATTTATTGATGCTTATTTAAAAATGCATCTGGTATAACATTAGTGGATTATTATTTAATTGACATAAAATTGTAAAATTTTGCAAGCAACTTGAAACATTGCCATGCTATAATGGCTGAAGACTGAAAAAGATATGGAGAGAATGCCATGATTGAAATGAAGGATGTAATGAAGAAGTACTCCAATGGTACGACTGCCATCCGCAATCTCTCGGTCGTTATCGATCAAGGAGAATTCGTTTATGTAGTTGGACCATCAGGAGCAGGAAAATCTACATTTATCAAATTGATGTACCGAGAAGAAAAAGCAACTAAAGGAACATTGACTATTGCAGGACATGATTTGATGGCTATCAAAAATCGTGAAGTTCCTTATTTACGCAGAGAAATTGGAATCGTCTTCCAAGACTATAAATTATTGCCGCGAAAGACTGTTTATGAAAATGTAGCTTACGCTATGCAAGTAATTGGTCGTAAACCACGTGAAATTAAAAAACGTGTGATGGAAGTTTTGGATTTAGTTGGTTTAAAACATAAAGTACGTGTTTTTCCAAGTGAATTATCTGGTGGGGAACAGCAACGTGTTGCGATTGCGCGCGCGATTGTAAACACACCAAAGGTTTTGATTGCAGATGAACCAACAGGTAACTTAGATCCTGAAAATTCATGGGAAATCATGAAACTTCTTGACCGCATCAATGCACAAGGAACGACAGTTGTTATGGCAACACATAACAGTACGATCGTAAATACAATTCGTCATCGGGTAATCGCCATTGAAAACGGCCGAATTATTCGAGACCAAGCGGAAGGGGAATACGGATACGATGATTAGAACCTTTTTCCGCCACTTATTAGAAAGTATCAAAAGCTTGAAACGTAATGGCTGGATGACTGTTGCCTCAGTTAGTGCGGTAACAATCACTTTAGCACTTGTTGGTATTTTTATGGCTGTTATTATGAATGCAACTAAACTTGCACAAGATATTGAAGGAAACGTAGATGTTTCAGTTTTTGTTGATATTGGTACAAAAGAGGCGGATATCAAAAAATTAGGAACAGAATTAGAAAAGCTTGACCATGTTGAAAAAGTATCTTTTTCAAGTAAAGACCAAGAATTGAAAAAAATCCAAGCAGCAATGGGTGATTCATGGAATTTGTTTGAAGGAGATAGCAATCCTTTATATGATGTATACGTGGTAAGTGCAACAGAACCTTCTTACACCAAAGATGTCTCAAAAGAAGCGGCAAAATTGTCTAACGTTTACCGAGCAGATTACGGTGGCACTTCTTCAGACCGAATCTTTGAAATTGCGGGAGCTGTTCGTACATGGGGATTAGCAGCAGCAGCGTTGCTATTATTTGTTGCTATGTTCTTGATCTCTAACACGATTCGAATTACAATTTTATCTCGTCAAAGAGAGATTCAAATTATGCGATTAGTTGGAGCAAAAAATGGCTATATTCGTTGGCCGTTCTTCTTAGAAGGCGGTTGGATCGGTTTGATTGGAGCAATTATTCCAATGTTGATTTTAACATTTGGTTATCGTGAAATTTTCCAATTGGTTAATCCATCGTTACTACGCTCGAACTATTCCTTGTTGCAACCAGCTGATTTTGTTTGGAAAATCAATGTTTTGATGACTGGTATCGGCGTAATCATTGGTTCTTTAGGATCGACGATCTCAATGAGACGATTCTTGAAAATTTAATCAATCATTCAAAGTAAAAGAACATTGTACTCATGAAAAGTGGGTGCAATGTTTTTTTGTTGTGTCGAAAAGAATACTGAAAAATGGTGGATTGAAGCGTGTTCTTTTTTCTCTTTACTTTAAAAAAAAACTTGGTTATGCTTAGGAGGTTAGAAAATGAAGAGGTGAATCCATGAAGGTGATTGTTGATAATTTTTTTACGATCATTTTGATTGCGAACATTTTATTATCGTTAATCATTGTGTTTCGTGAAAGAAGAGAAACAGCACAGACATGGGCTTGGTTACTTGTGTTGATGTTTATCCCGATTTTAGGATTTATTCTATACATTTTTTTTGGTAGGGGAATTTCAAAAGACAAAATTTTTGATTTGAAGATGCAAGGAAAAATTGGGATGAATTTGGAAATTGAAGAAGATAAACGTGCATTAAAACGTGGATTGTATCCCCATCCACCAACAGGACAAGCCGATGTCAGGCAACTGATTTATATGTTGACTGTTTCAGAAGGAACATTATACACGACGCAAAACGAAGTTACGTTGTTTACAGATGGTCGTGAAAAATTTGATGCGTTGATTGATGATATCAATCATGCACAAAATCATATCCATCTTGAGTATTATATTTATCGAAGTGATGATTTAGGCGTAGAACTGCGAGATGCATTGATTGTTGCAGCACAACGAGGCGTAAAAGTGCGGGTTTTATTAGATGCTTGGGGATCGACGCAGGTTTCACTAAGTTTTTTTGATGAATTAAAGAAAAACGGCGGAGAAGTCGCATTCTTTTTTCCATTATTTGTTCCATACATCAATCCGCGAATCAATTATCGAAATCATCGAAAAATCGTTGTAATTGATGGACAGATTGGGTATACAGGTGGATTTAATGTGGGGAATGAGTACTTAGGTTTGGTCAAAAAATTTGGTTATTGGCGTGATAATCATTTAAGAATTTATGGCGAAGCTGTCTACAGTTTACAAAATCGATTTTTGATGGACTGGAATTCTCAACACACAAATGAAGTCAGCTATTCGCCCAATTTTTTCCCAATGATTGATTCAACAGGGGAGATGGCTGTTCAAATCGTAACCAGCGGGCCGGATTCGGAACACGAACAGATCAAGATGACCTATTTAAAAATGATTTCTTTAGCAAAACGAGAAATTTTGATTCAGACGCCTTATTATATTCCCGATGGTTCGATTCATGAGGCACTCAAGCTAGCTTTGCTGGCAGGCGTCAAAGTTCATTTGCAAATTCCCAATAAACCTGACCATCCATTGGTTTACTGGGCAACTTATTCTTTTGCAGCAGAACTGATTGAGTATGGGGCAATCGTTGAAACCTACGAGAACGGGTTTATTCATGCGAAGACGATGATTATTGATGGTGGTGTCGTTTCAGTTGGATCGGCAAATATTGATGTTCGCTCTTTCCGTTTGGATTTTGAAGTCAATACGCTAGTTTATGATGAACGAATGGCTTCGCAAGTACGTAAAGCATTTTTTGATGACTCAAATGTATCGAAACAATTAACCAGAGAAATTTATGAAAATCGAGGAACGGTAATCAAACTTAAAGAAGGCTTAGCGAGATTAGTCTCACCGTTACTTTAAGAAGAATAAGCAAAAAGGACTTGAAGCATAAATCATTGATTTATGTTCCAGGTCCTTTTTTATCGGGGTCACTTCTGAATAAACTCAGAAATGAAGAAAACGTCTCAATCTACTTTCATGAACTTTGGGGTATTTCTTGTTTTTTGGGGAAAGCAAGAAATAAGTTCACTCAAGTCTTTATTCAAGAGACACATTTCAGAAATAGTATAGCATAGTCAAAAATAATGAGATAGTTTTATTTTTATTTTATCAAGAATAACTCATCAATTCGTTATTTAATGATTTTGATTCATTTTCAATAAACAAGGAAAATGTTAGAATAAAATTACTTTATGACTAAAGGAGATTTTTAATGAAAAAATTAAAATTATTATTACCAGTATTGGGATTAGCCGTTCTTTTATCTGGATGTGCGAAATGGATTGATCGCGGGGAATCAATTACAGCGGTAGGTTCTTCTGCATTACAACCGCTAGTTGAAACGGTCGCAGAGAGCTATCAAACAGAAAATCCTGGAAAATTTGTTAATGTCCAAGGTGGCGGCAGCGGAACGGGATTATCTCAAGTTCAATCTGGTGCTGTGGACATCGGTAACTCTGACTTATTTGCGGAAGAAAAGTCTGGGATTGATGCAAAAGCTTTAGTAGATCACAAGGTTGCTGTCGTTGGAATAACACCGATTGTGAATAAAAAAGTGGGCGTTTCAGCTATTTCCATGGAAGAGTTAAAAAAACTATTTACTGGTGAAATCAAAAACTGGAAAGAACTTGGTGGAAAAGATCAAGCAGTGGTTATTTTAAACCGAGCTTCTGGAAGTGGAACCCGTAGTACGTTTGAAAAATGGGTATTGGATGGTGAGTCTGCAATCCAGGCACAGGAACAAGATTCAAGCGGCATGGTTCGCCAAATTGTTGCCGACACACCGGGGGCAATCAGTTATGTTGCCTTTTCTTATGTAACAGACGAAGTAGCAACGCTTAAAATCGATGGCGTGGAACCAACAGATGAAAATGTGACAACAAATGAATGGACCATTTGGGCATATGAACATATGTATACAAAAGGAAAACCAACGGAGTTAACGGATGAATTTTTAGCGTATATTCTTTCAGACGAAATTCAAAATAATATCGTTGGCGAATTAGGCTATATTCCAGTTTCACAGATGAAAGTGGAACGTGATTGGGAAGGAAATATCATTTCTGAATAACCTTTACAAAAAATTTACAAACTTAGCGAAACTTTTACATGTTATTAAAACCAAATTGATGTTTGTTTTGTACACTGAACAAGTATGTTAAACCTGAGCAAGGGGGAGTCATCTGTGGAGGATGTAAAAAAAGTATTATTAACAAAATCGAAGCGTTCAAAAATGGAGCAACGTGGAAAATTTATTAGTTTTCTTTGTATCGCTTTAATTGTTTTAGTGGTATTAGCTATTTTTTATTTTGTTGCAAGTAAAGGGTTAGCGACTTTCTTTGTCGACAAAGTGAATGTGTTCGACTTTTTATTTGGGACGAGTTGGAATCCAAGTCAAGTTGGTCCAGATGGAAAACCGATGGTTGGGGCATTGCCAATGATCACAGGTTCATTTATCGTGACATTTTTATCTGCCATCATCGCAACACCATTTGCTATTGGTGCTGCAGTTTTCATGACGGAAATTTCGCCGAAAAACGGAACAAAAATTTTACAGCCAGTAATTGAGCTGTTAGTTGGTATTCCATCAGTCGTTTATGGTTTTATCGGTTTATCTGTGATCGTGCCGTTTGTTCGTAACGTCTTTGGCGGTACAGGGTTTGGAATCTTAGCCGGAACATTTGTCTTGTTTGTTATGATTTTGCCAACAGTAACAACGATGACTGTAGATGCATTGAAGTCTGTTCCTCGACATTACCGAGAAGCATCATTAGCTTTGGGAGCAACGAGATGGCAAACGATCTATAAGGTAGTTCTTAGAGCAGCTGTACCTGGAATTTTGACAGCAGTTGTTTTCGGAATGGCACGTGCCTTCGGGGAAGCTTTGGCGATCCAAATGGTGATCGGGAATGCAGCGTTGATGCCAACTAGCTTAACAACACCAGCTTCAACTTTGACTTCGATTTTAACAATGGGAATCGGTAATACGATCATGGGCACGATTGAAAATAATGTGTTGTGGTCCTTAGCATTGATCCTATTATTGATGTCATTATTCTTTAATATTGTTATCCGCATGATTGGTAAGAAGGGAGCCTTAAAATAATATGAATGCAAAACGTTCCGATAAAATCGCAACTGGTATTTTATATACCGTTTCTGGAATCATTGTCTTGATTTTGGCTGCTTTGTTACTATATATTTTAGTGCGTGGAATTCCTCATATCTCTTGGTCTTTCTTGACTGAGCCATCAAAAGCTTATCAAGAAGGTGGCGGTGTAGGTATTCAATTATTCAACTCGATTTATTTATTATTGATTACAATGATTATTAGTTTCCCTTTATCACTTGGTGCGGGAATTTATCTATCCGAGTATGCAAGCAAGAACTGGATGACAGATGTGGTTCGTACTTCTATTGAAATTTTGAGTTCATTACCTTCTGTCGTAGTTGGTTTGTTTGGTTTCTTGGTCTTCGTTATTCAGTTTCAATATGGTTTTTCCATTTTGTCTGGTGCGTTAGCGTTGACTGTCTTTAATTTGCCACTTTTGACAAGAACAGTGGAAGAATCATTACAAGCTGTTCATTACACACAACGAGAAGCTGGTTTAGCTTTGGGCTTATCACGTTGGGAAACAGTTTTAAAAGTCGTAGTTCCAGAAGCAACACCTGGAATTCTAACGGGTGTAATCTTAAGTTCTGGAAGGATTTTTGGGGAAGCGGCTGCTTTGATTTACACAGCAGGACAAAGCGCGCCAGCTCTTGATTTTAGTAACTGGAATCCACTAAGTGTTTCAAGTCCGATTAGTATCTTCCGCCAAGCGGAAACATTGGCTGTTCATATTTGGAAAATCAATACTGAAGGAACGATGCCAGATGGCGCTGCTGTGTCAGCCGGAGCATCTGCCGTATTGATCATTGCAGTCTTGCTCTTCAACTTTGGGGCACGTGCGATTGGGAAACGGTTATACCGTAAAATGACTTCAGCCTAAGGAGAAGAAGAAACTATGAAAGAATACAATTTGAATGATACAAATATCATCACGATGCCTCCTGAAAAGAAGATTGCTTTACACACTGAAGATTTACATGTTTGGTATGGTGATAACGAAGCAATCAAAGGTGTTGACTTAGAATTTGAAAAAAATAAAATCACTGCATTAATTGGTCCTTCTGGTTGTGGGAAGTCAACTTATTTACGTTCGTTGAATCGAATGAATGATGGTATTGCAAACACAAAAATCACTGGGAAGATCATGTATAAGGATGTTGATGTCAACGCACCCCAAGTCGACGTTTATGAAATGCGTAAACGAATCGGTATGGTGTTCCAACGTCCGAACCCATTTAGTAAATCCATTTATGAAAATATCACGTTTGCTTTGAAGCAACATGGGGAAAAAGACAAGAAGAAGCTAGATGAAATCGTTGAAACTAGTTTGAAACAAGCTGCCCTGTGGGAACAGGTCAAAGATAACCTTGATAAAAGTGCTTTAGCCTTGTCAGGAGGGCAACAACAACGTTTATGTATTGCTCGTGCGATTGCAATGAAACCAGATATTTTATTACTGGATGAGCCAGCAAGTGCATTGGACCCTATTTCTACTGGGACAGTTGAGGAAACGTTGGTGAACTTAAAAGAAGATTTTACCATCATCATCGTGACACACAACATGCAACAGGCTGCGCGTATCAGTGACTACACGGCATTCTTTTACTTAGGAAAAGTAATCGAATATGATCAAACGAAGAAGATATTTACTAGACCGAAAATTCAAGCAACCGAAGATTATGTGTCCGGTCATTTTGGTTAAAACGGAGGCTTCATTATGACAAAAGAAATTATTTCATCAAAAGATCTTCATTTATATTATGGAAAAAAAGAAGCTTTAAAAGGAATTGACTTAAGTATCAACCAAGGTGAGATTACGGCGATGATTGGTCCTTCAGGTTGTGGAAAGTCAACCTACCTGCGTTCATTGAATCGAATGAATGACTTGATTCCTGGTGTAACGATCACCGGAAGTGTGCTGTATAAAGGAAAAGATATTTACGGTCCTAAAACTGATACCGTTGAACTACGCAAAGAAATCGGCATGGTATTCCAACAGCCTAATCCTTTTCCTTTTTCAATCTATGAGAACGTTATTTATGGATTGAAACTAAAAGGCGAAAAAGACAAAAAAGTGTTAGATCAAGTAGTTGAAGAAAGTCTAAAAGCCGCTTCAGTTTGGGATGATGTGAAGGATAAACTGCATAAGAGCGCTTTGTCTTTATCAGGTGGACAGCAACAACGAGTATGTATCGCACGTGTCTTAGCAGTCAATCCAGAAATTATTTTACTAGATGAACCAACAAGTGCACTTGACCCTGTTTCAACTGGAAAAATTGAAAGTATGTTGTTAGAATTGAAAGAGAACTATACGATGATTATGGTCACACATAACATGTCACAGGCTTCTCGTATTTCAGATAAGACAGCTTTCTTCTTAGATGGTCATTTAATTGAATTCAATGATACAAAGAAAATTTTTATGAATCCAGAAAAGCAAGAAACAGAAGATTACATCTCAGGACGATTCGGATAAGGGGGAAATAAAATGCTACGAACGCAATTTGAAGAGGAATTATTAAATCTTCATAATCAATTTTATGAAATGGGTATGATGGTAAGTAGTGCGGTGCATAAGTCTGTTCGCTCTTATGTGAAGCATGACAAAGCCCTGGCACAAGAAGTAATCGAAAACGATACAAATATCAATGATATGGAAATTCGTTTAGAAAAGAAAAGCTTTGAAATGATTGCTTTGCAACAACCAGTAACGACAGACTTGCGCATGATTATTACCGTTATGAAAGCAAGTTCTGATTTGGAAAGAATGGCGGATCACGCGGTATCTGTTGCAAAATCAACGATTCGTGTCAAAGGACAAACGAGAATTCCTGAAATCGAAAAAGAAATCTCGGACATGTCAGACTATGTGAAGAAAATGGTTGATAATGTGTTGGTTGCCTATGTTAAAACGGACGAAAAAGACGCTCGGACAATTGCCAACATGGATCAACGTGTAAATGAGTATTTCAATCGAATCTACAATGCAACAATCAAAAACATGGAAGCAAATCCAGAAACAGTCATTAGCGGAACAGACTATTTGAATGTTGCTAGTTACTTGGAGCGTATTGGTGACTATGTTACAAATATTTGTGAGTGGATTGTTTACTTGGCAACAGGTAAGATTACGGAATTGAATACGACCCATGATGAGATTTTTTAAAAAGGTTGTGGCGCAAAGCGGTCAGCTCCGAAAAAATAATGAGTAACTAACAAAAATAGCTTTTCATATTTTTTGACAGTTATGAATTATTTCGAGGAGTTGTTTTGGGAACACCGTGAAAAAGGTTGTGAAAGAAGTGCACAGCTCCAATAAATAAGAATAAATTTTCAGAAATTGCTTTTCAAATTTTTGTGAAATTTAGACTTATTTAGCAGGAGTTACTTCTTGAACACCGTGGATAAAATTTGTGACGCAAAGTGTTTAGCTCTGACAAGATAGCGAGTGTTCCAAAAAGTTAGTGTCAAACAATAAAAAATGAACTTACCTTTAAGAGATTGGGGGAAAACGCACTTTGTTTTCTTCCAATCTCTTTTTTTAGTATGATTAGAATAGTAGGGAATGACGGAAGGTGGAGAAAAAGTTACATCTTAAGTCCTATGACATTTTCTTCAAATGAAGGCATAATATGGATGTAAGGAAAAGTTGCAAACAATATTTGCTCAAGGAGGCAATTTCCATGAAAGAAAGAGAACGTATTTTAGACTTAGTAAAAAAAGGAATCCTTTCGACTGAAGAAGGCTTAGATTTGTTAGAAAGTATGGCAACTGAAAAAGACGAAAAGTCAATTAAAAAAGAAGCAGACAAAGTAACTGCTAGTCATAAAGAAAAAGATCAAGTAAGTCAATTGATGGATGATTTAGAAAATGATGCAGAGGAAACCTTCACTGATTCTGAAGTGGATCCAAAGGAAAAAGAAAAACAAGATCAAGAAAACTTAGAAAAAATTCTTGATGAGCTAGCAACAGAAGCAAACAAAGCATCTGCACATTTAGATGAAGTGAATGCTGAATTACAAGAAAATCGACAAGCACGCAATGACAAACAGGAAGCATTGATGCAGTTGAATACAAAAGAAGAACTAGATGAGCTAACCGCAGAAGAACTTGAACAACGTCAAGCGTTGGAAAGTGAAATCCAAACGTTAGAAGCAGAAGGCAATAAGCTAGTTGAGCAACAATTGAAGCTCGAAGCAGAATTAAAAGATATTCGTAAAAATCAATGGTCAGAAACGAAAGATTCAATTGCTGAAAAATTTGACTTACCAGATGATTGGAAAGAACAAGCAACAGACACCTTGAACCAAGTTGGCGAAAAAATGTCTGAAGCGGGTAGCCAATTAGGCAAGTTCTTGAAGAAAACGTTTCAAACGGTTTCTGATTCTGTGAACGACAACATGGAATGGAAAGATGTTAATTTACGTGTTCCTGGTATTGCAACAACGAAATTCGAACATGAATTTTACTATGAAGCACCAGAAGCAAGTATCATCGATATCAAAGCAGCAAACGGAAACGTGCTTTTGAAAACGTGGGATAGTGAAGATGTCAAAGTAGAAGCCAAAATCAAACTCTACGGAAAAATGACAGCTGAACCATTTGATGCCTTTTTAGAAAGAAGCCAAATCGAAGTCAATGAAGACCACATTTCTTTCCAAATTCCGAATAAACGTGTACGAGCAGACCTTGTTTTCTACTTACCAACACGCTTATACGACCATGTAGCAATCAAATTGCTTAACGGAAATATCACAATTAAAGGTTTAGAAACAAAAGACACTTATGCGAAATCAACGAATGGAAATATCCTAATTAATGATTTGACAGCAACTATGTTAGAAATTGAAGGAGTCAATGGCAATATTGACGTGAATCGCGGTCAAATTTTAGACTCAATCATTGAAACGGTCAACGGAACAGTCACCATGGCAACAACGCCTGAAAATGTTTCGGTATCATTAGTCAATGGGGATGTTCGCTTGACATTAACAGAGAACTCATTAAGAAAAGTCGAAGCAAGCTCTGTCAATGGAAACGTGAAAGTAGCGTTACCGGAAACATTAGGTGTCGAAGGACATGCAAAAACAAGCTTAGGCAGTATCAATAGCCGCATGAGTGAGTATGATGTTGTCCGCGAAAAGAAAGAAAGAACCAATCAAATGTTACAATTCCGCCGTATTTCTGATACAGGAATTGCCCAAGTTCAATTATCAACCACAACAGGAAACATCTTTTTGAAAGATGCTGAGTAAGGGAACGCTTATTAAATAGAAAAACAAATGTGAGATGGACACAGGATAGCCCAAAAAAATGGGCTATTCTGGGTTGTTCATTCTAGTCTGTGTAGTCGCCAAAAAATAAGTGGAACAGACTTTTGTTTCCCAATATTTTCGATTAAAATAGATAGGACAGAGGTGAAATAGAATGAAAAAAAAATTAACGAAATCAACTGATAATATTGTATTAACCGGTACACTTGCGGGAATTGCAGAGTTTATTGGTATTGATCCAACAATTGTTCGTGTGGTGTATGTCTTTTTGAGTCTTGTTGCATTTGGCAGTCCAATTATTTTGTACATTTTACTAGCTGTCATCATACCGTCTGGTAAATCTTCTCGTACAAACTATGGTCACAATAATGAATATTACCAAAAAAATAATTATCGCGAACAAACGAATAAACGCAAAGAAGCTGAAAAAATCGATGATGATGATTGGAGTGACTTCTAATGTCTTATTTCCAACGAATCGTTGTGAATACTTTGACATTCATTTCACTAGCAGTCCTTTTTCCCCAAATGATCCATGTGAGTAGCATTTGGACAGCGGTGTTAGCAAGTTTTGTTTTATCGGTGTTAAACATGTTCGTCAAACCGATTTTAACAATTTTATCTTTACCGCTGACCTTAGTTACTTTTGGATTGTTTAGCTTTGTAGTGAACGCAGCAATATTAAAATTGACTTCCTTCTTTGTTGGAGCAGCCAATTTTGGATTTGCATCATTTGGAGCAGCATTTCTAGTAGCAATTGTTATGTCATTAGTAAATGTTGTTGTTAGTGAGCATAATTTAAATCGTCAGTAACTACGAAAAGACACCAACTAAAAAATCATCATTTCTTTATTCAGCAAGAGAAAAAAGAGATTGCAGGGAAAGTTCAATAGACTTTTCTTGCAATCTTTTTTATTTGAAAAAGAAATAAACCGTTTTTTTTATTTGGTAGTAAGTTTGGGTAGACAATGATAAAATGAAAACGAACACCCTAATAGAAATGAGGTAGCATGAATATGGCAGAAGTAGTTAAAGTTAGCCAACTGGTTGAAAAATTATCTTTAGAAATCGTGACCGGCGATGAAAAAAGTTTAGAACGTGTCATAGTCACAGGTGACATTTCACGTCCAGGCTTAGAACTGACTGGTTATTTTAGTTATTATTCACATGATCGGCTTCAATTATTTGGAAGCAAAGAAATTAGTTTTGCAGAGCGCATGATTCCAGAGGAACGTTTGATGATTATGCGACGTTTATGCAGCGAAGATATGCCCGCGTTTATTATCTCCAGAGGTTTATCTGCACCAGAAGAAATGATTCAGGCTGCAAATGAACATGGGATGGCTGTCTTGCGCTCACCAATTTCAACATCACGTTTGTTAGGAGAACTTTCTAGCTATTTAGACGGACGATTGGCACCACGAACAAGTGTCCACGGTGTTTTAGTTGATGTCTATGGACTAGGTGTCTTGATCCAAGGAGATAGCGGAATTGGTAAGAGTGAAACAGCATTAGAATTGATCAAGCGTGGTCACCGTTTGATTGCAGATGACCGAGTGGATGTTTATCAACAAGATGAATTAACCGTGATTGGTGAGCCGCCAAAAATCTTGGAGCATTTGATTGAGATTCGTGGAATTGGCATCATCGATGTCATGAACTTATTTGGTGCAAGTGCGGTACGTGGTTCGATGCAAGTCCAACTGGCTGTCTATTTAGAAGCTTGGGCGAAAGATAAGAAATATGATCGATTAGGCTCAGAGGATACGTCGGTTGAAATTGCAGAAGTCGGCATCCCACAAATCAAAATTCCAGTTAAGACTGGACGAAATGTGGCTATCATCATTGAAGTTGCTGCGATGAACTTCCGTGCGAAAACAATGGGATTCGACGCAACAAAAACATTTGAAGAACGATTAAGTCGTTTAATCGAAGAAAATTCAGGAAATTAATAAATAAGGAGTGACAAAATGCTCGCACAAATCAATCGAGTAGCGTTTGAGCTTGCCGGAATCCCTATTTATTGGTATGCATTGATCATTGTTTCAGGGATCATTATTGCCATGTGGCTAAGCACTAGAGAAGCAGTCAGAGTCGGTATGAAAGCAGATGACGTGACGGATTTTATGCTATGGGGATTACCGCTTTCAATCATCGGTGCTCGTTTATATTATATTCTTTTTGATTTACCTCAATATATTGCAGACCCAATCCAGATTTTTAATATTCGCTCAGGTGGGTTAGCTATTTATGGTGGATTGATTGCTGGTGGACTTACGATGTATTTCTTTACCAAGTATCACTTTATCTCACCGTGGACTTTTCTTGACATTGCAGCGCCTAGCGTGTTGCTTGCACAAGCCATTGGTCGTTGGGGAAACTTTATGAATCATGAGGCTTTTGGGCCGGAAACAACTCGTAGCTTTTTAGAAAGTCTACATTTACCACAGTTTATTATTGAAAATATGTACATTGATGGCGCGTTTCGCCAGCCGACTTTTCTCTACGAATCAGTATGGAGTTTGCTTGGTGTCATCTTATTATTGGTGTTGAGAAAACGACCACATTTGCTTAAAAAAGGAGAAGTTTTTCTTTTATATCTTATCTGGTATAGTTTCGGACGTTTCTTTATCGAAGGGCTTCGAACAGATAGCTTATACTTCCTAAATATCATTCGCATTTCTCAGTTACTCTCAGCAGTACTATTTATTGGAACCATCGTCGTATTCATTTTACGTCGTAAAAAAGATAAAAATTTAACAGATTATGATCGAAGTTTTGGTGATAATCAATCAATTATTTAATGATCAAGCAAACAATGTTCCGTGCAAAGGAGTGGTTAAATGCAACAAAAAATCGCAGTGTTAGGTCCTGGTTCATGGGGGACGGCACTAGCCCAAGTGCTTGCAGAAAATGGTCATGATGTAAGAATCTGGGGACACCGAGCAGAACAAGTAGCTGAAATCAACACAAAGCATACGAATCAACGATATTTACCAGAACTGAAATTAGCAACAGCTATTCGGGCGTTTACCGAAATGGCAGAAGCCTTAGCTGACGTAGACGCTATTTTATTCGTGGTGCCAACGAAAGCGATTCGTTCTGTAGCGCAAGAAGTTGTGATGAAAATGACGCCGAATACGAAACCTGTCATCATTCATGCCAGCAAAGGATTGGAACAAAAGACACATAAGCGTATTTCAGAAATCTTATTAGAAGAAATTCCAGTGGAACAAAGAAAAGCAGTCGTTGTCTTATCTGGTCCAAGTCATGCTGAAGAAGTAGCCAACCATGATATTACGACAGTTACAGCAGCAAGTACGAATACAGAAGCTGCAAAATATGTCCAACGATTATTTATGAATGACTATTTCCGAATTTACACCAACCCTGACGTCATTGGAGTTGAGATGGGGGCAGCGTTAAAAAACATTATTGCAATCGGCACAGGAGCAATTCATGGGCTAGGCTTTGGTGATAATGCAAAAGCTGCAATCATGACAAGAGGATTAGCTGAAATCAGTCGCTTAGGTGTTGCAATGGGTGCTAACCCTTTAACTTTCATTGGGTTAAGTGGTGTTGGTGATTTGATTGTCACAGGGACTAGTGTTCATTCTCGTAACTGGCGTGCCGGCAATTTATTAGGGCAAGGTCAAAAATTACCCGAAGTATTAGAAAACATGGGAATGGTAGTCGAAGGCGTTAATACGACGCAAGCAGCTATGGAATTGGCCAATAGTATGGGTGTGGAAATGCCAATAACACAAACGATTTATGAAGTCCTTTATGAGGGAAAAGACATCAAAAAAGCAGCAAAAGAAATTATGTTACGTGATGGAAAAGTTGAAAATGAATTTTCATTAACTATTTTTTAAAGGAGTCGTCAATCATGAAAGTAAAAAAAGCAGTTATTCCAGCAGCAGGATTAGGAACAAGATTTTTACCGGCTACGAAAGCAATGGCAAAAGAAATGTTACCAATCGTGGATAAACCAACGATTCAATTTATTGTCGAAGAGGCATTGAAATCTGGAATTGAAGATATTTTGATTGTTACTGGAAAAGCTAAACGTCCAATCGAAGATCATTTTGATGCCAATATTGAACTAGAAACAAATCTTCGTGAAAAAGGGAAAAATGATTTATTGAAATTGGTTGAAGAAACAACAGATGTCAATCTACATTTTATCCGACAATCTCATCCTAAAGGGTTAGGACATGCTGTTTTGCAAGCAAAAGCTTTTATTGGGAACGAACCATTTGTTGTAATGCTTGGTGACGACATCATGGAGGACGACATTCCATTAACACAACAACTAATCAATGACTACGAAGAAACCCATGCTTCAACCATTGCTGTAATGGAAGTCCCACATGAAGAAACATCAAAATACGGTATTATCAATCCTGGTGGCGAGCTAGAAAAAGGTCTTTACAATGTGAAAAATTTTGTAGAAAAACCAGATCCAAGCAAAGCACCAAGTGATTTAGCAATCATTGGTCGTTACTTATTGACTCCAGAAATTTTTGAAGTGCTAGAAAACCAAGAACCTGGTGCGGGAAATGAAATCCAATTAACGGATGCAATTGACACGCTGAATAAAACGCAACGTGTCTTCGCTCGTCAGTTTACTGGTCAACGTTTTGATGTAGGAGACAAATTTGGGTTTATGAAAACAAGTATTGAATATGGATTAAAACATCCAGAAGTCGGTGCACCATTAAAAGAATATATTATTGAGTTGAGCAAAACATTAGCAACTCCAGCAAAAGAAACAAAAAAAGTTGAATCAAAAGAAAAATAAGTTACTTTTGCGTAAGTAAGAAAAAGCTTCAACTACTCATAGTTTACTGGTAGTTGAGGCTTTCTTTTTTGATAAAAGTAAGAATCGGTAGTATTTTATTTGTCTAAAAAAAACGTAAATGCTATTCTTAAGAGGAGAGGCAAGGGAAGGAGATTGATTATGACAGGCGGAGAAATCGCAGGATTGATTGCAGCAATAGCTTTTGCAGTGTTAGTCGTGTTTTTAGTACGTATCTTGATGCAAGTATCAAAAACATTAGAAAAAGTTGATAAGACTGTTGCAGAAGCGAATACAACGATTGCAGTTGTAACAAAGGATGTAGATATCCTTTCAAGACAAGTAGAGGGACTACTTGTGAAGAGTAATGATTTGCTTGAAGATGTCAATGGAAAAGTTGCAACGATTGATCCATTGTTTACAGCTGTAGCTGATTTAAGTGAAAGTGTTTCAGAATTGAATTCTTCAAGTAAAAATTTGGTAACAAAAGTTGGCGGCTTAGGAAAAACAACTGCGCAAGCGACAGTTGCTGGTAAAGTCGGTGGAACAGCAATGAAATTTTTTAAAAATAAAAAACAGAATGAACAGACAGGAGGAAAATAAATATGGCTAAAAAAGGTGGATTTCTATTAGGTGCAGTGATTGGTGGAACAGCAGCGGCAGTTGCAGCATTATTGTTAGCACCAAAATCAGGAAAAGAGTTACGCGATGACTTAGCAGCACAAGCAGATGATCTATTAGACGCAGCTTCAGATTATACTGACCTTGCAAAAGAAAAATCTGCAGAGCTAACGGATATTGCAAAAGAAAAGGCTGCTGATCTTTCACAACAAGCTGGTGAGTTAGCCGGCAACATCAAAAACAAAGTTGACCAAACTGCGGAGCAAGCAAGCGATGAATCAGATGATATTTTATTGAATCTGAAAGAACAATCAGCAGATTTATCTGATCGTTTTAAAAAATCAGCAGATGAATTAAAAGCACAAACTGCAGATTTAGGTAGTCTTGCAAAAGACACAACAGCAGATATTGCAGAAGATGTGAAGGATTCTGCAGTGCAAGCAAAGGAAACAGTGAAAGATGGTGTTGCAGAAGCAAAACCTGTCGTTGAAGATACAAAAGATTTAGCAGACATGGCAAAAGAAGATGTGAAAGATGCTGCTAAAAAAGTTGTAGAAGAAAAGTAAGCTACACTGATAAAAAGACGGATCGGAAATTATTCCGACCCGTCTTTTTTGCTAGATATCGTGGTGTTCCCAAAGCAACTCCTCGACATAGCTTACATTCACTTCAAAATATGGAAAGCTATTTTGTGTTTCTACTCGACATAGCTCACACTCACTTCAAAATATGAAATGCTATTTTGAGTGCCTACTCGCTATCTTTTCGGAGCTAATCGCTTGGTGTCACAACCTTATCCACGGTGTTCAAGAAGTAACTCCTTCAAAATAAGCCTAAATTTCACAAAAATTTGAAAAGCAATTTCCGAAAATTTATTCTTATTTATTGAAGTTGGGCACTTCTTTTACAACCTCATACACGGTGTTCCCCAAGCAGCTTCTTCGACAATAAGTTCTCTTTTCTTAAAAATATGGGGAACTATTTTTAGAAAAGCATTCTTATTGCTTGAAGCTAATCGCTTGGTGCCACAACCTTATTCCAAAATCAACAATTCTTTTGGTGTTGTTGTAAATGGCACACAACCATCTTTTGTCACATAAACACAATCTTCAATACGCACACCCACTTGTTCAGGAATGTAAATACCTGGTTCAAGAGAGAAACACATACCTTCCTCAATAACCAAATCATTTCCTTCGACTAAAGATGGGTACTCATGAACAGTTGTACCAATCCCATGTCCTAAACGATGATTGAAGTATTCACCATAGCCATAGCTATCAATTACACCGCGTGCAATCTGATCTAATTCGCCAGCCGTAATTCCAGGACGAACAGCATCATGAGCTGCTAGTTGAGCTTCTAATGTAATATTGTAGATTTTTTCTTGGAATTCAGTTGGTTTTTTGTAAGCAATTGTTCGAGTTGCATCACTACAGTAACCGTCCCAAACAACACCTAAATCAAATAGAACAAGTTCATTTGGTTTAACTTGTGTATTCCCTGGTGCACCATGAGGACTAGCCGCATTTTTTCCAGCTAAAACTAATGTATCAAAAGACATTTGTGAAACACCTTGTTTTTTCAATTGGTACTCAATTTCGGCAATGATTGCTTGTTCTGTAATGCCTTCCTTTGCTGCTTTAAATCCAATTTCAAAAGCAACATCTGCCCATTTTCCAGCTGCAATTAATTTATCTTTTTCTTCCACTGTTTTGATCAATTGTAAACGTTGAATAACCGGAGTCAAGTCAGTAAAGAAATCTGTTCCAGATAAAATATCCGACATATAATCAAAACGTTCAACAGTCAAAGCATTTTTTTCAATTCCAACATTGCCGGGTTGACCATAACGCGTACGAATTTCTTTGCCAATGATTTCCCAAGGGTTTTCACTATCAAGGTAACCGCGAACATCAAAAGTCCAACCACTATTTTTGGCATCATCAACTTCTAAAGCTGGTGTGAATAAAAATGGGTCTTGTTCTAATGGAATAAATAACGCAAGCACACGTTCATGTGGATCACTTTCGTAACCTGAGAAATATGCGATGTGTCCAGGGTCGCTGATATAAGCAAGCTCAACCTGATTATTTGCCATCCATTGACGCAATTCATTGATTTTTACATTGTTCATTTAGCTTCCTTCTTTCTGATAATTCAAACTATTTATCATTGTAACATTAAATTTTTCGAAAGACCATTCCGATAAATTGAAAGAAAAACATAATTTTCATGAAAACACTGTTAAAACGGTTGCAATCCATAAAATAATTTGATATTCTAATTTAGAAATGTAAGTCGTATTTTCAGAAAAAATCAGATAAATAAGAACGGGAGAACACAAATGGAAAAACAAACAATTACTATCTACGATGTAGCTAGAGAAGCAAATGTGTCAATGGCAACTGTTTCACGCGTTGTGAACGGAAACCCAAATGTTAAACCTGCGACACGAAAGAAAGTTTTGGAAGTAATCGATCGTCTTGATTATCGACCAAATGCTGTTGCGCGTGGATTAGCAAGCAAGAAAACTACTACTGTTGGTGTAATCATTCCTGATGTCAGCAATATGTTTTTCGCTTCATTGGCTCGAGGAATCGATGATGTTGCGACAATGTACAAATACAATATTATTTTGGCTAACTCAGATGGTAATGACCAAAAAGAAGTAAACGTACTAAACAACTTGTTAGCAAAACAAGTTGATGGTGTAATTTTTATGGGACATCATATTACTGATGAAATCCGTGGCGAATTTTCTCGCTCAAAAACACCAGTTGTTTTAGCGGGCTCAATTGACCCAGATGAACAAGTAGGTAGCGTAAACATTGATTATACTTCTGCAACAAAAGATGCAGTGAATCAATTAGCAAAAAACGGCAACGAAAAAATTGCGTTTGTTAGTGGTGCACTAATTGACCCAATCAATGGTCAAAACCGTTTGAAAGGTTATAAAGATGCATTGAAAGAAAATAACTTACCTTATAGTGAAGGTCTGATTTTTGAAGCAAGTTATAACTTCAAAGATGGCTTGTCATTAGTTGATCGTATCCATAACAGTGGAGCAACTGCTGTATATGTTTCAGATGATGAACTAGCAATTGGTATCTTGGATGGCATGCTGGATAAAGGAATCAAAGTTCCTGAAGAATTTGAGATCATCACAAGCAACAACTCATTATTAACTGAAGTAGCTCGTCCTCGTTTGACAAGTATTACACAACCTTTATATGATATTGGTGCGGTTTCAATGCGTTTGTTGACAAAAATGATGAACAAAGAAGAAGTTGAAGAAAAAACAATTGTTTTACCTTATGGAATTGAAGAAAAAGGTTCAACAAAATAATTTTTGATTGAAAAAGTAGCCATGAGCAATCATTTTGATTGTTCGTGGCTTTTTTGATAAAAGGTTGTGGCGCAAAACGCTTAACTCCGACAAGATAGCGAGCAAGTACTCAAAATAGTTTTACATATTTTGAAGTGAATGCAAGCTATATGGAGGAGTTGTTTTGGGAACACCGTGGATAAGGTTGTGGCGCCAAGCGTTTAGCTTCAAGCAATAAGAAGGCTTTTCTAAAAACAGTTCCCCATATTTTTAAGAAAAGAGAACTTATTGCCGAAGAAGTTGCTTTGGGAACACCGTGGATAAAGCTTGTAGCACAAAACACTGCACTCAAAAGATAGCGAACAAGCACTCAAAAAATAGTAAACAAACATAAAAAACACCCACTTTTGAGAGCACAGTAGTTAGGAATTAAAAATAAGGACCAAAAGAAAATAGAACCAAAAGAAAAGCCACAGCATATGCCGTGGCTTTTCTTTTAGTCATTGTTGTTTCGTGCATTTTTTGTCTTGGAAGTTGTACGTGCATAAGTAGAAGCTGTCTTCCAATAATCAGTATAATTGTCATCTGTTCCACCAATACCGAATTTAAAGGTACTCTTTTCTGGTTCATTTTTTGCCCAAAGAGATTCAACCGTATTACTTGGTGTTTGAATCGAACGCTTATTGACTGTGACTTTTCCAGGAAGTTGACCAGTAAAGGAAGCCACTTTTTCTTTTTTCACATCAGAGGAAAGTTCGAATTTTTCTTGTGTTGCAAAAACAGTTGGATTGGTCTGATAGACACGGTTAATTAAATAGGCTAAATAGTTTGCGGAACGTTTTCCAGCCTGATTATCCATTGGCGTGTTATCATCGTGTCCCGACCAACTACTAATTGTAATTGATGGCGTTGAAACAATTAACCAAGAATCACGATATTCATTGGTCGAACCAGTTTTCCCAACCCAATCAGCATTTCCTAATGTACCATCTAAATTCGTAATCACTTCTTTAAATGGTGTAGTGATTTTTTGATCTAATACACTACGCATTAAGTTATTCATAATTGAAGCGGCTGCTTCTGAATAGACGCGAACAGGTTTTTCTTCATGTTGGTAAATAACGTTACCTTCGTTATCTGTAATCGAGTCGATTAGGTAACCTTCTTGGTAAATTCCATTATTAGCTAATGTTTGAAACCCATTTGTTTGCTGAAGGGTAGTCACTTCTACAGTTCCTAGTGGTGCAGATTCAACACCCCAATTATCATTTTTTGGATAATTCATTTTGGCTAAATAGTTATCATAAGCAGCTTGCTTTGAGCCACCTGAATCAAGTACATCTTGATATAAATGATAGGCAGGTATGTTATTTGACCAATCTAAAGATTCGCGAATCGTTTGGAAAGTGTTGAGATGTTGATTTGTCGCATTCACGATCTCTTCACCAGAGTTTGCGCCTTCTTTCCAAGTTGTGGTGTAGTTGGAAATTCGTGATTCGGAACCAACTAAGCCCATATCAATCGCGGGTCCATAAACCAATACTGGCTTGATTGACGAACCAGCTTGGCGCATCATATCAAAGGCATGATTATTTTGACTTTGCGCGTAATCACGACTGCCAACGAAGCCATAAATCCGACCCGTTCGATTGTCCATCAATACATTCCCAGTTTCGACACGAGTACCAGAAACGTCATCTAATAAATAACCGTAATTTGCAACGGCATCTTGCATAGCTGCATAAATATCTTTATCAATGGTTGAATGAACTGTATATCCTTTGTTTTGAATCGTTTGTTGCGCTTTTTGATAGTAAGCATCATACGTTTTGCTGTCGGCAAGATCAGCATTGTCTTTTTCGGCTAGTTGCTTCGTTACGATTTCAGTTGCGTTGTTCATAACAGTGTAGTAGAGAAAACCCCGATCATTTTGTTCAGCAATTTGCTGCGGTAAGAAATCTTTGGTCAAATCGTAAGCTTTCGCCGCTTCGTATTCATCTTTCGTAATTTTCTTTTCACGATACATACTAAACAAAACAAAATCTTTTCGGTCAAGTCCGTCTGAAACGTCTTCTTTCAAAGCACCAGTATTAGTGTAAGGGCTATAAGTAATTGGGCTTTGTGGCAGTCCAGCAATAAAGGCAGCCTGTGGTAAAGAAACATCTTTTGCATCTACCCCAAAAATCCCTTTCGCTGCTTCTTGTACACCGGCGATGTTTTGTCCTTTGTTATTTCGGCCAAAAGGAGAGACATTCAAATAAGTTGAAATAATCTCGTCTTTAGAAAAATATTTCTCGACTTGTGCCGAAAGTAAAATTTCATTGGCTTTTCTTTTAAATGTTGTTTCGTCAGTTAAAATTTGTTGCTTAACTAATTGTTGTGTCAACGTTGATCCACCAGAAGAACCAATTCCAGTAGCTTCAGAAACTAAGGCACGTAAGACTGCTTTAGGTACAAAGCCGTCATGTTCATCAAAATACTCATCTTCTGTACTAATAATCGCTGTTTTTAATAAGGGAGAAATCTTGTCTGAAGCGACGGTTGTTCGCATCAAATCTGTTTGAATGGTTGAAATCTCACTGTTATCTGAATAGACAAGTTTGGATGTTTCTGTGATATTGCCTAAGTCAGCTTGCAATTCTTCTTTTGTTGGTGTCTGGGTGTCTTCAACAAGGTAAGCAAAATAACCAGCTCCAATCCCGAGACCAAGTGCACCAGCTAGTAATAAAAGTACGACAATCACGACTGCTAACGACTGAAAAACTCTAAAAATAATTTTAGGAATGAACCATCTTTCAGTGTTGGCGTGTTTCTTCCTTTTTTTAATATCTTTTTGTGGCAAAAGAGTCACCTCAACTATTGAATTATTTCGCTAATTATAGCAAAAAAACGGGCAAAAAAACAGACTACGCATTTTTTAGGTTAAAATTACCAGTTTTAATTGAAAATAAGCAATCATTTTGAAGAATTTCTCCAACAAACAATCCTTAAACTTTTCTTTATGTACAGTTTCGGTTAAGATGAAAAAAGGGCTCAAAAGGGATCGATCATCTGGAGCAAACGACTGGAAATTAGGAGGAAAAATACATGTTACTAGGCTCACATGTTAGTATGAGTGGGAAAAAAATGCTTTTAGGCGCAGCTGAAGAAGCAGCAAGTTATGGCGCTTCAACTTTTATGATCTATACAGGTGCACCACAGAATACGAGAAGAAAAGCAATCGACGAAATGAATATTCCTGCAGGAAAAGAGTTTATGGCTGAAAACGGTCTTTCAAATATTGTGGTTCATGCACCGTATATCATTAATTTAGGAAATACGATAAAGCCGGAAATGTTTCCTTTTGCAATCCAATTTTTAAGAGAAGAAATCGAACGTGCTGAAGCATTAGGTGCGACTCAAATCACTTTACATCCAGGCGCACATGTTGGTGCTGGCCCTGAAGCCGGAATTGCGCGCATTGTCGAAGGATTGAATGAAGTATTGACGAAAGACCAAACTGCTCAGATTGCTTTAGAAACGATGGCAGGTAAAGGAACAGAGATTGGTCGCACATTTGAAGAGCTTGCAAAAATTATGGATGGGGTTACTTTGAATGAAAAATTATCTGTCACTTTCGATACTTGTCACACAAATGATGCAGGATACGATGTGAAAAATGATTTTGATGGTGTAATGACTGAATTTGATCGAGTAATCGGGCTGGATCGCTTAAAAGTGTTGCACATCAATGATTCTAAAAATCCACAGGGCTCACATAAAGATCGTCATGCAAATATTGGTTTTGGAACGATTGGCTTTGATGCGTTGAACACAATTGTTCACGATTCTCGCTTTGAACATGTATCAAAAATTTTAGAAACACCTTACGTTGGAAAAGATAAAAAGAAAGCTTATGCACCGTATGGTAAAGAAATCACAATGTTCAAAGAACAAAGATTTGAGCCAACTCTCTTTCCAGAACTACTTGAAGAAGTATAAACTCAATTGTAAAATTATAAAATAGATAGTATGAAACAAAAAGAATCCGCAAAATCAAACGATTTTTGCGGATTCTTTTTTGTGATTTAAATGAAGCATTGTGACAAATTTCAAGATGTTGAAATTTGGTCGTAGCTAAATGTTTTGTACTGTAACGCTTTGTGCTACAACCTCATTTACGGTGTTCAAGAAGTAACTCCTTCCAAATAAGTCTAAATTTCACAAAAATTTGAGAAGCAATTTCTGAAAATTTATTCTTATTTATTGGAGTTGAGAACTTCTTTTACAACCTCATTTACGGTGTTCCCCAAGCAACTCCTCGAAATAGCTTGCACTCACTTCAAAATATGAAGAACTATTTGAGTGACTGCTCGCTATCTTGTCGGATCTGAACGCTTGGCGCCACAACCTCATTTACGGTGTTCCTAAAGCAGCTTCTTCGGCAATAAGCCCACCTTTCATAAAAATATGCGAAACTATTTTTAGAAAAGTTTCCTTATTGCTTGAAGCTGAACGCTTTATACCACAGCCTTATTATCCTTCTTCTTGCATAACTTCTTTTAGATATTGTTCATGTTTCTTGTTTCCTTGATACAATTCAATGATGGTCCAAGCTAGCAATAACAGGACTGCCACAATAATTGCATAGGCAATATTGTCAGCCAACGAGATTTCTGAAATCGTTGCTTGGCTACCAAAGAAACTTTCGATTTGTCCGGGTAATCCTCGTAAATTGAGATAAGTCAGACTAATGACAGAAAACCAACCTAAAATTTTGATTACGAATGAATTTTTGAATTGTTTCCCCATTTCTACTTGACTATTAGTCATCATCAATAAAGGAATCATTGAGAATGGTAAAGCAAAAGCCAAGAAGACTTGTGATTCATTCATCAGATTATTTAATGCTTCATGTTCAGCAATGGCACTTTTTCCGCTAGTTAACATGACACAGATCAGAACAGGAATAACTGAAAGTAAACGAGTTACTAAACGACGCAACCAAACTGGAATACGCATATGGATAAAACCTTCCATAATAACTTGTCCAGTCAAAGTACCCGTAATCGTTGAGTTTTGACCAGAAGCAAGTAGGGCAACCGCAAATAAAGTAGAAAGGATTCCTGATTTTGCAACTTCACCCAAAATCCCATTACTCATCGTGGCCGGATTTGATAAGGCTTCATAAAGGCCAAAGAAAGAGGGGTCTTCTACAGTTCCAGTTTTGAAAACAGCAACACCCATAATCAATAGAAGAGCGTTAACAAGAAAGGCCATGGATAATTGAATGTTAGAATCCCAAGTAGTAAAGCGCACTGCACGAGCTACATCTGCGTTGTCATCATGGTTGATTTTTCTTGTTTGTGAAACAGCTGAATGGAGATATAAATTGTGTGGCATCACTGTTGCTCCAATGATACCTAAAGCACCAGTCAATGGTGTCTGTCCACCAATTGCAGGACTGTCAGCAAAAGTGCGACTGTTTGGAATGAAGCCTGCAAATAAAGCTTTCCAATCGGGATCAGACAAAGCAACTTGATAAACGAAAACGAATAAAATCACGAAAATCAAGCAAACAACAATTGCCTCAATTTTTCGAAAACCAACTTTCGTTAACAATAAAAGTAAGAAGACATCAAAAACAGTAATGAAAACAGCAACGACTAATGGAATTCCAAAGAGAAGATACAGAGCAATTGCTGCACCAATGACTTCAGCAATATCAGTTGCCATGATAGCTAATTCTGTCAGTACCCAGAGGATAATACCTAATGTTTTACTGGTACGAGCTCGAATGGCTTGTGCTAAGTCCATTTGGCTAACAATACCTAATTTGGCTGCCATGTATTGAAGAAGCATGGCAATCAAACTTGACATTAAAATGACTGACATGAGTAAATATTGGAAATTTTGTCCACCTGTAATAGAAGTTGACCAGTTACCTGGATCCATATAGCCAACAGCTACTAAAGCGCCAGGGCCTGAATAAGCAAGTAAAGTTTTGAAAAAGCCTTTTCCCTTCGGTACTTCAACTGTACCATTGACTTCGGCCAAGGATAAGCCGTTTGTATGTTCAATTAAACGGTGTTTATGTTGGTTTGAATTTTCCACAATCAAACCACCTTTCTGTTTTGATTTTACGACTACATTTTACACCTAATTAAATAAAATTCAAGAAAAAAATTCGGTTAGCCTAAAATTAATAATAAGGCGCACCTTCTTAGGGGAGGATGGGAAAAATCCGAAAGAAAATGGGTGTACAAGGAATTTTTATCCAATTTTTTACGCATTATTCAGAAAACAGCTTTTCTTTTTATAAAATCTTTAGTAAAATGTTTTATTGAGAGCAATTCGGAAAAGGAAAGGAGAGATTTACATGGTATCAACAGGTATTGTCGTACTTATCGCTGTAATCGCGTTACTAATCGGCGCAATAGGTGGATTCTTTTTTGCGCGCAAATATATGCAAGACTATTTAGAAAAAAATCCTCCCGTTAATGAGGACATGTTACGATCAATGATGATGTCAATGGGGCAAAAACCATCTGAAAAGAAAATTCGTCAGATGATGCAGCAAATGAAGAACCAAGGCAAAAAATAGGTTCTCCTTCCAAAATGACACACGTTAAGCGGGCTGATTTTTTTCAGCCCGCTTTTTTTGATTGCAGTTGTTAGAAAATTCAGATAATTAAAACTGGATGCTCTTGAGAAAAAACAAAGGAGGCATAAAATGTCGATTTTTAGAAAACTTGGTTGGTTTTTTAAACAAGAAAAAAAGCATTATTTCGTAGGCGTATTCTCGTTGATGATTGTTGCACTTGTCCAACTAGTTCCACCAAAAGTCATCGGACTAATCATTGATGAAATCGCAGATAAAAAAATTTCATTTTCGACGATTGCCTTTTGGATTGCCATCTTATTAGTGGCAGCCGTTCTTCAATATCTTTTTCGTTACATTTGGCGTATGAACATTTGGGGAAGTGCCGCACGACTTGAGAAAGAGTTGCGTCAACGTTTATTCAAGCACTTTACTAAAATGGATACCCTCTTTTATCAAAAATATCGAACGGGTGACCTGATGGCACACGCAACCAATGATTTAAATGCAATCCAAAATGTGGCTGGTGCAGGAATTTTGACTTTTGCAGATTCAGTAATCACTGGAGGTGCGACAATCATTGCGATGATTTTATTTGTTGATTGGCGACTGACGCTGATTGCACTGATTCCGTTACCGTTGTTGGCTGTAACGTCGCGTGTATTGGGTACCAAGCTTCATGATGGATTTCGTGAAGCACAAGAAGCCTTTTCATCGATTAATGATAAAACACAAGAAAGTATCACGGGGATCAAAGTAATCAAAACGTTTGGTCAAGAACAAGAAGATTTGGTGGATTTTGAAACAAAGATTGCAGAGGCAATTGAAAAAAATAAACGAGTGAATTTTTTAGATGCCTTGTTTGATCCATTTATTACACTGATTATTGGTATTTCTTATGTTTTGACGATTATTCTTGGAGGAAAATATGTTTTAGAAGGAACGATTACAATTGGCCAGTTGGTTTCTTTCATTAGTTATATTGGGATGCTGGTGTGGCCAATGTTTGCGATTGGACGTTTATTCAATGTGTTGGAAAGAGGAAATGCTTCTTACGATCGTGTAAACGAGCTACTACATGAGAAAACGCATATTGTTGAGCAAATAGGCGCCATTCAAACACCAGCCAAAGGTGAGTTGACTGTTGCAATTGATTCATTCAGTTATCCTGAAGAACAAGGACCTGCATTAGAAAAAATTGATTTTACAGTTCATGAAGGGGACACTTTGGGGATTGTAGGAAAAACAGGTGCTGGGAAAACAACGATTATTAAACTTTTGATGCGCGAGTACGACCAATATCAAGGAAAATTGATGATTGGTGGAAAGGATATCAAAGAGTACTCTTTGGATGCTTTATTGCAATCAATTGGCTATGTTCCACAGGATCATTTCTTATTCTCCATGACGATTCGTGAAAATATTCGTTTTTCTAATCCAGCATTGCCAGAAGATGCAGTAGAAAAAGCTGCAACTATGGCATTTATTAATAATGAAATCAAAGAGTTACCAAAAGGGTATGACACATTGGTTGGTGAACGTGGCGTGTCCTTGTCAGGAGGACAGAAGCAACGAATTTCCATTGCACGAGCATTAATTCAAAATCCAGAGTTGTTGATTTTAGATGATGCGTTATCGGCTGTCGATGCTAAAACAGAAGAAGCGATTCTTCAAAATTTAAAGTCGAATCGTAAAGAAAAAACGACAATCATTGCTGCCCATCGCTTAAGCAGTGTGATGCATGCCAAAGAAATCTTAGTTATCGATCAAGGAAAGATTGTAGAACGTGGAACACACGAGGAGCTATTAACGTTAGGTGGCTGGTATCAACAAATGTGGGACAAGCAACAACTAGAAGCAAAAATTGAGGGAGGTGAGGCGTAATGGACGAAAATTATCAATCGGAATGGACCAAATCCATTCCTTTAAAAGAACAGAAACAGATTATCAAGCGATTGCTGGTTTTTGCCAAACCATTTAAGCAAACATTCATTGTGGCTATCTTATTTGCGTTAGGTTTATCTGTTATTAATGTCATTTTGCCAAGGATCATCCAGTCGTTTATGGATAACCATTTAGCAAATCAATCAGCGACAACCCAAGTCATCTTGTTTTTTGCGGGGTTGTATTTATTCGGAGTTATTGTCAAAAGTATTATCTGGTTTTTCCAGTGGTATTTATATTCAATGGCTTCATTAAAGACCTTCCAGCATATTCGGGTAAAACTATTTGAAAAGCTTCATACATTAGGTATGCGCTATTTTGACCAGACACCAGCAGGTTCAATCGTGTCGCGTGTCACGAATGATACAGAAACATTATTTGAATTCTGGTATGTATTCTTGATGGTTCTGACGGGAATCTTTGCAGTGATTTCTTCATTAGTTGCAATGATTCAGATCAATGTGAAAATTACACTTTGGACATTAATCTTTTTACCAATTTTAGGTGTAGTTATTTGGTATTATCAAAAATTCAGTTCTCGGATTTATCGGAACATGCGTGAAAAACTGAGTCAGTTGAATACCAAGTTAAATGAATCAATTTCTGGAATGAAAATCATTCAGCAATTTCGGCAAGAAGCTCGTTTGGCCAATGAGTTTGAAGAAGTAAATGATGATTATTTGGCGACTCGCTATGCGATGATCAAAACGAATTCAATTTTGTTGAGTCCAATCATCAATTTTTTATATGCGTTAGCGATTGCGCTTGTCTTAACTTTATTTGGGATCGATGCCCTACACTCTCCAGTGGAAGTGGGATTGATTTATGCGTTTACGACATATGTTCAAGGTTTCTTTAATCCAATGTCACAAATGATGGACTTTTTAAGTGTCTTTACCGATGGAATCGTTGCTGGAAGTCGAATCTTAAAAATTATGGATACGACAGAATATGCGCCACAACAAGAGGAACATGCCAGCGGTGAAATTATCAATGGCAAAATCGAATTTAGAAATGTTAGTTTCTCTTATGATGGAAAAAACAATGTTTTAAATAATATTTCGTTTGTTGCAAATCCTGGTGAAACAGTGGCTTTAGTTGGACATACCGGTAGTGGGAAAAGCTCAATCATCAATGTTTTGATGCGCTTTTATGAATTTTATGAAGGTGAAATTTTGATTGATGATCGTGACATCCGATCTTATCCAATCAATGAACTTCGAGAAAAAATGGGGTTGGTTCTCCAAGACGCATTTTTATTCTACGGCGACATTGCTGGGAATATCCGAATGTTTAACGACAAGATCACAGATGAACAAATTCGCGAAGCGGCTGAGTTTGTCCAAGCGAATCGATTTATTGATGACTTGCCGCAAGGGTATCATTCGAAAGTGATTGAACGAGGCGCGAGTTACTCCAGCGGGCAACGCCAGTTGATTACTTTTGCACGGACGATTGTGACAGATCCTAAAATTCTTGTGTTGGATGAGGCGACAGCAAACATTGACACGGAAACAGAGGGTTTGATTCAAGAAGGTTTGGCTAAAATGAGGCAAGGACGAACAACAATCGCTATTGCTCACCGACTGTCGACCATTCGTGATGCAGAACTTATTTTAGTTTTAGATAAGGGAAAAATTGTTGAACGGGGAAATCATGAAGAACTGTTACAAATTGGCGGTTTATATGCAGATATGTATCAACTACAAAGCAGTTAACCAATAGTAAAAATAAAGCAAGCAATGAAGAAGGCCTAAACAGGTCCATTCATTACTTGCTTTTTTTATTGCAAAAAAGAAACATTTTTTGCGTAAAGGATCAATTGGGTAAAAAGGAATCCTTCACTTGAAAGTTTTCCCCGTGGTTCTCTTGCATGATCGCAGAGCTGATTGGACGTTTATCAACTTTTTGTCCAACAGCGATCAGATGGTTCAAGTTTTGTTGATAATTTTCAGCAAAGACACAGCCATAAAGTACATCTAGCAAATAGCAGATTGACGTATTGATTGTAAAATTCCCGATTTTTGAATAGAGTCGTTCCCGAGTTGTCAAACGTAGGACAACGGTACTTAAAGTGGAAAGACTGCACTCGCCGATGCTGGTCAAAGCTAAAATTGGCACATTTTTTTCGCGTAAAATGTGCGCGGTTTTTAAAATCATCTGATTCTCACCAGTATAAGAAATCAGTAAAGCACATGTGTCTTCATCACAGTTATACGCTTCATAAGATGATTCACCAAATGTGGTAACAATATGAACATCCATTTTGATACGTTTCATTTTTAAAATGAAGTCTTGGGAGATTAATGTATTGGCATTGCTGGCAAAAATGACGATTTTTTTTGCTTTGAGTAGTAACTGTTTTGCTTGTTGTAAGTCATCATGATGAATCAATGAAAGCGTATCTTGAATCGTTGTTTGTTCCAAAGAAGCTAATTTGTTTGCGATTGTCATGATTCCTTCCTCACCTGTAAAAGGCAGATTGGCATCAACTTCTTGAAAGTTTCTTTCTAAATATTCAGCTTCAGCTAAAAAAGTATCACGTAATTCAAGCCAGCCATTGAATTCCAGTTTTTTTGCCACGCGAATCAAAGTTGAAGGATGAACGAAAGATTGATTCGCAATTTCTTGAATCGTCAGTTGCGCAACTTGTTGCGTGTTCTCAAAGAGGAAGTGAACAACTTGTGTTTCGGCAGGTGAAAAAGTAGTTTGTTTGATTTTTTCTCGTAAAAGCATCGAACGCCTCCTTTTTACATGAATTATATCTTTTTTGTGAATGGATTGTAAACGTTTTTAAATTATTCTATAGAGAAATCAGTAAAGTTTAAGAAATATTAAGCGCTAGACAAAGTGGTATTTACAAAATAAACCAAAAAAACCTCGATTTTTGTAAATGATTCTGCAAAATCAAGGAGGTGTCTTGAGAATTTCTTTTACAAAAATGATAATGAAGATGTAAACAAAATTGAAGGAGTGAGCACATGACAAAAGGAATCAAGATTGCGACGATTGGCGGCGGCAGTAGTTACACCCCTGAATTAATGGAAGGCTTTATCAAACGCTATGAAGAATTACCAATACGTGAAATTTGGTTGGTTGATGTTGAAGCGGGGAAAGAAAAACTAGAAATTGTTAGTAAAATGGCCCAACGGATGTGGGATGCAACCCCTTATGATGTGAAAATCTATGCGACACTTGACCGTGAAGAAGCGTTAAAAGATGCCGATTTTGTAACAACTCAATTTCGAGTGGGTCAACTAGATGCACGTGTGAAGGATGAACGAATTCCTGCTTATTATGGCATGATTGGTCAAGAAACAAATGGCGCTGGCGGGATGTTTAAAGCTTTTCGTACCGTTCCTGTGATTTTGTCTGTGGTTGAAGACATGAAACGTTTATGTCCGAATGCATGGCTCATCAATTTTGCGAATCCAAGTGGTATGGTAACGGAAGCAGTTGTTCGTTATGGAAAATGGGATCGGGTCATTGGTTTATGTAATGTGCCTGTTATGGCGATGATGACTGAACCAGAAATGCTGGGTGAAAAGAAAGAAGATTTGATTTATAAATTTGCAGGTTTAAATCACTTCCACTGGCATAAAGTTGCAGATAAAACGGGGAAAGACATCACAGACCGCCTGATTGACCGACTTTATGATGAAGATAATGGTTTGCCAAAAAACATTTTCGATATTCCATTTTTCAAAGAACAATTAAAACAAATGCAAATGGTTCCTTGTGGCTATCACCGTTATTATTATCGCGAAGAAGAAATGCTAGCTCATGCACTGGAAGAATATCGGACAATCGGTACTCGTGCCCAACAAGTGAAAGAAACAGAGGCAGAGTTATTTGAGCTTTATAAAGATCCAAAACTTGACCATAAACCTGAGCAGTTACAAAAACGCGGAGGCGCTTATTATTCAGATGCGGCTTGTGAAACGATTGCCTCAATTTATGGAAACAAAGAGACTCAAATTGTCGTTTCCACGAAAAATGAAGGCGCTGTTCCTGATCTGCCAGCAGATTGTGTCGTAGAAGTAACTGCTTATGTTGGTGCTCAAGGTGCGCGAAATGTTGCCTTTGGTTCATTAGCGCCAGCTGAAAGAGGCTGGTTACAAGTAATGAAAAATATGGAATTGCTAACCATTGAAGCTGCCGTAACTGGCGACTATGGAACGGCATTGCAAGCATTTACAATCAATCCGTTGGTGCGTTCAGGAGAAACAGCGAAACGAATCATGGATGAACTGTTTATTGCACATCAAGAGTATTTACCACAATTTAGTGAAACAATTGAACGATTAAAACAAGAAGGCATTGAGGTACAAGATGAAGTAGCTCGTGAGTTAGACGCAGTGAAAGTTTGAGGGGAATCGTCATGACGAAAAAAATCGTCTTTTTAGATGTAGATGGAACGCTAGTGAATTACGAAAATGATTTGCCTGTGTCAGCCATCAAAGCTATTCAAGAGACACGAAGAAAAGGAAATTTAGTTTTTACCGTAACGGGTCGCAGTAAAGCCGAGATGTATCAAGATATATTGGATATTGGCTTTGACGGGTATATTGGCGGTAATGGGAGCTACATTGAGTTTGAAGACAAAGTGCTAAAAGAAGCGACCTTGACCTTGGAAGACACAACTAAAATTGTTGATTGGTTAAAGCAAAAGGGCCTGGAATTTTATTTGGAAGCGAATAGCGGACTGTACGCTAGTGACTTTTTCGAAGACCGTGGTGAAAAGACGATTCAAGAGTATTCACAACGAAAAGGGAAAGGACAGGCGACTGTTCGAGAAGTTTTTCCAGAGATGCTCTTTGGCGCAGACCTATACCGAGAAGATGTGAATAAAATCAGTTTTATCTTGGATAGCTATGAAGACTATTTAGAGGCAGTAGCAACCTTCCCAGAATATAAGCTTGGTACTTGGGGCGGCGCTGGTGAAACAGCTTTGTTTGGTGATATTGCACTAAGTGGTATCAACAAAGCAGTAGCAGTAGATGAACTATTAACTCATTTGCATATTGCTATAGAGAATAGTTTCGCATTTGGTGATGCGAAAGTTGATATTCCGATGCTAGAGCATTGCGGCACTGGGATAGCGATGGGGAATGGTGGCCCAGAAATCAAAGAAATGGCTGATTACATTACGGAATCTGTTGATAATGATGGCATTTGGTTAGCATTCAAGCATTTTGAACTGATCTGAGAACAAGAAGACAAGATGATGAATGGAATAGTTGAAAAGAAAAGGGGAAAGACAAATGGGTTTTAGAAAAGATTTTTTATGGGGTGGCGCAACAGCTGCCAATCAATGTGAGGGTGGCTACGATGAAGGTGGACGTGGCCTAGCTAATGTGGATGTGGTACCAATTGGTGAAGATCGTTTTCCAGTTATTACAGGTCAAAAATCAATGCTTGAATTTGACGAAGAACATTTTTATCCCGCAAAAGTAGCAATTGATATGTATCATCGTTATAAAGAAGATATTGCCTTATTTGCAGAAATGGGCTTTAAAACATATCGTTTATCAATTGCTTGGAGTCGGATTTTTCCAATGGGTGACGAAAAGGAGCCAAATGAAGAAGGACTAAAATTTTACGAAGATGTGTTTAAAGAATGTCAAAAGCATGGTATAGAACCACTAGTGACAATCACTCACTTTGACTGCCCAATGCATTTGATTAAAGAATATGGTGCATGGCGTTCACGTGAAGTAGTTGGTTTCTATGAAAATCTATGCCGAGTTATTTTTAACCGTTATAAAGGGTTGGTCAAATATTGGCTAACTTTTAATGAAATCAATATGATTTTACATGCACCGTTTATGGGCGCAGGTCTTGTTTTTGAAGAAGGCGAAAATGTTGAACAAGTAAAATATCAAGCAGCACATCACGAATTAGTAGCAAGTGCAATTGCAACAAAAATTGCGCACGAAGTGGATCCAAATAACCAAGTAGGTTGTATGTTAGCCGCAGGTGCAAATTATCCATACACATGTAAGCCAGAGGATGTGTGGGCATCACGCCAAGCAGACCGCGAAAATTATTTCTTTATTGATGTTCAGTCACGTGGAGAATATCCTGCTTACGCATTAAAAGAAATGGCACGTGAAGGTATCGAATTAAAAATGGAACCTGGTGATTTGGACTTACTTAAAGAACATACGGTGGACTTTATTTCCTTCTCTTATTACTCTTCTCGTGTATCGACAACAGATCCTAAATTATTAGAACAAACTGCAGGAAATATTTTTGCTTCTGTTAAAAACCCTTATTTAGAAGCAAGCGAATGGGGGTGGCAAATTGATCCATTAGGGTTAAGAATTACAATGAATGATATCTATGATCGTTACCAAAAGCCACTTTTTATTGTTGAAAATGGCTTAGGTGCGGTAGATGAACCTGATGAAAATGGGTATGTTGTTGATGATTATCGCATTTCTTATTTAGCAGCTCATATCCAAGCAATGAAAGATGCTGTTGAGTTAGATGGAGTAGATTTATTGGGCTACACGACTTGGGGCTGTATCGATTTAGTATCAGCCGGAACAGGTGAAATGAAAAAACGCTATGGCTTTATCTATGTAGATCGAGATAACTATGGTGAAGGAACGTTAGCCCGTACGAAGAAAAAATCATTTGATTGGTATAAAAAAGTAATTGCCTCAAATGGTGAAGACTTAGCGAATGAATAATTAACTGAAAAGTCTATTGTTTTTGCGCCTTTTGTTCGAGTATAATGTACATATTCGAAAAGGTAAGCAGAACAATAGACTTTTTTTGATGTTGGCTGTAAAGTAAGCTTACTTGATTTTAAACGGAGGAATGTACATATGTATGATGTAATTGTCATTGGCGCAGGCCCTGCTGGAATGACAGCTGCCTTGTATGCTTCACGCTCAAATTTATCAGTTGTGATGATTGAGCAAGGCGCGCCTGGTGGTCAAATGAATAACACAGCAGAAATCGAAAATTATCCAGGATTTGAGTCAATTATGGGCCCTGATCTTGCGTATAAAATGTATGAAGGCGTCTCAAAATTTGGTACAGAAAATGCCTATGGGATCGTCCAAGATATCAGAGATCATGGTACGTACAAAGAAGTCATCTGTGAAGATAAAACGTATGAAGGAAAAACAGTCATCATTGCTACTGGCTGTGTCCACCGTAAACTTGGTGTTTCTGGTGAAGAAGAGTATGCAGGTCGCGGCGTTTCTTACTGTGCAGTGTGTGACGGTGCGTTTTTCCGTAATAAACGATTAGTTGTGATCGGTGGTGGAGATTCTGCAGTTGAAGAAGCGATTTACTTAACGCAATTTGCTTCTGAAGTTGTGATCGTTCATCGTCGTGATGAATTACGTGCACAAAAAATTATCCAAGAGCGTGCCTTTGCCAATGAAAAAATTTCATTTGTTTGGGACACAGTTGTTGATGAAATCATTGGAAATGAAATGGTGGTAACAGGTGTTAAAGCACATAATGTGAAAACAGGGAATGAAGTAGCTTTAGCAGCTGACGGTGTCTTTATCTATGTTGGTCTTGATCCACTAACAGATCCGTTCAAACAAACTGGCTTAACCAATGCCGCTGGTTGGATTCCAACTGATCAAGAAATGAAAACGAATATGCCAGGTGTTTTTGCTGTAGGGGATGTGCGTGAAAAAGATTTACGACAAATCACGACAGCAGTTGGTGATGGTGGGATTGCTGGGCAACAAGTGTTCAAGTATTTAGAAACTTTAGCAGAATCCACTACACAAGCATAAACTTATTATGTTAACAAAATAAAAAAGCTCAATCAAAAGTGTATCCTCATTTTTGGTTGGGCTTTGTTTTTATTTATCCATTGAAAATCCTAACTGATATCATTTTTTCTCGTTGTGACTTTCATCTAATCTTAGTGAATGCTATACTAAAACAGAATTCATATTTTAGAAAGAGGTGTTATTTTCATGTCTTGGGAACAAGTTTATGAACAATGGGCAAATGAAGTGAACCTAGAAGAAAATTTAAAACAGCAATTAACTGTATTGAGTCAGGATTCTAAACAATTAGAAGATGCTTTTTATGCGCCTTTAGGATTTGGTACAGCAGGAATGCGTGGTATTTTAGGCCCTGGTATTAATCGTATGAATATTTACACAGTCCGCCAAGCAACTGAGGGACTCGCTCGTTTTATGGATGCACAAGATCCTGAAACAAAACGTCGTGGTGTAGCAATCGCATATGACTCACGTCATCAATCACCGGAATTTGCGATGGAGGCTGCGAAGACCTTAGCCAAGCACGATATTCCATCTTTTGTTTTTGAAAGTTTACGACCAACACCAGAATTATCTTTTGCTGTTCGTCACTTGAATGCGTTTACTGGCATCATGATTACGGCTTCTCATAATCCTGCTGCTTATAATGGTTATAAAGTTTATGGCGAAGATGGTGGACAAATGCCACCAGCAGATGCCGATGCATTGACTAAATATGTACGTGAAGTTAGCAATCCGCTGAAAGTCGAAGTGATGTCAGATGAAGAAGTGGAACACAGTGGTCTGATTTCAATTATTGGCGAAGAAGTAGACAACGCCTATTTAGCAGAAATGAAGGCTGTAACGATTGACCACGAATTGATTGAAGAAATGGGTAAAGACTTAAAATTGGTTTATACACCTCTTCACGGAACCGGGAAAATGTTAGGCGAAAAAGCCTTAAAACAAGCTGGTTTTGAGCAATTTGTTTTGGTGCCTGAACAAGCCATTCCAGATCCTGATTTTACAACGGTTAAATCTCCGAATCCGGAAGAACATTCTGCTTTTGAATATGCAATCCGTCTAGGTGAAAAAGAAGGCGCTGATTTGTTGATTGCAACAGATCCAGATGCCGATCGTCTTGGTGCTGCCGTTCGTTTACCTGATGGTTCGTACGAAGTATTAACAGGAAACCAACTTGGCGCAATCATGATTCAATACATCTTAGAAGCACATCAAGCAAGAAAGACGATGCCAGCGAATCCAGCGGTGTTGAAATCGATCGTATCAAGTGAATTACCAACTGCAATTGCAAAAAACTATGGTGCAACGATGTTCAATGTGCTAACTGGGTTCAAATTTATTGCTGAAAAAATCCAACAGTTTGAAGAAGACCATTCACATACATTTATGTTTGGCTTTGAAGAAAGCTATGGCTATTTAGTTAAACCATTTGTACGTGATAAAGACGCAATCCAAGCATTAGTTCTATTGGCAGAGGTTGCTGCTTTTTACAAGAAACAAGGAAAAACATTGTATGATGGGTTACAATCAATTTTTGAAACGTATGGTTACTATGCAGAAAAAACGATTTCTGTTACCATGAGTGGTCAAGAAGGATCAGCTAAAATCGCAGCGTTAATGGAGAAATTCCGTCAAGAAGCACCAACTGAATTTGCAGGTGCCAAAGTATTGCAGACAGAAGACTTCAAGAAATTAACAAGAACAGATGCAGCTGGAAATGTTGAAGCATTAACAACACCACCTTCTGATGTCTTGAAATATATGTTAGAAGAACAAGGTTGGGTAGCAATTCGACCTTCTGGTACAGAACCAAAGATCAAATTCTACATTGGAGTTAAAGGAAACTCGCAAGACGATGCTGAAGCAAAAATTGCAGCTTATGAAGCAAGCATCCAAGCAATTACAAAAGACTGAGGAATTTGAGACTGACGGAAAAAGTGGTAAACTTTAGAAGTCAGTCTTTTTGGATAGTTGGAGGTGAAGCCTTTGTCAGAGGTTCAAGGAACAAAAATTGAAAAGATCAGTCAGCTATTTAAAATGTTAAGCGATCCAACACGTTTAAAAATTTTATTGTATCTAAAAAATGGTGAACAAAATGTGACAGCTATCAGCCAAGCGGTGGAAATGGAACAATCAGCTGTTTCGCATCAGCTGCGATTACTCCGAGAAAATAAAATCGTTCGTTCTCGCCGTGAAGGAAAAGCAATCTTATATGTGCTGGATGACTCCCATGTTTTAGATATCTTAGAGCAGACTGTCAAGCATGTGGAGCATGACTAAGTCAGAAAACAAAAAGTATTTGAAACAGTAATCCAGTCTAAGAAATAAAAGCCAAATGATTTTGCTCGAAAAAAGGTGAGCCCAAACCGTTATCGGATGTGGGCTCACCTTTTTCGTTGGTGCGAATTAAAATAAGAATCAGGGAATCAATCGGAAGTTTCAGAAGACTCTGTTCCATAATAGCTGTGGTCTTCTAATTCAAGTGCATTTAAAATCAGAGAAGCAGTTTCTTCAATAGAAAGCGAGGCGACATTGATTACTACACAGCCCAGTTTTTGATAAAGATCATTTGCGAAGTCTAATTCTGCACGAATCTTTTCAATATCAGAATAAGCAGTATCTGGATTTAACCCATAAGAGCGCATGCGTTCCTTACGAATGCTGTTTAAAATATCGGGATCATTGGTTAGACCGACAATTTTTTTAGGATCTACTTCCCACAATTGCTTTGGAATATGTGCTTGTGGAATCAAAGGTAAATTTGCAACCTTTAAATTTTTGTTGGCTAAAAATAGACTCAAAGGTGTTTTGGAAGTACGAGAAACGCCAAGCAAAACAACATCTGCTTCTAAAAATCCTCGAGGGTCTTTACCATCGTCATATTTCACTGCAAATTCCATTGCTTTGATGCGTTTGAAATAGTTTTCATTCAACAAATGAAGTGCGCCGGGTTGACGCGTTGGTTGAATCCCGGTTCGTCGTTCGATTTCGGCTACAGGTGGCGTCATGATATCAAAGCTGAACAATTCGTTTTCATCACAAAATGTTCGAGCTGTGTCGATCAATTCTTGATTGATCAAGGTGTGGAGAACGATGGCTTGTTCTGTCAAGGCATCATTTAATGCATTGAGTAAAGTTTCTTTGTCAGTGACAAATGTTCGACGAAATAAATTGAATTCGACACTTGGATACTGAGCCATTGTTGCTTGTGCTAATTTGGTTGCTGTTTCACCAGCAGAGTCAGAGATGACAAAAAAAGTAACTAATTCAGTTGAATCTGAAGCCATAAGAAAAACCTCACTTGCTTTTTTTTTTGCTTTATTATACCATACTCTGGAATGCGTACTTCGTAATCGTTTTGATTTGGAGGAAGAGGAATGAAAAAGCAAACATTAATTGAACAATCTTTGGAAACACTCAAAAATAACGGATTTAAATACACGAAAAAAAGAGAAGCTTTGTTGACTTACTTGGTAAAGCGTAATCGCTATGTCTCTGCTAAAGAAGTCTTTGACTATATGAACGAAACATTCAAAGGTGTAAGTTACGATACGATTTACCGCAACTTGCATGATTTTGCTGAACTTGATTTATTGGAAGAAACCGACTTGAATGGGGAAATGAAATTCCGCTTTCATTGTTGTCAGGGCGAAATCGGTCACCATCATCATTTTATCTGCACTGTATGTGGGAAGACGAAAGAAATCCATATGTGCCCAATGAACTATTTTGAAGAACAACTTGGTGGGTGCACGATTGAAGGTCACCGATTTGAAATCTTTGGGCGTTGTGAAGATTGTCAATGATTCGATAAAATAAAATAACAACTAATAAATCAAAAAAAAAGAAAGAATCCCTTGACGGTCAAAAGAGCATTAGCTATAATGTTTAAAGGACAGTTTGTTTTTTGGGATAATTATTTCAATAGCACTACGGTTACTTTTTAAGCTCGGAGGGAGGGAATTAACATGTCAAAAACAGTCGTTCGCAAAAACGAATCACTTGACGATGCTCTTCGTCGCTTCAAACGTTCCGTGTCAAAAGCGGGTACTTTACAAGAATCTCGTAAACGTGAATTCTACGAAAAACCAAGCGTGAAACGTAAGAAAAAATCTGAAGCAGCTAGAAAACGCAAAAAATTCTAGTTCTTTGATGAATTGGAGCTGGTAGTGTGTCACTACTAAGTAGATTGAACGATGACATGAAAGCAGCGATGAAGGCAAAAGAGAAAGAAACTTTGCAAGTCATTCGTATGATTAAGTCATCAATACAAAACGAGCAAATCAAAGTAGGCCACGACTTGACGGAAGATGAAGAATTAACAGTGTTGTCTCGTGAGATGAAACAACGTCGTGATTCTTTACATGAGTTTGAGCAGGCAGGACGCGATGATTTAGCTGATAAAGTAAAAGGCGAAATTGTAATTGTCGAAAAGTATATGCCAGAACAACTTTCTGATGATGAAATTCGACAACTTGTTCAAGACGCTATTGCACAAACTGGTGCTTCATCTGTTAAAGAATTTGGCAAAGTAATGGGAGTTATCATGCCTAAAGTCAAAGGAAAAGCAGACGGAAATCAAGTAAATGCAATCGTAAAAGAACTATTACAAGCTTAATTTTGTAATCTGAACCGCAGACAGAAATGTTTGCGGTTTTTTTCTGTTGTTTGAGTTTGAAGAAAAAGGTGTGTCAACGCCCCGCTTTTTATTTGCTATATAGTTTTCTATGAGTGTGGTAAAATAGACAAGAAATGAAAGAGATAAAGGAGATGTCTATTTTTGACAGAAGAGTCCATTTCTTTAGAGATTAGATTAACAGCGGCTGACGATGCCAGCTTACTTTTTGGTGCGCACGATAAACACATCAAACTTATAGAAGATGCAACCGACACCGTTATCAATACGCGTGGTGAAACAATTCAACTAATTGGAACAAATGAACAAGTGAAATTGGCTAGTTCAGTTATCCGCACACTACAAGAACTGATCAAACGCGGAATCCATATCAGTACACCAGATGTGGTAGCGGCGATAAATATGGGGCGAAAAGGTACCTTAGATTACTTCATCGAGATGTATGAAGAAGAAATTGTGAAAGACAGAAATGGTAAACCTATCCGGGTAAAAAATAGTGGACAAAAGAAATACGTTGAGTCCGTCAAACATCATGACGTCGTTTTTGGTATTGGACCTGCTGGAACTGGGAAGACTTTCTTAGCGGTTGTGTTAGCAATTGCCGCATTAAAAAAAGGCGAAGTCCAAAAGATTATTTTGACTCGACCAGCTGTTGAAGCAGGGGAGAATCTGGGCTTTTTACCCGGGGATCTGAAAGAAAAAGTTGATCCTTATCTACGTCCTGTTTATGATGCACTTTACCAAATCTTCGGGTTGGAACATACGAACCGTTTAATGGAACGAGGCGTAATTGAAATTGCACCTTTGGCGTACATGCGTGGTCGAACATTGGATGACGCATTTGTTATTTTAGATGAGGCACAAAATACGACTGTGGCTCAAATGAAGATGTTTTTGACTCGTCTTGGTTACCAATCGAAAATGATCGTCAATGGAGACACTAGTCAAATTGACTTGCCAAGAGGGACAATGAGTGGCTTAGTTCATGCTGAACGTACGTTGAAGCAAATCAAAAAAATTGATTTTGTTAATTTCGAAGCCAGCGATGTTGTGCGACATCCAGTAGTTGCTGAAATTATTCAAGCGTACGAAAAAGCCGATCTTCATCAAGAATAAGCTTTGCTTAGGAGGATAAGCACATGTTGAATAAAACAATCCAGCAACTGCAAGCAAAATTAGGAAAGGCGTTTTTGCCCTTGCTGTTAGCTGTGTTTTTTGTGATCGTTTGTGGGGTGACTTTTAGTAGTGTCAAACAAAAAGCAAACGATTTTAGAGAAGGACAAGTAGCTGAAGAAAGTATTCGTGCAACCAAAACGATTGAGAATACAGAAGAGACCGAGCAAAAGAGAAAATTGGCAGCCGAAGCAGTCACACCAGAGTACACCTATCAACAAGATTTAGCAGCTGATCAAAATGACCGAATCAAGCAACTGTTTGATTTGATTAACAAAACAAATGATACAATCGACAAGGCGTATGATGAGAAAGTCAAAAAGGCCAGTGACGATGCTAATATTCCTAAACCAACGATTGATGAAAGAATTGCAGCACTGAAGAAGAATTTTGAAACAGTGAACGTAGAAGATGTCGCGTTTTACCAAAAGTTACCTAGCAATTTTTATACACTCATTTTCGGTATGACAGAGGATGAATTGTCGACTGTTCGTGATGAAAGTCTGAAATTAATCGATGAACAAATGAGTAAGCAAGTAAGAGAAAGCGATGTTGACACATTTAAGCAAGAGGCACAGGATAAAATCCAATATCTCAATGTTACCTCTGCGCAACAACAAGTACTGAACTACTTGGTGGATCAAGGAATCGTAGTGAATGATGTTCTTAATGAGAAGAAGACCGAAGAACTGAAAGCTACTGCACGGGAAGCTGTTCAGCCTGTAATGATTTTCCAAGGAGAAATCATTGTACGCGAAGGAAATCAAATTGATGCAGCCGCAATGAAAAAATTAGAATTATTGGGACTAACCAATCAAACAACTTCGATTTTTCCGCTAGTTGCAATGATTTTAGCCGTGTTGCTTCAAATTGTTGTTTTGACTTACAATTCATTGCAATTTCAAGATTCAGATAAACGGACGGAATATGTGTTGTTTTATGTAACAGCAATGTCTTTAAGTATTATCATGATGAAATTTTTCCAATTATTCCAAACGGAACAAGCAACTTATATCCCGTTGTTTTACCCAGCGGCGTTTACCCCATTGGTCTTAAATTTCTTCCTTAATCGAAGAGCCGGGATTATGGCAGCACTTTTCCAAGCGGTAACAGCGTTATTTATCTATTATGGTTCTATTGGGACAAATACCTTAACCGTGTTATTAGTTTCGTATCTGTTTTCTGGTTTGATGGGGACAATCGTTCGTCGTCAACGAATTTCTGAACAAGGATTACCAGCGGTTTTATGGGTAATTATCTTCCCAACGTTGATGAATATCATCTTGATTGTTTATCAAGGTATGAGCTTTAGTGATGGAACAACTTGGTTGACTTTAGTTTGTGGTGTAACGGGCGCACTGTTATCTTTCTTATTAACGATGGGCTTGCATCCTTACATTGAATTAATGGTGACAGATGATAGTGTGATTGTCTTAAATGAACTAAGTAACCCAAATCATCCACTATTGAAACAACTATTAGAAGAAGCGCCGGGAACGTATCATCATAGTATGATGGTAGCTAATCTAAGTGCAAATGCAGTAGCAGAAATTGGTGGTCGCTCGCTATTAACCCGAGTGGCTTGTTACTATCATGATATTGGTAAAATTAAACATGCTAGTTTTTTTGTTGAAAACCTACCGTCTGGTGCTGAAAATCCACATAATTTCCTGTTGCCAGAAGATAGTAAACAAATTATTTTTGGTCATGTGACTGATGGTGCTAAAATTTTAGAAGAATATGGTATGCCTGAAATGGTCATTGACATTTGTAACCAACATCACGGAACGACATTGATGCGGTATTTTTACGTGAAAGCAAAGGAACGTAACCCTGAAATAACAGAGGAGCAGTTCCGCTATCCGGGGCCAAAACCACAAACAAGAGAAGCTGGGATTGTCAATATTGCCGATAGCTGTGAAGCAGCTGTACGTGCAATGGATCATCCAACAGGTGAAAAAATCGAACAATTTGTTCATAACTTGATTGCAGAACGCATTTCAGATGGTCAGCTAGACGAGACTGGTTTAACATTGAAAGAAATTCGCAAAGTTGAGAAATCATTGATTAGTGGATTAAGTAGTACGTTCCACTCGCGAATCAAGTATCCAAAAATGAAATCAGAAGCTGAAAAATTAAAAGAAGAGCAAGCACAAACACAAGAATAATCTAAAAAGTGAGTAAAGAAAGAAGCGATGACTAATGGATATTACATTCATGGATGAAACAAACAAAGTACCTGAGGAGAAGATGCAAGAAATCGACGAACTACTCCAGTTTGCAGCCGATTATTTAAAATTGCCTGAAGAAACTGAAATGTCAGTGACTTTCATGGATAATGATGCGATCCAAGTAATCAATCGTGATTATCGAGGAAAAGATGCACCAACTGACGTCATTAGTTTTGCTTTGGAAGAAGAAGGCGAAGACGAGATCCCAGTTATTTTTGAAGATGGAGAGAATCCAATGCCACGTGTTCTTGGCGACATTATGATCTCAATCGAACGCGCTGCAGAACAAGCAGAATCATATGGCCATTCATATGATCGCGAATTAGGTTTCTTAGCAGTACATGGTTTCTTACACATCAACGGGTATGACCACATGACCCCTGAAGACGAGAAAGAAATGTTTGGGTTACAGAAAGAGATTTTGGATGCTTATGGACTTAAAAGATAAACAGGTTGAGAAGAATAAACATTTTATGACTTCTGTGGAATTTGCCATTCAAGGAGTAAAAACGGTTTTTGATGAAGAACGCAACATGAAAACTCATGTTGTGTTCGGCATCTTTGCATTGATTGCTGGCGTTATTTTTCAGCTTAGTCAGAATGAATGGCTGTGGCTGTTTTTAGCTATTTTTTTAGTGTGGATCGTTGAAATTTTAAATACTGTTTTTGAAAATGTTGTCGATATGTTTACGGACTTTCATTTTCACCCGATCGGGAAAAAAATTAAAGACATGGCTGCGGGAGCGGTTTTATTGACGGCTTGTTTTGCGGTGATCGTAGGTTTGATTTTATTTGTTCCCAAAATTTATCAATTATTTTTTTAAAGAAGAAGGAGAAACAATATGCCAGAACATAAATCAGGATTTGTTGCCATTGTTGGACGCCCTAACGTTGGTAAGTCAACACTTTTGAATCGAATCGTTGGTCAAAAAATTGCCATCATGAGTGACAAAGCACAAACAACTAGAAATAAAATCCAAGGAGTCTACACGACACCAGAAGCACAATTGATTTTTATTGATACGCCAGGAATTCATAAACCCAAACATCGCTTAGGTGACTTCATGGTCGAAGCAGCTTACAGCGCACTGAAAGAAGTAGATGCTGTATTATTTATGATTAGTGCGGATCAAAAGCGTGGCCGTGGGGATGATTTTATTATTGAACGACTAAAAAATGTAACCTCACCTGTTTATCTAGTTATCAATAAAATTGATAAAATCCATCCAGATGAGTTGCTAAGTATTATCGAAGATTATTCTTCACAGATGCCATTTGCTCAAGTAGTGCCGATTTCTGCAACTGAAGGAAACAATGTGGATCGTTTGATGGAAACTTTAGTGGATGAAATGCCAGAGGGTCCGCAATATTTCCCAGAAGATCAAATAACAGATCATCCAGAATATTTTGTTGTTTCAGAATTGATTCGAGAAAAAGTACTGGTATTGACTCGTGACGAAGTTCCTCATTCCGTAGCAGTCGTTGTTGATTCGATGAAACGTAATGAAAATGATAAAATTCAAATCCAAGCAACGATCATTGTTGAACGTGATAGCCAAAAAGGAATCATCATTGGCAAAGGCGGAAAAATGTTGAAACAAATCGGAACAAAAGCGCGTAAAGATATTGAAAGTTTACTCGGTGATAAAGTTTTCTTGGAACTTTGGGTAAAAGTTCAAAAGGATTGGCGTGACAAAAAAGTCTATCTCCAAGACTTTGGTTACCGTAAAGACGAATACTAAAATCAGTAAAAAAGAACGGATCTGGACAGGTAGCAATACTTTTTCCAGATTTCTTTTTTTGAGGAGGGGAATCGATTGAGTCAATTGGTTGAATCAAAAGGCTTGATTATTTCTAGTCGCAACTATAAAGAAAAAGATAAATTGGTCAAGATTTTTACAGAATCAGCGGGGAAAATGATGTTTTATGTCAAAGGTATCCATCGACAAAACCAGCCATTAGCACCTGCTATTCGACCGTTTACTCAAGCTGTTTATATTGGCACCTTTAAAAGTGAGGGTCTATCTTTTATCACGAGTGTCAAAGATGTTCATGCCTATCGTAAAATTCAAGAAGATATTTTTTTGAGTGGCTATGGGACTTATTTGTTAAGTTTGGTTGATGCAGCAATTGAAGATCACCAATATGATCCGAATCTTTTTCATTTTACGCAACAAGCGTTGGAAAGAATGAATCAAGGAGACGATGCAGAAATCATCACCAATATTTTTGAGATCCAAATCCTACAACGATTTGGGATTGCACCGATTTGGACGCATTGCGCGGTTTGCGGTGAAACACAAGGAAAATTTGATTATTCTTCAAAATATGGCGGTGTGATTTGCGAACGTCATTGGTCCCTTGATCCAAGAAGGTATCACGCGGATCCTCGAGCTGTTTATTTTGCACGTATGTTTTCTGCTATTTCTTATGAGAGAATCAACGGAATCCATTTAAAAGAAGAAACGAAGCAAGTGATTCGTCAATTGATTGATCAGCTTTATGAAGAATATGTGGGGATTCATCTTAAAAGCAAAAAATTTATTGATCAAATGAAATCATGGGAGCATGTGCTCAAACCATTAGAGAAAAAAGGTGACGCCCCAGCGACTGAGCAAGAAGAAGTAGCTGAGGAACCCGAGTCACCCTTGTCAGCTGATCCTACAGATCATGAGTGAGCCGAGAAAAAAAGAAATTTAATTGGTCAATAAAAAAATTTGACAAAAGAGTAACGAAACGGCTATTATTAACCGTAGATAAAAATAGTACGTTGATCAAGAAGAGTAAAAAATACGTGGGTAAAAGCGAGTTCGGGAGAGTGTGAGCCGAATACAATCGATTTTTGAAGTGGCGCTTGGGAGTACGTGAAACGAAGCTGCCGAATGTTTATTCGGAAGTAGGGTGGAACCGCGAATTTATTCGTCCCTATGTCTGTAGTCAGACATAGGGACTTTTTGTATTTTTAGGAGGAAATCAAGATGCAATTTGACATGGAAATCCCGGCAACAGAGTTTAAAGAAAACCGAATCAAAATTCTTTCAAGTGTCGCATTAGCAGTCAGTGTTGTTGATGACCAAGAACAAGTGAAAGAAAGCTTTACCACCAGACCAGAAGAAACGATTTATTCAATTACTGCACAATTAGCTGAGACAGACGTTGTTCGTGTGAAGTTGATTCCAGGTTCAGTCGTCGCATTTTATCCAGTCGTGCAAGCTTTGTAAGAAATGAAAGGGGTACTATACTATGAGTGAAAAATTAAGCGTTCAAGACATGATTTTAACATTACAAAAATTTTGGGCATCAAATGGTTGTATGCTGATGCAAGCCTATGACACAGAAAAAGGTGCCGGAACAATGAGTCCTTACACATTTTTACGTGCCATTGGACCAGAACCTTGGAATGCAGCTTATGTGGAGCCTTCACGTCGTCCTGCAGATGGTCGTTACGGTGAAAATCCAAACCGTTTGTATCAACATCATCAATTTCAAGTCGTGATGAAGCCTTCACCAGAAAATATCCAAGAATTATATTTAGAAAGTTTACGTTTATTAGGAGTCGACCCACTGGAACACGATATTCGTTTCGTTGAAGATAACTGGGAAAATCCTTCAATGGGTTGTGCTGGTGTTGGTTGGGAAGTTTGGTTAGATGGAATGGAAATTACACAGTTTACGTACTTCCAACAAGTAGGTGGCTTACCATGCAAACCTGTGACTTCAGAAATCACTTACGGGTTAGAACGTTTAGCTTCTTATATCCAAGAAGTGGAAAGTGTTTATGATCTTGAATGGTCGGCAGGCGTGAAATATGGTGAGATTTTCAAACAACCTGAATATGAGCACTCAAAATATTCATTTGAAGTCAGTGACCAAGAATTATTGTTACAAAATTTTGATCGTTTTGAAAAAGAAGCGAATCGCTGCATTGATGAAAACCTTGTTCATCCAGCATATGATTACATCTTAAAATGTAGCCATACGTTTAATCTACTTGATGCACGTGGCGCTGTTTCAGTTACAGAACGTGCTGGCTATCTTTCTCGAATCCGAAATATGGCTCGCGCGGTAGCAAAAATCTTTGTTGCAGAGCGTGAAAAATTAGGATTCCCACTATTGAACAAGAACACAGCAAATCCAGAAACAGTTAAGGAGGCTGAATAAGATGGCAAAAGACTTATTATTAGAAATTGGACTAGAAGAAATGCCCGCTCATGTAGTAACACCAAGCATGAAGCAACTAGAAGAAAAAACAGCAAAATTTTTAGATGAACATCAATTGACTTATGATTCAATCGAAACATTTTCAACACCGCGTCGTTTAGCAATCAAAGTAGTAAATGTTCCTGAACGCCAAGCAGACAGTGAAGAAGAAATCAAGGGACCTGCAAAAAAAATTGCATTAGATGCTGATGGAAATTGGTCAAAAGCAGCCGAAGGATTTGTTCGTGGGCAAGGACTAACAACAGCTGATATTACTTTTAGAGAATTAAAAGATGTTGAATATGTTTATGTTACAAAATACACGCACGGAAAACCTGCAATTGAAGTTTTAGCTGGGTTGGCAGATGTAATTAAAAGTTTAACTTTCCCTGTAACAATGCACTGGGCAAATTTTGATTTTGAATATATTCGTCCAATTCATTGGATCGTTGCGTTGTTAGATGATGAAGTCATTCCATTTAGCGTATTAGATGTTGAAACAGGTCGTACTTCTCGTGGACATCGTTTCTTAGGCGAACCAATCACTTTTGACCATGCGAAAGAATATGAAGATAAATTGAATGAGCAGTTTGTGATTGCTTCACCACAAAAAAGAGAAGCAATGATTGTTAGCCAAGCACAAAAATTAGCAGAAAAAAATCATTGGGTAATTGACCTTGATCCAGAGTTGCTTGAAGAAGTAAATAACTTGGTAGAATATCCAACTGTTTTTGCTGGTGATTTTGAAGAAAAATATCTTTCTGTACCAGAAGAAGTCTTGGTAACTTCAATGAAAGAGCATCAACGTTACTTTGAAGTTCGAAATGACCAAGGAATGTTATTACCTCACTTTATTTCCGCTCGTAATGGAGATGCTGTCAAATTAGACAACGTTATTAAAGGAAATCAAAAAGTATTGACTGCACGTTTAGAAGATGCTGAATTTTTCTACAATGAAGACAAGAAAGTTTCAATCGCAGAAGACGTAGAAAAACTGAAATCAGTTACTTTCCATGAAAAAATCGGTAGCATTTATGAAAAAATGCAACGTGTTCAAATCGCTGCCCGCATTATTGGGGAAGAAGTTGGGTTATCTGAATCAGAATTAACAGACCTTCAACGAGCTGCCGAAATTTATAAATTTGATTTAGTGACGAATATGGTCGGTGAATTCCCTGAACTGCAAGGAATCATGGGTGAAAAATATGCGTTACTTGAAGGTGAAAAACCTGCAGTTGCGAAAGCGATTCGTGAACACTACATGCCAATTTCAAGCGAAGGTGAACTACCAGAATCAGTTATTGGTTCGGTTTTAGCAGTTGCAGACAAGTTAGATAGTATCTTTTCTTTCTTTGCTGTAGGAATGGTACCAAGTGGATCAAACGATCCATATGCTTTACGTCGCCAAGCTTATGGTGTGGTTCGTATCGTTGAATCAAAAGGATGGAGCTTCCCGTTAGCTAAATTGCAAGAAGTTATTGATGAAGAAATCAGTAAAGATCTAACACGTTTTGGAATTGACTTAGCCAGTGGTCAAGGCGAAGTTCTTTCATTTATCAAAGGACGTCTACGCCAATTATTAGTCACTAAAGAAATTCGTCACGATGTGATTGACGCAGTATTGAATGCGGAACAAAAAGATTTAACAAAAGTCTTTAGCGCAGCACAATTATTTAAAGAACATTTGAATGATGCAGATTTCAAACCATCTATGGAAGCTTTGACACGTGTCATCAACTTAGCGAAAAAAGCAGAAACAACAGAAGTTGGTGTAGTAGACCCCGCATTATTTGAAAATGAAGCAGAATCAGCATTGAATGAAGCTGTGAATGAGTTAAAAGCTAATTTTGCAACACAAACATTAGGTGAAAGCTATGAAAGCTTAGTCCAATTGCGCCCATTGATTGAAGAATATTTTGATCAAACAATGGTTATGGCGGAAGATCAAGCAGTACGTGCCAACCGTTTAACTCAATTGAAAGAAATTGCATTTATGGCGTTGTCTTTGGCAAGCTTGGATAAGATTATGACAAAATGAGGTTGTGGTACCAAGCGTTAAGCTTCAAGCAATAAGAATACTTTTCTAAAAATAGTTTTCCATATTTTAAGAAAAGAGGACTTATTGCCAAAGAAGCTGCTTGGGGAACACCGTGAATAAGGTTGTGGCGCCAAGCGTTCAGCTCCAAAAAAATAATGAGCAACTGACAAAAATAGCTTTTCATGTTTTTGGACAGTTATGAATTATTTTGAGGAGTTGCTTGGGGAACACCGTGAATAAGGTTGTGGCACCAAACGTTCAGCTTCATTGAGATAGCGGGCCCATACTTTTTCAAAAAAATAAGTTTATTTAGAACTGAGACAATGAAATTTGTCTCAGTTTTTTTGCATTAGAAGCCATTATCAAGCAATAAGTGTCATAATTTTATCAACTGGTATCAGTCTGGTACTTTTCTGAAATGAAAAAAAATCCTTGATAATACTGATAATGTATAATTTTTTTTAAAAAAAGGTTTGACAAAATAGAGAAATATTTTTATTCTTGTCATGTGGTTATAACCAGTTAGAGGAAGGAAAAAATAATGGAGAGCTCAAGCAAAGGAAAATCATTATACTATCAACTTGTTGATGTATTAAAAGATCGAATCGAAACGCAGATGACAGCACACGATCAACTGCCATCTGAACGAGAATTATGTCAACATTACGGCGTTAGTCGCACGACTGTTCGCTTAGCTTTACAAGAATTAGAAACACTAGGTTGCATTTATCGCCGCCATGGTAAAGGTACATTTGTCTCTGATCTATCTGTGAAATCATCCAACTTAGCTGGAGCATACAGTTTTACAGAAGCAATGAAAGAATTAGGCAGACTACCTAAGACAGTTATTTTAGAATTTCGTCAAATCGAAGCAACAAAGAAAATTGCCCAAGCTTTGAATATAATGCTTGGTGAACCAGTGTTTAAAATCAAACGATTACGATTGGCAGATGCAGAACCCTTGATGGTAGAACGTTCTTACTTGCCAGTTAAATTATTTATGAATTTAGATTTACCGTTACTTGAAAGTAAACCCTTATATGATGTTTTCTCACAAGACTACAATCAAATCGTCCAGTTTGCAGATGAAGAATTTTATGCGAGCATCGTTCAAAAGAAAGACGCCGATTTATTACGTATCGCAGATAGTGCACCTGTATTACATTTGATTCGGTCGACGTACAATCATAAAAATGAAATTATCGAATACACAGTCAGCGTTGCCAGAGCAGATCAGTTCCATTATAAAATTCGGCACGTACGTAGTAATTAAGGAGGAAGTCAAATGCTTGAACAAAAAACAAAGTTGAAAGAGCTAGGTGCAGCAATCACGGCTAGTGAAATTCAACAGCAACCAGAATTATGGCAAGAAACCGTTACAATCATGAAGGAAAAAAAAGAAAAACTCAAAGAATTTTTTGAAAAAATGGATGAAGCAGCAGACGGAAAACGTATCCGAGTGATTTTCACTGGAGCGGGAACGTCTCAATATGTTGGAGATACAATTGTTCCTTATTTGAATGGACATGGTGAAACACAAAAGTTTATTTTCCAAAGTATTGGAACAACTGATATCGTTGCTGCACCACAAGATTATTTAATTCCAGACGAACCCACATTACTTGTATCGTTTGCACGCAGTGGGAATAGCCCTGAAAGTTTAGCGGCAGTTGAGCTCGCAAATCAAGTTGTTTCGACGATTTTTCATTTAACGATTACTTGTGCAGCAGAGGGAAGTTTGGCTAAAGCAGCAGAAAAAGATGCAAACAACTTTTTATTATTGATGCCTGAAAAATCAAATGATGCTGGTTTTGCAATGACTGGAAGTTTTACGTGCATGATGTTAAGTGCCTTACTGATTTTTGATCAAACACCGGATGAAACAAAGGAAAAATATGTAACCGTTTTATCAACGCTGGGTAAGGATATCTTAAACAGAGCAACTGAGATTAAGGAATTGATTTCGCCAGATTTTCAAAGAATTGTTTATCTAGGATCAGGTAGCTTAGCAGGTTTGGCAAGAGAAGCACAACTTAAAATTTTAGAATTAACTGCGGGAAAAGTCGCTACTAGTTTTGATTCTTCCATGGGTTTTCGTCATGGACCTAAATCATTTGTAAATGACGAAACGCTCGTCTTTGTATTTGTCAACAATCAGCCTTACACACGAACCTATGATTTAGATATTTTAGAAGAAATTCACGGAGATAAAATTGCGAAACAAGCGATTGCGATTGCTCAACCTGGAAAAATAAACTATTCTGGTCAAACTTTCCAAATCGAAGCAACTGAAATTCGTTTGCCTGATGGGTACCTATCTTTAGCGATGATCTTAGTTGCACAACTGATTGCATTGTTGACATCCATCAAAATCGGAAATACCCCAGATACTCCTTCACCAAGCGGAACCGTTAATCGTGTTGTTAAGGGAGTAACGATTCACGACTATCCAGGAATTTAAAGAAAAGAGGAGAAAATAAGTGAACTTGACAACAGAAAAACAAGCAGCAATGAATCGATTATCCACAGAAACCGGGAAAATCAGTGCATTAGCAATTGATCAACGTGGTGCACTGAAAAAAATGATGAATGCACTAGGAATGGATGCGACAGCAGAACAAATCAGCGAATTTAAAACCCTCGTTTCAAGTGAACTGACACCTTTTGCTTCTGCTATTTTGTTAGATCCAGAGTATGGCTTACCTGCGGCAAACGCTCGTGACGAACAAGCAGGCTTGTTATTAGCTTATGAAAAAACGGGGTATGATGCGACGAAACCAGGACGTCTACCTGATTTGCTCGAAGATTGGTCTGCCTTACGTTTAAAAATAGCGCAAGCAGATGCTGTTAAATTCTTACTATATTATGACGTAGATGAAGACCCAGCAATCAATCATGTAAAACATGTTTTTGTCGAACGTTTAGGAAGTGAGTGCGCAGGAGAGGATCGTCCTTTTTACTTAGAATTGGTTTCTTATGATGCAACAATTACAGATAGTAATTCAATTGAATATGCGAAAATCAAACCCCATAAAGTCATTGAGATGATGAAAGAATTTTCACGGCCAAACTATAAAGTGGATGTATTAAAAGTCGAAGTGCCTGTCAATATGAATTACGTTGAGGGGTTTGCTACTAGCGAAACATGCTACACACAAGTTGAAGCACAAGAATTCTTTAAAGAGCAAAGTGAAGCAACGAATTTACCATTTATTTTCTTAAGTGCAGGAGTGTCAACGAAATTATTCCAAGAAACGTTGGTCTTTGCCCACAAATCTGGTTCGGACTTTAACGGTGTTCTTTGTGGCCGAGCAACTTGGAAAGACGGTGTAAAAGCCTATGTTGAGAGTGGTCGAGCAGGCGCAATTGATTGGTTGCAAACGACTGGTCGGGCAAACATCGAGGAATTAAATGAAGTTGTGGAACAAACAGCGACACCTTGGTATGAAAAAGCATAACAGTTTCATTTTAATTGAAGAAAAAGTAAGCGGTTTCGATTGCTTTTTATAGTAACATCACATATTTAAAAATAGAAGGGAACGAAGCAAAATGGCAATTATTGGCGTACGGATTGATGGCAGACTGATTCATGGACAAGTAGCGAATTTGTGGACAACAAAATTAAATATTACGCGAATCATGGTAGTGGACGACGAGGTAGCAACGAATGCAATCGAAAAAAGTGGTCTAAAGCTTGCTACACCAGCCGGAGTAAAGTTAAGCGTGTTACCAGTAGAAAAAGCAGCAACTAATATTTTAGCTGGAAAGTATGATTCGCAACGATTGCTGATTGTTGCAAAGAAGCCAGATCGTTTATTGAAGTTAGTTGAATTAGGCGTTCCTTTAACAGAAATCAATGTTGGCAATATGTCTCAAACAGATGAAACTCGATCGATTACTAAGTCAATCAATGTTGTAGAAGAAGATGTGTCCGTATTTAAGCAGTTGGCAGCCAAAGGTGTACACCTGATTGCCCAAATGGTCCCAAGTGACAAAGCCGAAGACTTTATGAGTCTGTTAACAAAATAGGAGGAATAATTCATGGATATTCAATGGTGGCAGATCTTATTATTATCATTATACGCAGGCTATCAAATTTTAGATGAGTTACAAATTTATTCGTCAATGAGTGCACCCGTGTTTGCAGGTTTATTTGCAGGTTTAGTGATGGGTGACTTGCAATCTGGTCTTATTATTGGTGGTAGTATGCAGTTAACAGTGTTAGGTGTTGGGACATTTGGTGGTGCCTCTAAGATTGACGCAAACTCAGGGACGATTTTAGCGACGGCATTCTCTATCTCGCTTGGAATGAATCCTGAGCAAGCGATTGCAGCAATTGCTGTGCCGGTAGCTAGTTTGATGATCCAATTAGATATTTTAGCTCGCTTTGCAAATACGTATTTTGCACATCGAATTGATCGACATGTTGAAACAATGAATTATAAAGCAATTGAACGAAACTTCTTGATGGGTGCCTTACCTTGGTCACTTTCTCGATTAGTTCCTGTCTTCTTAGCTTTGGCTTTTGGTGGCGGCTTAGTTGAAAATGTTGTTGGTGTGTTAAATGGTGACCTAAAATGGCTAGGTGATGGTTTGTCTGTAGCCGGAGCTGTTTTGCCAGCAGTTGGGTTTGCTATCTTATTACGTTATCTACCTGTTAAGAAACATTTTCCATATCTTGTTTTAGGTTTCACGATTACTGCATTGTTAGCAACACTTTTCTCAAACGTTCAATTACTTGGAACAAGTGTCGCAAGTGTAGTGAAAGAAATGCCAGGAACGTTTAACTCATTACCAATGTTAGCTGTTGCTTTGATTGGATTTGCATTAGCAGCAATTAGTTATAAAAATGGTCAGAACAATCACAATCAAAAACCAGTAGCAAGCGAGCAAGTAGAATCAGCTGAGGGGGAAATCGAAGATGACGAAATCTAATTATAAATTGACAAAGGAAGATTTTAAACAAATCAATCGAAGAAGCTTATTCACCTTTCAACTAGGTTGGAACTATGAACGGATGCAAGGTTCAGGTTATTTGTATACGATTTTACCTCAACTTCGTAAAATTTATGGTGATGATACACCTGAATTAAAAGAAATAATGAAAACGCATACGCAGTTTTTTAATACGTCAAACTTCTTTAATACGATTGTAACTGGTATCGACCTTGCAATTGAAGAGAAGGAAGGCATTGCAGCAAAACAAACCGTTTCTGGGATGAAAGCTGGGTTAATGGGACCTTTTGCCGCAATTGGTGACTCGATCTTCGCAGCACTTATTCCAACTATTTTTGGTGCATTGGCTGCGAACATGGCAATCAATGGAAATCCAGCGGGTGTTTTCATTTGGATCGCGGCTCAAATTGCAGTCATGGTCTTTCGTTGGAAGCAATTGGAGTTTGCCTATAAGGAAGGAATTTCCTTGGTAACAACAATGCAATCGCGGCTCACTGCGTTAACTGATGCAGCAACTTTACTCGGTGTCTTCATGGTGGGCGCTTTAGTAGCAACGATGGTCAATGTAAAATTTTCTTGGGCACCAAGCATTGGTGATGTGACGTTAAACATGCAAAATAATATTGATATGATTTTACCTAAGCTTTTACCAGCAGCAATCGTTGGTGGTGTGTATTGGATGTTAGGTAAGAAAAATATGACATCTACACGCGCTATCTTTATTGTTTTGATTGTCTGTGTTGCGTTATCAGCCCTTGGTGTGATTTCAAAATAATGGGGTGTAAGAAATGAGTCAAGAGTTAGTTTTGATTAGTCATGGTCAATTATGTGAAGCCTTGAAAAAAAGTACAGAAATGATTATGGGACCACAAACAGCAATTCATACGGTGGCGTTGTTAGAATCAGATGGAGTAGAAGACTTTAAAGAAAAATTTTTACAAGTCACAGATGAATTAGACTCCTATGTTGTCTTTTGTGACTTAATGGGAGGGACGCCCTGCAATGTCATCTCTCGTATGATTATGGAAGGCGCAGCGATTGAACTTTATGCAGGGATGAATATGCCAATGGTGATTGAGTTTATCAATGGGACATTGCTTGATACACCTGTTGATTTTATTACTTCCGGTCAGCAAAATATCGTTTCTGTTAATCAAATGATTGCACTGACGAATGAAGAAGAGGATGAATAAAATTATACATCATGAAAAAGAGTGGCTGATCGAAGGATCAGCCACTCTTTTTCTTGTTGAAAGTAAAATGCTTGAAATAAAAATTTTAGTTACGGTTTTGTTTACCAGCATTTCGTTTTTTTGATGAATTATTTCTTTGTTGTGTATTGACTTGTTTAGGTGCTTTTTTCGTTTCAGCAGGTGTGACGTCTTTTCGAGGTGTCACGACTTGCTTGGGCGGATTTTGTTTCAATTCTTCAGCCACTTGAGCTTTTAAACGAGGCTTCATCAAAACGTTCGTAATGAATGTTTGAATACAACTAAAGATACCACCAACTACCCAGTACAGCGTAACGCCGGCTGGTGCACTAATTGACATAAAGACAATCATTGCTGGTGAAACAATCAGCATCGTACGCATGGTTTTCTTTTGCTCTTCGGGAATACCAATCGTTGAGATATATCCTTGAAGCAAATAAGCAATACCAGCGATAGCAACTAACACTAAACTTGGTGAGCCAAGATCGATTCCGTAAAAGCTTGATTCGCGGATTCCTTCAGTATAACGGGCAGTAAAGTAAAGTGCTGAGAAGATAGGCATTTGGATTAGCAAGGGTAAGCAACCAATTCCACCAGTCATACTCATCCCATTATCTTTATATACTTGTTGCATCTCTGCTTGTGCAGCGACTTGTTCTTCACGAGTCGTAGCAGCTTTTAACTTTTCTTGTGCAGCTGATACTTGTGGTTTTAACGCTTGCATTTTTTCTGATTGGATCATTGTTTTTTTCGATTGGCTAATACCTAAAGGCAGGATTACTAACCGAACGATAATAGTCAAAACAATAACGGCCCAGCCATAAGACCAATTAAAATTTTCTACTAAATAGGTAATTGCTTGCCCCATCGGATGAACAAGAACTCGATAGACAAAACCTGATGTGTCAGGATTTCCATGCGAGTCAGTTCGAACACAACCGGATAAAAAAAGTAGGACAGTAACTAGTCCAGATCCCAATAACCAATTTTTCCATTTATTCATAAAATACTTCCTCTTCCATAATTTTTACACAAAATTAACTATACTAAAAAAAATTTCATAATTCAATCAACTTCATAGAAAAGTCATAGAAATGTTCGGAAACTGTCCCCAGAATACACAGAAAAAATAAAGAGGAAAATCAGAAACCTGTTTTTTCCTTTTTCATGAAGTTCTTAGTAGATGACGTCAAAACTTGTTCGGTTATCCATCCACGGATTGTCTTGTAAATCGAGATAGGTCACTCGACCAGCAGGACTGGGTGAATCTTTGATCTCTTTAATGAAGCTTTCTACTTGTTCATCCTCGCCTGCGGCCTCTATTGTAACGGAACCATCTTCTTCATTTTTTACTGTTCCATAAATTCCTAAACGATCTGCAACCATTTTTGTTGTGTAACGAAAACCAACACCTTGGACGCGACCTTGGACATTCATTTTGACTTTACGCATAAGTTGTCACCCGCTTTCATTTTCTTATCTTTATGATAACTATTTTTTATGAGAGAAACAAGTTACAGCCTTGAATACATGCTATAATCAAGTGAGGTGAAAAAGGTGAAAGAAATTCAATCCGCAAAAAATCCACGAATCAAAGAATTGAAAAAATTGCATAAGAAAAAATATCGCGAAGAAAATCGCGCTTATCTTTTAGAAGGTTTTCACTTGATTGAAGAGGCAGTGGCTGCAAATGCTGTCATCAAAGAAATTTATGTTACCCAAAAAGGTCAAAGAGAATGGCAAACTTGGCTAGAGAAACTAGCTGAGATTGAATTATTTTTCGTAACAGATGAAGTCATGCAAGCCTTATCTGATTTACCAACACCACAGGGAATCCTTGCTGTTGTAGCACGTGAAGCAATGGAACCACCAGTTTTTTCGGGTGGCTGGTTGTTGCTAGATAATGTCCAAGATCCCGGAAATGTGGGGACGATGATTCGAACAGCTGACGCTTTTGGCTTAGCAGGCGTGTTGCTTGGCCAGGGAACAGCTGATTTATACAGTACGAAAGTGTTAAGAAGTATGCAAGGCAGTAATTATCATTTGCCTGTTATCCAGATGGACTTATCACTTGCTGTTCAGCAACTAAAAGAGCAGGGGATTATGATTTATGGAACAGAGTTGAATGAAGCAGCAACTGCGTTGAATGAAGTAGAAAAACCGGCTAATTTTGCCATTATTATGGGAAATGAAGGACAGGGAGTTAGCCAAGAATTATTGAACTTTACAGATAAAAATATCTATATACCAATGAGTGGAAATGCTGAATCATTGAACGTAGGTGTGGCGACAGGTATCTTGTTGTACCACTTTGCAGTTTAGTTAAGGAACTATTAAGCTTTCTTATTTTACTGCTCAGTAGCTAGAATCTTATCGTTTCAGGTGATATACTATGGTCAATTTCAGAAATAACGAAAATCAAAAGGTGGCAGATTGAAAATATGACAGAAAAATGGCGTGAAGACGAAGAATACATGTCTTATGTAGCAGATCTTTTGGAAACAGATGCAGTGAAAAAATTAGCCGACTACACGCAACATGTCCACTCAACACGATTGGAACATTCCATTAGTGTTTCTTATTATAGTTATTTATTAGCGAAAAAATGGGGCGGGGATGCTAAGGCAACAGCAAGAGCTGGGCTTTTACATGATCTGTTTTATTACGACTGGCGAACGACTAAATTTGATGAAGGTTCACATGCGTATGTACACCCAAGAATTGCTGTGAAAAATGCAGAAAAAATCACGGAACTATCTGATTTAGAACGTGATATTATCTTGAAACATATGTGGGGAGCAACCATTGCACCACCCAAATATAAAGAAAGCTACATTGTGACATTTGTTGATAAGTATTGTGCAGTGAAAGAAGCTGCTCAACCAATGACTAGTAGCATGCGTCAAAAATGGCAACATTATTTTGGAAAAGAACAATCTATTTAAGACAAAAAGCATAGGGCAGCGATCGTAATTGATCGTTGTCTTTTTTTCTATCGAAAGAGCAAGAAAACAGCGAATAATCTGTTTTTCTGCTCTCTTTTTGATTGCCTTAATGGAATAATCATTTTGTATATGAATAACGATTAAGAAAAATAAAATAATAACTATGATTTGCAATACAAAAAAAGAAAGCGGTCAAAAAATCCCGTGTGTAAACGCTAACAATTGTTGGCACATAACGGTTTATATATTTTTTTTTGATAGTTAAGTAAAAAGTTTGAAAGAAACAAGTTTTTTATTTTTTTATAATTAAGTATGGTTGGAGGCCAGTTCAATCAAATCACAAAAAGACAAGAAAGGAGTAGCATATGAGAAATATTTTAAAAATGATGAGTGTTCTACTGCTATTTTTTTGTGTAATAGGGATTACAAATGAAATAAATGCAATAGAGCAGAACTATGACTCAAATGGACAAGCGAGTTTTTATGGTAAATATGAGTACGAGAATAAAAATGATTCAAATAATTCTGGATCTGATTGGGTAGCAGGATCTAATAATTATTTATCAACTGGCCAAGTCATATTACCAAGTACAGGAGATTATACTTATCCAGCTTTTACGCATGTGGGGGTTATTCTGTTAATCGGAGTAAGCATTTTTATTTTTATGAAAAAGAGAAAAGGGGAATTTGATAGATGAAAAAGATGGTTAAATTGATGTCAACTACTTTGCTATTCAGTTTGATGGCACACTCGATTCAAGTGGCTGCAGAGGAAACATTTCCAAAAGAATACAACTCAGAAGGAATTATTACTTTTGAAGCAGGGGACGAAGAGGTAACACCCCCAGTCGATCCGGAAAATCCAGATCCAACAGATCCTGTAGATCCAGTGGATCCTCCAGGACCAGGAACAGGTGGGGCATTATCGATTGATTATGGTTCAAAATTTAAATTTGGTGTACAAAAAATCTCTACAGCAGATAAAGTGTATTACGCAGCACCAGATGAAATGACAGATGGTTCTAAAAAACCGACTTATGTCCAAGTTACCGATAAAAGGGGGACGTTGGCAGGATGGAAGCTAAGTCTTTCACAACCAGAACAATTCAAAACAGCATCAGGTGAAGAGTTAGTTGGCGCACAGTTAGCATTTACAAAGGGACAAGCTGCTTCATTAGTTGACGCAAAATATACACCAACAACTGTGAACGCTGATTTAATATTGACACCTGGAGCAAGTAATACGCTTGCAATCAATGCGAAAGAAGGAACTGGCGTTGGAACATGGGTTTATCGTTTTGGTGCCAATGAAGAAGAAAACAAAGACGCTGTTCAACTTTCAGTACCAGGGAAATCGGTCAAATTAGCAAAACAATATTCAACAAAATTAGTATGGTCTTTGGAAAATACACCAAATAACTAAGTTTGAGGAGGAGAGTATCAATGAAAAAGCAACTCATCGGTCTGTTAGCTTTTAGCACTTTAGGACTGTTAGCGACATCTATCGAAGGATATGCAGCAGAGAACAAACAGTATGACTCAAATGGACTCGTAGAATTTATTCCTAATTTAGATCCAACTGTTCCAGTTGATCCAGAAAATCCAGATCCAGAAAAACCAGTAAACCCAATTGATCCAACAGATCCAAATGGGCCAAATCCAGGAACACAAGGACCATTGTCAATTGACTATGCTTCTAGTTTAGATTTTGGTAAAAATCGTATCTCCAATAAAGATCAAGTTTACTTTGCCAGAGCACAAGCTTATCAAGGTGACCAAAAAGATACGGCGAACTTTGTTCAGATTTCTGACAATCGCGGAACAAACGGTGGTTGGACGTTGACAGTTAAACAAGAGACTCAATTAACTTCGACAACACAAACATTGAATAATGTTTTAACGGGTGCACAAATTACTTTAAATGATCCAACAGTGAATAGTAATGCACAAAACGTAGTAGCTCCTGATGCAAAAGATAATATTGCTTTAGTACCTGGACAGGAGTCTGTTGTGACAACAGCCAAAGCAGAAGCTGGTGCTGGAACTTGGGCAACCTATTGGGGAGCTGTAGAAGAAGTAGAAGAAGTTGATGAAAATGGTGATGCACAAAAGGTAAATGTTACAAAGGCTATCCAATTAGCTGTACCTGGTGCAACACCTAAAGATGCAGTTAAATACCAAACAAAATTAGTTTGGACGTTAACGGATGTTCCAGGAATTTAGAGATTAGGGGGAAAGAGATATGTTCAAAGGAAAAATAGTTACGCTAATGTTAAGCGGCATATTAGCGACCAATATCTCTCCTATTGTCAATACATTTAGTTCAGACTCTATTACAAACAGTTCTGAAACCACTCAAAATGAATTACCTGATACAGACATTTCAAAACGATTAAACACGGATATTTCTGATCAGCAAACAGAAACGAGCGACATTCCGACAGCTGATTCAACCCGTGAGACACTTTCTTCAAGTGAAAATGGGAATGAAAGTACTACAGAATCAAGTGATACTACAAAGAAAACGTCTAAAGTAGAAGAAAAAAATGAGGGCAATGCGCTAATCACTACAAGAGAAGCAGCTATTGACGGTGTAGAAGTATCCAGTTGGAGTACATTTGTTCAAGCTATTAGAGACGAAGCAGTCACTAAGATTATTTTGACAGGTGATTTTGACAATCCCAGTAATACAGATACATCTTTAACCAACTATTCGAGAAAAAATGACTTAGAAATAGATGGTAGAGGTCATCGAGTGGATTTCAAAAGTACATCTATTCAGCTGGGTTCGCCAACAGGATCAGGGAATTTTCATATGCATGATATCGTGCTTAATCAACGTTACGGTGGAGCAAATAGTGAAGACATTGTGGGCACTCGTTTAAATTACACTAATGGCGGGAAATGGCGATATCGTTTTGGCAATATTACAACGGAACCCGATGTCCAAAGGCTGGCAAGAGCCTCTTATTCTGAAGTAACCGTATATGGAAAAATGGACATCGATACACGTGCGGAAAACTTCTATTTAGGTAGTTTGAAAATGGAAGATGGTACCAATTACAAAGGGAATGTAAATTATTACAATTTCTCGATTTTTTGGTATAACGTTGCTGCTGCAGATACATCCACAGGTGCAAGCAAAGAATTTACGATTGGAAAAAATTGTCGTGTCGATTTAACACAAAGTCAGACAACGGGTACGACTTATCCAGCAGTTTATTCATATTATCAAGCATTGACGGTGGGAGAAAATAGTACATTTAATGTAAATATGCCCGGAAATGCTGTTCGATTTGATATGGATGGTGCAGGAATGACTATAAAAGCAGGGGCAATCGTTAACTTAACTAGTAAACAAAATTCTGGTTCAGTTGTAGCTTATAGTAATGACAATAATTATTTGATTGTTGAACCAGGGGCTTACTTTTACACGATTGGTGTAAGTAATCAGCCACTGATTAATTTGTCTGCCAATGGACTAGGTACGGGAAATGTTAGAAGACAAAATAACAAGTTTATTTTGAATAGTCCTGCTCAATACGACATTCGTAATTTAAGAGATGGCTACACAGCAGTTCAAGTTGCTATGGGAAATTATACGGATAATCTTTTTCAGATTGTCGATTCTGATATTGATTTGTGGAAGTTAGCTACCCAACCTCTAGGCCCCTCAGATGAAACATATACAAAAGTAGCTCAATTTTCAGTAACCGGTAATGGCTCAAATGAACAAATTAGTGCTACTACCTCGGGATTGAATTCTTTTTCTCAAAAAAATTATCGTAGAATCTCAGGAATGAACCAAAACCCTGTCGTTGAGTGGGTTCCTGTTACAGATGCAGATAAAACAATTAAAGCCAGAGTGATTATCGGTTATGTGCCAGATAATAATGGATTAAATGCTGACGGAGAAGTTAGCTATATTCCTGTTTATGCTTCCAAAAATCAAGCAAATGTGACAATTACTGATACCCACGGGAAAGTAACGAAAGATTTATTGACAGATGAAAATGGCTATGCAAGTTATCAATCAGAATCATTTAATCTTGCAGGAAAAGATATGCAGGCAACAGCGCAAAGAGGTCCATGGATTTCGGAAGAAGCATCAAAATATCTTGTAATTGATGTTACACCTCCAGAACCAGCCATTATCGATAGCGGTGAAACCTTATCACCTTTGGTCAAAGAGCTATCAGGAACTGGTGAAGCTGGGGCAATCGTTACGATAACACTAAATGGTGAAAGGCAAACCAATACTACGAATGTTTCTAGTGAAGGAAAATGGACGTTGTCCCTTTCAAATCTAAGTTTAAAGAAAGATGATGTACTACAAATCTTTTTACAGGATACAAGTGGCAAAATAACACAAATTCCGGATCCACCAAAAACGAATACTGAAGTTGGGAACATTCAGCCTGCAGAAGAATATGCTTACCGCGATGCTGTCTTTAAAGCTGCAACAAAAATAGTTGTCATAGGAACCTTAGAACTGAAGGCTGTACCTGAAACATTTGATTTTGGTACGCAAAAAGTTAGCAGTATCCGAACAAAATATACACCCAATGTAATTGGAAACTTAATTGTTTCTGATACGCGGGGAGCTGAAAAAAATCCTTGGCGAATTACGTTGAAAGAAAAATCTCCTTTAGTTTCGGACCATAATAGCTTAGCGGGACAATTTTATTACACGAATGATGTGGAAACAATCAATATTACTAGTGAATCAATTCCCGTTGAAGAAGGTAAGCTAACAGAAGATGGCGAAACAAATTTATCAGACGGTTGGAATGATACAGAGGGACTCAGTCTGAAAATACCGATAGAAAAACAATTGTTAGGGACTTATAAAGGAACTTTAGAATGGGCGCTTGAAGATGTCCCATAATCAAAAGAATGGAGCAAATAAAATGAAAAAATCAACTAAATTATTTATGTCAACAATTATCCTAGGCGCACTAACTGTACCAGTAACTACTTTTGCAGCTGACGGTGGCGTTTATACTTCAAACGGTGTGGTAGAATTCGTACCAAATGAAGACCCAACCGATCCAGTTGACCCTACGGATCCAACAGGTCCAGTAAATCCAATCGATCCAACGGATCCAGATGGACCAAATCCTGGAACAAATGGTCCACTATCAATTGACTATGCTTCAAGTTTAGATTTTGGTGTACAAAAAATCACTTCGAAAGACCAAACTTACTTTGCTGCATCACAAAAGTATAAAACCTTAGATGCAGAGGGTAATCCATCAACTGAAGTGAAAGAGGGCCCCAATTATGTTCAAGTGACTGATAATCGTGGGACAGAGGCTGGCTAGTCATTGAAAGTGAATCAAGAAGGTCAATTTACATCTACTTCAGGAAAAGAACTAACTGGTGCAACAATTAGTTTCAAAAATGGGCGTGTAGTGACAGCATCTGATTCAGGTAAACCAGTTGGACCAGAAACAATCGTTTTAAATGCAGATGGTTCACAATCTGATGTTATGGCAGCCAGTGTAGGAAACGGTGCTGGAACGTACCTTTACACTTGGGGAACTGCTACAACAGCTAGTGAAAGCATTGAACTAAGTGTCCCAGGTTCAACAACAAAATATGCTGAAAAATATTCAACTAAGTTAACATGGACACTGACTGACGTACCAGGAAATTAATGCCTTGAGAGACGAGAAATCATTCTCGTCTCTTATCTATTGGTAAGGAGTGGTTTGATTGAAACGAAAACAAATACTATTCACAATTGCACTAGTTATTTTAAGTGTTTTTGCTAGCAGTAAAACGATAGCTGCCAGTGAATTCAATTTCGCGGTTACGCCGATAACACCTGCAAATCAAATTGACAAGGAAAAAACTTATTGGATTTGAGTCAATATCTTGGACACAT
>NZ_JXLE01000050.1 GCF_001886265.1 Enterococcus thailandicus
CTGCCTTACAAGCAGAGGGTCAGCGGTTCGAACCCGTTAACCTCCATATGAGCCGTTAGCTCAGTTGGTAGAGCATCTGACTTTTAATCAGAGGGTCACAGGTTCGAGCCCTGTACGGCTCATATTTTTGCGGGTGTGGCGGAATTGGCAGACGCACTAGATTTAGGATCTAGCGCCTTACGGCGTGGGGGTTCAAGTCCCTTCACCCGCATTATATGAATATAACTATTCAAGCCGGCTTAGCTCAGTTGGTAGAGCATCTGATTTGTAATCAGAGGGTCGAGGGTTCAAATCCTTTAGCCGGCATCAAGTTTATGCGGAAATAGCTCAGTGGTAGAGCACCACCTTGCCAAGGTGGGGGTCGCGGGTTCGAACCCCGTTTTCCGCTTTGCCATTATCAAAACGCCGGGGTGGCGGAACTGGCAGACGCACAGGACTTAAAATCCTGCGGTGAGTGATCACCGTACCGGTTCGATTCCGGTCCTCGGCATTAACACATATGCGCCCATAGCTCAACTGGATAGAGTG
>NZ_JXLE01000051.1 GCF_001886265.1 Enterococcus thailandicus
ATACAAAATAAAAAGAGCAACTCAATTTGATCTTGATAATCGGTAATCAACGGGGGAAAGATACCCCAATTTGGCTAAAATTCTATTATTATTCCAAAAATAGATGTATTTTTCAACGATATCGATTACTCTAGTATTAGAGCTTATTGGCTCTTTTGTGATATAGAATGTTTCAGACTTTAGTGAGGAATGAAACGATTCTATTGGTGCGTTATCTGAAGGAGTTCCCTTACGGGACATACTTTGGATAACGTTTTTTTGTTTGACTAAATCACAGAATTTTTTTGCTGTATACGTAGATCCCTGATCACTATGCAAAATAGCTTGTTTTGGTAGATCGTCTAATTGATTAAATGTATCAATCGCTAAATTGGTATCAGGATGTGAAGATATCTTGTACGCAACGATTTCACTGTTAAACATGTCCATAATCGTTGATGAATAAAGCATA
>NZ_JXLE01000052.1 GCF_001886265.1 Enterococcus thailandicus
GGTTCTGTTGCAAAGTTTTAAATAAAGAATAAAATCCCTTACGGTATCTATGATTTAAGCTGGGATTCCCAATAATACCTTGATTTCAGTACAGACCGAAAACCCGAAGAGAGTGCCTTCTTTTCGGGTTTTCTTATATAATCCTCGGATGGCTTCCATGCCTTTAATCGTGGTAGAGGCAGTGCGTAAACTTCGATAGAATTTATTGCGTCTCTTTACTGGACGATGGTCTTGTTCAATCAAATTATTCAGGTATTTAATGGTACGATGTTCTGTCCCTTGATAAAAGCCGTATTCTTTTAGTTTCTTAAAGGCACTTGTAATAGAGGGGGCTTTATCTGTGACTACAACCTTCGGTTCATCAAACTGCTTCACTAACCGCTTAAGAAAAGCATAGGCTGCTTGTGTGTCCCGTTTTTT
>NZ_JXLE01000053.1 GCF_001886265.1 Enterococcus thailandicus
TCCGAAAGGAAGGTACGTAATATCTGTCGTTAATTTTTGTAAGGGGCGTTTGGCATTCCAATTCTTTTGGATAAGATTGTCAAAAGCTTTGTGCTGAGGACCTGTATGACGATATTTTTTGATTTTTGCTATACAATTCCAGCCTCTGTGTTTCATAATACGCGCTACTTTGTTAATACCAATCACGAGTTCGCGACTCAAAAGGGCATGTATTTTTCGATAACCAAATAAAAAATGATTTTCTTGAACCAATTGATGAATTCGTTCTTCGACAGATGTTAAACTTAAAGGTTTCAGCTTCCTGTTTCTATAGAAAGTACTTCTTGATAATCCAAATAACCGTGTCAACTTAGAGATTGACAACTGTTTTTTATGCTTTTCAATGAAATGAATAAT
>NZ_JXLE01000054.1 GCF_001886265.1 Enterococcus thailandicus
GGAAAAATTGAGAAGAAACTATCCCTATTTGTTAAGGACACGTTCATTGAATTATTTTCCTCTATCCATCCTAGTCGAGTGAAATCAATCACTCCTGATCGTGGAAAAGAGTTTTCAAAACATTCAGAAATCACGAAAGCTCTTAATGGTGTTCCTTTCTATTTTCCTGATCCGCATGCGCCTTGGCAACGAGGGACAAATGAGAAACCAATGGTTTACTCAGAGAGTATTTACCAAAAAAAAAGAGATGGATAGTGTTACTGATGAAACAATTGATCAATATATTCTTAAATTAAATTTACGGCCAAGAAAATGTATACACTGGAAAACACCCTACGAAATATTTTTTGGAGTAACG
>NZ_JXLE01000055.1 GCF_001886265.1 Enterococcus thailandicus
GCTTTCTATGAATTGACACCAAATGGTTATTCTTTATTACACGTTAATTGGTTGAAACCACAAGTGCAAGAAATTGAACAAGGGACGACAGAAGCAGAGTTGGATCAACGAATCAATGAATTTCTTTCGACAGAAAACTATAATGAACTGTCAGTGAAAGAATTCGAAATGTATCCAGACACCTCTAAACTTGGTGGAAGTATGGCTGTAATCAGCGTTGTCGAAACGTTGAAGAGCGGAAAAACATTTGCATATAGCCACACGGTACCATTTATCGTCAAAGCACCGAAGTTAACGCTGGCTGCAGATCTAACTGTTGAAAACCTGTCAAGAAGTGAGGAAGAAACCAATGTTGG
>NZ_JXLE01000056.1 GCF_001886265.1 Enterococcus thailandicus
AAAAGTTGTCTAAGATTTAATACTAACACCAGAATGAATGTTTAGCTTATATGGAAGTTTATGAAATCTCAGAAATAGAATTGATTGAGATGGTAGAAAAAGAATATAAAAACTATAATAAAGAAATTTGTGGATATTCGTGTGACCAATCTACACCGTTTTCTTTAATTTTCCCCGATAACTTTACTGAATAATAACTAATGGATATGAAAAATACTCTTTATAGAAATAAAAACATAGACACTCACTTCTTATTTGCAAACCTATTTAACAATACTATATGTTAGATTATTTTGTGTTCGGGAAATTGGTAGTTAAGAGTGGAGATGAACGATGAAAAGAAAAATTTTAA
>NZ_JXLE01000057.1 GCF_001886265.1 Enterococcus thailandicus
ACATCACCTAGTTGAACAGATTGTTGCCCATTTGTTCCAAAATCGTTAACGATTTTATCTGTAGTTAAATTCCCAGTGTTTTCTTTATAGTAAGTCCCTGTCAAATCAGTAAGTTTACCATCCCCTCGTAGGAGCGTCATGGAGTAATAACTAGGGAATATACTGTGAATGCCGTCGACTCGATATTTTTTATCCATCCCAAAGCTCGATTGAATAGAGTAAGAGTTTCCTTTTTTGCGTAGTGTATAAGCTCCCGCCGTTTGGTCAGTCCGTCCGCGAATTTGAATCGTACTTCCCCAAGCTACTTTGATTG
>NZ_JXLE01000058.1 GCF_001886265.1 Enterococcus thailandicus
GACAAATCTGGGCAGATGTGGTTGAACAAACGATCGAGCTTGGAACATGGTCAGGAGAGATACCTGACGTCTCAAAGATGTTTACCAATGTACGTCTCGAAGATGGATCGGCAATCGATTCTTCTGATTACACGGCGGAGATTACCTCAGTTCCTAGTTTCGATGATATGACGGTCACGGACAAAATTAGTGTGAAAATCACCCGTAAGTCAAATGGTACGGTGACTTATTTACAAGTGCCAATCAAAATGTCGTGGGGAAATACCATTCAGCTTCGAGGGTATGATAATGGGACAAGTGGTG
>NZ_JXLE01000006.1 GCF_001886265.1 Enterococcus thailandicus
AACACCCTACGAAATATTTTTTGGAGTAACGTTGCTTTGGGAAATCTAAAAATCGATAATGTTTCTGTCACATTTTGTCAAAAATTGGCGAATAGTTGGTCACGTGAGCATCCAAAACGATTCAAACAATATTTAAATTATGCTGGGATGGTCTTCAAATATGCTGAAACACTTGATGAAATAAAAAAAAATCCTTTGGATCGTATCATTATTCCAGTAGTGTTTGATGACGAAAGAGCAAAGAAGAATTTCTATTCGAGAGAAGAATTATTGGACTTTTTAGCGGCATACAAAAAAGTTGATCAACCTAAACGCTACACGCTGTTCTTGCTGTTAGCCTATACAGGACTTAGAAAAGGCGAAGCGTTATCTCTGACTTGGCGTGATATTGATTTTAAGAGAAAAACAATTACAATTAATAAAACATTGGCTTCTGGTAAGAATGGTGTTCGACTTATCCAACGACCAAAAACAAAAGCAAGCAACGGTACTATTAGCATTGATGATACTGTCATTAATGCTTTAAAAGAATGGCGCGCTCAACAAAATAATATCTTGAAAAGATTCGGGCATATCGCTTCTATTGATCAATTAGTTTTTAGCCAAGATGAAGATAACTCCCTTTTGTACTCAAGGACACCACTCACTTGGCTTCAAGTTTTTTACCAACATCATCCAAACATGAAAAAAAGTACGGTTCATGGATTTCGTCATACCCATGCTTCTTTACTTTTTGAGGCAGGTGCAGATATGAAGCAAGCACAAGATCGATTAAGACATACCAATATTAAGACAACAATGAATACCTATATCCATGTTACACAAGAAGGAAAAGATGAAACAGCCTCACTCTTTGATAATTTTATGGCAAATGGTAAACATGTGGGTCAAACTTTGGGTCAAACAAAAAACCCGCTCGAATGAGCGGGTTTTAACGTTGATAAATCAACGTTTATAAGCTTATTTGTTTAATGAATCTTTTGCTTGGTCAGCTAATGCAGTAAAAGCTGCTGCATCGTTAACAGCAAGGTCAGCTAACATTTTACGGTTGATGTCGATTTCAGCCAATTTCAAACCGTGCATTAATTTTGAGTAGCTTAAGCCATTCATACGAGCTGCTGCGTTGATACGAGCAATCCATAATTTGCGGAAGTCGCGTTTCTTTTGACGACGATCGCGATATGCGTAGTTATATGAATTCATTACTTGTTCTTTTGCTGTTTTAAATAAAGTGTGTTTTGAACCGTAGTAACCTTTTGCTAATTTTAGCATTTTTTTACGACGTTTACGAGTTACTGTTCCACCTTTAACACGTGCCATGTTTAATTCCTCCTAAAAATAAATCTTCTCATTGAAATTTTTCTAAATTTGCGTTGCTTATTTCATTTTTGCTAGTTGTTGACGGATACGTTTAAAATCGCCACTAGCAACCATACGTGCTTTACGCAATTGACGGCGTTGTTTTTTTGTTTTGCCGTGGAAACGGTGACTTGTAAACGCGCGGTAACGTTTCAATCCGCCTTTACCAGTACGTTTGAATCGTTTTGCTGATCCGCGGTGTGTTTTTTGTTTTGGCATGACTATATTTCCTCCTCAAAATCTTTCGTTATCCGACCATTGACTGTTCAACAATCAGTTAGTCATTCAAATTACTTACTGTCGTTTTTCGGTGCCAGCGTCAAGAACATGCTGCGTCCGTCCATTTTCGCTTTTTGTTCCACTGTTGCAATATCAGCAGTTTCTTCAGCTAAGCGATTTAAGACTTTTTGACCAATCTCTTTATGGGTAATGGCACGGCCTTTAAAACGGATAGAAGCTTTCACTTTATCGCCTTTTTCTAAGAACTTACGTGCATTACGAAGTTTTGTATTGAAGTCATTTACGTCAATTGTCGGACTTAAACGTACCTCTTTAACATTGATCACTTTTTGTTTTTTACGCGCTTCACGGTCTTTTTTCTGTTGTTCAAAACGGAATTTCCCGTAATCCATGATTCGCGCAACTGGTGGTTTCGCACCTGGGGCAACTAACACAAGATCCAAGTTTGCTTGTTCAGCAATCTGTAATGCTTCTGCTTTTGTTTTAACACCTAACTGCTCGCCTTCTGAACCGATCAATCGTAATTCTCGTGCACGAATGCCGTCGTTAACCATCATATCCTTTGCTATGGTCATTCACCTCCAAATATTATGAGAGAAAGAAAAGCTTACCGAATTTTCGGTAATAAAAAAACGAGTTCTTTTTATCAGAACCCGCGCATAATCCACCTAAAGAATCGGCGAAAACTATCTAGCCCAGTGACTATATCAACTAAGGCGAGAAGCGCGTGCTTCTGCTTTTATTTCTCAACTTCACCAGTTTATCAAATTTACTTGAACATGTCAACTCTTTATCTAAAATAAAGGACCTATTTTAAAAAGATATCCTAGCATTTTCTCTTTATTTTATTTATCTTTAAGATAAGAAAATAATTTGGAGGCAACCTATGAAAAAGAATGATCCTATTGCACCTATCTTATCTCACCTAGAGGAAGGCGACTTTTATTTAGAAGATGAAGAACTCTTTTCAAATCTTTTAGTCAAAGATAGCGACCAAAGTTATTTATCCGCAAAAAATTTGATTATAAGAGACAGCCACATTCAAAAATTAACCATGCAAAAAACTATTTTGGAAAGTTTTGAATGTAGCAATGTCATTTTCGACCACTGTGATTTTTCCAATTTAGAATGGATTGGTGCCAGTTTTCACCAAGTAACTTTTCAACAATGCAAGTTAACCGGAACAAATTTTGCGGAAGGCTATCTTCGTGATTGCTCATTCAATGAATGTTTAGCTTCGATGGCCACTTTCAGCAACACGAATTTGAAAACTGTCCGCTTTTCTGACTGTCAACTAGAAGACACCGAATTTTATGAAGTTCGATGGAAAAACTTATCCCTGCTCAACAATCAGCTCACAGGATCTAATTGGTTCCGTACACCTCTAAAAGCATTGGATTTTAGAACAAATGACTTTACTAAAATTGCACTTTCTCTAGAAAATCTCTCTGGTTTATCAGTCGACCAAGAACAAGCTTTAGTCATCGCAGCTAGCTTGGGACTTATCATTGAAGAATAATTTATTTAATTCGACGCCATAAAGCAACTAACATCCAAACGGATAAAATCAGACTGATGACCAGCGCAATTCCCCAACCAAACACAGAGTGAGTAAATGGTAACTGTAAGTTCATTCCAAAAAAACCAGTGACGATCGTCGGAACGGTCAACAATAATGACCAGACAGTTAAGAATTTCATCGTGTCATTTAGGTTGTTATTCAACAAGTTATTATAAGTTCCAGATAACTGGTCTAAAATTTGTGATGCCAGATTCGTCATCTCGACTGCCTGCTTGGCTTCAATCAATGCGTCATCCAATTGTTCCTTTTCGCCTTCAGACATTTTACGATAAATAGCTAAAGCTTTTATCTGCTCAATCAACACAGCATTTTGTTTTGTCCCTGTGACTAAATAAACTAGTCCGATTTCTAAGTCAGATAATTGCAATAAGTTTTGATTACTTGTTTTTTCTCGTAACTTTTGATTTAAGCGTTGTCGCTCGCTATTCACTTCTTCAACTAATGGGAAAAAGGAATCTGAAATCAAAAATAAAGTTTGAAATAGCAAGCTATATACACTCATGTTAGGTGTGCGTTGTAGCAATGATTCCATTAGACGTACTACATAACCAGTATTTTCTGTAGTAAATGTAAAAATACCGTTCTCTTTCAAAATAAAGGCCATCGGTGTTGTTTCATAATGATTTTCACTTTTCCTTTGGTGAGGAACATTGTAGACAAGAAGCATTGCCTCATCAAGCACATCATATTCTACCCGTGCGCGTTCGTTTTTATCGAGAGAGTAAGTTAGCATCTCGTCGCTTAATTTATACTCTTCTTTTAAGTTTTTAACACCAATAACATTGTCACGTTGAATATTTAGCCAAAAATTTTGGTCAGAATTAAAAAAACGTTTATTACTCATTATTGACCTCCTCATAACACTTTCTCTTAACAGTATAAAGAAAAAAACTATTCAAACAAGGTAAAAGCCATTGCTTGAATAGTTTTTATTTAATATACAAATTGTTCTTGACGGATTTCAGCTAATTTTTCTTTCACGATTCGGACCACTTCATCTTTTGCTTGTGGATCTTCGACAAAATTGTAGCGATCTCCATCAATTTGAATTTTAGGACTTTCATTGTAGTTTTCGTACCATTGATCATAACGACGATTCAATTCTTGATAATAATCATATAACGATGGGTCAAAAGATAATTGCTCATATGAACGACCACGTTTCTCGATTCGTTCCAACATTGTATCAAAAGAAACTCGAATATGAATCAGTAAATCAGGATTTTTTTTGTGGGCTGCATAAGGTAGCTCTTCCATCATATTTTCTAGTAATTCATCATAGACACGCACTTCTGTTTCTGTCGCTCTTCCTAAATCTGCATTCAAATGGAATAATAAAGAATCTTCATAGATTGAACGGTCCAAAACGTTGTTATCATCTTTCATTGCTTGTTTAATACTTGCAAAACGTTTATTTAAAAAATAAATTTGTAATAAAAAAGCATATTGCTCAGGGTTAGCATAAAACAAAGGTAACACTTCATTATCATCAATTGATTCATAAAAAGCCTGACTATTAAATTCTTCAGCTATCATTTCTGTTAAACTTGACTTTCCTGCACCAATTGTACCAGCTAAAACGATCACGCTCATTTACCTCCAACTCACTTCATTACTAAATATTGTATGTGTTTTTCAATCTTTCTAAATATACCCCCAATATCTAGTAGTGTCAAATGGAATTTATTGAACGCCCTTCGAAAAAAAACTCAAAAAAATTCTTAAGAAAACAGTGATTTTTTGACAGAAAACGCATTCTTGGTTTTACTTATTGAGCGGATTTAGTAAAATAGGGAGGAAATGATTTTTGGTTTGCTTTTTTTCACATCATCAAACCAAATTCTCGTTGAGTAGCGCAACTATTTAGGGCGCTTTATTTTTTGTCTAAAAGTTACTGTTATGTGAGGAAAAGGAGTTAAGTTATGGCAAACTATGGCCAAGGGGAATCAAGCGGAAAAATTATCTTGATGGGTGAACATGCCGTTGTATACGGCGAACCAGCAATTGCCTTTCCATTTTATGCAACGAAAGTCACTGCACAATTTGAAACGTTAACTGAAGATGTTACCCAAGATCAATTGTTTTCAGCCTATTATGTAGGAAAGTTGATTCATGCACCACAAGCACTCAAAAATATCAAAGCTTTAGTCACACATTTAAAACAGGATCATGGTGTCAAGGAATCAGTCAGCCTCACCATTGAAAGTACCATTCCTGCTGAACGCGGAATGGGTTCTAGCGCTGCTGTTGCAGTAGCAATCACACGCGCCTTTTATGATTATCTTTCACTTTCACTAGCACATGAAACATTGTTAAGCTATGTTCAGATTTCTGAAAAAATTGCTCATGGCAACCCAAGTGGAATCGATGCTGCCGCTACAAGTAGTCATAACCCAATCTATTTTATCAAAGGGCAACCTTTCGAGTATTTCACAATCAACTTGGATGCTTTTTTGATTGTTGCTGATACTGGGATCAAAGGACAAACGCGGGAAGCTGTTAAAGACGTCGCTCATTTATTTGAAAAAGACTCACACAAGACTGGACAAAAAATTCAACAATTAGGACAACTCACACAAAAAGCAAAACAAGCAATCATCCAAAACAATCCCGAAAATTTAGCGCAAGTCATGAATCAGGCACAAGTTACATTGAGAGAATTAACAATCAGTAATCATTTTCTAGACCTATTGATTGAAACAGCGTTAGATGCTGGTGCTCTAGGAGCGAAATTAACTGGAGGCGGACGCGGTGGTTGTATGCTCGCTCTTGCCAAAACAAAAACAGAAGCCCAAGCGATTTGTACAGCTCTGGAAGATGCCGGTGCTGTAGCTACTTGGATTCAAGGATTAGGAGTACATACCCATGTTTAAAGGAAAAGCTCGTGCTTACACGAATATTGCACTCATCAAGTATTGGGGGAAAAAAGATGAGGAATTCATTTTACCAATGAATAATAGTTTATCTCTTACACTAGATGCTTTTTACACCGAAACAGAAGTCATCTTCTCTGATACTTTTACTAAGGATGAATTTTATTTGGATGGTGAGCAACAAGACGAAAAAGCAACGAAAAAAATCAGCACTTTTCTTGATCTTGTACGAGAAAAAGGCCAAACAACGCTCAATGCGCAAGTTATCAGTCAAAATTTTGTTCCTACAGCTGCTGGACTTGCTTCCTCCGCAAGTGGCTTAGCTGCATTAGCTGGTGCTTGTAATGAGGCACTTCAATTAGGCTTAGATAACGCAGGATTATCTCGATTAGCTCGTCGGGGCTCTGGTTCAGCGTGTCGTAGTATTTACGGCGGATTTGTGGAATGGGAAAAAGGGGTTGACGATTTTACCTCCTACGCAAAGCAAATCCCTTCCGATCATTTTGAAGATGATTTAGCCATGGTCTTTTTATTACTAAACGATCAGCAAAAAGACGTTTCTAGTCGTGATGGCATGCGTCGCACAGTTGAAACTTCAAGCTTTTATCAAGGCTGGCTTGACTCCCTAGATGCAGATTTAGCGCAGTTAAAGCAAGCCATTACTGACAAAAATTTTCAATCTTTAGGGGAAACAATGGAACGAAACGCATTAAAGATGCATGGCACTACACTAGCAGCGAACCCACCGTTTACTTACTGGTCTCCTGATAGTTTAAAAGCAATGCAAGCAGTCCGGGATTTGAGAAAGCAAGGCGTTCCGTGTTACTTTACAATGGATGCTGGACCAAATGTAAAAATTTTAGTCGAGAAAAAACATTTAGCTGCAGTTAAAACAGCTTGTAATCATTTATTTAGTGAAAAACAAGTAGTTTCAGCCCAAGCAGGTTCTGGAATTACGATTATCAAGTAAAGGGAGATTTTTATGATTGAAGTATCTGCACCAGGAAAGCTTTACATTGCTGGTGAATATGCAGTTGTAGAAACTGGGCACCCTGCCATCATCGTGGCGGTTGACCAATTTGTCACGGTAACAGTCGAAGCGGCTAGAAAAGTGGGAAGTATCCAGTCTGCACAATATAGTGAGATGCCGATTCGTTGGACTAGAAGAAATGGTGAATTAGTTTTAGATATTCGAGAAAATCCATTTCATTACATTCTGGCAGCAATTCGGTTAACTGAAAAATACGCACAAGAAAAAAATAGTTTGCTTTCTTTTTATGACTTGAAGGTAACCAGCGAGCTAGATAGTTCAAATGGCCGAAAATATGGTCTTGGTTCAAGCGGTGCTGTTACGGTCGCAACTGTTAAAGCATTAAATATTTTTTATGATTTGCACCTAAGCCAGTTAGAAATTTTCAAAATTGCTGCTTTAGCAAATCTAGCTGTTCAAGACAACGGTTCTTGCGGAGATATTGCCGCTAGTTGTTATGGTGGTTGGATTGCTTTTTCTACTTTTGATCATCGTTGGGTTCAGCAACAAGAAAAACAGCAGACAATTAGTGAGTTACTTGCAATGGATTGGCCAGGACTTTCGATTGAGCCCCTTGAGGCACCAAAAGATTTACGATTGCTTATTGGTTGGACAGGTAGTCCAGCTTCTACTTCTGATTTAGTTGACCAAGTCCATCGTTCACGAGAAGATAAAAAAACGGCTTACGAAACATTTCTTAGAAATAGTGAAAATTGTGTCAATCAAATGATTCAAGGATTCAAACAAGATGATGTGGCTCTGATTCAAAAACAAATTCGGCAAAATCGCCAATTGCTACGCAACCTATCTACCGTTACCGGTGTGGTCATCGAAACACCTGCGTTAAATGAATTGTGTAACTTAGCAGAAGAATATGAAGGAGCCGCTAAGTCTTCTGGTGCTGGCGGTGGTGATTGTGGAATCGTGATCGTGGATCAAAAATCCGGCATCTTACCTCTCATGAGTGCATGGGAAAATGCAGAAATCACACCACTTCCACTTCATGTTTATAGTTATCGCAGAAAGGATCAATCATGAATCGAAAAGACGAACATGTTTCATTAGCCAAGGCTTTTCACAATAAGCAAAAAAATGAATTTGACGCTGTTCACCTCATTCATAATGCGTTGCCCCAGCTAGCAACAACTGATGTCGACTTATCGACGACTGTTGCTGGCTTTACGTTGACCAGTCCGTTTTATATCAACGCTATCACTGGTGGCAGTGAAAAAACAAAAAAAATCAATCGTGACCTTGCAATTGTTGCACGCGAAACTGATTTGATGATCGCAACAGGTTCAGTGAGTGCTGCTTTGAAAGATTCCAGCTTAGCTGACAGTTATACCGTGATGCGTGAAGAATACCCTGAAGGAAAGATTCTTGCTAATATCGGTGCTGGAACTTCTGTTGAAAAAGCCCAAGAAGCTATTCAATTGTTCCATGCAGATGCTTTACAAATTCATCTCAACGCCCCACAAGAGTTAGTTATGCCTGAAGGTGACCGTGATTTTTCAAACTGGTTGGAATTGATTCAAGAAATCCAACAAACAATTGCTGTACCTTTAATCGTAAAAGAAGTCGGTTTTGGCATGACACGTGAAACAATTGAGCAACTTGCACAAATTGGCGTCAAAACAATTGATGTCAGTGGACGTGGTGGGACTAGCTTTACTCAGATTGAAAATGCGCGCCGAGAAAAGCGTGAATTAACTTATCTTGCTGATTGGGGACAATCAACCGTCACCTCATTACTCGAAGCACATGAAGCAAATGCCACTGTTGATATCCTTGCATCTGGTGGTATACGTTCTGCCTATGATATTTTCAAAGCTCTTTGCTTAGGGGCTCAAGCCGTTGGTACTTCTGGTACAGTTTTAACACATCTAATGAATCATGGCGTAGAAGAAACGATTTTATTGATTAAACAATGGCAAGAAGAACTACGTTTGCTCTATACTTTAGTTGGTGCTAGAACAACAAATGAGTTAAAATATCAATCACTTATTTTTTCTGGTGCTGTTAAAGATTGGTGTGAAGCCAGAGAAATATCCTTAGTAAAATATGGCAGACGAAACTAACTGTTGCTAAAAAAAGTGACTGGGACATAATCATTTTGATTAATGTCCCAGTCACTTTTTTGTTTATATTGAAGGAAATACTCTTTTATCTCACGACTATTTTCCTATGGTTGCTTTCCAATGTATGCCAAAATACCGCCATCAACATACAGGATGTGTCCATTAACAAAATCTGAAGCACCTGAAGCAAGGAAAATTGCTGGTCCAGCTAAATCACTTGGTTCACCCCAACGCGCAGCTGGTGTTCTTCCTACGATAAATTGATCGAACGGATGGCGTTCACCATTTTCTTGTTGCTCTCTCAGAGGTGCTGTTTGTGGCGTCGCAATATATCCAGGGCCAATGCCATTACATTGAATGTTGTATTGTCCATACTCAGAAGCAATGTTCTTTGTTAGCATCTTCAAGCCGCCTTTTGCAGCAGCATAGGCACTAACTGTTTCACGACCTAACTCACTCATCATCGAACAAATATTGATAATTTTTCCGCCACCCTTTTCAATCATATCTGGGATAACGGCCTTTGCTACGATAAATGGTGCATTCAAATCAACATCAATGACTTGACGGAAATCAGCAGCACTCATTTCGATCATTGGTGTCCGTTTGATGATTCCGGCATTGTTCACCAAAATATCTACCGAGCCAACCTCTTCTTTGATTTGCTTAGTCATCGCTTGAACAGCTTCTTCATCCGTCACATCACAAACATATCCTTTTGCTTCAATACCAGCTTCTTGATAGTGTTTGATTCCTTCATCGACAGATTCTTGCGTCAAATTATTAAAAACGATTGTTGCGCCTGCAGATGCTAATGAACGGGCAATTTCAAAACCAATCCCATAAACTGCACCTGTAACAAGTGCAACTTTTCCATCTAATCGAAAATTATCCATTGTAAAATCCATAATGATTCTCCTTTATATTGGTTTATTTTAATTGATCCATTTGAACCATATCCATGTCCGTATAAGTGATATTTTCGCCACACATTGCCCAAATAAATGAATAATTACTTGTACCAACACCTGAATGGATTGACCAACTTGGTGAAATGATTGCTTGTTCATTCGCAACCACTAAATGTTTTGTTTCATCTGGTTTACCCATCATATGGAATACACGCGTGTCTTCATTTGCATAATCAAAATAAACATAAGCTTCCATTCGACGTTCATGCGTATGACAAGGCATGGTATTCCAAGCACTACCTGGCTCTAAAATTGTATAACCCATTTGAAGTTGACAACTTTCGCAAACATTTGGGTGAATGTACTGATAAATTTTTCGTTCATTCAAGGTAACACCTTCACCAGTTTCCATTGGCTTGATTTGGTCGATACTAATTTTTACATTTGGATATTTATGGTGGGCTGGTGCGCTACTCAAATAAAATTTTGCTGGGTTTTCCGCATCTTCTGAAGAAAAAATCACTTCTTTCGTTTCTTTCCCAATATAGTAGCCATCTTGTTTTTGCATTGGTTCTTTTTGTCCATCAATTTCAATAAAACCTGGACCACCAATATTGATGACACCTAGTTCACGACGTTCTAAGAAATAGTCAACGCCGAGTTCTTTATCTAATTTGACTTCTAAAGTAGTTGTTGTAGGCGTCACTCCGCCAAAGATCATGCGATCGTTGTGAGTATAAGTTAAACGAATTTCTCCAGGAACAAATACTTTTTCAACTAAAAATTCAGTTCTTAATTGTTCAGTTGAATAATGACGGATATCTTCCGGACTATGTGTATAACGTGTTTTCATTTCTTGCATAATAAATACTCTCCCTATCGTATAATTTTCCCAGAGCCACAGGTTAAAAATTGTGTGACTTCTTCTTGACTGAATTGATTGCAATCACCATGAACCGTATGTTTTAACGCGGACGCAGCTGTCGCAAAGTTGATTATTTCCTGCGGCGGCATGTCCGTTAACATACCATGTAGTATTCCGCCAGCAAAAGCATCACCACCTCCAACACGATCAACGATCGGTTCGATTTCATGAACTTGTGATTCAAAATAAGTTTCATCCATCCATAAGGTTCCCACTAATTGATTTGCGCTAGCTGAATAAACTTTTCTTTTGGTTGAATAGAATGCTTTAATCATAGGAAATTTCTCTTGCATTTTTTGATAATAATAAATCAGGGATTCTGTTTCTTCTTCTGGTGCTTTATCTACTCCCAACAAGTAAAGCGCATCCATTTCTCCAGCTGAACAAATGTCTACTAAAGGTAACAATTGCTTGATTACTCGGCTTGCTTCTGCTTGTGTCCATAGTTTTCCGCGATAATTGATGTCAAAACTAATCAAACAGCCTGATTCTTTCGCAGCTTCCATCAATTTTTTTGTCATCTGCTGCCATTCGCTAGACAAAGCAGGTGTGATTCCAGAAACATGAAAGATGTCAACGCCTTCAAATAAATTTTCTAATGACCATTCGATTTCCGTCATTGTCGCAAAGCTGGAACCTGCTCGATCATAGATTACTGAGGCCGCTCGTTCTCCAACCCCAGCCTCCATGTAATATGTCCCTAATCGCTTACCACCGCGTAACAAGTAATTAGTTGACACCCCATAACTTTGAAGATGTTTCTGAACTGCATCGCCTAATGCATGAGTCGGAACTTTACTAGCAAAAATAGTTTCATGTCCATAGTTTGCTAATGAAATAGCGACATTAGCTTCACCGCCACCATAATCAGCTCTGAACTGCTCACTTTTAATGATACGCGTTCCTTGAGTTGTAGATAACCGCAACATGATTTCTCCAAGAGTTACCACTTTTCCCATCATGAATTACCCCGCGATTTCTTTCATTTTCGCCGCGTACTGCTTAGCTACTTCTGTCACTTTCTCAAAATCACCTGTAGCAGCCGGCGCAAGTAAATTACCACCCACACCAACAGTTACCACACCTGCATCAAACCAATCCTGCATATTTTCCAAGCTTACACCACCAGTTGGCATAATGTTGACTTGTGGCATAGGTGCTTTGAATGCGGAAACAATACTTGGACCAAATGCACTGCCAGGAAATAATTTCACAATATCAACCCCACTCTTCAGTGCTGTTTTGATTTCATCAATCGTCATACAACCTGGTAAATAAGGTACTTGGTACAAATTACATAGCTCTGCTGTTTCTTTATCAAAACATGGGCTCACAATATATTCTGCACCAGCTAAAATTGCTAAACGAGCAGTAACCGCATCTAACACTGTTCCAGCACCAATGACAATCTCTTCTCGTTCTTGATAAGTTGCTAAAAGTTCTTTGATTACTTGGTCAGCTTGTGGCACGGTAAACGTAAGTTCGATGCCCGTTAAGCCACCTTTGATAATTGCATGACAAGCATTCAGTGCTTCTTCACTCGTTTTTCCACGAACTACAGCAATCACACCAGCATTTTTCAATCGAGATAAAATTTCAATTTTTTTCATTTTCCCCACCTCTTATTTCCTATTTAGAAATTAAGTTTTATAATTTGGAAATCTATACTCGTATTATAAAGGAGAAAAGAAAAAATGCAAACGCTTTTTCATTTTTTTGTTAATGTTTCTTCTATTTTTTGTTTCGTTTGCTTTACTGCTGCAACAATTTGATTTTTAATTTCGCCTGTTAAACGATATTTAGGCATACTGATACTAAATGCACCAATGATTTCATTATTTTTGACAATAGCTGCACCGATACAAAAAATATCTTGTTCCATTTCTTCATCATCGTAAGCAATTTTGGACTGCTGTACTTTTTCAATCTCGCTTTTTAAACGCAGTGGATTAGTAATCGTGTATTCAGTAAATGGAACTAGCGGATGTTTCGTTAAGTATGTATCATATTGGTTCTCATCAAACTCAGCTAATACAGCTTTTCCCATAGCAGAACTATAGAGTGGTCTAGTCACACCGATTTTGGACGACATTCGGATCGTTTGGTTTTTCGCTTCTAGTTTATTGACATATAAAATTTCTTCATTATTTAAAATTCCTAGATGAATGGTTTCATCAATCGTGTCTTGGAGTTGTTCAAGATACGGACGCGTTGCTTCCACTAAATCTTGTTCCTCAATACTTTTGTTCGCATAACGGATAAATTTACTACCTAAACGATAATTTTTGTCCGAGTTTTTATTTGTATATCCTATTAAAGTTAATGTATCTAAAATTTTTAAAGCAGTTGAAGCAGTCATTCCCGTGCCTTTAGCAATTGCTTGTAATGAAGAATCTGGCGCTTCTGCTAAGTAATCTAAAATAGTTGATGCCTTAATCAAAACAGTTCCGTAAGGTTTTTTATTTTCCATATTGCACACTCCCGTTTCTTTATAGGAAAATTATAACGGAAAACTTTTGATTTTAATAGTACGACTGATTCAAACTTCAAATACAGGAGTTAGTTCTTGTGCCACAGGCGAATCCTCGTCATTGGTTTCCATAAAAGGAGCCATATACGTCCACCATTTTTGGTTAATCGGCGTTCGAGCAAAGTCTTCCTATAATTTTTCATCTGCGATTTCTAATTGAGAAAAAATATCTAAAATTGCTCTTATGTTTTAAATTTTTACATATCCTAATAATTTATAGCTAAGTGATCCTTGAAATGTTTCTCTCTTTTTTGTTAGACAAGGATTTTTTCAAAGTAATTCTAAAGGTACATATTGGAACACATATTTTTATCTTTACATAAAAAAATTGTCTGAATGAGAGAATCATCCAGACAAACTTATATGAATCAATATGATTTTAAATCCCCCACACAAATTTGAGCGGAAATTTGTGTGGGGGATTCATGTAGCGAACAGCTGCCAGCCGTACGCTAACTAGTGGTAATTATTAAGCTTTGTAAGCATCAATAATGATTTGTTTTAATTCACTAATTAATGGTTCTTTTGGATTAGCAGTTGTACATTGGTCTTCGTAAGCTAATTCAGCCATACGATCAACTGTTGTATCAAGTGTTTCTTGTGTCACACCTTGTGCTTTCAAGTTCATATCGATACCTACGTTTTGACCTAATTCATAAACAGCTTTTGCTAATGCATCTACTAATTCAGCAGTTGTTTCGCCTTTTAGACCTAAGAATTTAGCAATATCTGCATAATCTGTATCTGCACGGAAGTAGTCATATTTAGGGAACATTGCGTGTTTTTGTGGATCTTTCGCATTGTAACGAATAATGTGTGGTAACAAGATTGCATTTGTACGTCCATGAGGAATACCATATTCTCCACCAATTTTGTGGGCGATTGAATGACAAATTCCTAGGAACGCATTTGCAAACGCCATACCAGCCATCGTTGACGCATTATGCATTTTTTCACGTGATTCCATATCAGGTGTTTTTACTGATTTTTCTAAATAATCAAAGACTAACTTGATTGCTTGCAAACTTAAACCACGAGTGTAATCAGATGCCATGACAGATACATATGATTCAATTGCGTGAGTCAAGACATCCATACCAGTATCTGCAGTTACAGAGGCAGGAACTGACATAACAAATTGTGGATCAACAATTGCAACATCTGGTGTTAATGCATAGTCTGCTAATGGGTACTTAACATGTGTGTCGCTATCAGTGATAACTGCAAATGGCGTTACTTCTGAACCTGTTCCTGAAGTTGTTGGAATACATACAAATTGAGTTTTTTCAGGTTTTGCAATTTTGTACGTACGTTTACGAATATCCAAGAATTTTTGTTTTGCTCCAAAGAAAGAAGTATCTGGGTGTTCATAGAACATCCACATTCCTTTGGCAGCATCCATTGCAGATCCACCACCTAATGCGATTACTGTATCAGGTTTAAAATCAGCCATTAGTTTTGTTCCAGCGTAAACAGTATCTGTTGAAGGGTTTGGCTCAACATCAGAGAAAACTTCAATTTTTACGTCGTTTTTACGGCGAGCAAGTACTTCACGAACTGTATCACAGTAACCAAATTGGACCATTCCTGGGTCACAAACGATCATGACACGTTCAACATTTTCCATTTTTTCTAAGTAAAGTAATGAATTCTTTTCAAAGAAGATTTTTGGTGGTAATTTGAACCATTGCATGTTATTTCTCCGTTTCGCTACAGTTTTGACGTTGATTAAGTTGACAGCAGATACATTACGAGAAACAGAATTTTTACCATAAGAACCACAACCTAAAGTTAATGAAGGAATCATTTCATTGTAGATATTACCAATTCCGCCTTCAGCTGATGGTGTGTTAACTAGAATACGACAAGCTTTCATTCGTAAACCAAATTTCACGTGTAAATCTTCATTTTCTGAATGAATAACAGCTGTATGTCCTAGTCCACCAAGATTTAACATACCTTCACATAATTCAAATGCATGGTCTGTATTGTTTGCTTTAACCATTGCTAAAACTGGTGATAATTTTTCACGTGAAAGTGGGTAATCAGCACCTACACCTTCTAATTCAGCAATTAACATTTTTGTTCCTTCTGGTACTTTGATACCTGCTAATTTAGCAATTTCCATTGCTGAATGTCCAACGATTGCTGGGTTAACAGCATACTTACCTTCATTCATCACTGCATCTTCTAATTTTGCTAGTTCGCTTGGTTTTACGAAGTACACTTGATGCGCTTGGAATTCTGCTTTTACAGCTGCATAAATTTCTTTATCAACAATTACTGCTTGTTCAGACGCACAAATCATTCCGTTATCAAATGTTTTTGATACGATCAAATCGTTCACTGCACGTTTTACTTTTGCTGTTTTTTCAATGTATGCTGGCACGTTACCTGGTCCAACTCCTAAAGCTGGTTTCCCAGTTGAATAAGCAGATTTAACCATTCCTGCTCCACCTGTTGCTAAAACAATTGCAATTCCAGGATGGTTCATCAACATTGAAGTTGCATCAATTGATGGATGCTCGATCCATTGGATACAGTTTTCTGGTGCACCAGCTGCGATTGCCGCATCACGAACAACACGTGCTGCTTCTGCAGAAGATTTTTGTGCACTTGGATGGAAAGCAAACACGATTGGATTTCTTGTTTTCAATGCAATCATTGATTTGAAAATCGTTGTTGAAGTTGGGTTAGTCGTTGGTGTTACACCACAAACAACTCCGACTGGTTCAGCAATTTCGATTAATCCTTTTTGAACGTCCTCATTAATTACACCAACTGTTTTATCATGTTTAATGTTATTCCAAATATACTCTGAAGCATACATATTTTTAATTGCTTTATCTTCATAAATACCACGACCAGTTTCTTCAACTGCCATTTTTGCTAGAGGCATATGTTGATCTAAGGCAGCCATTGCCATTTCATGTACGATATGGTCCACTTTCGCTTGATCAAAGTCTTCCATTTCCTTTAGGGCTACATTTGCTTTTGTTGCAAGATCATCGATCATTGCTTGCACGTCGATCGTTTTTACTTGTTCTTTTTCCAATGTCTTAGCCATTGTCTTCCTCCTAGTGGGTATCACATTTGTTTGTTAATTATTTCACATATGTATCATACAATAATTTATTTTAGTTGTAAATAGTTTTTTGTGATTTTTTTCACAGTTTTAAAATCAAAGATAAACCTTGATATTATAAAGTTATTTAGCTATAAGCATTTTTTGAACTATCTAAGAAAAAAATATTTTTTATTTATCAATCACGTTCACTATTGAACTTATTTTCTCGCTTTTGATTTTCAAATAAAAAAAGAGACACAACTAATTAATTAGTTGTGTCTCTTCAGATGAAAAATAATCATAGAATCTATGCTTATTTCTCGTCTTTGTTTTCTTCAGAAACTTCTTCTGTTACTTCTTCAGTGATTGTTTCTTCTTTTGTTTCAACTGGTTCTTCGATAGTTGTCACTGTAGCATCGTTTTCTACAGTCACTCCTGGTTTAACCGTTTTGATTGACGCACGGTCAAACTCTAAGAAGATACCTTCACAGTCTAAAACGACTGTGCGTTTGTCTTCATCGATTTCTGAAATTACGCCATGCAAGCCACCAATTGTAACAACTGCATCGCCTGGTTTCATACTATCTAACAAGTTTTGACGTTCTTGTTGTTGTTTCTTTTGTGTACGTGACATAAAGTACCACATTGCTAACAACGCAACGAACATCACAATCATTGGTAATGATCCCATTTTTTTCACCTCACTCAATCTATCTACAAAAAACACTTTAGCATAAAAAGTACTATCTACACTAGCTTTTTACCTAAATTTCACATAAAAGTCATGAATTTAGAAACTCTTAGCATTTTCTTTGTTAAATCCGTATTCTTCAAAGAAGGCTGCTCTGAATTCTAATAAGTTATCATCCATGATTGCTTGACGAACTTGTTTCATCAAATTCAATAGGAAATAAAGATTATGATAAGAAGTTAAACGAATACCGAATGTTTCATCACACTTGATTAAATGACGAATATAAGCACGAGTATAGTTTTTACATGTATAGCAATCACATTTTTCATCAATTGGACGAAAATCATGTGCATATTTTGCATTTTTAACAACTAAACGACCTTGCGAAGTCATACAAGTTCCATTACGTGCGATTCTTGTTGGCAATACACAGTCAAACATATCTACTCCACGAATTACTCCATCAATCAAGGAATCAGCTGCACCAACCCCCATTAAGTAGCGTGGTTTGTCTTCTGGAATTAATGGTGTCGTAAATTCTAAAACACGGTTCATGTCTGCTTTTGGTTCCCCAACAGATAATCCTCCGATTGAATAGCCTGGGAAATCCATGCTAACTAAATCTTTCGCACTTTGACGACGTAAATCTTCAAATCCTGCCCCTTGGATAATTCCAAATAGACCTTGTGTTGCTGGATTTGCGTGAGCTTTTAGTCCACGCTCTGCCCAGCGTGAAGTACGCTCTACAGATTTTTTCACGTAGTCATAGCTTTCATCGAATGGTGGACATTCATCAAAACTCATCATGATATCTGAACCCAATTTATTTTGGATATCAATTGCTTTTTCAGGTGATAAAAACATCCGAGAACCATTCAAATGATTTTTAAAATGGACCCCTTCTTCTTCAATGTTACGCATATCACTTAATGAAAATACTTGGAAACCACCAGAATCGGTTAAAATCGGTTGATCCCAATTCATAAATTTATGCAAACCACCAGCTTCAGCGACTAGATCTTCTCCAGGTCGCAACCACAGATGGTACGTGTTACTTAAAATGATTCCTGCACCCATCTCCTTTAATTCTTCAGGAGACATAGTTTTTACTGTCGCCAATGTTCCGACAGGCATGAACATGGGAGTTGGAAAAGTACCGTGTGGCGTAATAATTTCACCTAAGCGGGCACCCGTATGTTTTTCTTTTTTGATTAAACGATAGCGAATGGCAGGTTGTGACATTCAATTCCCTACTTTCTCTATAAAATAGCGTTGACAACTCACACAATCATAATCGTTTCGGCACTTTTTTGCAAGAGTTTATCTATTGTTTCTGTTCTATTTAATCCTCTTTTTTTAGAGACATTTCCGGCATAATCAATGCAAGATGAAAGGCAAAAAAGTGAATCTTTGTTATAATAATTTTAACTTATGGAAAAGGAGTGAAAAATAGATGAAATCTTCTGCTGAATTAAAATCACAAGCTAAGGCTAGTTTGAAAGGTCGTTGGGGGCAAGCGGTATTATTGAATTTGATTCCGTCGTTAATTGCTATTGCACTTATTCTTTTGATTCTTGTACCATTCATCTTGTTTATTGCAAGTATGTCAGATGTTTCAAGTATCTAGGAAACGATTGCTAATGATAATGGTGGATCTGGTGCTGGCGGTGGTAGTGGTGGCGGAGTTGTTTCCGGCATTATTAGCGCATTGTTCATGAGTGGTATTTCTTGGACTTATCTTGATGTATTACGTGGACAAAAATCACAAATCGAACCATTTAAAGATGCATTTCGTGGATTTTCAGGTATCTTTATCAGTGGCGTAATCGGTTTAGCTATTTTAATTTGGTTATTCACCACATTATGGACATTGTTGCTTATTATCCCTGGGATTATCAAAAGTTATTCTTACTCTCAAAGCTACTTTATCTACTACGACACGATTCAAGAAACAGGTCAAAAACCTCGTGTGCTTGATACGATTACAGCAAGTCGTAAGTTAATGGATGGTTACAAAGGGAAATTGTTCTGGTTGGATTTGTCGTTTATCGGATGGCACATTCTTGCATTAATGACTGCAGGAATCGGCTATTTATGGTTGAATCCATATATTACAGCAACAAAAGCTGCTTTTTACAATGAATTGCCTAAAGATGTTGCTTACTAAACTAAACAACAGGTACACAAAAAAAGCTGCGGTTAATACCGCAGCTTTTTTGCTACACTTTTTTATTTATTCTTCTTCATCATCCACATCTGGCAGTTGATGGAACTTAATCAGCTCGCTCACTGCAATTGGTGTAACTGATAAAATGAAGACCAGCAACCAATGATTCAAACTAATATGAACAAGTCCAAAAAGTTCTTGAGTGAATGGGAACAGTGCCATTGCCGTAGTAATTACTACAGCTAAGACGGCCATTTCTAATAGCGATTTATTGGAGGATAGACTTACCTTAAATATTGATTGACTACTTCTCACATTAAAAACATGCAAAATTGAAGAATAGGCTAAGACTAGGAAAGCAACCGTTTGACCAACTTCTTGACTAGCATCAACCCAAGGGCTAATTGTGTCAACAAAACTTCCTAGATAGTAACCAAAAAGTGTTACAACGGTAAACACACTTGCGTTCACTGCAATTTTTTGCCACAATCCACGTGCAAAAATCCCCTCATTTCGCGGTATTGGCATTTGATCCATAATTCCTGCTTCCGCCGGTTCCCTTCCTAGTGCAAATCCTGGTAGCCCATCAGCTACTACGTTGACAAATAGTAATTGAACTGCCGTAAATGGCGCACCCCAACCTAGAAGCATCGCAATCAACACAATGAAAATTTCTGAGATATTACAGCTCAAAAGAAAATTAATCGCTTTTCGAATATTTTGATAAACAGAACGGCCTTGGCTAACTGCATCAACAATCGTTGCAAAATTATCATCCGTTAAAATCATATCTGAAGCACTTTGAGCTACATCCGTCCCAGTGATTCCCATGGCACAGCCAACGTCACTTGCTTTCAACGCAGGGGCATCATTTACTCCATCACCAGTCATCGCTACAACTGCGCCTGTTCGTTGCCATGATTTAACAATCCGAATCTTGTCTTCTGGCGTTACTCGTGCATAGACAGACAATTCTTTTACACGTTCATCTAGTTCTTCATCAGTCAACGCGTGCAATTTTGCGCCTGTTAAAGCTTCTGAAGAATGCTCCAAAATTCCAAGTTCTTTTGCAATCGCACTCGCTGTCACCACATGGTCACCAGTAATCATTACTGTTTTGATCCCAGCTTTTTTCGCGCGAGCAATTGCTCCTTTACTTTCTGGGCGAGGTGGATCAATCATGCCAATCAACCCGATTAAACGTAAATCTTTTTCTAACGCTTCTGAACTAATGTCTTGTGGCTCTTCGTCATAGACAGCAAAACCAACTGCAATCACGCGAAGCGCACGTTTTCCGAAACGGTCATTGACAACTGTGGCTTGTTCGATGTCTCCATAACGAAAGCGTGGAGCTAATACGTCAAAAGCACCTTTGGTAATGGAAATATATTTTTTTCCCATCTTATGTACCGTTGTCATCATTTTTCGCTCTGAGTCAAACGGCAATTCTCCAATTCGAGGATAATTTTCTTCCAACTCTGCTTTTGTATGATAGTTTTCTTCCACAGCACGCACAATTGCGGCTTCTGTTGGGTTCCCTTTGATAATCAATTCATCATTTTCTTTTTCAACACTTACATCTGTACATAAGGCTGCCATCTTCAAGACTTCCATTGCACTATCTGTCATAGCATCTTCTGTATCAGTAACTTCATCGCCGCGACTCCAAACTCGACGCACGCGCATTTTATTTTGGGTTAGCGTTCCCGTCTTATCAGAACAAATTACGTTAGCTGTTCCTAATGTTTCAACTGCAGGCAGTTGACGAATAATTGCATGTTTTTTTGCCATTTTCTGAACGCCAAATGCTAAAGTTAATGTCACGATAACTGTCAATGTTTCTGGAACTGCCGCAACTGCTAAAGATACAGAAGTCATAAACATTTCCAGTAGCGGTTCTCCTTGCAACTCACCGATAATAAAAACTAATGCAGCCGCTCCTAATGCAATAAAACTAATTCGTTTACCTAACTGATTCAAGCGAACTTGCAAAGGTGTTTTCTGCATCATATCGCCACTTAATAGTCCAGCGATTTTTCCCATTTCAGTTTGCATCCCAATTGCTGTAACAATTGCTTGACCACGACCGGCAGCTACACTGCACCCTTTAAACACCATATTAATCTGATCGCCTAAAGGTACCTCTTCTTTACTAACATAAGTAGCATCTTTCTCAACCGCTTCACTCTCACCAGTCAAAGCTGATTCTTCTACTCGGAGTTGTGAACTTTGAATCAACCGAGCATCTGCAGGAATGGTTGCACCTGATTCTAAAATCAAAATGTCCCCAACAACTAATTGTTCTGCATCAATTTGTTCTCGTTTGCCATCACGTAAAACCAGTGCCGTCTGCTTATTCATATCCTGCAACGACTCTAATGCTTTTTCTGCATTTCCTTCTTGAACAATTGTAAGTGCGGAGTTGATAACAACGATAGCGATAATCAACAGACCTTCAAATAAATCTCCGTGTTCTGTTGCAAAGGCCGTATAAAAAGAGATCACAGCAGCAACCAATAAAATAATCGTCGTAAAATCTGCTAAACTTCTAAAAAATTTTCTGGCTAATGATTCTTTCTTTGCCTCATCAAAACGGTTAAGTCCCTGCTCCTTGCCCCGCTTAGTTGCTTCTTGCGAAGACAATCCTTGTTCTAGGTTTGCATTTGTTTCTTCTTGGACTTCCCTCACCGTTTTTTTATATTCTTCCATCCTATTCCTCCTTCAATCTTCATTAAATAATAATCCTATATTAAATATAACATCATTTTTTTATTTTTTTCAACTTAATAAACTATTTCAGACAATTTATGAATTTTGTTCATAAAAAAGGCATAGAATCGCAAGCATCTCATTTGCAAACGCTAACATTTCGTGCTACTATATAGGTGTAAGGAAGGAGGATAACATCAAATAAGTTGAAGGATTTCTCGATGAAGTATTGTAAGCAAACAAAGTTGTTAGAAGTACAGGTTTCACCAAGTATACGTGTGAAGTACAAAGCGTCAAACTGATGAAAATAGTGAATGCGTATAAAGAGTTTGGATGATTCGTTTCCCAAAACCAGAAGTAACAAAGATACGTAAAATAAACAATGAACATCTGAAAATTGAATACTAGTAAAAGATGTGTCAATGAGTGTTGAAGATGTAACGAAAACAAGATTTTTTGTTTATCAAGAAGAAATTCAACAAGGTACTTTACATGTATCATGGAAAGTAACAAAAATTCTACTTATTTGATTCCTTCCGAAATACAGAGGCTGGACTTGTCGAGAGTCCAGCTTTTTTGTGTTGTCTACTTCCAAGTATCCATGCGTTCTTTTCTCCTTACTAGTACTTCGAAAAATTTGATAGCTAAGAATATTTAGCAAAATAAACACTTCGATTCAGCCACTCTCTACAAAAAATTTAATCACGGCTACCCTCGTCTTCTGCCAAAACATAATTAAGTAACGTGTGAGGTACTGTTTCATTTAATCGGTAGCCCGCTGCTTCTTTATAAAACGTCCAGCTATCTGTTTTAGCTAATTCGAGAATCTCTGCCTCAGTAGTTTTTTCTGATTCCAATTCAAGTAAACTTTGAATGATTTGTATCCGAGCATCTAATATCAGTAGTTGTTTCAACTTGGAGAAAAAATTTTCTGAAGAAATTTGGTCAACCAGATAATAGGCTTCTTTTTTTATTTTATCGTATTCGCGATAAATGAGTGGATACTCGTATTCAGTCATCAACGAAAAATATTGGTCGTATTTATCAAAATAATGGTCGAGGCTTTTATTGGTCAAAAGCATTCCATCAGCTCCTGTCTTTTTTATTTTATTTTTTATAATCGTACCTTTTTCATTTGTATTTTTATTTACCTTTTTCCTAAAAAAAAACTAAATTCATAAAATTTATTATCAAAAAATGGCGGTTGAACAAGCAATTTTTGATACTCTCTGCGCAAAAGAAACATTTATATTGAAAATGAAAAACAGACCATTTATTTGATCCAAAAAATACTGTCTTAACATTGATTGATTATTAGCCAAGGAAAATTACTCCAGCTAATTCAATTGCTCAGAGCTAGTTTAAAATTCGGAAAGTAAGCCTCACCTTGCTTATGTGATTCATTAAAAGTGGAAAATAGAAAAGAGAGTGAATGATCGCTAAGGATCATTCACTCTCTTATTTTTATTCAAACATGTAATTGTCAACCCATTTATTTGACGAACATCGCATCTCCAAAACTAAAGAAGCGGTAACGTTCGTCAATCGCATGTTGGTATGCAGACAGAATTAATTCGCGACCTGCAAAGGCACTTACTAACATCACTAAAGTTGATTTTGGCAAATGGAAATTTGTTGAGAACGCTTGGACGACTTTAAATTCATAACCTGGTGTAATAAAAATTTCTGTCCAACCACTGTCAGCTTTGATTTCACCATTGAACTTTGTCCCAATCGTTTCTAATGTCCGAATAGAAGTTGTCCCTACCGCTACGATTTTCCCGCCATTCTCGCGAACTTGGTTCAAACGTTTCGCAGCATCCTCTGTCAACCGATAAAATTCACTATGCATGTGGTGATCTTCAATCTTATCTACGCTAACTGGACGGAATGTTCCTAGACCAACATGAAGCGTCAAGTAGACTAATTCAATTCCTTTGGCTTCGATTTCTTCCAATAATTCTGTTGTAAAATGTAAGCCTGCTGTTGGGGCTGCCGCAGAACCATTTTCTTTCGCATACACTGTTTGGTAACGATCTGGATCTTCTAGGCGTTCTTTGATATAAGGTGGCAAGGGCATTTCGCCCAGCGATTCTAAGATTTCAAGAAAAATTCCGTCATATTTAAACGTAATGATTCGTCCACCATGCTCTAGTTCTTCTTCCACCACAGCTTTTAGTCGACCATCACCAAATGAAATCGTTGTCCCTACTTTGGCACGTTTAGCTGGCTTGATCAACGTTTCCCATGTATCACCTTCTGTATTCGTTAAAAGCAATACTTCTAAATGAGCGCCAGTATCTGGTTTTTCTCCATATAAACGAGCGGGTAGCACGCGTGTGTCATTCATGACCAAGGCGTCCCCCGGGTTCAATTCATCAATAATATCATGAAAATGTTTATCTTCTAACTCCCCTGTTGTACGATTGACCACTAACAAACGTGACTGGTCACGATCTTTTAACGGTGTTTGTGCAATGAGTTCTTCTGGCAAATCAAAATCAAAATCCTCTGTTGTTAACATCTTATCCACTCTTTCTAGTCATTTATCTCAAGCTATTCTAACACTTTTTTAGAGACTTGGCGAACAGCTCAGTTCAAACTTTTTAGTACACCCCAATCCATATTCCAGTAAAAAATCTCTTCTTTCAAACCCTTCGATTTGTATGTTAACGATTTTTCAGCCATACTAGTTATGTGAAGATTAAAAAAATGATAATTTGAGGTGAGAAAATTTGATTGAATTTCAACATGTATCAAAAATTTATAAAGGAAACAAAGTTGCTGTTGATGACGTGAATCTTTCGTTTGAACAAGGAGAATTTATCTGCTTTATCGGAACTAGTGGTAGTGGGAAAACAACGACGATGCGCATGATAAATCGAATGACCGACCCGTCTAAAGGAAAAATTTTGATTGATGGAAAAAACATCCTAGATATCAATCCGGTTGAACTACGCCGACAAATTGGCTATGTTATTCAAAATATTGGTTTGATGCCACACATGACCATTCGAGAAAATATTACACTTGTACAAAAGCTACTGAAAGTTAGTCAGGAAGAACGTAATAAAACTGCCGAGAAAATGATTGACCTTGTCGAATTACCTCGTGAGATGCTTGATCGCTATCCAAGCGAACTCTCTGGCGGACAACAACAAAGAATTGGTGTCGTTCGGGCATTAGCTGCTAATCAAGATATTATTTTGATGGATGAACCATTTGGCGCGCTAGATCCAATTACGCGTGACGCCTTGCAAGATCTAGTGAAAGACTTACAAGAACGTCTAGGGAAAACCATTGTCTTTGTTACCCACGATATGGACGAAGCATTAAAATTAGCAAGTCGTATCGCTATCATGAGTGAAGGAAAAGTGATCCAGTTTGATACACCAGAAAATATTTTACGTAACCCTGCCAATGAATTCGTAGAAGAACTTATCGGTGAAGATCGTTTGCTTCAAGCAAAACCGGACACGACACGCGTCAACGAAGTCATGTTGAACACTGCCATTACGATTACTCCAGAAAAATCATTGCAAGAAGCAATCAAACTCATGCGCGAAAAACGCGTGGATACCCTTTTAGTAACAGACAACTCAAATGTATTGAAGGGCTTCATTGATGTTGAAACACTTGACCGAAAACGTGGCAAAGTTTCGAGTGTTGGGGATATTTTAAATCCTAAAGTTTTCTACGTGAAAGAATCCGCTTATTTACGTGACACTTTACAACGGATTTTAAAACGTGGACTAAAATACGTGCCTGTCGTTGATGAACAAAACCGAGTAGTTGGTATTTTAACTCGTGCTTCACTAGTTGATATTGTTTATGATGTGATTTGGGGAGAAGATCAATCTATCACAGATGCGATTGAGTCAACGAAGCCTGTAGAAACAAAGGAGGTCTAGCTCATGCAGCAGTTTTTTAATCAGCATGGCGCCGAAATTTTAACAAAGAGTGCTGAACATCTTTATATTTCTTTTTTCGCTCTAGCACTTGGTATTTTGGTTGCAGTTCCGCTAGGGATTCTCTTAACTCGTTTTCAAAAAGCGGCAACGATTGTGATTGGTATTAGTAGCGCACTTCAAACGGTTCCCTCTTTGGCACTGTTAGCTCTGATGATACCCTTGCTAGGCGTTGGAAAAACACCCGCAATTATTGCTCTCTTTATTTATTCGCTATTGCCTATTTTACGAAACACCTATATTGGGATGAAAAATGTGGATTGGAACTATCGAGATGTTGCCAAAGGAATGGGCATGACCAATCTGCAGTCCATTCTTTCAGTGGAACTTCCAATCGCGATGCCAACGATTATGGCTGGGATTCGTTTAGCTGCAGTCTATGTGATTGCTTGGGCAACTTTAGCCTCTTACATTGGTGCAGGCGGTTTAGGTGATTTGATTTTTAGTGGACTAAATAATTATCAACCAGATCTGATTTTTGCTGGAACGATTCCGGTAACGATCTTAGCTCTGCTTGCTGATTTCTTACTTGGTTTATTAGAAACACATCTCACTCCGATTGCGCTTAGAAAGGAGAATGATGAATGAAACGACTTAAACAACTCATTTTGCTTTTTGGACTCTCACTCATTCTCGGTAGCTGTTCTTTGCCAGGCTTAGCAAGTAATACGGATGACCAAACGATTTCGATTACTGGTGGCATTACTTCAGAAGCACAAATTCTTGCAGGGATTGTCGCTGGAATGGTTGAACATTATACAGACAAAAACACAACGATTATCAACAATTTAGCAACAACAACGATTAATCACCAAGCTATGATTAATGGGGACGCTTCGATTTCTGCGGCACGCTATACAGGAACGGACTTAACAACTACCTTAGGGCTACCGCCTGAAAAAGATCCTAAAAAAGCATTTGCCATAGTGAAAGAAGAATTTGAAAAACGGTACAATCAAACATGGTTTCCTTCTTATGGATTTGAAAACACGTATGTCTTTCTCGTTCGCAAAGACACAGCTGAGAAATACAATCTAACGAAAGTCAGTGATTTGAAAAATGTAGCGGATGAACTCGTTGCAGGTGTCGATACTTCTTGGATCAACCGTAAAGGTGATGGCTATGATGGCTTCCAAGAAACATATGGCTTTTCGTTTGAATCTATCTTGCCAATGCAAATTGGTTTAGTCTATGACGCTGTTGAAGCAGGAAAAATGGACATCGTATTAGGTTATTCTACTGATGGACGAATTGCAAGTTATGATTTGGTGATGTTAGAGGATGATTTAAGCTTCTTCCCACCTTATGATGCTGCACCGGTCGTCGCAAACCAAGTGTTGAAAGACACGCCTCACCTAGAGGAAGCCTTACAAAAATTAGGTAGTACGATCACTACAGAGGAAATGCAAAAATTAAATTATGAGGCAGACAACAATTTGGTGGAACCTTCTGTTGTTGCCGAACGCTTTTTGAAAGAACATCATTATTTTGAGGAAGGGAAGTGATTGCATGGATAAAATGAATTTATTTCAACAATTCGTCTATTATTTTCAAGAAAACGGTGCCTATGTCTTTAGTCAATTTATCCGTCACTTCTTGATTTCAATTTACGGTGTCTTTTTCGCCGCTGTTGTAGCGATTCCGATTGGGATATTGATCTCTCGTAAACGCAAACTTGCCAATTGGGTCATTCGCTTAGCAAACATCATTCAAACTGTCCCCTCTTTAGCAATGCTTTCTATTTTGATGATTGGACTGGGGCTAGGTGTTAACGTAGTTATTGTTACGGTCTTCTTGTACTCCTTATTACCAATTATCAAAAACACTTATACTGGCATGATCCAAGTAGATAAAAATATTTTGGATGTCGGTAAAGGAATGGGTATGACTGCTCGTCAACGTTTAATCATGGTGGAACTACCTTTATCTGTTTCGGTCATTATGGCTGGGATTCGTAACGCTTTGGTTGTTGCGATCGGAATTACTGCGATTGGTGCATTCGTTGGTGCCGGCGGCCTTGGTGACATCATTATCCGCGGGACCAATGCAACAGACGGTGCTTCAATCATTCTTGCAGGTGCGTTACCAACAGCTTTAATGGCGATCATTACCGACTGGGTACTTGGTATCGTAGAACGACGCTTAGATCCTGCAGCAAAAAAAGCTTAGTGTACGAAGCTGAACAATAGAAAAAAAGGCCCTGCGACAGTTTGTCACAGGGCTTTTTTTTCTATAAACAGTGTTCCCAAAACAACTCCTCAAAATAGCTCACATTCACTTCAAAATATGAAAAACTATTTTGAGTGTCTGCTCGCTATCTTGTCAGAGCTAAACGTTTTGCACCACAACCTTATTCACAGTGTTCCCAAAGCAATTCCTCAAAATAATTCATAACTGTTCAAAAATATGAGTAGCCATTTTTGACAGTTATGAATTATTTTTTCGAAACTGAGCACTTGGATCCACAATCTTTGTTTATTGATAAAGTAATCGCTATGCTCCATTACTTATTTTTTCAGATGATAACTATAGGTACTGATAACAATATTTTCTCGCCAAGAAAGTCGCAAACGTAAACGCAAACTTGTTTGGTTGTGCAAAATATTTTGCCAACGACGGTTTGGTACAAACTGTGGAATCAACACCGTTGTCGTATAGTTTTGTTTTGCTGCATTTTTGCTCACTAGATCCACATAGCGAATAATTGGGTTTTCAATTGAACGATACGAAGAATGAACAACCGAAAAACGAACATCAGGAAAATGTTTTTTGAATTCGGCTTCGATTTCTTTTTCCTTCGCCACATCTTCATCTAAGGATACGTGCATTGCTACTACATAGTCCCCAATCGAACGTGCATAATTCAACGCTCCAATGTTTACACGAGTAACATTTCCCACTAAAACTAACACCGTATTTCCATCAAAATCATGTAACTTAGCATCTTCTTCTAAGCGAAGTTGTTCTGCCACATTTTTGTAGTGTCCATGAATTTTGTAAAAAACAAACAAAACAATAGGCATAATGATAAAGAATGGCCAGATATCACCTAAACGATAGATGAACAAAATAATAATAATCGAGTAAGAAATAAATGCTCCAACAATGTTTGCAATTGATTTTTGCAACCACTTCTTACCTTCTTTTCGCCATTTGATAACCATCCCTGTTTGAGAAAGAGCAAATGGGATAAATACACCAATCGAATAAAGTGGAATCAATCGTTCCGTTGATCCTTGGAAGATAAACAATAAGATGATTGAACCAAAGGCTAAAGTCATGATCCCATTTGAATAACCTAAACGGTCACCACGATCCTGATACATATGTGGCATGAATTTATCTTTTGCTAAATTAAACGCTAAAACTGGAAACGCAGAGAAACCAGTATTTGCGGCTACTGCTAAAATCAAAGCAGTTGCAAATTGTAAAACGTAATACAACACACCATGTCCAAAGACAGCTTTACCGATTTGAGACAAGACCGTCACTTCTGTTTCAGGTACGATGCCATACCAGTAGTTAATGAATGTAATTCCCACAAAGAAAAATCCTAAAATGACAGCCATCATTGTTAACGTACCCGCAGCGTTTTTCGCCCGTGGTTTTTTAAAGAACGGTACCGCATTACTGATTGCCTCAACCCCAGTCAGTGAAGAGGAGCCAGATGAAAAGGCACGTAAAATCAATGCAATCGAAACACCTGGAACGGCCGCGCCTGGCAAGGCAGTCGCATTTAACGGTACTGCACCAGTCACAATGTTGAACAGACCAACGACAATCAGCAAGGTAATGACAATAATAAATGTATAAACAGGAACTAATAAGAAAGAGGCCGATTCACGTAACCCTCTTAAATTCAGCATCATCAATAACAAGACAATTGCGACGGAAATACCTACCTGATGACCATACAAAGCTGGGATCGCCGACGTTATCGCCTCTGCCCCAGCAGAAACAGATACCGCAACAGTCAGCATATAATCGATCAACAATGATCCCCCAGAAATCAGACCAGCGTTTTTCCCTAAGTTTTCACTACTTACCACATAAGCACCACCGCCATGAGGATAAGCATGAATAATTTGTCGATAAGATAAAGTTAATGAAATAAGTAAAATAATAACAAATGCTGCAATAGGTAATGAATACCAAATTGCTGCGGTAGACAAAGCAACCAACACAACAACGATTTGTTCTGTCCCATATGCAATCGAAGATAGTGCATCAGAAGACAATAATGCTAGCGCAGCAAATCGACTCAATTTATGGTCGTCATTTTCAGCAGACTTTAACGGTTTACCGACTAACAACCTTTTTAAGTAATCCAACTCTTAAACTCCTTTACACTTTTTTTCATGTTAAATATTGTTTTCGAAAATTTACAGTAAACAAGATGATATAGTACGCTCATCAAATATAAAAGTCAACATTCTACTAAAAAAATCTTTCAAAAAACGAAAAGATTTTTAATTATAGAAAAACTGGAATCTCCATTCACTCAAGAGATTCCAGTTCAATTTTTGATTCATCGCAACATACTCAGTGGAAAATATGACTTTCGTGTGAGTATTCCTGCAATTTTTTCATTTTAGATTCAATAAATGGATAAACAGCCGTTCCGACAATCCCAAAGACGATGAACAAACCAATCATAATCCAAATCGCATTCGTTGCCGTTGGCCAGTAAATACCACCAGCTGATTCACGCAATAAATTCACCGCGTGAGTGAACGGTAAGAATGGATTGATCATTTGGAAGAATTTTCCAGAAACTTGAATTGGATAATTCCCACCACCACCTGAAATTGACAGCACGAGGATGATAATCGCCAGCCCTTTCCCTACGTTGCCGAATAAGGACGCTAGCACATAAACAATCATCATGAAGGATAAGGACACTAATAACGCAAATAACACGCTATACACTGGATTATGAACGTCTACGCCCAATAGGAAGATATTTCCAAGAGCAACGATCAATCCTTGTGCCAAACCAATCGTTAAGAATGTCAACATTCGAGCAACATATTGTTCTCGCTTCGTGAATTTTGTTTTATCTTTTTTCTCAAGATAATAGTCAGTAGTTGCTACACTTGAAAGTAAGACTGCACCAACCCAAATACATAATGCCGTGTAGAATGGTGTACTTGCTGAACCATTATTGGCAATTGGATACAGTTGATTTGTTTTCAATTCAACTGGGTTTGTAAAGAAATCACTTTCTTTTGTCGCATCTAATTTCAATAATTTAATTACTTCACCAAGATCGACTTCTTCTTCCCCTTTACGGATAGCATCAGCAGCTTTTTCAATTCCTGCCTTGATACTTGGCCAATCATTTGTAATCAAGTCTGCGGCAGCATTAACAGCTGTCTCAACTTCTGGCATCTTTTCATTGACCGTTGTCAACGTGCCCGTTAATTCACCTTTTAAAGTTGGCCAATCATTCTTAATAAAATCAGCAGCTGTGTTTAATTTTTGCGCAACGACTGGCAAATCATTATTATACAAGTCAGCGCCTTTATTGATGCCGTCAACGATCGTATTCATGTTTCCATTCAGCATGGTGTTCGCATCATGGACTTCTTGACCAATTGCGGGCATTTCTTTTTGATATTTTTCTAGGATACCAACTGCATTTGAAACAGTTGTCTTTGTTGAACTTAATAACGAATCAAAGTCGATTTGGTCTGCTTTGTCTAAGACACCATTTGCTGTTTGAATCGTGTGAATCAACTGATCTAAGATTGATTCAACAGTTGAGCCAACTGCATTAACATTCAAATCAGTCGCTGCTTTTCCGATCTCTGAAGCAATCTCTTGGATGCCAGCTAATAATTTTTTTACATCGTCTGTACTGCCGGTTTTAACAATCTCATTTAAATTGCCCACATGCTCATCCAAATCAGCAAGCATCGTCTTAATACGATTCAATCCAGCAATAACGTCGTCTAGTTTATTGTTTCCAGCACTTGTTTGTAAGTCTGTCATAAATTGGACAACTTGATCAATGGCTTCTTGTTGACGACCCAAACTAGCAGAAAAATCAGTTAAGATTTGACCGATATTCGCTTTTTCTTCAGTTGTCGGTTCACCATCTGCAATCGCTCCTTCGATTGTTTCAATAATCGAATTTGTCGTAGTGGCAACTTCGCCAATTGATTTTAAAGTCACTTGCACGCTGGTCACAATACTTGGAACAGCCTCTTTTAATTGTGTCGCACCGTTTTCAGTTGTCGACGCAAGATTACTTGCCTGTGATTCCAATCTTTTGATATCTGGCAAAGCATCTTGCACTTGGCCAATAATCACTAATCCTTGTTTTGCTTCATCAATTCCTTGATTCATTGTATCTTGGATTGAAGCAAAATCTTCATCAATCATCGCTAATTGTTTCCCAGCGTTTTGGATTTCAGGAATTTTTTCTTGTAGATCCAAAATAATCTTCGCTTGTTCTTGAAGTTCAGGCATCTTGTCATTCAATGCAATGACTTTTTCACCCATTTCGTCTACTTTTGGTAGATAGTCAACAAATTCATTTGCTTTGTTGAGCTTTTCTTTGATGCCAGGAAGTTGGCTTTGAAGTTCTAGCACTTTTTTGGTATACCCTTCAATGTCATCCAAGTTTTCATCAGTAGAAAGAATCATATCTTTTACTTTATTGATGCTCACTAAGTTGGAATCAATATCGTAACCAATTTCGTTAAAAACTTTTAGCAAGGTTGAACTTGCTGTGTTAATAAATTCCTCTGTGATTTGTGACTGAATCGAACTTGCACCTTTATCAGTGATTTTCGGCGCAATCGCGTTAATTTTTTCATTAACGGTGTATTCGATTTTTGGTTTCTTAATGTTCCCACTGGTAAAACTTAATAAGTCTTCAGAAAAATCAGTTGGCAGATAAATACCTGCATAATATTTTCCTGAACGAACACCAGATTCTAATTCAGCTTTTGAGTCAACAAATTGCCAACCCAGCTGGTCATTTTTGTGTAGTGACTTTATTACTTCTTTCCCAATAGCTACTTCTTTTCCTTGAAATTCAACTGGCTTATCCGCACTGTATACGGCGATTGGTAACTCTCCAGTATTTCCATATGGATCCCACAAAGCTTTGATATTAAACCATGCGTACAGTGAAGGGATAATCATGATAGCGATAATCAGAAGTGTCGCAATCGGGTTTTTAAAGATTCGTTTCCAATCAAGTAAGTAAAGTTTAAATGTATTTTTGATTGATCCCATAATTTTCCCCTTCTTTTTTTCTAGCTGAACTACTTTACCATGCAATTCTCTATGATTTCAATGAACATTAATCAAAAAAAGCGAGAATTTTGACATATAAGGACAACTGTCGAACTGTAATCTCTTACAATTTAAAAAACTATTAAATTTTATTTCCTTCACTTTATCATGAAATAACGTGGAATGATAATTTTATGATAAAAATTTAGCCCTAATCCATGAAATCTCTTTCGCAAACATAAAAAAGTGAGGACAAAACTTTTTTCTTGTTTTGTCCTCGCCAAAAAGTTTCTGACAGAATTAAAAATTATTTACCTATTTTTTCTTCAAGATAGGTTTGCATCAATTGTTCAAATATTTCATTTAACTGTTGTTGATTACTTTCATCTCTTACGAAAGATTGGACAGAAGAACCACCATTATCAAAACATTTGATTGGAACTGGTTCATTTGCTATTTCTTGAACAGTGATTTGCGGGTGATACATGAAATCACCACAGGGACCTGGTTGTAAAAAAGCAAATTCATAGTATTCTCCTTGTTTACGTAAACGATAATAACCATTCGTTAGCCATTCTTTTTCAGTTAACTGTTGTTTGATTGCTTGCCAATTTTTATTCATCCTCTCACCTCATGCGAAAGTATAGCATAACTAAGCGAGTGTCAATACAATTTTTCCAGCAGGAGGATGGCCTTCCACTAACTGATGTGCATGGATGACATTCTCTAATGTTGCTGGCAACAGTTGACTAATAGGTACAGTGAATGTTCCTTTTTCATATGCTCGTAATAAATAAGAAAATGCTTCTTGATCTTGATATTCCTTTCTTGGAACAAATGATTCATAAAAACCACTTTTTTTCTCTCGTAGATCCAAATCTGGTAGTTGCGTCAATGCAACATAACGCCCCCCTGGTTTCATAATCTCGATACCCGAAGTCCCGCGTTTGCTACCTTTTGTTGCATCAATTACAATATCTGCTTGATTCGCAAAACGTTCGCCGGCATCTTCTTGATCGTAAGCAGCGAATTCCGCTACTCCAAGCTCACGTACTTTTTCTTCATTTTTTTTGGAAGCACTGGCTAACACTTTGATCCCTTTAGCATGCAATAACTGGACAAGGCTTGAACCAACACCGCCAGAAGCTCCTTCAATCATCACAACATCCGTTGGTTGTACATCAAGTAAATGTGTCAATAAATTATACGCAGTCAATCCTGTTGTTACCATACCCGCTGCTTGCGCCCAATCCATTTTCTCAGGAATCTTTGCTACTTTTTTCGCGGGAACAACAATTTCTTCGCCATAGGTCCCTCCAACTGCGTGGACAACTACTCGATCACCAACAACAAAATCAGTCACGTCTGAAGCAATTTCGGTTACAATTCCGGCACCATCATTTCCCAAAACATAAGGAAATTTTAACGGACGAACCTCTTTCATATTTCCAAGTCGAAGAGATACATCATATGGGTTGATACTAAATGCCTTTAACGCTACTCGAAGGCGTCCATCCTTTACTTCACGTGGACTCGCATCGATTTCTTCAAATACATCCTGTGCTAAACCATACTCTTTTATCGCAAATCTTTTCATACTTGTCACACTCCTCTTTATTAGTTTACGTGGAAGTGCTATTTTTTACAAAAAAAGTGTATGAGTAAAAATAGTTGTCTTTTTTAATCAGACGTGCTAAATTATGAACGGACATCTCATAATCGTAACAATTACGATTTATATCAAAATAAAAAATAAATTTTAAACAATTGGAGGAAACACAATGGCAAAAAAATCAAAAATTGCAAAAGCAAAGAAACAGCAAGCAACGATTGAACGTTATGCGGCAGTACGACAAGAATTAAAAGCGAACCATGATTATGAAGGCTTGCGTAAGCTCCCTTTAGATGCGCGCCCAGAACGTTTGAAAAATCGCGACTTAATTGATGGTCGTCCACGCGGATACATGCGTAAATTCGGAATGTCTCGCGTGAAATTCCGTGAATTAGCTCATAAGGGATTGATTCCCGGCGTTAAAAAAGCTAGCTGGTAATTACAAAGTTCTGTTTTGAATAAGTTGAAGAATTTCCTTTCACGGAAAAAATGCGGTTCAAAAGTTTTGCGCTTCAAAACTTGCGGGTGACTACTTTTGTCCCAATCTCTTTTTCGTATACTTTGCAAGCAAGACTGACTGAAGAACTAATTAAAAAGGTGAGGGCAAACGAGATTTCGTTTGCCCTCACCTTTTTTTGCCTTCATATCACAATTGTTTGCGAACACTGCTTATTCTATGTAAATATAATTTATCAAGTTAGTCAGAGCTGCTACATATCGACTAAATTTCATTCAGGCAAGTCACATCATCGTTACTTTGATACTGGAGCGATTGCCTCCACACCAACACTGATTTTTAATGCGCGATCGACATCTTGCATAATTTCACGATCTAAGTGACACACTTTTTCTTTCAATCTTGATTTATCAATGGTCCGAATTTGTTCTAATAAAATGACGGAGTCTCGGTCTATTCCTGTTCCCGTTGCTTTGATCCCTATATGCGTGGGTAATTTAGGTTTCGCCATTTTTGCAGTAATTGCTGCCACGATTACCGTTGGACTAAAATGGTTTCCTAAATTATTTTGAATAATCAGCACAGGGCGTGTTCCGCCTTGCTCTGATCCCACAACTGGAGAAAGATCAGCAAAGTAAATATCTCCTCTTTTTACCATAGGATCCTCCTTATTTTTGATATTCTCTTGGTATCCGTGTTCCTAGTATACAAGCTACTTCATAATGAATCGTTTCTAATTGATCGGCTACATCTTGCATCGCAATCACCTGATCCTGGTTTTTCCCAATCAGAGTCACAGTTGTTCCTACAGGTAATTCATAAGGTAAGCGAACCATCAATTGATCCATACAAACTCGCCCCACTATTTCACAAAATTTTCCATCAACTAATAAAGAAAATCCTTGCATCTTTCTCAACCAGCCATCTGCGTAACCAATTGGTACGGTTCCAATCCATTCTGGTTTTGATGTGATGTATGTTTCACCATAGCCAATTCCTTCATTAGCAGCTAATTCTTTCACTTGAATCAATTCAGAAACAAGTTCGAGTGCTGGTTGTAATGGATAAATTTCTGGTAACGCATGACCAGATGGATTCAATCCATACATCGCAATTCCGTAACGAATCATATTCCCAATTGATTCGTCGTGCCACAAAGCTGTTGCACTGTTACTAACATGCACATAGCGAGGTAACTCTGGTAATTCTTCAAGAACAGCTAAAAAACGATTTTTTTGTAAATTCCAATACGTATCATCTTCTTGGTCAGCAGTAGAAAAATGTGTAAATAACCCTTCCCATTCAAAATACGATATTGCTTGAGCAAATTCAACTGCTTCTCTGATTTCTTTTGGTGTTAAAAAACCAATTCGTCCCATTCCTGTATCTGCTTTTAAATGAATTTTCAACTGGCCTTCAATTGCATGTTCTGAAAAATATTCTTTGGCGTCATCTAACCATTCTTTGGTTCCCACCGTTACTGCCAAATCATTGGCAATTGCCAATTCGATTGCGGTAAAAGGAATCATATTTAAGACTAAAATTGGCTGAGTGAAACCTGCTTCTCTTAATTCTAGACCTTCATCTAAGTTAGCTACACAAAAGCCTGTAGCACCTCCCGCAATCGCTGCATGTGCCGTTTCAATCGCACCATGTCCATAACCATTTGCTTTCACAACTGCAAATAATTCTTTTCCTTTTGGAAGTCTTGCTAATTCATTTGCCACATTCTCTGTAATAGCTTGTGTATGTATAATTGCTTTTGTCGGACGATTCCAAGCGACAACCATTTTCTTTCCTTCTTTCTATTCTTCCAAAATAATTTGTGCAAAAGCCAATTCATCTGTGTGTGTGATACTTACCCAAACAGTTCCTTGATGTGGGGACTGTGTGACAACAGGCTGACCGAGCACATCTTTTAAAATTTCAATTTCTTGAAATGTTACTTTACCGATTCCTGTTCCCCAAGCTTTTGAAAAAGCCTCTTTACATGCATAACGCCCACCTAAAAATTCTACTTGGCGATGGAAGGGTAATACACGAAACAATTCAATCTCATTGACTGTTAGTACGCGATCAATAAAATTTGTTTTTTCTTGAATAATTTTAGCAATCCTTGGTAATTCAACTGCGTCGATTCCAATCCCTTTTATCATTTATCTTCTCTCTTCATCAAATTTCGAACAATCTCATTCTACCAAATTCCTGCCAATTTACCACAATTAAGTCTATATATAACAAAAATGAAAGCTCCTCTTAAAATAAGAGAAGCTTTCATTTGTTTTTTAATCGTTATTTGAGCGAATTACAAATCCACGTTTTTTATCGTTTTGACGACGACCGCCGTCTTTATGATTTCCGTTGTTTTTGTTATATCCGCCTTTAGATTTATTTCCACGGTAATTTCCGCCTTCGCCTCGACGATTACGATTATTGCCGCCACCACGTTTACCATTTTTATTGAACCCTTTTTTCTGAGATGGTAATGGACGTTCTGGTGTGATTTTCACTGGAATTGCATCTGAAGGATCTTTTGCAACAGTTTTTAATAATAGTGCAGCCAAATCTTGTGCTGAATATTTTTCCAACAATTTATCTGCTGGTGACAAGTATTTGTCCAAACCGTTTTCTTCAAGTTTTGCTTCAACTTCTTCAAAAGCAGCGCCTAGTTGGCCTTTAAATGCTTCTTTTTCGGTTGGTGGACGCAAAGCAGTCATACGTTTTTTCGTTAAGTTTTCAATTACGTGTAAGTAACCCATTTCGTTTGGTGTAACAAAAGTAACTGACATTCCGCCTTTACCTGCACGACCTGTACGTCCAATACGGTGAACGTAGCTTTCTGGATCTTGAGGGATATCGTAGTTGTAAACATGTGTCACACCAGAGATATCTAATCCACGGGCAGCTACATCGGTTGCAACTAAAATATCTAAATGACCGCTCTTGAATGAACGTAAAACGCTCATACGTTTTTGTTGTGATAAATCACCGTGAATTCCTTCTGCGCGATAGCCACGTGCTTCTAATCCACGAGCTAATTCATCTACACGGCGTTTTGTGCGACCAAATACAATCGTCAATTCAGGTTTTTGAACATCGAATAAACGAGTCATGATATCAAATTTTTCATATTCTTTTGCACGTACATAATATTGATCAATCAAATCAGCTGTCATTTCTTTTGCTTTGATTTTTACGTGTGTTGGATTTTTCATGAATTTGACACCAATGTTTTTGATTGCTGGTGGCATTGTTGCAGAGAATAATAATGTTTGGCGTTCTTCTGGAACAGTTGAAATAATTTTTTCAATATCTTCCAAGAAGCCCATGTTCAACATTTCATCTGCTTCATCTAAAACTAATGTTTGAACAGTTCCTAATTTTAATGTGTGACGGTTAATGTGATCTAACATACGTCCCGGTGTCCCAACAACGATATGTGGACGATCTTTTAAGCCACGGATTTGACGACCGATATCTGCTCCGCCGTAAACAGCTTGTACACGAATTTTTTTATCGCGACCTAAACGATAAAGTTCTTCTTGTGTTTGGATAGCTAACTCACGTGTTGGTGAAATAACTAAACCTTGTAATTCATGGCGTTGAGGGTCGATTTTTTCTAACATTGGTAGCCCAAAAGCAGCTGTTTTACCAGTACCTGTTTGTGCTTGACCAATAACGTCTTTCCCAGCTAATGCTAAAGGAATTGTTTCTGATTGGATCGGTGTTGCTTCTTCAAAACCAGCACGTTCAACTGATTTCAATAATTCTGGTGATAATTCTAATTCTTTAAATTTCAAATGAATCCTCCTATGTGGTTGTTAACTGAGGATGTAGCTTCTTTTTGCTACCCCGTCGATTTGTTCGGTCAAAGTGAAGTCGTTCTCTTTTTGACAGTGGCCACTATAACTATTTATGCGCAGAGCCGCTGTGACACCACCGAAAAATCACTTTGCGAAGTTTAGTTAGGCATTAGAAAAGCCAAACGGGTCACGTTCAGCTTTATCATTGTTATGACATCTGATCTCCGGATGTAACGACATTCAAAGTCAGTCCAATTTATCTTCATCTTTCGGCAATAGGTTATTCTACCATAGTAACTTGTTTTCTGCAAGTTTCCAGTTTTTATTTCAAGCAAGAACAATCTTTTTACAAAACTAGTTCTGCTACAAGAGAAATAAACTTCTTTACTTCTTTTTTTGTTATAATTCATAAAAAACTGAAAGGAGATCTAATTTATGCTAGTTCTCGCACTTTTGACAGGTATTGGTACATTTTTCAATTACTCTGCTATTACGAACCATACTTATTCATTGTCTTTAGCGATTTTTTTCCAATTAATTCTTTTTGGCTTAACATTAATTCCTTTGCTTAGTTACAAAGGTAGACGTTCTCGCCCAAGTTATGATGGCGGCTGGTACACGATTTGGACGATTCCTTTTGCACTGATTATTCTATCTTTTCTAGGTAATTTAGCTGCGCTAGTTATCTTTTTGTTGAACCAATTTGGTTATCTCTCAGGCTTCTAGAATTTTCTAGAAGCTTTTTTATTGGCATGCAATATCTCTACGATGTTTCGTCAACATATTCCAATAAGTCAGCAGGTTGGCATGACAATACCTGACAAATTTTTTCAAGTGTCGAAAATCGAATTGCTTTTGCTTTACCTGTTTTTAAAATGGACATGTTTGCTTGGGTGATTCCGACACGCTCAGCCAATTCTGTAACACTCATATTACGTTTGACTAACATAATATCAAGATTCACTTTTATCATTTTTGTTCACCTCTTCAGTCTGGTTAAGAAATCGAATACTCATTCTCTGTTGGTTAAATAGTCAACTCATAATCTAACTTCAACTCAATTGCATTTTTAAGAAGCTTTTCGATAATCGAAACGAAGGTCGCTACTGCTAGTGGAATAATCAACATACCCAAGCCAATAATCATCACGCCTGGTGCATCATCATTGTCTGCAATATAATAAACAAAAGGTACAGTCCCTATAAGTACGATAAATTCCATGATTGTTAAACGAAAAATTGCCCGAACGTAAATCAAGCTCATCGCCGAGAATGCACGATCATTATCCACTAAAACTAACATTCGATACATGTAATAAATGATTAAAAGGGAAGCAATCGCTGACAAATAAAGTGAGATGCTGGCAAGTACTTGCTCTGGAAACACGGAATGCTCATTGATTGAAAACAGTAGTCCCATGGTTAGTAAAAAGCTGAGAAACAGAATAAATGCCACTAAACCTGCTAAAATAAATTTTAAAAAAGTTGTTTTTGGTTTCATAAATACAATCTCCCCTACCTTTAAGATAAAAATAGTATAACGTTCTCTATATCGTAAAACAATATGTACATATTGAAAAACAATAAAATTTTAAACAAAAAAGAGTACGATTTCTCGTACCCTTGCTATTACTAAATTTAGTTGAGCTTTTGTAATCTTTCAACTACTTCATACAAGCCCATTCCATTACTTCCTTTTAAAACAATACTGTCTTCTGCTTCCAATTGTGTTTCAATTTCTTGAATTAAAGCTTGCTTATCCTTTTCAAAATAAAAAACAGGTAGTTCACCACTTACTTGTAGGGCATCACGTAAATTTTCCATTTGACTACCATATAAAAAGATTCCCGCGAATTTATCAGGATCGATATGCTCACTCATTTGGGCATGCATTGTTGGAGAGTCCGGACCAAGTTCTAACATGTCAGCAAGAACCGCAAAACGGCGACCATTCGTTGGTAATTTTTGGAAAGTTTCTAAGACTAATCCCATCGCTGTTGGATTTGCATTATAAACATCGCTCAAAATCGCTGCTCCATTTCCAGCTGTTAACCATTCCGTTCGATTTTGCGTTATTGCAACTGTCGCAAAGCCTTGACGAATTTCTTCAATGGATAAACCAAAGAAGCGACCAACGGTATAAGCAATCAACGCATTCGTTACATTGTAACTTCCTGGTAAAGGTATCGTGAATGATTCGCCTGCAACTGTAAATGTCGTAGCTGTTTTTTCTTCCCTTGTTACCTCGCCTCGCACGTCACCCTCAGCAAGCCCAAATGTTGTTACTTCTTGTGACAAATTCTGACTTAGTGGTTTCAATAATGGCTCATTCGCTGGAATGATCAATAGACCTTTCTTCGACAAACCATCAACGATTTCCATTTTTGCTTTTGCAATCCCTTCACGAGAACCAAGATTTTCAATATGGGCTTCTCCAATCATAGTGATTGCAGCAACTTTTGGCTGTGCCATTTGAGATAACTCCGTGATCTCATTAGCATGATCCATTCCCATTTCTAAGACCAATTTTTCTGTTTCTTCCGGCATATGCAAAATAGTGTACGGTAAACCAATATTGTTGTTATAGTTTCCTTGCGTTTTATACGTCCGATATCGTTGTGCTAAAACGGAAGCGGTCAAATCTTTCGTTGTTGTTTTTCCGTTACTTCCTGTAACTGCAATTACTTCTGCGCCAACTTTTGCTAAATAATATTTTGAAAGTGCCTGCATTGCCTTCAATGTGTCTTCGACTGGAATCACTGAAATTTCTGTAGGTGCTTGAGCCATGTCCCAACTCCAGAAAGTGGCTGTTGCTCCATTTTCAATGGCTTGTTGAATAAACTCATGGCCATCACGCGCACCCGCAAGTGGTACGAACAAACTACCTTCAGTGACTTTTCGACTATCAAATTCAACATTTGTGATTTCAACGCTCTTCTCGCAATGACTTGAAAGTGCCTCTGCAATTTCTTGACTTGTTACCTTCATGTATTTTCTCTCCTCAGAAGAGGTCACTCCAGAAAAAAAAACAGTTACTCCTTTCTGAAATGCCTGTCTATTCATAAAAAGGGGTTGCGACAATCATTGTCACACCCCTTCTTTTTTATTCGTGTGCTTCAAAAAAGCCTTGTCTTTGTTCATAGCGGTTCATTCCTAATTGAATCAGTTCTTCAATTAAGTCACCATATTTTAATCCCATGTTTTCCCATAATAAAGGATACATACTGAATTCAGTGAATCCCGGCATTGAGTTTAATTCGTTTAAGAACAACTCATTTTTACTTGTCAAGAAGAAGTCACAACGGCTTAAGCCACTTCCACCAAGCATTGTGTAAGCCAATTTTGCATATTCCTGTGCTTTTTGATGTACTTCTTCAGGTACTTCAGCAGGAATTTTCATTTCTATTTTATTATCAATGTATTTTGCATCATAGTCATAAAAAGCAACATCTTTCACGATTTCTCCAGGTAAAGTTGTTCGCACATCTTCATTACCTAAAACAGCTACTTCAATTTCACACGCTTCAATTCCTTGTTCGACGATTGCACGAGAATCAAATTGATAAGCTGTTTCCAACGCATTTTGAAGCTCTTCACGATTTTCAGCCTTTGTAATTCCAACACTTGAACCCATATTTGCTGGTTTAACAAACATTGGATACAACAGGGAACCTTCACATTGATCAAAAATCTTTTTCGGATTTTCTTTCCATTGATTTTTTAATACGGGTACATAAGGAACTTGTGGAACACCCGCAGCCTGTAAAATGTACTTCGTCATAATTTTATCCATTGCACAAGCACTTGTCAGTACGCCTGCACCAACATAAGGCAGATTTAACGTTTCCAAAAATCCTTGAATCGTTCCATCTTCTCCATTCGGACCATGAAGGACTGGAAAAACGATTGTTCCTTCTTCTTTGATTTCACCTGGGTTAATGACTTTCCCAGTGAATCCTTCTGTTACTTTTCCACTTGGATCCCATGTCAAATGTAATAATTCTTTGTTATCAGGTTTTTCTGTTAATAATGGGCCCTTGACCCACTGTCCATCTTTGCTAATAAAAACGAGTTGAACTTGATAATATGCGTAATAAATGGCATTTAAAACAGAAAACGCCGAAAGAATAGATACGTCGTGTTCTGCACTACGTCCACCATATAGTAAAGTAATCTTCAAAAGATTGTCCTCCTGTATTTTCAAATCATTCAGTGATTTACCTCCATATTTTAGCACAAAATGAAAATAATCGACCAACTTATTTGTAAAAAAGTGCGACAAAAATCATTCACAACTTTTTTTCACGGTAAACTCCTTTGAAAAAATTTTTTCTTTTCTTCCTTGCTTAAAGCAAAAGAAAAAGACCAAGTAATCTTTCAACTTGATCTTTTTTATTTTATTCAATTAACATTAAAAAAAATCGTACAAAAAAGAAATTTTTATTTGCGTAGCTCTTTCATTGCATTAGTTAACGCGGACAAAAAATCTTCATGTTCTTTTTGCGTAAATGGTTTTGGTCCTTTTGTTCGCAGACCCGCCTTCCTTAATTTGCTACTGTGATAACGTTGTTCTAATAAAGTATCTATATTTGTTTCATCAAACTCTTTACCTGTTTGGTGAAATACACGAACACCTTTAGCTAATACTAGAGAAGCCAATCCATAATCTTGTGTCACTAAAAAGTCCCCTGCATGGATTAAGCCAACAATTTTATAATCTGCACTGTCTGCACCACGATCAACATAAACAAAGCGCACATTTTCCGGATATTCTTTCGTCGTATAGTGATCCACGCTCGTTACAATTACGACTTCTAGATTAAAAGCTCGTGCTACTTGAATCGCATCATCTTTGACTGGTGAACCATCTCCATCAATGAATAGTCGCATTCTTTTTCGCTTCCTTCCATAAATAATAAACAATAACTGTCAGCAGAATCAGCACACTTAGGTTAAACCACTTTGCCTGCTCTACTAGTTGAATACTTTCAGCAGATTGCCTCATGGTACCTGTCATTCGTAGTAAGAAACGAATAGGCTGCCCCAACTGTTTCGTTAAGAAAAGTAGGACACCCATCAAGAAAAATTGATGGGTCAAACTCCCTTTATTTTGCGTCGTATACTTCACGATTAAACGTTGATCTGGCGAAATTTCTTCCAACTGCTCATACAATTGATTTAAGTGACTACCAAGTAACGTATGTACCAAACTCAGTAAAAGGATGCCAATTGAGAAAGCATTGGGGCTAAATAATACGCCAAATGAAACAAGTAGTCCTAAGCAATAACTAGCAATCGAATGACCTTCAGGTAATTTTTTTGTTACAACTGGTCCGACTATCTTTGCCAAAATCAGCCCAACGATATATGGAAAATAGAGCGTCGTAGCTAATTGATTAAAGCCAGCAATGATTCCTAGATAAAAAGTGCCAAATAAAAATAAAAAATTGCCAAGCATTCCATCTAAAAACGTCAATAAATTCAGCCAACTAGGTAATACCCATGTCTGCTTCTTTCGGCTTAAGTAGAACGTAATCAAAATATACAACAATAAGATACTGAAAAGAGCAACATCAAATAATACCGTATCCATCAATAGTCGCGCAGTTCGCAACAAAAAAAGAGAAATAAAAAAGCCAAAAAATAAAATTAATTCCTTTTTTTCAATCAAATTTCTTTGCACGTCTTTAAAATCTAACTCATAACGTGGGTAATGTTTGACTGTGTGATAAGCCATCACGTAAAGCAACGTATAAAAACCTAGTGTTGCTGCTAATTGTAAAGGCATTGGTAAGCGAACAGCTTCATAAAGAAGTGCCAGCATAATTAACGCATAAATATATTTTTTGCCTTTAATATTGATGAATCCCTGTTGTTTTTCATGGAAGTTAACAGTGACATTTGCGGGAACGAGCCAAGCAGCACTAAGCCCTAGGCAAATCGCCGAAAGATAAAACAAAGGGAACGACAATAACCCGAACAAGCCAAGCAGTGAACCTGCACCTCCAACCAAAAGTGAGATCATCAGCAAAGTGTAACTATCTAAACCAGCATGAATTCCTCGAATCAAAAACAAACCAGTCATTCGGAACGTATAAAACAAAGTAAATGGCAAAACGGTTGCCCAATTGTAACCGTTATTCAAACTCAAAAATAAAAGATACGGAATAAAAATCACCGTATTACTCAAAATAAACGGGGTTGTCTCAGTAAAATTACGACCAAATTGTTTCAGTCTGTCTAACATAATCAAAACTCCTCGAATGGTCAATGACAAGTTTGTCGACCTTTAGTTAGTTCAAGTTTATCATTAAAGAGTGGACAAACCAATCTTATCAACCTCTGATCACACCCAAAATAATCTTGATTAAAAAAAAAGAGGCACGACAAAATGTCGTGCCTCAACTGGTACTTGAATAATCAAGTAGATAAGCCCTTCTCCACAAAAGTCTTACCCGACACTGCCTACATCCGGTAGGTGATGAAAATCATCGCGTGCCTCCAAAATCAATTAGGTACTCTGTAAACCAGAGACCTTCTCGACCCGTCGCATGTGACTACTTTATCACAAGTTACACTGTCATGCGAGTTCTTTTTTCATTTTATAGTCAACCATTTGAAAACCTTCGCCAATATCTGAGATTAATTCTTCCTCCAACTGAAAGCCTTGGTGCTTATAAACATCTATTGCATGGAGGTTATCTTGATTCACACGCAAAAAAATTTCGGAGACTTTTTCTTTTTTGGCAAGTTCTTCGTACCAATCGAAAACGGCTGAAGTTAGCCCTTGACCACGCACACTCGCCAATAAATATAATTTGCTTAAGTAAATGCTAGACTCAAATTTTTCATAGGCTGTGTATCCAACAGGTTGATCATCTTTTATTAATAAAAAATAATACACATCATTGCCTAATTCTTTTTGAATTTGTTCTTTTGATTGATAAGTGGCTAGCATGTAGTCCACTTGTGCTTGACCAATAATTGGCACAAACGCTTCTTGCCAAACATCATGAATGATTGGTAAAAGCTGATCAAGCTCTTCTTCTGTTGTCACACGCTTTTTTTCTAACATTGACTAACTTCCTTTCCGTACAGGTTGTTGCTATTATTCCATGAAAAAACAAATGCTACAAACCTTGTGCTTTTCTAAATAAATAAAGCATCATAAGTCCATATATTCCCACTGACCACGGCTTTAAAATCAAAATAATTCGCATGTATTCACGAAAAGACATTTTTGTTAAGCCGGCTACTAAGCAAACGAGATCGTCTGGTGCAAAAGGTAAAATCAACGTCCAAATCAAAAAACGGCGGATGTTTTGGGTATGTGCAGTCAATAATTGATTAAATTTTTGATATTTTTTTGGTGATAAAATCAATTGAACGAAGCTTACGCCGTAGTAACGCACAAGTAAAAAGCCAAGTGCTTCACCGATTACTAATCCAATGTAGCTATAAACTAAGCCCCACCCAGTGCCAAACATCAGCATCCCTACAACAGATGAAATACCACCAGGCAAAATGGGAATGATTACTTGGATAATCTGTAACAAAATAAAAATCAATACCGCATATTGACCAAATTGTTGAATAAATACTTGCAACGAATCCGTTGATTGAAAAATTCCATGGCGATACGCATAGATGGCAAGTATGAAAAATAAGCTAAAACCAATTATAGGTAAAATTTGAAAGATTCGCCGAATCGTTGATCGATAATTTTCCATAGCAGGTCTCCATCTCTTTTAAATTTTGTTTTTTCCTATACCTACGTTTTTAGAAAAAAGTTCCACAGAAAAAAGCAGCTGCTGAATCTTCTAGTCAAAACCCAACCGGAAATGTTGATTCAGTCAACTGCTGTGTATTAAAAAGTCTTACTTAATTATGGTTTAAGAAGCTAGCTACTTTTGTATTGATTAAATCAATTGCTACGTGGTTTTCGCCACCTTCTGGAACAATAATATCCGCATACCGTTTAGTAGGTTCAATGAATTGATGATACATCGGTTTCACTACCGTTAAATATTGTTCAATAACAGAATCCAACGTGCGGCCTCGTTCTTCCATGTCTCGTTTGATGCGGCGAATAATGCGAATGTCATCATCCGTATCAACATACAATTTTATATCCATCAACTCACGTAAACGTTCATCTTCCAAAATCAAAATTCCTTCAAGAATAATGACTTCTTTTGGCTCTTCAACAATCGTTACTTGACTTCTAGTATGTTCTACGTAGTCGTACACGGGTTTTTCAATGGCTTCATAATTCAATAATTTTTCGACATGCTCAATTAGTAAGTCGTTATCAAAAGCAAATGGGTGATCATAGTTCGTGTTCAATCGTTCTTCAAAACTAAGATGACTTTGATCTTTATAATACGAATCTTGTTCAAGCATCATGATCGAGTGGTCTGGGAAATTACTAAAAATCGCACGACTGACGCTCGTTTTGCCACTTCCTGATCCGCCCGTCACACCAATGATAATTGGCTTGCTTTTTGTCATTAACTAAAACCTCTTTCATATCCTATTTTTCATTCCTATCTATTATAGCGGAAAAATATGAAAATGCTACGATTTTTCTGAAAATTATTCATTTCCATTCTCTAAAATAGTATAAATTTCAGCTAACGAATCAATTCGGTAAGTCGGTGTGATCTTCTCGCTTTCTGGTAATTGATTTTTATTGAACCAAATCGTATCAATCCCAGCTTGATTACCTCCTTGGATATCTGAGGTTAGTGAATCACCAATAATGACAGTTTTTTCTCGATCCAACTCTGGAATTCGATCAAACACATAATCAAAAAATTCTTTCATCGGTTTTTGTGCGCCTACATCTTCAGAAACAAAAATTTTTTTGAAATAAGGCAATAATTCAGCATCCGTTAAACGTTGATACTGCGTTTGTGAGACGCCATTCGTTACAATATAAAGATCCGCTTTTGGTGCCAAAGAATGAATCAGCTCTCGACTGCCTGCTACTAAATCATGACCTTGATTCAAATAATGACGATATCTTGCTTCCATTTGAGGACCATCCACCGTTTGACCAAATTGTTGGAACAACAAGCCAAAACGATTTCCTGTTACTTCTTCTCTCGTCATGTTTCCCTTTTCAAATTCTTGCCATAGATGATGGTTCAATGCTTTATAACTCGTTTTTACTTCTGGCGTAAGCGTAATGCCTTGTTCAGCGAATAATTCATTGAGCGCACGTTCTTCTGTTTTTTGAAAATCCAATAAAGTATCATCTACATCAAATAATAAAGTGGTATATTTCATTTGATTGCCTTCCTCTCTCATTTAAAATAATTGCTCAGTTGTCGTAGCTCAGTCAATGTCAGCGCACGGTAAGCGCCTGGTGCTAATTGTTCATCTAACGTCAAAGGGCCCATTGAAATTCGGGTCAATGCACTCACCTTTTTCCCTTGCGCCAAAAACATTTTCTTCACTTGGTGAAATTTTCCTTCTTGAATCGTCAGGAATGCCTGACTTCCTTTTGAAGTAGCACAACTAATTGTTAATGTCGCTGGTTGACACTTTGTTCCATCTGCAAAACGAATTCCTGAAGCAAAAGCACGAATATCTTCTGCACCTAATTTAGCATTTACCGTAACCTGATATGTTTTTTCTACTTTTTTATCAGGCAAAAGTAATTCATAACCCAGTTGACCATTGGATGTCAGCAGTAATAATCCTGTCGTGTCTCGATCTAGCCTGCCAACAGGATAAAGTGACGGTTGTTGATCTGCCGATGCAATCAAGTCGATGACTGTTACCTTATTTGGATCTTTCACAGCAGTTACGACACCACTTGGTTTATTCAAAAGATAATACACTTCATTTGTTTGCAATCGCTCGCCCGCTACTTCAATTTCGTGCAATAAACTATCGACATTCCGATTTTCTTGAAATTCGACTACGCCGTCTACCTTGACTTTTTTCGTCGTAAATAAGCGTTTCATTTCTTTTCTCGTTGTTTGTAATTCTTTCTCAATCAATTTATCTAATCGCATACAAGTTCCTTTCTTACTAAAAAGCATTATAACTTGAAATCAGTCGCTTGCAAATGAACAAACACCTTATCCCTTGACTTAACTTTTGATTCGCGCTACGGTTAATAGGTAAAGTGAATCGGATTTCTCATACACAGCGTAATGACCTGGTGGAGAAAAGTTGAATCATAACTTTCCTTAGACAGATGTACGCATCTGTCTTTTTGCGTTTTTCAAACGCACAACCCAATAATGTGCAAGAGATTAGCCATGCAAATTCACTTAAATAAAACTTGTCTTATGACCTAAGACAATCACATTTTAAGGAGGAATTTAGGTTATGTCAGTATCATTAGAAGTAAGTAAAAGAGCAGTACGTCCCCGTTCATTAAGAAATCAATTGCGTCACGAAGGAAAGGTGCCTGCAGTGGTTTATGGCTACCAAATGGAAAGTACCCCTATTTCATTTGATGGACAAATTTTCAGCAAAATGTTGCGTGAAAATGGTGCTAACACAGTTATTACCATGGACGTTGACGGCAAAAAAGTGAACACTTTAGTTCATAAAGTTCAAACAAATACATTCAACAATCATTTTGAACACGTTGAATTTTTATCTGTCAACATGACAGAAGATACCGAAGTTGAAACAGAAGTTGTTCTTGTGGGTGAATCTGCTGGTGTTAAATCTGGTGGTGTATTAGCTCAAAACTTGTATACAGTAATTGTTTCAGCTACACCAGATAAATTACCAGAACGCATCGAAGTTGATGTAACTGATTTGAATATCGGTGACTCAATTACAGTTGCTGACCTTCCTGCAAACAAAGACTACGCAGTGATTACTGATGGAGAAGAACAAATTGCAGCAGTTGTCGAAGCACAAGTGGAAGAAGAAGCTGAACCAGCTGAAGCAAGCGAACCAGAAGTAATTGGTTCAACTGAAGAATAAAGGTTGTGGCTCCAAACGGCCAGCTCCGACAAGCTAGTGAGTAATCACTCAAAATAGCTTTTCATATTTTGAAGTGAATGCAAGCTAGCTCGAGGAGTTGTTTGGGGAACACCGTGTATGAGGTTATAAAAGAAATGTTCAACTCCAATAAATAAAAATAAATTTCCAGAAATCACTTCTCAAATTTTTGTGAAATTTAGACTTATTTTGAAGATTACTTTGAACAATACACACATTTCGGAGGAGGTCGACGTAACACGTCCGACCTCCTCTACTTTTTTAAAAATCATTAAAAAAAAGATCCTTTAAGACAAACTGACTACTTATTGTTGCATTTTTAACTAATCTTTATTAGAATAAATCCTCACAAAAGCAAGTTTTTTCAATTTGTCTTATACTATTTAATAGAAGGATTGAAGAAACAAAGGAGGTTAAACAGATGTTTGAAAGTTTTGACAGCGAACGCAATCGTTATGCCTCTGTCGGTGTAGTATCGAGTATGCCCGGTGAATTGATCGACAGTATCTGGTTTATTATTGACTTAGACCTCAAAGGAGTTATTCCGTTAGACAATATCCTTGCCTTTGATATTGTTAACAATCATGGAAAAGTAACTATGCACTTTTCTCAACCAGGAAGTTCTGTTGAGATGGACATTGATTTACCTTTTGCATATTCTAGTCAGTTTCCTACACAAGTTTATGCTTATGATGATGGTACAAGAGAAACGATTCTTTTACCTAGCGAAATCAAACAATACTAGTCTAAAAATAGTTTAGGTTTTAATGAAAAAAGAAAGCTGAGAACTTGGAGAAAATTCCAAGCCTTAGCTTTTTTTATTTTCACGAATTTTTTATAGTATTTCCACGATAAAAACTCTATACTACTAACTAAATATGTTACGAATAGGAGTTGTACAGATGCGTGAATTAACCAAAGGGAATCCAGCGAAACTAATTTTTATTTTTACGATTCCCCTCTTGATTGGGAATATTTTCCAACAATTTTACAATATGGTCGACATGATCATTGTAGGTCAAACTTTAGGAAAGAATGCCTTAGCTGCTGTTGGTTCAACCGGAAGCTTAACTTTTTTGATTATTGGTTTTGCTCAAGGGTTAACAGCAGGTTTAGCAATTATTACGGCTCAACGTTTTGGTGCCCAAGATTATCGTGGTCTAAAGAAAAGTTTTGCTACCAGCATCATCATTAGTCTCGTCGTTACAATCATTTTAACCGTTCTCAGTCTCTTATTCATTCGTCCGATGTTACAGCTCATGCAAACTCCTCCAGAAATCATTGATCAAGCCCAAGCATTTATTTCAATCATCTTAATGGGGCTTTTCGCATCCATGAGCTTCAATTTATTATCAAATGTCATTCGTGCATTGGGTGACAGTCGTACACCCCTCTTTTTCCTGATTATCGCTGTGATTATCAATGTGATTTTAGATTTAGTTTTTATTATTCACTTCGGCATGGGCGTAGAAGGTGCTGGGATTGCAACAGTGATTGCTCAAGTTGCGTCGAGCTTGCTTTGCTTGATTTATATCAAAAGAAAGATTCCGTTACTTCAATTACGCAAAAAAGATTTTGTTTTTGATAAAAAAGAAATTCGTACTCATTTAAATATTTCGTTACCCATGGCCTTTCAAGCATCAATCATCGCTATTGGGGCAATCATTTTACAATCAGCTCTTAATAGTTTAGGGACAGATGTTGTTGCCGCTCAAGCCGCAGCAGGTCGGATTGATCAATTCGCTACGCAACCAATGATGTCTTTTGGAATCACAATGGCGACATTTACTGCCCAAAACTATGGTGCCAAAGAATATGGCCGCATATTAAAAGGGGTGAAGCAGTGTCTCCTGATGAGTGGTGGCTTTAGTATCATTGCAGGAGCAGTCGTTATTATCTTTGGTCACTCTTTTGTCCACCTATTCGTCGATGCCAGCGAGACGCGTGTGTTTGAGTTAGCACAAATTTATTTTAATATTAATGGTTCGCTTTACTGGATACTAGCCATTTTATTTATTTTACGCTACACGTTGCAAGGACTTGGTCAAAGTAAGATTCCAACAATTGCTGGGATTATGGAGCTTATTATGCGTTCATTCGCAGCCATTTTTCTAACAGCTTTGTGGGGCTATCCTGGTGCTGCTGCAGCTTCACCTTTAGCATGGATTGGTTCTGTTGCCGTATTACTTTATTCTTATTTCAAAGCAATCAAAAAGCTACGAAAATTGGATGAGCAACAACAATTAGAGCGTACTTTAGAAGCATAGAAACAAAAAAGGTTGGGACAAAATTTTGTCCCAACCTTTTTACTCGTTTTCTTTTCGTTCTTTCAACCAAGTCTTACGTGTATGTCCAATAAATAATGGGACTGTTTCATGTTTGACTTCACTATATTCTAAACCAAACCATGTTTCTGGTGACGTCGTGTATTTTTTGATAGCTAATTTTGCTTGCATAATTTGTCGATCCCACTTGCTTAATGATGTGACATTCGACAAAACTTCATCAATCAAAATAAATTGGAAATCGCCCACTTCTCTGCCTGGTGTGAGTGAATAACGTTGTGGTTGTTTCGGTAATCGGCCTTCCTTCATCAAATCGTGAATGATTTGACGAATATAAACATTGATTTCCTGCTCTACACGAAAACCAAGGAACAGTTTTACTTGAACAATGAAATCAGTATCCATCATTTCGATTTGATACTCTTTAGTATAAGGCTCATCCGTAACTTCTACATGCACAAACCAATAGACACCCGCACGCTTTGGTCGCTTATCTAAAATCGAATAAACAAATTGTTTCCCAATCTGATCGTCTTCCATGTTAGGTACCAAAAAGACGACGTTTGTTTGATAAACAGGTAACGACGTATCTTTTCTCAATTGTGCTAACTGAGGAATATATTCGCGAAGTGGAACATCTTCAGCCACTGACTCTCGAATAATATTTCCTCTTTCCCAAATAAACATGACAGTCAAAATAAGTAACGCAATCAAAACTGCCACAAAACCACCATGGAAGAATTTCACAATACTTGATAAAAAGAAAACTATCTCAATCGCTCCAAAGAAAAATGTTACAAGATGTGCTAACCAATGACTATGTCCACTTTGAATCAAATAAAAATAAAGTAGTGCTGTCGTCATCAACATCGTAACCGTAATTGATAACCCATATGCTGCTTCCATACGATGTGATGTTCTAAAAGTAATCACGATAATCGAACAAGCCAGCCATAGCATAAAGTTCACTGCTGGAATGTACATTTGACCAATACTGCTTCCGGGGTACATAATTTTCAATCTTGGTAATAGTTTCAATTTGATTGCTTCAGAGACTAACGTAAACGAACCTGAAATCAATGCTTGTGAAGCGATCACCGCAGCAATTGTAGCAAATACAACGCCAAAACCAGTTAAACTATTTGGCATCATTTGGAAAAATGGATTCAGATTTTCAATTTTTTGAATTTCTGGATTTTGATACACGTTGATTAACCAAGCTGCTTGTCCAAAATAATTCAACATCAGGCAAAGCTTGACATATGGCCAGCTCAAACGAATATTTAGTTTACCAACATGACCTAAATCTGAATACAATGCTTCTGCCCCAGTTGTTGCCAAGAAAACATTTCCTAAAATAAATAAACCTAGCCGATTATCTGGACTAAGTAATAACTGAATTGCGTAATAAGGATTGATTGCACGCACAACTGTCCAGTCTTGACTAAAGTTCATGACACCCATCACGCCCAAAAAAGTAAACCATAAGAACATGATTGGGCCAAATGCTTTCCCAACTAATTCAGAACCAAAGCGCTGAACCATAAATAAAGTCAAGATGATCACTAAAGTAATGATTACGATAATTGTTTGATCATTTCCAAACCGTTCAAAAAACAGCGGTATACCTCTTAATCCTTCAATTGCGGTTGTAACTGTTACTGCTGGCGTTAAGACACCGTCAGCAAGTAATGCCGCTCCACCTATCATTGCTGGAATAATTAAATACTTGCCACCTTTTCTCACTAAAGTATACAAAGAAAAGATACCACCTTCTCCATGGTTATCCGCATTTAGTGCAATCACAACGTATTTAATCGTTGTTAATAAAGTCAATGTCCAAAAAATTAGTGAAACTGCGCCAATGACAAAGTCAGGATTTATTCCTTGCAGTCCCCCGTTATCACCTACAATTGCCTTCATTACATACAATGGACTAGTTCCGATATCACCGTAAACCACACCCATTGCTACCAAAAGACCTGCAGCTGACAATTTTTTGACATTCTTTTTTGTTGTCAACTTTTCTCCCTCATTTCTGTCCCCAAATTAGCATTTAGAAAACAAAATAAAAAAAAGATTCAAGCAACAGCCAAAACAACTATCACTTGAATCTGATAAAAAGCATCAAACCAGCGATATCTTTGCTACGCTAGTAACCTAAAATCATTATTTTTTATCGTTTATTTCCTAAACTTCTTCTCATTATCTTAGGAAACATCCTGCGTGTCAACCACTTTTAGTAAGTGATTCAACTGCGAAATAACCGCTCAATAATGAAGTAATAAATGACTAAGCACAAAATTGCGCCAAGCAAAGCTGGAATTAAATAAACGTCTATAATTACTGGACCAAATTCACCTAAAATCAATTCACCCAACCAGCTACCCAGAGCACCAACGACAATATTTCCTGTACAGCCACCGGGAACATCTTTTCCCAAAATCGCTCCGGCAATCATTCCTAATACGCTACCAACAACAAGCGCGCCCAAAAAGCTTAACATGTCGCGTCCTCCTTCAGTCTTTATATACTTGATTTTACGCTTATTTAGTTAGTCTTACCAATGGATAAGCTTTTTTCAGTAAAAATTCTACCGGCGATTTCTGTTTTCTCACATAAAAAAGCTGAAAGCAGAAACATTTATAATGTCTCGCTTTCAGCTTTTAATGAATCAGTTTTTATTTCGTTTCTTTTGAAGCTTCATCGTCGTTCAACAAAACTTTTCTAGATAAGTTTACACGACCTTGTTTGTCGATTTCTGTTACTTTCACAAGAACTTCGTCACCAAGTTTAACGACATCTTCAACGTTGTTGACACGTTCGTTTGCTAATTGAGAAATATGAACCAAGCCATCTTTTCCTTTAATCAAGTTAACGAATGCGCCAAATTTTTCAATTCGGACAACTTTACCTAAGTAAACTTCGCCAACTTTTACTTCTTTTGTAAGATCTTCGATGATCTTAATGGCTTTTTTGATCATTTCTGAATCAGCGGAAGCAATACTTACTTTACCATCTTGATCAATATCAATTTTAACACCTGTTTCTTCGATGATTCCGTTAATCGTGTCGCCACCTTTACCAATCACATCTTTGATCTTAGAAGGTTCAATTTGAATCATTTCGATTTTCGGTGCGTATTGGCTTAACTCTTCACGTGGTGCAGCAATCGTTGAAGTCAATTCTTCTAAGATTTCCATACGCGCTTGTTTTGCTTGAGCCAATGCTTCTTTTAGAATTTGTTCAGTGATCCCTTGAATTTTGATATCCATTTGTAAGGCAGTGATTCCGTCTTTTGTTCCAGCAACTTTAAAGTCCATGTCGCCAAGGTGATCTTCTAGCCCTTGGATATCAGTTAAGATTGTGTAGTTTTCGCCATCAGAAACAAGTCCCATTGCAATACCAGCAACAGGCGCTTTAATTGGAACACCTGCATCCATCAATGCTAATGTACCTGCACAGATACTTGCTTGAGAAGAAGAACCATTTGATTCTAAAACTTCTGCTACTAAACGAATTGTATAAGGGAAGTCTTCCTCAGCAGGAATAACTTGTGCCAATGCACGTTCACCTAAAGCCCCATGTCCAATTTCGCGACGACCTGGTGAGCCTGCGCGACCAGTTGAACCAACAGAAAATTGTGGGAAATTATAATGATGAATGAATCGTTTGCTCACTTCAACCCCTAAGCCATCAATGATTTGATGTTCTCCTAACGGCGCAAGTGTACAAGCAGATAATGCTTGCGTTTGTCCACGAGTAAATAAACCTGAACCATGGACACGTGGTAATAAGCCAACTTCTGAAGCAAGTGGACGAATTTCATCTAATTTACGACCATCTGGACGAATTTTGTCAATCGTGATTAATTCACGAACAACATCTTTTTCTAGATCTTCTGTAATTTGTTTCACTTCTTTAGCTAGATGTGCTTCATCTTCGTGATCGGCAAATTTTTCAGCGTATGCTTCACGAATATCAATTTTTACTTGTTCGATATTGTCTTCTCGTGCAAGTTTTTCTTCCGTCATAACGGCAGTTTTCATTGTTTCGTATGAAGCAGCAAAAATTTCGTTTTTAAGATCTGCATCTACTTGCAATAAAGTAACTTCCATTTTTTCTTTGCCGACAGCTTGAACGATTTCTTCTTGGAAAGCAACTAATTCTTTGATTGCATCAAATCCAAAAAGCAATGCACCTAGCATATCTTCTTCAGAAACTTCTTTAGCGCCACTTTCAACCATGTTAATCGCTTGTTTTGTTCCTGCAACAGATAGCTCGATATCCGTTTGTTCTGCTTGTTCAACAGTTGGGTTCAAGACATACTCGCCATTTACACGACCAACTTCAACACCTGCGATTGGGCCATCAAAAGGAATATCAGAAATTGATAATGCTAAAGATGAACCTAGCATAGCAGCCATGGCTGGTGAACAATCTGTTTCAACACTCATTACGATGTTTGTCACTTGAACTTCATTACGGAAGCCTTCCGCAAACATTGGACGGATTGGGCGATCAATCAAGCGTGCAGTCAATGTTGCTTCTGTGCTTGGACGACCTTCACGTTTGATGAAACCACCAGGGATTTTACCAGCCGCATACATTTTTTCTTCATAGTTGATTGTTAATGGGAAGAAATCTGTATCTTTTGCTTCTTTAGAAGAAACTGCTGCACTTAATACTACAGTGTCACCATAACGAACTAAAACAGCTCCATTCGCTTGTTTTGCTAATTGACCGACTTCTACTTCTAAGGGACGGCCTCCCCATGTCATTTTAAATACTTGTTTTTCTGACATAACTTCTCCTTTTCCATTTCGTGAAAGCAAGACGCTACTAAACAAATGAAAACCGCCAATCCTTTTTGGCGAGTTAGCAACTTTCATTTGGTTAGTAGGAGTCCATCATGCTTAATCACAGATTCTTTTGGTTTCACAGTAAAAAAAGTGAGATTCATGTGAACCTCACTCTCTTTAAATTAAATTAACGACGTAGACCTAGACGTTGGATTAATTCGCGGTAACGTTGAACGTCAGTTTTACGTAAGTAAGCTAACAAGTTACGACGGTGACCAACTTTTTTCATCAAGCCACGGTATGAATGGTGATCTTTTTTGTGAACACGTGCATGTTCATTCAAGTGATTGATTTCTTCAGTTAATACAGCGATTTGTACTTCTGGAGAACCAGTATCTCCTTCATGGCGTGCATAGTCTTTAATGATTTCGTTTTTACGTTCTTTTGAAATTGCCATTGTTTCCACCTCTTTCGAATATTTCCCTGTGACTGAGTAAAACGTTGGTGATTCGCTTAACCAAGTGACAGGACGCGTGCTTAAACACACAGCTATACTTTACCTGAAATGATGCTATAAATCAAGTAAAGAATCATTAAGAAAGAATAGTTTTCAAACAATCTAACTACTACTTTTTTTATTTTATGTTACACTATAGTGCGAAAAGTGACTTGTCATATTCAAGTCTTAGATGAAAGGAGTCATTTTCCATGATTACAATGGATGATATTATTCGTGAAGGCAATCCAACTTTACGTGAAGTAGCAAGCGAAGTTTCTCTTCCACTTAGTGAGGAAGACATCGCATTAGGAAAAGAAATGATGGAATTTCTAAAAAACAGCCAAGATCCTATTAAAGCGGAAGAATTAAACTTACGTGGAGGTGTTGGTCTAGCTGCACCACAATTAGATATTTCAAAACGGATCATCGCTGTTCATGTGCCTAGTGCAGATCCAGAAGTAGCCGAACCCACTTTAAGTACAGTGATGTATAATCCAAAAATTTTAAGCCACTCTGTTCAAGATGCTTGTCTTGGTGAAGGTGAAGGATGCTTATCTGTTGATCGTGAAGTTCCAGGTTATGTCGTTCGTCACGCAAAAGTAACGATTTCTTATTATGACGCAGACGGACAAAAACAAAAAATTCGTTTAAAAAACTACGAAGCTATTGTTGTTCAACATGAAATTGATCACATCAACGGGGTTATGTTCTATGACCACATCAATGAAGCTAATCCATTTTCTCTTAAAGAAGGCGTGCTTGTTATCGACTAAGATAGCAGATTTTAGCTAGCACTTCTTGCTTCAACAGAAAAATTTATCGTCGAAAAATAAACTCGCCTCACCTCATTTTTGGTTGACGAGTTTATTTTTTTGTCTTTTATTATCAAAGAACAAGTCTTTCTGTCCTAATGCTGCTTGGCCCGTTACATAGAATCAATTCAGCTTAAATAAAATGAAAAAATATGAAACTTTTTAGCAATCTAATTCGTCTATATAAATAGATGAGAAAGGAGGGTGACCCAGACACATGGTTTTCGATGGTTGGAAGAGAAGAAAATATATAAAAGCGTTAGAAGAACTGGCGGACACACAATATGAAAAAATGTATCGTCTAGCTTTTAACTATTCCCATTCAAAGGAAGATGCACTAGATATTATCCAAGAAAGTTTTGAAAAAGCATTGAAAGCTATTCAAAAGAAAAATTTCCATGAAATCGAAGAATTTAATGCTTGGTTTTTTCGAATCCTCATTTCTGTTTCTATTGATTTTTGGCGAAAAAACAAACGCGAAGCCGAATATCTCGATCAAAATGAACAGTCATGGTCTTTCTTGAACGACTCGCAACATAGTTATCTCGAAATAGAAGAAATCATCAATCAAATCAGCAGCCCTAATCGTGAAATTATTTTATTAAAATTTTTTGAAGGCTTTACCCTCAAAGAGATTTCTGTCATTTTAGCGCTGAATGAGAACACGATCAAAACAAAACTATATCGAAGCTTGAATGAATTAAGAAGCAAACTAGAATAATCAAAGGAGAAGATTTTCATGAAGGATTTTGTAAAAACCGTAATCAGAAATTTTTCCAAGCAATATCGTCAACAAACATTACCAGAAGACTTACACACACAAGTGACCAACCTCTTTCATAAAGAAAAGAAAAAATATTCCTGGAGACGTTTCCGAAATCGTGCCACTCAAAGTGCCTTAGCGCTCGCCCTGACATTTATACTGGCTGTCAACTTATTTCCGGGCGTTGGTGAAGCTGCTAGTGTCCTTCCAGGCTTCGATAAGTTAGTTCAGTTGGTTACATTGCAAACATTAACAGCAAAAAAAGAAGCTAGTGAGATAGCAATTGACGTACCAAAAATCGAAACAGCTACACCAACAAAAGTTGCTACTGCTTTAAACAAAAAATACTTGAAAGAAGCTCAAGCTGAATTTCAACAAGTCAAAAAACAATTCTTTGATGGCTCACGTGTTTCTGTTACTGGAGACTTTGAAAAAGTTGTGGATGACTCTCGTTTCTTAGTAGTCAAACGAACGTTGACTCAGATTCAAGGAAGCTCTGCCACAACGACCCAATACGATACGATTGATAAAAAGTTGAATGTCGTGGTTTCTTTACCATTGATTTTTAAAAATGAAGACTACCTTTCTGTAATCAGCGAGGAAATCAAGCAACAGATGAACGAACAAATGAAAGCTGATCCGAATCAAATTTATTGGTCTGAAGCAGCTGACCAACCAACTGATGTCCAACCATTCAAACAAATCAAGCCTAATCAAACTTTCTATATCAACACCAAACACCAATTGATTATCACTTTTGCGCAAGGCGAAATAGCTCCTTATTACATGGGAACACCTGAATTTGTGATTCCAACCAAAATTATCAAGCAACAATTGGCTTCACCTAATTATTTAAGTAATTAACAAAAAAGTTCGCTTAAAATCTCAACTTAAATAGTTGAGTTTAAGCGAACTTTTTTCATTTCTAACTAATCCTCATAAAGAATATGTGCAGTTGACAATGCACGTTTGATTTTTTTTAACGTGGCTTCATCAGGATAGCGAATGGTGTGTAGATGAATGCCTGCGGTTAGCTCTGATAGTAACGTTGCTTGGCTTTTTTCATAACGTTTCATGAAAGAAGCTATGTCTTGCTTCGTTTTTAAGTGCAACATACCTACAAGTTCACCATAAAGAGGATGCTCTACAATAACATCCACTACTTCTCCACCATGCTCAATGATAATTTGTAATTCCTCTTCCGTTTGTTGGCGCTCATGTTGTACAGCAATCTTGCTAACAAAGCCTGTATTTGTTTCATTTGATTCCAAAATGTACCCACGTGCTGTTGCAACCACCTCTTCTCCTGCTGCGCGGAGCAAGGCAATATCTCCTACGATGATTTGGCGGCTAACCCCAAATTTTTTAGCAAATTTGCTTGCACTAACTGGTTTTTCTGCACTTGCTAATGTCTGCATGATTTGTTGTCGCCGTAATTCTCCTTCTACCATTTTCACTCCTCCCCACGTAATTTCGCTTGATATCCGCGGGATTGCTGCATCAAATCAGTATACATAGCTACTGCTGTTTCTTCATAATCTGGATTCTTTACCCATTTTTTGACCTTTGCTAAAACTTCTCGTTCACGGCCCTCATCGAAAATGGCTTGCTGAGTTTCTTGTTTTAACTGACTGATTTCGGTAACTACATCCAATCGTTTTTCTAGCAACTCAATTAATTTTTCGTCGATAATATCCACTTGTTCACGTAAATTTGCTAATGACGGTGCTGCTTTTTCAATACTGATCGTTTTAATTACACGGGCAGGATTTCCCGCAATTACAACATCATCCGGAAAAGACTTGGTCACAACTGAACCTGCACCAACGACTACATTGTTCCCCAAAGTAACACCAGGTGTAATGATAACTCCTCCGCCAAGCCATACGTTGTTCCCAATTTTGATTGGCTTTGCGTACTCTAATCCACTATTTCTTTTGACTGGGTGTAGCGGATGCGTTGCCGTATACAGTTGAACATTCGGTGCAAACATACAATTATCACCAATTTCAATCGTACTTACATCTAAAAATGTATTATTAAAATTCGCATAAAAGTTTTCGCCAACAAAAATATTGTATCCATAGTCAAAGTTGACTGCTGGTTCAACGTAGATATTTTCACCTGTTTTACCAAAAGTTTCCTTAACTAATTGTGAACGGATCGCTGAGTCTTCTGCTTGATTAATTAATTTTGCTTGTTCTCGTGCAAAACTTCGATCTGCCACTAATTCAGGATCACCTGCAAAATAAAGTTCACCCGCAATCATTTTTTCTTTTTCTGTTTTAAACTCTGTCATTATTAATCCTCGCTTCATGAATTTTTTGAAATACTTTTGCGCCATCTTCTTGGATAAACGAATGTTCTGCGGAAAGTAAAATTGGTGTCTGGTTGATGACGATTATCTGAGCACCTTTTTTTCGGTATTGAATCAAATCACAAAAAGGATGTACTTGAAAACTTGTTCCTACAATAACGATTAAATCAGCTTGCTCCACAGCAAAAACGGCTGCGTCAATCGTCGCTTGCTGGAATCCTTCACCATATAAAACGATAGTTGGGCGAACTTGCCCACCACACGCTTGATGTCTGTCACTTTCTAAATAAGCTTGCCATGCCACATTCTTACCACACTTTCGACAATGACAATGATACAAGCTCCCATGAAAATTGACTAGCTGCTTGCTTCCTGCTCGCTCGTGCAAACCATCAATATTTTGTGATACAACAGCAACTTGCTTATTCGTCGCTAGCTGTGCCATTTCCAAATGAATAATATTAGGTTCTGCCTGAGGATGATATAATTTTTTTACAAACGAATAAAATTTTTCTGGCTCATGTTCCAACGCTTGAGTACTTAATAAATACTCTGGCTGTTCCATTCCTGCATACACACCTTTTAACGAACGGTAATCTGGAACTCCCGAAGGTGTCGAAACGCCTGCTCCTGTTAAAAAAGTAATCGACTGACTAGATAAGACTTCTTGAACTATTTTATCCATTATTTGGTCATTCATGTTCCTCACCTCATCTTTATTATACTGAATTCAACAAAAAAGAAAGCACGAGAAAAGAATGATTAAAAAATTTGTTGAATACTTATACCAACAATCATCTTTTTATCGATACACATCCGTTTTCAAAAATGTGTGCTTCTTTTATTTACAATTTGCTACATTTCACCTACCATTTTTTGATTGGTAAACAATTAAATTTTAACATGAAAACACGCACTAAAAGTAAAACGATTCCATTTCTTGCGAATTTTATCACAATGACAACTGACAAAGAAATGAAAACGTGCTACAATACAGGCTGTATAAAAGAGAGGTGAATCAATATGGTACCATTTTTCATTTACTGGGGCGTTATTTTAGCGTGCATCGCTTGGTTAGCCTTAAGCGTCTTTTTCTCTATCTTCTATTTCGTACGTAAAGAAAACGGCAATCTATGGGCATTCGCGTTATTTGACGTTATCGCTGCAATTGTTTTAGCCATTACATTAGCTGTTTATCGCACATGGGGTTGGGGAATCACTCAGTATTCTAGCCTGATTTATTTAGTGTTAGCAATTTATGGTGTAACAGTTATTTTACAAGCAATCTTAGGTCGCGAACCAAAAGCCGCAGCCTAACAATTGATAAACGATCAATTTAGTTTGACTAACTACAGCAATTTTCGTTTTTTGATGATTGCCGTAGTTTCTTTTTTGTCTCTTCCTATTCACTCATTGCATATTTATTCTCTTTCAACAACATACACCTTTCCTCCTCTTTTCATAAAACATTTAAATTCATCCTATATTCCCTATATTTATCAACAATTTTCAGAAAAATAATGGTAATTGATTGACAAAGCCCCCAGAATAACGTAAACTTCTTTTTGTATAAATAACTGAATACGGGATTACCTCAATCAATGAGGTAGAGGTCGCGAGAATCATTACCCCTGTGGAGTGAAGCAAACATGTTGAAACAGGACTAGGGAGGATCGCCGAAATGTACTCTTTTTTGCTTAAAGTTTACGTTGGGACGCAAGTTAACAGCTTGCGGACTGTCTTAGCAGTGATGCTAAGTTGCGCTATGGTTTGTGTGGGGTTTATCGACCGATAATTTTAACGACCATTTTGTATTTACAAGCTTGATGGTCGTTTTTTGTTTTTTTAGATAAGCAGCTGCAACTCATTGTTCAATCAGACCGCTCGTTCAAGATGTATCAGAAAGAAGAGGAGAAAGAACATGAATAAAAATTTTGTTTCAGTTACCGTATTATTTGCATTTATCTTTTCATTATTTAGCGTAAGCACATCTGCTTTTGCCGATGAAAAAACACCCGACAACGAATTTCGCGTTGGGATGGAGGCAGGTTACGCTCCATTCAACTGGTCTCAACAAACGGATAAGAACAACGCATTACCAATTGACGGACAAAAAAGTTACGCTGGTGGCTATGATGTTCAAATCGCAAAAAAAGTTGCTGACGGCTTAGGAAAAAATTTAGTTATCGTCCAAACAAAATGGGATGGTTTAGCCCCTGCTCTTCAATCAGGAAAAATTGATGCAATCATCGCAGGGATGAGCCCGACTGCGGAAAGAAAAAAAGAAATTGATTTCACCGACCCTTACTATGAGTCTCAATTAGTTGTGGTAGTTAAAAAAGACGGCAACTTTGCGAATGCAAAAAAACTAGCTGACTTAGAAAATGCGAAAATCACTGCACAATTAAATACCTTCCACTATAGTGTCATCGACCAAATTCCAAATGTTCAAAAGCAACAAGCAATGGATAATTTCTCTGCTATGAGGACTGCCTTAGCTTCTGGAATGATTGATGGTTACGTCAGCGAGCGACCTGAAGGTGTCACAGCTACTAGCGTGAATAAAGACCTAAAAATGTTGGAATTCACAGGCGAAAATGGTTTTGAAACAAATGCAGAAGATGTTCAAATTGCCATCGGGATGCGCAAAAATGATACTGATATTCAAAAAGTCAATGGAATTCTTTCAGGTATCTCACAAGATGAGCGTACTGCAATGATGGATCAAGCAATCAAGGACCAGCCTGCTTCAACTGACGAAGAAGAACAATCAGGAATCTTTACCGATTTCAAAAATATTTGGAACCAATATGGGGAAATGTTTCTTCGCGGTGCAGGTCTTACATTATTCATCGCATTGATTGGTACAATTGTCGGAACAACCCTTGGTTTATTGATTGGTGTTTTCCGTACAATCCCTGAATCAGATAATAAAGTTACGCAGTTTTTCCAAAAAATCGCAAACGGTCTGCTTTCAATTTATATCGAAGTTTTCCGCGGGACACCGATGATGGTACAAGCAATGGTTATCTTCTATGGATTAGCTTTAGCATTTGGTATTTCATTGAACCGGACAATTGCAGCATTATTTATTGTTTCAATCAACACAGGTGCTTATATGACAGAAATCGTTCGTGGTGGTATTTTCGCCGTAGATGAAGGCCAGTTTGAAGCCGCACAAGCAATCGGGATGACACATGGACAAACGATGCGTAAAGTTGTGATTCCTCAAGTCCTACGAAACATCTTACCAGCAACAGGTAATGAATTTGTAATCAACATTAAAGACACAGCTGTATTGAGTGTAATTGGTGTAGCAGACTTGTTCTTCCAAGGAAACTCTGCTTCCGGGGCAAACTTCCAATTCTTCCAAACCTTTACGATTGTAGGGATTATTTACTTAGTTATGACCTTTACAATTACGAGAATCTTGCGTTTTGTTGAAAAGAAAATCGATGGCCCTTCAGCTTACACAAAAATTGAAGAAGTCGAAAATTCAAACTTGCAAGAATAAGGAGGAAGAAACATGAGCGAAACAATTATTGAAATCAATCATTTAAGAAAAAGCTTTGGTGAAAACGAAGTACTAAAAGACATTAACGTGACGGTTAATAAAGGTGAAGTTGTAACGATTATCGGATCTTCTGGTTCAGGTAAATCAACCTTCTTACGCTGTATCAATCTTCTAGAAAAACCAACCGGTGGCGAAATTATTTACGAAGGTGAAAATGTCTTAGCCCCTAAATATAATTTGCCGAAATACCGTACACACTTAGGTATGGTGTTCCAATCGTTCAATTTATTCAATAATATGAATGTTTTAGAAAACTGTATGTCCGGTCAAGTGACCGTTTTAAAACGAGATAAAGAATCTGCACGAAAAATCGCCATTGAAAATTTAGAAAAAGTTGGCATGGATCGCTACATCGAAGCGAGACCCTCTCAACTATCTGGTGGTCAAAAACAACGTGTCGCTATCGCACGCGCGTTATCTATGGATCCGGATGTTTTATTATTCGATGAACCAACTTCAGCATTAGATCCAGAAATGGTTGGTGAAGTTCTAAACACAATGAAAGATTTAGCTCACACTGGGTTAACAATGATTATCGTGACACATGAAATGGAATTCGCAAAAGATGTTTCGGATCGCGTCATCTTCATGGATAAAGGGATCATCGCAGAAGAAGGCTCGCCTGAAGATATCTTTGTTCATCCAAAAGAAGATCGAACAAAAGAATTCTTATCACGCATTTTAAACAAATAAATCTTCAAACAAAAAACTAGGATCAAGCAAGATCCTAGTTTTTTTGTTGTCATCCTTCATTGAAGTCCAAAGATAGTTGATTAACCTGCGTTTTCATTTCTAACAATCAGAAAACTTTTTTGAATAGCTATACCCTATTTTGACGGAGCTTATTTGTTTATTTTAGGAACTTTTTTCCACCTATTTAGAAAACAAAGTTGTCATTTTCTGAAAACTCTCTTAAACTTAAGATAATTACTTTTTAGTTAGGATGATTATTTTATGGACGAAAATGAACAAGAACTACAGCGGGGACTTAAGAATCGGCATGTCCAACTGATTTCAATTGGGGGAGCAATTGGGACTGGCCTTTTCTTAGGTTCCGGAAAGACGATTCAGTTAGCGGGGCCTTCCATTTTACTCGCTTACTTGATTACTGGTTGTATTTGTTTTTTCATTATGCGTGCGCTAGGTGAGTTGCTTTTATCCAACACAAACAATCACTCTTTCCTAGATTTTATTGCAGAGTATCTTGGAAAAAAAGCGGCGTTTGTTACAGGATGGACTTATTGGTTTTGTTGGATTGCAATTGCTATGGCAGATTTAACCGCAATTGGGATGTACGTTCGGTATTGGGCACCTGGTGTTCCTCAATGGCTTCCAGAACTAATTGCTCTCATTTTACTGCTTGCTTTGAACATGGTCGCTGTCTCACTTTTTGGTGAACTAGAATTTTGGTTTGCACTAATCAAAGTGGTTGCCATTATTGCCTTCATTCTTGTTGGTGTCTACATGATTCTCACCCATTATCAAACAAGTGCTGGCCCTGCTGCTATTTCAACTCTGTGGTCACATGGAGGATTTTTTCCAAAAGGTGCAAAAGGATTTATTCTTTCCTTTCAAATGGTTACTTTTGCCTTCGCTGGTATCGAATTAGTTGGTTTGGTTGCTGGTGAAACAAAGAATCCGGAAAAAGTCTTGCCAGAAGCAATCAATAATATTCCAATTCGCATCATTTTATTTTATTTAGGTTCTCTATTTGTCATCATGTCAATCTACCCTTGGAACAGTCTAAACGCAAATGAAAGTCCGTTTGTGGAAGTATTTTCTGAAATTGGTATTACGATGGCTGCTTCAATCATCAATTTGGTCGTTTTAAGTGCTGCGGCATCTGCCTGTAATAGTGCAATTTATAGCACTGGACGAATGCTTCGTTCTCTTTCACAAGAAGGGAGCGCACCTAAACGATTTAAAAAATTAACCACTCATCATGTACCAGGACAATCATTGGTCTTTTCAACAATTATTATTTTTATTTCAGTTGTTCTTAATTACATTATGCCTAGTGAGGTCTTTACTTTAGTCAGTAGCATTGCAACCACTTGTTTCTTATTTATCTGGAGCATGCTTGTGTATACTCATTTAAAATATCGTCGGAGTATCTTAGGGAAGAAGTCACATTCATTCAAGATGCCTTTTTATCCGATTAGTAACTATCTTGTCTTTCTCTACATGTTATTCGTCTGTGGTGTATTGATCTTAGGTGAAGATACTCGACTGGCATTTTTCTTAACTCCAATTTGGTTTATTGCTTTATTAACCATTTATCATTTGAAATATGAACGAAAAAAATAAAGAAACTCTTTTTCCAAAAGAAATTAGATTTGGAAAAAGAGTTTCTTTATTTGCTCACTTCTTTTCTTTTGTGTAAAAAGATTTTCTGATAGTAATAGTCTGATTTTTTATAGGACAATACCCATAAACCAGATACAAGGAAACGTCCAAACAAGCCAATCAATGGTTGAAAAAAGACCCCAATAATTAAACCAATATTGATAATCATCGAAATCATGCTTCGATGATCCTTAGAAACTGTTTTGACTACATGAGAATCTTTGCTATTTGCTTTCAAAACTTGTTTGATTAAAATGCCGAAAGATAGACTCCACATTGTGTAAACAATGACATAAGACATCTCAGGCCAAAATGCTGTCGGATTTCTCCCGACCCAGCTTGTAACTGATGGACAAAGTGTCAGCCAAAACAGCCAAAAGATATTTGCCCACACTACTCGATAATTAATTTTATCTGCCATTTGAAAGATGCGATGATGATTAACCCAAATCACTGCAACAAAGAGAAAACTGATTGAATACGCAAGCAAAGTATTTCTAATTCCCCACAACGATTGAAAATTAGCAGGATCAGGAATTTCAATATCTAACACCAATACGGTCAAAACAATGGCTACCACACCATCTGTAAATGCCTCTAACCTTGATTTTGTCATTTTTTTCTCCTTTACTTCAACGCTGATTTCATTTTAGCACTGGTTCTGCAAAAATACTTACCAATAATACTGTATAAATTTTCAGAAAATTGTTGCGTACACACACAATTTCTGTTACCTTAAAAAAAATGAATTTTAAAGGAGACTCGTCTATGACAAAAAAACTGTCATTTAAAGAAAGTATATTTATTGGTTCAATGCTTTTTGGATTATTTTTTGGAGCAGGAAACTTAATATTTCCTGTTCATATGGGACAAGAGGCTGGCTCAGCCGTTTTTTGGGCAAATCTTGGATTCCTAGTTACCGGAATTGGCTTGCCTTTCTTGGGTGTTATTGCCATTGGTGTATCAAAAAGCTCTGGTGTTTATGAACTGGCCCAACGCGTGAATCGGAAATATGCAATTATTTTTACTATTTTACTTTATTTAGTAGTTGGCCCCTTTTTTGCTTTACCACGGTTAGCCAGCACTTCGTTTGAAATTGGCTTGGCACCTTTCATTGCACCAAAGCAGCAATCACTTTTTCTAGCACTTTTTAGTATCTTATTCTTCTTTACTGCTTGGTGGTTATCACGTAGACCAACCAAAATTTTAGATTACGTTGGTAAGTTTTTAAATCCAATCTTTTTAGTTTTACTAGGAATCTTACTTTTATTAGGATTTTTGAATCCACTTGGTTCCGTTGCTGATGCTCCAATCCAACCCCATTATCAAACACATGCCTTCTTCACTGGTTTCACTCAAGGCTACAATACGTTAGATGCACTTGCTTCTCTAGCTTTTGGAATCATTATCGTCACAACGATTCGTGGAATGGGCATTACCAAATCATCAGATATTGCAAAAGGTACAATCAAATCGGGTGCAATCAGTGTTCTTTTGATGGGAATCATTTATACTCTGCTTTCTTACTTAGGAACGATGAGTTTAGGTATGTTTCCTTTAAGTGAAAATGGCGGAATCGCTCTAGCTCAAATCGCTGATTATTATTTAGGAACTTACGGAAGTATCTTGCTAGCATTGATTGTCATTCTTGCTTGTTTAAAAACTGGCATTGGTTTAATCACGGCATTTGCCGAAACTTTTTCAGAACTTTTTCCAAAGAGAAGCTATTTATTTTTCGTAACACTAGCAAGTGTCCTTGCTTGCTTGGTTGCTAATGTCGGCTTGACAAAGATTATCCAGATTTCTTTACCTGTTTTAATGTTTATTTATCCTTTAGCAATGACATTGATTTTATTGGTATTATGCGAGTCTTTGTTCAAAAAACGAGCATGTGTTTATCGAATGACTACGTACTTTACTTTGATCGCATCTGTTCTTGACGCATTAAATGCGTCACCTGCTGTCATCAAGGATACACCGTTTGTTCAAACGATTTTACGATTTGCTGAAAGCTATTTGCCATTCTTTTCCTTTGGCATGGGCTGGATTGTTCCAGCAATTATCGGTTTCGTTATTGGATTAGGCTGGAGCTTTATAAAAAAAGAAACTGTCACATCAGTAAATGAGTAACACTTTTTTGATTACTTTACGTGCGAAATTAGAAAGACATTTTTTTATAGCTAAAACTTAACAACTTTCGAAAAAAATCGTCACAAAATATTCACAACTTCACTCTATTATATAGACATACCAACAAACAACCCTAACAACACTTTTTCATTTTTAACTCCTTTCCTGCTAGCCCCCCAGCTAGCAGGATCTTTTTTTATAAAACAAATCAAAAAAGAGCTTTTCTATCAGCTGATAGAAAAGCTCTTTTAGTTTCCTTAAAATAAAACACCAATCTTAACGTGATAAACGTTCTTGTTCTCCACTTGGCGATAAGCTCGTGATTTTTTCAATTTGCTCAATGGGAATCATCCGAATTTGTTGCTCTTCATTTCGTAAACGAATCATGACACGTTCTTTTTCAACGATTTTTGTCGCTACCCATCCAGATACTGTTTCATGCTTATTACTTAAACGATTTTCTCTCACTTGCAAAACAACTAGACTATTTTGTACCGCAGCTTTTTGAAGCTCAAGAACAAACTCTCCTTGTTTACGTACATTCTTGGCCTTTTCTTCTGTATCATTGACAAAAGAATCAAAAAACTGATACGACGTATGCGTCACTAACTTGGTAAGTTTCTTCATTGGTGATACTGTTTCCTCGTCCATCGAATGTACTCCTCCTTTTGCTAAGAAAGTAATGAATTAAGTAATTTTATTTTACCTAAATCTAATGGAAAAAACAAGAAAATAAGCTTTCTGATTAAAACCTTCTCGTTCGTTTTTTAATATACAACTTGTTATTTTATGTTTGCTTTTGATGTGAAGTTCCAATGATCTAATCCCTCATTAATCAACTGAAATGTTTCCTCAAAGTTATTTGTAAAGTAAGGATCAGGAACATCTTCCATTTCTTTTCCAGGGACAACACTCATAAATAATTTGATTTTATCTTGTGCATTTTCAGGTGCGATTCGTTGTAATTCTCGTACATTTTCTTGATCCATACCGATAATCCAATCAAACGTTTCAAAATCTTTTGGCGTAATTTGGCGAGCAATCATATTACTTGTATCAATCGCTTCTTCGTCAAGGATTCTTTGCGTTCCTGGATGCGGTGCAGAACCAATTTCATAAGAACTGGTAGCAGCAGAATCGATCAAAAATTCAGCAGCCTGTTTTGTTTTCTGTACTCGTTTTTGCAACAAACCTTCTGCCATTGGCGAGCGACAAATATTTCCTAAACAAACAAATAAAACTTTGGTCATTTTTTCCCCTCCATTTTATAAAAAGACAGCTATTTCTTTACTCATCCGACTCTGTTTCTTCCTGTGCATATAGACGGTAAGAATAGAGTTCCGTATCTTTTGCTAAGCGAAATAGTTGCATCGCGATTTCCATCGGTGTTTCCTGGTAATCATGCGTTATCCAATTGACTAAAACACCGCTGCAACCATAAGAGAAAAAGCGGGCATAAAAAAGTTTATCTTGTTGCGACAATTGTCTTTCTTGGTCCATTTGGTTAAAAATGCTGATAAACGATTGCTGGATGATTGTCGAAAATTCTTGGTGCAATACTTCTTGGTCTGACGCCACCGTATTGCTATAAAATTCTTTGCCATCAGCAATAACTTTCAGCATTTTTAGTGCCTGTTCTTCCCAATTATCTAATGATAAATTATGAGGATCTAAAAAGTGAAAGGCATCTTCAAAGTACACCCAACGAAGTAAGTCATACTTGTCTGTAAAATGATAATAAAATGTTTGACGGTTGATGTTCGCTTCATGCGCGATTTCCTGAACACTTATTTTACGAAATGTTTTTTGTTGGCATAGGTGAATCAATGCCTGTTTGATTACTTGTTTTGTGTGAATGGAGTCACCCATTTTTTCTCCTCCCATCTCAATAAACTTGTTACTTCGATTAATTATTATACGGATAACCAAAGTGCTCATAGGCGTATGCGGTAGCAATTCTTCCACGAGGTGTTCGCTTCAAAAAACCTTTTTGAATCAAGAATGGTTCATACATATCTTCAACCGTTTCACGCTCTTCTCCAATATTTACAGACAACGTGCTCAAGCCAACTGGTCCACCGCCATACAATTCAATCATCGTTCGTAATAATTTTTGGTCAACGTAATCTAACCCCGCATGATCGACTTGTAAAAGAGTCAGTGCTTGATCGGCGATATTTCGGTCAATTTTTCCATCTGCTTGGACTTGTGCAAAATCACGTACTCTTTTTAATAAACGGTTCGCAATTCGTGGGGTCCCTCGCGAACGACGTGCAATTTCAATTGCCCCGTCTTCGACAATGTCCGTTTGAAAAATAGAAGCAGAACGCTGAACGATTTCTCGTAAATCACCTTCATCGTAGTATTCCATGTGTGAAATAATTCCAAAGCGGTCACGTAACGGTGCTGAAAGCATTCCTGCACGCGTCGTTGCCCCAATCAATGTAAATGGGGGTAAAGGAAAATGTACGGGGTGTGCTGTTGGTCCCTGCCCAACCATGATATCCACGTAAAAGTCTTCCATTGCTGAATAGAGCGTTTCTTCTGCTACTCGTGGTAGGCGATGGATTTCATCAATAAACAATACATCCCCTGCTTCCAGTTCGTTCAAAATCGCGACCAAGTCACCCGGTCGTTCAATCGCTGGCCCGCTTGTGGTACGAATGTTTACAGACATCTCATTTGCAATCACCATTGCCATTGTCGTTTTTCCTAAACCCGGCGGACCATACAATAGAACATGATCGAGTGGTTCCTCACGGTTACGAGCAGCTTCGATATAAATTTGGAGTTCCTGCTTCACCTTATCCTGTCCAATGTATTGTGATAATAAATGTGGTCGGAGAGATTTTTCCAAACTAAGTTCATTCTCGCCAGTTTCTGGTGATAGAATATGTTCGTCTGTCATCATAGTTCCCTCCTATTTTTTCATCATCAATTTCAGTGCTTGGCGTAAGTATTCATCGGTAGTCAAGTTATCTTGTGCTTGTAATTGTTTTTCTACACGTTTCACTTCTTTGGCACTATACCCCAACGCATTTAAAGCTTCCATTGCTTCAGCTAATGCCGTTGTATCTTGCGTGTTTGCTTCATCAAATAAATTGATTGGTGCTTCAATACTGATTTCACCTAGTTTTCCTTTTAGATCCAGAATCATTTGTTGTGCAGTCTTTTTACCCACACCGGGAAACTTCGTTAAATAAGTGACATCACCAGACTCAATTGCATGAATCAAACCTGAATGATCATCGCTTGCCATGATTGCTAACGCACTTTTTGGGCCAATTCCTGAAACACTCACCAGTCTTAAGAAAAGTTGCTTCTCTTCTAAACTAGAAAAGCCATAAAGTAGATGGCCATCTTCACGAATAACCTGCTGGATATAAATAGTGATTTCTTGGTTCATCTTACTACTATAACGATAAGGATTTCCTAAAGCGATTTGGTAACCAATTCCTTGATTTTCTACCACAATATAATAAGGGCTGATAAATGTAACCGTCCCTTTTAGATATTCATACATTCCATTTTCCTCTTTCTTTCACACACATACGTTCGCTTTATTGTAGCACATTTCAACGGCCGAAAAAAGTAGCTTACTCTTAAGCAAGTTCAAACAAAAAACTGAAAAATGCGAATAAAAAAGAAACCTCGTTTGGTCTTACCTATTCCGAGGTTTCTCCTTCTTTCGTTAGTTGAATCATTCAACAAGTGATTTATATTTTTCGTAACCATTTTCAGCCATTTCATCATATGGAATAAATTTTAATGCAGCCGAGTTAATGCAGTAACGCAATCCACCTTTTTCTACCGGACCATCATCAAAAACATGACCGAGATGTGAATCGGCACTTTGACTTCTAACTTCTACTCTGTGCATTCCATGTGAGCGATCGGTTTTTTCAGTAATTTCCTCTTCACTAATTGGCTTACTAAAAGAAGGCCAGCCACAACCTGCGTCATATTTTTCTGTTGAACTGAATAAAGGTTTACCACTCACGATATCAACATAAATTCCCTTTTCATAAAAGTCATCATATTTTCCGCTAAATGGACGTTCAGTCGCATTTTCTTGCGTCACTGCGTAAGCAATTGGTGATAATTTTTGTTTTAATTCTTCATCAGGTACTGGATTTGTTTCTTTTGACATTGATGTCATCCCCTTTTTTGTCAATCTTACTGACTAACAACGAGAAGAGGCAACTAATCTGCTCACTTCTTGCTAAGAATTAAACTTTGCGGCGACGAGCAAATTCAACAAAACGAAATTTATCTAATCGATGAATTGATTCTGTGTATTCAAAGCAACGCGTGTCTTCCAGATGCACTAATCCTCGGACAATTACCACATACGGATCGTCTTTTAAGGTCATGGCTTCATGGATTTCTGGTGTCACAGGTTCTACTGTGATTTCTTTTTGGGCATAAGCAATCGTCAATCCAAGTTCATTTTCAAAATAATCATAGATAGATGCCTTTGCTTGTTCAATTGACAAAGTTGGTACGACTTCCTTTAGCAAGTAATCACGATCTAAAATGACAACTTCACCTGCAATTTTTCGTTGCCGAACTAAATGCCAAACTGGCGTCCCAATTTTCCACCCAGTAATTTCACTTAACTCCTTATCCACTTTTGTTTCACTTAGTTCTTGAACAATCGTTTCACTTGGAATATTTTGGGTTTCTTGCAATTCTTTATAACTCGTCAAACCAGAAATTGGAAAATCAAAACGACTTCGCTCTAAGACAATCGATCCTTTTCCCTGTTTTTTTTGAATATAACCTTCTGTTGTCAATAATTGTAATGCTTTTCGAATTGTTTCTCGAGAGACGCCATAAATTTTGATTAATTGATTTTCACTTGGTAAAAGTGTGTGCGGAGGATACTGCTTTGCTAAAATTTTTTTCTCCAGATCCAAAAAAATTTCATTAAATTTATTCATTGTTTTGATTCCTCCACCCAATTATTTTTTCGATTATTGCTTCACTATACTATAGCTTTGTTTTCATTTCAACGTTCAAAAAAGGCGAAAAAAGACGCATCTTAACAGAAAAGAAACCGATTCCGGCGACCAATGACAACATTCGGAATAAAACGCTTGCATTTTATTTTTGATTCCAGTATAGTTGACTCAAGAAACTTGCATAGACAAGTTGAACGAAAGGAGTTTTTCTTATGACAAAGTACCAAGCAGATGCCGAGAAATTATTAAAAGAAATCGGCGGAAAAGAAAATATTGCTGCAGTCAGCCATTGTGCCACTCGAATGCGTTTTGTTTTAAATGATCCAGCAGTCGCAAATGAGGAAGCAATAGAAGATATTCCAAGCGTAAAAGGAATGTTTACTAATGCTGGACAGTTTCAAGTTATCATTGGGAACGATGTAGCAACTTTCTACAATGATTTTGTTGCTGTATCTGGTGTAGAAGGCGTTTCAAAAGAACAAAGTAAAGCATATGCAAAACAAAATCTGAATCCTATTCAACGAGCAGTCGCTGTCTTAGCTGAAATTTTTACTCCATTGATTCCTGCAATTATTGTTGGTGGACTGATTTTAGGATTTCGAAATGTATTGGAAGGAATCCAATTTGATAGCCTTGGTGGAACAATCGTTGAGCACTCACAGTTTTGGAGTGGCGTGAATGCGTTTTTATGGTTACCTGGTGAAGCAATCTTCCATTTCCTACCAGTCGGAATTACCTGGAGCATCGCGAAAAAAATGGGCACTACGCAAATATTAGGAATTGTTTTAGGTATTACCTTAGTTTCTCCGCAATTATTAAATGCTTATGGCGTTGCCTCTACTGCAGCTGCAGATATTCCATTTTGGGATTTTGGGTTTGCACAAATTGATATGATTGGTTACCAAGCACAAGTTATTCCTGCAATGTTGGCCGGATTCATGCTTGCATACTTAGAAATCTTTTTCCGAAAAATTATTCCACAATCGATTTCGATGATTTTTGTTCCACTTTTCTCTTTAGTCCCAACTGTTTTAGCGGCTCATGTAATTTTAGGACCAATTGGTTGGACAATCGGAAGCTGGATCTCAACTGTCGTTAATGCTGGTTTAACTTCTTCAATCAGCTGGTTATTCAGTGCTGTCTTTGGTTTCTTATACGCACCACTCGTAATTACAGGACTTCACCACATGACGAATGCAATCGATATGCAATTGATTGCAGACTTTGGCTCAACAAATCTTTGGCCAATGATTGCTCTGTCGAACATTGCACAAGGTTCAGCCGTCTTAGCAATTATTTTCTTGCATCGTGGAAACGAGAAAGAAGAACAAATTTCGATCCCTGCTATGATCTCTTGTTACTTAGGAGTTACTGAACCTGCTATGTTTGGTATCAATTTAAAATATGTTTATCCATTTGTTGCCGCAATGATTGGTTCTGGTTTAGCTGGCATGTTTGCCACATTGATGAGCGTTCGCGCAAATGCAATTGGTGTCGGTGGCTTACCAGGAATTTTAGCAATTCAAGCAGAGTCTTGGGTACCGTTCATTATCGCAATGATTATCGCCATCTTTATTCCATTTGGTTTAACAGTTATTTTCAGACGCCAAGGAATCTTAAACAAAATTGATCCTGTTTCGCCAGCTGCTGAAGCTATCGGTGCACAATTTGAAACGGCAAATGGTACAACAGCTGTCCCAGAAAAAACGCAATTTGAAGCTACTACTACTGCACTTAAAACAGAAACATTATTTGCAGTTGCTGCAGGTGAACTAAAAGAAATCACTCACGTAGATGATCCAGTTTTCTCACAAAAAATGATGGGTGACGGCTATGCTATCGTACCAGCTAACAATAAAGTTTTCTCACCAGTTACTGGAACAATCACTAACATTTTTGAAACCAAACACGCCATTGGTATTCTTTCTAAAGAAGGCATTGAAGTTTTAGTACACATGGGCTTAGATACAGTTGAGTTAAAAGGCACTCCGTTCACTGTTCATGTTCAAGAAGGCGAGTTAGTAACACCAAGTTCACTGATTGCAGAAATGGCTGTCGAACAAGTAGAACAAGCAGGCAAGAAAACAGACATTCTTGTTGTCTTAACAAACACCGAAAAAATTGACAGCTTCTCACTTGATAAAACTGGACTTGTTCGCCCAGAAGAACAAGTTGGTCAAGCTGAAGTTCGCTAAGTCTTTCGCTCTTTGATTCATAAATAGTAAAAAAATAAGAGCCACGACAATTGTCGTGGCTCTTATTTTTTTATTTCTTTAAAACACAAATTTTTTCAGCGACTGATTAACTGCGCCAATTGGAAAACCAACAATGCTGTAGTAATCGCCTCTTATTTCTTTGACAAATGCACCCGCAAAACTTTGAATGCCATAAGAACCTGCTTTGTCTTGATAATCTCCTGTCGCCAAATACGTATCGATTTCTTGTTCTGTTAGTGGATAAAAGGTTACTTCTGCTTGTGCTAAAATCTTTTCTTCACGTTCTTTTGATTTTAAGACAACAGCAGTATATACCTGATGTGTTTCCCCACTTAATGATTGAAGCGTTGCTTTTGCATCCGCTAAATCTACCGGTTTCCCTAAAATTTGTTGTTGATGAACAACCGTTGTGTCACTAGCAATTACTAATGTTTGTTCCGTTTGCTGTTCCACTACTGCTTGTGCTTTTTCATATGCCATTCGCTGAACATACGTGACAGGATCTTCACCCTTAATCGGCGTCTCATCAATAGCAGCTGGTTGAATTGCAAACTCAGAAACTAAACGACCAAGCAATTCCTTTCTTCTAGGAGATTGAGAAGCTAATACTATTTTCATTTTCTGCCTCTTTCCTATTTTTTAATGTGGATCTTGGATACGTTTAAACATCCGTTCCATATCCGAATTAGTAAAATGGATCAATACTGGTCGGCCGTGTGGGCAATTGAAGGGATTTTCACATTGCGCTAAATCTTTTAGCAATACGCGAGCTTGTGCTTCATTCAAATAATGATTTGCTTTGATTGAACGTTTACAGCTCATCATGATCGCCGTTGCTTCACGGAATTTTTTCACGCTAACACTGCCTGTCGTCAGCAACATATCAATCATTTCTCGGATGATCGATTCTTCTTCTCCATTTGGATACCATGTTGGATGAGCCCGTACAATGAAACTATTTTGCCCAAATTCTTCCAAATAAATACCGGATTCTTCAAGTAAATGTTTCTTTTCTTTTAGCTTCAATGCATCATTGTTGGGATAGTCCAAAACAAAAGGTACCAACAATTCTTGCAAGTCATTTGACACTTCACCGATTTTTTCACGGAAATATTCGTACTTGATACGTTCTTGTGCCGCATGTTGATCGATAATGTATAAGCCCGTACTACTTTGTGCAAATAGATAAGTGCCATGCATCTGTCCAAAATATTCCAGTTGGGGAAAACGTTCAGTTACTTTTTCTGTTTCTAATTTTTGAATGGCTTGATCCAATGCCCGACTATTCCCTTGACCAAATTCTGGATGCAAGGCAAGCTCGTCTTCGTAAACTTGTTCTGAGGCGTTCATTTCAACAGTTGGGGATAGTTCTTCTTGAAATTCAACATTATCCACAGTGGATAATGTCTCTTCTGTAATTTTATCAACAGACTTTTCTACAAAGTTTTCCACAGAGTTCTCGTGTTTATCCACCGTTTTTCCACTATTTTCTGGATAATTTGTCAATTCTTCAGAAAACGGAGCAAAGTTTTCAACATTTTCCACAGAGTTATCAACAACTTTTCCAAAACTAGCTTGTTCGGTTTCTTTCACGTAAAAACTACTTGTTTCTCGATCAAAATTTAAACTTTGTGGTTTTTGTGGTTTTTCATCTTCAAACGCATAAGATAAATCAATTTCTGTTTGTTCAACTTTTGGCTGATCTGTTACTTTCTTTTTAAATCGTAAATTATCTGCAGCACTAGGAATCAAATTTTCTTGACTCAGTGCTTCTTGTATTGCATTTGCTATCAAATCAGTCAATTCTTTTTCTTTGGATAAGCGAACTTCTTGCTTTGTTGGGTGAACGTTCACATCAACTAATAGTGGATCCATTTTGATTTCTAAAACAGCAATTGGATATCGACCAACCATCAATTTTGAGCCATAACCAGCTACAATTGCTTTATTCAAAGCAAAGTTTTTGATATAACGTCCGTTGATAATCGTTGATAGATAGTTTCGGCTGGCACGAGTTACCTCTGGAAGCGAGACATAACCCAGCAGCTCAAAGTCTAAATCTTTTGCTTCAATTTTTAGCATTTTTTTGGCAGTAGCTAAACCATAAATACCAGCAATGGTTTGTTTGAGTTCCCCATTTCCCGCTGTTGCTAACATTTTATTGCCATCATGAACGAGGCGAAAAGCAATGTTTGGATGGCTTAACGCCAAGCGATTCACAATATCTCCAATATTTGCGAGTTCTGTATGCAACGTTTTGACATATTTGAGGCGAGCAGGTGTATTGAAAAAAAGATTGCTTACCGTAATCTTCGTTCCTTGGCGTAATGGTGCTGGACGATGTTCCATAATCTCGCCACCTTTTAGCGCTACATAAGTGCCTTGACTTTCTTCTTGATTAGCTGTTTCGATCGTTAATTCAGAAACAGAGGCAATACTTGGAAGCGCTTCGCCACGAAAGCCAAGTGTACGAATCCGAAATAGATCATCTCGATTATGAATTTTACTTGTTGCATGACGCTTAAATGCACTTTCAACGTCATCGGTCAAAATTCCCTCACCATTATCTATCACTTGAATTGTTCGCAGACCAGCTTCTTCCACTAAGATATCAATCTGACTGCTTCCTGCATCAATCGCATTTTCAACCAATTCTTTCACAACCGATGCAGGTCGTTCGACGACTTCACCGGCTGCAATCTGATTGGCTAAACGTTCTGATAGTTCTTGGATTTTCGCCATGGGTCTACGCCTTCTTTCTAAAGTTGTTTTTGCAATTCATATAATTTATTCAGTGCGTCCATTGGCGTCATTTCTAATAAATTAAGTTCTTTTAATGACGTAACAACCCCTTGTTCTTCATCAGTCAGCTCAGAGAATAGAGAAAGTTGCTGTGTTTCCTCATTCACTTGTGCTTTCGAAGTCTGTGCAGGCTCTTCCTGTACCTTCACAACAGATTTAATTGGTTCAACAGGGATTTGATGATGTTTTTCTTCCCCAGATTCAAGTGTTGCTAAAATCGTTGATGCTCGTTTCAACAAATCGATTGGTAGTCCCGCAATTTTCGCTACATGAATCCCATAACTTTTATCTGCTGGTCCTTCCATCATCTTATGAAGAAAGACGACTTCTCCATCTTTTTCGATTGCTCCTACATGAACATTTTTTAATTGAGATAATTCTTGGTCTAAGACTGTTAGTTCATGATAATGCGTCGAGAAAAGTGTTTTTGCCTGAACATTTTGATGAATATATTCAATGATTGCTTGTGCTAACGCCATCCCATCATATGTCGCTGTCCCACGACCAAGCTCATCAAATAGAATCAAACTATTGGGTGTAGCATTTCGCAATGCTTGATTGGCTTCCATCATTTCAACCATGAAGGTACTTTGGCCAGCAATCAAGTCATCACTTGCCCCAATACGAGTGAAGATTCGATCAAAAATCGGCAAAATGGCTTTTTGTGCCGGAACAAAGCAACCCATTTGTGCCATAATGACGGTTAATGCAAGTTGGCGCATATACGTGCTTTTCCCTGACATATTCGGTCCTGTGATTAATAAAATCATCTCTTGTTCATCCATCTCAACACTATTTGGAATATATTCTTGATGTCCCAGTACTTTTTCAACGACTGGGTGTCTGCCATCTTGAATGCATAATTGTTGACTATTATTCGTTAAGATTGGACGAACATATTGGTAACGTTCACTGATTGTTGCAAAGCTTTGCAACACGTCCACCGCACTGATTGATTTTGCCAACGTTTGTAAAGGTTGAATGGCTTTTTTGACCTCTTCGCGAACAGCTAAAAATAGTTGATATTCTAAATCAACAGATTTTTCTTCTGCTTCAAGGATTTGAGTTTCTAGTTCTTTCAACTCTGGCGTAATAAAGCGTTCTGCATTTGCTAACGTTTGTTTACGCTCGTACTTTCCTTCTTCTAAGTTTGCTAAATTTGATTTTGTAATTTCGATATAATACCCAAACACACGGTTGAAACCAACTTTTAAATTTTTGATGCCTGTCTCTTTTCGTTCACGGGCTTCTAGTTCGGCTAACCATTGTTTCCCGTTTTTCATGGCTGAACGATAGGCATCTAATTGTTCATTGAACCCATCGCGAATCACGTTACCTTCTGTGATTTGTAATGGAGGGTCTTCTTTTATTGCATGGCTGATTAGTTGAACTAGCCCTTCCATTGGTTGCATTTTTTCTAATAGCGATTGCCATTGTCCTTGGTCGATTCCTTCAATCAGTTGACGGATCATCGGCACTTGTTCAAGTGACGTCTTCAACTGAATCAAATCACGACCATTAACATTTCCAAATGCCACTCGGCCAGCTAAGCGCTCCAAATCATAAACTTTGGTCAAAGAACTTTGTAAATCAATTCGTTCAAAGTAGCTATCAACTAAGGAGGCCACCATCTCTTGGCGAGCGTTAATCGCATGCGATTGAATCAATGGTCGATCAAGCCATTGTTTTAGCATTCGGCCGCCCATTGCGGTCTTTGTTTCATCTAATAGCCACAATAAAGTGCCATGTTTTTTACCCGTTCGGATCGACTGGCTTAATTCCAAATTGAATTTGGAATAATAATCCATTTTTAAATAGTGATCTGGTTGATATTCCACCGCATTTTGAATATGCGCTAAGCTCCGCTTTTGCGTCACTGCCAAGTAAGTTAATAACTTACCTGTAGCTTCTTTTTCAAGACCATCCGTTATTTCGCGAGTCAAAAAATTAAATTCGGCATTTTCCTCTAGTGTTTCTTGAGAAGAAAAAACTAAGCCCAGACGAATACTTAGTTGTTCACGTAGGCTAGCAGAAATTTCTGTACCCAGAACTAATTCTTTTGTCTGTAATGCAGAAGTTTCATTTAAAACGCCTTCTTCATCAAAAAGATGCGCTGTTTTTAACTCACCTGTGCTTAAATCAACATAAGCAAAACCAAATTCATTGTCTTCTTGTACAATAGCAGTCAAGTAATTATTATCTTTTGCAGAAAGTCCCTTACTGTCCATGACTGTTCCTGGTGTAATTAACTGAACAACTTCACGTTTGACCATACCTTTCGTTGTTTTCGGATCTTCAACTTGCTCGCAAATCGCCACTTTATGTCCTTTTTCCACTAAACTGTCGATATACCCTTGGGCTGCATGATGCGGAACGCCACACATTGGGATCGGATCATCTGCGTTGCGATTTCGACTCGTTAGCGTTAGCTCTAATAGCTGTGAAACTTGGATTGCATCTTCATAAAATAGTTCATAAAAATCACCAAGACGATAAAACAAAAAAGCATCTTGGTATTGCGCCTTAATGCTTAGATATTGTTCCATCATTGGTGTGTTCTTCGTTTTTTGAGGCATCGTTTTCCTCCTCTAATAATTCATTGATTTCATCTTGAATCAACCCAGTTAAATGGTGCAAGAGATCATTTGCCTCGAGCAATTGGCGACGATAGGCAACCACTAAAGGGTGCTGTTCAAATGTTTTCGTCAATTGATTCGCCCGAGTGATTGCTGTTTGCTCAGCAATCACTTTTCCATAGTGACCAAATTGGACTGCCTCTTTTTGCGCCACTTTGATCTCTTCGGTCAATTCTTTTAAGTAATTATTTTGATGGACCTTTTCTTCTAACTCTTTATAGCGGATAATAATTTCATTGTTGCTTAGAAGTTTGGTCAGTTGCTCAACTGTTTCTTGTATCTCTGGTTCATTTTCTAAAAAAGCCATTGATCTGCCTCATTCCATAAATGGTCGGTCGTCATTGATTTGGATCAATTGGATATCTTTTGCTTTTCCAGTTGCATCATCAATTTCTAACAAACAACCACATAAAATAGCGCGACCTTCTTCCACAACTTCAAAACGTTTTGGCATTGCCGTTAAAAATTTTTCGATAATTACATCCCGACGCATTCCTAAAATACCATCATATGGTCCTGTCATACCGACATCCGTTAAGTACGCGGTTCCTTTTGGCAAAATCCGTGCATCATTGGTCTGGACATGTGTATGTGTTCCAACAACAGCTGACACTTCACCATCTAAAAACCAACCCATTGCTTGTTTTTCGCTAGTCGTTTCTCCATGGAAATCGACAAAAATGATTGGCGTTCTTTTTCTTGCTTCAGCAACTAATGCTTGCATTTTACGAAATGGGTCATCCAAATCCGTCATAAATGAACGAGCTTGCATATTGATAACAGCAAGTTCCACTTGATTGACTTTGACAAATACCATTCCTTGACCTGGTGTTCCTTCTGGAAAGTTTGCTGGACGAACCATTTTTTTCGCGTCATCAATAAATTCAAAAATATTGCGATTGTCCCATGTATGGTTTCCCATAGTCACAACATCCACACCATCTTGTAAAAGTTTTTTATAGATTTTTTCAGTGATACCTCTTCCAGAAGCTGCATTTTCACCATTCACGATGGTTACTTGTGGACGATATTTTTTCTTTAAACGAGGGACATATTCCGTAATCATTTCTCTCCCCATCGAACCCACTACATCACCAATAAACAATACCCGCACATTGATTCCTCTTCTCTTTTAACATCATTCTATTATTATAGTAGTTTTTTTTAAGAAAGAAAAGCTCTCTGAGAAGGTTGTAACTATGAGGCGTAAGACAAACGATTGAACAAAAAAAGTCCGAGACGAAAGAAAGTCTCGAACTTTTTTATCAAGGGTCAACAATCACGAATTGACTATTTGTGTTTAAATTACAGCTAATTTTTTCAGTGCTTTCCAAATGCCATCTTGGTCATTCGTGTCAGTTACCAAATTAGCTGTAGCTTGAACTTCTGCTGACGCATTTCCCATTGCCACACCAATCCCCGATTCACGTAACATTTCTCGATCATTCAGTCCATCACCAAAACTGATGATAGATTCACGAGGAATTCCAACTTGGTCTGCCAAATGAAGAATCGTTGCAGCTTTTGAACCATCGTGTGGTACAACATCTACACTGTTTTCATGCCAACGAACAAAACGAAGTTTGTCATATTTTTGAAATTGTGTGTCGTAGCTTTTATTGAAGAATGCTAAAGCTTGATAAATGTCTTGGTCTTCAACAAAAAATTGATCCAACTCAGGCAACACAGCGCCAAATGAATGCATCGCCTCTTCCATGATTTGAACATCATTAGAAGAAGATCGTTTCATATTGTCCAAACTAACAAAGGCTGTATCAATTTCTTTTGTCTGCGCTTCTTCAACAAACGTATCTAGCTGGTCACGATCCAACAGATTTTTGTAAACTTGTTCGTGATCCAAGAACCCAGCTGCACCATTACATAAAATATAATTTTCAAATTCTAACTCACGAATAATTTCTTGCGCATGAAAACGACTACGCCCTGTTGCAATTGTCACTAAATGTCCTGCTCGACGCAATTGTTGCAATGCCTCTTTTGTACTATCCAATGCTTGCTTGTTCGTGTCCAATAACGTTCCGTCAATATCAAAGGCAAATAAGCCTCGTTTCATGTCTGATCGTCTCGCTTTCTTATAAGTATTTACTGGCTTCTCTTTCTGCTAACTTACTTAATGCTTCTTGTTCTAATAAATCTTTTACCCAACCAGGATTCGTTTTGCTATAATCGCGTAATGCCCAGCCAATCCCTTTTTGAATAAAAAATTCTGTTGTTTCTCGATCTTGCAGGATTGCTTTTTTCAATAGCGACTGGTTTACCTTTTCTTTTAATCCCAGCTGTAAAGTAATTGCGATCCTTCGCAGCCAAAAATCTTCTTGTTGAATGAACAAGTTAAATACTTGCTCTAGCTGATCTGGGTGAGCTTTACACCACGTCGTGTATACTTTACGCCAAGAATCAATACTGTCCCACCACTCTTTTTCTTGCACGAGTGATAACAGCATTACCAAGTCAGAGAATGCCAGACGCCTTACATTGAGTTGAATCAACTCAATTGCTACATATTGATATTCTCTTTCTGCTTTTTGATAATATTTTTTTGCAAGTGACAAAACTTCTGTCACTTCTAGTTGTTTGCTTTGTACCAAAAACTTTTTTTGTAAACGCGCACGTTCCGGCTTTGGCACGCCCGCAAACGGAAAATGATTTTTCATATACTTTGCCATGGGCACAGCTTGTTCTTCATTCCTAGGAAAAATAAGTTCTTCCAAGTTAGCTCCTCCGCTCAAAATAATAAGCGATTTTCCTTTACCGTTCCCTTACCATTTCATGATTTATGCTTATTTTAAAAATTTTCTTTACTGTCAGCTAAATTGATTTGACAGACACCTTCTCATTTTATAGAGCATCTGATCGTTTGTAAAGCGTTTTTACGTGTTTATCTACTTGACACTTGCCATTTAAATCAACTATACTGTAGTTTGTGTAAAATAATGCAGCAGGAAAATAATAGCTCGTCCCTAGTTTGTTGCCCCGATTCGGGTTCAATTGTGTAACCGCGGCTGCAAAGGTGAAGATTGAAGAACAAACTAAACGAATATGAATTTTTTAACGGATTATTTTACTCCAAAAACTAAATTTAATTTATTGGAGGAAATCTCAATGTCTCGTTATACTGGACCATCATGGAAAATTTCTCGTCGCTTAGGTATTTCATTATCAGGCACAGGTAAAGAATTAGCACGTCGCCCTTACGCACCAGGTCAACATGGACCTAACAGCCGTGGCAAACAATCTGAATACGGTATGCAATTAACTGAAAAACAAAAACTTCGTCACATGTACGGAATGAACGAACGTCAATTCCGTAACTTGTTCGTTAAAGCTAGCAAAATCAAAGAAGGTAAACACGGTGTTAACTTCATGATCTTACTAGAACAACGTTTAGACAATGTTGTTTATCGTCTAGGTCTTGCAACTACTCGTCGTCAAGCACGTCAATTAGTTAACCATGGCCACATTACTGTTGATGGCAAACGTGTTGATATTCCTTCATACCACGTAGAAATCGGTCAAGTAATCGGTGTTCGTGAAAAATCACAAAACATCGTAACTGTTAAAGAAGCTGTAGAAGCTACTGTTGGACGTCCAGCATTTGTAAGCTTTGACGCTGAAAAATTGGAAGGTTCATTAACTCGTTTACCAGAACGTGACGAACTATATCCAGAAATCGACGAAGCTCTTGTCGTTGAATACTACAACCAAAGCCTATAATTCATGGTTTCAAAACCAAAGCAACTATCTTCGGATGGTTGGCTTTGGTTTTTTTTTGCAAAAAACACTTTACAAATTAAATTTTTTCTTCTAAACTATCGTTAACCAATATAAAAAACGAAGTTAACGAAAAGAGGAAATTATGAAAACGTCATTGAAGCCACTTATTATTGCTGCAGAATTTTCAGCTATTATTGCTATCTTATCTCAATTTACGATTCCATTAGGTATTGTTCCATTGACTGGGCAAACTTTCGCGATTGGACTAACGGCTACTTTATTGGGGCGACGTAGTGGGACACTTTCTGTCTTGATTTATTTATTATTAGGAATTATTGGACTACCTGTTTTCGCAGGACTATCAGGTGGATTGAGTATTGTTTTTGGACCCACTGGTGGCTATCTGATTGGTTTCATTTTTCAAGCATGGCTTACTGGCTACCTCGTTGAAAAAAATGTTTCTAGTTATACTTGGGTAATCTTTGCTAACGTGATTGGTTCATTTGTCACACTCATTTTTGGTGTCATTTGGCTAAAAGCTAGTGGCGATTTATCATGGAATACAGCCATAGTTAGCGGATTCATTCCATTTATTTTACCAGGAATCATCAAAGCAGTTGCTGCCGGTTACCTAGGAACAGTCATTCGTCATCGTTTACCAAAATATTTTTCATTTGAACAGCCACAGTCATAAAATAGAGGTTTTGCTTCATATCGTTGACTCAAAAAAGTTCAAAGCAGAGCAACTTTCAGCAGAAAAAAGAGTGGAACAAAACGGCTTAGCGTTTCGTTCCACTCTTTTTCTGTGTTTAATTTGAACTAGAATCAAGCATTTCATTAATTTGTTCGTCGTATAAGTTTTCAACGCTTTCGACAAATTTTTCAACCTCAGCTTTCGTACTTGTTCCCTCTTCCCACTTTACATAAAAGAGAAAATATTCTTTTTCCAACTCGTTGATAAACTTAGAGATAGCTAACGTCTGCTCCTCAAAATTTTTCCACGTTTGCAATCCCTGAAGTACAGCCACGATTGCACTGATAATTGAGATGACAGTTAATAGATACATGTGCTCAGGCACCATTGATGCTAGAACGGGTATACAGGAAGACAAAATCAATTTCGATGCATTGCTAACAAAGATGACTTTCTTCAATCGTTTTCTTTTTTTGCGTAGATGAATAATTGGTTGTTTGATTCTTTTCTCTATGTATTCATTGAAATTATCTTTCGCCTGATTTTTTTCCATACACAAAACTTCTTTCATTTTTATCCTGTCGTTCTATTTAGTATAACTTTAACTCCAAAATAAAAAAAGAGCTTAAGACACTCCCTTAAGCTCTTCACGTAATCGTCCCCACTGCAAGTTCCCATCAAACTCACAATAGACGAATCATTTATTTTGTTAAATCAATTTTTTTACTCACCCAATAGATAATCACACCGCCGACTGCCATTGACACCAACTCTCCTAAAGCAATGATAGCCCAGTTAAAGAAAAAGGGAGCTTGATAGAAAAAAGTCAACTGACCTGCCACCGTAAACATTGAAAAAGCAAAAATCAATGCAGTAATAACCATTTTTATTTTCATATTCTTGACACGTTTGGTTACTTGATAATTAATTAGCAAAACAATCAATGTACTGACACTTCCAACGACGACATCGACGAGTCCCAATGGCGAAGCCAGATTGGCCAAGGCAACACCAATAGTTACTGAAATAATATATTTCTTATTGTACAACGATAAATAATTAAACATTTCTGATAAACGAATTTGGATTGCACCAAAACTAATGACAGCTAAAAAGACGGTCACTGCCACATAAAGTCCAGTAACTAACGCCATTGTTGCCACTTCTGTCGTCGTCCAGCGACTAGCAGTCTGGCTATTTTTCTGTTCCATAATTGTTCTCCTTTGCAAGATCAACATCTTGGTAATAACTACGGCCAAAGGATGGGAATCTTCTTCCAACTGAAGTGCCGTAGTGCGGAAATTCCGCTACATTTATCATACAGGAATCAAGAAAAAACTCAAGATTATTTTAGCAACCAGCCACCATCAATTGGCACAACTGCTCCTTGGATATAACTCGCTTGGGGCGTCGCCAAGAACAAAGTCAGTTCTGCCACTTCTTCTGGTTTCGCCCAACGTTTAACTGGTGTTTCATCTGCTACCCACTGAGCCATTTCTCCTGTTCCTGCGAAATCAGCTGCGTTCATCGGTGTTTCGATTGCACCTGGCGCAATCGCCTTTATCCGAATCCCTTTTGCAGCATAATCTAAAGCAAGCTGTTTCGTAAAGCCAACGATTGCATGTTTGGCACTCGTATAAGCAATTCCACCGCCGCCAGCTACTAAGCCGGCAATGGAAGCCATGTTGATAATCACACCAGCTTGCTGGGCGAGCATTTCAGGTAACAATACCTTCGTCACGCGAAACATGCTTTTTACATTTGTTTCATAGATGTTTTCCCACAATTCTTCACTTGTTTCAAGTAGTGGTTTATAGTCGTCCAGAATGCCGGCAGTATTTAACAAAATAGTCACAGTGCCAAAATGCTCATGACATTGTTTAACTGCTTGTTCTACTGAAGCTTGATCTCTTATATCACCTACAAAAAAAGCAAACTGATCAGGGAAATGTTGCGCTACTGTTGCCATTTTCCCTGCTTGTCGATCAAACCCAAACACAAACGCGTCCTGCGCTAAAAAAGCGTGCGCTTGTGCTTCACCAATCCCTGAAGCCGCACCGGTGACAAAAACGACTTGTCTTGCTAAGTCCGGATACTGGTTGCTCATTCAACTATTTCCCAATCATCGGCTAAAATATCACACACAGTCGGTGCAAAACTTGAGAATCCTTCATCACTTGTCTTGATTAGAAAATAAGGCGTTACTGGACAACCATCAAATTCATCATCTGTGACTAAAACGACATACACCTCAAAGCCGCTCCAGCCTTTGCGAATCATTTTCGCACCTTGTTTCACTTTTGGTAAAATTTCTTCAAATGTCATTGTTGTACCCCTTCTCACTTTTTTCTTTTTGAATTGTCTGTAATTTTTGAGTCAACTGAATATAATCTGTCAACTGTAACTCTTGAGCAACAATAAAATAATCTAGGTCTGCCCAAGGTTTTTTATGCACCTTGCTCGTCGAAATCAGTAAATCAGCTTCTCGCCCACGATAATTCGCCGGTAGAAAAACCAGTCGATAATCATTACGGAAAAAATTATGAAGACTTGCCATCAACAATTCTTCTTCAAAAACGGGGAAATCAGTCATTAACAAAACAGTAATTTCTGGTAATTGTGTCATAAACGCACCTAACGTTTTCATGACCGTTAGATAACGAGCCATCAAAAACCCCTGATTTTGAAACGCTAAACTAGCTTCCGTTTCTCTTGCGTCTTCAAAAAAAGAGAGCAGCCATTGGTTTAATTTAGGATTTCTCACAATCAGATGATTATGAAAATCGCTACTGTTGCCATCAATCGTCGCCTTTGCATCTGGAAATAAAAAAGTAAAGATATGGCTACTAAATAAATAATTCTCTGCTTCCAATGACAAAGGTTCCTCAGGTAGATGCTGCTCTTTTTGATAAAGTAGCAAGGCACGCTCCGCTTCCCGCAAAGCTTTAAATGGCGGGGTTTCTGCTGAATGATGAAACGAGTAGATCATTTCTCTGATTTGAGGATTACAGTAGTACTCTTCCCTAGTCATCAACACTAAAAACAATGCACCTAATTCATCCTCAACTTGAAAATAATTTGGGAACACTGGTGCCATTGCTTGACAAAAACGTTTAAATAACAAATTGTTAGAAATAAGCTCGCGCTTCTTACGATTTAAAATAACAAAATGTTTTTGTGATTTCCGTAAAAAGAATGCACCTAGCATGTATTCGAGTCTTCTTTTTTTGATTTCATTAAGTTGAACGTGGAAAAAATCAATAATTTGATCTGCGATTTTTTTGACATCTGTTTGTGAAATTGTCTCAAATGGCCAGATTTTTCCGCGAAACAATTGCCAAAAAGTCATATGTAAATATAAGCGGATGATTTCTTCTTCCCCTTTTGCGACATAACTTCTCCGTTGTAACGTGATTCCATATGAATGTAACTCTTGTTTCCATTCATTGATTTTTCGGTGCGCTGTTGACTCACTGATATAATTTTTTTGAGCAAACTGGTACATCGTCCGAAACTCTTCAAAAAAAATGTCGTGCAATAACTGAAACTTCAGCGTACTTTGCACGAGATAGATTAAAAATCGTTCATGTTCTATCGGATCCAACGTCGTTGAAAAGTTGTAACCTGATCGCCGATTTTTACGAAAGAGCGCTTGTGTTTTTCCGCTGAAGCGCTGATAACTTTTTGTTAATTCACTTAAATATTTTGTGACACTCCGCGCGTCAAGCTGTACACTTTGTGCAAGCTGAGCCGCAGTGTGCCACTCATGATCCTCGAAGCTTTCCAGCAGGAGAATCTGATAATATAAGTCTTTATCAAACGTCTTGAGATAATCTGATGACAAATACATTTGCTATGCTCCTTTGTGCTAGAACTTTTTGGTTATTGTAGCACAAAACGCCATTTCCCGCATTAAAACCAACTAGCAAAGGGTTGGAAAATCAACGGTAGTAAGAAAACCGTGAGCATCCCGTTAACACAAATAGCAAGCCCAGAAATAATCCCTTCCACTTCACCAATCTCAATCGCTTTTGCAGTCCCAATGGCATGTGAGGTACTACCTAAAGCGACACCTCGTGCAACTGGACTTTTGATTTTAAACAAACGAAAGATGTGTGTTGCAATCAATGAACCAAAAATACCCGTTGATACAACAATTGCTAAAGTAACTGCGTTAACGCCACCCATTGTATGAGAAAGATCAACGGAGATTGCTGTTGTCACAGATTTTGGTAATAAAGAGATGACCATTTCCTTCTTCAACAAAAAAAGAGAGCCAATTCCAACACTAACTAAACAATTCGCCACAATTCCAGCCAGAATCGCTGAAATGACCGGAAAGAAATTTTCTTTGAGTAAATGTAGATTCTTGTATAAAGGAATCGCTAATGCAACTGTTGCAGGAGTAATTAACATCGTTAAAAAATTCCCGCCGACATTATAGTCTGCATAACTAATTCCTGTAAAATGTAAAAAGAAAATAATAACAACTATTGATAGCACTAAAGGATTGATAATCGGCAATTTGTATTTCCGCAAAAATTTATCTGATAATACATACACACCTAAAGTTAGGCTAAGACCAAACAATGGGTTTTTAAGAAACTCACTCAACTTGGTTATCCTCCACTTCATTTTTTTGAATTTTCCGCTCTTGTAAATAGTTGATTGCTGCTTCGACACCTTCTGCTGTTTTCCCAGCAGCAACCATCGTAACAATCGCACAAACAACTACTGCACCCAATAAGATAGGCCAGATGGTCGCAATATCATCATAATATTCCAATAATCCCACGCCAGCAGGTACAAATAAAATGGTCAGATTATTCAATAAAAAATCACCAGTTGCCCCAATTTTTTCAGGGTCTACTAATTTCATTTCAAATGCTAAAAACAAAAAGATAATACCTAAAATACTTCCCGGAATTGGTAGATGGGCAAACACTCGTATTCCCTCGCCTAAGACAGAGAAAAAAAGAATAATGAAAAACTCTTGAAAAAATTTCATGTAATACACTCCTTACGTCTGATTTTCATTTTACTAACAATCTTTTTCTGAAAGTTTCAAAACGTGTTGTTTCTAAGAAGCATCTTTTGAAAAAATAAATAAGTTTTCTTTGGTATATTTAAAAGTAAAGTTGGTGAGTTGTAGGGGACTTTTTTTCTAAAAAAAGGGTTAGCTTGTTCAAGTTGGTCGAAATCATTTTTTCTTTTGATTGATTGCACTTATTACGACCTCGAAGAATGACTAGCACGAGACACCGCACCTGCTTTTGTGTTGATGTTTCTTTTTTTTTGCACTTTTATAAATTTTTGGAGGTATATATGGATTACTCATTAATGACTCGTCTTGCGGCGGAAATGTTGGGTACAGCTTTATTGATTATTTTAGGTAATGGCGCTGTAGCAAATGTAGATTTAAAAGGTACAAAAGGTTATGGTAGTGACTGGATGTTGATCGCTGTCGGTTACGGCTGTGGGGTTATGATTCCTGCAATGGTATTTGGTGGAATCAGTGGAAACCACATCAATCCTGCGTTTACGATTTCTCTAGCAATGAACGGATTATTCCCTTGGGCAGAAGTTGCACCTTATATTGGCGCACAATTCCTTGGAGCAATCATTGGACAGTTAGTCGTTGTTGCTTGTTACAAACCTTACTACGATCAAACAGAAGACGTAAACCACGTGTTAGGAACTTTCTCAACTATCAATAGTGTTGGTTCTAAGTTCAACGGTTTCGTTAACGAATTCTTTGGTTCATTTGTTTTATTCTTTGGCGCTTTAGGAATTACCAAAGCACCTTTCTTCCAAGATAATCTTGGAACTGCTCACTTAGCACTTGGTTTCCTTGTTTGGACACTTGTAGCTTCACTAGGTGGTCCTACTGGTCCTGGATTAAATCCAGCTCGTGACCTTGGTCCTCGTTTGTTACATGCAATTTTACCATTGAAACACAAAGGCTCATCACAATGGAGCTATGCTTGGGTACCAGTCGTTGCACCTATCTGCGCTGGGATCGTTGCAGTATTCTTATACAAAGCATTATTTATGGCTTAATCTTATCTATAAAAAAACTCACGATGAAATTTTTCATTGTGAGTTTTTTTTTGAATCAAATGCGTTGATTTTTCAATATAAACAGTCCCACCTTTCCAAATTAGCTTCACTTTCTTGGCGTACATTCATCCTTAACAGAATCATTGCGCTAGAAACAAGCTAGCATTGCAAAAAAGCATGCGAACAATTGACACATTTCAATGAAGGTAGCAGTTTTGTTCATATTTATAACTAAAACGGATGGGACAAAGCAACTACTTGTCCCATCCGTTTTAGTTATCCAATTAATAATCAATGATTGTTAGTGCTCGCTCAAACTCTTCTTGCAAATGCTTTTTTTGATAGGCCAAAAAGGCTGGATAATGATCACGTAAAACACCACGCAATTTCATTGGATTATATTTTTCTACCAGCTTTTCTTGTAACACAAATTGCCTTGTCAGTTGCCATTCATAATAATAACCAAATGGCCGACAACTATATTTCGTTCCTTGAATGACCTGGTCTTCAAATCGACGATGGGTATGCCCAAAAACAACTTGTTTTACATTGGTATATTGATCCAAAAGTTGCCCCATTGAAGCAGAACCCAAAAAAGCATTTAATTTATTCCAACGTTCATAAGGCGCAGATTGATATACAATAAATTCTTTTTTGGGCACAAAATGCGTAGCCAATATGACATCTAATTTTTTTTGCGTAAGTGTTTCAAGGAGTTGCTTGGTTGCTACAAGCACTTGCTCATTGACTTCCAAATCGGTTCCTTCTCTTTCGATCATTCGGTCATACCAGTACAATCGCTTCATCCGCAAAATTTGTTCCTCATCCGTTAGCTCAGAAAACTGATAATCATACCAGCCATTCATTCCAAGTAGAACTGTGTGATCATTTAATGCAAGGTAACGTTCATTCAAAAAATGGTTATCTGGGAAATGATTCATCATTGGTTCACCCGTCACGTCTGCTAGTTCATGATTTCCAAAATTAAACGTCGTCGGCAATCCTTTCATTGCAAAAAAATCAACAACTGCCAAAGCCTGATTGACCTTATTTGCAATGTCACCTGCTAAATGCAGGCGAGTGATTTCTTTTTTTTGTAACACTTGCCACAAATCATTCATTTGCGACTCGCCAAATTTATTGATATCTACGTGTAAATCACTAATTACTGCCAATTTCCCCATTTTTTGTTACCTTCTTATTTGAAATTTTTCAAGCTTTTCGAACGACTGGTAAGTTCCCTTTTAATAAACCACTTGGCCCTTTCAATTGTAAACTTTGATAAGTTGGTTCTAAAGCTAAAGTTGTTGGATCATCTAAATACATCTCGGCACTTTTCTTGATACGAATTGTCCCTAGAGGTGTGTCTGCCAAAATCGAATACAAACTAAGATCAGCCGTTGACTCTTTCTTGAGAAAAATCAAACGAAAAGCTGTATCTAATTGACAAGTAATCCGACTATCAGAAAACGGCCCGTCACCATTTTCTAAATCCAGCAAAATTTGTTCATCTTTTTCCCGATGTTTTTCTAACCAGCTTTGTGCTTCCTTCGTCACTATTAATTCCATGCTTGTTCCCCTCTCATTCATTGATGAGCTGCTGCCCATTCGCTTTTCGTAATGCCTCTTAATATAACCGAAATTACTTTTTCTTTCCAACGTCGCGCATCAGGAATCATTCCTTCTTGTTTCATCCCAAGTTTTTCCATTACGCGACCAGAGTTTGGATTTTCAACATCATGATAAGCAAAAATGCGTACGAGATCTAACTTGGTAAAGCCCAAATCAAGTAAAGCTTCCGCTGCTTCTGCAATATATCCATTTCCCCAATAGTTTTTGTTCAGTACGTAGCCTAACTCAGCAACTGCCGCAACGTCTTCGATTCTCAAATCAATGGTGCCAACCATCTTACCCGTTTCTTTGACTTCGATGGCGTACTTTCCCAGCGGTTCATTCATAAAATAATTGGCGATGGAAATTCTTGTCTCTTCTAGTGTTTGATGGCGAACAAAAACAAAACGAGTCGTCTCTTCATCATTCGCGTATTCAAACATGTCTTTTGCATCCATAATTGAAACGGGACGCAACCATAGTCGTGCTGTTTCTATTTGTTGATGTTCAGCAAAAATCAAGTTTCGGTTTACTTTTAATTCCATTTGCAACACGCACCAATCTCTAGTTTTCTAATTACTGTAGCGAAATTTGCTGTAAGAAGCAAGTATTTACCTAACTATCCTTAGACCTTCCTTAAAAGAACAAGATGGAAAAGCAAAACAAGAAAGTTTTAATAACTAGTTGAAAAAGAATAATGATTTGTTCACAGTTTGTTAATATCTCTTAGTTATAGTTTTCTTATCAAAGCAAATCAAGTATTTGGAGGAACCATTATGAGCGAGCAAATCAAAAATATTTATTTTATTGAAGAAACTCAGAACATTGAAGGATCATATATTGAAGTCAAAACTCTTTTTGTCAATGAGGACAAAGAAACGGCTCTTCAATTTTACGAAACACAGGCAAAGAAACAACAAAAGTCCTTTGGTTTGACGTTAAGTGAATATAAAATCAAAGCTGAAGCAAGTTATTTTTATCAATTATTAAAACGCTGGAGTCATTTACCCGCCGACTTTTATCGTAAAATGAATATCGTTCAATACCAACCACTTGCAGAATACTATGCGTAAGGTAAGTTAAGCTTCCTTTAAGGTGAATCACCTATGATAGATTTACCCTAAAGGAGGCGATGAACGATGTTCTTACACTGGCTCGCAACTTTTTTAATCGATGAACCGCCGCGAATCAGTCCTTATGAGATTGATAGTGAATGCCTGTTACCAACTGATTTTACGGACTGAGTATGAAAATAGCAAAAAACCAAGGCAAAACGAATAATCGTTTTGCCTTGTTTTTTTCTTTCATCTTTATTCAAATGCTTGATTTACATCCTCTAACATCAATTTCATTGACTCTAATCCGCCACCGCTCAAATACCATACATCTGGTTGTAGTGAAATGATTTTTCCATTTTTACCTGCATTCGTTTGTGCAATCAATTCATTTTCTGCCAAATTATTTTGGCTGTCATCTCCACCAATTGCTTTGGTACGATCAATTACAAATAATAAGTCTGGATTTTTTTCTAACACATATTCAAATGAAACACTTTGACCGTGTGTTGAAGGTTCAATTTCATTATCTGCTTGCGGGAAGCCAAAAACATCATGTACAAATCCGAAACGTGAACCAGAACCATAAGCAGATAGTTGGCCTTCGTTAACTAAAACAACTAATGCTTTTTTATCAAGGTCACTTGCTTTGTCTGCTGTCTTTTTGATTTCAGTAGATAGTTCTTTGATTTGTTTCTTCGCTTCAGATTCTTTATCAAAAATTTCACCTAGCGTTAAGACATTTTGTTGAATTGATTCCCATGGTTTTTCCGTATCAACTGATAAAAAGAAAGTCGGCGCGATTTTACTTAGTTCTTCTTGAAAATCACTTTGACGACCAGAAATAATAATCAGGTCTGGCTTCATTTGATTGATTTTTTCTAAATCTGGTTCTTTGATTCCACCAGCAGATTCAACTTCTTTGTAACTTGATAAATAAGCAGGTAAATTTTGCGTTGCAGCACCAACAACATGGTCGCCTACGCCTAATGCGTCAAGTGTATCTAGTGACCCATTGTCAAAAACAACAACTTTCTGAGGATTCTTGGTTACATTTACCTCACCATTGCTGTCTTTGACTGTCAGCGTTGTTTCTTCGCTATTAGCAGTTTTTGTTGCTGTTGTTTCTTCTGATTTATTCCCTGTTCCACAAGCTGTTAACAATGATGCAACAACCACGAAACTAAACATCCATTTTTTCATTCCTTGTTCTCCTAACATTTATTTTTAGAAATAAAGACAGAATCTACGACCTTCAATTTCGCAAATTCGAATGTCCATTTCATATAATTCATCGAGTACAGCTTTTTGGATAATCTCATTGGTTTTTCCTTGCGTAAACAATTGTCCTTCTTTCATTGCCACAATTTCATCTGCATAACTAGCCGCAAAATTAATATCATGTAGGACAATTACGACTGTTTTGCCAAGCTCGGTCACCAATTTTTTTAAAATTTGCATGATTTGAACTGCAAAATTCATATCTAAGTTATTCAACGGTTCATCCAGCAAAATATAATCGGTATCTTGAGCTAAGACCATCGCAATATATGCACGCTGAAGTTGTCCGCCAGATAAGGTATGAACGAATTGATCTGTTAGCTTAGTTAACCCCAAATGTTTGAGCGCTTCTTCCACAAGTTGATGGTCTTCTTGTGTCAAGCGTCCTTTTGTATAAGGAAACCGACCAAATTCAACCAATTCTCTAACTGTAATTTGTAAATTCAATTCATTTGATTGACGTAAAATGGCTAATTTTTTCGCTAATTCATTTGACTTCCACGTCCGCACTTCATTATGATCTAAATAAATTTCACCTGTATCTTTAGGAACTAAACGGCTAACCAAGGAAAGCAAAGTTGATTTTCCCGCGCCATTTGGTCCAATAAAAGCCGTTAATTGTTGTTCTTGAATCGTCAAGTTGATATTATCTACCACTGACTTTCCTTGATAAGCTTTATTCACACCAGCTAAATCAATCATCCTGCTTGCTTCCTTTCACGAATTAATTTTAGTAAAAAGTAACTCCCCCCCAGAAATTCAATCACTACACTAATTGTTGTGTTCCAACCAAAAAGTTGTTCAACAAGCAACTGCCCACCTGTCAGTAATAGCATTGCCACTAAAAAACTACCGACAAATAAAACTTTGTGTTGATATGTTGCAAATAACCGGTAACTAACATTTGCTACGATAAACCCTAAAAAGGTCATAGGACCTACTAACGCTGTCGCTGTTCCCGTCAGTAAGCTAACCACAAACAGCACAAGAAATTGTAATCGTGCAACATCTACACCTAAGTTCATCGCTTTTTCTCTTCCCAAGTGAATAACATCTAGAAAACGATGTAAATAAAACAGCAGACACCAGCCAGCAACAATCAAACAAGTGGCTGGCAAGAGATATTGACTCTGAATATTCCCAAAACTTGCGAACAGCCGACCTTGTAACAAATCATATTCATTAGGATCCATTATGACTTGTAAAAACGTACTCATGCTGCCAAACAACGTTCCTAAGACCATCCCAGTCATCAATAATAAAAATAAGCTAGCTTGCATTTTTTTTAATAAAAAATAGAATAAACTCAAACTCAAGCCAACCATTAGACTAATTGTCAGCAAAAAAAAGACAAGACCTGTTTGCTGTAGCATCGTCACGCCACCTAACAAGAAAAATAAAATTGTTTGAACAAGTACATACAACGAATCTAGTCCCAAAACGGACGGGGTCAAAAATTGATTTTGACTGATTGTTTGAAAGCTAATTGTTGCTCCACTCACTGCTAGTGAAACCAAGAAAAAAGCACCAATTTTTTTACTTCTTAATGCCCAAGCAAACGACCAGTTTCCATAAGTGTTGATGATTAAATAACTTATCGTAACCAAGCACACCACACCAACTAATAACAATAAACGCCAGCGTATATTGTTTTTCATCGTTTCTCCCCCTTCACTAATAAAAAGAGGAAAATAATTCCGCCAATTATTCCAACAATGACACTCACTGGAATTTCATAAGGATAAATTAGAACGCGAGCCAAAATATCGCAAATTAATAAAAAAACACTTCCAAATAATGCAGTTATTCCTAAAGTTTGATGGACTTGATCCCCATACATTCTCGCCACTAAATTGGGAACAATAACGCCTAAAAACGGCATTGTTCCAACCATAATTAACACGACTGCACTAGCTAAAGAAACTAATCCGACACCTAACAACTGCATTTTGTGATAATTCATACCAAGATTCACCGCAAATGACTCACCCAATCCAACGATCGTAAATTGATACGCAAAATAATAAATAATTCCTAACAAAGGAATCGTTAGATAAAGCAGTTCATAATTGCCACGCAGAATGGTAGAAAAATTTCCTTGTAACCACGAAGACATATTTTGCACCAACTGATATTGGTAAGCAAAAAAAGTTGCGATGGAACCAATAATATTGCCCCACATCACACCAATCAATGGCAGCATCAACTGATTTTTTTGTGGAATCATTCTTGCAAAATAAAGAAACAATCCTGTCCCTAAAAAAGCAAATGCAAAAGCCGTTGCTGAACGTGTGACAATCGACGCATTCGGTAGAAAAAGCATTACAATCAAAATTCCTAAGCGTGCACTGTCCATTGTTCCAGCAGTCGTTGGTGAAACAAATTTATTCTGAGTCAAGTGCTGCATAATCAACCCACAAATACTACTTGTAGCTCCCACTAGCACAATACAAATGGTACGAGGCAAACGACTAATAAGAAATAATTGCGCACTTTGTGTATCTGCCTGAAAAAATTCTGTTAATTGGACCGATGACGCTCCTATCAATAGTGAAAGAAAACTGAGTCCCACTAAGCTGGCAATCAACCAGCGATAACGCATAAAACCCCTCTTTTCTAATTGAGAATGATTTTCATTCTTATTCTAAGTGAGAAGTTGAGCAAAAGCAACCGCTTTTTTACCATTTATCTTATTTCAAGTAATTTGTGTTATAATCGCTGTATCAATCGCTATAAAGGAGGGCTTCTTTTGCCACAAGATGAATTGCAAAGTCACTTGGACAAAGGTCGTTACGGGACACCTTTGGTCAACCCAGATGAACAACATAAATATCTAGGAACTTTTCGTGAGCGTTGCTATGTCAGTATGACCATTGGTGAAATGAAAAAAGCTGAGAATCAAGCAAACTTCACTAAGGAACTTGAAAAATACCCAGATGAACAAATTTTATTAAATGGCAGTATGCCTGAAGACCTTCAAGCACGCTATATCCAATTGGCAACAAGACAAAAAGTTCGTTTCACAGTTATCAATGATTTTGTTAAAAATGATGACGATAGTCTTGGTCTGATTTTAGCTGCTAAAGAAGCGGTCAATGAGCCCGTCATTGATATTGAAAAAAAATATCCAAAAGTTCAAGAACCTGAACAATCAGAAAAATCGAAAAAAAGTCTTTGGGACAAATTATTCCACTAATAAAGCAAAAAGCTCGTGTAAATTCATTAACGAATTTTACACGAGCTTTTTACTTTATTTAAATCAACTTATTTTTCTTTCTCGTTCCAATGGTTCAACGCCCAGACTTCCGGATACAAAAGTTTCAACACCGCTAAAGTTAATCGTCGTCCTGTCCCAGAAAATGGATAAACATGCATGTGCATTGCAGGATTAAAATTGGCTTCGATGATACCATAAGCCTTCTCATCTGTTGACGGATCAATTTCTTTGTCTGGAATAATCAAATCGATTCCGCTGACTTTTGCCCCCAACGCCGTAACGGCTGCGACTGCAATTTCTTTGTACGCATCAGAAAACTCAGCTGTTACATCAATTGAATCTCCACCAGTACTGATATTGGAATTTTCACGTAAATAAACGATTTGATTTTTCGCAGGAATAGAATCAATTGTTAATCCTTGTTCTTTCAACATCAATTGTTCAAGATCACCCAACTGAATTAATTCTAATGGTGCACGATGATTTGTCCCACGTAAAGGATCTTGATTTTTTTGAGCAACTAATTCCGTCACAGTTTGCTCGCCGTTGCCAATAACGTTTGCAGGTATCCGAAGTAAAATTGCTTGAACTTGTCCATCAATCACAAAAAAACGATATTCTGTTCCAGGTAAAAATTCCTCTACTAAAACGGAGGTATCTTCCCGAAAAGCAATTTCTAACCCTTTGTGATAATCTTCTTCACTCGCGCCCTCTTTAAAAATTGTGATACCTAATCCGTAATTTGTTGACTTTGGTTTAATGACAAATGCTTCCTTTGCAAAACGAGAATAGGCACGTTTTGCTTCAGCCATCGAAGTAAACTCCGCACCAGCAGGAACACGGAAACCTGCTTCTGCTAGAATTTTTTTGGTCACCGTTTTATTTTCCATAATCAAAGGCACAATGTAACTATCTTTACTTGTCATATTCGCATTTTTAACGTATTCGACATGATTTTCAAATTGCAAACGTAAAAACTGATCTGCTTCGTCAATCACTTTCACTTGAATTCCTTTTTGAATTGCATCAAATAAGAAAATTTGTGTGGATAGTTCCATCTCACGAAAGCCCGCCAATTGATATGGTCGCTCATGGCTTTCAGCATCGTATTTTCTGCCTAAGGCAACTGCAACAGCTTTTTGGCTATCACTTTGTGCTTCTGTGTATAATTGGGCAGCAATCGTCTGAGAAGGGTTATTTAAACGTTCAGCTAATTTGTCAATTGTAGGTAACAATTCTTCATGTTGCAAAGCTTGAACCATCTCTTTCATTTGTGTAAAGAGCATTAGACCTTCTTCGTACATCGCGGTTTGATCCAATGGTCCTTCCAAAGCAACTCGATTGTTGTAAAGCGTTCCTTCTTCCACCCACTCGTCGACAGATGATCCTTCGGGTGCCCAGAGCATAAATACTAAAAATAATTGTAAAAACTGGACTTGTTCTTTACTAATTCCTAAATGATGATACGGGTTCAAATCAATATTCCGCAACTCGATATAACGTACACCCATCTTTGCAACGTCCGCAACTCTTTTACCTCCACGGAAACGTACAGGTGCATAGAATTCTTTTTCTTCAGATAACTTGCCTTCTTCAATCATTTGTTCAATATCTGCTAAGTACTGCTCCATTGAGGCATAAGAAACTTTTACATTTGAATGATTAGTGTAGCCATATTCACTATTTCGAATACTACGAACAGGTTCATGAGGATGTAGTTCATCAACGAAATAATTTGCCTCGCTTAATGGAGAAGCTCCATATAAATACGTAATCAACCAGCGATAGCGCAAAAAGTTTCTTGCTACTTTTAAATACACTTCTGTTTTAAAAGCTGCAAACTCTTGAATCTCTGTTTGCTGAACAAACAGAGAACGAATTAATTCCTCACCAAATTCAAAATTAAAATGAATGCCACTGACCATTTGTTTTCGTTTACCATATTCTTTTGCTAAATAGCGACGATACAAAACATCTTCAAATGTTGCTAGTTTGGCAATCATGATTTCCTCATCTTTTTGTGGCAAAGCAGGTGGCATACTTAGTGGCCAAATCATTTCCTCATCTGACATTGACCGAGAAGTCACATCATAAATTGCATCTAAATATTGAAAAAGTTCATCAATGGAATCTGTTACTGGTGTAATCATTTCCACTTGAGTCTCACTAAAATCAGTTTGAATATATGGATGATACGTGCGATCACCAAAAATAGCTGGATGATCTGTTCTTGCTAACTTTCCGTCATGTGTTACCCGTTGTCCTTCACGTTCAATTCCAAATCGAGCTTGATCGATAAACGGTATCGCACTTGAATGTTCTAATAATTTTTTAAAGTTCATCATTACATGTCCTCCACTTCATACATTGACATTATAGTAAAAAACAATCAGAAAAAGAACGATCTTGCCTTAAAATGAGGAGATTATGAAAAACTGCACAAAAAAAGAAGTATACCAGTCTTTTTCCGGCATACTTCTTACATTTAAAACGTCATGTTCCCATGATTTGTTCATAAGTTAATTGATTATTCTTCTTTCAGTAATCCTTTAAACAATCCAACAACAAAATCATTTGGATCAAACGGTTCTAGATCATCTATTCCTTCACCTAATCCAACTAATTTTACTGGTAAATGCAATTCATTTCTGATAGCTAACACAATTCCACCTTTAGCAGTTCCATCTAATTTAGTCAAAACTAGCCCAGTTACATCTGTTGTTTCTTTAAATTGTTTTGCTTGAACCATTGCATTTTGCCCTGTTGTTGCATCTAATACCAATAATGTTTCATGTGGTGCATCTGGTAGTTCACGTTGAATCACACGTTTGATTTTTTCTAACTCTTTCATCAAATTCACTTTGTTTTGCAAGCGTCCAGCTGTATCAACAAGTAAAACATCTGCTTCTTCTGCTTTGGCACGTTCCAATGCATCATAAACAACTGCTGCTGGATCGCCACCAGCATTTCCGTGAACGACTTCCACACCAGCGCGTTCACCCCAGACTACTAATTGGTCAATCGCTCCTGCACGGAATGTATCAGCTGCTGCCATCAAAACTTTTTTGCCTTCATTTTTGTATTGATGTGCAAGTTTCCCAATGCTTGTCGTTTTACCCACACCATTCACACCAACAAAAAGCATTACCGTCAGTCCTTCTGGTTGGATATTCAACTCATTCACTTCATTAAGACCTTCTTGTTCGTACAAATCAACCAGTTTTTCAATGATGGCATTTTGAACTTCTGCTGGTTTCTTCGCATTACGCAACTTCACTTCTTGACGTAAAGACTCTGTAATTTGAATTGCTGTTTCAAAACCAACGTCCGCGCCAATCAATGTTTCTTCTAATTCTTCAAAGAAATCTTCATCAACTGTTCGGAAATTAGCAAACAATTCATTCATTCGCTCGCCAAAAGTTTTTCTCGTTTTTTCTAATCCTTTGTCATACTTTTCTTGGACTTCAACGACTTCTTCTGGTTGCTCTTCACCAGTAAACGCTCGCTTGATTTTGTCAAAAAATCCCATTTGATTCCCCCCTATACTAAAACAAATTTTTCAATTGCTTGTGCAACACCGTCATCATCATTACTTGCAGTCAAATAGTCTGCACTTTCTTTAACTAAAGGAACAGCATTTGCCATTGCGACACCCATTCCTGCATATTCAATCATTGGTAAATCATTTTCTTCATCACCAATTGCCATGACTTCTGCTTGGGTGATTCCTAGCTCTTCTGCTAATAAAGAAATTCCATACGCTTTAGTAACACCTTTTGGCATAAATTCTAGCAGCATACTACGTGTCTTGATGATTTCAAATTGTTCATGGAACACATTTGGAATTTCTTGAATTTTTGGATCTAATTCTTCTTGTGCATAAGCAATAACTGCTTTGTTCAAAACATCCGCTTTCTTAACATCCAGTAAAGTTCCAGGACGGAAATCCAAAACTTTATTCAGCACATTATAAAGCGATTGTTTTTCAGGAGCTGTTGGTAACTGATAAACAATCCCATCAGATAACACATCTAGTGGCAAAGACAACGCTTGTGCTAACTGGGTCAATTGCTCAACGTCTGCAATAGTCATTACTTTTTTCGCCATGATTTCGCCTGTGTCATTTTTTTGAACAAGCCCACCATTAAACGTAATGCTATAGTCACCTGAATCAAGCAAATCCAATTCCGTTAAATAATGTGCCATAGCCGCCAGTGGACGACCTGTACACAAAACAATTTTAACTCCTTGATTTTTTGCTTGCGCCAAAATTTCTTTATTTCTAGCAGAAATTTGTTTTTCTTCGTTTAGTAATGTTCCATCTAAATCAATGGCAACTAATTTAATCATATTTACTTCCTACTCTTTCACAACAAGATTCTCATCTTCTTTAAGATCTTCCATACGGACAGAAACGATTTTTGAAACACCTGATTCTTGCATCGTTACGCCATACAAAACATTCGCAGCTTCCATTGTTCCTTTACGGTGGGTGACCACAATAAATTGGGTATCATTTTGGAAATTACGCAAATAGTTCCCAAAACGTGTCACGTTTGCCTCATCTAAAGCTGCTTCTACTTCATCAAGAATACAAAACGGTACCGGACGCACACGAATGATTGAAAATAGCAAAGCAATTGCCGTCAATGCGCGCTCTCCACCAGAAAGTAGACTTAGACTTTGTAGTTTTTTACCTGGAGGTTGAACTTCGATTTCAATTCCTGTTTTTAATAAATCAGTGGGATCAGTCAAGACAAGTTCTGCTCGTCCACCGCCAAACATATTCGGAAAGACCACTTTGAATTCTTTGCGGATTGCTTCAAAAACTTCTTTGAAACGAGTGCGAACTTCATCATCCATTTCATCCATTGTATCAAATAACTGATTTTTCGCAGAAAGCAAATCATCTCTTTGAGTAGATAAAAAGGTATAACGTTCATTCACTTGTTCATATTGCTCAATGGCATTCAAGTTAACTGGTCCTAGTGCTTCAATACTTCGTTTCAATGTCGCTACTTTTTCTTTGCTACCGGAAACATCTACTGTTGGTTGATAATCAATCACAGCTTTCTCAAAAGTCATTTGATATTCTGTTTCTAAATACGTAACGTGCTGATCTAGTAGCATCTCTGCACGATCTTTTTTCACTTCAAGTTTTGATTGCTCAGTCAAGCGAACTTTGTGTTCTTGGTTTTGTTGTGCCAATACTTCTGCTAGCTGGTCAATTTCTTTTTGTGTTGTGTCACGGGTTGCTTTCACTTCCTGAAGTTCAGCTTGTAGCTGTTCACGTTGCACAGATAATTCACGAATTTTTTCGTCTAAGCTTTCTTCTGTCAACTCATGATCAGAAAAGTTTGCCGTTAACGCAGCTAGCTGTTGTTCTAAACTTGTCTGGCGTTCCATTGCCTCTGTTTTTTGGACACGTGCACCACGTAACTGGATCTGCAAGTGATTAAACTGTTCTTTTAATACGGCAAGATCCGCTTGTTCTTGCGCTTTTTGTCCTTGGATTTGCGCGCGACGAGCTTCCATTTGATCGCTTTCTTGACTTAAAGATTTGATTTCTTCGTCAATTTTCGTGCGTTGTTCTTCCAATTCTTGTTGCTTCGTTGCTAATTCTGTACGTTGTTTTTCATAAGTTTCGATAAATTGATTTAACTCACGTGTCTCAAAATTAGAAATCTGTTGTTCTTTTTCAAAACGTGTTAAATCATTTGAGATATTTTGAAGTTTATTTGCAACTTCTTGTTCTTCGAAACGCAACTGTTCCATAACACTTCGGGCAGCTTCGTATTCTTCACTAAGTGTCGTAACTTTTTCTTGTAAAGCTTGAACTTTCTTTTCTTGAACTTGTAGTTCTTGATTTGCTTGGTCAAACTCACTAGTCAATTGTTTCAATTCTTGATTTTGAGCGAATAAACTTCCTTGGTTTCCACGCTTATTGGCTCCGCCTGTCATTGAACCACCTGCGTTCATAACGTCTCCCTCTAAAGAAACCACACGATATTGATAATGAATCGTTTGTGCAATCGTATTAGCACTAGCTAGGTCTTTTGCTAAAAGGATCGTTCCCAATAAATTATTCACTACTGATTGGACTGCATCTGGGTAAGTCACTCGTTCACTTGCTACGCCTAAAAAGCCCTCGATAGTAGCTGCTTGTGCCGCAACATGAGCAGGTAATTGACGTGGTTTAATCGTTGTCAATGGTAAGAAAGTTGCACGTCCACCTTTTTGTTGCTTCAAATAAGTGATTGCTTGTCTTGCATCCACTTCATTTTCAACAATAATATGTTGTGCAGCTCCTCCTAATGCGGTTTCGATTGCTAAAGTGAAATCAGCTGGAACATCAATTAGTTCTGCGACTGCACCTACAACGCCAGATAATTGTTGCTTGTGTTGTAACACTAAACGTACACCTTGATAAAAGCCAAAATAGTTTTCTTGGATTTCTTGTAAACTCTTTTGTCGTGCACGTAATTGTTGCACCTGATTCATCAATTGATACATTTTTGGGTGTTCAGTATTCAACTGTTCTTGGAATTTCTTTCCTTCTGTCTGAATAGCTGTCACTTTTGTTTTTGTTTCTTCTGATGATTGAGTCAGTTTCGTTTGTTGCTCCACTAATTCTGCTTTTTTTGCCGACAATTCTGCAACAGTTGCTTGAACTTCTGTTTGCTTTGCCAATGTTTGTTGGCTCTTTGCTGTCTCTTGCTGATACTGACGTTCTAAGTATTTCAATTCATTTCCGACAGCTGCTTGTTCTTGCATTAAATCGACATATTGATCGCGTAATTCGGCTAATAATTCTTTTGTCGATTTTTGATATTTTTCAAGTTCCTGTTGGGTTACCATCAATTGTGCTTCTGCTTGCTGGATTTCCGCTTCTTTTTTATCAACATCTTTTGTTAAACTAGCTTGTTGTTTTTCAAAGTGTTGAACTTTTTTCTGTGCTTCCGCTAAAGATGCTTGATATTCTTGTGTACTTTGTTTGGTATGCTTTGAGCGTTCCAGTAAAACATCTTTTTGTCCTTCTGTTTGCTTTAGGCTTTCTGACAAAGCAAGTAATTTTTGCTGATTCTTTTCAATCAAACGATCAGCTTGCGCATTTTGTTTACGCCAAGTTGCCAGAGTTGATTCACGCACTTGGATTTGCTCGGTTACGGTCGCTAACTCTTGATTAAATTGCTTTAGTTCAGCTTCTCGTTGGGTCCACTCAGTTCTTGCCGCTTTGATTTCTGCAATCATTAGAGCAATATCTGTTTCGGTCAATTCTTCTTTTAAGCGTAAAAACTCCTTTGCTGCCTTACTTTGAGTAGCTAAAGGAGTTAGCTGTTCTTCTAATTCATAGATAATATCTTGAACTCGGCTAAGGTTATCTTCTGTTTCAAAAAGCTTTTGTTCTGCTTTTTTCTTACGTTGTTTATACTTTAAAACACCCGCTGCTTCTTCAAAGATTCCACGACGATCTTCTGGTTTGCTACTAAAAATCGCTTCAACTTTTCCCTGTGAGATAATTGAAAAAGATTCTTTTCCTAAGCCAGAATCTAAAAACAACTCTTGGATATCTTTCAACCGACAAGATTGTTTATTGATAAAAAAATCGCTTTCTCCTGTTCGACGGTAGCGACGTGTCACACTTATTTCATTGTATTCCAATGGTAGATAATGGTCTTCATTATCTAAAATGACCGTTACTTCTGCTACGTTTAGTTGTTTACGAGAATCTGAACCTGCAAAAATAATATCTGGCATTTTTCCACCACGTAAACTTTTTGCTGATTGTTCACCTAAGACCCAGCGAATGGCTTCCGTGATGTTACTTTTTCCGCTACCATTGGGGCCAACAACTGCTGTGACACTGTTTTCGAAGTCAATCACTGTTTTATCAGCGAATGACTTGAATCCAGCGATTTCAATTCGTTTCAAATACACGAAAGCTTTCCCTCACTTACTCTTCCAAGGCTGCTAATGCATTTTCAGCGGCAGCTTGTTCTGCTAATTTTTTTGATTTTCCTTGGCCCGTACCAATCAATTGATCATCAACATAGACTTCAATCCAAAAAATACGTTCATGGGCTGGTCCTTCTTCTTTAATCAAGCGATATTCAATAAAAACATCCCCTGATTTTTGCAAGACTTCTTGCAATTTGGTTTTGTGATCCATCTCATGTGAAAAAGCACCTGCTTTGACTTTTGGGAAGATAACTTGCTTGATGAATGCATGCGCTACTTCGAAGCCTTGGTCCAAATATAAAGCACCTAGAAAAGCTTCAAATAGGTCACATAATAACGCAGGACGTGTTCGTCCACCAGAGTTTTCTTCACCTTTACCTAACATGACGTGTTGATCAAAATGACATTCTTTTGCGAATTTTGATAAACTGTCTTCACGAACGATTGCTGCACGCATTTTTGTTAATTTTCCTTCTGGTAAATCGGGATACAAGCGATACAAATACTGAGAAACCATTAATTCTAACACTGCATCTCCCAAAAATTCTAAACGTTCATTGTCTGATAGGTGTAGATTGCGATGCTCATTCACATAGGATGAATGGGTAAAAGCTTGTTCAAGTAAATTTAGATCGTGAAAAACGATTGTATATTTTTCTTTAAGTTCTTTTGTCAGCTGATTGTCCATTTTCCACATTCCTTTTATAGGATATTTTTCATACTTCCTTATTATACTGGTTTTTTGATAATTTTGAAATGTTTGACTAAAAAGTAAGAAAGCTTTAAGAAAAAGGCTGTCGTTCAAAACGGGTTGCTTTACTAATTGGGATTTTTTAGAAAAGGTTGCTTAAATTTTTGAACAGCTTTGTTCTAATCTGTCACTCTTTTTTCCTTTTAGTATCCAACAAAAAAATAAGGTCAACCAGCAAGTGATTGACCTTATTCATTGTAAAATTATAAACGAAAATAGTTTCTGTTAAAAATTTTGATTAGCGTGAAGCATCTGTTACAGAAACTTCTGCCCAAGGATTACGTTCGTCGTATGCCCAGTTCCAGTCTTTTACGCGATCATTCACAGGTAAGACTTCATTACGGAATAATGTTGGAATTGCAAAAGCTTCTTTAAACGCATATTCTTGCCATTTTTGGTATGCTTCTTTTTGGAAATCTGCATCAAACGCATCACTTGAATTGATTGCATCAATTAATTTTGTGTTTTCTTCAGATTCGTAACGAGTGTAGTTGAATGCTGCATTTGGTCCCCATAGTCCACTTGGATTTGGATCAGTTCCTGTATTCCAAGCTGCTTGATAAACATCAATTTCAGGATCATCATTTTTTAGTTTGTCATAGAATGAGTTAAACTCAATTAGACGTCCAGTTGTGTATTCAACATTTAAACCAATTTGTTTCCATTGTTGTACATAGTAATCAGCTAATGGTTGTGCTGTTTCGCCACCTGACATTGAAGCAAATTTGATTGTGAATTCTTTGCCATCTTTGTCTTCGCGAATACCATCGCCATCAACATCTTTGAATCCTGCGTCATCTAATAATTTGTTTGCTTTATCAATATCTTGTGTATAACCTTTTAGTTTAGAATCATGGTAAGATTCGAACACTGGAGGAATCAATGACGTTGCGTTGCTTCTTAAACCAGCGTAGAATTTGCTACCAACAGAGTCATTATCTAAAGCGTAACCCATCGCTTGACGTAATGATTTGTCAGCCATTTTTGAATTAGGATCGTATTCAACTGTGCTTTCTTCGTTGTTCCATTTACCTAATTTAAATCCAAGGTAAGTGTATGAAGTTTGTTCACGCCCTAAGTTTGTATAGCCTTCAATATCTTTATATGTTTCGTAAGTATCTGTTGGCATTTGGAAAATCATGTCATACAACTTAGAGTTCAATGCTTCTGTTGCACTAGCTGTTTGCACTGACTTCATTGTGATTTTTTTCAATTTTGGTTTGCCATTCCAATAGTACTCATTTGGCAAGTATTCTACTGATTCACCAGCAACAATATTACTCATGTAATAAGGACCAAAAGTTACAGGGTGTTTACGAACTTGATCACTTGATTCCATGTCTTTGATTGCTACGCCTTCAAGTGTATGTTTTGGAGCAGCATATGAGTAAACACCACCGCCGGCTTGTAACATACTTGGCTCAACTTTTTTATATTCAATTTCAACTGTTTTGTCATCTACTTTTTTGATTCCAGAAATCGTATCTGCTTTGCCATCATGATATTCTTCCATACCAATTACATTACGGAAAGTATCGTCATAACGAATACCTGTATAGTCTTTGTGACCAATGATTTCGTAAGAGAAAATTACGTCATCCGCCGTAACGTCCACTCCGTCAGACCACTTCACATTGTCTTTCAGTTTGATTGTCGCAACTTTTTTATCTTGGTCTAAGTCTAAAGTAGCTGCTCCATCATCAGTGATTTTGAAATCTGTATCATTTGAGAATAATGCTTCATGTGATGGTGCCATGAATGCCGCATCAAACGCATCTTGATAGAATTCCCATTGGAACAACCCAGCGAATTGACTATCTGTTGCAACTGCGGCTTCTAATTCACCATCTTCAATTGCATCTTTATCATTTTTTGTTGCAAGTGGGAATGATAAAGCTTGGCTATCCCCTTTATCTCCTGAAGCATTTCCAGAAGAATCAGTACCGCTGCCGCCGCCACAAGCTGCTAGTGTTACGACAGATAACAATGTTACTACTCCAAAAATCGTTTTCTTCATTCCTATATCCCCCTTATTTCGTTCTATCCTAAACGTTGACGCGCATCAGCAGAACGCTTAAATGCTTGACCAACATAGTTTATACACAACATCAAAACTAGAATTAGCATTGACGCGGGTAACCAGATCCATTGACGATTTACTAACACTTCACCACTACTTGCGTAACCAATTAAAGTTCCTAAACTTGGTACATTCGTAGGTAATCCAAATCCTAAGAAAGTCAAAGTAGTTTCAATTCCAATATTTGCTGCAAAGTTCATCGTTAAGTTGGTAATAATCAATGAACTTAAATTGGGCATAATTTCACGGAACATGATTTTAAAATCACTTGTTCCCATTGTTTTCGATGCACTGACGTAATCACGTCTTGCTTCTGATAATGTTTTACTTCTAAAGAGTCGCGCTTTCGCTACCCAGTAGAATGCACTCATGATAAAAATGAATGACCAAACATTGTATTTAGGAATAATTGAAACAAATACGATAATAATCAGCATAATTGGTAAAATCATGACGAAATCAACGATTCGCATCAATATATTATCAATCATTCCACCGTAATACCCAGAAATGATTCCTAATCCTACCCCGATGATCGAAGTAATGATCGTAATCGCAAAACCAATTAAAACAGAGTTTCTAGCACCAATCACTAATTGACCGAATACATCTCGGCCACCTTCATCTGCGCCAAGCAAGAACTTATGACCTTGAGTAGAAATCGCTCCAGGTTCAGCGTATTTATCAAAAATACTTACATACATTACTTTATCTTGATCTGTTAAAATAGCGCCAATAAAGACAAACAATAATAAAAGAACTAACAAGCCCAATGAAAACATGGCTATTTTGTCTTTTTTAAATTCACGTGCAATCATGCGCAGGCCCATTGGTGGGACACTTTCTTGCGCTACGACATCTTTCTTTTCACTCATTTGACTCATCCTCCTTTTTTGATTGATTTTTATTGGATTCTAATACGTGGATCAACAATACTCATGATAATATCTGAAAGCAAGGTCCCCACTAATGTTGCAATCCCTAAAATCAATACTAAAGAAGTAATAACAGCATAATCACGTTGGCCAATAGCATCAATAAATAACTTACCAACACCTGGATAACCAAAAATCTTCTCGATAACCACTGAACCAGCAATCAACGAAGTAATTTCGTACCCCATCTGTGACGCCATTGGTAAAGCAGCATTTCTAAAGATATGACGACTGAAGACTTTCTTAGTTGGTACACCTTTCGAACGTGCTGTTCTTACAAAGTCTAATGATTTTGAATCAATTACTTCACTTCGAAGATACTGAATCGTAACCGCCGTAGCCAAAAATGCTTGCGTGATTGATGGTAATAAAATATATTTCATTCGATCGGCAAACTGAGCAAAGAATCCGCCACTTAGTCCTAAAGTCTGTGAACCACTTGTTGGGAACCAACCTAGACGGTAACCAAAAATGAATAACATGATTAGACCGAAAATAAACAATGGTACAGCAAAGCTGAAGAAGTTATAGATAACTACGACTTTGTCTAAAATCGAATTTTGGTAACGACCTGCTAACATTCCTAACGGTACAGCAATCAAATACGTTAAAATAACTGTCAAAATAGATAAGTACAACGTATTGACGATACGCTCACCAATCAAGTCAGCAACTGAACGTTTGTATAAGAAACTTTGACCAAAATCTCCATGCAATGCGTTTCCAATCCAACGGAAATATTGTTCGTACCACGGATCATTTAGTCCAGCAGCTTGTCGCATTTGCTCAATCACAGCTGGATCTTGGTTTGGATTGATTAATCCAGTAAATGGATCACCTGGCATCGCTTTTGCCAACATGAAAATTAAAACACTAAGAATAATAACTTGAGGAATCATCAATAACACACGACGTAGGATTGTTTTCCACATTAGCTAGCACCTCCATCTTTTAACGCTACTTTATGAGTAGTTGATAATGCACGCAAATCGTACACCCGACCAGTTGAATCGTAATAATCTTTTTGACTATTGATGTATTCTTGTTCAACTCTTCGGCGATTCTCTTTATGCAATTCGCGATTCTCAACATCGATTCGAGGAATTGCAGACAGTAAACGTTTTGTATAGATGTGACGTGGGTCATTGTAGATATCTTCCCTTGTTCCGATTTCAACGAAACGGCCTTTATACATGATAGCGATATTATCACACATGTGTTTAACAACACCTAAGTCATGAGAAATAAATAGATAACTAAGTCCAAATTCTTGTTGGATTCGTTTCATAAAGTTCAAAACTTGCGCTTGTACAGATAAATCAAGCGCTGAAACTGGTTCATCCGCTACAATCAATTTTGGATTTGTTGCTACGGCACGAGCAACACCTAAACGTTGACGCTGACCACCAGAAAACTCATGTGGATATTTGTATAACGCATCCTCTGGCATCCCAACAATGTCAAGTAAACTTTTTACTTTTTTCTTTTCTTCTTGATCACTTAAACGTTCAAAATTACGAATTGGTTCCGCAATAATATCTAATACCCGCTTTTTAGGGTTTAAGCTAGACATTGAATCTTGGAAAATCATTTGAACATCTTTGTTGTATTCGATTTTCTTGCGATTACTACGTTTTGTTACATCTGTTCCTTGATAAATGATTTGACCATCCGTCACTTTTTCTAGCCCAACAATCGCCTTACCCGTCGTTGATTTTCCTGAACCAGATTCTCCAACTAAACCATACGTCTTTCCTTTTTCAATAACGAAGTCGACGCCATCTACAGCATAAACATAATCATTTACTCGATTGAAAAAACCGCTGCGAATCGGATAGTGAACTTTTAAATCATTAATTGTGATTAATTCTGTCATCTACACCTCTCCTTTTTCGTCTCTAAAATGAAAATGCTTATAGCATGAGCAACGAACGAGATGGTTCGGTGCTACTTCATGAAGAATTGGGTCTTTCTCATGATCACTTTCTGGAATCCATGGAATCCGTGGAGCGAAACGACAACCCCGACGTGGCATATTTTTCAATGAAGGAACAACTCCTTCAATCACATGTAGTTCTTCTTCATGTTGTCCTTCTTGAGGAATTGAATTCAATAATGAACGTGTATATGGATGTTTTGGATTTTCAAACAATTCTTCAACTTCAGCAACCTCAACGAATTGTCCACCGTACATAACAGCTACGCGATCTGCCATTTCAGCCACAACACCTAAGTCATGGGTAATCAAAATAATTCCTGTTTTTGTTTCTTCTTGTAAGTCTTTTAATAAATCAAGAATCTGTGCTTGAATTGTCACGTCTAACGCTGTTGTTGGTTCATCAGCAATGACAATTGGCGGTTTACATGCAATCGCAATCGCAATAATTACACGTTGACGCATCCCACCAGATAATTCATGAGGATATTGACGTCCCACTCGAGTCGGATTAGGAATCCCCACTTGGTCTAACAATTCAAGTGCTCTTGCTTGACGCTCTTCTGCATTCATCTTTGTATGATAAGAAAGACCTTCTTTAATTTGGTCTTCAATTCTCATTAGAGGATTCAACGCTGACAATGGGTCTTGGAAAATCATTCCAATATCATTTCCACGAATCTTGTTATAAAGTGTTTCATTCAAATCAATTAGATTTAAATCATTATATAAAATTTCTCCTGTAATCTTGGTATTGTTAGGATCCAACAGCCCCATAATAGTAGTGGCTAATGTACTTTTTCCGCAACCAGATTCTCCAACGATTGCTAAGATTTCGTTTTTATCTAAAGTAAAAGAAACGTCGTCTACTGCATCGTAAAATTCATCTTTGATACGGAAGCCTGTGTGTAGGTTCTGAACATCTAATAATTGATTATCCGACAATCGAATACCCCTCTCTGCTCCCTAGATGGAAGTTTTTCATTAATAAAATAATACTCACACAGAATAAAATCATTTAAACCAATCCTATTCTTAACGAAGTATAATATTTTCTTAATAATTATATAGAAAACCGTTTTACTTTGCAAGCACAATTGAAATTGTTGCCTGAATTGTCTGAAAACTAAATCTACTACAACCGCTACCATTTGCATTAGATTAAAAAAGGTGCTTTTAAAATAAAAGAAAAAGACCTGAAAATCAACGAAGATTTTTAGGTCTTTTGGTTATACGTGGGTTTAACTTATTTTAGATGTTCTGAGATATAATTTACTGCGCCGCCCACCGTTTCAATTTGTTCTGCGTCTTCATCCGAAATTTCTGTTCCAAATTCGTCTTCAAGCTCCAAAACAAATTCCATGATACTAATTGAGTCAGCTTTCAAATCATCCTTGATATTCAAGTCATCTGTAACTTTATCTGTATCCATTTCAAAGTGGTTTGAAATAATTTTCGCTACTTTATTAAATATTTCTTCACGAGTCAATGTTTTCACCTCCAACAATCGAGACAACTGCCTTAACCAAGGCTAATTTTACTGACATTTTTTGAAAATGTCTACCTTTTTTTCATTATCTCATATTTCACATCGTTTACATTAAATGATAATTAATCTGCAGAGCTTTCAAATTGCTCAACTAACTGTCCAACAACGTTTGTTTCTAACATTGTATGGATTTGACGAATCGTATAACGAACGGCGTCTGGTCCAGTTGCGCCATGTGTTTTGATCACAGGAGCTTTTAATCCAAATAAAACCGCACCGCCATGTTTTGAATAATCCATCTCAGATTTTAATGAACGTAACCCATCTTTTAATAATAAAGCGCCCATCTTTCCTTTAATTCCTTCATTCAAAATTGCAGATTTCAATAAATCCATCATATTTAATGCTGTTCCCTCAATTGATTTCAAAACAGCATTTCCAGTAAAACCATCTGTCACAACCACATCAGCAACACCATTCAACAATTCACGTGCTTCTACATTTCCAATGAAGTTCAAGCTTGTTTCATTTTGCAATAACTCATAAGCACGTTTCGTTAACTCACTACCTTTTGTCGCTTCTGTTCCATTATTCAATAAGGCTACGCGAGGACGTCCGATTCCACGAACTTTTCGTGCGTAAAATGAACCTAAAATTCCATACTGGAGTAAGTGTTCTGGTTTATTTTCAGCATTCGCACCTAAGTCTAACATATCAAAGCCAGCATTTTCTTTTCCAATGACTGGTAAGGTTGACATCAAGCCAGGACGTTCAACATTTTTGATTCGGCCAACGATAAATAAACCAGCGGCAAGTAGCGCACCCGTATTTCCTGCTGAAAAAACCGCATCTGCTTCGCCATTTTTAACAGCTTGTGCAGCAAGAACCATTGAGGCCGTTTTTTTACGACGGATTGCTTTCACTGGCTCGTCATCACTACTAATTTTTTCATCTGTATGAATAATTGTAATATTTTTTTCATTTGTTAAATATTTTTTGATTTCTGACTCTTTCCCATACAATAAAAATTCAACTTCTGGGAAATCTTGTTGAGCTAAAGCAACACCTTCCACAATTGCTTGTGGTGCATGATCACCGCCCATTGCATCTACCGCAATTCTCATTGTCTTCACTCCTCTTTCGTTCATCATTTCAAAGTATAGCACATCCGCTAATCAAAATAACGATTGTCTTGACTTTCTAATTGTAAGCTTTGGACTAATACTCGATATTCTGGCAAAATTTGCCAATTAGCCTTCTGCCAAATTTGTGTGGCTTCATCTCGAGCTACTTCTAAAATATTTCCGTCTGCTACCAAGTCTGCAATTGCAAATTGTGGTAACCCAGATTGACGGAAACCAAAAACTTCACCTGGTCCTCGTAATTCTAAATCTTTTTCACTTAAAACAAAACCATTATTCGTTTCCGTCATAATTTTCATCCGTTCCACACCCATTTCGTTTTTCGGGTTAGCAACTAAAATACAAAATGAAGCGTCACTTCCACGACCAACTCGACCACGCAACTGATGCAGCTGTGCCAAACCAAAACGATCTGCATCCATGATTAGCATAACCGTTGCATTTGGAACATTCACCCCAACCTCGATTACTGTGGTAGAAACCAAAATTTGTGTTTGATTTTCTTTAAAGTCTTCCATGATTCTTTCTTTTTCTTGATTCTTCATTTTTCCATGTAATAAACCTACTTCGTACTCTGGCGCGAATAAATCACTGAGTTTTTCATAAATTTCTACAGCATTTTTAACATCTAGTGCTTCGGATTCTTCAATCAACGGACAGATTACATACATTTGATGTCCTTTGCCTAACTCTTTTCTGGTCCACTCTAAGACACTATCTAATTGCGGCGTACGAATCCATCTAGTTTCAATCGGTATTCGCCCTGCAGGAAGTTCATCAATAATGGATACATCCATTTCACCATAAGCAGTAATAGCAAGCGTTCTCGGAATCGGTGTCGCTGTCATAAATAAAACATCTGGTCGCCATCCTTTTTCTCGTAAAACCTTTCGTTGGTTAACACCGAAACGATGTTGTTCATCCGTGATAACTAGTCCAAGGTTCTTAAATTCTACACCTTCTTGAATCAATGCATGGGTACCAATCACCACATCTATTTTGCCACTTTCCAAACGCTCTAATAGTTCACGTCTTTCTTTTGCTTTTGTTGAACCCGTTAACAGGGCAACAGAAAGCTTATCTGAAAACAATTGTACAAAACTTTCCATGTGCTGCTGGGCTAAAATTTCAGTTGGAACCATCAGCGCACCTTGGAACCCTGCTGTAACAGCTGCGTAAAATGCAATTGCTGCTACCACTGTTTTTCCGCTACCAACATCCCCTTGCAAGAGACGTTGCATATGTTGAGGACTCCGTAAGTCACGACAAATTTCATTTGTTACTCGTTTTTGAGCATCAGTTAATTCAAATGGCAAACTTTGAGTGAATTCTTTGAGCTTTTGAACATCATATAAAACTTCGATTCCATTTTTTTCAGATTTTTCTGCATGTTTAAGTCCTTGCAGCTGCATCTGGAACAAGAAAAATTCTTCAAAAACAACTCGGCGCTTGGCTTGATGATTTTCTTCATGATTCTTGGGAAAGTGCATGCTTCTAACTGCCGTTTGACGATCAAGCAAACGATACTTCTCCACTAATGTATACGGAAGATTTTCCTCAACTAAGTCACCATACTCGTCGAACCCTTTTTTGATCAAATCAACCAACGTTGTTTGTCTGATTGACTTATTGACATGGTAAATTGGTGAAAAATCATCTAACGTCTGCGAGCCAAGAACTTTCATCCCGCTTAGTGCTTTTCTTTTTGAATCCCATTTACCATACACTGCAATTTCTTCAGACAAAATAATTTTATCTTTAAGATAAGGCTGGTTAAAAAAAGAAACATTAAAAACAGCATGATCTTGCATCATTCGAAACTGCAATCGACTTTTTTTGTATCCAAAGCGACTCAATACGGGTGGTGAAACAACCAATCCTTTTAACGTCACTTTTTCTTGATCTTGGATTTCTGTTAAATTTCTTTCTTGTATATCTTCATAACGAAAAGGATAGTACGTCAGCAAATCTTCAATTGTATGTATACCTAAACTAGCTAGACTCTCTGCTCTTTTTTGTCCTACACCAGCTAGCACAGTAACTGGATCCGTTAACGCTCGCATCGACTTCACTCCTTTCTTAACAAAAAAAGGACTTTGGTTTTCGATCAAAGTTAATCGAAAACCGAGGTCCTTCATACTTTCTGCACCATGAAATGATGGCTTTGTGACAAACTTTCCTATTCAGCAGAAAACAGATAAGGATAGACTGGTTGGTCTCCTTGGTGAATCTCGATTTCTAAATCAGGATATTTTTCTGTTAGCGTTGCTGCCAACTCCTCTGCCTGTGCGACTGTACCGCCTTCACCAGCAAGGATTGTCACAATTTCAGTATCTTCATTAATCATTTGTTTTAAAGTGGTTAAAGAAGTATCCACAATATCAGGATTTGAAATAACGATTTTTCCATCAATCATTCCTAAAAAGTCGCCTTCGACAATCTCTACTCCATCAATTGAAGTATTTCTGATAGCATGTGTTACTTGACCACTTATGACACTACTTAATACATCAGTCATCGTTGCTTTGTTTTCCTCTAATGAAACTTGATCGTTGAATGATAACATCGCTGTCAAGCCTTGAGAGATTGTCCGTGACGGAACAACTGCTACAGGAATTTCGGCAACTTCAGCTGCTTGATCTGCAGCCATGAAAATATTTTTGTTATTTGGTAAAACAATTACTTGATCAGCATTAACATCTTTAATTGCTTTCAAAATATCTTCTGTACTTGGATTCATTGTTTGCCCACCGCTAATCACATAGTTGGCACCTAGACTTTCAAAAAGTTCTTGGATTCCTTGGCCTGCTGCAATAGCTACCACGCCATAAGGAACACGTACTTTTTCTTCTGTAAATTCTTGGACATCTTCATCATGTTCTAAAATTGTTTCGTGTTGTAGACGCATGTTATCCACTTTTACTTTAATCAATGAACCGAATTTTTGACCATAATTCATTACTTCACCTGGATGTTCTGTATGAACGTGCACTTTGATGATTTCATCATCATTTACAACTAATAATGAATCACCAAGTCCGTCCAAGTAGTTACGGAAGCCTTCATAATCAAACTGGCTATCAACAGTTGGACCTTCGCCAATTTTAACCATGATTTCTGTACAATAACCAAAATGGATATCTTCCGTTGCCAATTGTCCTTGTACACTACGGTGATGTTCTGCATTAACCATTTCATCCATTTCTGCAGGAGATGGTTCATAGATGTCATCGACTTGGAATTCACCATTTAATGCACTCAAGAAACCTTCATATACAAATAACAAACCCTGACCGCCACTATCTACTACTCCAACTTCTTTTAATACAGGTAATAAATCAGGTGTTTTCGCTAATGCGCGTTTTCCACCTTTAACAACAGCAGTCATTACTTCGATTACGTCATCCGTAGATTTTGCTTTCTTTTCACCTGCTTTGGCTGCTTCTCTGGCAACAGTTAAAATCGTTCCTTCAACTGGTTTCATTACTGCTTTATAAGCAGTTTCGACCCCATGTGTGAAAGCTGCTGCTAAGTTTGTTGCATTCAATGTTTCTACTTCTGGGATTTGTTTTGAAAACCCACGAAATAGTTGAGACAAAATAACTCCTGAGTTTCCTCGAGCTCCCATAAGAAGTCCTTTAGAAAGCACAGCGGCTAATTCGCCAACTTTTTCAGAAGTTGAGTCGACTACGGCTTTTGCGCCACTAGTCATTGATAAGTTCATATTTGTTCCAGTATCTCCATCTGGTACTGGAAAGACATTTAATGAATTGACATATTCTGCATTTGCTTGCAGACGATTCGCACCGGCCTGAACCATTTCTTGGAACTGGCTTGCACTGATTTCTGTTACACTCACCTGGATAATCCTCCTTCAGATCGACTGCTGAGTTACTAGCAAGTCTCCTGCCTAGTCTGGCAGTACACGAACACCTTGTACAAAGACATTAACTGAATTGGCTGTTACACCTAATAATGCCTCTAAGTTGTATTTTACTTTTTCCTGAACATTACGTGAAACCTCAGAAATTTTTGTTCCATAACTAATAATTGTATATACATCAACTGCAATACCATTTTCTTCTTGACGAACAACTACTCCACGAGAATAGTTTTCTTTGCGCAAAATCTCAGTAATATTATCTTTAATTTGATTTTTGCTGGCCATACCAACAACACCAAAAACGTCCGTTGCAGCGCCACCAACAACTGTTGCAATCACATCATTGGTAATTTCAATGGTTCCAGCTGAAGTTTGAATTTTTACAGCCATGAATAAGCCTCCTTAACGGGCACAAATAGCCCATTTTTCTTCTATAATATTTTATCATAGCATAACGTGAAATAAAAGGCAGTTACTTTCAAAGTACCTTAAAACCCTCAAAATGTTTATTAGCAACCCTGTATAATTTACAATTATTATGCGGAAATGTCAATTATAACTCGATAAATATGCTTGCAAATTGCCTTCTTATATGATAAGTTAGTTTGGTATGAGCTTAATTATTCTATTGCTCCAATATCAAGGCAAAGGAGGAAATTTACATGGCTAAAGTTTGTTACTTTACAGGTCGCAAGACTTCAAGTGGAAACAACCGTTCACACGCTATGAACTCAACAAAACGTACTGTTAAACCTAACTTACAAAAAGTTCGCGTTATGATCGACGGTAAACCTAAAAAAGTTTGGGTGTCAACTCGTGCTTTGAAATCAGGAAAAGTTGAACGCGTTTAATTGAATCAGGACTGCGAACCGTTCATCGTATGAACGGTTTTTTTCTTGGATTTATGTCCAAGATTATTATTGATTCCTCAAAAAAGAAGTTGTGCTTTAAGCACAACTTCTTAAACCGTTCTTACATATATGATTCAGCTAAAAAGTAGAAAATTTATTTTTCGTCTTTTGGTTAATCGACCTGATATCATTCAGCTAAAACACATTTTTCCAAAAGAAAAAGAACTTAGAGCAATTATCCATTGAGATAGCTGTTCTAAGTTCTTTTTTATGTGCCACTTGCCTCTAATGCAAGCGAGTAATATATGTTTTTTTTACAACTAAAATATACGCTTATATACAAACGCTGTCAATAGCAAAAAGCTTGTAAAATTAACTAAAATATTGATTTGTTTATTTTTTAACAAATCGTAAATTCCTAGGTTTTTTAAACTTACCATCGTTATTTATTTCATTTTTTTATTTTTTAATGAAAATTAGGCTCATTTTTGGTGGAGAAAAACCTGAGTATGATAAACTTAAAACAACTTCATAGAAATTTGGTGAAAAATAAAATGAAAAAAAATTATAAACTATTCTTCAAAGAAAATTGGCCATACATGGCTGCTAGCTTTTTCATTCCACTAATTATTCTGGCACTTATTTATTTAAGTATTGGAATTTATCCTGGTAGTAGCAGAAGTATTTTAGCGAGTGATGCATTCTCACAATTTTCGAATTTCCATGCCAGCTTCCGCAATATGCTTTTTGGAAAACAAAGTATTTTCTACACGTGGAACGCTTCATTAGGTTTAAATTACTTATCCTTGATCTCCTACTATCTTGGAGGTATTTTTACACCCTTAGTTTTCTTTTTTCCAAATCAATACATGCCTGATGCACTTTACTTTTTAACCTTAATCAAAGTAGCCAGTGCTGGTTTAGCTTTTTGGTTTTTAGGAAGAACTTTTAAAATCCCACGCTGGGGGCAAGTGGCGTTAAGTATCAGCTATGCGTTGATTTCTTTTGTCACCGCGCACTCAGAAATCATTATGTGGTTAGATGCCTTCGTATACCTACCATTAATCATCTTAGGTATTCATCGTGTGATGGATTTAAAAAAACCGCTTGTCTTATTTGTTAGTTACTTATTACTATTTTTGTCTAGCTTTTATATGGGCTTCATGATTGGTGTCTTTTCTTTTCTTTATTTCTTTGCGAGACTTTTTACCAACTGGTCCAAATACAAGAAAACCATTCTACCTTATGGAATTACTTCGTTATTAGCTGGTGGGGCATCAATGATCATCATCTTACCTGCTATACTTGATTTACGATCTAATGGTGAAGAGCTGAGCCAAATAACTGCTTTAAAAACAGAAGCAACTTCTTTCTTAGATTTAGCAATGAAAAACATGATTGGCGTCTATGACACAACGAAATATGGATCAATTCCATTTGTCTACGCGGGATTATTTCCACTAGTTCTTTGTATTTTTTACTTTGTTAGTCGAAAAATCCAATTAAAAAATAAACTTTTGTTTGGAAGTTTGTTCATAATTTTAATCGCAAGTTTTTATCTAGTTCCATTAAATCTATTCTGGCATGGTATGCACGCACCGAATATGTTCTTATTCCGTTACGCCTACTTGTTTTCTTTTCTGGTCATTTTGCTTGCCGGTTATGGTTGGGAAAAATTGGAACAGAACGATCACGGACTTTTTGTCGGCATCACACTTATCTTAGCTGCTATTTTCTCAATTTCTTGGGCGCTTAAGCCAGCTGAAAGTTACACTTATGTAACGACAACGTCCTTTATTTTAACAGTTGTCTTTTTAGTTCTTTATGCTATTGCTGTTGGATTTTTCCAACTCAAAAAAATCCCTATGAAACAGTTAAGCATTTTATTATTACTTCTAATGTCTTCTGAGGCGATAGTCAATACGAACAGCATGATTCATGGTATTTTAGACGATTGGAACTATGCTTCACGCAGTTTATTTACAGATCCTTATCCGAACATCCAAGAGCTAGTAACAAAAACGAAAAAAGAATCCGATACATTTTATCGATTAGAAAATTTAGATCCTGTTTCTGCCAATGATTCATTAAACTATGGATATAGTGGTATCAGTATGTTTTCTTCCATACGTAATCGTAACTCTTCTTCTTATCTTGATCGACTTGGCTTTCGTTCACGCGGTACCAATTTAAATATTCGCTATGCAAATAATACATTGCTAATGGATGGGTTTACTGGTATTAAATATAACATCAGCAAAAACGAAAATACATTTAGCAAATACGGCTTCAATCAAGTTGGACAAAGTGGTGATTACACACTCTATGAAAATATTAATGCTCTACCACTTGCTTTCACTGCTCCATTGACAATTGATGACGTCGAGCAACCAGCAACTGATAATTTAACAAGTCAAACAAACTTAATCAATGAACTTTCTGGTTTACAAGAAGATTATTACTCTTTCTATAAGCCTACGTTGAAAAAACAAACGAATACGAAAATCACAAATACAACAACTGGTGTCACTTACTCTGAAATAACCAGTAACCAAGCAAAAGAATTAACTTGGGAAGTTCAAGTTCCTGCAAATACACAAGCTTACTTAAGTTTATTCCCAACGAACTACGCTCAGTTAGAAAGTTCGAGCGCAACTATTACGGTAAATGGAACTTCAAGACAAACACAAATCAATATTTCTGGTCAATATTACGATCTAGGTTACTACCCTACTGATACTACAGTAACTTTTACAGCTAGTTTTTATGGAACAAAAGAAGTCAGCTTCATGGAACCAGAAGTGGTTGGACTAAATCTTATTGCCTATCAAGCTGCGATGAATCAGATTAAAAATAAAGGTGTCGATTTAACCACTTCAGGTCGTAAAGCCACGGGCACAGTTAATTCAGACCAAGACGCCATGCTTGTAACAACAATTCCTTATGATGAAGGTTGGCAAGCAAAAGTTGACGGAAAGGCTGTCGCTATTGAAAGTTTCCAAAATGCTTTTGTAATGGTCAAAGTTCCAAAAGGCAAACATACGATTACTTTTAGCTACTTGCCAAAAGGATTTAAGCTCGGAAGTATGTTATTCGTAATTTGTATCTTACTCTTTGCTCTTTATTCTTATCTTTTAGCTCGAAAAAGAATTTTAGATGGCACAGATTCTCTTAAATAAATCATTTAGACAAAAAAAGCACACCAAACAAAGTTGTTTGGTGTGCTTTTTAGTGTACTATTAACTGTTTAACGAAGTGTAATACTATTTATTCATATTTCACTTCGTACAAGTACAAGCCCTCTGGATGTGCCGTTGGACCTGCTAAATTGCGATCTTTTTTTGCAATAATTTCTGGAATTGCATCTTCTGGTATTCGACCATTTCCAATTTTCAATAATGTACCTACCAAAATACGAATCATTTTGTACAGAAATCCGTTCCCTCTAAATGTAAATAGCAGTTCGTCTCCTGCATCATTTACTTGCATTGTTGCTTCATAAATCGTCCGCGTTTTATCTTCAATGGAACTTCCTGCAGCACAAAATGAAGTGAAGTCATGCGTTCCAATTAAATCTGGCAAAGCTCGTTCAATCTTCTCCAAGTCTAATGGATAAGGATAATAACTCGCGTAATGTCGACGAAACGGGCTTCTTGGTTTACCAATATCTACTCGAAATTGATACGTTTTTTCATGAACCATATAACGTGCATGAAAATCTTCGGGAACAATTTCCACTTTCTTAACTGCAATATCTTCTGGCGATTGAGTATCTAGAGCAAATCGCATACGTTCTAAAGGTCGTTCTTGCGGATAATCAAAGTGAATAACTTGTCCAACTGCATGAACACCAGAATCCGTTCGACCAGAACCAAAAACTGTAATGCTTTGTCCATTTGCCATTTTTTTTAATGTTTTCTCCAACTCTTCTTGAACAGTTCGACCATTTGGTTGCTTTTGAAAACCATGAAAATTTGTACCATCGTACGCAATGATTGCTTTGTAACGTACCATTTTTTCTCTCCTTATCTTCCCATAAAAAAGAGGCTGTGACATCGTCACGGCGCCTCTCTTTTTTCATATAATAATTAATTTACTGATTTTTATCAACCACGTAAAAATACTAAAATAACTGTTAATAAACCAAAGGCGATCATAACCAGAGTATCTTGATTGTGCCAATGAAGCACTCGATACTTCGTGCGTCCTTCGCCCCCTTGATAACCTCGAGCTTCCATAGCAGTTGCTAAATCTTCCGCTCGATTAAAACTACTTACAAATAAAGGAATCAATAAAGGAATAATTGCCTTCATTTTTTGAACTAAGCTACCTTCGCCGAAATCAACACCACGTGCGCGTTGCGCATTCATAATTTTTTCCGTCTCATCCATTAATGTTGGAACAAAACGCAATGCAATGGATAACATCAGCGAGATTTCATGGACTGGAAAACGAACAACTTTTAGCGGACGCAATAAATATTCAATTGCATCAGATAATTCTAACGGTGGAGTTGTCAAAGTAAGTAATGTTGACATAAAAATAATCAAAACAAATCGGCAAAAAATAAAGAGTCCATTCAATACACCAAACTGAGTGATATTAAAAATTCCCCAGTGCCAATAAACTTCGCCTCCGCTTGTAAATAAAACTTGTAGTGCAACAGTAAATAAAATTAACCAAATCAATGGGCGAATACCACGGATGAAAAATTTCATATCCACTTTTGATAATGAAACAGCAAATAAAGTAAACAATGCCAACAAAAGATATGTTTGCCAATTATTTGCTAAAAAGATGATCCCAATAAAATAAAAACTAGCTAATAACTTTGCTCGAGGATCTAATCTGTGAATGAATGAATCACCTGGCATATACCGCCCAAAAATCAATTTATTCATCATGAGCATTTCCTCCAGACAAGCGTACAATTTCATCCGCTAATTCCTCAGCTGTTAAAGGTAGCTTAGCCATTTCAATTCCTTTTTCACTCAATAGCTCTGAAAATTCCGTTGCAGTAGGCACACCCAGTTGTTTTTCTTTTAACCAATTTAAATCTTGAAAGACTTTCCTTGGTTCACCACTTTTAACGATTTTCCCTTTTTCCAAAACATAAACAAAGTCTGCATAGTTAGCCACATCATCCATTAAATGAGTGACTAATACAATAGTAATATTTTGTTCCTTATGAAGTTGCCAAAACATCTCCATCATTTCTTTTCTTCCTTGAGGATCCAAACCCGCAGTAGGCTCATCCAAAACCAACACTTCAGGTTTCATTGCAAGAACTCCTGCAATGGCAACTCGACGCATTTGTCCACCAGAAAGTTCAAAAGGTGAGCGATTCAAGTATGTTTCATCTAAACCAACTTGAATTAAGGATGCCTTAGCAATTTCTAACGCTTCTTCTTCACCTACACCAAAGTTTTTTGGTCCAAATGCGATATCTCTAGCAACTGTTTCTTCAAATAATTGTGCTTCTGGAAACTGGAATACAATTCCCACTTTTTTACGAATTGGTTTTAGATTCTTGTTATCCGTTTCAGGAGTTATTTTTCGATCACCAATTTGTACAGAACCACTCGTTGGTTTAACCAAAGCATTCAAGTGTTGTAATAATGTCGACTTTCCACTGCCTGTGTGCCCAACTAACGCAGTATAACTTCCTTCTTTGATTAACAGATCAATGTCAAATAATGCTCTTTGTTCAAATGGTGTATTGGGTTGATAAGTAAAACTTACTTTTTCAAAATGGATGTCCATAACCAATCCACCATCCTTTCTTCCGTCATGTATTCATCAGGAACAGTGATTCCACGCACTTTTAACGCACTTTTTAATTTTTCAGGGAATGGTAAGTCTAGTCCTAGACGAATCAAATCTGGACCGGCAGAAAAAATTTCTTCTGGTGTTCCTTCGCCAACTAGTTCACCTTCACGCATTACTAAAATACGATTCGCATTTGCAGCTTCATCAATATCATGCGTAATAGAAATGACAGTTAATTGGCTTTCTTCTTTAATTTTTTTGATAGTTGAAATAACTTCTTCTCGACCTTCAGGATCAAGCATACTAGTTGCTTCATCTAAAATAATAATATCTGGTCGTAAAGCAACTACGCCAGCAATTGCTACCCGTTGTTTTTGTCCACCAGACAAGCGAGCAGGTTCTCGAGTTGCAAACTCACTCATACGAACTTTTTCTAATGCATCTTTTACACGTACGAGCATTTCTTCACGAGGAATACCTTGATTTTCCAATCCAAAAGCAACATCATCTTCCACAGTTGAACCAACAAATTGATTATCTGGATTTTGAAATACCATCCCAACCATTTGTCGAATCGTCCAAATATTTTCTTCATTAAGTGTTTGCTGTTCTACTGCTACTGTACCAGACTCTGGTAAAATCAAACCATTAATCGTTTTAGCAAGAGTTGATTTTCCAGAACCATTGTGCCCAATAATTGCAACCCATTCTCCTTTGTTAATTGTAAAAGAAACATCTTTTAACGCTGGTCGAAGGTCATCAGGCTGATATGTGTAATTTATATTTTTCAAATCAATAATTGGCTCCATGCTTACTCCTTCTTCATCCTAAAGTTCTTTCTAACACTATCAAAAAAAAACTAAATTTTCAATTATTTATTGTTTGAATAAAATGTTTTTTTGTACCTTCAATAGAACCTGTCAAGACAGTTAATTAAAGGTACAAAAAAACACTTTATGATGAGTGCATACTCCCCAAGCTAAAAACTTGGGGAGTAGCGCTGAGCTAGACTCGGAGCAAAGCTCCAACATCATAACACTCTAAAAGAATCATCTATAAAGTGATGTTATTAGTGTGATTTTAGACAAGTTCTAAGATAACCATTGGTGCACCATCACCGCGTCTTGGTTCTGTTTTCAAGATACGAGTGTAGCCACCTTGACGTTCTGCATAACGAGGTGCAATGTCATTGAATAATTTTTGTAAAGCTGATTCAATAACGATGTCTTCGTTTTCTTCGCGCACGCTAGCAACTTCATTACGTACAAAAGTAGCCGCTTGACGACGAGCATGCAAATCTCCACGCTTACCTAAAGTGATCATTTTTTCTGCAGTTGAGCGAACTTCTTTCGCACGAGCTTCAGTTGTCACAATACGTTCGTTGATTAATAAATCAGTTGTTAAATCACGCAACATCGCTTTACGTTGACTAGATGTGCGTCCTAGTTTACGATAACTCACGTTGGTTTCCCTCCTTCGTAAAAGGTTTTAATCTTCTTTACGTAAACCTAAACCTAAGTCATGCAATTTTGCCTTAACTTCTTCCAATGATTTACGGCCCAAATTACGGACTTTGATCATTTCTGGCTCAGATTTATTCGTAAGTTCTTGTACAGTATTAATTCCTGCACGTTTCAAACAATTATAAGAGCGAACAGATAAGTCTAATTCTTCAATTGTCATTTCCAACATTTTTTCTTTTTGTGTCTCTTCTTTTTCGACCATGATTTCAGCATTTTTTGCTTCATCAGTTAAATTCACAAAAATATCTAGATGTTCAGTCATGATTTTTGCAGATAAACTCATTGCTTCCAATGGTTCAATTGAACCATCTGTCCAAATCTCCATCGTCAATTTATCAAAATCTTCACGGTGTCCAACACGTGTGTTTTCTACTTGATAGTTCACACGACGAACTGGTGTGTAGATTGAATCGACTGGAAGAACACCGATTGGCATATCTTCTTTTTTATTTTCATCTGCTTGAACATAACCACGTCCAGGTTTCACAGTTAAGCGAGCATGGAACGTAGCTCCTTCAGAGACACTACAGATATACATATCTTTGTTCAGAATCTCTACATCACTATCAACGATAATATCGCCAGCAGTTACTGTAGCAGGTCCGGTAATATCGATTTCAAGGGTTTTTTCTTCTTGGCCATACATTTTAAGCGCTAAGCCTTTAATGTTCAAGATGATTTGAGTGACGTCTTCTCTAACACCTTTAATAGTAGAGAATTCATGCAGTACACCATCGATTTGAATATTAGTGATGGCAGCACCTGGCAAAGAAGATAATAAAATACGACGTAGGGAATTCCCTAAAGTAGTCCCATACCCTCTTTCAAGAGGTTCAACGATGAACTTGCCATAATCTTTTTCTTCATCAATTTTTGCGATTCTTGGTTTTTCGAACTCAATCATTCTTATCTTTACCCCTTTCAAAACGAAAAGTGTCTTGTTCAATGACGTTACTATAGAAACTCAAAATGAGCGGCACTCATTAAACACGACGGCGTTTTGGAGGGCGGGCACCATTATGAGGAACTGGAGTCACGTCACGAATTGCAGTCACTTCTAAACCTGTTGCTTGTAATGAACGAATTGCTGCTTCACGTCCAGAACCAGGTCCTTTAACTGTTACTTCAACAGTTTTTAATCCGTGTTCCATTGCTGCTTTAGTAGCAGTTTCTGCTGCCATTTGAGCGGCAAAAGGAGTTGATTTTTTGCTTCCTTTGAAACCTAATGAACCAGCTGATGACCACGCTAATGCATTTCCGTGAGTATCAGTGATCATGATGATTGTGTTGTTGAAAGTAGAGTGGATATGTGCAATCCCTGCTTCTACATTCTTTTTCACACGGCGTTTACGATTCACTTTTTTTGCTGCCATGAAGTTCTAACCTCCTTCACTTAAGAATTATTTTTTCTTGCCAGCGATAGAACGAGCTGGACCTTTACGAGTACGTGCATTGTTTTTTGTGTTTTGTCCACGAACTGGCAAACCACGGCGGTGACGGATACCACGGTATGAACCGATTTCCATCAAACGTTTGATGTTTAAGTTCACTTCACGACGAAGATCACCTTCAACTTTTAATTTATCAACTTCAGCACGGATAGCATCTGTTTGTTCATTCGTTAAATCACGAACACGAACATCTTCAGATACACCAGCATCAGCCAAGATTTTTTGAGCAGTAGTGTTACCAATACCATAGATATAAGTAAGTGAAACTACTACACGTTTATCACGAGGAATATCTACTCCTGCAATACGAGCCATACTTGTTACACCTCCAATTATCCTTGACGTTGTTTATGTTTTGGATTTGCTGGGCAAATCACCATAACGCGTCCTTTACGACGAATTACTTTACAATGTTCACACATTGGTTTTACTGATGGTCTTACTTTCATGATAATACCTCCTGTAGTTTTACGGAGTACAATTATTTAAAGCGATAAGTGATACGGCCACGGCTTAAATCGTATGGAGACAATTCAACCGTTACTTTGTCACCAGGTAAGATACGGATGTAATGCATACGAATTTTACCTGAAACAGTAGCAAGAACTTGGTGTCCGTTTTCTAGTTCAACTTTAAACATTGCATTCGGCAAAGTTTCGACGACTGTACCTTCGACTTCAATCATATCTTCTTTTGCCACGCACAGTACCTCCTTGTACTTGTTTCGCATTTTCACACGATAAAATGGCGGAAACTGCAGTTCCCACCTCAAAATTCTCAAAATGGATCATCTAGAGGAATCTCTAGAAGTCGGACTGACATATTCTATCATAATTTATTGAACTTTACAAGAGTAACTGCATAAAGCAAGTTGGCTACGGGCAATCATGCTATTTTTCAATGATTTTTTGTACATCAGTAAATACAGCATCGATTTCACGATCACCATCAATAGTATGAAGCAAACCATGTTCTTTATAAAAAGCAAGGATTGGTTCACTATTTTTGATGTTGATAGCCAGACGATTTTTAACCGTCTCAGGTTTATCATCTTCTCTTTGATAGAATTCATGCCCCCCACAACGATCACATGTATCTTCAACTTTTGTAGGATTGAAAATTTTGTGATAAGTTGCTCCACAATTGCTGCAGATGAAACGGCCAGCTAATCGCTCAACCAAAACTTCTTCACCAACATGGATATCAATGACAGCATCAATTTTTTTATTTAAATCTTTTAGCATTGCATCCAGAGCTTCAGCCTGCTCAATTGTACGAGGAAAGCCATCTAATAAGAAGCCTTTCTCTGTATCAGATTCTGCTAGGCGCTCTTTCACGATTCCATTTGTTACTTCATCAGGAACTAATGCACCTTTATCCATATAAGACTTTGCTTCCAAGCCTAGAGCTGTTTCATTTTGGATAGCCGCACGAAACATGTCTCCAGTTGAGATATGAGGAATACCATAAGCATCAATAATCTTCTCAGCTTGTGTTCCTTTACCCGCACCTGGTAGCCCCATTAAAATGAGGTTCATTGCTTTCCCTCCTAATAAATGTGAGAACGTGTGTTGAGGAGAAACCTCAACACGCTTTCTTACTTATTCGATAAAGCCAACATACTTGCGTTTCAGCATTAAGCCTTCTAACTGTTTCGCAGTTTCTAAAGCTACACCAATGACAATCAGTAAGCTTGTACCACCTAACCCAATAGATTGTGGTAAATCCCAAATCATCTGAGCGATAATTGGTAATAAAGCCACAAGTCCAAGGAAGATTGCACCAACTGTGCTTAATCGCATTAATAAGCTTGAGACATACTCCTCAGTTCCCTTACCAGGGCGCACGCTAGGTATATAACTTCCTTGTTTTTGTAAGTTTTCCGCTAATTTCTCAGGGTTAACTTGAACAAAAGCGTAGAAAAATGTAAATGCAATAATCAAAACAGTATAAATTGTTGCACCAGGCACCGTATTATAGTTGAAAATTTGCATCATGATTTTATACCAATTTTCAGACCCAAATCTACCACTTAAAGCTTGTAAAACAGCATTAGGGGTTGCAATAAACGAACTAGCAAAAATAACTGGAATAACACCAGCTGCATTTACTTTTAATGGCAAATAACTACTTGTTGGCGCACCTGCCACACGTTTCGTATATTGAATTGGAATCTTGCGTTCAGCTTGTTGGAAAAATGTTACAAATGTCACGATCAATAAAACCGCGACAAGTAAAACGGCAATAAAAATTGCAGATTTCCAAATATCAGAAGAATCAATATTTACAAAATAATCTTCATAAATTTCTTTGATACTATCAGGCAATCGAGAAATGATCCCTGCGAAAATAATCATTGATACGCCGTTCCCAATTCCTTTTTCTGTAATTTGCTCCCCTAACCATGTAACAAACATTGTACCGGCAGTTAAAATTAAACCAATCGTTACATATGTAGACACGTTTGGATTGCTTACAAAACCTAATTGAGCATATTGATTAAATCCAGCGGTAATCCCTACTGATTGAACAAAAGCCAAAACTAATGTTAAATAGCGAGTTGCTTGATTTAATTTCTTACGACCGACTTCTCCTTGTTTCGACCACTCAACAAAACGAGGAACAATGTCCATTTGTAATAATTGAATGACGATTGAAGCAGTAATGTATGGTGAAACCCCCATTGAGAAAATAGAAAAGTTTTGCATTGCACTACCACTTACCAAGTTCAACATGTTGAAAAATGGTAAAGAAGAAAGATTTTGTAATGTACTAGCATTCACGCCAGGTACCGTAATGTGGGCACCCAGACGGAAAACAAATAGTACAAATACAGTAAAGAAAATTTTAGATCGAATGTCTCTTACTTTAAAAGCATCTTTTAATAGTTTAAACATTAGATCACCTCGATTGAACCACCAGCCGCTTCAATAGCGTCTTGAGCTGCTTTCGAGAATTTAGCTGCTTTAACAGTTAATTTTTTAGTTAATTCACCGTTAGCTAATACTTTAATTCCAGCTTTTTCGTTTTTAACGATTCCAGCTTCAACTAAAGCAACAGGTGTTACTTCTGCACCATCTTCAAAACGGTTCAAAACATCTAAGTTGATGACAGCATATTCTTTACGATTTACGTTAGTAAAACCGCGTTTTGGTAAACGACGGAATAATGGAGTTTGTCCACCTTCGAATCCTAAACGTACACCACCGCCTGAACGAGCTTTTTGACCTTTTTGTCCGCGTCCAGAAGTTTTTCCGTTACCAGATGAAGTACCACGACCAACACGATTACGTACTTGGCGTGAACCCTCTGCAGGTTTTAATTCATGAAGTTTCATAGGTTTGGCACCTCCTTAAATAATCTAGTTCTTAATTATTAGACTTCTTCAACGTCCACTAGGTGAGAAACAGTATTGATCATACCTTTAATAGCTTCATTAGAAGGCTTAACCACTGAACTGTTAATCTTTGTAAGACCCAACGCTTTGACAGTGTCACGTTGGTTTTGAGGACGTCCAATAATACTGCGTTTTAAAGTAACTTTTAATTCAGCCATTATTTTTGTCCTCCTTATCCGATAATTTCTTCAACTGATTTGCCACGAAGTTCTGCAACTTCTTCAGCACGTTTCAATTGTTTCAAACCTTCAACAGTTGCGCGAACAACGTTGATTGGTGTATTTGAGCCTAATGATTTAGAAGTGATATCAGCTACCCCTGCTAACTCTAATACGGCACGAACTGGTCCACCAGCAGCAACCCCAGAACCTTCTACAGCAGGTTTCATTAGGATTCTACCACCACTAAAAGTACCGATAACTTCGTGTGGGATTGTTGAACCGACCATTGGTACTTCAACTAAGTTTTTCTTCGCATCTTCAATTGCTTTACGGATTGCTTCTGGTACTTCTTGAGCTTTACCAGTACCGAAACCTACGTGTCCGTTTTTGTCACCGACAACAACTAAAGCAGCAAAACGTAGACGACGTCCACCTTTAACAACTTTTGTTACACGGTTGATTGCAACAACGCGGTCTTCTAATTCCAAATGTTTTGGATCAATGTAAACCATGAATGGTATTCCTCCTTCTTCTAAAATTCTAGTCCATTTTCGCGAGCAGCTTCAGCTAAAGCTTGCACACGGCCATGGTAAAGGTATCCACCACGGTCAAAGACTACTACTTTAATGCCTTTTTCAGCTGCGCGTTCAGCAACTAATTTACCCACAGCAGTAGCTGTTTCTGTTTTTGTTCCACCTGAAATTTCTTTATCCAAGGTAGAGGCACTTGCTAGCGTCACACCCGCTACGTCATCAATTAATTGCGCGTAGATGTTTTTGTTAGAACGGAAAACGTTCAAGCGTGGGCGCTCAGCAGTACCAGAGATATTATTACGTACACGACGATGTCTCTTTTGACGTGTTTTATTCTTATCTGGTTTTGTAATCACAATTGTCACCTCTTTAATAATGCTAGCCATTAGGCCGCGAATCGTAATTTAAATAAATTACGATTATTTACCAGTTTTACCTTCTTTACGGCGTACATATTCACCAACATAGCGAATACCTTTACCTTTATAAGGTTCTGGAGGACGAGTACCACGAATGTTCGCAGCTAATTCGCCAACTGCTTCTTTGTTCGCACCTTTAACAATCACTTGTGTATTGGCAGGAACTTCAACTGTAACACCAGCTGGTGGTGTAATTTCTACTGGATGAGAGTAACCAACGTTCAATACAAGTTTTGAACCTTGTAATTGTGCACGGTACCCAACCCCGATAAGTTCTAATGCTTTTTGGAAACCTTCACTAACGCCGACAACCATGTTGTTGAAGTTAGCACGAGTTGTTCCGTGGATTGTTTTCATTTCTTTACTGTCGTTTGGACGAGTGAAAGTAACTTCGTTTCCTTCAATATTCATAGTAATATCTGAAGAAAAAGTACGTGTTAATTCACCTTTAGGTCCTTTAACTGTAATATCATTTCCATCTTGAGTAACAGTTACTCCTGCAGGAATGACTACGATTTTATTTCCGATACGGCTCACTTAAAGACACCTCCTTGTAGATTCTACTTAATTACCATACGTAAGCGATAACTTCGCCGCCGACATTTTTTTCACGAGCTTCTTTGTCAGTGATAACACCGTCAGAAGTCGAAATAATTGCGATACCTAAACCATTCAATACTTTTGGTACTTCGTCAGCTTTGACATAAGCACGCAATCCTGGTTTAGAAATACGTTTTAAGTTTGTGATAACACGTTCACCGTTTTTACCAAATTTTAGGAAAACACGGATTACGCCTTGTTTGTCATCTTCGATATATTCAACATCACGGACGAAACCTTCACGTTTCAAGATTTCAGCGATGTCACGTTTGATTTTTGATGCAGGTACTTCTAAAGACTCATGTTTAACCATGTTTGCATTACGGATACGAGTTAGAAAATCTGCAATTGGATCTGTCATGACCATTGAACTAATTACCTCCTTCTTATGCGAATTTACTTTTTACCAGCTAGCTTTCTTCACGCCGGGAATTTGACCTTTATAGGCAAGTTCGCGGAAGCAAATACGGCAAAGATGGAACTTACGATAAACTGAATGTGGACGTCCGCAACGTTCGCAACGAGTATAAGCTTGTGTTGAATGTTTTGCAGGACGTTTGTTTTTAGCAATCATTGATTTTTTAGCCACGTAGTTCGCCTCCTTTAATTATTTTTGGAATGGCATACCTAATTGTGTTAACAACTCACGAGATTCTTCATCTGAGTTAGCTGTTGTTACAATAACGATGTCCATACCGCGTACTTTATCTACTAAATCATAATCTACTTCTGGGAAGATCAATTGTTCTTTAATACCTAAAGTATAGTTTCCACGACCGTCAAAGGCTTTTTTACTTACACCATGGAAGTCACGTACACGTGGTAGTGAAACTGAAACCAATTTGTCTAAGAATTCATACATTCTTTCTCCGCGCAAAGTAACTTTTGCACCAATTGGCATTCCTTCACGTAAACGGAATCCAGCGATTGATTTTTTAGCTTTAGTAATCATTGGTTTTTGTCCAGTGATTAAAGTTAATTCTTCAACTGCTTTGTCTAAGTTTTTAGCGTTTGATACCGCATCACCAACACCCATGTTGATGACGATTTTTTCAACTTTAGGTGTTTGCATAACAGAGCTATAGTCGAATTTTTCCATCAATGATGGAGTAATTTCTTTAAGATATTTTTCTTTTAGGCGGTTCATTCAGTAAGACCCTCCTTCCTTAAAATTATTATTTATCTAGAACTTCACCGGTTTTTTTAGAAACACGGACTTTTTTGCCATCTACTTCTTTGTAGCCAACTCGGCCAGCTACACCAGTAGAGTCGATCACCATCACGTTAGAAACATGAACTGGAGCTTCCATCTCAACAATACCACCTTGAGGAGCAGCCTGAGAAGGTTTTTGGTGTTTTTTGACAATATTCACACCTTCGACAATGACTTTATCTTTTTTAGGAAACGCTGCTAATACAACGCCTTCTTTATTTTTGTCTTTTCCAGTGATAACTTTAACTTTATCGCCTTTTTTAACAAACATAACTGTTTCGCACCTCCTTTGATAAGTGTCTCAAGATTATAAAACTTCTGGTGCTAGTGAAACGATCTTCATGAAGTTGTTTTCACGTAGTTCACGTGCAACTGGCCCAAAGATACGTGTTCCACGAGGGCTTTTATCATCACGAATAATCACTGCAGCATTTTCATCAAACTTAATGTATGAACCGTCTGTACGACGAGCTCCTGATTTTGTTCGAACGATAACGGCTTTAACGACGTCACCTTTTTTGACAACCCCACCTGGCGTTGCTTGTTTAACCGTAGCAACGATAACATCACCGATATTAGCAGTTTTACGACCAGATCCACCAAGGACTTTGATCGTCAAAATTTCACGTGCGCCTGAATTGTCAGCGACTTTTAAACGACTTTCTGCTTGGATCACGTTGTGTATCCTCCTTTCAGATTTTGCATTCAATCTATATAGGAAAATCTCGTGTTATTAGATAATAACTGCTTCTTCGACTACTTCTAGTAAACGGAAACGTTTTGTAGCTGATAATGGACGAGTTTCCATAATTCTCACGATATCTCCAACTTTGGCAGTGTTGTTTTCATCATGCACTTTGTATTTCTTAGAATAGTTCATGCGTTTGCCATAGATAGGGTGATTTTTCTTAGTTTCGACAGCAACGGTAATTGTTTTATCCATTTTGTCTGAAACTACACGACCTTGATAAACCTTGCGTTGATTTCTTTCTTCAGTCATACGCTTAATGGCCTCCTTCCGTAATTACTTAGCTTGTTCACGCAATACAGTTTTGATGCGTGCAATCGATTTACGTACTTCTTTAATACGTGCAGTGTTTTCTAATTGACCTGTTGCTAATTGGAATCTAAGATTAAACAATTCTTCTTTCAATTGTTTTTCTTGATCAAGCATTTCGGCAGTGGTTAATTCTCTGATTTCTTTAACCTTCATTCGATTCACCACCCATTTCCTCACGTTTTACGATCTTAGTTTTCATTGGTAATTTGTGAGAAGCTAGACGTAACGCTTCACGAGCTACTTCTTCAGGAACGCCTGCAATTTCAAACATGATTTTACCACGTTTTACTGGTGCAACCCATCCTTCAGGTGCCCCTTTACCAGAACCCATACGTACCCCAATTGCTTTGGCAGTATAAGATTTGTGAGGGAAAATTTTAATCCATACTTTCCCACCACGTTTCATGTAACGAGTCATTGCGATACGAGAAGCTTCGATTTGTCGGTTTGTAATCCAATGTGAATCAACAGCTTGTAAGCCATATTCACCAAATGCGATTTCTTTACCACCTTTAGCTTCACCACGCATTTTTCCGCGGAATTCACGACGGTGTTTTACACGTTTAGGTACTAACATGATTATTTCCCTCCTTTCTCAGTGTTTTTTTTAGTTGGAAGAATTTCTCCACGATAGATCCACACTTTAACTCCTAGTTTTCCGTATGTTGTATCTGCTTCTTCCCATGCATAATCGATATCCGCACGCAATGTATGAAGAGGAACAGTTCCTTCTGAGTATCCTTCTGAACGTGCAATATCAGCACCGTTTAAGCGTCCAGATACTTGAGTCTTGATTCCTTTAGCGCCTGCGCGCATTGAACGTTGGATAGCTTGTTTTTGTGCACGACGGAAAGCTACACGGTTTTCTAATTGACGTGCAATTCCTTCGCCCACTAATTTAGCATCTAAATCTGGTTTTTTGATTTCCACGATGTTGATGTGAATTCTTTTACCAGTTAATTTGTTTAATTCTTTTCTTAGGCTTTCAACTTCAGAACCGCCTTTACCAATAACCATACCTGGCTTAGCTGTGTGGATTGAAATATTTACGCGATTTGCAGCACGTTCGATTTCAACAGTTGACACAGCGGCATCAGCAAGTTTAGTTGAAATAAATTTACGGATTCTTAGATCTTCGTGTAAGAATTCAGCATACTCTTTTTCAGCATACCATTTAGCATCCCAGTCGCGGATGATGCCTACACGCATTCCAATTGGATGTACTTTTTGACCCACTGATTATCCCTCCTTATTTTTCTGATACGACTACTGTAATATGACTTGTACGTTTGTTGATTGGAGAAGCTGACCCTTTTGCACGTGGACGGAAACGTTTCATTGTTGGTCCTTCGTTAATAAAAGCTTCAGATACTACTAAATTTTCAACGTCTAAGTCAAAATTATTTTCTGCATTTGCAACTGCTGACATCAAGACTTTCTCGATGATTCCAGCAGATTTGTTCGGTGTGAATTTCAAAATTGAAATTGCATCCGCAACACTTTTACCTCTGATAAGGTCAATTACTAAACGGGCTTTTCGAGGTGAAGTGCGAACTGTTTTTGCAGTTGCTTTAGCTGATGTGATTTGTTCTGCCATTTGGATTTATCCTCCCCTCAAATTAGCGTTTAGTTTTCTTATCGTCTGCAGCGTGGCCACGATAAGTTCTTGTTGGTGCAAATTCACCTAATTTGTGTCCTACCATGTCTTCTTGGATGTAAACTGGTACATGTTTACGTCCATCATAAACTGCGATGGTATATCCAACAAAACTTGGGAATACTGTTGATCGACGTGACCAAGTTTTGATAACTTTTTTCTTTTCAACCCCCGCTTGAGCTTCAACTTTTTTCATTAAATGCTCATCGACGAAAGGTCCCTTCTTTAAACTACGACCCATGGTGAACCTCCTCTCAAAATGTGCGACACATGGTCAAAGAAATTATTTAGTCTTGCGACGACGTACGATAAGTTTATCTGATTGGGCTTTCTTGTTACGAGTTTTGTAACCAAGAGCTGGTTGACCCCAAGGAGAAACTGGTGCTTTACGTCCGATCGGAGCTTTACCTTCACCACCACCGTGTGGGTGATCGTTAGGGTTCATTACGCTACCACGTACTGTTGGGCGTTTACGCATCCAACGAGAGCGTCCAGCTTTACCGATGTTAATAAGTTCATGTTGTTCATTACCTACAGAACCGATTGTTGCACGGCATGCAGCTAAAATCATACGAACTTCACCAGAGTTTAAGCGGATCAATACGTATTTGCCTTCTTTACCAAGTACTTGAGCACTTGTACCAGCAGAACGAATCAATTGTCCACCTTTACCAGGTTTCATTTCGATGTTATGGATAACAGTACCAACTGGAATGTTTGCTAAAGGAAGAGCATTCCCAACTTTGATATCTGCATCTGGACCTGAAACAAGTTTCATTCCAACTTGTAGTCCTTTTGGTGCTAAGATGTAAGCTTTCACTCCATCTTCGTAGTGTACTAACGCGATATTTGCTGAACGGTTTGGATCATATTCGATCGTTTGAACAGTAGCAACAACGTTATCTTTGTTACGTTTGAAGTCGATTACGCGGTATTGACGTTTGTGTCCGCCGCCTTGATGACGTACAGTGATGCGACCGTTGTTATTACGACCAGCATGGTTTTTCAATGGTTGTAACAATGTTTTTTCAGGTGTTGATGTTGTGATTTCAGCAAAATCAGAACCTGTCATGTTACGACGACCATTTGAGGTAGGTTTGTACTTTTTAATCGCCACGTTTTTCCCTCCTATTTATAATAAGTTTTCAAGATAGTGCTTATTCAGCAGCTTCGAATAATTGAATTTCTTTTGAATCTTCTGTTAATGTAACAATCGCTTTGCGACGTTTTTTAGTGTATCCCGCATGTTTGCCCATACGCTTGAATTTCGCACGAACGTTCACGATGTTCACGTTTTTGACTTTAACGTCAAAAGCAGCTTCAACCGCTTGTTTTACTAAAGTTTTGTTTACGCGAGTGTCAACTTCGAAAGTATACTTTTTATCATCCATAGCAAGCATAGATTTTTCAGTGATCACTGGGCGTTTAATTACGTCTAGTAAGTTCATTATGCAAGCACCTCCTCAATTTGAGTAAGAGCAGTTTGTGTTGCTAATACTTTCACGTTAGAAACAACGTCTAGAACACTAACATTATCAGAAGTTACTACAGAAACGTTTGATAAGTTACGTGCAGATAAAGCAGCGAACTCATTGCCAGTTTCTAAAACTACTAATACTTTAGCGTCTACAGATAAGTTAGCAAGAACTTCTTTAAATTCTTTTGTTTTTGGTGCGTCAAAGCTTAATGCGTCAACAACAACCAAGTTATTTGAAGCAACTTTTTCTGATAAAACAGATTTCATTGCTAAACGACGAACTTTTTTAGGAAGTTTGTAGCTGTAAGAACGTGGTGTTGGTCCGAAAACTACGCCACCTCCACGCCATTGTGGTGAGCGGATAGATCCTTGACGAGCACGACCTGTTCCTTTTTGACGCCATGGTTTACGTCCACCGCCGCGAACAGCACTACGATTTTTAACCGCATGTGTTCCTTGTCTTAATGAAGCACGTTGCATAACGATTGCATCGTAAACAACACTTTCATTAGGTTCGATTCCGAAAATTTCTTCGTTAAGTGTGATTTCACCGTTTTGGCTACCATCTTGTTTGAATAATGCTACATTCGGCATTCCTTAGTTCCTCCTTTCTTCCTACTATTATTTAGCTTTCACAGCTGATTTGATAGTGATTAGTGATTTTTTAGCTCCAGGAACGTTTCCTTTAATTAAGATTACGTTTCTTTCTGCATCAACGCGTACAACTTCCAAGTTTTGGATTGTCACGCGGTTGCCACCCATACGGCCAGCAAGACGTTTATTTTTGAATACACGGTTAGGTGCAACTGGACCCATTGACCCAGGACGACGATGGTAACGAGAACCGTGAGCCATTGGTCCGCGGCTTTGGCCGTGACGTTTGATAACCCCTTGGAATCCTTTACCTTTCGTAGTACCTGTTACATCAATAATGTCTCCTGCTTGGAAAACATCTACTGTAACTTCTTTTCCTACTTCATATTCTCCTAGCTCAACATTTTTGAATTCACGAATGAAGCGCTTAGGAGCCGTGTTTGCTTTTGCAACATGACCTTTCGCAGGTTTGTTTGATAAAACTTCACGCATATCTTGGTAACCAACTTGAATAGCTTCGTAGCCATCAGTTTCCATTGTTTTCACTTGTAGCACTACGTTTGGAGTAGCTTCTACAACAGTTACTGGAATTAATTCACCAGATTCAGTGAAGATTTGTGTCATTCCCACTTTTTTCCCTAAGATTCCTTTGGTCATGAGTACACCTCCATTAATTTAGTTTTTTATAGTTTGATTTCGATGTTTACACCAGATGGTAAGTCTAGCTTCATCAAAGCATCAACAGTTTTTGGTGTTGGGTTCACAATGTCAATTAGACGTTTGTGAGTACGCATTTCGAATTGTTCGCGAGAATCTTTGTATTTATGAGTCGCACGAATAACAGTGTAAAGACTACGTTCTGTTGGTAATGGAATTGGACCAGATACACTAGCTCCAGTTCTTTTTGCAGTTTCTACAATTTTATCCGCTGATTGATCTAAAATACGGTGTTCATACGCTTTTAAACGGATACGAATTTTTTGTTTTGCCATCTTGTTCCCTCCTTCGCCTATTTTGAAAAGTAGACATAGCTCCACGAAAATTTCCGTCACGCTCGTTCGTGGCAAAGCGTCCGGGCGTGTCGCAACCTCTCGTTTCTTAGCCGACAAGAATCAAATTGATTCCGTCTGTGCAATTCACCAAGGTAAACGCACCTTTGTAATTATAGTATATTCAAACACACAACGCAAGGCTTTTTCTTTGGAAATTCAATTTATTTTCATATTTTTTCATAAAGAAAAGAAAAAGCTCGAAACAATCACTAAATAATGATTGCTTCGAGCTTTTAGGTCCGAATATAATGTTGCATTAATTAGGCTTAAAAAAATTAAGCTTTGATTTCAGTAACGACACCGGCACCAACTGTACGTCCGCCTTCACGGATTGAGAATTTAGTACCGTTTTCGATAGCGATTGGGTGAATTAATTCAACTTCCATAGTTACGTTGTCGCCAGGCATAACCATTTCAGTTCCTTCTGGCAATTCAACAACACCAGTTACGTCTGTTGTACGGAAGTAGAATTGTGGACGGTAGTTAGTGAAGAATGGAGTATGACGTCCACCTTCTTCTTTAGTCAACACATATACTTCTGCAGAGAATTTTGTATGAGGTGTAATTGTACCTGGTTTAGCTAAAACTTGACCACGTTGGATATCGTCACGTGAAACACCACGTAATAATGCACCAATGTTATCGCCTGCTTCAGCGTAATCCAATAATTTACGGAACATTTCAACACCAGTTACAGTTGTTTTTGAAGTTTCTTCAGCAATACCAACAACTTCAACTTCGTCCCCAACGCGAACTTGTCCACGTTCAACACGACCAGTTGCAACAGTACCACGACCAGTAATTGAGAATACATCTTCAACTGGCATCATGAATGGTTTGTCGTTTTCACGTTCTGGAGTTGGGATATATTCGTCAACTGCAGCCATTAATTCAAGGATTTTTTCTTCGTATGAAGCGTCGCCTTCTAGAGCTTTTAAAGCTGAACCAGCAACAACAGGAACATCATCACCAGGGAATTCGTATTCTGTTAATAAGTCACGAACTTCCATTTCAACTAATTCTAATAATTCTTCGTCGTCAACCATGTCAACTTTGTTCAAGAATACAACGATGTAAGGAACACCAACTTGACGTGACAATAGGATGTGTTCACGAGTTTGAGGCATAGGGCCATCAGCAGCAGAAACTACTAAGATAGCTCCATCCATTTGAGCAGCACCAGTGATCATGTTTTTAACGTAGTCCGCGTGTCCTGGGCAGTCAACGTGAGCGTAGTGACGTGCGTCAGTTTCATACTCAACGTGAGCTGTTGAAATAGTGATTCCGCGTTCGCGTTCTTCTGGAGCACCATCGATTTGATCGTAAGCCATAGCTTGGCCGCCGTTTTTCTTAGATAGTACAGTTGTGATTGCAGCTGTTAATGTAGTTTTACCATGGTCAACGTGGCCAATAGTACCAATGTTAACGTGTGGTTTAGAACGGTCAAATTTTTCTTTTGCCATTTTAAAATGTCCTCCCAAAATACAATATAATTTTTTATTTATCTGATAGGAACATGATGTACTAAACGTACATCACATGCCCATATCATCGATAGCTATTTTACACGAAACTATATTAAAAATATAGTCTCTTTAGATAATCTCTTTACGTGATTATCAAGTTTTTAAGAAATTATTCAGCTTTTCCGCCGTTTTTCTTAATGATTTCTTCTTGAACTGATTTCGGTACATCTTCGTAGTGATCAAATGTCATAGTAAATGTACCACGACCTTGAGTAGCTGAACGAAGAGTTGTAGCATAACCAAACATTTCAGCAAGAGGGACCATAGCACGAACAACTTGTTGTCCGCCAGCGCGAGCTTCCATACCTTCAACGCGACCACGACGTGCAGTAACGTGTCCCATAACATCACCTAAGTAATCTTCTGGAATAACTACTTCAACACCCATGATTGGTTCAAGGATAACTGGATTAGCTTTCTTAGCTGCCGCACGCAATGCCATAGAAGCAGCAACACGGAAGGCAGTTTCATTTGAATCGACATCATGGTATGAACCATCGTAAAGTTTTGCTTTGATATCAACTAATGGATACCCAGCTAAGACACCATTTTCCATAGCATCTTTCAAACCTGTTTCAACAGCTGGGATATATTCACGAGGAACAACCCCACCAACGATTGCATTTTCAAATTCAAAGCCGCCGCCTTCTTCGTTTGGAGTAAATTCAACCCATACGTGACCGTATTGACCTTTACCACCAGACTGACGTACAAACTTACCTTCGGCTTGAGTGCCAGAACGGAAAGTTTCACGGTAAGATACTTGAGGAGCACCTACGTTAGCTTCAACTTTAAATTCGCGACGCATACGGTCTACGATAATGTCTAAGTGAAGTTCACCCATACCAGCGATAATAGTTTCGCCTGTTTCCACGTTTGTTTCAGCGCGGAAAGTAGGATCTTCTTCAGATAGTTTTTGAAGAGCAACACCCATTTTATCTTGGTCAGCTTTTGATTTAGGTTCAATAGCGACTTGGATAACTGGTTCTGGGAATTCCATTGATTCAAGAATTACTAAATTCTTTTCATCACAAAGAGTGTCCCCAGTTGTTGTATCTTTCAAACCAACAGCAGCAGCGATATCTCCAGCGTAAACTTCAGAGATTTCTGAACGTGAGTTAGCATGCATCTGTAAGATACGACCAACACGTTCGCGTTTGCCTTTTGTTGCGTTTTGTACGTATGAACCTGATTTCAAGACACCAGAGTACACACGGAAGAAAGTTAGACGACCTACGAATGGGTCAGTCATAACTTTAAATGCTAATGCTGAGAAAGGAGCTTCATCGTCTGCAGGACGTAAAACTTCTTCGTCAGTTTTAGGATCAATCCCTTTAATAGCAGGAATATCTAATGGTGATGGTAAGTAGTCAAGAACAGCGTCCAATAATAATTGAACCCCTTTGTTCTTAAATGCTGAACCACATAATACTGGGTAGAAGTCTACGCCAAGTGTTGCGCGACGAATACCTTCTTTTAACTCAGCTTCAGTGATTTCTTCACCTTCTAAGTATTTTAAAGTAAGTTCTTCATCAGTTTCAGCAACTGCTTCAACCAATTTTTCACGCCATTCTTCAGCTAATTCACGATATTCTTCTGGAATTTCTCGTTCTTCAATTTCAGTACCTAAATCATTTGTATAGATTTCAGCCTTCATTGTTACAAGGTCAATAATTCCTGTGAAGTCGTCTTCAGCACCAATTGGTAATTGAATTGGGTGAGCATTTGCTTGCAAACGGTCGTGTAAAGTTGATACTGAGTATAAGAAGTCAGCACCGATTTTATCCATTTTGTTTGCAAATACAATACGAGGTACACCATAAGTTGTAGCTTGGCGCCAAACTGTTTCAGTTTGAGGCTCTACACCTGATTGTGCATCAAGAACTGTAACAGCACCATCAAGTACACGCAATGAACGTTCAACTTCAACAGTGAAGTCTACGTGTCCTGGTGTGTCGATGATGTTGATTCGGTGACCCTTCCATTGTGCAGTTGTTGCAGCAGAAGTGATCGTAATTCCACGTTCTTGTTCTTGTTCCATCCAGTCCATTTGTGAAGCTCCTTCATGAGTTTCACCAATTTTATGGATTTTACCAGTATAGTACAAGATACGTTCAGTAGCAGTTGTTTTACCAGCATCAATATGGGCCATGATACCGATATTACGAGTATTATCTAAAGAAAATTCTCTGGTCATTCTCCTTGTTTCTCCTCTCTTTACTATCTAGTTGCTAAAAATAAGGATATCTTCTGAGGTCGGCACAAAGCCGACCAAACAGAGAGAATCTTACCAGCGGTAGTGAGCAAACGCACGGTTAGCATCTGCCATTTTATGAGTGTCTTCACGTTTTTTAACAGAAGCACCTGTGTTGTTTGCAGCGTCCATGATTTCTTTAGCTAGACGTTCTTCCATTGTGTGTTCACCGCGCAAGCGAGCGTAGTTTACTACCCAACGAAGACCTAGAGTTGTACGACGTTCAGGGCGAACTTCAACTGGTACTTGATAGTTTGAACCCCCAACACGACGTGCTTTAACTTCAAGAACAGGCATTACATTTTTCATTGCTTGTTCAAACACTTCTAATGGATCGTTACCTGTAGATTCTTTGATTAAATCAAAGGCATTATAGATAATGTTAGCTGCAATCCCGCGTTTTCCATCAACCATTACACGGTTGATTAAGCGAGTTACTAATTTTGAGTTATAAATAGGATCTGGTAAAACATCACGTTTTGCAACAGGACCTTTACGTGGCATCCGTAACTCCTCCTTCCGAAATATAGTTCTTAGTATTTACTCCTTTTATATAGAAGTAAAGTTTAATTGTTTGTTTGGCTAATTAATTAAAATTAAGCTTTAGGTTTCTTAGTACCGTATTTAGAACGGCTTTGTTTACGATCGTTAACACCAGCAGTATCTAGTGCACCACGAACGATGTGGTAACGTACCCCTGGTAAGTCTTTTACACGTCCACCGCGTAATAATACAACGCTATGTTCTTGTAAATTATGACCAATCCCTGGGATATAAGCAGTAACTTCAATCAAGTTTGACAAACGAACACGAGCATATTTACGCAAAGCTGAGTTCGGTTTTTTAGGTGTCATAGTTCCCACACGAGTTGCTACCCCACGTTTTTGAGGAGAGTTCACGTTAGTTTGAGTTTTCTTAAAGCTGTTATATCCTTTGTTCAAAGCAGGTGAATTTGATTTTTCCACCTTTGATTTACGAGGTTTACGTACTAATTGGTTAATTGTAGGCATTCCTTGTTTCCTCCTTCCCTCATTCGCATCTAGTTCCACACATCCAGGTGGTTCTTTTTTTGCGATAAAAAATAAATGCAATGTCTGCATCTTTATCAAATATGCTTTGATAAACAGTCAGCACGTCTCTTTACAGAGACCTGTAGATAAAGCACCTTCGTTAGAATAGCACGAATGAAAACCCATGTCAACTTGTTCCATATTTTTTTTGAAAATCATTCAAATTGGTACCAAAGAAAGGTATCTTTTTACTAAAATAAACGCTAAAATAAGCAGGAAAGCTCAAACTCAAAAAAGGGGAAAAGCAAACATGAATCTAAAACAACAAGCTGGTATCGAAGCCGCAAAATTTGTCAAAGATGGTATGATCGTTGGTCTTGGAACAGGATCTACTGCTTACTATATGGTAGAAGAACTTGGTCGTCGTATGCGAGAAGAAGACTTAAATATCATAGGTGTAACAACATCAAACGCTACGAAAGAACAAGCTGAAAAACTTGGCATTCCATTAAAGAGTATTGATGATGTTGTTGAGGTTGACTTAACAATTGATGGCGCAGATGAAATTAGTACTGATTTCCAAGGGATTAAAGGTGGAGGTGCAGCCTTACTATTTGAAAAAATCGTTGCTACTTATTCAAAAGAAACGATTTGGATCGTTGATGAATCAAAATTAGTCGAAAACCTTGGTGATTTCCCTCTTCCTGTTGAAGTTATCCCTTATGGTTCGCAACAACTATTACGTCTATTTGAAGCAAAAGATTTTCATCCAGTTTTACGTAAAACAGCTGATGGTGAAACACTTAAAACTGATAGTGGCCATTTCATTATTGATTTACACCTTCAAACTATTGAACAACCAGAAATACTTGCTGACTACTTAGATAATCTCGTTGGTGTTGTTGAGCATGGCTTATTCTTGAATCTTGTTTCAAAAGTAGTTGTCGGATCCGAAAATGGTGTGAAAATTTTGGATACACCACATGCCCCTAAAGCATAGTATTTTCAGATAAAGCTTCTAGATAAAATCCACTAAAATACTATCTTTTTAGTGGGCTTTATGCTAAATTTTTACTATTGTATTCTGTTTAAAATTCACCGCTAGAAAGGAATCATCATGAAAATTATTGGTTATGCACGCACAACCATAAACGATGTTGATTTAACAACTCAGGTTGAACAACTATCTACCTTTGGTTGTCAGGAAATTTTCCATGAAACGTACGAAGCAAAAGATGCTGAGACAATGATCAAATTACAATCCGTCATTGAACAAATGCAACAAGGAGATACTCTTGTCATTTGCCAACTTCATCGTCTTGGCAAATCAACAAGACAGTTAACGGAATTTACAAAACTTTTTAACGATCGTGGGCTCCATTTAGTAAGTATCGCTGAAGAAATCGATACTCGTAAACCAATGGGCAAGGTTTACTTTCAATTAATGGAAGGTCTAGCTACGATGGAATGCTCATTGATTAAAGAACGCACTTTAATTGGCTTGAATGAAGCACGTAAAAAAGGGAAAATTGGCGGCCGTCCTAAAATTGATGCCAAAACCATCAAAAAAATTCGTCGCCTTTATTATGAGAAGAAAGAAACAATTCAATTTATTTCATCAAAATGTGGTGTTTCAGTTGGAACTTGCTATAAATATATAAATCTTCCAGAAAAAGATATTGAGCAATTATATAATTAATTAAAAATAAGTAATCTTTCCGAAGATTACTTATTTTTTTGTGTATCTGAATTCAATCTTCTATCATTTTCAATGGAAATCTTTTCAAAAAAATTGTACAATAAACAAGAACTGAAATTTTCAGAAATAAATACATTTTAAAAAGGAGCACACAACATGCCAAAATTAGTTTTTTCTCGTCACGGTCTTAGTGAATGGAACGCTTTAAACCAATTTACTGGTTGGGCTGATGTAAACTTAGCACCAGAAGGTATCGAAGAAGCAAAAGAAGGCGGACGCAAAATCAAAGAAGCTGGAATCGAATTTGATATTGCTTACACTTCTGTTTTAACTCGTGCCATCAAAACTTGTAACCTTATCTTAGAATACTCAGATCAACTTTGGGTACCTCAAGTAAAATCATGGCGCTTAAACGAACGTCATTATGGTAAACTACAAGGCTTGAACAAAAAAGAAACTGCTGAAAAATATGGTGATGAACAAGTTCATATTTGGCGCCGTTCTTACGACACTCTTCCTCCATTATTGGACGAAACTGACGAAGGTTCAGCTGCAAACGAACGTCGTTACGCTATGTTAGACAAACGCGATATTCCTGGTGGCGAAAACTTAAAAGTTACTTTGGAACGTGCTTTACCATTCTGGCAAGATCATATTGCTCCAGCATTACTAGACGACAAAACTGTTTTAGTAGCTGCACATGGTAACTCATTACGCGCTTTAGCAAAACATATCGAAGGAATCTCTGACGAAGACATTATGGATCTTGAAATTCCAACAGGTCAACCACTTGTTTATGAATTGAATGATGATCTAACTGTTGCTAAAAAATACTACTTATAATTTTCATTGATTATAAGCAAAAAAAGGAGTGGCGATAAAATCGCCACTCCTTTTTTACTTATAAATAATTAGATTCTGTCAAACACTCGCGCAAAATTTTTTCGACTGCTTGTTCATCTAATGGAACATACGCATCTGTAGCAATTTGACTGTGCTTAACAGCTTGTTCTGCCATCAAAGAAAATTTGGTTTCATCAATCCCTACCTCAGGCAAAGTCATAGGTATGCCGCATGCTTTAAAGTAATCATATGTTTTTTGAATTCCTTCTTTTGCAGCAAGATGATTTACTGACTCTTGAATTCCCCACACGTTACGAGCAAATTGTGCAAATTTTTCTTCAGTTTCTTCATTCAATGCATAATTCATCCAGCGTGGCGTCAAAATAGCCAAGCCAACGCCATGCGTAATATCATAAAATGCACTTAATTCATGTTCAATTGGATGGCAGGACCACGCACCCGTCTTTCCACTACCAGTTAATCCATTTAGAGCTAAGGTACTAGCCCACATTAAGTTTGCTCGTGCATCATAATCATCTGGATACTTCAATGCAATTGGGCAATTTTTAATGACTGTTCTAAAAATTCCTTCTGCAACGAAATCTTGAATATCTGTTCCAGCGGTCCGCTTAAAATAATTTTCAGTTAGATGACTGAAAATATCTGCTGAGCCTGCCGCCGTTTGATTCTTTGGTACAGTGAATGTCGTTGTTGGATCAAGAAATGAAACTTTGGGTAACATTTCCCAACCACCTAGACCTAGTTTTTGATTTGTTTTGGGATTTGAAATGACCGCTCCTCGATTCATTTCGCTTCCGGTTGCCGCAAGTGTTAAAACTGTTACTAATGGTAATACTTTCCCGACGTTTGCTTTTTTGATGACTAAATCCCATGGATCTCCCTCATAGAAAACGCCAGCACCAATCACTTTAGCGCAATCAATTGTTGAACCTCCGCCGACTGGAAGAATTACATCAATTTGATTTTCATGACAAAGAGCAATCCCTTTTCTAACTGTTTCAATACGAGGATTTGGTTCTACCCCACTTAGTTCTGTCACATTGAAATCATGTTCTTGCAGACGACTCATAATATTTTGATAAACACCATTTTTTTTAATACTTCCTCCACCATAAACAAGTAAAATATTTTTTCCAAACTGATTTAAGACCTCTGGTAATTCGTCCCAACGATCTTTACCAAAACGAATATCTGTTGCTACATCAAAGCGAAAGTTTTCCATTTTTCTTTTCCTCCTTACCTAGTAAAAAAGCCTGGAACCAACATTAATAATAGTCGTTCCAAGCTTTTTCTACAATTATTTTGCGATTGCTGTCTCTAAACCGACTTCAATCATTTCATTAAACGTTGTTTGACGTTCTTGTGCCGTTGTTTCTTCTCCAGTAATCAAATGATCACTAACTGTCATAATTCCTAACGTTTGCACTTTATATTTTGCACCCAAATAGTAAAGTGCTGCAGCTTCCATCTCAACACCCAAAACGCCAAGTTCAGCTAGCTTTAGTGTTTCAGTTAAATCATCTTTATAAAAGGTATCTTCTGACAAAACATTTCCTACATGAGTCGTGTACCCTTTTCCTTTAGCAAATTCGTAAGCTTTTAATAGTAAATCGAAATCACCAATTGGTGGAAAATGGAATTGATGAAAATTCTTTTCAATCATAGATGAGCTTGTTGCTGCACCTTGAGCAATTACTAAATCTCTCACATGAACATCTTTTGATAACGCACCACAAGTCCCAACGCGAATCAATTTTTTCACGCCATAAGAATTAATTAGTTCATGCGCATAAATAGTCGCTGAAGGCATCCCCATCCCTGTACCTTGTACAGAAACACGCTCACCTTTATATTCTCCTGTATAACCTAACATTCCACGAACTTGATTATAACAAACCGGATTTTCTAAAAAAGTTTCTGCAATATATTTTGCACGTAGTGGGTCTCCTGGAAGTAAAATCTTATCAGCAATTTCGCCTTGTTTTGCTTCGATATGAACACTCATTTAGTTTATCTCTCCTTCATTTTCAACTACTACTCTTTTTATAATACTGCTAGGGTTTCTTTCACTAAAGCTTTAAATGATTGTTTAACACGTTCCGTTGTTTCCACTACTTCTTCGTGGTTTAAATTTGCTTGCATTCCTGCCGCTAAGTTTGTGATACAAGAAATACCCAACACCTTTAATCCACCATGTGCCGCAACGATTACTTCCGGTACAGTCGACATTCCAACTGCATCAGCACCCATGACACGTGACATTTTAATTTCTGCTGGCGTTTCATAAGTTGGACCTGAATAACCCATGTAGACACCTTCTTTTAAGTCTAACCCTAACTTGTTAGCAACTTCTTTTGCAGATTCTCGATACGCAGGTGTGTAAGCTTGACTCATATCCGGGAAACGTGGGCCGATTTCATCTTCATTTGGTCCAATCAACGGATTAGTGCCTGTAAAATTAATATGATCACTGATCAGCATCAAATCACCTGGTACAAAAGATTCATTTACGCCACCGCAAGCATTTGTTACGATCACTGAATGTGCACCAAGAGCGCCCATTACTCGGACTGGATAAGTAACTGTCTGCATGGAATGCCCTTCATAAAAATGAAAACGTCCTTGCATCGCTAAAACTTTTTTGCCTGATAATGTACCGTAAACTAGTTGTCCCGCATGTCCAACAACTGTTGAAACTGGGAAGAAAGGAATTTTGTCATATGGAATCTTAATTGCATCTTCAATTTCATCTGCCAACTCACCAAGACCTGAGCCAAGAATCATACCAAATTCAATTTCTTTTACTCCTTGATCAAGGATGAATTGAGTTGTTTCTTGTAACATTTCGCTTAATTTTTTCATTCTTTTTCTCCTAAGTTATGGTTTTTAGTAACTATTATTTCAGCAATTTCAAGAAGCTTTCACCATTTTCAGTTGCTGGTACTTCAAAGTTTTCAGCAATCGTTGCTGAGATATCTGCATAGTACCCTTGTGGTAAGCTTCCTTGTTCATTCATTTTTTTACTATAAGCCAATAATGGTACATATTCACGCGTATGATCTGTTCCTGGGAATGTTGGATCATTTCCGTGGTCTGCTGTGATCAACAATAAATCATCATCATTCATTGCATCAAGTAACTCCGGAATGCGTAAATCAAATTCTTCAATTGCATGTGCGTAACCAACAACATCACGACGATGACCAAATAAAGCATCAAAGTCTACTAAATTAGTAAAGCTTAGTCCGTTGAAATCCTGCTTCATCACATTTAATAGTTGATCTACACCATCCATATTACTTTTAGTACGGACAGATTGAGTGATTCCTTGGCCGTTGAAGATGTCATTAATTTTGCCAACAGCAATCACATCTTTACCAGCTTCTTTTAATGAGTCTAAAACTGTATGTCCAAATGGATCAAGAGCATAGTCATGACGGTTACTTGTTCGAGTGAAGTTTCCTGGTTCTCCAATATAAGGACGTGCGATAATTCTTCCAATCATGTATGGATCATCTTTCGTAATATCACGAACAAATTGGCAAATACGATACAACTCTTCCAAAGGAATAATTTCTTCATGTGCAGCAATTTGCAAAACAGGATCTGCAGACGTATAAACAATCAAGTCACCTGTCTTCATTTGATGTTCACCATAATCATCAATTACAGCTGTTCCGCTATAAGGTTTGTTACAAACAATTTTTCGTCCAGAGAATTCTTCAATTTGTTGTAATAATTCATCAGGAAATCCATTGGGAAATACCCGAAATGGTGTCTTGATATTCAAGCCCATAATTTCCCAGTGACCTGTCATCGTATCTTTACCAACAGAAACTTCTTCTAATTTTGTTGCATAGCCTTGATGATCTGTTACAGTCTTTACGCCTTCTAATGGGCGAATTGCACCTAAGCCTAAGTTTTCTAAGTGAGGAATTGTTAAACCTGCTTCTTTTGCAATATGACCTAGCGTATCTGATCCAACATCATTAAATTTGTCTGCATCAGGTGCTTCACCAATTCCGACTGAATCCATTACAATTAAGTGTACGCGTTTAAACATTTCGATTCCTTCTTTCTTTTCATCTTTTCTACTTTAAACTAAACAAAAAGGGCGAGACGAAGAAACACTTCCCATAGTCCCACCCTTTTTATTAACTAAAAATTATTTGGATTTGATATAGTTCTTCCCATTTGCTTTCGGACCAGATGCTTGTCCTAAGAAAACAACTAAGACGATAATTGTTAACAAGTAAGGTGCAATTTGTAATAACACTGGTGGAATGGAAGAAATCACTGGAAGCTGTGCTCCTATAATACTCAAACTTTGTGCAAAACCAAAGAATAATGATGCACCCATTACACCCAAAGGATTCCACTTACCAAAAATCATTGCTGCCATCGAAATGAAACCTTGGCCAACAATCGTTCCCGCAGAGAAATTACCTGAGATTGATTGAGCAAATACTGCACCACCCATACCGCCTAATAAACCTGAAAGCAAAACGCCTGAATAACGCATCGCATAAACATTGATGCCTAAAGTATCTGCAGCTTGTGGATTTTCTCCGACAGAACGCAGACGTAAACCAAATCTTGTTTTAAAAATGACAAACCAAGCAATTACAGCAATTAAAATAGCACAGTAGGCTGGTAAGAATGTATTTTTAAAGAAAATTGGACCAATCACAGGAATTTTTGATAACCCAGGAAATGAGAAATAACCTAAGTTTCGTGTGATATTATCTGTTTGTCCTTTTCCATACCACGCTTTAACTAAGAACACACCTAACGCAGGTGCCATCAAGTTGATTACCGTACCACTAATAATGTGGTCTGCACGAAGACTAACTGTTGCCACTGCATGAAGTAATGAAAATAAAACACCAACTATCCCACCAACTAGAATGGCAATCCAAGGTGTCATCGCGCCTAAAGATGGACTCATCGTTAAATTGAATACGATTGAGCTGAAAGCGCCCATTACCATAATTCCTTCTAAACCAACGTTAACGATTCCGCTTCGTTCAGAAAATGTTCCACCTAACGATGTCAAAATCAAAGGTGTGGAATAAACTAATGTTGACGTAAGGATTAAAGCAATCAATTCTACAGCTGTCATTATAAATTCCCTCCTTCTTGATCTTGATGCGTTGATTTAGATTCAATTGTTTCAACTACAGCTACTTGTTTTTTACCTTGGAAAAATTTTGCCATAATAAAACGGATTAAGAAGTTAATACCAATAAAGAAGATAATCAATGCAATTGATACATTCACGATTTCAAATGGCACACCGGCACCTGTTTGCATTCCCAAACCACCGATTTTTAAAATACTGAATAAAATTGCTGACAACAACACACCAATTGCTGAACCAGAGCCCAGTAAAGATACTGCCATTCCGTCAAAGCCAATTGCTAAAGAAGTTGTTTGAACAAAAAAGTTTTGGTACGTTCCCAAACCTTCAACAACGCCCCCTAATCCGGCAAGTGTACCAGAAATAACCATTGATAAAACAATTGTTCGTTTGCTACTCATTCCTGCATATTCTGACGCAAAAGGATTTAGACCAACTGAACGAATTTCATATCCCAAAGTTGTCTTTTTCATAAGTAACCACACAAGGAACAAAGCAATTAGAGCTAAGAACAAACCAGCGTTTACCCGAGAACCGCCAAACATTTGGGTTAACCAAGGAACTCTTAATGAAGCATTTTGACTAATTAAATTGGATGAGTCTAAACTTGAACGATAACTTTCTGGCATCACATCATGTAAAGCATAAGTGCTTAAATACAATAAAATATAATTCATCATAATTGTGACGATTACTTCACTGGTTCCAAAGAACGCGCGCAATAATCCGGGAATTGCCGCAGCCATCGCCCCTGCCAAAGCACCTAAGATGACACAAGCTGGAAGCAAAATCACCTTCGGCAGATCTGGAAAGGCCAACGCAAACCACACACTAACAATCCAGCCACATAGCGCTTGTCCAGAAAGCCCGATATTAAAGAAACCCGCTGAATTCGCCACTGAAAATCCTAACGCTGTAAAAATGAGCGGTGTTGCTTGTCGTAAAGTTTCACCAATACTTCGTTGTGAACCTAGCGCAGCTTCCAACATAGAAGAGTATCCTTGAATTGGATTATATCCAAAAGCTGCCATTAATAATGCACCTAAAATTAATCCTAAAATTACTGAAAAAATAGGTACAAGTAAATTACGGAGTTTTTCGCTACGATCATTCATGTGCGCCACCCGCCTTTTCTAACTCTTTTCTTGCTTCTTCTAAAGAATAGCCCGCCATTAATAGACCTAATTCATTTTCAGATGTTTCTTTTGGATCAACAATTCCAACGATTTTACCTTGGTGAAGCACAGCAATTCGATCAGACACATTTAAAATTTCTTCTAATTCGAAACTAACTAACAATACTGCTTTGAACTTATCTCGTTGTTCGATCAAACGTTTATGGATAAATTCAATGGCTCCTACATCTAGTCCACGTGTTGGATTCGCAACAATCAATAAATCTGGGTCGCGATCAATTTCGCGTGCAATAATTGCTTTTTGTTGATTCCCACCAGATAGCGCCTTAGCTGGAACTAATTCATTCGTCGTACGAACATCATACTCATCAATCAATTCTCTCGCATGTTCATTGATAACTGAATAATTTAATAGTCCAACTTTGCTATAAGGAGATTGGTAATATGTTTGAAGAGCAATATTTTCAGATAACGTCATGTCTAGAACTAAACCATATTTATGGCGATCTTCTGGGACATGGCCGACGCCAGACTCCGTAATTTTTCTTGGACGTTTATTACTAATTTCTTCTCCCTTTAAGCGAATACTTCCACTTTCAACTTTTCGCAAGCCAGTTAATGCTTGAATCAACTCAGATTGACCATTGCCATCAATTCCTGCAATTCCTAAAACTTCTCCTGCACGAACTTCTAGATTTAAGCTTTTTACTGCTTCTAATCCACGATTTTCATTTACAACTAAATCTTCAATCGCTAGGACAACTTCTTGAGGGCGAGCTTCTTTTTTATCCGTTTTAAATGAAACCGTTCGGCCAACCATCATATCAGCAAGTTGCTGTGAACTAACATCTTTTACATTGACAGTTCCAATTCCTTGACCTCGTCTGATAACTGTACAGCGATCAGCTACGGCTTTAATCTCATCTAATTTATGGGTAATCAAAATAATAGATTTACCTTCTTTAACTAATTCTTTCATAATCAAAATTAGTTCATCAATTTCTTGTGGTGTCAAAACAGCTGTTGGTTCATCAAAAATCAAGACATCTGCACCACGATAAAGTGTTTTTAAAATCTCGACACGTTGTTCCATTCCAACAGAAATATCACGAACGTAAGCATCTGGATTAACTGACAGTCCATATTGTTCTGATACTTTTTGAATTTCTTCACGTGCTTTTTTGCGATCAACAATTCCCATCCGACTTGGCTCGCTACCTAAAATTATGTTTTCAGTAACAGTGAACGCATCAACTAACATAAAATGTTGGTGAACCATTCCAATCCCTAATTGGTTGGCTTTAGTTGGGCTTGTGATTTGAACCTTTTTCCCATGCATCAAAATTTCTCCTGATGTTGGTTCTAAAAGGCCAGATAAAACGTTCATTAATGTTGACTTGCCAGCACCGTTTTCTCCAAGTAACGCATGGATCTCCCCAGCTTTTACTTGCAAATTGATGTTGTCATTTGCTTTGAATGTTCCAAACTGCTTGGTAATATTCCGCATTTCGATGACAATATTTTCTTGAACCACATTTTTCACATCCTAACGATTTCTATCTAGGGCAACGATGAGTAAAGATTTCTGACTATCGGAAATCTGTCCTCGCAAATTGAAGTAAATTCACTTCAGGGGGTGTTCCCTTATTCAAACAGTCAAATTTTGACCACTTGAATAAACAAACAACTACTAAAAATTGAACCATAGCCCTGTCAAACAGTTGTCTAACAAGGCTATAGAAAAATTATTATTTGCTTTCTGGAACTTCAGGAACTTTTACATCGCCTGCAATGATTTTTTCTTTAGCAGCATCAACTGCTTTTTGTGCTTCATCAGAAAGTTGACCTTTTGTTAAGCCAACACCGTCTTCTTTCAAGCCATAAACAGTATGTTCTCCACCAGGGAAGTCACCATCTGCAGATTTTTGAGCTAAGTCTTCAACAACAGTACCCACACCTTTAAGTGTAGATGTTAATGTGAAGTTTTTATCTTCGCCGTTTAATGTGTAGCCGCCTTCGTCTGATTGGTCACGGTCAACACCGATTACCCAAACTTTTTTGTCGCCAGATTCATTTAATGATTTTGCTTCTTGGAATACACCATTACCAGTTCCGCCTGAAGCATGGAAGATAATGTCTGCATTTTGTGCGTACATACCTTGTGCAATTGAACGACCTTTGTCTGGTGCAGAGAAATCACCAGCATATTGGTTTTTCACGTCAATTTTTTTACCTAATTCTTTCGCCCCTGCTTCAACACCGGCTGTAAATCCAGCATCAAAACGGTCGATAACTTCACCTTTTACTCCGCCAATGAAACCAACAACATTTGTTTCAGTTGTATAAGCTGCAGCGATCCCTGCTAAGTAAGAAGCTTCGTTGTCTTTAAATGTTGCAGAAACTACGTTGTCTAAGCCATCAATAACATCATCGATAATAACAAAGTTTGTTTCAGGATTATTTGTTGCTTGTTCTTTAATGGCAGGTTGTAATTTATACCCAATTCCAAAGATTGTTTGGAATCCTGCTGTTAAAGCTTGGTCGATATTTGGAATATAATCTGATTCATTAGAAGATTGGAAATACTGGTAGCCATCGTTTCCGCGTGAAAGCTTGTGTTCTTTACCCCAAGCTTCTAGACCTTCCCAAGCTGACTGGTTGAATGAACGGTCGTCGACACCGCCTGTATCTGTGATTAATGCTGCAGTTGTTCCTGCTGATGAGCTTCCACTTCCACCATCAGTTGAATCTGTTCCGCTATTGCCATTGCCACATGCAGTTAGAAGTAATCCAGCTGTTAATGCTACGGCACCCAAACCAAATAATTTTGCTTTTTTCATTTCTGTAAAGCCCCCTAAAATAATTGTTTTTTCAACAGTCAGCTGACTGAATGAACATAGGTTATAAATCTTTTTCTGTGAATGCATACGGTAGTAGTTCTCTAACCGTCATTGTCTTTGTCACACCATCATCGCCAACCAACGTGACTGGCATTTCTGGTGAGCAAAATTCTGCCATTACTTGTCGACAAGCCCCACATGGTGAAATTGGTTCTGGCGTGTGACCAGCAATAACCAAATGAGAAAATTGTTTTTCGCCTTCTGACACAGCTTTAAAAAATGCTGTTCGTTCAGCACAATTGGTTAATCCAAAAGAAGCATTCTCAATATTTACGCCTTGATACGTCTTTTCTGTATCTGTTACTAAACACGCACCAACTGGGAAATGTGAATATGGGACATATGCTTTTTCCAATGCTGTTACAGCAATGTCAATCCATTCTTGTTTTGCCACTTCACTCATTTTAGTATCCTTCGCCAACTGAGCCAGAGATAATAGCAACTCCAGCACTCGTACCAATTCGTGTTGCTCCTGCTTCAACCATTGCTACAGCTTCTTCTTCATTGTGGATACCACCAGAAGCTTTCACGCCCATTTCAGGACCAACAGTTGCGCGCATTAAACGTATATCTTCTACTTTAGCGCCACCAGTTGAAAACCCAGTTGATGTCTTAACAAAGTCTGCTCCTGCAATTTTTGCAAGTTCACAAGCTTTGACGATTTCTTCATTTGTTAACAGTGCTGTCTCAATAATTACTTTAACAAGTGCGCGATCTTTTGCCGCTTCGACTACTGCCTCAATATCTTGTTGAACTTTATTGAACTGTTTTGATTTCAATGCACCAATATTGATGACCATATCCACTTCGTCAGCACCATTATTGATTGCATCTGTCGTTTCATAGGCTTTAACAGCAGAAGTATTTGCTCCTAAAGGAAAGCCGATTACTGTACAGACTGCAACAGGTTCACCTTTTAACTGTTCTTTTGCTAATGAAACCCAAGTTGGATTGATACATACAGAATAAAAATGATATTTTTTTGCTTCTTCAATGATGCGTAACACATCTTCCTCTGTCGCATCTGCCTTTAAAATTGTGTGGTCAATCATTCGATTTAATTCCATTTTTTTCTTCCTTCCTACTCAGTAATAATATCGTGTACTAAAATTGGTTTTTTAGCTGAATCACTGATTTCAATGTTTTGATATAATAATTCGACAACTTGAGAAAGATCTTCTGTATTACTATAGATAGTTAATAAAGATTCGCCTTCTTGTACTGAATCGCCAATTTTTTTATGCAATTTCAAGCCAACTGCGTGATCAATCGCATCTTCTTTCGTTTTACGACCGGCACCCAGCATCATCGCCGCGATACCCAATTCGTTAGCAACGATTTTAGAAACTAACCCAGCAGATTTTGCGGGAAGTTCTACTTGATATCGTGCTGTCAGAAGCAGTTCTGGTTTTTCAACCACGCGAATATCTCCGCCTTGGTTTTGAATCATTTCCTTGAATTTTTCTAAGGCTTTACCTGAAGTTAACGCTTCTTGTAGCATTACACGAGCCTCTTCTACAGAGTCAGCTTTCTTAGCTAAAACAACCATTTGACTACCCAATACGTAACACATTTCGATTAAGTCTTCTGGACCATTCCCTTGCAATGTTTCAATTGCCTCAACTACTTCTAAACTGTTACCGATTGCCTCACCTAATGGCTCGGACATATCAGAAATTACGGCAATCGTTTGACGATTAGCAAGTTTGCCAATACTTGTCATTGTTTTTGCGAGGCGTCTCGCATCCTCAATGTTTTTCATGAAGGCACCGTCACCAGTTGTTACATCTAAAACAATTGCATCCGCACCAGCTGCAATTTTCTTACTCATAATTGAGCTAGCAATCAAAGGAATTGAATCTACAGTCGCCGTTACGTCACGTAAAGCGTAGAGCTTTTTATCCGCTGGGGCTAAATTCCCTGATTGTCCAATAACAGCAACTTGACTTTCATTAACAATTCGAATGAATTCTTCATCTGAAAGTTCAATTTTAAATCCAGGAATTGCTTCTAATTTGTCTAACGTTCCGCCAGTATAACCAAGCCCACGTCCTGACATTTTCGCCACAGTCACACCCACACTTGCAACTAACGGTGCTAAGATCAAAGTAGTTGTATCTCCAACTCCACCCGTAGAATGTTTATCTACTTTAATACCATTCAATGAAGTCAAGTCGATCACATCACCAGAATTTGCCATTGCTAAAGTCATGTTTGTAATTTCTTCATCAGTCATATCTTGATAAAAGATTGCCATCAATAATGCGCTGAGCTGATAATCTGGAATTTGATTGTTTGTATAATTAGTAATTATGTAATCAATCTCATTCTTTGTTAAGGTTTTTCCATCCCTCTTTTTTTCAATCAAATCTACCATTCGCATCGCTTGATCCTCCTAGCCTTCATTCGGTATTATACATTATTTTTATAAAAGGTAAACCACTTTAGTAAACTGGTTTACTAAAAATGCAAAAGGCTTTGCCCTGCATTTGTAAACACTTACATAAGCAATATACCGCCCACTTAGCCATTTGTCAATGCTTTTACGCTCTCACGAATAATTAATTTTGTCTCGAAGACTTTGTTCGGAACTTTGCGTTGAGGGAATTCAATCGTATCGATTAGAAAACGAGCCGCATAAAATCCAATATCAAAACTAGGTTGTCGCACCGTCGTTAATTGTGGAATCATGTACTCAGATAATTTTAATCCATCAAAACCGATGACAGAAATATCATCCGGAATTTTTTTACCCATTTCATGAATAGCTTGATAACAACCGATTGCCATTGCATCATTTCCACAAAAAATCGCTGTGATATCTTTGTGTTCCAATAATCTTTTAGTTGCGTCATACCCACCTTGAACCGTTAGTTCGCCATGCTCAACGAATTTCCCATTAAACGATATTCCATGATCTTTTAGTGCATGTCGATAGCCATTAAACCGTTCTTCTAGTTGATAGTAGCCAGTTGTTTCCTTCAACATGCCAATTTTTGTGTGTCCTTCTTTGATAAATAATGAAACAGCTTGATACGCTCCCTCATATTCTTTAACAATTAAGCGGCCACTATCTCGACGATTTAAACCACGATCAATCAAGATAATCGGCATATTTTTATAAAATCCACTGTCTAAAGCATAAGCCTCTGGTAAAACGTTTGGTGTAGCTAATAAAATCCCATCGACTGAACGATGCGCTAATTCACGTAAATATTTGATTTCATTTTCTTGCTTGTGTCTTGAGTTACACAACATAATTACATACCCAAGTGGATTTAAATAGCTTTCGACGCCTTCAATTAGTTTTGAGAAAAAAAAGTCTGTTACATCTGGAACAATCATTCCAATTGTTTTTGAATGACGGTTGATTACATTTGAAGCAAAATAATCTGGCTTATAATGATGTTCATTAACAATGTTCAAAACTTTTTTTCTAGTTTTGTCACTAAAGCGACTTCCTTTATTATTCAAAATTTGCGAAACAGTTGTAACTGATACACCAGCCATCTCAGCAATATCTCTAATTGTTAACTTCACTTTTTCTCCCCCTCAACTTGAACTTTTAATCAGTGTAACAAAACCTTTTCTAAAAAAATAGTTAATTGATAGCACTTTCTTAAAATGAAAATAATTTTGCAAACAAAAAAATTGCAATAGATATTCCACACTCGAATATCTATTGCAATAAAAATTGATGGTCAAACTTATTCTTTTACACTTTTAATAATGTAATAACCTTTGTCTTTGGTAACGATTGTTGCGTTGCCAAAAGTTTCTTCCATTTTCTTTTGTGCACTTGGTGCGCCCTGTTTTTTCTGAATGACAATTGTCAACGTGCCACCTGTTTCTAAAAGTGGATAGGCGCCTGTCAAAATTTCGTGAACAACTTTTTTTCCAGCACGAATAGGCGGATTGCTAATAATCGCTGCGTACTTTTCTTGATGCACATCTTCGTAAATATTTGATTGATGAATGTCTACGTTCGCCAGTTGATTACGATTCGCATTTCCTTGTGCTAATTCCACTGCGCGTAAATTAATGTCAATCATTTCAATCGTACGTTGGCTAGCATACGCAATGGCTAACCCAATTGGTCCATAACCACAGCCAACATCTAACACGTTTCCTTCAGCTGGAATTTCTTCCCAATCAAATGCGTCGATTAACACACGCGAACCATAGTCTACCGTTTCACGTGAAAATACCCCGGCATCTGTCACAAAGTGAAATAATTTTCCTTTTAACTCAAACGACCATTGCTCAAAGTCATGGGCAACATTGGGACGCTCTGTATAATAATGATCTGTCATCTTTTCCATCCTTCTTCTATTATGCTGCACATAGTCTACCTTTTTCTTCAAAAACAAACAAGTACTATCCATTCAAAATCAGTTCATTTAACTCGTTTCTTTCTTTGATTTTAGCAAATCGAACCTATTGGATAAAGCCATGTTTTCAAATTCGTGAAAAAGTCTTCTCATTCCCTTTATAAGAGGTAGGGTTTAGCACTATTTTATGTTAGAATAAATCCATTGACGGGAGAGAACGCAGGAGGCTATTATGAACGACCCAATGAACTACTATCGTATTGCAAGGGAAGAATGGCAAGAATTTTATCGTAATGGACAAGCACCACTGACACAAGCGGAATTAGACAGCATCAAAAGCTTGAATGATCGAATCTCGATGCAAGATGTTCAAGATATTTATGTTCCTTTAACGCACCTCATTCATCTTTATATGAAAGAATTTGAATCTTTATCATTAAGTAAAGGACTCTTTCTCCATAAATATGTACCTGTGTCGCCTTTCATTATTGGAATTGCGGGGAGCGTTGCTGTTGGAAAAAGTACAACTGCACGTTTGTTGCAAACAATCTTGTCTCGTACGCTAAAACGACGAAACGTTCAATTGATTACGACTGATGGTTTTTTGTATCCTAATAAGGTCTTGCGTGAAAAAGGAATCATGGATCGCAAAGGATTTCCTGAAAGCTATGACATGGAAATGCTCATTGATTTTTTAAATCAAGTAAAGTCTGGAAAAGACGAGTTGAAAGTTCCTATCTACTCTCATGATGTTTATGATATTATTCCCGACGAGTATGAAGTGATCCAGCAACCAGATATTTTAATCGTTGAAGGAATCAATACCTTACAACTCCCAGCTAACCAACAAATTTACGTTAGTGACTTTTTTGATTTTTCTGTTTTTGTTGATGCCGAACCTGATTTGATTGAAAAATGGTATCTCGATCGTTTTGCTGCGCTGTTAGACACAGCTTTTCAAAATCCTGAGAATTATTATTATCGTTTTGCAATCGGTGATCGTGAAGACGCCTTTCAAATGGCCAAAGAAGTCTGGAAAAATGTGAATTTGAAAAATTTAGAGGAATATATCTTGCCTACACGTGGTAGAGCAGATATAATTCTCCATAAAACTGAAAATCATATCATCGATTCGATTTTCATGCGCAAATATTAGCATTTTAAAATAGTAAAACTATTTTGAGATAAATTTAAATGGATAGGGGTAATAAATGTGACAAACGTTGCCGATATGACGAACGTTGAAAAGATTATCGTGTTAGATTATGGTAGCCAGTATAATCAATTGATTACACGACGCATCCGTGATTTAGGGGTCTTTTCTGAATTATTGAGCCACCGAATTACTGCAGAAGAAGTTAAAGCTATGAATCCAAAAGGAATTATCCTTTCTGGTGGACCAAACAGTGTTTATGACGAAGGTGCTTTTAGTATTGATCCTGAGATTTTCAATTTAGATATACCTGTATTAGGAATTTGTTACGGAATGCAGTTGATTACGTACAATCTTGGTGGGAAAGTTGAACCTGCTAAAAACCGTGAATACGGAAAAGCCTTATTGGAAGTTACAACAGATGATGCGGTGTTATTCACTGATACACCAAAAGAACAAACGGTTTGGATGAGTCATGGCGACTTAGTAACGAAAGTTCCTGAAGGTTTTGAAGTTGTCGGTACAAGCAAAGACTGTCCTATCGCTTCTATTCAAGATACTACACGTAACTTTTATGGTATCCAATTCCATGCTGAAGTACGTCATTCTGAATACGGAATCGAATTATTACGTCACTTTGCCTTCGATGTCTGCCATTGCCAAGGTAACTGGTCAATGGATAGCTTCATTGATATGCAAGTTGAAAAAATCCGTGAACAAGTTGGCGACAAAAAAGTCTTGCTTGGCCTTTCTGGCGGAGTTGACTCAAGTGTTGTTGGTGTCCTTTTACAAAAAGCGATTGGCGACCAATTAACATCAATTTTTGTTGACCATGGTTTGTTACGCAAAAATGAAGCAGATCAAGTAATGGAAAGCTTAGGTGGAAAATTCGGCCTAAACATCATCAAAGTAGATGCACGTGATCGTTTCTTAAACAAACTAAAAGGTGTTTCTGATCCTGAACAAAAGCGCAAAATCATTGGTAATGAATTTGTTTATGTTTTTGATGATGAAGCAACAAAATTAGCTGGCGAAGAAGGTATTTCTTTCTTGGCACAAGGAACACTTTATACAGACGTTATCGAAAGTGGTACTGAAACAGCTCAAACAATCAAATCTCACCATAATGTTGGTGGACTACCTGAAGATATGCAATTCGAATTAATCGAACCTTTAAATACACTCTTCAAAGACGAAGTACGTGAATTAGGAACTCAACTTGGAATGCCTGACTCAATCGTTTGGCGTCAACCATTCCCTGGACCTGGTCTTGGTATCCGTGTCTTAGGTGAAATCAGCGAAGACAAATTAGAAATCGTTCGTGAATCAGATGCTATCTTGCGTGAAGAAATCGCAGCAGCTGGTCTTGATCGTGACATCTGGCAATACTTTACTGTCTTACCTGGTATTCGTTCAGTTGGTGTTATGGGTGATGGCCGTACGTATGATTACACAGTCGGTATCCGTGCAGTTACTTCGATTGATGGAATGACAGCTGACTTTGCTCGTATTCCTTGGGATGTCTTGCAAAAAATCTCTGTTCGCATCGTAAATGAAGTCGCACACGTAAACCGCATCGTGTACGATATTACTTCTAAGCCACCTGCAACTGTGGAGTGGGAATAATAAAAAGAGCCAACAAACATTGTTAAATCAAT
>NZ_JXLE01000007.1 GCF_001886265.1 Enterococcus thailandicus
ACGCAACGGTAAAAAACAGATGAGTGATTAAACTCATCTGTTTTTTTGTATTCTTTTTACTATTCAGCAAGAAGCTTTTCGATATCATCAATCATCTTTTCAGGAGAAGTCTGTGGTGCAAAGCGTTTGATGACAGTTCCATCTTTATCAATTAAAAATTTGGTGAAATTCCATTTAATTGCGTTAGTCATTGTACCAGGTGCATTTTCCTTCAAATAGGCGAATAAAGGATCAGCAGCTGCTCCATTTAATTCGACTAATTGATGCATTGGAAATGAAACACCATAAGTAGTTCGACAAGCTTGCGCCGCTTCTTCAGCAGAATCCAGTTCTTGTTTAAATTGGTTGGAAGGAAAGCCTAAAACGACTAATCCTTTTTCTTTATAGGTAGTGTAAAGTTGTTCAAGCTGCTCAAATTGTGGAGCAAGTCCACATTTGGTTGCAGTATTAACGATAATCATTGGATGATTCTGGTAGTCGTTTAGAGAGTAAGTAGTTCCATTTTCCAAAGTTGCATCAAAATCATAAACTGTCATAAAAATTCTCCTTTACTAATTGAGTAAGTACACACTTATTATAGAACAAAAAAACTGAGAAGCTTGTTTAAAAGCTCTCAGTTTTTTTAGTTAAATTATGCAAAGACGTCAGACCATTCATCTCGTTTTGCTAAGAATTCACGTGCTAGTGCTTGCGCACCCTCTAAAGTGTGACTTGCAGCCCAACCACATTGCGTTTCATTGCTTGCGGGTACTTCAGTAGCTTCAAGAACGTCCTTCATTGTTTTTTCTAAAACATCTAGTACATCGTCATAACTTTCATGATTCAGCACAGTTAGGTAAAAACCTGTTTGGCAGCCCATCGGCGACCAATCCACAATGTAGTCAGCATGATTACGAATTAGTTCAGCTGTTAAATGTTCAAGTGAATGTAAGCTTGGCATCTCCATATGCTCTTTGTTTGGTTGTTTGAAGCGGACATCATATTTGATGATCATGTCACCATTTTCACCAGTTTTGCGATCAGCAACACGGATATAAGGTGCTTTTACTTTTGTGTGGTCTAGATTGAAACTTTCAACATTCATTTTCATGTAAGTTACCTCGATTCATTTTTTGTTCAGTAGTGATAGCTAAATTCTAACATTTATTTAGAATAAGTTATAGGTACATCTTTGATTTTTAACCTTATTTCTATAAATGAAGAAATTTATTTAGTACTTTCCATTTTAACTAAGGCTTGGGTTAAGTCTGCTAATAAATCATCTATATGTTCGATACCTACAGAAAGACGAATCAACCCATCTTTGATTCCTGCTTTTTCACGTTTATCTTTTGGAATAGAAGCATGAGTCATAATCGAAGGAACCTCAACTAGACTTTCTACGCCACCTAAGCTTTCCGCTAGAATAAATAATTTTAATGATTCAACAAAAGGTACTGCTTTTGCATCTTCTTTTAAGTCAAAAGAGACCATACCACTAAAACCACTCATTTGTGTTTTTGCAATCTGATAGTTTGGATGACTTGTTAGTCCAGGATAATAAACAGTTTCAACAGCTGGATGATTCTCAAGAAAAGTTGCTACTGCTAAAGCATTTGTTTGATGTGCTTCCATTCGCACACTTAGCGTTTTGATCCCACGTTGGATTAGCCAACTATCCTGAGGTCCTAAGACTGCACCCATCGCATTTTGTAAAAAGCCAATTCTTTCCGCTAAGTCTGCTTTATTAGTGGTGACTAAACCAGCAACAACATCACTGTGTCCACCAAGATATTTCGTACCACTGTGAACAATGATATCTGCGCCAAGTGCCAATGGCTGTTGGAAATAAGGTGTCGCAAATGTATTGTCAACGATTGTTAATAGATTATGTTTTTTTGCGATGGCAAGACTAGTTTTTAGATCAGTAATTTTAAGGAGTGGATTACTTGGTGTTTCAAGATAAAGTGCCTTTGTGTTTGGTTGAATCGCTTGCTCAATTTGTTTAAGATCACTTGTATCAATAATTGTGTATTCTAAACCGATTTTAGAAAATACTTTATCAACTAATCGAAAAGTTCCGCCATAAACATCATCACCGAGTAAGATATGGTCACCAGGTTCAAACAGTGATAAAACTGTATGGATTCCTGCCAATCCTGACGAGAAAGCAAAGCCTTGGATTCCACCTTCAAGGTCTGCAATTAGTTCTTCTAATGCAAATCGGGTTGGATTACCTGAACGAGAATACTCGTATTTTTTTGGTTGACTAACACCGTTTTGCCGGTAAGTTGAGGTTTGATAAATTGGAACACTAACAGCACCCGTTGTTGGATCTTCACTAATACCACCATGAATTAATTTTGTTTGAATATGCATTTTTATTCCTCCTATAAATAAATATTTTTTGACAGATAACGATCACTTGCATCAGGGAAGATGGTTACGATTGTGCTTCCTGCAGGCAATTGTTGTACTTCTTTGAGGGATGCTGCAAAAGCGGCACCACTTGAACTACCAACTAATAATCCTTGATTTTTAGCTAAAGCACGCGTGTAATAGAATCCTTCCTCATCTGAGATAGTTTCAAAACGAGTAATAGGCAAAGACTCAATAAACGGAGGAATAAATTCTACACCAATTCCTTCAATTTCATGAGAAGCTGCTTTGCCACCATTCAAAATAGAGCCTTCGGGTTCAACACCAATTAGTCGAATATCACTTATCTGTTCTTTAAGATAACTTGCTGTGCCAGAAAAAGTTCCGCCACTACCAATTCCAGCCACGAAACTATCTATTTTTCCTGCTAGTTCGTCAATCAACTCTGGTCCAAGTGTGTGATAATAAGTTGCTGGATTGTCAGGATTTTCAAATTGTTTTGGGAGATAAACATTTTCTAATTTGGCTGCTAACTCCTGACTTTTTTTGATAGCACCGACCATTCCAAGTGAAGTAGGGGTATGAATGATTTCTGCACCAAGTGCCTTCATAAGTTGTTGTTTTTCAATACTAAACTTTTCTGGTACTACAAAAATAGTTTTTAAATGGTAGTTTAAAGCAGCTAAGGCTAAACCAATTCCGGTATTGCCAGCGGTTGGCTCAATGATCGTTGTGTCTTGGTTGATCTTGCCAGTTTTCAAACCTTGTTCAATCAAATAAAAACCAAGTCGATCTTTAACGCTACCTCCAGGATTCAAATATTCAAGTTTCGCATAGATTTTTGAATCTTTTGGTATTTCATAAGCATCATGCGTAAACTCAAATAAAGGTGTCTTGCCAATATAATCATGAATCGTTGTTAATATCATAGCTTCCTCCTAAAAATTCGATAAAAAAAGGAGCTGACTATTAAATCAGCTCCTAGATATCATAAATTATTCGTGCTTTTCCAGAGAGTACACGTAAATTATGAAGGGCAATTAATAGACACGGCAAATAGTATGCTACTTTTTTGCACCATACAACAACAAGTAATCAATTGATTGAAGTTACTTTGTGTGTTCATCATGTCTGTTCCTCCAGTAATATTTTTATCAAAAATAGCATGAAAAAATGTCAGAGTCAAAGTATTCGGTGATTTTTAGTGATAGGAATAATTGGATAGAGTGCATGATAATGTGAATCACAGAATCAAATGAAGAAGTGTTGCTAGATAAAAATGAAGATTTGCTAGTCTTATCCACTGTTGTTTGATACAATAAAAAAGATGATGATAAACAAAAAAGGAGCAATTTAAATGATTTCAGCAAGCGATTTAAAAGCCGGTATGACATTTGTACAAGATGGAAAATTAATTAAAGTTTTGGACGCAAGTCACCACAAACCTGGTAAAGGAAATACAGTTATGCGTATGAAACTAAAAGATGTTCGTTCTGGTGCAACATATGATACAACTTTCCGCCCAGAAGAAAAATTTGAAAAAGCACACATTGATACAAAAGCTGTTCAATACTTGTATACAATGGATGACACAGCGTTCTTCATGGATCTAGAAACATATGAACAATATGAGATTCCTGTTGAAACAGTTGAAGAAGAAATGAAATACATCCTAGAAAATATGGAAGTAAAAATTCAATTTTTCGGCAGCGAAGTAATCGGTGTGCAATTACCAACAACTGTTGTTTTACGTGTTGTTGAAACACAACCTTCAATCAAAGGTGCAACAGTAACTGGTTCAGGTAAACCAGCAACAATGGAAACTGGCTTAGTTGTCAACGTTCCTGACTTTGTTGAAGTAGATGAGTTATTAGAAATCAATACAACTGAAGGTTCTTATATCAAACGTGCCTCAAAATAATGAAATAAAAAAGTGCCGCAAAGATCTGTTCAGGTCTTTGCGGCACTTTTTTATAAGGAGAAAATCATTTTCAAGCTTAAATGATTAGTAAGTGACAGTGGTATCTTCATTGGTAATTAGTTGAATGACATGCGCTAAAAATTTTTCGGGATCTTCTCCTACTAATTTTTCCTCACGTTTCCCATCAAGTAAATGATACATTTTTTGGGCATCTTGTAAGAGATAGTAGTCATTTTCACCTTCAATATGAAATGCTTGAAGATCGTTTGGAAATTCAATATGGATGTCAATTACGCTAATTCCACCCAAACGATTGGTTAAATAATCTTCTATTTCTTTTGCTGTTACAGTTTTCATATTTCTCGCCTCTTTGCTTTAATAATTTTATTATATACCTATCAAAAAAGAGTGGGGTAAAAAACGTCTTGCTGAAGCTGAGGCATAATGATCAACTAAGTCTATTTGTTATGCTAAACTATGAAACAGTACGAAGAAGAAAGGACGTAATCGTGATGAAGACCTTAGTAATTGTCAGCCATCCCAATCTTCAAGAATCATTGAATCAACAATTTTTTAAAGAGGCATCTCAATCGCTTTCGATTACATGGCATCATTTAGAATCTGTCTATCCAGCCGGAGAAATCAACCAAAATGACGAATTAGCGTTGTTAGCAACGCACGAGCGAATCATTTTCCAATTTCCTCTTTATTGGTATAGCGCACCTGCACATTTAAAAATATGGCAAGACACAGTGTTGGCTAAAGCAAGTAAAGTGCTAAAAGGAAAAGATTTTGGTGTTGTAGTAACGACTGGTGTTGCAGAAAAAGAATATCAAGCAGGCGGAAAAGAAGAGTTCACGCTGTCTGAATTTTTGCGACCATATCAACGAATTGCACACAAATTTCAAATGAATTATTTGCCTCCATTCGTATTAGCACAATTTATGTATCAGACTTCAGAGATACGATTTGAACGCTTAATTGCTTATCAGCAATATCTTTCTTTAACTGGAAAACCAAGTCTTGTTCAGCGAATCAACTGGTTTCTTGAACAAATAGAAAAAAATACGCATTTTTCAGAACCGCAAAAATCCTATCTCCTAGATGGCTTAAAAGAACAACAGGAGATGATCGAAGACTTGACCTTCACACTGGGTGAATTAAAGGAGGAAAATGAATGAGTAGTGAGTGGTTACAGCAACAAATTGACGAGCTGAATGAAAAAAATGTTCATTATGAGGATGCTGCTTTGTTATTTGAATTGAAAAAATTAGTCAAAGAAAGCGACGAGCGCATCGCTCAACTGCAGGGAGAAATTGATGGAAAATCATGGAATCATCGTGAGTGGTAAAAAGGATTAGAAAATTTTAAGAAAAAAATGTGCATAACTATTGTTATTTGTTACAATGAGGATAAGGCATAACACTATTTTTAACATAAATTATTGGTGGTGAACTTATTGAAAAACAAAAATGAACGAGATGAAAATGTTCGGATGTCTAGAAGGCGTCAGCAAAAGCAACGAATGCAAAAAAGATTGTTGATTATTGGTGCCTGTTTGGTATCAGTCTTGGTGATTGGCGGCTCAGTCTTGGGATTGACGCAGTTCGGAAAATCAACTTCTAGTGCCAAAGAAACACCTGAAACAACTGTTTCTTCAACGCAAAAAAATGAAAAAAAAGCGAAGAAAAAACAAAGTAAAAAAGCGACAAAAACAACCGATAGTTCAACAAAATCATCAACAGAAACGAGTAGCACAGATAAAGAGTCAGCAGATGAACTACAAACGATTTTGACGACTTACTCAGAGAAGTTGACTGAACAAACACCAATATTGATTGATGAATATCAAACAGAAATTCAATCAAATCAAAATGGGGTTGCAGGATTATCTTCGATTGCTAATCAGAAAGCATTAGCACTACAAGCAATTTCAAATGAAGGAATCAGCAAATTAAAAGCTGCACATCAAGCAGATAGTTCCTCAACTGTCGATATTAATTCTTTGGTTGACCAGCTATCAAGTAAATACACAACTGAAGTAGCAAAAATATCAGATATTTATTTACGAACGAGTAGTGCGCTGCAAGCTGAAGAAGCAAACAAACAGGAAACAAGTAGTTCAACCTCAGAAGAAACAATGACTTCAACTACCGAACAAACGGCTGAAACAACAAGTAATCAAATGACTGATACGTCAGAAACTACAACGAATCAATCTGCAACAACTGTTGTATTAGCTGGTGAAGGCCCCAATCAAGTTGCACAACGTACAGGTGTACCAGTCGAAACAATCTTAGCATTGAATGGAATGACGATGGATGATTATTTCTTAACGCCTGGTGCTGTACTTCAATTGCAATAAGCAATAAAAAACTGCGAGATGTTACTAACTCTAGAAAGGTCCCCTTTCCAAGAGTAGAACAGACTCGCAGTTTTTTTGTTGTTTAAGCTTTCTTCAAGCGTTTTTCGCGAAGAAAGTAATGAATCGTCATTAAAAACAAGAAGGCTAACCCAATAAGCAAGGAAATTCTTGTTTCAGGGTTAATAAACATGAAACAAAGAATAATAGCTAAAAATGCTAAAGTTAAATAATTGGTGTAAGGGGATAATGGCATTTTGAATGGATGTTTTGTCATTTGTTCAGCGTGGATTTTACGGAATTTGATTTCACTGATTAAAATGACAATCCAAGGAATCATTCCTGGTAAAATACTTGAACTATAAACAAAGACAAAAATATTTTCAGAGTGAGTAACAAACATTGGTAGCAAATAATTGATGACCAAACCAATCAAGATACCTCCTGAAATGGCAACAACTGGATAAAATGGAACACCATGACGAGATAGTTTTAAGAAACGCTTCGACATTTTTCCATTAACTGCCAATGTGTAAATCATGCGACTGGCGCTGAAAATACCAGAGTTACAGCCAGATAAGGCAGCAGTGATTACCACAAAGTTAATCAATCCAGCGGCAAAAGTAATCCCAATTTTCGCGAATGTTTGAACAAATGGGGACCCGATTTCACCAAGCTGATTCCATGGATAAATACTTACGATAATAAAAATAGCACCAATATAAAAAATAAGAATGCGTCCAATGGTAGATTGAACAGCTTCAACGATTGTTTTTTGTGGATTTTTTGCTTCACCAGCAGTCATCCCGATTAACTCAATTCCTTGATAAGAAGCTATCACGATGGATAAAGCAAAAAAGAAACCTTTCACGCCACCGGTAAAGAAGCCACCATTTTTCCAAAGATTTGAAATACCAATAGGTTGACCATGATTGCCAAAGCCAAAGAAGATAACGCCTAAACCAGCCACAATCATCAAAATGATCGTTACGACTTTGATCATCGAAAACCAAAATTCTAATTCACCGAAGGCTTTTACTGAAAACAAGTTAGCTAACATCAAGAAAAGTATCACAGCGATACCAGGAATGATGGTTGGCAAATTTGGCCACCAATAATTCATATACTCGCCAACGGCAATGACTTCACTAATTCCAACTACGACATACTGAAAGATATTGCTCCAAGCAGTTAAGTAACCAGCAACTGGATGGATGTAATCACTCGCGTAATTAGCAAATGAACCTGTAGAAGGGTCAACGTAAAGCATCTCGCCTAATGCACGCATAATCAAGTATAAAAACAAGCCAGCAACAGCATAGGCAATCATTACAGAGGGACCAGTCCAGCGAATGGTTGAAGAGGCACCCATAAACAATCCAACGCCAATTGTTCCTCCCAACGCGATCATTCGAATATGACGTGCGCTAAGACTTCGATTTAATTTTCCTTCTTCCATACAAAAACTCCTTTCATAATTTAGAGAATAAGCCAACACATTTGATTAAATTTATCAGTCAAAAAAATAAATTATTGATAAATAAAAACAGTTATTAAATTAATCTCTTGATGTGATTTTACAGAAAGGATTCAAAAAACGCGAGAAGAAATTTAATTTAATTGCAAAGTTTTTTGTTGAAAATGTTTTCTTAATGAGTTAAACTATCTTTGAATAAAAAGTTAGGTAAACCTAAAAAGGAGTGCTTAGGATGGCGAAACCAACAATCAGCGTAGAGAATCTTTCCGTTGCGTACCAAGGAAAGATCGCTTTAAAAAATATATCTTTAACGATTCAATCAGAAAAAATGACAGGAATTATTGGACTGAATGGTGCGGGGAAATCAACTTTTATGAAATCTTTGTTAGAATTAATTCCCAAATCTTCTGGTACGGTGACGTTTTCAGGTCAATCTGTAAAAGAGGTTCGGAAAAAAATTGCTTACGTTGAACAACGAAGTGCAATGGATCTATCTTTTCCAATTGATGTTTTTGGTGTGGTATTACTTGGAACGTATCCTTCGCTAAGGATTGGAAAAAGACCAGGAAAACTGGAGAAAGAACGAGCAGCACAGGCGCTAGTCAAAGTCGGAATGGAAAAATTTGCTAATCGACAAATCAGTGAACTATCTGGTGGTCAATTACAACGAGTGTTTATTGCACGGGCATTGACACAGGGTGCGGAATGGATCTTTTTAGATGAACCCTTTGTGGGAATCGATGCTGTTAGTGAGAAAAAGATTTTTTCGATTTTACAAGAATTGCGTGCAGAAGGCAAAACAATTTTGATTGTTCATCATGATTTGCATAAAGTAACTGAATACTTTGATGAAGTAATTTTATTAAATCGTGAGCTGATTGCAGCTGGGACGGTTCAAGAAACTTTTACTTCAAATAATCTGCAGTTAGCTTATGGTGAAGTAATTGGCCAGTTGGTAAAGGGGGAACAAGCATGATTCAGTCATTTGTTGAGGGGGTATTCAATTATCAATTTTTACAATATGCATTGATTACATCTATTTTAGTCGGATTAGCTTCAGGAGTGATCGGTTCATTTATTATTTTACGCGGAATGTCTCTGATGGGGGATGCAATTTCTCATGCAGTTTTACCCGGAGTGGCAATTTCTTATATGTTTGGGTTTAGTTATATTTTGGGCGCAACTGCTTTTGGTGTGCTGACTGCTGCATTGATTGGTTTTGTCACACAAAAGAGTCGCTTAAAAAATGATACGGCAATCGGGATTGTTTTTAGTTCATTTTTTGCATTAGGAATCATTCTTATCTCTTTTGCTCAAAGTGCAACTGATCTTTATCATATTCTATTTGGTAATGTTCTAGCTGTTCGTGAGAGTGATTTATATCTCACGGCAATCGTTAGTGCTGTTGTCTTATTATTTATTTTCATTTTTTATAAGGAATTGAAAATTACTTCTTTTGATCCAATGATGGCAAAAGCCTATGGGTTAAACACAACATTTATTCATTACGCATTGATGTTTTTCTTAACTTTAGTTGCTGTAGTGAGTCTCCAAACAGTTGGAACAATCTTGGTGATTGCCATGTTGATTACACCAGCTGCAACAGCGTACTTGTTAACGAATCGTTTATCTATAATGATTGCTTTATCTGCGAGTTTTGGTGTGTTGAGCGCAATCGTGGGTGTATTTTTCAGTTACAGTTATAACTTACCTTCAGGGGCAACGATCGTGTTGGCATCAGCTGTGTTTTTTGCCCTAGCATTTTTATTTTCACCAACAAAAGGCATTTTGTTTCAAAGAAAGGAGCAAACAAATGAAGAAATCTAAATTACTAATCTTGTTATTCGCACTAGGAATTTTCCTAGTAGGTTGCTCAGCAAAGAGCGAGAAATCAGAACAAACGAAAGATGGAAAACTAACTGTTGTTGCGACAAATTCAATTCTGGCAGACATGGCAAAAGAAGTTGGAAAAGACAAGGTAACGATTCATAGTATCGTGCCCGTGGGAACTGATCCACATGAGTATGAAGTTTTACCAGAAGACATCAAAAAAGCTAGTGATGCAAAAGTTATCTTGTATAATGGACTGAATTTGGAAACAGGGAATGGTTGGTTCAATAATTTGATGGAAACTGCTAAAAAAGTCGAAGATGAAGATTATTTTGCCGTTAGTCGTGAAGTAGAGCCACTTTATTTAACAAGTGCTGGTCAAGAAACACAGGCAGACCCGCATGCATGGCTGGATGTGTCTAATGGAATCAAATATGTTGAAGAAATCACTCGAATTTTGAGCGAAAAAGATCCTGAGAATAAAGAAGTTTATGAAAAAAACAGTCAAGAATACCGTAAAAAACTTGAATCATTGGATCAACAAGCAAAAGAGTCATTTGCTACGATCAGTGAGGAGAAAAAGTTACTAGTCACCAGTGAAGGTGCATTTAAATATTTTTCAAAAGCGTATCAATTACCAGCCGCTTACATTTGGGAAATCAATACAGAAAGTCAAGGAACACCCGATCAAATGTCTGCAATTATTGACCAAGTCAAAGCGTCAAAAGTCCCTGGTTTGTTTGTAGAGTCGAGTGTCGATCCTCGGAGCATGGAACGTGTATCGAAAGAAACCGGTGTTCCTATCGCTGAAAAGTTATTTACAGATTCAGTAGCCAAATCAGGTGAAACAGGTGATTCTTACTATGGAATGATGAAATGGAATATTGAAGCAATTCATGATGGGTTATCAAAATAAATTCATTATCCAAAAGGTTGAACTAAAACATTCTTTTGTTTTAGTTCAACCTTTTTCTGTTTTCGTATATGGATAGCAAAAGGAAGTATCAATGATAGATAGTTATTCGAAAAAAGAAAAAACATCTTCGAAAAGTTCTTTTTTAATTCAATGAGCTAGTTACTTTGGATCATAATTTTTTTTCGCGTTTTTTTAGTGTAATAATGTTTTTTTCTTTCGATTTCCGTTATAGTTAAGGGTAAGAAGGAGAGGTGTAGCTATGAATTTCACACGTAAAGATAAGCATCAAATTAAAGAAGACGTCTTTCGTTTGCTTGACCAACAAGAAGCAACTAAAAAAGACCAAGACCTTCAATTTCTTGAAACCGAGATGGCAAAATTATTCATAGCGAATGCAACAGATGACGCAGTTGAACCAGAACGTTACATTGGAAAGTGGATTTTTGATGAGTTTCAGCCACTAGATGAAACGGCCGGAATTGGTTACTTTGTTTTCATTTCTGCAGTTGGATTTATACCAGGAGTCTTGGTCAAGCAAAATCAAGAAGTTCAAACGAAAGCTTGGCCAGCACTTTTTTCTGTCATTGGTACTGAAAATGTTATTCAGAAAATCCAAGCAGCGTATTATAAGAGTTCATTTATTGCACACAGTAAGTTAATGAATAGCTATTATAACCAGTTGATGTTAGTAGCACGACCAGGAAAAATACCACAAACATTTACTTATACGCAACAAAAAAACTTACATGAAGATGTGTTATACTCTCGAGATTTATCAGAACTTCCTCAAACAGAGCAAGTACGTTTACATCAATTGTTGAATACAAAACCAGTCTCTTGGAACTTCTTCCAAGCATTGGATGACAAAAAAAAGCTAATCTCAACGAATTATTGGGAAGTTTTTGTTACTCGTAATCGTTGGCTAAAGGAAAAGAAAGTCGCTGATCAACAAATTGAGTTCGTCCAATTAAAAAAAGAAAAATTATATTATGGATTATATAGTCGGTAATCTTGCTACCAATAATCTATTACTTAATATAGAAGAAAAATGAAATAAGCGAGGAAATTTATGACTTTAAAGGAAGAAATCATTCGCGAAAGTAAACGCTTGGGTATTGATAAAATCGGGTTCACGACTGCGGAGCCTTTTGATGACTTGAGAGAATCACTGGAAGAACAAAAAGCCGCAGGGCATACTTCTGGTTTTGAGCATCCAGTAATTGAAGAACGACTTTATCCAGAAAAAACATTTGATCAACCTCAATCTATTATTTCAATTGCATTGGCATATCCCACAAAAATTCATGAGGAAATCCCAAAAGATGAAAAAAGAGGGCAATTTGCTCGTGCTTCTTGGGGAATCGATTATCATGATATTCTGCGAGATCGTTTAAATCGTTTGATTGAATTTATTACAACACGCGGAAAACAGTGGCAAGCAGAGGAAGAGTGGCGCTTTGCTCCACAAGTAGACACAGGAGAGTTGATTGATGTAGCAGTCGCACAGCGAGCTGGCTTAGGTTTTATTGGACGCAATGGTCTGCTGATTACGGAAGAGTTTGGTTCTTTTGTTTATTTAGGTGAAATTGTTACAAATATTGTTTTTGAACCGGATGAACCAGGTGTGTTTGGTTGTGGGGATTGTACTCGTTGTATCGACGGCTGTCCGACGAAAGCGCTGCTTGGAGATGGGCGAATGAATGCCCAAAGATGCTTGTCTTATCAGACCCAGACAAAAGGGTTGATGCCAGAAGAGTATCGAAAAAAGATGCGTAATGTCATTTATGGTTGTGATATCTGTCAGCTAGTTTGCCCATATAATAAAGGAAAAGATTTTCATTTCCATGAAGAGATGGAGCCAAAAGTTGATGAAGTATACCCTAAACTAAAACCAATGCTTTCTATTTCTAATAAAGAATTTAAGCAACAATTTGGTCATCTAGCTGGTTCGTGGCGTGGGAAAAAGCCACTTCAACGAAATGCATTGATTGCCTTAGCAAACCTCGGCGATCGAGACTCATTACCGGAGATTGCTGCTTGTCTCAAAGATGTCCGTCCAGTGATTCGTGGAACGGCCGCTTGGGCAATCGGACGTTTGGGTGCGAAAGCTCCAGAAGAATGGTTAACAGTTCTGCAAGACTCATTGGCGAAAGAAACAGATGAAGAAGCGAAGCTAGAATTTGAAAAAGCAATCGAAATTTTACAAACGAAGCAGAGAAAAAAACAGAAATAGCTCAAAAGTGCAAGGATTTGCCTAATTTTTGCTAATTCATTCATTTTTAGTCAGTAATTGTTGTAACAATTACTGACTTTTTTGCTGTTTTTGTTGTTTTTTGACTGAAATTCGTTATTTAAGCAAAAAAAAATGCATTTTTCTTCTAAAATTTTCGTTGTAATGTTACAAAATGTCGAGTTTTTGTGAAAAAACACACGGGTTGATGAAAATGTTTTCTTCTTTGATACCAACGGTTTCTACGACTTTAGTCTGAGAGGGCAGACTAGTGAAATGTTACAAATATTAAAAAAAATGTCATTTTGTCATCAAATGTCATCATTCTTTTACCTATGAAATATTTTCAAATGTTAAAGTTAATGACGTTGAAAGAAACTAAGAGGACATGAGGGAGTTTAATATATGAATTCAATGAAGAAGATCGTTTTAGGAACAACTTTTGCTGCAGGTGCTGCAATGTTTGTGGGAGCTACAGAAGCTCATGCTGACGAAACTTATACAGTCAAATCAGGTGACACTTTATCTACAATTTCACAACAATTTGCAGGTGACAATTCTTTAATTAACACAATTGCAGAAAAAAATTCTATTTCTGATATTAACCGTATCTACGTTGGTGAAGAATTAACTATCCCAACATCAGGCGAAGTTTCAACTAAAGCAGAAGTAAAAACTGAAACTAAACAAGAAACAGCAGCAACTGAACAAGCAACTCAACAATATACATACGTTGCACCAGTTGAAACTGTTGAACCAGTAGTTGCAACACCAGCAGCTCCTGCAGCTTCAACAAGTGATGCAAAAGAATGGATCGCTCAAAGAGAATCAAGCGGTTCTTATACAGCTACTAACGGACGTTACATCGGACGTTACCAATTAGATTCATCATACTTAAATGGTGACTACTCAGCTGCTAACCAAGAACGTGTTGCTGATGAATATGTATCATCACGCTACGGTTCATGGGATGCTGCTAAAGCATTCTGGTTATCAAACGGCTGGTACTAAGTCGAGTAATCAACTGAAACCAAAATAGTTGAAGCCAAGGAAATTACTTTCTAGTGATTTTCTTGGTTTTTTTTGTTTTTCAAAAAAATAATTGCTATTCTTACATATCTAATTGTGTAGAGGAGCGGATGAGGGATGCCGTAAGACAAAAAAATAGTGCTGAGATATAATAGTTATAAAGCGTTTTCTATTTTTGGTTTAAAAAAGGGATGGTGAGCGGATGAGTACGATAACGGGATATCCACAAGCAGCAATCAACTCAAAGAGCAGCTTATTTTCGAGTATTCGAGTAATTATTGAAACAGCATTTTATGGAAATAATGTACAAGTGATCGAGCATTTAGCACAAGCATATCAGTTAGCAGCTAATAGTCCTGGGACGATCGTGACAGATTTAGCTGTCTCTCACACAGAAGAGTTAAAACTTCCAAAAGATAGCAAAGTTTTAGTTTTTAATGATGGTGAAGTTGTTGGTCGAACTGCGGCAGCACGTAGGGTAATCGGTGAACCAGAGATTAACCAAGTGAAGTATGAAAAAATTTTACGGGAAGCAATTTATCAAAGTAGAACACGTCAGTTTTATCATGGTGAAGTCATTGTTGGGTTGGACCAGGAATTTTCAGTTAAAGCACATGTGCTGATTCCTGAAGGTTTTGAGAATAATCTATACTCGTATTTATTGAACTTTCAAGCGTTAACAGCAGAAATTGAAAACGAGTATCAGCATTCGCAAACATATCATGAGGGCGACTTGTACATCTTTGCTGATCCAGAATGGCAAAACCCAGCGTTTCCTGATGGCTTGGTATTGATTGATGCTGTGCATAATGTAGCAGCTGTTTTGGGACTACGTTACTTTGGTGAGCTAAAAAAAGCAACGCTGACTCTTGCTTGGGCGCTAGCAAATCGAAATGGTTTCATTGCGTGTCATGGAGGACTGAAGCAATATCAATTTCCATCACATCATTACACGATGGCCGTTTTTGGCTTATCTGGTTCTGGAAAGTCAACGATTACGTTAGCAAAACGCGCAGATGATGTAGTAACTGTGCTGCATGATGATGCGTTTGTCATCTCAAAAACAAAAGGATCAACCACGGCACTTGAGCCAGCCTACTTTGATAAAACACAAGACTATGCTTCAGATGATCCAACAATTGCATCATTTTTAACCTGTCAAAATGTGGGGGTTACGCTGAATGACTCTGGGAAAAAAGTATTGGTGACTGAAGATATTCGTAATGGCAATGGTCGGGCAATCAAATCACGATTTGTTACGCCAAATCGTGTAGATCATTTAGATGATAAAATCGACGCAGTTTTTTGGATTATGAAAGATGATGTTTTTCCGCCGGTTGTTAAAATGAATGATCCTATCTTAGCCGCAATTTTCGGTGCAACATTAGCAACAAAACGGTCAAGTGCAGAAAACATTCGAAATCAAGAAGAAGTGGATCAGCTAGTCTTCGTTCCATACGCTAATCCATTTAGAGTATATCCATTAGCTGAAGACTATCAAGCTTTTAAAGAGCTGTTTGAGCAACAAAACACCGATTGCTATATTTTAAATACAGGATTTTTTGACCAAAAAAAAATTACACCTGAAATCACGTTGAAAAGTGTAGAGGGTATTGCTAAAAAACAAGTGCAATTTCTGCCACTAGGAAAGTTAACAGAATTGTCTTATTTACCGATAGCTGGATTTTCTGAGCGATTTAATGAGGTAACTTATCAAGAACGTTTGTATCAGCGGTTGAGTTCAAGAAATCAATTTTTGCAAGAACAAGCAGAGCTTTTAGAGGGATACCATGAACTTCCTGCTGAAGCAACGGAATATTTGGAACGATTATTGAAAAAGTTGAAGAAATAAAGAGAGCTTGTGGAAATCAAACAGTCATCTTTTGAGAGCAGACAACATATTGGTTTGCAGTATAGGAGAAAGAGATGATTTTAACAAATTTTTTGGGGTAAATTAATGATTGATTGACCTATCAAGTGAACAAGAAGAACAAAAAAGAGCGAGACAGATGTCCGCTCTTTTTTTAACTCACACTCAACTAACTGACTTCGAGATATAAGTTTTTATTTCTTTTTGATAATTTTTGTCCTGCCAATTTCCCGTGTTTAGGTAGTCCGCTAACAAATACCCGATATAAGGACCTGTTGTTAAACCAGAGGAACCTAGCCCGGTTGCAACTAATAAGGTGGGATCATCTGGAACCGAACCGAAAAATGGTGAAAAATCAGACGTATATGCACGAGTACCCACACGAAAATGATAGTGCCAATCGTTTAGTTGCTCCGGTTTTGCTAAAAATTGTTTCGTGTGAGTAGTAAGCATTTCATAAGCTGTTTTAGTAGGAGCTAAGTCCCAACCACCGTCGTTTTCATGCGTGGCACCAATCAAAATTTTACCAGACATGAACGGAATAAAATCAGCTTCACCATCAAGCATTGCTACAGGCCATTCGCTACTGTGTTGATATGGAGAGTCAAAAACTAATAATTGTCCTTTTTGAGGTCGAATATCAACTGTATAGCCAATTGTTTCCAGCAAAGGTTTTAATGCGGGACCCGGAGTAAGAATGATTCGATCAACTAGTTTTTCACCAAAATCGCCTTGAATCAACCATGCATCACCTTTTGGTTGAAACGAAACGCGATCATTGATAATTGCCACTTGCTGATGGGTTAATCGTTTTGCTAGTTGCGTTAAATAAGCTTTGCCGTCAAGTTTTCCTCCACCACTGATATGAAGTGAAGGTGCTGGTTTAAGCAGTTCAAGTTTAGTGGCCGTTTGAGTTGGTGTTAGTAGTTCGATATCACCGATTTCTGGTGCTTCCTTTTTGCGTTCCTCCGCTAATTCTGCAAGTGAAATTAAGTCTTCTTGAGGACGTAATAAAAGAGTTCCTGAACGATCATAAATGGTTGAATCCAGTTGGAAATCTTGAATCAATTTATCGAAGAAAGCAGCACCATCTTTTGCTAGTTGATACCACTGTTTGTTCCGTCTTTTGGAAAGCCAAGGAGAAATTATTCCTGCACTGGCTTTTGTTGCTTGACCAGTAGCGTCATCGAATAAAGTGACCTCGAATTTTGTTGTATCTAAGTAATTTGCGAGGGTCATACCGATGATTCCACCGCCAATAATGGCAATTTTTTCCATAAAAGAGCCTCCTTTTTCGTTCTCATTCTTACACAAAAAGAAGATGGATGCAAACACCCATCTTCTTTCGTTTAATTTTATTTTTTATTTAAATAGTAAGGCATGAATTGAGCAAAGCTGATAATCAGCAAGACAAGTAAAACACCGAGTGCTGCTTTTGAACCTAAAGTAGTAGCCGCTTCATAATTCAAAGTGGAATGGTCTTGTACAAGGTTGATAATGATTGCTACCAGTGATGTAGCAATCGCACCAGAGAATTGTTGAAGAGTGTTGAATAGCGCATTTCCATCTCCTTGTAACTCTTCGCTTAAGGCGTTCATCCCAGTAGTCATCATATTGCTGTAGGAAAGTCCGATACCAATCATGTAGAAAACATGACAAGCCACTAACCAAATCAAAGAAGCATGACCAATCAATAGAACGAGCGCCAACCAACCAATGAAGGATAAGATCAAACCAACTAAGATTGGTTTTTTAGGTCCATGTTGGTCGAGTAATTTTCCAGAGAATGGAGATAAAATCGCACCGATTGCGGCTCCCGGAAGCATGGACAAACCAGCGATAAAGGCAGTATCTCCCTGAACGATTTGAATGAAATTTGGTAGGACAAATGAAACACCAAGTAATAGAAATTGATAAATTAAGAAACTAAATAGAAATAATCGGAAGGTTTTGTTAGATAAAATCGATAAACGAATCAATGGTTGCTCGATTGTTTTCGAACGTTGATAGAATAAAAAGAAACCAATGATTGCGATAATCAAAGCAAGCCAACTAATTAGCTGACCAATCGTGCTCAGGAAGGTTAAAGCACCGCTGAAAAGTAAACATAACCCTAGTACGCTAAGAAAATCTAAGTGGCCACCTTTTTCTACACTTGTTTCTGGGATGGAGAATAGACCAATCACTAATGAAATCAGTAAAACTGGTACAAGGAATAGGAAAATGTGATTCCAAGTAAAAGCGGAGGTCAAAATTCCACCATAAGTTGGTCCAATAGCCGGAGCAATTGCAGTAGTCAATGTTCCGACACCAATCATCGTACCACGGCGATTCATGGGTGCATACGTCAAAATGATATGAAACATCAATGGAAGCGCGATACCAGTCGCAATCCCTTGTAATAGGCGCCCCATTAGGAGAATCATGAAAGTTGGTGAGAAAAAATCAACTAAGATACCAGCAAGAAACAGAAAATTTGAAAATAAAAATAATTTTCGAATACTAAAATTGCGGTTTAAATAGGTTGATAACGGCACGATGATTGAAATCATCAATAAGTAAATCGTTGTTACCCATTGGACTTGAGCCGTTGTCAAATCAAATTGATTAATCAGCGTTGGAAAAGTTACGTTCATCGCAGTTTCAATCAGAACACCTGCGAAGGACATAATACCAGTTGCAATTACTGCGGGAACAAGTAGTAGTTCTTTTTGTTTTGTCATACATTTCACCTCTTAAAAATTTCGCAAAAAAAGAGAGAAGATTTCTATTAAAAAATAGAAACCGCCTCTCTCTCGACACGCATTTACGTGTTATCTGTACGATTGTTTGCTGGGATTATTTTAGCATAGACTCAAATTTTATGTCAATAAGATTAGTCAAGGATCCTCAAAAAGGTTATGATTGAATGGAGTGTGAAAATGGAAACAAATCAAAAAAATCGTAAATACATAAAGCAAGGGTAGGAGAAAAACAAAATGGATAAAATTGAATGGCGTAAAGCTGAACCAGGCTATCGGGTAACAAAAAAACCACAGATTTTAGAATTGCCTGAACAAAATTTTTTCACAATTAAAGGTGTAGGAGATCCAAACCAAGAAGATTTCCAACGACGTATTGGGACATTGTATCCAGTGAGTTATGCAATTAAAATGTCACCGAAAAATAATTGGAACATTCCTGGTTATCAACCCTATACTGTCTATCCATTAGAAGGTCAATGGGGATTACAAGAAAAGTATTTGCAGGAAAAAGTGATGCTAAAAGACCATTTTGCTTATCAATTGATGATTAAACAACCTGATTTCGTGACACCAGAGATTGCCCAGCTTGCAATTGAGCGTTCGGCAAAAAAAATTCCCGAAGATTTGCTTACACAATTACAATTCGAGGTGATTGAAGAAGGGGTAGTTGGACAAATTTTACACATTGGTTCTTATGATGAAGAGCAGGAGAGTTTTGAAAAATTAACCGCTTTTCTTGAAGAAGAAGGCTATTATCGAGTATCCAAAGAGCATAAAGAAATCTATCTAAGTGATCCTAGAAGAGTGGCACCAGAAAAACGAAAAACAATTTTACGTGTGCGCATTGCAAAAAAATAGGCGAATCAGAAGTAATTTCTAAAGTAAACACGCAAATGATTGAGTAAGTTTGTTATAATTATGGATGAGAGAGGTGTCCAGGATGAAAAAAAGTCAACGACAGGCATTGATTCGCCAAATAATTACAGAATATCCAATTAGCACGCAAGAAGAGTTGCGTGCACGATTAGAGGAATCGGGTGTTAGTGCAACTCAAGCAACAATTTCTCGTGATATTCGTGAAATGAAAGTGATTAAGGTTCAAGACGAAGAGCAACGTGTTCGTTATTCTCTTTTTAGTCAACCATCCGTTTCGTTAAATGAGCAACGTTTGCGCTCTGCCGTTAAGCGAGAAGTTTTACGAATTGAGACAGTCCAATTTATGGTTGTTGTGTTAACTGAAAAAAATGGAGCAGATGTGGTAACAAACTGGTTGGATGAAGTTGCTTATCCAGAAGTTGCAGCGACAATTGCAGGCTTTGATACATTTATCGTCGTTTGTCGTTCAGAAAGTGAAGCACAAGCATTCGCCGAAAAATTAGAAAGTATGCGCGAATAACGCCAAAGCCAAATAATAAGTAGTAGTAATAGCTAGAACCGTTTTTGACACAAAGATTGTGAGCTTGAATTTTTGGTAGTTATTTGCAGGACTTATTTATGAAAGCGTTCTAAAAGTGGTCTTGAGTGGCTGGAAGATCTATCTGAGTTAGGGCAAGAAAGAAGTCAAAAGGTGGGGAAGTTTGTTCGTTTTCTGGTAATGGAGGAGGAGGAAAAAATGATGACGGGTATGATTATTTTTTTGACTGTGTTGGTGTATGGAGTAAATTTTTTAGTATATATGTATCTTAAAATCAATAAAATTAAGGATTATCTAGAAAAATTAGCTATTTATTTTGGAACAAACATGACGTTGTTATTTACAAGTGGTATTTTTATGTTTTTTGGTAAACTAGTTGAAGATGGCATTTTAGCATTTGAATGAGCAGATTCTTTGAATAAACGTCTCCAATAGGCTTACACTAGAAGTGTAGTAAGAAAGTCGAAAGGAGTAGTACAATGAAAAAATTATACGAAACAGCGATGATTAACCATGGTGGGCGAGAAGGCTCAGTCGAAGCACCAAATGGTTCAATGCACATGAAGATCACACCACCAGGAATCCATGCGGAGGGAACAAATCCTGAACAATTATTTGCAGCGGGATATGCTTCATGTTTTAATGGTGCATTACAGCACATGGTCAAAGAAGCAGGCTTAGATGCTGATTCAACAGTTAAAGCACGCGTTTCACTTTACACATTAGATGATGGTGGCTACCAAATTGGTGTTGTTCTAGAAGCTCATGTGGAAGGTGTTAGTGAAGAAGAAGCACGAAAATTAGTTGATGATGCACATGAATTTTGCCCTTATTCAAAAGCAACTAAGGGAAATATCGAAGTACAAGTAGACCTTGTTTAATAGTATTAATGAAAGAATATTTGAACGTAAGAGCTGACTTAGCTGTCAGTTTTTACGTTTTTTTGTTTTTTAATCGTTCAAACATTTATAATCAATTATAAAGAAACGGAAACCACAGTTGTCATGGGCTGTGGGGTTTGCTATTGTAGATGCAAGAAGAGAAAGTGGGAGGATTAGTCGATGGCAAAAATCATGGTAGTCGAAGACGAAGAAGTCATTCGTCAGCTAATTATGGAAGAGTTAGAAAAGTGGCAATTTGAAACGTTTGGAACAACTGATTTTAATCAAGTTTTTTCGGATTTTGAAGAAGAAGCACCGCAATTAGTTTTATTAGATATCAATCTTCCAGTTTTCGATGGTTATTACTGGTGTCAAAAAATTCGCGAAGTATCAAAAGTACCAATTATTTTTATCTCAAGCCGTAATACGAATATGGATATGATTATGGCAATGAATATGGGAGCAGATGATTTTGTAACCAAACCATTTCAAGTGGACGTGTTGATTGCTAAGATCAACGCGCTATTGCGTCGATCTTACAATTATACGGAGCTGTCTAGTGAAATGATGAGTCATAATGGCATCACGTTAAACGTTGATAATGGCAGTATGGAAATTGACGGAGAAATCATTGATCTAAGTAAAAATGAATATCGATTATTATTTATTTTAATGAAGCAACATGGGAAAATTTTAAGTCGTGAAAAGTTATTGCGCGCTTTGTGGGATGATGAACGTTTTGTTGATGACAATACGTTGACCGTGAATATCAATCGCTTGCGAAGAAAAATCGAACAAGCCGGAATCATGGGCTACATTGAAACAAAAGTTGGACAAGGATATATTGTTCCTTAGAAAGGGCGGACAATAGCCAATGAATTTTTTTAGGTATTTAAAAGATCAATGGTCTTTAATTTTAGGCTGGCTTTTTTTCATGATATTGACAGCTTTCGTTATGTGGTTAGCGCCTAATATCGTAGTTGATTGGGAAACGATTGCTTATCTGACTGTTATCCAAAGTGTTTTTTTAGCATTTTATTTATTAGGTGGTTACCTCGGAAAACGTCGCTGGTGGGCACATTTGGCAAACGTGAAAGAACATTCTCCTTTGCAAAGTTACTTAGAGGGCGGTCATACGGAAGAAGAGAAGCTAGTTGAAGAATATATCAATCAACTGATTCGAGAACATCAAGAACTGATGCAGCAAGCAATCAGTAATCAACAGGATCAAAAAGATTACATTGATTCATGGGTGCATGAAATCAAAGTGCCTTTAGCAGCTTCAGAATTGTTGGTGCGTTCGGTTGAATTTGATATTGATGATAAAAAGTATATGTTATTAGAAAATGAGCTGTCAAAAATTGATGAGTATGTTGAGCAAGTGTTATACTACGCACGCTTAGATAGTTTTTCGAGAGATTATTTAATCCAAGAGTATAGCTTGAAAGGAATTATCCAACCTGTGATTCGCAGTCAAGCCAATTATTTTATTCAAAAACAAATCCGTTATGAGATTATTGGCGAGGATGCCGTGGTATTAACCGATGCGAAATGGGTTGCATTTATTTTCAAACAATTATTAAGTAATGCAATCAAATACACACCAAATCATGGAGAAATCATGATTTTAATCGAAACAACGGCTCAGGGAGTAACTTTAGCGGTGAAAGATTCTGGAATTGGTATCCCTACTGAAGATGTAAAACGAATTTTTGACAAGGGCTTCACAGGTGTCAATGGCCGCTTGACGCAGCAGCATTCAACAGGTTTAGGTCTGTATTTAGCAAAGAATCTGGCAGAAAAATTAGGTCTGAAATTAACCGCGGATTCAATCCAAAATCATGGTACAACGATGACTATTTTATTTCCAACCTTAAATTTCTACAATGAAGAACGTTAGAAAATCGTTAGAAAAGAAAAAATTTGCTTGTGTTGTTAACGTTTTCCCTGATAAGTTTCTTTACATGTGAAATAAAAGGAGAAAAGTTATGGAAATATTAATAGCATTAATCCCTATGCTTGCTTGGGGAAGTATCGGCTTAGTCAGCGGAAAAATTGGTGGCGATGCCAATCAACAAACTTTAGGAATGACCATAGGTGCATTCTTGTTTTCTTTAGTCTTATTTTTTGTAGTAAATCCAGTAATTACCCCTTGGATTTTCTTGATCGGATTTTTATCTGGTTTAGCGTGGAGCGTTGGTCAAAACGGTCAATTCCATGGAATGAAATTTATGGGTGTATCTGTTGGCTTGCCATTATCAACTGGTTTTCAATTGATTTTGAATACGATTGCGGGCGCGGTGTTCTTCCATGAATGGACGCAAACAAAAGATTTTATTTACGGTTTTATTGCTTTAGCGTTACTTGTAAGCGGTGCTTATTTGACTGCCCGCCAAGATGAGGACGGAAAAGTAAACACGGATAATAAAATGCTTGATTTTGGAAAGGGTTTTAGAGCATTAATCTATTCAACATTAGGTTATGGCGTCTACACGATTATCATTACTTGGGCACATCTTGACGCATGGTCAATTATCTTGCCACAAAGTGTTGGGATGATTTTAGGTGCAAGTTTCTTTGCCTTTAAAAAAGTTAAAATCGATCAATTTGTTTGGAAAAACATGATTTCTGGCTTACTTTGGGGAATCGGTAATATTTGTATGTTGTTAACAGTTAAATCACTAGGCTTAGCAGTAGGGTTTTCTTTATCACAAATGGGAATCATCATCTCAACTTTAGGTGGTATTTTCATTTTAGGCGAACACAAAACCAAAAAAGAAATGGTTTACGTGATTGTTGGTTGCCTTCTAGTCATTTTAGGTGGTATCCTTTTAGGGTATATGAAAACAGTTTAATTACTGTTTTCCAACCTAAAATGGGGAGGAACTTCAATGGATTTATTTCGTAAGAAAAAGATCGAGCTCAATCAAACGAGTGGTATGAAAAAAGAATTAAAAACAACGGATTTGATTATGCTAGGTATTGGTGCAATCATCGGAACCGGAATATTTGTAGTGACAGGAGTTGCGGCCAATCAAAATGCAGGCCCAGCACTGTCACTTTCGTTCGTTCTAGCGGCAGTTGTTGTTATTCTATCAGGACTAAGTTTTGCTGAATTTGCATCACGCGTACCAATACTTGGTGGGCCATATGCGTATCTGTACGTCGTATTTGGGGAATTCATTGCATGGTTGACTGGTTGGTTGCTGATAGGCGAATTTTTACTAGCTGTATCATCAGTTGCATCTGGTTGGTCTGGATATGTTCAAGGATTTTTGGCTAGTCTGGGTGTGGAATTACCGACAGCATTAACCGGAGGATATAATCCTGGAAAGGGTACGTATCTGGATCTAATTGCGATCTTAGTTGTCGTGTTTGTAACTTATATCGTTTCATTGGAAGCAAAGAAAGCTTTGCGTTTAAATAATGTAATGGTATTTGTTAAATTTGGAATTATTGCTTTATTTATTGTTGTAGGAATCTTTTTTGTAAAACCTGCAAATTGGACACCGTTTACGCCATTTGGTTTTTCAGGTGTGTTAGATGGGGCGGCACTAGTCTTTTTTGCCTTTCTAGGTTTTGATGCGGTAGCAATGGCAGCTGAGGAAGTGAAAAATCCACAAAAAGATGTTCCAAGAGGAATTATTGGTTCGATTTTAATTGCGACAGTTTTATACATTGTAGTGACGTTGATTTTAACAGGAATTGTACCATTTACAGAATTAGGTGTGAGTGATCCAGTAGCGTTTGCGATGCGTTATGTAGGCCATGATACAGTCGGGGCAATTATTGCAGTCGGAGCGATACTGACGTTATTAACAGTGACGATTTCAATGATGTATTCTTTAGCCAGATTGTTATTTGCGATTAGTAAAGATGGTTTGTTGCCAAAATACATGACGGAGATTGACGAAAAACATCGGACACCTAAAAAAGCAACTTATACAGCCGGTGTGGTAGCAGTCTTTTTTGCTGGGGCATTTCCACTTGATATTTTAGCTGAATTAACTAATATCACTGCGTTAACTTACTTGATTCTGGTAAGTTTAGGATTGTTGAAATTAAGAAAGCAATTTGGTCAACCAAAAGCGGGAGAATTCAAAGTGCCGTTTGTACCAGTTCTACCGGTGATTTCTATTTTGACTTGTGTGGTATTGATGTTACGTTTACAGGCGATTACGTGGATCGTTTTTGCAATCGTTATGGTGATTGGCTTGCTTATCTACTTTACTTACGGGTATAAAAATAGCGTTATGAATCAACAACAAGGCGAGTAATAATTGAATAAATGACAATGAAAAAGGGGTTGTGACAATGATTTTGTCACAACCCTTTTTTTCAAAGAAATGGTGTTTCAGAAGTAATTCTGGGCTTATTTATTGATGCTAATGGAGCCACAACCTCTATTCACGGTGTTCCCCAAGCAACTCCTCGAAATAATCTGTAACTGACCAAAAATATGAAAAGCTATTTTTGCCAGTTACTTTTTATTTTTCGGAGCTGACCGCTTGGAGCCACAACCTTTATCCACGGTGTTCCCCAAGCAACTCCTCGAAATAATCTGTAGCTGACCAAAAATATGAAAAGCTATTTTGCCAGTTGCTTTTTATTTTTCGGAGCTGACCGCTTGGAGCCACAACCTTTATCCACGGTGTTCCCAAGGCAGCTTCTTCGGCAATAAGTCCTTCTTTCATAAAAACATGAGGAACTGTTTTTAGAAAGAAATTCTTATTGCTTGAAGCTAAACGCCTTGTGCCACAACCTTTTTAGTCACTTTATTGTGTTAAATCAAGTAATTTTTGTTTCAAGTCTTCTTCCATATTTGATAGTTCAAGTTCTGCATGGCGACGTTTTTCTTTACCTTCTTGTTGGATACGTAAAGTTTCTTGGATTGTTTCAACGAGATCATTTTGTGTTTTTTGTAGTGTTTCGATGTCCACAATTCCTCGTTCGTTTTCTTTCGCCGTTTCAATAGCAGAAATTTTCAACATTTCTGAGTTTTTCTTCAGCAAGTCATTGGTTGTTTCAGAAACTTGACGTTGCGCAGTGACCGCATCTTTTTGACGAAGCAACGTCAACGCAATGACAACTTGGTTTTTCCATAAAGGAATCGCTGTCGCAACCGAAGCTTGAATTTTTTCTGCTAGTGCTTGGTTGGTATTCTGAATCAGCCGAATTTGTGGTGCTTGTTGAATCGTGATTTGTCTTGCTAAACGTAAATCGTGGGTACGCTTATCTAAACGATCTAAAAATTGGGTGTAGTCGTTAGCAATTTGGACATCCATTTGATCGCCGGTTTCTTCTGCTTTCTTCATTGCTTCAGGAATAGTCGTTGTTTGTAACTCTTCCATTTTTAGTTCCCCAGCGGCAATATAAATGTTTAGCGCATCAAAATAGTCTTTATTTTTTTGATAAAGCTGTTCAAGCATTAAATTATCTTTTAGTAGGCCATCTTTTTCTTTATCTAATTTAACAGCAATTTTGTCGATTTGTGCACCAATTTTTTGGTATTTTGCAGTTACTTCATAAATAGATTGCTTTACTTTACCAAAAACACGTTGGAAAATATTTCCTTCACCAGCGCGTAGCTCATCTGGATTTGCTTCTTGTAAACGATACATCAATTCTGTTAAAGAATCCCCAACTGGTCCAATGTCTTGTACTTGTACATGATTCAGCATTGATTGTGAAAATTCACTTAGTTTGGTTTGCGCAGCAGAGCCATAACTGATGACTGATTGTGCATCGGTGGCATCAATCTTTCCAGCTAGTTGTTTTGCTTGTTCCTGGCGTTCTGGGGGTAATTTATCAATCAAGCGTGTTGCGACTTGTTGCTCTTGTAAAGCATTGATTTCTGCTTGTTGCGTTTGAGTTAATGTATCTGTCGGTGTTGAAAAAGGATTGTTTAATAGGTCATCTAACGTACTATCTACAGGTGTAACATTTTTTAGTTCATTTGGCTTGTTATTGTCCATCTGAGTTCCTCCTTAGGGCTTGTGGTAAATGGTATAAAAAATCCGAGAGACGGAAATTGACAGCTAAGTTTGAAAATAACTCGAAGCACACCGAAAAAGCGGCAACTGCTTCGAGTCATTAGCTGACTATTCGAGTGACTCAGAAAAGATTAGTCTTCTTCTCTTCTATTATCACGTTTTAAGTTTTGTTTCGCAACTGATATCTCTAAATCTAGGTCATCTAAATCATCTGATACAAATTGTTGATAGTCTTGCGCAATCAAGCTAGCAACCTGATCGATGATCTGCGCACTTTCTTCTAATTTTGCATAAGTCTGCTTATTTTTGATTTCATGATTATTAATTTCGATATATTTATCCGTCAAATCAATGAGGTTTGGCAGATGTGTATAAAGAAAGTGACTAGCATCATGTAAGCGATGTGGCTCTTTGACCAATTCTTTAAAGAGTGCTTTGGCTGCTTTGACGGTGTCGTGACGTAGGTCAATTGCTTTAAGTTTTGCTGTTTGATTTAAGTTTACTTGAAGTCGATTGATTTGCGTTTTTGTGTGATTCATTGTTTCTCGAAAAAAATTAATTTCGCTTGGCGTCATACCAACTTCTGTATAGTGAACTTTTAAATCATCTGATAGTTCAGGAATTTCTTTTGAACGTTTTTTATTTTTTCCAGAACCAAATAGCTTCCATAAGACCAATAAAATTCCGGCTAAAATGATTGAGCTACTAATTAGCGAAGAATCTCCGCTGCTTGAAACAAATAGCAGAATTAGTCCGATTCCTAAAATCCATGGCCATTTTCGTTTTTTCATAATATGCCCTCCAGATTATTCTTTCCATTGAGTATCTATCGATGTTTCGATTTATTTCCCGTTTACATCTTTTATTTTAGCATATCCAGCTTAAGAAAGAGTATCGGGCTAAGGATGGATTTTCATATTTTAGGAAAATTCTAAGGTTTTTCTATGGTAAACTAGTAAGGAGTTTCTAGGAAAATTGAAAAAATAAAAAAAAGCAGTTATTATTACAAAAGAAAGCAGGAAACAGGATGCTGAATTATGACCAATTTGAAGAAAAAACAATGACGCGTAAAGAAATTTTTCATGGAAAAATTATTGATGTCGCTTTAGATGAAGTTCGTTTACCTGATGGAAAAATAGCTCAGCGTGAATTAGTTTTTCATCCGGGTGGCGTAGGAATCATCGCCTTTGATGAACAAGAACGTTTATTGTTAGTCAAACAGTTTAGAAAACCACTAGAAAAAGTGATTTTAGAAATTCCTGCTGGGAAAATTGATCCGGGAGAAGGACGAGAACCTGAATTAACTGCACGCAGAGAATTGGAAGAGGAAACTGGCTACCGTGCACAAGATATGACCCACATCACCTCGATGTATTTATCACCAGGTTTTGCTAATGAATTGTTGCATGTGTATCACGCAACAAACATAGAAAAAGTTGTGAATCCATTAGCGCAAGATGAAGATGAAGTATTAGAACTTTATGCGCTAACAATGGCAGAGGCGAAACAAGCAATGACTGAAGGCGTCATTTGCGATGCAAAAACCATTTTTGCGATTCAGTATTGGGCGTTATTGTCTAAAGGAAAGTAGAGGGATCGGCTGATGGCCAAAGGACCGCTGATTACGCGTTCAGAATTACGAAAACGACAAGAAGAGCAACTGAGAGAACCAGTTGATGAAACTAACTATCAGGTAAACAATCAGAGTGAGCCAGAGTCGGCTAACAGCTCAAATTTTTATCGTAAAGAAAGTAAAAAGAAACAAAAGGTAACGAAGACTCGAACAAGTGAACGAGAAAAAACACATAAGTGGAATGTTTTTTTGATGAAAGCATTAGCGATTGTGATCTTGTTGCTTTGTGTTGTTATTTTGGCAATCATATTTATTTAAGAGAGAAGGAATTTTTATGAAAATCGGTATTATCGGAGCAATGGAAGAAGAAGTAAAAATTTTGCGAGAAAATTTAAGTGAACCTTTGTCTTGGGAACGTGCAGGAGCATTATTCATTTCTGGCTCACTGGGAAAACATGAAGTTATCGTTGTTCGCTCAGGTATCGGTAAAGTATTGGCATCTATTACAACTAGTTTACTGATTCAACAATACGGTGTGAATATGGTTATCAATACTGGTTCTGCCGGTGGCATTGGTGAAGGCTTAGCTGTTGGTGATATTGTTGTTTCAGATAAAGTTGCCTATTTTGATGCAGACGCAACGGGATTTGGCTATGAACCAGGTCAATTACCAGGAATGCCACTTTATTATGAAGCAAGTACTTATTTACGTTCGGAAATGGTGAAGGCAGCAAACGCAACCAACTTAAATGTAAAAGAAGGCTTGATTGTAACTGGGGATACATTCGTAGATTCTCCAAAAAAAGTACAAGAAATCTTGACGAACTTCCCAGAAGCATTGGCTTGTGAGATGGAAGGGGCAGCTGTAGGACAAACGGCACGTCAATTCAATATTCCATTCTTGATTGTACGCGCAATGAGCGATACAGCAGATCACTCAGCGACACAAACATTCGATGAGTTTATTGAAGATGCAGGTAAACGTTCAGCAGAAATGGTTATCCAATTTGTTAAACATCTCGTTTAAGGAGGAAACACATGAAAGCATTAGTGTCAATTGATTATACAAATGACTTCGTTGCAACTGATGGGAAATTGACGACGGGTGCTGCGGGACAAGCAATTGAAACAGCAATTACAGCACATACCCGTGAATTTATTGAGGAAAATGAATATGTGGTATTCGCAATTGATGCCCATGATCCAAAAGATGTATTTCATCCAGAGAATCGTTTGTTTCCACCTCATAACGTAATTGGAACTGATGGTCGAGAATTATTTGGGACGTTAGCGCCACTTTATCAAAAATACCAAGAACAAGAAAACATTTACTGGATCGATAAAAGACATTATTCTGCTTTTAGTGGAACAGACTTAGATATTCGCTTGCGAGAAAGAAAGATTACAGACTTATATTTAACAGGTGTTTGCACAGATATTTGCGTCTTGCATACGGCTGTTGATGCGTATAATTTGGGTTATAACTTATTTATTTACAAGGATGCTGTGGCAAGCTTTGATGAAATGGGGCATGAATGGGCGCTCAGACATTTTGAAAATACGTTGGGAGCAACGATTGTCTAAAAGGTTGTGGCACAAGGCGTTTAGCTTCAAGCAATAAGAATTTCTTTCTAAAAACAGTTCCTCATGTTTTTATGAAAGAAGGACTTATTGCCGAAGAAGCTGCCTTGGGAAGACCGTAGATAGAGGTTGTAGCTCCAAGCGTTTAGCTTCAAGCAATAAGGATGCTTTTCTAAAAATAGTTTCTCATATTTTTATGAAAAGAGGATTTATTGCCGAAGAAGTTGCTTGGGGAACACCGTGGATAAAGGTTGTGGCTCAAAACGTTCAGATCCGACTAGATAGTGGGCAGACACTCAAAATAGCTCCTCATATTTTGTAGGAGATGCAAGCTATCTTGAGGAGTTGTTTTGTGAACACCGTAAATAGAGGTTGTGGCTTCAAGTGTTCAGCCCCGAAAAAATAATGAGCAACTGACAAAATAGCCTTTCCTATTTTGGAACAGTTATGAGTTTATTTCGAGGAATTACTTGAGGAAGACCGTAGATAGAGGTTGTAAAAAAATATTCAGCTTTGAATGGATAATGAAAAAATTATGTTCACCAAGAGAAAAATAGGAATAAAAAATGAGGGCTGATTTATCAGTCCTCATTTTTGATAGTTCTTTTGTAATCAATAGTCAAAAGTCAGAAATTTTAGTGCACTATGTTACCAAATATGCACACGCTTTTCTGGTACACGATACATAGCATCATCTGGAGTAACATCAAACGTAGTGTAGAATTCTTCTAAATTTTGTGGTTGGATATTTGCGCGAAGCTTTGCTGGCGCATGAACATCCACTTGCAATAGTAGTTGTTGGTATTCTTTTTTTGCTTTGGTGCGCCAAATGGTTGCCCAGTTAACAAAGAAAGCTTCTAATGAAAGATCTGGTTCACCTTTAGCAGCTTCCAAGGCACAGCTTAGCCCACCTGCATCTGCGATGTTTTCTGAAACAGTTAGTTTTCCGTTTACGGTACCTTCTGCAAATTCAATTCCATCAAACTCTGCAATCATGGCTTTTGCTTTTTCTTGGAAATGAGCTAAGTCTTCATCTGTCCACCAGTTGTTTAAATTCCCATACTCATCAAAAAGTGCGCCGTTATTATCAAAAGCATGTGAGATTTCGTGTGCGATGACAGCACCAATCCCACCAAAGTTTGCAGAGCTCGATTGATCCAAACTGTAAAAAGGTGCTTGTAAAATTGCTGCTGGGAAAACAATGATATTTCTAAATGGATGATAATAAGCATTGACTGTGTCAGCGCTCATTTCCCATTCTGTTCGATCAACAGGTTTGTTCCATTTGCTGAAACGGTCAATCAGTACTTTTTTACTAAAATCGAAGGCATTTGAAAGTAAAGAGCCTCCTTCTTCAGAGGATACTGTTTGGAATTGATCAAAAATCGCTGGGATTTTCTCAGGATAACCAACTTGAATACCTAATTTGTTTAATTTAATAATGGCTTTTTCGCGTGTTTCATCACTAAGCCAATTGTTTTCTTCTAATCGTTTTTGATAAACAGCAATCATTTTTTGTACCATTTGTTCAACATCTTTTTTAGCCGCTTCACCAAAATATTTTTTGCCGTAATAATCACCTACGACTTGATCGAATTGACCAGAAGCTAAATAGAAGGCTGCTTTCTTTTGTGGCATCGCTTCATCAGCACCAGAAAGTGTACGGGAATAGATGCTGCCGATTTGTCGAAAGTCTTCGGAAAGATAACCACTTAATGAACGAACGGTTTTAACAAATAACCAGCTCTTCAATAATGAAAAATGCGCATCGGTGAGTAATTCATCCAAATGTTCAAAGTAAACGGGATCCGTTACGATTACTTTATCTGGTTGTGTCCCAATCAAACCAATCGTTAATTTTTCTAGGTCTAATTTTTTGCTGTAACCGACAAAAGTTTCAAATGATTTTGGGTTATACATTTTGCTGTAATCTGCATTTTCTTCCGCACTCTTAACATGTGGAGCAATCAGTTTGTCAAATTGAATGGCTTGTTCCACGATTGATTCAGCATGCTGTTTTTCTTTACCAGTAAGCTCTAATAACTGAACCATCATGTCAAAGAATACAGATAAAAGCTGTGCGCCGTTTGGATGTTCAGGTGTGTAATACGTTTTGTCGGGTAGAAATAAAGAAGGTGAATAAGCAAAATAAGCATTTGTTTGCGCGTTTTTCATATCTGCATCAACATCAACTGTGAATGGCAATGCAAATCCTTCCAGTGTCCAGTTAGGAAACAACGCATTTAAATCAGAATAAGAATTGATGGCTTCGATTTTTTCCAATAAAGGTAAAAGCGGTGTTGCGCCTAAGTCGTTTCGTTTGGAGTAATCATTTGCTAGCTGATAGTAGGCTAGAAAGTTTTTCATTTTTTCGGAAGAAACTTTTTCGGGATGTGCGAGTAAATTGTCTACTTCGCCCATCAAAAGCTGGTCGATTCCTTCAACTAAATCTTGAAATCCACCTGTAGCAGGTTTATCAGCAGGAATTTTTGCTGTCTTTAGCCAGTCTTCATTGACTGCTTCAAAGAAATCTTGTTTCAATCGTTCTTTATTCATTCATCAGTCACTCCTTTTTTCTCGTGAATTCATTATCTAACAAAAAGTTTTTTTAAACAAATACTATGGTGTTTGTCGATTTTTTTGTGAGAAATGAAAAATCAAAGTCATTTGTTTTTTAGTTGGCATCTATTATAATGAAAAAAAGGAGGCGAAGACAACTGAAATCAGAAATGAAAGAGTTTTCTTTAGCTGAAACAACCAATCAAATGATGAAAGAGCAGTGGGTTGGTTTGTCAGAAGAACGTTTTGAAAAGTACCAGAACTGGAAAACGCCATCTGGTTACTTATGTGGTACTTACGCGACGGCAGTTTTGTTAGCTTATTATCAAGATTACCGACAAGAGTTCACATTGCCGGAACGAATTCGTGTCAAAGATAGTCCAGATGAATCTGTACTAATTGATTTGTTACGTGCCTATATCCAACCACTAGGAATGCCGACAATCCCGTTACAAGTTAGTCAGGGACTCTCTCGATTTTTAAAAGCAATGGGAGAAGCGCAGTGCGCTAGAGGAACCTTGCTTGGGTCATGGCAACGTGCAACCAAACGAATTCGGCAAGGAAAACCAGTGTTAGTTGGTTTGTTGAAAGGATTAGGAAGTACCTACGGAAATCATTGGGTGGTGGCTTACGCATATTTTGAATCAACAACAGGAGAACGTTATTACAAGGTACATGATAATTGGGGAAATGCGAAAAAAATCATTCCAGTAAGCTGGACAAATGGAACTGTTTCACTTTCGTAACAATTTGTTGAAATTACCAGAAAATATGTTGAAAGTATGTTAAACTAACGTGGAATAGAAGTTTTAGGGAGGCCTACATGAGTAAAAAGTATCAGGATGACACGCTGAAAATTTTTAGCTTGAATGGAAATCGTCCATTAGCTGAAAAAATTGCAAAAGTGTTTGGGACAGAACTAGGAAAAAGTGTGGTAAAACAATTTAGTGATGGCGAAATCGCAATCAATATTGAAGAAAGTATTCGTGGCGATCATGTTTACATCGTTCAATCAACGAATGCGCCGGTGAATGATTATTATATGGAACTATTGATAATGATTGATGCAATGAAACGTGCAAGTGCTAAAACGATTAACGTTGTTTTGCCTTATTATGGATATGCGCGTCAAGACCGTACAGCGAAGCCTCATGAACCAATTACAGCAAAACTGATTGCTAATTTAATTGAAGAAGCTGGAGCAACACGTGTTTTAACATTGGATTTACACACGGTTCAAGTACAAGGATTCTTTGATATTCCTGTAGATAATTTATTCACGATGCCACTTTTTGCACATTACTATCGCGAACTTGGCTTAACAGGTGATGACATCGTTGTTGTGTCGCCAAAAAATAGTGGAGTCCAACGTGCGCGTAGTCTTTCTGAATACTTAGATAGTACTTTGGCAATCGTTGATCACGCAGATGATGCTGACTTAGATAGCGGCTATGTGATTGGTGATGTTGAAGGGAAAACATGCATTATGGTAGATGATATCTTAAACACAGGTGCTACATTTGCACGCGCTGCAAATGTCTTGAAAGAAAATGGTGCGAAAGATGTTTATGCTTGTGCCTCTCATGGGTTACTTTCAGTACCTGCAAAATCCATTCTAGACGGAGCACCAATCAAAGATATCTGTATCACTGATTCTGTTTGGACGAAGGACGAATTCCATCCAGAAAACTTGACGATTATTACTTGTTCTGAACTGATGGGTGAAGCTGTGAAACGAATTCACGAAAATACACCGATGAGTCCATTATTCAAGTTAGAAGAAAAAGCTTTTGACTAACCAATCGAAAGGTTGCTAATCAAAAAGTGAGAAAAGCGAGTGGTTTCCTCAAGTTGTGAGAGGAGCTATTCGTTTTTTTTACTCAGCAAGTTGCTTACTTTTTTCTGAGGAATGAAGGAGTTATTTTTGGTAAGTAAGCTATTCTGTGCTAGAATGTGCCTAGTTATAAGTGGAAAGGATGAAATAAGGTGGAAAAAATTTATTTGGATCATGCGGCGACGACACCAATGCATCCTCAAGTAATCAAAGCAATGACTGATATTATGAATGAAACATTTGGAAATCCTTCAAGCATTCATGGATTCGGAAGAGTAGCACATGAAAAACTTGAAACAGCACGTCAAATGATTGCTGATACATTACAGGTGAAATCGCATGAAATTATTTTTAATAGTGGTGGAACTGAAGGCGATAATACAGCAATACTTGAAACAGCTTTTGCAAGACAAAGTGAAGGCAAACATCTGATTACCACTGCAATCGAACATCCTGCAGTATTGAATACGATGAAATATTTGGAAACGCAAGGGTTTGAAGTCACTTATTTACCTGTTGATGAAAATGGGAATCTTTCAATCGCTGACTTTCAACAAGCATTGCGTGAAGATACGATTTTAGTTTCGATTATGTATGGAAATAATGAAATTGGAAATTTAATGCCTATCAAGGAAATCGGTGAATTATTGGCAGAGCATCCTGCGTATTTTCACACCGACGCTGTCCAAGCCTACGGAAACCAAACGATTCGTCCGGAAGCTTTGGGCCTTGATTTGTTGAGTGTTTCTGCACATAAAATCAATGGACCAAAAGGTGTTGGGTTCTTGTACAAACGTGACGGTGTGGTGATTCCAGCCCTACTTTTAGGTGGAGAACAAGAAGAAAAACGACGCGCAGGAACAGAAAATCTAGCAGGTATCTGGGGGATGGCAACAGCTGCAACGATTTTAGATGAAGAAGAACGTCAAGCTAGAAGTGAGAAATACCAAAAATTCCAACAAATGATTTTAACAGCGCTGGAAGATCACGGAATTGAGTATCAAGTGAATGGTGACTTAGCGAATAAATTACCTCATGTTTTGAATTTAAGATTACCTGGTGTGACGAATGACTTATTACTCATGAAATTGGATCTTAGAGGAATTGCTATTTCAACAGGATCAGCATGTACAGCAGGAAATATTGAACCTTCCCACGTGTTAGAAGCAATGTATGGTGAAGACACACCAATTCTAAAAGAATCAATTCGAATTAGCTTTGGGTTTGGGAACACAGAAGAAGAGATTCAACATTTTATCAAACAATTGCTTTCAATTTTAGAAAAATGAAAAAAGGACGAGCAAACGTGATTTCGTTTGCCCGTCCTTTTTTCTTTATGCTTTTATAAAACTTTTGCCAAAGAAGCTAGTAAATTAAATTGGAAACTTTTATAATTAAGATAGAAAATAATTTTATCGAGGTGAAGAACGTGGCATTTGAAAAAACAGCGACAGTTCTTGGTGCAGAAACTAGTTATCGTTTAGCGCCAAGCGCAAAACGATATACACTGAGAGATAATGGCTTTATTGAAACAAATGGGGGAAATTACCAATTGATCCGCCCTTTAGATGCAACTCCACAAAGTAAAGAAGGTTTTAAGTTAAAGGTAACCGTATCAAAGGATATCCAAACAGTAAAAATGTCGATTACCACAGCTAACGGTCTGAAAGCCGTGAATATTTTTAAAGATCCTAAGCAAAAAATGAGTCAAGATAAGTTTTACTTCTTGATGGATGGAATGATCAGCCGAGGATTATTTGAAAAAGTTGAAGACTAAGCAAAAAATAACTAACCTCTCAATCAGTTGAAGGGTTAGTTATTTCTTTTTTATAACAAAGATATCTATAATTAGATTATTCTATACTATTTACAAAGCTTGGACATTCAATGTTTATTGAAAAAAATAATTTACGCATTTTTGGTAAAAAAACACCCCAGTTTTTTGTAGTTTTTATGTTTTTCTTGACTACTGGATACGCTATCAGTATCATAAGTGGCAGATAGAAACAGCCAAATAAAAAAGGTACCTCAGCAAATGGTGGCAGCCAAATGCTGAGGCCTTGAATCAGTCAACCAAACGGACCAATCAAGTTTGCCATAGTCAACGCAATGCATCAACCTTGTTCATTGTAACGAATCTGGAAGTATAAATCTAGTTTTTTAGAGAAATTTTCTAGAGGATGTATTCGGTTTATTTGCTATGCTGAAAGGTATTGGACAGATTGTGTTCGATACCTTTTCTTTTGTCTTAAAATACGCGTAAGAGACAAAAACTACTAAAAAGTGGCATCGTTTGTGCTACATAATTGTAGGAGCGAAGATTTTTTGTGATTTTATTGCCTTTTTTCATCATTTGAAATAAAGTCCGCGTATTAATTTATGAAGGCACATTTCAATGTGGCTGTTTCTGTCATAAAAAGGAGGCATGCAGGTGCAAGTGATTTTGATATTGAATCATAATGCAGTCGTTGCAAGATCAAAGAAGGGAGAGTGGGTACTCATTCGACGAGGAATTGGATTTGGTAAGAAGGTCGGTGATCTCGTCGAACCAAAGAATGTGGAATGTATGTACCAAAAGATATCAATAGGATAACTAGGGGAGTTACTGTCTGGCAGGCTTGACCCATTCCAATGTTTGGAATGAGTCAGGTCTATTTTTTTTAGGAGGATGATTGGTTGGAAGCACTTGATATTCAGGAAATTATTCATAAAGACTTACTTGTTGTAGATTCGAAAGCAACGACCAAAGGCCAGATTCTGAAAGAACTAGCCGATTTATTAGAACGCAAAGGGTACGTAGCAAGCTCAGAAATATTTTTAACAGATGTCTATCAGCGAGAATCAGAAGGCGCGACTGGTATCGGACAGGGAATTGCGATACCGCATGGTAAGTCCACTACCGTGAATCAAACCGTAATTCTCATCGCTACTTTAGCACAACCAATTCCTTGGGAAACGCTCGATGATCAAGATGTCAAAGTTGTTCTTTTATTTGCAGTAAAAGCGGAAGATGCCAATCTTAAACATCTGCGGCTATTACAAAAAATTGCAACTTTGCTTGCAGATAATGAATTTATTCATGAATTAAAAGAAGTAGATACAGTTGAAGCTTTATATCAATTAATGATTAACCAATAAAAAAGGAGTGTCGATTAATATGTTAGTAACAGGAAAAGAAATTTTAGCAGTGGCAAAAGAAAAAGGGTTCGCAGTACCAGCATTCAATGCAGGTTCAGGTCAGTTATTGAATGCAGTGATGGAGGCGTGTGAGGAAGCAAAAGCGCCAGTTATGATTGCGATTCACCCAGAGGAATTACGTTTTTTAACAGATAGTTTTGTTTCACAAGTTAAATATTTAGCAGAAAAAGTAACGATTCCCGTTTGTATTCATTTAGACCATGGAGCAAATTTTGAGCAGGTTATTCACGCGATCCAATTAGGGTTTACGTCTGTAATGATTGATGCGTCTCATCATTCTTTTGAAGAAAATATCGCAATTTCTCAAAAAGTCGTAGAAGCAGCCCATGCAGTGGGCGTCTCGGTCGAAGCAGAGTTAGGAACGATTGGTGACACAGGGAACACAGTTGAAGGTGGCGTTAGCGAAATTATTTATACGGACCCAAAAGTTGCGCAGAAGTTTATTGAAGAAACGGGTGTCGATAGCTTAGCTGTGGCAATCGGAACAGCGCATGGGATTTATCCAAAAGATGTTGATCCAGAGTTGCGCTTAGATATTTTAGAAGAGATTGAATATCTGACTGATGTCCCATTGGTTTTGCATGGTGGCTCAAGCAATCCGGATGATGAAATTTCAAAAGCTGTAGTGATGGGTGTCAATAAAATCAATATTTCTAGCGATATCAAAATTGTTTTCGCAGAAAAACTACGTGAAGTCTTAAATGAAGGAAATCTGGAAATTCGTGAACCAAATGTGCTGTTCCCACCATGTATGGAAGCGACAAAAGAAGTTGCGTTACAAAAAATTCATTTATTTAAAGCTGACGATAAGGCAAAATACTACACTACATCGAAATAGGAGGAGATCAATCCATGAAGATTGTTGGAATTGCTGCATGTACAGCGGGAATTGCGCATACTTACATCGCCCAAGAAAAACTACTTCAAGCTGCTAAGGCACGCGGACATGAGATCCATGTGGAAACACAAGGCCTAGCTGGTACGCAAGATGCTTTATTATCCAGCGATATTCAAGCTGCTGATATGGTATTGATTGCTGCGGATATCAAAGTTAGCGGGCGTAGTCGATTTACGGGAAAACGTATCGTGGACGTGCCTACAAGCTTGGTTGTTAAATCACCAAATAAATTGATGGAAAAGCTAGAAGAAATGCTCAAATAAATTTCAGGAGGACAAAATGGATAAAATCAAGACTTTAGGCATCAAAAAACATTTGATGACTGCAATTTCATTCTTTTTACCAATCGTTGTTGCTTCAGGTTTTTTATTAGCAATTGGAAACATGTTAGATGGTGTTGCAATTGAGACTTTTTCTGAGGGATTCGCATTTGCAGATACGTTGACTTCAATGGGAAATTATGGATTAGGTTTGTTGCCAATGATTGTTTCTTGTGCGATTTCTTACTCCATTGCCGACAAGCCGGGGATTGCTCCTGGTTTAATTATTGGGATGGTTGCAAAAGGAATTGGCGCAGGGTTTCTAGGGGGAATGCTTGGTGGGTACGTTTCGGGGATCATCGTGGTTCTCTTAACAGCTGGAATCAAAGTACCTAAATGGATGGAAGGTTTGATGCCGACTCTGGTTTTACCGTTTCTTAGTTCATTGATTGCCGGGCTGGTCATGTACTATGTAATTGGGACGCCAATCAATTGGTTTACAAACTTGATTACGAACTATTTGACTGGATTGGATACTTCTTCACTCTTTTTATACGGTGCAGTAATTGGTGTGCTTTCTGCGATTGATTACGGGGGAGCAATCAATAAAGTTGTCTTTGCTTTTGTCTTTGCTTTATTCTCAGAGGGAATCTATGAACCGGTCACTGTACTGATTTTGGCATCAATGGTAACGCCTTTTGGTTTGACGATGGCATTTTTCCTAGGAAAGATCATTCAAAAAGAAATTTTTAATCGTCAAGAAATCGAAACGCTAAAAACTGCGTTTCCGATGGGAATTTGTCAAATCACCGAAGGCTGTTTTCCTATTGTATTGAATGACTTGGTCCGCAATGTTATTGCTACTGGTGTTGGCGGTGGAATTGGCGGCGGACTAAGTATGTTGTGGGGAGCAGACAGCCATATTCCTGCTTCAGGGATGTTTGCTGTTGCTACGATGACCAGACCTTGGGCGTTCATAGGTGCATTAATGATTGGTTCGTTTGCAACGGCTGTAACGATTTTAGTTTTGAAGAAACGTGTAGATCCAAATGCAGAAGTTGTTGTGGTCGAAAAAGCAGAAGAAGAAATTTCTTGGGATGATCTAACAATCAATTGAGGAGAACAGTCATGGACTATCAAACAAAAGTAAAACAGCTATTTTTGGATTCAGGAATGATTTTTACAGATGAAGAACTAGAGACCATTGAATTTGTTGATTTTGGCTTAGGTGCTATCGAGGTCGAAGGACTGAACTTATTTGTATATGAAAACAATGAACGCTATTGTGGAAAAGAACTAGCTTTGCTACCCTATCAAACATGTCCTGAACATCGACACCCACCAAGAAAAAATGATCTTGGTAAAAGAGAAACGTTTCGGTGTCGAAAAGGAATCGTCTATTTGTATGTTGAAGGAGAGGAACCTGAAGTCCTATCATGCGAATTACCTGAAAATAATCAAGCAACTTATACAGTGAGGAAAGAGATTGTTTTACGACCAGGTGATCAGTATACGATTGAACCAAATATCAAACATTGGTTTCAAGCAGGGGAGACTGGCGCCGTGGTGACAGAATTTTCTTCTAGTAGTGATGATGCGAGTGATATTTTTACTAATCCGATGATCCAACGATAGTAAAAAGCAAAATAAAAATGGATTTGAAAAAAAGAATGTGTAGTTCATTTTTCGAAGAAAAGATGAAAGAGGTCTGGAAAATTTTCCAACCTCTTTTTTGTGTTTCGCGAAACATTCTTACTTAGTGAAACATAACAAATAAAAAAATTTTTGGAAAAAATGAAGAAAATGTTTGAACCAAGTTGAAGAAGCGAATGAACAAACGGTTGAAAAAAATGTGTTATTCTTTCACATAAGATAATAAATAAGCCAATGGGAAAGAAAGTCATTTCAATTATTTAGGTATCTGTTATTTTTCTTGCTTTTTCATGAAAAAATAAGAAATAAAAGTTTTAGGGGTAAATCACTATATATAGTGTTTTTTTATTGTATACCACTAAAAATGCACAAAATCTAGTCTTTTCTTTTAAAAAAACACGAGTAGAATGAAGATAGATTTTAAAGTGAGGAAGTGTTTTTTTGAAATTAACTGTTTTTTGCGGTTCCCGTTTTGGCGAAAAAGAAAGCTACAAATTTATTGCCCAAACGTTAGGAAAATATATAGCACAAGAAGAAATAGAGCTCGTTTATGGTGGTTCAAATGCTGGAATCATGGGGATCATCAGCCAAACTGTGCTCGAAAATGAAGGAAAAGTAACTGGAATCTATCCAACTGGTTTATTTGAAGCAGAAACGCCAGCTGAAGAAGTAACGACGTTCATTGCAACAGAAACAATTGATGAGCGTAAAGAGTTATTATTTAGTGAAGGCGATGCTGTCTTAGTGTTTCCAGGAGGTTTGGGTACATTAGAAGAGTTTTCTCAGCTACTTTCATGGATTGCGATCGGATTAGTGCCAGAAAAACCAATTGGGATTCTGGATATTGGTGGGTATTATACAGGACTGGAGCAGTTGTTGAAGAATTTTGCCAAAGAAGGGTTTATGGATGAGAAATGGCTTGATCAAGTTGTTTTTTCAAATAACCCATTAAAATTAGTTGATTTATTAAAAGGGACGCATCAAGAAAATCGTCCTTTAGTGAAGGAGATTTATTGATGAGCCAAATTTATTTAGCAGGACCATTTTTTTCAGAGGAACAAGTTGAACGTATTCAACGAATCGAGCAAGCATTAGAAGACAATACTACCGTTTCGACTTTCTATTCGCCACGACATCACCAAGAGAGCGATTATGAAATGTTTAGCGCAGGCTGGGCACAAGAAGTGTATCAACGAGATATGACGGAAGTAACCGATGCGCAAGCTGTAGTAGCTATTTTGGATTTTGAAAATCAAACGATTGATCCTGGCACCGCATATGAGCTAGGTGTTGCGACAATGTTGAACAAACCAATAATTATTTTCCAAGAAGAGACAGTACCAGTGAATTTGATGGTTACAGAAAGTCTTCATGCTTATTTAAAAAATGATAGAGAAATTCAGCAATATGATTTTGAAAAAATGCCGAAACATGCATATATTGGTGAGTATTTATAGAAAAGGAAGGGTTGTATGTCAGTGATTTTAATTTCAGGAACGATTGGCGCAGGAAAGAGTAGCTTAACAGATATGCTTGCAACAGAGATCCGTTCAAAACCATTTTATGAAAGTGTAGAGGATAATGAAGTATTACCACTTTTTTATTCAAATCCAGAACAGTATGCATTTTTATTACAAATCTTCTTTTTGAACAAACGATTTTTAGCGATGAAAAACGCATTGATCAATGATGATAATGTTCTTGATCGTTCAATTTATGAAGATAGTTTATTGTTTCATCTAAATGCAGATCTTGGTCGTGTGACGGATATCGAAGTACAGCAGTATGATAATTTATTAGATACGATGTTAAACGAGTTAGATGATGTGGCGCCTAAAAAACGTCCTGATCTAATGGTTCATATCAAAGTTTCTTTAGACACGATGCTAAGCCGAATCAAAAAACGTGGTCGTGATTATGAACAATTAGAAAGCGATGAAACATTGTACAATTATTATCAACAATTGAATGAACGTTATGATCAATGGTATGAGAACTTTGATGTTTGTCCAAAAATCCAAATTGATGGAGATCAATTTGACTTTGTCGAAGAACCAGAGCATGCGAAAGAAGTAATTGAACAAATTAAGCAAAAATTAGTTGAATTAGAAAAAGCGCCTGCTGGAAGTTATTACACAGATAACAACTTAGCAAAAGGGCAAGAATTAGGATAAATAAAAAAGGCGTCGTGAGAAAATCACGGCGCCTTTTAATGCAATTAATGTGGCTTACTGCTCACTGCTTGAATGTTATCTGTAACATAAGCATCAAAGGATTTAAACGAATCTTGAATCAGTTTATGGCAGTTATCACAAATGCTTAAACTTCCTTGATCGTTAAATTCCGTATGGATGTTTTTATTGCTGGTGCATGTACAATAGTCATGACTATCAAATATATTCATTTTTTTCTCCTTAGTAACCAATCTAACTTTCCCAATATAACAGAAAAAAAGAAAATAGGGAGAAAAATTAAGAGAATTTAACGTGTTCTGAGTCTTTTTGTTTATTACATAAAAAAAGGACTGGGGCAAAAGGAGCTTAAATAGAAAAAAAGCCTAAAATTCGTTTTTGAAAACGTTGATTTTAGGCTTTTTTAAATTGAAAAACGTGTGAAGAACGACTGGATTTTTCGTTTTGTCCTAGTCTCAAATCATGTACTGGATCACAATTGTTTAAATACTATAAACGTTACCATCTTCATCTTTTATCTGATAGTTACCAATTTTAGTAAAGACAACGGAAACTTCTTTTTTGTCTGCCATTCCAGTAATTGTATAACTGTCACCTTTTGTGTCAATTTTAATGGAAGTTAAGGTAATGTTCTCACTGGTCTCAGAAGAAGTCGTACTGTCTTCGTTATAGGTACGCAACCATTCCATCTTATCATCGGTAAACGTAATTTTCCCACTAACTAAATTCATGTTCTTACGCATTTTCAAAGAATAAACACTATTTGAAATATCAGTTTTTTCTGCTTTAAGCGTAGAAGATTCGGTGGTTTCGTTTGTTGATTGGTTTGATCCACCCAGCATATTACAGCCAGTTAAGGTAAAAAGTACCAGTCCTAGAGTAAATATAGCTAATAGTTTCTTCAAAATCCTGCCTCCGTCTAATAGGATAAAGAAATTATACCATTTGAATGAACAACAGGAAACTAAGGATTGTAAAAATCTTTTTAAGGAAAACGCTTAAAAAGTAGTTGCAACTTGGAAAAGTGTTTGTTATATTATTTTTGAACCGGTTCAAAAATCGGTGAGCAACTAAAGATACTTCACTAAAAAAAGAGGTGAACAAGTTGAGTTCAATTCGTGAAGTAGCCAAATTAGCAGGCGTTTCTACAGGTAGTGTCTCACGTTACCTGAATGGTCAAACACTAAAAGTAGCCAATATGGAAAAAATCGCTACGGCAATCGATCAACTGAATTACAAAGAAAATATTATTGCTAAAGGGTTAAAGAATAATCGAAGCTTTTCAGTCGGACTGTTAATGAATAATTTGTCGAGTCGACTAAGTGCGGATATCGTAGCAAGTATTGAAGCATTGATGGAAGAAAACGGGTATAGTTTATTTTTAAGTTGTTTTAATGGTGAAGCGCAATTAGTTTCGCAAAAAATCGACTATCTACTTTCGCACTCAATTGATGGACTGATTCTTTTTGAAGCAGATGAAACTTGGCCAGGAATGGAAAAATTAGTAGAGCTAACGATTCCGATCATTTCTTTAAATACGCCTAATCAGTTGGAAAATGTCGATTCGATTTTGGTTAATGATCGCAAAAGTGTCCGCGAAACGATTGAGCAGATGATTGCGATGGGACATCAGTCAATTGGTGTTATCGCAGCGCCACAAACAGAATATGTGGCTAGAGAGCGATTAGCCGGGGCATTGGAAGCCAAGAAATACAGCGAAAAAGAAATAATTATTGACGTTTACACGGGTGATTACTCACGATTGAGTGGCTTTTATGGTGCGAAAGAATTATTAGCCAAAAACATAACAGCTTTATTTGTTTGTAACTATAACATGTCTATTGGAGCACTAGAATATTTTAACAAAAGTGATCAACAAATTGATCAAGAGATTTATTTTGCGCACTACGACTACTTAGATGAGTTACAGACGGTACTTCCTGAACGAATCATCATTCAACAACCCGCTGTGACAATTGGTGAATTGTGTGGGAAACGTTTGATTGAAAGAATGGAAAACCAGCATACAAGTGGTCAAACGATTCTTTTAGAAAATAAAATTTATGGAATGAAACAAAATAACTAAAAAAGAGGACGAGAAGATGACAAAGTATCAATTTCCTGAAAATTTCTGGTGGGGTTCAGCAGCAAGCGGCCCACAAACAGAAGGACGCGTAGCAAATGATGGCAAAGGTGATAATATTTTTGATTATTGGTATGCACAAGAGCCAGAAAAATTTTTTGATGAAGTAGGTCCAGGTAAAACATCACAAGTTTATACCAAGTACAAAGAAGATGTACAGTTAATGAAACAAACTGGACATAATTCTTTCCGTACATCGATTCAATGGAGTCGTTTGTTATCAGATGAATCTGGTGAAGTAAATCAAAAAGCGGTTGATTTTTATAATAGTTATTTTGACGAATTAATCGAAAATGGTATCGAACCGTTTGTAAATTTGTATCACTTTGACATGCCAATGTACCTTCAAGAAAAAGGTGGCTGGTTAAATCGTGAAACAGTTGAAGCTTATGAACGCTATGCAACGATTTGCTTTGAACTATTTGGACAAAAAATCAAAAAATGGTTTACTCATAACGAACCAATCGTTCCTGTTGAAGCTGGTTACTTGTATCGTTGGCACTATCCAGAAGAAGCAAATATGAAACATGCTGTTCAAGTTGGATATCACGAAGCTTTGTCGTCTGCGCTTGCAATCAAAGCATATCATTCTCTAGACTTATCTGGAAAAATTGGGATTATTTTGAATTTAACACCTAGTTATCCACGTGATGAAAATAACCCGGAAGATGTCAAGGCAGCAAAATTAGCAGATGCGTTCTTTAATCGCTCATTCCTTGATCCAGCAGTTAAGGGCGAGTTTCCGAAAGAACTGATTGAGGTATTAAAAGGCTTAGATTTGTTACCTGAAATCAAAGAGGGTGACAAGGAAATCATCAAAGAAAATACGGTTGATATTTTAGGAATCAATTATTACCAACCACGTCGAATCAAAGCAAAGGAAACACCAATTGACAAAGCTCTTTCGCCAATGCCTGAAGACTTCTTTGATAACTATGAAATGCCTGGCAGAAAGATGAATCCTTACCGTGGATGGGAAATCTATGAAAAAGGGATTTATGATATCTTGATCAACGTTCGTGACAATTACGGAAATATTGACTGTTTCATCTCTGAAAACGGAATGGGTGTTGAAGATGAAGCAAGATTTATTCAAGAAGATGGGATGATTCACGATGACTATCGAATTGAATTTGTAACAGATCACTTGAAGTATGTGCATCAAGCAATTCAAGAAGGAGCCAATTGTTTAGGGTATCATATGTGGACATGCATGGATAACTGGTCTTGGACGAACGCTTATAAAAATCGTTATGGTTTTATTTCAGTAAATTTAGCTAAAGATGGCGAGCGTACAATTAAAAAATCAGGTCATTGGTTCAAGCAAGTCTCTGATCAAAATGGGTTTGATGCGTAATTAGCGTGAGCAAAATTTTTTAAATTTTACTCAGATCATCAAAAATAAAATAAAAACTGTGTTTAAATCACGTAAAGATTTAAGCACAGTTTTTTTTCGCTAGAAAAAAGTGTTATTGATTACTATGAAATTTTATAGTCAAGTTGTCTTTTCAACGATAGTTTGTTTATTAAAAAAAGCAGCTAGTTATTTATTGTTTTTTTACAGGTTTTTTACCTTTAGATTTCATTTTTTGTATATAATAGAACAGGTAAATTCAAATAGGAGTGGAAGAAGGTATGAGAAAGAAGCGTCCTGTTCTTCTCTTTTGGTTAATTGGTTTTTTCCTTTTGCTTATTCTATCTGTAACGATTTCTGGACGAATCACAACAGAAATAGTTCATACAAAAACGGAAAAAATCGTTGCAAGCAAAGAATCAGTAGATAAATTTAGAAAAGAATTCTCAACTTATTGGTGGGAGGACTATAAATTTGAAGCCGACTATGATCAAGGCGAATTAGTGATTTATTTACCAAAAGGAAAAGAAGACAACCAGTTTACAAATATCGACGATGTTTTAAGTGCGATTTCCTTGAGACAATATCAATTTAAAGATAAACGACTGACCGTTTTACTGTTATCAAATTCGGGAGAGAAGCTAGCCCGATTAAAAAATGGAAAAGTAACAAAAGGGTACTCTGACAAAGTAGATAAAAAAGTCGTGGCCAGTCGCTTAGCGGAATGGAAAAAGACAAATACGCCAACGAAAACAAGTGATTCCAGTCATCCGAAAACAACAACTGGCTCAACGACTGTACCACCGGCAACAAATTCGTCTGAAAGTTCATCCACAAGTAGTCATCTTTCTGGGACGAGCCAGTGATCAAAAAATAGTGAAAAGAAAAGTTGTGACAACTGTCACAGCTTTTTTTTGGAAAAGAGGGAGAAAATGATTTCTTATCGTGCAACGAAAAAACTAACACAACAGCAATTATTAGGGTTATATGAAGACGCTGGCTGGACAGCCTATACGAAAGATATCGAGCAACTACAGCAAGCCGTTCAACATTCCTTATCCGTTATCACTGCGTGGAAAGAGGACGAACTAGTTGGGTTGATTCGTGTTGTGGGCGATGGGCTAACGATTATTTATATTCAAGATATCTTAGTCAAAAAAGTAGTTCAAAATCAAGGAATCGGGTTTGAACTGATGCAGCAAATTTTGTTGAAATATCAAGCAGTTCGTCAAAAAGTATTACTGACGGAAGAGGCGCCAGCTATACGTCATTTTTATGAAAAATGTGGCTTTATTTCGGCAGATAAAGGTGATACAGTCGCTTTTGTTAAACTATCTTAAAATATAAAAATTTATTAAAAAAAATAGTCTTTTAGCTTATTCTCATTTTTTAAGTTCAAAATGTACGACAAAAGCGAATAGAGAGAAGTGATAATCGTGACTCCAATCAAAACGTGGTGTCAAAATCGTTTGTTTATTGTTATTTTGGCAGGTGTATTTTTTTGGTTAAAAACTCTTTTAGCCTACTATATTGATTTTTCCTTAGGTGTCGAGGGAATCATCCAAACATTTATTTTATGGATTAATCCAGTTGCAACGACGCTGTTATTATTTGGACTATCTTTGTATGTAAAAAAAACAAAGCCAGCGCTATTTCTACTATTGTTTTTAGATATTTTGAATACAGCTCTTTTATATTGCAATATTATTTTTTATCGAGAATTTACTGATTTTATTACAGTTAAATCAGTTTTAGGTTTTTCGAAAGTGTCACAAGGACTGTCAGGAAGTTCGTTTTCTTTAATGAAACCTCACGATATTTTATATTGGTTGGATATTCTGGTCTTTCTTGGTTTGCTCATTTGGGTAATTGTCAAAAATGTACCCATTAAAAGTCAACCAGTTAAGAAACCAATGGCGATTGCAATAAGTTGTTTGGCTGTGTTTATTTTTTCTGGAAACTTAGCGTTGAGTGAAGCGAACCGTCCTCAACTGTTACAAAGAACTTTCGATCGTTCTTATATTGTGAAATATCTAGGGATTGATGCATATACGATTTACGATGGCATCAAAACGGGAATGACAAGCAGTGTTCGCGCGCATGCAAGTAGCAACGGAATCACTGAGGTCTTAGATTATACGAAAGAGCATTACGCAGAACCAGATAAAAGTATGTTTGGAATAGCAAAAGGGAAAAATGTTATTGTGCTCCATTTGGAAAGCTTTCAACAATTTTTGATCAATATGAAGGTTTATGGTCAAGAAGTGACACCTTTTCTTAATAGTATTTTTGATAATCAAGCAACAATTAGTTTTGATAATTTCTTTCATGAAGTAGGCCAAGGAAAAACGAGTGATGCTGAAAATATGCTAGAAACGGGCACATTTGGTTTACCACAAGGGTCGTTATTTACTGAACTAGGTTCTGATAATGTTTTTCAAGCTGCACCAGCTATTTTAAAGCAAAGCCAAGGCTACACAAGTGCCGTGTTCCACGGAAATGTTGCTAGTTTTTGGAATCGAGATCATGTGTACAAAAACTTGGGTTATGATAATTTCTTTGACCGTTCTTACTTTGAAGAAGCGGATGAAACTTTAGGCTATGGTATTTTAGACAAAAATTTATTCAGTGAATCAGTCGGCTATCTTGAACATTTGCAACAGCCGTTTTATACAAAATTCTTATCTGTAACCAATCACACGCCTTATTATACTGATGATAAGAATTTTGATTTTCCAGGTTTAAATACTGGTAACAGTACAGTTGATAATTATGTGCGAACAGCCCATTATCTTGACCAATCATTGGAACAATTTTTCACTTATTTGAAAGCCTCAGGTATTTATCAAAATTCAATGTTTGTTATTTATGGTGATCATTTTGGGATTTCAAATTCAGATAACAAAGATTTAGCTACAGTATTAGGCAAAGATGAGAAGACTTGGAGCGAATTCGATGATGCACAGATGCAACGAGTGCCATTGATGCTTCACATTCCTGGATACACAAACGGGAAAGTCAGTCACGCGTATGGTGGCGAGATTGATGTTTTGCCAACGCTACTTCATTTGGTCGGTGTAGATGATAAAAATTATGTTCATTTTGGAACAGATTTATTGTCTGCTAAACATGACCAAGTAGTTGCTTTTAGAAATGGTAATTTTGTTACTCCAAATTACACTGTTTTGGGGAATAAAACGTATGATAATAAATCAGGGCAAATTCTAGATACTGAAGCTCTGGGTATTCAAAAAGAAATCACGAAAGATCAAGACAAAGTGAAGAAAGCTTTAAGCTTGTCAGATAAATTGAATCAAGAAAACTTATTACGTTTTTATGTGCCAGATGGATTTACAACAGTTGATCCACAAAAAATTGATTATCAAAAAGAAGCAGAAAAAAATGAAACAATTGAACAGCAAAAAGGAAAAGCTTCAACCAGCGTTTATTCAAAAAATGGAAATAAAACGACTAAGAACCTATATCCAAAAATTACAGATTCTACTGGGAATTGAATCAGCTACTTTAAACTTCTGAAAAACAAACTTTTGTTTTTCAGAAGTTTTTTTTATGTTTTGATATTTTTTTCCTTTTTTACGTATGTAAATAGTGAACCTAGTGATTTTTTCATTATACGTACCAGAAAAATTGCTAAACCTGTTGGTCATTCATTTAACCGACAGAATAATAATTTGAGGAGGAACAAAGCGATGCATGACGGGAGATTGATTAGGAGCCTTCGAATCAGTAAAAAATTAACTCAAGCTGAGTTAGCGGAGGGGATTTGTTCAAAGACATCATTAGTAGGTCTGGAAAAAGGAACAGTGAGAAAAATCGCATTTACGACATTACAAGCAATCTTGGCTCGCCTAAACGTTTCTTTGGCAGAGTATGAAGTGTTGCGACATAGATTGGAAGAACCAACAAAAAGCAAAAGAACCAGACGCCTGCTTAGTAAGGTACAAGAAGAAAATTTTGATCCGTACAAGGAAGTAGGGAACAATCGAAAACGGTTCAAGCAAACAGGAGATTTATATTACTTAGTTTTGAATATCCACATGTTTTTAAAAACAGATAGTCAACTCCAAAAAGAACTACAGTTTGAATTTTTACGCTATGAATGTAAAAAAATTGAGGATTACTTTATGCGAATACAAGAATACAGCCAATTTGAGATGACGATTCTAGCTGAATTACCCTTTTTATTTAGCGAGTCTTTCATCGAAAGTAATTATGTGAAAATCAAGAAGAGAATGCGGAATTTTTCTCTGACAAATAATCCTGATCAGTATATGGATTTGTTTTTGTTAAACTTGACTACGCATTACATTGCGAAAAAACGATTTAAAAAAGCGCGAAATGTCAATGATGATTTAGCAAGAAGCCTTGCAGCCAAAGCTAAGAACTTAATTATTTACGAAACATTAATGATGAATTATCAAAAACAACTGATTCTTGTTGGATTGGGTGAGTTGATTGATGAGGATGAATGCAATCAACTGTTTTCTGTTTTGGAGTATAGCTTGGGGAGAGAGCAACGTAGGCAGTTGGAAGAGCAATTTCGTGTGCTTTTGCCATAAAAAAGGTTGTGGCTCCAAGCGGTCAGCTTCAAGCAATAAGGATGCTTTTCTAAAAATAGTTTCTCATATTTTTATGAAAAGAGGACTTATTGCCGAAGGAGTTGCTAGGGAACACCGTGAATAGAGGTTGTGGCTTCAAGCGATCAGCTCAAAAAAAATAATGAGCAACTGACAAAAATAGCTTTTCATGTTTTTGGACAGTTATGAATTATTTTGAGGACATCTAGAAGAAGGTTGTGATGCAAAATACTTAGCCCAGAGAAGATAGTGAACAGGCACTCAAAATTGTACTTTATATTTTACAATAGGTTCAAGTTATCAGAAGAACGAATGATCGACTAACTGTAGGAGGGCGCAATTATTTAAGAAAATGTTACTTACATAGATTATTTTGAGAAGTCATTTTAATGGATTTTTATTGGAGAAAAAGCATTGTTGAATGACGCCAATCAGCAGTTAGTTGTGGAAAAATAAAAAAAGCTAGAAGTAGAATATCCTAGCTTTTGATAGCGTGTTTTAAGATGGTAAACTGCTGCTTTCTAGCACAGCTTCCTGTTCATATTGATAATGTGCTGGTGGGAAGAATCGAGCAATCTCATTTTTTGAAGCATCACGAGAATCAGAAGCATGGATAATGTTTGCTGTTCCAGGAACTGCAAAATCTCCGCGAATCGTTCCGGGCAGTGCATCCACAGCCTTGGTTGCGCCAACCATTTTCCGGACGATATCAATGACATCATCGCCCTCTAGTACAAGATAAACAACAGGTCCAGAGATCATGTAGTCGATTAACTCTTGAAAAAAGCTACGACCAGCTAAGTGTTGATAGTGTTCTTTGGCAAGTTCTGGAGTCATTGTTGCTAGTTTCATGTCAACGATTGTTAGCCCTTTTTCTTCAAATCGTTGAATAATGCGGCCAATTAGATGTCGACGGACACCATCTGGTTTGATAATCACAAGCGTGTGTTCCATAAAGATCACTCCTTTTGTCCATTACTATAATTTTATTATAGTAATGGAAAGCTTTTATGACAAATGAAATTCGAAAAAACATTTTTTTGTTAAATAAATTAAAAAATGAATACGCTTTATTTAGGAAAAAAGGAAAAATTTGAGAAATAGATTTGACATTTCTGTAAATCGTTGTTACAGTAACCACTGGAAAACTAAATAAGATTTGTTAGGTGAGGCTCCTATACAAACACAGGCTACTGCCCAAAAATGTCGAGAGACGCCAATGGGTAGAACAGGAATTGTCGATCTAAGGCTTTTCATAAGGTAGCTAAAGGCAGAGGTATTTGCTTTTTACGTTGTATAGTGTCAAAACTCAACGATGAGATCGAAATAGCTTCTTTTTGCTGTGCTTATTTCAACCTTTCGCTGAGTTTTTGGTGGAAGGTTTTTTTGTTGCCAACCTAACAGTTTAAATTTTAGTAATCCGGCAAAGTAAGGGAGCTGATTTTTGTTGGGACATTGATGCGACAAGTACGAGTGAATTTTTGTAAGGAAAAAGAACAGATTTATGAAAGCATAAAGGAGATGAGAACAAATGGATGACAGTTTACCGAAACCGAGGGGATTAGAGAAAAGTAAAAGTTTGCTGAAACTATTATCTATCTGTTTTCAGCCCACTTATGTAAAAATGCTTCTCTCTTGACCCGAAAAATACGAAAAACAAAATTGTAAAAGTTTGTTTTTCTGATACAAGGGAGAGAATACAATGGAAAAAAAGAAAGATACGCAAAAATTATATGCAAATTTTGCACAAAAAAGCGAACGCGCATTATTTGACTTGTTCCATAGCAGTGAAAAAGGAATGAGCACAGAACAAATCGAACAATCAAAAGAAGTCTATGGAGATAACACGATTTCATATGGAAAGAAAACACCTTTTTTAATTGAAGTGTTGAAGGCTTATATTACACCATTTACCTTAGTATTGATTGCTTTAGGGATTATTTCGTTTATTACAGAGTATTTACTACCAGCTCCAGGTGAGAAGGATCTATTCGGTGTAATTATTATTTTTAGTATGGTAATTGTGAGTGGCACAATGACTTTGATTCAATCAGTTCGTTCAAACCAAGCAGCTGAAAAATTAAAATCATTAGTAAAAGTGACCGCTGCAGTAAAACGTCAAGGCAAATACGAAGAGATTCCAATGGAAGAAATCGTCTGTGGTGACTTGGTTCGATTATCTGCAGGCGATATGATTCCGGCAGATATGCGATTGCTTTCTGCAAAAGATTTATTTATTTCTCAAGCAGCTTTGACAGGTGAAAGCTATCCTGTTGAAAAGAATGCCGTAGTTGCGATAGATGGGAATAAGAATGAAACAAGCTATGAAAACCTAGCGTTTATGGGAAGTAATGTAATTAGCGGAAGTGCCACAGGAATTATCGTAGCTGTGGGAAATCAAACTTTGTTTGGTCATGTAGCACAAACGTTATCTGAAAAACCAATTAAATCCAACTTTGAATTAGGTATCCATAAAACATCTATGTTATTGATCAAGTTCATGGCTTTGATGGCACCCACAGTGATTGTCATTAATGGATTAACTAAAGGAGATTGGCTAGAAGCTTTCTTATTTGGATTGTCTGTTGCAGTCGGTCTAACGCCAGAAATGTTACCAATGATTGTTACGACGAACTTGGTTAAAGGCGCTAGTGTGATGGCAAAAAAAGGGACAGTTATCAAAAATTTGAGTGCGATTCAAAACTTTGGCGCAATTGATGTTTTATGTACTGATAAAACAGGAACGTTAACTCAAGATAAAATTATCTTAGAATACCACATGAATTGTGAAGGCGCTGAAGACGATCGGGTATTACGCCATGCGTATTTAAACAGTTATTATCAAACAGGTTTGAAAAATTTACTTGATGTCGCGATTATTGACGAAGCTGAAGAAACCCTTGATACAACCAACACGCGTTACAGAAAAATAGATGAGATTCCATTTGATTTTGAACGTCGTCGCATGAGTGTCGTCGTAGAAGATGTGACAGGCAAGACACAAATGATTACCAAAGGCGCGATTGAAGAAATGTTGAGCATTTCTAAGTTTATTGACTTAGAAGGAGAAGTTACACCTTTAACGAAGGAAAGAAAACAGGAAGTTTTAGAAAAGGTAACAGCGCTTAATGAAGATGGATTACGTGTAATTGGTGTAGCCCAAAAAACAAATCCTAGTGTAGTTGGAGAATTCTCAGTCAAAGATGAATCAGACATGGTGTTGATTGGTTACTTAGCGTTCCTTGATCCACCAAAAGAAACAACGAAACAAGCATTGCAAGCATTGAAAGATCACGGAGTGGCTGTTAAAGTGTTGACTGGAGATAACGAATTAGTAACACGTTCTGTTTGTCGTCAAGTTGGCTTAGAAATCGATGAGCTAATCACCGGAGAAAAAATTGCTTCTATGGATGATCACCAACTTTCACAGGTTGTTGATGAAAATGATGTTTTTGTAAAACTAAATCCACAACAAAAAGCACGCCTAACAACAGCACTTAGAAATAATGGACACACAGTTGGGTTCTTGGGAGATGGAATCAATGATGCTCCTGCGATGAAAGTGGCCGATATCGGTATTTCGGTTGATACAGCTGTCGATATTGCAAAAGAATCAGCAGATGTCATCTTATTAGAAAAAGATTTGATGATTTTAGAGCGTGGACTATTAGCGGGTCGGGAAACATTCGGAAATATCATGAAATATATCAAAGCGACAGCTAGTTCAAACTTTGGAAACATGTTTTCCGTTTTGATAGCCAGCACCTTTTTGCCATTCTTGCCAATGTTGCCTTTACAAATTTTATTCTTGAATTTGATTTATGATGTGTCTTGCATTTCCTTACCATGGGATAAAATGGATCCAGAATATTTAGTAAAACCTAAAAAATGGGAAGCTTCAAGTATTGGCAAGTTTATGGTGTATTTTGGTCCAACAAGTTCTGTCTTTGATATTACAACGTATTTATTGATGTACTTTGTTATTTGTCCAGCGGTTATTGGAGGAGATTTCCACACATTGAATGGCACACAACAAGTAGCATTTATTGCGTTGTTCCATGCAGGTTGGTTTGTGGAATCACTTTGGTCACAAACGTTAGTATTACATGCGTTACGCACACCAAAATTACCATTTATCCAAAGCAACGCAACCTTTGCTATGACAGCAATTACTACGTTAGGCATTGCTGTTGGTTCTGTTTTACCATTCACAAGTTTTGGTGCAGAGCTAGGTTTGATGCCATTACCAGGTAGTTATTGGATTTGGTTAATCGTAACAGTTTTAGCTTATTTAACACTGGTTACGGTAGTTAAAAAATATTATATCCACAAATTTGGTGAACTGTTGTAATTTAAAGGTTAAGAAAAGCACAAGCATGCGGAGTAATTTTCTCAAGAAAAGTCTTCTGCATTTGCTTGTGTTTTTTAGTTTCAATCAAGTTACAAAACATTACTGGAATGTGTCATTTTTAAATTTCCCTTAAGGCGGATATGTTTTTTTGTTAAAATAAAAGATAGGTGATACATACATCCAATAAAAAATATGAGGAATAAAGGAGAAAAAATGAAAAAAACGAATTTTTTACTTAGTGTGATGGTACTAGGCGGAATCGTTTCAACTGCTGCTCCTGTGAGTTTTGCAGATGAAGTTGGCACAGGCAATGAAGCAATTGCGCAATCAACAGTTAGCACATATGAGAATCAAATAGCTGGAACTGAAACACAAGAGAGTGCACTTGAGACACAAAATAGCTCGACTATTAGTACAACAGAGGCAACTGCTGTAGAATCAAGCGAAATAACAGAAGCAACTGGTTCAGCAGTGGAAGAAACAGCTCCTGAATCAGAGGAACAATCTACGGAAGCAACAGAAGCAACAAAGGCTACAGAAACAGTGGAGAATCAGTTGGATGACGGAGAGGTACTTGTTCACACAACGCAAACAGACCTTTCACAATTTGAAGTTTCTATTGCTTCACGCTTTGCACGTTCATCATCAAATACACAACAGCAATTCATTGACAGCGTGGCTCCCTCTGCAAGAACGCTAGCAAGCCAAAATGATTTGTATGCTTCCGTCATGATTGCTCAAGCGATTGTGGAAAGTGGTTGGGGAAAGAGTCAATTAGCTTCTGCACCAAATTATAATTTATTTGGAATTAAAGGTAGCTATAATGGCCAATCGGTAACTTTTCCAACAGCAGAGTTTGTTAATGGTCAATGGATTACAGTAAATGCTGCGTTTAGAAAATATCCATCCTATAAACAATCTCTAGAAGATAATGTGCACATTTTAAAAACAACTTCATTCCAATCTGGCGTTTATTATTATTCGGGCGCATGGAAAAGTAACACAAAATCTTACAAAGATGCGACAGCCTGGTTAACGGGACGTTATGCGACAGCACCAAACTATGCAACAACCTTAAACAGTGTAATCGAAACCTATAATTTAACGCAGTATGACAGTCAACCTCAAGTACCTACATCACCAATGTATCGTTTATACAACCCAAATACTGGTGAACATTTGTATTCTCTAAATGAGGGTGAAAAAAATTCTTTACCAAAAATTGGTTGGAAATATGAAGGTGTGGCTTGGTTAGCACCAAACAGCGGAACAAAAGTGTATCGGATGTATAATCCAAACAGTGGCGACCATCATTATACGGCAGCCCAGTCAGAAATCAATTTCTTGAAAAAACTAGGCTGGCGTTATGAAGGACTAAGTTTTTACTCTGGCGGTTCAAAAGCGATCTTGCGTCTGTTCAATCCAAATGAACAAACAGGAACGCATCATTACACAATGAGTACAAAAGAAAGAGATTACTTAGTGAAATTAGGTTGGCGCTACGAAGGAATCGGTTTTTACGGCAACTAAGCGTTAGGTGTTTGAGCAGAAACTTCAAGAAGAACAAAGTTGCTTTACAAACATCAAACAAGTAAAAAATGTCAGAAAATAACTACTTAGAGACAGAGTGCATAGGCGCTCTGTCTCTTTTTTGATTTGGAATGAAAAAAATAAAATAATTTTCGTGAAACTTCCATGCAGTCGATGATTTTATGACTGAATCATGCTAAACTAAGGATATTGTTTTTTGAAAGGAACCGTGGGGAAATGAAAGGCGCAATATTTGATTTAGATGGACTATTAGTTGATAGTGAAAGAGCTTATCGTGATGGTTGGGTCTGGGGCTTTGCACAATTTGGGATCGAGATTCCACAAGAAATCGTTAATACTTGGGGTGGAAAGAATTGGAAACAAAGTTTTGATATTTTAGTCCAATTAGCTGGCAGCCCAGAAAAAGTACAAGAAGTACGAGCAAAACGGGAAAAATTTTTTTATGAAAAACTAACGACCGGAGAAATCCAGCTTAAACCATATGCGAAAGAAGTACTGAGTTATTTAAAAGAACAGAATTTTAAACTTGGCTTAGCAACGACAACTGTTACTGAAAGAGCAACAGCCATTTTAAATCAGTTTGAATTAATGGACTATTTTGATACGTTTACTTTTGGGGATGAAGTATCTGAAAATAAGCCTTCACCAGTTCCTTATTTAACAGCATTAGAACGAACTGGATTAGTAGCAAACGAGGCTTTTGCAGTCGAAGATTCATTAGTGGGTGCAACTTCAGCTTCTCGCGCAGGCATGGGCGTATTTCTGATACCTGACTCAAGTTTTGAACGAAATTATTCGGAAAAAGACAAAGAAAACTTGCAAATTATCGAACAAGGAAAAGATTTGAAAATTGTTATTGATTTTGTGAATAAAAAAACAGCAAAAAATTCTTAGAAAAAAAGAATAAATTTTATGCTTGACTTTCATTTGTTCATCCTGTAAATTAATCGTCAACAACCAAATAATTTTTCGATGAAAAGGAAAGTAAACTTGGAGACTGCGTAGAGAGACTCTGGCTGGTGAAAAGAGTTCAGTATAAGAAAAGTTGAAAATGGCCTTGGAGAAAAATTTGTCGATAAGTAGGCAAATTCGGATTCGTTCGACCGTTAAAACGAACACCAATCTCTCATTACAGATGAGACGTTGGGCTGAGGGAAGGAAACTTCCGAATAAAGGTGGTAACACGATACGTCGTCCTTTTACTAGCATTTGCTAGTAAAAGGACTTTTTTTTATATATTTTTCGCGATGAAATGGTAAGTACATTGGTAAAGTCTTTAACAGAGAGCTTCGAAATGCTGAGAAGAAGTAAGATTAAACTTTTGGAAAATGGCCATTGAGCGATTCACCCCGAGCAATTTGTAAGGCGGTGACGGCTGCGTCCGATAGCACGCTAGAGTATGTTTGTACTTGAAGAGGAATTGTGCGTGAGTACAGTTCGAACATGAGGTGGTAACACGCAAAAAGGCGTCCTCAAGTAAATGACACTAGTCGTTTGCTTGAGGATGCTTTTTTTTAGTATCGATAAGGGAGGAGAAAGAATGATTGATTTACGAAATATATCTGTCACCTTTCAACAAAAGGGGCAGGAGATTCGCGCAGTAGATTCTGTGAATCTAACGATTGATGAGGGAGATGTTTTTGGAATTGTTGGTTATTCTGGAGCCGGGAAAAGTACATTGGTTCGAGTAATCAATTTACTTCAACCACCAAGTGATGGTGAAGTTTGGATCAACGATGTGGAACTAACCAAGCTCTCACCAAAAAAGTTACGTGAAAAAAGAAGAAAGATCGGAATGATTTTTCAACATTTTAATTTGATGAACAGTCGGTCAATTTTTGATAACGTTGATTTTTCATTGAAATACACAGGGAAATCTAAACAGGAACGTCAACAAAAAGTGACTGAATTATTGGATTTGGTAGGTCTTTCAGATAAAGCTAATGCGTATCCAAATCAATTATCCGGCGGGCAAAAACAACGCGTGGCAATTGCCCGAGCTTTAGCCAATGATCCTGAAATTTTATTATGTGATGAGGCAACTAGCGCTTTGGATCCAAAAACGACGCTTCAAATTTTAGCTTTATTGAAACAACTAAATCAAAAATTAGGCTTGACCATCGTGCTGATTACTCATGAAATGCAAGTAGTCAAAGAAGTTTGCAACAAAGTAGCGGTGATGGAGGAGGGAAAAATTATTGAACAAGGAAGTAGTATTCAGATATTTAGTCGTCCGAAACAAGCATTAACAAAAGATTTTATCCGAACAGCAACACATATCGATCAGGCGCTAGAAACAATTACTGCTTATCCGGATTTTGCTGAGCAAACCAATGATAAATGGCTAGTGGAACTGTCTTACGTTGGAGAGCAAACCAATGAGCCACTAATCGCCCAACTTTACAGTAAATATCAAGTAACGACCAACATTCTTTACGGAAACATTGAATTGCTTCAAGATGTCCCGCTGGGGAGTTTGATTGTGACTTTGGCGGGTGAATTAAATCAACGACAAAAAGCTTTAGACTTTTTATTTGAACAAGGTGTGACAGTTCAAGTATTGAAGAAGAGTGAACGTAATGAACAAATAAAAGTGATTGAAGGGGGAAGATAACATGACCAAATTCCTAGAAACATATTTACCAAATGCTTCTGCGATTCCTGATGAATTTATTGAAGCAACGAAGCAGACGCTATATATGTCATTTTGGACGGCATTAATTTCTGGAATTATTGGAATTGCGCTTGGTGTGATTCTAGTTGTGACTCGCCCAAATGGATTATTAGCACATCGGTTATTCTATGAAATTTTAGATAAAGCAATCAATATTATTCGTTCGATACCGTTTATTATTTTATTGTCGCTTTTAGCACTTACTACTCGCTTTTTTGTTGGGACGACAATCGGTGCCAAAGCAGCATTAGTTCCACTGATTGTAGGCGTCGTACCATTTTTTGCTAGGCAAATTGAAAATGCATTGTTAGAAGTTGATCCTGGAGTAATCGAAGCAGCAGAATCAATGGGAACGAGCCCATTTGGAATTATCGTACGAGTTTATTTATTAGAAGGATTACCAGGAATTGTCAGAGTATCTGCTTTGACGATTATCAATGTAATTGGTTTGACCACGATGGCAGGCGCGGTCGGTGCCGGAGGATTAGGAAATTTAGCTATTTCTCGAGGGTACAATCGATTCCAAACAGATGTCACGATTGTTGCGACCTTATTGATTTTACTTTTGGTATTTTTAAGTCAATTTATTAGTAATCAAATTATAAAAAAAATTAGTCATTAATTGGGGGAAAAAGAGATGAAAAAAATTATTCGTTTAGTAGCAGTTGCACTTATTGCCGTGGTTTGGTTAGCAGGATGTAGTAAAGGATCAGCTGAAACCACTGATAAATCAAAAGAAACAACCGTTAAACTAGGTGTGATTGGTGAAGATACAGATGTTTGGGATGATGTGAAAGATCGCTTGAAAAAAGAAAATATCAATTTGGAATATATTAAATTTACCGACTACAACCAACCAAATGCGGCATTAGCAGATGGCTCAGTCGATTTGAATGCTTTTCAACATCAGTTCTTTTTAGATAACTACAATGAAGAACATGGAACAGATTTAGTTTCCATTGGAAATACAGTCAATGCGCCATTAGGTATTTACTCAAATTCACTCAAAAAAATAACAGAGCTGAAAGATGGTGCAAAGGTTGCCATTCCTAATGATGTGACTAATGGTGGCCGTGCCTTATTGTTATTACAAACGGCTGGCTTAATCAAAGTAGATGACTCAAAAGGACCAGCACCAACTGTTTCGGATATTACTGAAAACAAGAAAAATCTAGTGATTTCTGAATTGGATGCTTCACAAACAGCACGTGCATTATCTGATGTAGATATTTCCGTCATTAATAGTGGTGTCGCAGTCGATGCAGGATTTAATCCAACGAGCGATGCAATTTTCTTAGAACCTGTCGATGAAAATGCTCGTCCTTATGTCAATATCATTGTTGCAAGAAAAGAAGATGAAAAAAATAAAACATATCAAAAAATTGTCGACGCATATCAAACAGAAGATACAGCTAAAGTAATCGAAAAAACATCAAAAGGTTCAAGCGTTCCTGCATGGGAAACATTTGGACGTAAATAAATCAGCCAAAACTAAGGGAGGAATTTTTTATGAGTACAACACAAACGACAACATCTGTAAAAGAATTTATTGCTGAAAGATTGCCAGAATATCAAGAGTTAGCATTAACGATCCACGATCATCCAGAAGTCAGTAACTATGAATTTTTCTCCTCAGAGGCATTGATTAAACAGCTGGAAAAAGAAGGGTTTACTGTTGAAAAAGAAGTTGCGGGTCATCGAACAGGTTTTGACGCTCGTTATGCTTCAGGAAAACCTGGTCCAACCCTCGTTTTTTTAGCCGAGTTTGACGCATTACCGGGCATTGGGCACGCATGTGGGCACAATTTATTTGGAACGTATTCAGTATTAGCGGCTAGCGCAGTGAAGGAATGGACCAATGAATTTGGTGGGGAGATTCGAGTCTATGGTACGCCTGGTGAAGAAGGTGGTGAAAATGGCTCAGCGAAGGGAAGTTTTGTTCGCGAAGGATTTTTTGAAGACGTGGATGCAGCACTTTGCGTTCATCCAGCCTATCGTTATGGAAAAACCACAGAATCTTTAGCAAATGATCCAGTAGATATCAAATTTTATGGAGTTGCCTCCCATGCTGCAGGAGCACCGGAAAAAGGAATCAATGCACTTGAAGCATTAATTCAAGTGTTCAATGGGATTAACGGATTACGCTTGCATTTACCAAAGGATGTCAATATCCATGGTATTATTACCGACGGTGGAGTTGCTGCTAATGTCATCCCTGAATATGCGGCTGGACGTTTCTACTTGCGGGCAGCTAACCGTGAAACGTTGGACGAAGTATCTCAAAAAGTTGAAAACATTGTGAAAGGTGCGGCACTCAGTACAGGTACCTCTTATGAATTTGGGTTGTTCCAAAATGCAGTCGATGATGTGGTTGTCACCCCAGCGTTTGATGAACTCTTTTTTGAACATCTTCAAGAACTTGGTATTCCAGACGAAGAAATTGAAACTCAACAGCGTACAAGTCTAGGTTCATCTGATGTTGGAAATGTTAGTCAGGTAATCCCGACGATTCAACCAACTGTCTCCATCTCTGATACGTATATTGCAGGTCATTCGACTGAATTCAAAGCAGCAGCAAGAAGCGAAAAGGGACTAGCATCAATTGCGATTGCAGCAGAGCTTTTGGCAAAAACAGCACTTGATTTGCTTCAACAACCAGAAACATTAACCACAATCAAAAAAGAGCATCAAGAACAGCTTGCTAAGAAGAAAGAACAGGGATCTTCTTTCTAAAATGTTATCTTTTATTTTGAGCACAGAAAAATAAATCAGATTTTTTTGTTGACAAATATTTCTTGAGGATGTAAGCTTCATGAAAGTCATCTTTTCAACAGTAGTAGCAGAGGTGTTTTGTTCAGAAAGTCGGTGGTTGCTGCGAACCGATCAAGCCATGCTAACGAATTACATGAAAAGTTCAAAAAATAAAATATGTTATTTAAAGTGAAAAACAGATCTGTTTTTAATTAAGGTGGTACCGCGGAGCAATTCGTCCTTAGTTGAAAACGGGTCTTTTTATTTTTAGCCAGAGGGGGAAGCCAAAATGAATTGTGGCGGGATGATTCGATATTATTTCTTTTTTAGTACCTAATATTTTTAACTAAAAAAGGAGATATTATCATGGAGAAAAAAGCAAATCCGAGTTTTGTAGAAGCAACATTAGTATTAGCAGTCGTCGTATTGAGCATTGCAGTTGGGGTAGTGGGATTGAAAATCTCACCAAATATTGCTATTTTAGCAGCTATCGGGATGGTTATGGTTTACGCTGTTGTAAAGAAATACCCTTCTGAATGGTTGCATGAGGGAATTATTAATGGAATCAAACCAGGAATTATTCCAATTTTTATTTTTATTTTAGTTGGTTCATTGATCGCAGTTTGGATTCAAGCGGGAATTATCCCAACCTTGATGGTGATTGGGTTTGATTTGATTAGTGTCCAATGGTTTGTCCCATCTGTCTTTGTTGTTTGTGCGGTTGTAGGGAGTGCAGTTGGTAGTGCTTTTACAGTTATGTCAACAATTGGTATTGCCTTTTTCGGTATCGGAACAACGTTAGGTTTAAGTCCAGCTTTGGTAGTGGGTGCCATTGTTTCTGGTTCTGTCTTTGGAGATAAGATGTCTCCGTTGTCAGAGTCAACGAACTTGGCAGCAGCGATTGTCGATGCAGATTTATTTAAACATATCAAACATATGATGTGGTCAACTGTTCCGGCATTCGTACTTTCGTTTTTCTTATTCATGTTCTTAGGCCACACGGATAAAGGTGCAAGTCTTTCAGCTATCCGTGAAGTCACAAATACGTTAGAAGCCAATTTTACAATTTCATTTTGGTCATTGATTCCACTTGTTTTGATGTTAGTATGTGCATGGAGAAAGGTACCAGCCATCTTAACTATTTTATTGAATATTGCTGTAGCAGTCGGAATGATTTTTATTCAAAACCCGCAGACGTCTGTGAACCAATTAGCTTCTGTAATTGAATCAGGATTTGTGGCAAATACTGGAAATGAACAAATTGATGCGTTACTAAGTCGTGGAGGAATCGAAAGTATGATGCCGACCGTTGCATTGATTATCTTGACTTTATCACTAGGTGGTTTGCTAATTGAGTTTGGGTTGATTTCAACTGTGATGGATGTTGTTTCTAAGCGGATGACCAGCACACCGAAGTTAATTTTTACAACATTGTTAACAAGTATCGGGGTCAACGTTTTCATTGGTGAACAATTCTTGTCAGTCATTTTGCCAGGAAATGCATTTAAAGACACGTTCAAAAAGGCTGGACTTGATCCAACTGTTCTAGGACGAACATTGGAAGATGGTGGTACAGTTATTAACTACTTAGTTCCTTGGGGGATTGCTGGTAGTTTCGTAGCAAGTACATTTGGTGTTCCAACATTAACGTACTTACCATTTGTTTTCTTTAGTTTGTTATCACCAGTCTTTTCAATGGTGAGTGCTTTCACTGGTTTAGGTATTTCAAAAATTGAATCAGAAGATGAATCAGAATTAGTTTCTGAATAATAGCGGCGTATTTAAAAACAGGAAAAATATGCTGTAAAAATAAGATTAGAGGGTAAAATCAAACATCATTGATTTTACCCTCTAATTGTCTAGTAAGGTTGTGGCGCAAAACGTTCAGCTCCGAAAAAATAATGAGCAACTGATAAAAATAGCATTTCATATTTTAGACAGTTGTAAGTTATTTCGAGGAGTTGTTTTGGGAACACCGTGGATAAGGTTGTGGCTCCAAGCGTTCAGCTCCGAAAAAATAATGAGCAACTGATAAAAATAGCATTTCATATTTTAGACAGTTGTAAGTTATTTCGAGGAGTTGCTTTGGGAACACCGTGGATAAGGTTGTGGCTCCAAGCGTTCAGCTCCGAAAAAATAATGAGCAACTGATAAAAATAGCATTTCATATTTTAGACAGTTGTAAGTTATTTCGAGGAGTTGCTTTGGGAACACCGTGGATAAGGTTGTGACGCAAAACGCCTAGTTCCGACAAGATAGCAATCATTAAAATAGTTTTCCATGTTTTGAAATGGATGCAAGCTCTATTGAGGAATTGCTTCTTGAACACTAGTAATTAGAAAAAAGAGAGGTGACAAAATTTTGTCACCTTTCTTTTTTGCTAGGACTGATCAGATAAGGCGAAGGGTTCTTTGGGTTTTCGATAACTAAAGAAGATAATTAGGTAAAGTAAAGCAGTCAATAAAGTAACACCAAGTATATTGGTCATTAAAATACCAATGAAAATTAAAGACAATGCAATTAGCGCAAATAGGTTGAGACTTTTATCGAACAAAGTACCTTTCTTTAGTGAAAGAACAAAAGCAGCAGAAACAATCATCAACCAAATAACTAATACGGTATAAGAAAGTGAACCTGCTAGATAACCAAATAACTCATCACCGACAAAGTAAGAAAGGATGACACCAAGGTAAAGAACACTGGTGCAAAAGAAAACTGAGCGTTGAGGTACTTGATGTTTATTTAGGACTGCAAAGGTTTTTGCAGCTCCTTTCTTATCTTTCAATCGGAAAAACAGCGTGCGCGAAGCAGCATAGACACCTGAATTGATGGAAGAAAACAAAGCTAGAACAATGACAAAATTGACAATATCCGCAGCAAATGGAATATTCATTTTTTCAAAAACCATTACGAAAGGACTCACGTTACTGTTAGCCAGTGTGTTCCAAGGGAAAATAATCAAAAGTAAAAACAAAGGAATAATATAGAAGGAAACGATTCGTCCCATCACACCTTTGACTGCTTTAGGAATAGCTTTTTTAGGATCATCTGCTTCACTAACTGTAATCGCAATCAGTTCAGAACCACCGTAAGAATAAATTACGACTAACAAAGAATTAATGATTCCTTTCATTCCATGCGGTGCAAAGCCACCATGATTTGTCATTTGTTGTAAGGTGGGAAAAACGCCATGGCCAAACATCTGTTGTCCAACTAAATAAAGACCAAAAAGAATAAGTGCAATAATTACACTGATTTTAGCAAAAGCTAACCAATATTCTGTCTCAGCAAAAAGTCTCACGGAATAGAGATTAATCAGTGTTGTGAGGACTGCTAAAATCAACACGAAGATCCACGCAGGGATATTAGGAAACCAAAGCTGTAAAAAAGATGCAGCTGCTACAGCTTCTGCAATAATGTTGATCATCCATAATGACCAGTAAACCCAATCAATAAAGTCAGCAGAGTGGGCACCAAGATAAGGGCGGATCAATCCAGAAAGGCCATGCTGGTTCTCACCATCTAAAACAAGTTTTCCTAATCCAGTCATAACAATAAATAAAACGATGCCACCAATAGCAAATGCTAATAAGACGGAGGGACCTGCGATACTAATTGCTTCACCACTCCCTTTAAATAAACCTGCACCAATCGCGCCACCTAATGCTAGCATCGTAATGTGACGCGAACTCATTTGTTTTTTTAGTTTTGTATTTTCCATAAGCAACCTCTTTTCTGTACGTGTTTCATGAATAAAAAATAACGTTGCTTAATAATACCAAATATTCTGACAATTTCAACTATTCTAAAAAATTTTTTGGATACTTTAATCAAATCGTCATAAAATTGAAAGATAAAAACGAAAAGAATGGATAAAAAGAGAGACTAATTTTATTCATTCAGAGCATAATATTCGCTTTTTTATTTCTATAAGAGCTATGATTAGGAAAATTCTTTATGGGAAAGTGAGGAGAATGAAATGGCTGATACTCATGAAATTTTACTCGTCGCAAAAGATAAAAACTTATATTTTTTTCCTTTCATTGACTCATTCGAAGTGATTTCTGGAAAAGACTTATTTGATGAACAGTTTTTACGAATGAATGCTGCAAAGTTTCGCCAATATCAACTGATTATTTTTTTGGATTTTGGATTTGAAGTGGCGATGGCTGCTCAAGTTCGTTCGTTGACTCAGGCAAAAATAGTTGTTTTCTTTTGGAATCACTTTAAAAAAGAACATTATGAATTATTGGAACAAGTACAAAAGGATTCAGCGATTGATGAAGTTTATCATTTTGATGCGTTGGAAGCACATGAGTTAGGTTTGAAGCACAATAGCTCCTTCTATTCTACAAATGTCCAACTACCCAAGGAACAAATCACAACAGATTTATTTTTTGGTGCGACTGATAATGGACGAAAGAATCTTGCTGAACAGTACCGAGCAGATTTTTCAGCAAGAGGTGTAACGACTAATTATTTTATTTTACCATTGAGAGGTAACGAACAAGTTGGCTATTTAAGTTACTCGGAATATTTGAGATTAGTGGCAAAAAGCCGGGGGATTTTAGAGTTGCTTCGTGCAGGACAACAGGGCGTAACATTGCGGACATTTGAATCCATGTACTTCCAGAAGAAATTGGTGACTGGAAACGATGTGATTTTTGATTATCAATGTTACCATCCAGATAATATCTTTTTATTGTCGCAACGATCTTTGGATGAATTACCCGAATTTCTTAACCAGCCCTATCAGTCAGTTTCGCCAGAAATTCTTGATTTCTTTGATGCGCCAAACTGGGCTAAGCGCTTCTTGGCTACTGATGAACTACTTTTTGAGCGTTATGAGTACCGGGCAGCTTTGCTGGAAAGGTTGAAGAAGAGAGGGTAATTAAATAAATACACTAAAAAGAGCGTAAGCCGTTTAGGTTACGCTCTTTTTTCTATTTTGCCCCCAAAAGGCCTTCTTTTGCATGAACGAGTTGCGTTAAGAAAGCACAATAAGGTGTTTGAATACCATATTTTTGTCCTTTGCGCCAAACAGCACCATTTATATAATCAATTTCAGTCAAACGATGATTTTTGATTAAGTCTTGATACATTGAAGGGTAATGAAGACCGATATTTGCAGGATCATAAGTTGCTGCAATGTGCTCGTTGACTTCTGGTTGGTCAAGCTGAATCCCTTCTTCAGCAGCAACAGCAGCAAATTCTGCAACAATTGTTTCAACAATCTCATTTGCGACGGGTTGTTCCCCAAAGCCAGCGATGTTGCAGTCTAAAATCGTACATAAGCCATTTAGTGTACCGTTGACACAAGCTTTGCGCCAAATCGAATAACGAACATTTCGACTATAGACCGGATTTAGGTTTGCTTCGTCAAAAACACGAACGACTTCATGCGCAAAAGTTTCGCCCTCAGGTTCAAGATTTTCTAATTCGATTTCACCATTTCCCAATAAGGTTACTTTCCCTGGTCCATCCAAACCGGCAGTCCACATTGTGATACCAAATAAAATGTTTTTCTTAGGAACATATTTTTCTAACACATCTTCATGTCCTAAACCATTCAATAAACAAAGAACATGGGTCTTTTCAGTAATAATTGATTGGATTGCGTGGAACATGTCGTCTAATTGATTTGCTTTAGTTAATGCAACGATCAAATCAACTTGTGTTTGACTTTCAATCAATTCTTCAGGTGAATAAATAGGAATTTTGGCAACAACTTCTTCTCCATTGAAGTCTGCAACCAAGCCATGTTCTCGAATAGCTTCAATATGTTCGGGCCAACGATCAATCAAAATCACGTCATTCCCACTTTGATGAAGCATTAGTCCGATTCGGCTACCCATTGCGCCTGCACCAGCGATAGCAATTTTCATGTCAGTTCTCTCCTTTAAAATTCGTTTCTTAAAACCGTTCTATTCTAGTATATAGAAAAAAAGCAAAAATTAGGATTGTTTTGTTTGATAAAAACGAAGAAAAGTGTCTAACTGAAAGAAAGAGAATCTAAAAAAAGTATGTCAGGAGGCGAAGTAAATGAATATTTTGGTTGCAATTGATTCCTTTAAGGGAAGCGCGACTTCATTTGAATTAAATCAAGCGGTTGCTCGTGGCTGGCAAGCCGTTCATTCAACTGACCAGTTAATAAACGTCCCCATTGCAGATGGCGGAGAAGGGACAGCACAAGCTTTGTTCTATTCATTAGGTGGAAAATGGCAAAAATTTTCTGGGGGAGACTTGTTATTTAGAAAACATGAAAGTCGCTATTTGATTACCCAGTGGCAGGGAAAAAAAATCGCAGTGATTGAGTCTGCTGAAGTGATTGGTATTGATTTACTGGAACAAGCAACAGATCAAACAATTCGTTTAGCTTCTAGTTTTGCATTAGGAGAAATAATTAAGGATGCGTTAGCACAACGAGTTGATGAAATTATCGTTACACTAGGTGGCAGTGGTTGTTCGGATGGCGGGTTGGGCTTACTGCAATCTTTAGGTGCAAAGCTTGAAGGCGTAAAGGATGGTAACCCATTACTGACAGCGGGAAAAGTCAATCTTCAAGCAAGTAAAGCCCACTTTTCTCATACAAAATTACGAATTGCTGCGGATGTAACTAGCCCGTATACTGGCGAAAAAGGAGCAGCAAAATTATTCGGTAAACAAAAAGGAGCATCACCTGAAACAATCGATTTTTTAGAGAAACAGGCAAAAAAACTAGCGAAACAATGGTCCAAAGAATATCAAATTGACCTTGAAAAAATTCCGGGAAGTGGAGCAGCTGGTGGCATAGGTGGTGCGTTATTTTTACTTGGAGCACAGATGATTAATGGCTTTGAATTGATTAGCCAAATGATCGAACTAGAAGCAAAAGTAAAACAAGCAGACTGGATTGTGACGGGTGAAGGGAAAATCGATCAGCAAACAATCCATGGAAAGGTTCCTTATGGTGTAGCCATGTTAGCGAAAAAATACAAGAAACCGATTGTTGCTTTTTGCGGCAGTCGCCAGCCCGATTTAGGGGAATTAACCAACTATTTGCCAGCAGTTTTTAGTATTCAATTAGGACCAATTCGATTACGTGAGGCAATGGAGCATGAACGAACAATGGAAAATATTGCTATTTTGGCGGGAAATATTTGTCAACTTATCCGTCGTTAATTTTTTTGATTGACAAAAATTTTAAATCTGTGTTAACGTAATAGACAAATAAACCAAAGTGAGGGATCCGTGCATTGAAAAAATAAGTCAATTGATTGAAGCTGCATTCAGACTGTACCTTGATGAAACAAGGGAGCAGTGTGCAGATTTTCAGAATTGGCTAGTTTTTCAATGGAGGGGTCTTTTTTTGCGCCCGTACCTTTGTGACCAGTTCTGAAAATAGGACTGGTCTTTTTTTACGAGGTGAATTATTGATGTCTAAAATCGAAATAAAACAACTGACTTTTGGTTATGATAACCAAGAAACAACTATTTTTAATGAAGCAAACTTAAACTTTGATACACAATGGAAACTGGGATTGATTGGCCGAAATGGTCGTGGTAAAACAACACTCTTAACGATTTTACAAAACCAATTACCTTATCAAGGACAAATCGTCCATCAACAAGAATTTGTCTATTTTCCGCAAAAAACACAAGACACCAGTCGCTTGACTTATTATGTCTTGAATGATGTAACTGATTTTGAGATTTGGGAAATTGAACGCGAGTTGAATTTGATGGAAACAAATCCGGAAATCTTATGGCGTCCGTTTGATACTCTTTCTGGTGGCGAAAAAACAAAAGTTTTATTGGCATTGTTATTTGTGGACGAAGCCCGTTTTCCTTTGATTGATGAGCCAACCAATCATTTAGACTTAGCTGGTCGGCAACAAGTAGCAAAATACTTGAAGAAGAAACAACAAGGATTTATTGTAGTTAGCCACGATCGGGCGTTTATCGATGAAGTGGTGGATCATGTATTAGCAATTGAAAAAACACAGTTAGAACTCTATCAAGGAAACTTTACTGTTTATGAAGAACAAAAACGTCTTCGTGATGAATTTGAACTAGCGCAGAATGAAAAAATCAAAAAAGAAGTTAGTCGGTTGAAGAAAACAGCTGCAGAAAAAGCAGAATGGTCTCGTTCGCGTGAAGGCGATAAAACGAAGAAACGTGTCGGATTTGTTGATACTGAAGATCGCCGAAAAAACCTCGGAGCAATTGGTGCAGACGCTGCTCGAACGATGAAACGCTCCAAGGCCATTGTTAATCGAATGGAAACCCAGATTGGGGAGAAAGAAAAATTGTTAAAGGATATTGAATATATTGATGCGTTGACAATGAATTATCAGCCTTCTTATCATAAACGCTTGTTGAGTGTAGAAGAGTTGCAATTGAGCTATGAGTCACCATTGTTTGAAAAAATTAATTTTACGGTTGAGCAAGGAGAACGAGTTGCATTAGCTGGTCAAAATGGTGCTGGAAAATCTTCAGTAATTTACTACTTGCTAAATCAATTTCAAGGAATAGCCGAAGGAAAAGTGAGCTATCCTCAGAATCTCCGAATTAGTTATGTTCGCCAAAATTATGAAGACAATCGTGGAACGCTTAGTGATTTTGCTGAAAAAAATCAAGTAGACTATCAAGCTTTCTTGAACAATTTGCGGAAACTGGGAATGGAACGTGAAGTTTTTCATAATAAAATTGAACAAATGAGTATGGGACAACGAAAAAAAGTTGAGCTAGCTAAATCATTAGCACAACCTGCTGAATTATATATTTGGGATGAACCATTGAATTATTTGGATGTATTCAATCAAAAGCAATTAGAACAACTATTGCTTACGGTCAAGCCAGCGATGCTCTTTGTTGAACATGATCAAACTTTCTTGAAGAAAGTCGCAAATCAAGTGATTACTTTAACACCAGTCAACTAGTTTTTGCTTTCTTGAAAGGTGGACGTTGATGAAAGCTTTTGGTATGTTGTAGGTAGTTTATAAAAATCAAAGATGAAGAGCAAAGGGAGTTTTATGACATGTTATATGTAACTAGGCACGGAGAAACTACTTGGAATGTTCAAGGTCTTGTTTGCGGACGAGCAGATGTTCCTTTAACTGAGAAAGGTAGACAGCAAGCAGTCGCATTAGCAGAAAAAGTTGCGACACTCGAGGTACCAGTAACTAAAATTATTCATTCGCCATTACAACGAGCAAAAGATACTGCACAAGCTGTTGCAGATAAAGTGGAGTTACCGTTGACGGCTGACCCACGTTTGATGGAAATGGATTTTGGTGCATATGATGGCATGCCTAGCCATGAAACGATATTTCAAGAAGCACGTTTAGAATTTGGGGTACGATTTCCAGAAGGTGAGTCACTCTTTGACATGTATGCGCGTGTTGTGCCAGTTTTACAGGAATGCCTAGCAGATGAAGAAAATACTTATTTGTTGGTCTGCCACAATGCGTTGATTCGGGCAATCAATGCGTATTTTACGCCAATGCCAAACGAAACCTTTTTTGATTTTTTTGTAGAAAATACTGAACTATTATCTTATAACTAAATGATTGAAAATGGCGTGACCAGGTCAGAGTCACGCTATTTTTTTATCTATCTAAGAAATAAAATTTAATTATTTTTATAAAAGTGTTGAAATTTCATTTCTTAAGCGTTATACTCTGTTCATAGAAATGAAGACGGATACATAAAGCGAGGGATGAACATGTTTGGGTTTTCAATATTCATGAATGAGCCATTAACTCCACAAAAAAAAGCATATATTCATAAAATGGCAACTAGTGGTTTTATTGGTATCTTTACTTCGATGCATATTCCAGAAGATGATGTCAGTGCTTATCAAGGACGACTAAGAGAACTGGGCGAAGAAGCAAAAAAAAATCAGCTCGAATTAATGGTTGATATTTCAGGAGATGCGTTGAAACGAGCTGGGTTTTCGTTGACCGATTTAACGCCACTAAAAGAAATCGGTGTGACGGGCTTACGAATGGACTATGAATTGTCTAACAAACAGATTGCTGTTTGGTCACATCAGCTGAAAATTAGTTTAAATGCTAGCACGATTACATCGGAAGATATTAGTGAGTTGAAAAAATATCAAGCGGATTTTTCTAATCTTGAAGCGTGGCACAATTACTATCCACGTCCAGAAACTGGCTTAGCCAAGTCATGGTATCAAGAAAAAAATCAGTGGTTAGCGGAACAGGGCTTTACAATTCAAGGATTTGTTGCTGGTGACGCTGATTTAAGAGGCCCGTTATATCAAGGGTTACCTACTTTAGAAAAACATCGTGGTGTCCATCCATTAGCAGCAGCGCTAGAGTTAGCCGAGTGTAAAACTGATTTGATTTACATTGGTGATGCAGGTTTGTCAGAAAGAGTGCAGCAACAATTCGCAACCTATCAAAATAACCGAATGATTTCATTACAAGTAGAAGTACTTGATGAGGAATTGATTGAATTAGTCTTAGGCACGCATGTCAATCGCCAAGATGAGGCGAGAGATGTCATTCGAAGTGCTGATGCACGATTTAAAAAAATTCCACAAATTTCACCTAAGCAAACGATTGAACGAACGGTCGGGAGCATTACGATCGACAATGAAAACTATCTTCGTTATATGGGTGAGATTCAATTAACCAAAAGAAATTTACCAGCTGATGAAAAAGTGAATGTCATGGCTCAAGTGGTTACAGAAGACTTACCATTGATTCACCAAATTCATGCAGGCGTCAACTATCAACTAATTCGTAAAGAGGGAAGAAAAGATGAGCAAAATTAATTTAGATAACTTAACAACGGAACGTAGAAATCAAGAAACATTTGGACTAGACGAGATGAGTGTAACACAAGCTGTTGAGCTGATGAATCGTGAAGACCAAAAAGTCGCAGAGGCAGTTGCAAAAGAACTAGGAAGTATTGAACCAGTAATTGCGCACACGATTGACTCATTTAAAAAAGGTGGACGTTTGATTTACATGGGCGCAGGCACAAGTGGTCGTTTGGGCGTATTAGATGCAGCAGAGTGTGTACCAACATTTGGCGTTGAGCCAGAAATGGTGATTGGCTTAATCGCAGGTGGCGAGGCAGCAATGACTGTAGCTGTTGAAGGTGCGGAAGATTCATTCGAGCTTGGAGAAGAAGACTTGATTCATTTAAATTTAACAAAAAATGACATGGTCATCGGAATTGCCGCAAGCGGACGTACACCATATGTTATTGGTGGCTTAGATTATGCTCGCTCAATTGGTGCAGTGACCGCAACGATTTCTTGCAATAAAAATGCTGAAATCAGTAAACATGCTGATTTCCCAATCGAAGTTGATGCAGGCCCAGAATTTTTGACTGGTTCAACTCGCCTGAAGTCTGGTACAGCTCAAAAATTGATTTTGAATATGATTTCAACAATCAGCATGATTGGTATTGGAAAGGTCTTTAATAATTTGATGGTCGATGTTAAACCAACCAACGAAAAATTAGTGGAACGTTCAAAACGAATCATCATGCAAGCAACAGAGGTTGACTATGAAACAGCTGAGCGATACTTTAATGAAGCAGAGCAAAATGTGAAATTAGCAATTGTTATGATTTTAACAAATAGTGATAAAGAAACTGCACAGGATAAATTGGTTGAAGCAAATGGTTTTGTAAAAGGAACCTTATAAGGGGGAGCGACTGATGGCTAAAAATGAATTGACTTTAGAAGAATTAGCAAAACGCATTTATGAAGAAGCTGGTGGGATGGACAATGTTGAGAGCATTGTCCACTGCATGACACGCGTACGAATGAAAATCAAAAATGACGAACTAGTTGACACAGAAAAATTAAAAGCGATTCCAGGTGTCCTGGGTGTTGTTGAAGATGAACAACTACAAGTGATTATCGGCCCGGGGAAAGTAAACAAAGTTGCACAGCAAATGGTTGATCTTGCGGGTGTAAAACTAGGCGAAAAATTACCGGAACATGGGACAGCAGAACACTCAGCCAATTCTGGTAAGGATTTGGTAAATGAACGAGCACAAGCAATGAAAGCAGCTCAAAAATCAAAACAAAAACCATCAAAAATCAAATCAATCTTAAAAGATATTTCTAATATCTTTGTTCCGATGATTCCAGCTTTTGTTGGTACAGGGATTGTTGCGGGGATTGCCGCTGTATTAGCTAACTTAGTCACAGCAGGAAATCTTGATGCAGCAACTTGGCAACAATATATCGATGTAATGAATATCCTGAAAAACGGAATGTTCAGTTACTTAGTTATCTATACAGGGATTAACGCAGCACAAGTTTTCGGTGCTACACCAACTCTTGGTGGGGTAATTGGTGCCGTTGTGATGCTAACGGGAATGAATCCAGAAGCACCATTGAAAAATTTATTTACTGGTGAAGCTTTGGCAGCTGGTCAAGGTGGGATTCTTGGCGTAATCTTTGCTGTTTGGTTACTTTCAATAGTAGAAAAGAAATTGCACAAAGTGATACCGGATTCAATTGATATTATCGTGACACCAACGTTATCTCTAATTGCAATTGGTTTAGTGGAAATCTTCTTGATTATGCCATTAGCTGGCTTTATTTCAGACGGCATGGTTGGCGGAATCGATTGGGTGCTAAATGTCGGCGGAGCATTTGCAGGGTTTGTTTTAGGAACATTATTTTTGCCAATGGTTATGTTTGGATTGCACCAAATTTTGACACCTATTCATGTTCAAATGATTGATGAAACAGGTCGCACACTATTGCTTCCGATTCTTGCGATGGCAGGTGCAGGGCAAGTTGGTGCAGCGCTCGCTTTATGGATTCGTTGCAAAAAAGATAAAGAATTGACAGAAATGATTAAGGGCGCTTTACCAGTTGGTATTTTAGGAATCGGTGAACCATTGATTTATGGTGTGACATTACCTCTTGGCCGTCCATTTATCACCGCATGTATTGGTGGTGGTATCGGTGGGGCAGTGATCGGAATGATTGGTAATGTTGGTGCGATTGCTATTGGTCCTTCAGGTGCGGCATTGATTCCATTAATTTCAGATGGTAAATGGTGGGGCTATGTTCTAGGTTTACTTGCAGCTTACGCAGGTGGATTTGTGGCAACATTCTTCTTCGGAATTCCGAAAGAACAATTAGAAAAAGAAGCGTTAGCAGAAGAAACAAGTGACAATGTAGCAACAACCAATGAAGTTGTCTTAACAGCTGTTGCTGATGGAACAGTAATGTCATTAGAAGAAGCAAGTGATCCTGTATTTGCGCAAAAAATGATGGGTGAAGGATTTTTCGTTGAACCAACAAACGGACAAATTTATTCTCCAGTTGCTGGTACAGTTCAATCTGTCTTTCCAACAAAACATGCAATTGGTATCACGACACAAAATGGTATCGAAGTATTACTTCATATGGGGATTAATACTGTTGACCTTGGCGGTGCGCCCTTTGACGTGAAGGTGACAGAGGGACAAAAAGTTACGACTGATACATTGGTAGCAAATGCAGATCTTGATGCAATCAAGGCTGCTGGAAAAGAAACGTCAATGATGGTTCTTTTAACTAATATGGATCATGTAGAAAATTTTGTTTTGGAAAAAACAGGCGAAATGAAGGCTAAGACGGCTGTGATGGATGTGAAAACTGTGTAAAAAAGGTTGTGGCGCAAAGCGGCTAGCTCCGAAAAGATAGTGAGCAGGCACTCAAAATAGCTTTCCATAGTTTAAAGTGGATGCAAACTATCTTGAGGAGTTGCTTTGGGAACACCGTATATAAAGTTGTGAAAGAAATACTCAGCTCCAATAAATAAGAATAAATTACCAGGAATTACTTCTTAAATTTTTGAGTCATTTAGGCTTCACTCGATTCCTGGTTAGAGGACATCAAGGAGTAAAAATGAGTTAGGCTGGAATATCAAGAAATACAACAAAAAGAAGAACTTAGATTCCCACTCGCTTAAAATAGCTAACCAAAAACACGTTGCCAAAATCTTAAGAAAGATTTTGGCAACGTGTTTTTCATTTTTTGAAATAGCAATTCCCCAATAAAGAAATTTTTTAATTGCTTCTGGAATTTCTTTATCAGTTGACTCGCGATTATCAATTTTTCCTAATGCAATCATGTCACTGTAAACATGACAAAATTCTGGGCTATTAAAGCTAAAATTGATTGAAAGTTATCTGTATCCTTATTTTTTAGATAACCGTTGCATTTTTTGTATAAAATGGACAAGTCATGGCGTATTCACAATTATGCTCAAAAATAAATTTTTTTAGATTGTTTTAAATAGCACAAAGTTTTTGAGATATAATTAAAAATGATACGGAAGGTTTTTTTAGAAGTGCAAGAATAAGAAAAAAATAGATCCTTTACCTGCATTACGAGGAGTAAAAAAACTCCTCTTTTTTCTATGAATCAAGAAAGGTAGCGGGCTATGAAAGGGGAATAATGACAATACTATTCAAAATCGAGAATCATAAATTATGGGAAAGAAAATACTCTGTATTTCTGACTGTATTCAGTTTTTTAATCATGCTGATATTTTCCAAATCTTCTCCGCTCTACTTCATAAATGACTGGGTAGATGCCAATGCTTTTTTCTCGGTCGGTAAAGGAATCGCTCATGGGCAAGTGCCGTATAAAGATCTATTTGAACAAAAAGGGATACTCTTATATTTCATTCATGCGATGGCTTACAAGTTGAGTGCAACTTCTTTTTTCGGTGTTTATCTATTAGAAAGTATTTCGTTTGCCATTTCGATGATTTTATTGTTTAAAATTTGTAATTATTATTTCTCAGAGAAAATAGCCTTTGCAGTTACTTGTTTATCACCAATAATCTTGCTAAATAAGGATTATTTTCGTGCAGGAGATAGTGCAGAAGAGTTTGCTTTTCCTTTTGTGCTAGGGCTTTTATATTTAATCATATCTATCTCTAATACGGATGAAAGAATAAAAGGGAAGCAATATTTCATTCAAGGCTTACTGATGGGATGTGTATTTTGGATAAAATATACTATGATCAGTCCGTGGATTGCCTTTTTTCTCTTTTTTGGAATCTATTATCTAGTAAGGAAAGATTATCAGCAGTTACTTAAAGCAGTGATTTGTAGCTTGCTGGGATTTTTGTTAGTCAGCATTCCAATTATCATCTATTTTTTAGTCAACCATGCGTTACATGAAATGTATTTTGTTTATTTCAAATTCAATATGGTGTTGTATCCACAATTAGTTGACCAGGGAAATAATGTAAATATAGTTAGCCGCTTTTTTAATACATTAAAGATATTTTTTACTTTGATGTGGCCAAACAAAATTAGTTTAGCTGTCTTGATGATTGGGTCTGTCTACCTTTTATTTACAAAGGCAATCTTTAAGCAAACTCGTTTTAAAGTGTTGTGGCTGTTTATGTTTTTATGCACTAACTTTTTTGTTTTTTATGGTGGAATTCCATTGAACTATTATCTCTTGTTGGATTTAACCATATTATTAGTAGGATTTTTGGGTTTTTGTTTATTGTTGAAAAATTTAGTAATTCGATATAAATTGCAACGGCCTGAAGTAAGTAAATTTTTAATACCAGGGGGCATTATTTTTGCAATCCTATTGATGGTTATTTCAAATGATACTTTTAAAGATATGCGCTTTTTTACTAATCGACCAAGCATTCAAATAAAAAATGCTGCAAATACAAATCCAAATGCAAAAGTACCAGCGCAGTTAGAATTTGCTAAATACTTAAAAGGCAAGGAAGATGTGACTCTGCTAAACTATCGCTTTGTTGATTATGGATTTTCTGTAATCCCCAATATTGTTCCGAGCGTCAAGTATTTTATGAATGTCAATATCCCTTACGAAGTTTATCAAGAAAGTATGGATCAACAAAATAAATATGTAGAAGAAAAGAAGACCGACTACGTTGTTGCTGGTCTTGATTTGAATGATGATGTGAATAATTTTGGTACGCCTTGGCTTCACGAGAACTATCATCCGATTGCTGTCCATGTCCAGGAACGTGAGGGAAATATCTTGAAATATGTGCTTTATGAAAAAAATAAAAAATGAATTGATTAAAAAAGAAAAGAGGATTACTTATGGAATTGAAACCAGAAATGCTACCGATTTACAGAGAAATAACGAAAATTGTAATGAACACTATTCCCAAAGAAAAAAAGAAGTAGAGAATCATGATTTAGTGATAAGAACTTTATATTTTGACCTAGTTACTAAAGCTGAAACAATTAGTTTTCTATATGAAAATAAAAAAAGCGATGATATTGGTATGATTTTTCGATCTTTTATAGAGTTATATATGTATCTAAAATATATACTTGAAAAAAATACCGTAAATAAAGCTAGGGCTTGTTTTTATTGGCAAAAACACCAGAACATAAAAATACTAAATAATAATTTGGAATTGATGGATTCTGAAGAAAAACAGTTAGCTTTGAAGGAAATTGATGACAGTCTACGAAATAGTAATAATTCCTACTATGATGATTTGTCTACATACAAGGATTATATTGAGGCACAAATAAATTCTTGTTACACAAATAATATTTCCCTCGGAAAAAGGCGAAATTGGTAGAATGAGTCAGGTGATCAAAAAAGTATCAAATCATTGTTTGAAAATCTCAGCGAATTACAAGTTTATGTTGTAATTTATGCTAAATATCCTGCTTCTTCATACGGATTAAGTGTTCTTGGAAATATGGATGTGACTAAAAATAGCATAGAGATAACAAAACCTTCAGATAAAGATACAGGGCTTACTATTATAAATGGATATCTCTTTGATATAACGCAAATTATTGTTGACTATCATGATATTAGGCAAGAAGTTCAGCCCTCAATATTAGAAATAAAAAATATATTTGGCCAACAGAATTAAAATGAAAATCTAAGTCCAACAGAGTATGCTTGGATAATCAAAAGACAAATTTAGTGTAGATTATTAATTGTACGAGGACATTTAAGTTGAGCATTTAAATTATTGATGCTATAATGTGATTGCGAAATGAGATAAGCTATACACGAATAGCACAAAAGCCAACCCTATTGCGAGTAGGGTTGGCTTTCTTTATGTTCGTTGCGACTCCGAACATGTGGGTTAGAGACAACTTGCTTTAGTTATCGTCTTTCTCGTCTAACCAGTGAGAAACTAGTTCGATGACCAGTCCAACAAAAATTGGTGCGATAACCAATGAGATAAGCTCTTTCACGAAAAACACCCCCAATCAGGGGCAAGTTGCCAAAAAAATTATACCATTAAAAAAGCCTAGTACAAAAGAAACTCAGAGAATTACTTTTAAATTACACTTACGCTCTAGATCAGGTATAATTAATAATGGAACTGTAGTTATTAATTAGTGAGAGGAGAAAGCTTTGAGAAATTTTTCCGAGTTACTGAAAAAGTACCAAGATGCATTTATATATACTGACAAGCGAGAAAAAACAAGTGATATTTTGAAAAAAATTGTTGACGTAGAAGAAAAAAAAATTGACTTTCTTTCGCAAAAACGGATTAAGTTATTAGAAGAAAATATAGTAAATTCGATATATTTTGATGAATCGAATGAGCCTTCAGTAAAGTTGCTGTTTGTGATTAACAATGAAAGGAGTAAAAAATATTATCAACATCCATACTTTATTCAAAGTGTCACAGATCCATTATTGAAAGACGAGCGAATATATGTTTTTTATGATGAATCGGTGGGCATTCTTGAAACGAATAGTAGTCTTTTAGCTTTAGATGTTAGAATACTTACGGGTATTTCCAAAAAGAATGTTGAAAAAGAAGATATAATTTTTAAAGATTACATTTCTGCTTTTGAGCGGAAATTTGATTTAACTTAATTCATATTGATAGTTTTTTTATTATTTTTAATAAAAATCAAGTTAAAAATTCAGTGTGGTATAGATAACTATTAAATTACAATATCCTGTTTTATTCGATAAACTGTCTGTCTAGTAACATTGTAATTTTTCGCAATCTTTGAAATAGCGATACCCTCGTTTAAATCCTTAACGATGTTTTCATAAACTAAACGTCGTTGAGGATTTTTTGTGTCTGCGCTATAAAGTTTTGGACGTCCCTTGTAGACACTATTCGCTTTGGCAATTTTTATTCCTTGTGCCTGACGTCGTTTAGATTCAGTACGTTATTGGTACTCTAGAAAAAAATATTCAATGAGATCCAGTTTTGGTTATATGAAAAAGATATATACATTACTGATAAATTTACATAAATAACTGAGTAAGATTCGAAGTATCTTTGATAAAGAATTATCCTGGTTAATCAACGGCAACTAGCTCGTGAATGTTTACACGATATAGAATGTAGTTAAGGAGAAACGAAATAATGAAAAATAAATATTTTAGTTGGGGGATATTAGTGTTAGTAGTCGTAGTCGCTGGTATTTTAGCTTTATTTAAAGCCGAAGAAGGTTGGCTTGGATTTTGGGATGGAATAATAGAATCTACTATAATCTGAAAAATATTATGATAGGTTACGCTTACTTTAGATTAATCCATAGAGTAGTAACAACGCTGCTATTACTCCAACTTTCATTTTTCAATCTCCTTTTCTGATTCTATTTCTCGGATCGCTTGCTTGATGATATCCATAAGCTTCTGATATTCTAAAATTTGATCTTCTATTTTGGATCGCTCGGCAAGCATTTCTCAATAGCCAGCTGAAAGCTGGGTAGAATACCTTTTAATAACACTTGCATGATTAGCTACATCAGCTACAGGCTCAACACCTACTCCCAATACTAAGTCGCCGCCCTGAATTTCTCCAACAAACCCCTCATGAGGATTTCCGCGAAGACCATTGTTGTCAATAACAGGAACATAATTTAGGAATTTAACCAGATTATTTTTGTTTGATATCCATAATAATTTATCAGCATATCTGCTTTCACATTATGACAAGTACGGTAAAGAAAAAACTAAAAAAAAATCAAATCAACCCCGACTGCAAGAATAACCAATATATTTAAAACAGAAAGGAATACTCCTAAATATAAAAAACTGTGATATATTTTCAATTTTAGCCTCTTTTTAAACTCCAAAGTTAAATATATCAAAATAAATGCTGCTAATGGAGTAAAGAAAGAAGCAATTGCTACCAACAATAGAAAATAAAAATTTTGATTGTTTATGGCACCGTTCTCTTCCGGAGTAGATTGAAGTATCTCAACGGAATCATCTATAAAATAACTAATTGGAACTTCATAGAATTTACTAATTATCTTTAAGTTTTCTGTATCTGGAATAGAGTAACCTCTTTCCCAATTAGAAATGGTTTGTCTCGAGACATTAATTTTGGTAGCTAGTCCTTCTTGCGTATAGCCGGCTGCTTTCCTTAAATTCCTCAGTTTTTCTTCCATAAATTGCCCTCCAATATTAAATTTCAAAGGTTTGCAAAGTGATTTTGACAGATTATTTCCCGATATTACGCAATACTTATTGAATAATCCCAATTACTTTATAAAAAACGCATAAGGAGCGATACAGATGAAAAAATCAATTTTTTTAAAAACGAGCATTGTTTTAACCACTATTTTAACACTAAGCACCAGCCTAACACCATTGACAACTTTCGCTGCAGAAAATCACAGCATAGACGAACAGACAGTACCAGCGTCAACCAGTTCAGATTTAAAAGAACAATTTGGTCTCACAGACAAGGAGTTGAATTCTATTGATAAAACACAAAATTTTACACCAACCGCAGATCAATTAAAACAAATTGACAATTTATTAAACCGTAACCATAATGCCCGTATATTCGGACTTGATGATGTGTTAGAATTAATTGCAATTGTAGGAGTTGGTTATGCAGCTGGTCACTGGGCAGCAAGCGAGGCGCATAAACGCTTTGGCCTATCAGCTGCAAGCTATAAATCAAATAGATGGTGGTGGAGAGCAGGAATCGCTGCTGCTGCAGGAGTTCCAGCTGCGGTAGGATTCGATGATTATTTCTATGGAATCTAAAAGAAATACGAAAGCAAGATTAAAACGTCTTCAATATCTTTTCGTTATATTGATGATCGTAGCTTTAATTAGAGAAGTATACTTTTTAGCATTTAGCTTTGGGATTACATCAAGTATATTTTATCTATTCCAAAAGAACTACAAAGAGAATAATACATAGATCGAGTTATCTCGCTTCTACGTATAACAAAAAGAGCTTGGGACATAAGTCCTAACAAAAATCCAGATGCCAGTCAAACTGATTGGCATCTGGATTATTTGTATTAAAATAAAAACACCATTGCTAAAATAAAAGTGACTAAACAAATAAAAAAGCGAGGCGTTCTTATGTTTAAAGTTATATCACAAATCAAGTCGTTTCTCCTCTAGATTTTAGTTTTCAGTTAGAAAAAAATGATATTGCGTTCGCTATTGATGAGTTAATTGAAAGTATTACTGAAGAACGTTTCATTCCTTTTCATCCTCAAATGGGGCCGTCTTCCTATCATCAAAAAATGATGATGAAGATGATTTTATGTGCCTACACACAATCCGTGTTTTCTGGTCGAAAGATTGAAGCATTGACGAAAGACAGTATTCGCATGATGCGGCTTACGAAAAGTTATCAGCCTAGTTATCGAACAATTAATCGGTTCCGTGTGAATCCTTTGGTGAACACACTCCTTCGAGAGTACTTCGTTCAGTTCCGTAGCCAATTGGTCAAGGAACAACTGATTGATGAAAAAGTCATTTTTATCGATGGGACAAAGATTGAAGCCACTGCCGATAAATACACCTTTGTTTGGAGAAAATAAATTGATAACTTTGAGAAAAGGCTTACTGAAAAATCAGCTTTTCTTTATGATGAATTGGTAAAAAATCAAGTTATTCCTGAAATTGAGCGCGAGTCCACAAAGGAATTCAACTGATTAAGTCAGATTGAGGAACACCTTACTCCTGTTGTCGATAAATTGACAGAAAAAATCGAACAAGAAGATGGCGTGACTCGAAAACAGTTGCGTTCGGAACGAAAAATCCCCCAAAAAATCAGAAAACTATTTCATGATTTCAAAGAAAACTTGCCTATCAAAGACATAGACAAATTCTAGGAAACCGAAATAGTTATTCTAGAACTGACCTAGATGCTACGTTTATGCGCATGAAGGAGGATCACATGAAAAATGGTCAGTTGAAAGCTGGCTACAATCTTCAAATTGCCACAAACAGTCAGTATATTTTAGGCTATGAGCTTTTCTCAAATCCAACAGATACACGAACACTGCGTCCTTTTTTAACTACTTTAAAAGAGCGTTTCTTTGAACTACCAACCTACATTGTCGCAGATGCCGGTTACGGAGGAGAAGAAAACTATCAAGCCATTTTAGAAGCCCATGAGCGGACACCACTCATTACCTATTTGATGTATCATAAAGAACAAAAGAAAAAATTCAAACAAAATCCATTTCTTCCTGCAAACTGGTCGTATCAAGAATTAGATGATACGTTTCTTTGTCCTAATGGATGAAAAAGGAAGTTTCGCAATTACTCTATTCGTACAGATAAAGATGACTTTAAACGATAGTTAAAACAGTATGAATGTGAAGACTGTTCGAATTGTCTTCTTCAAAGCCAGTGTAAAAAGCAAAGAGTGACAAAAATCGTAAGATTAAAAAGAACATGAACTGGGAATATTTTAAAGCAAAGATTCAACAGCTACTTTCAGAAGAAAAAACTGGTAAAATCTATCGTCAACGAAAAATTGACGTTGAACCAGCTTTCGGACATTTGAAGGCTTGTTTAGGTTTTACTCGGTTCTCTGTTCGAGGAAAACAGCAGACAAACAATGAGATTGGCTTTGCGTTAATGGCAGTAAATTTAAGAAAATATAGATTGAACATGCCCACAATCAAGGAAGATTCTTCCAATAATTTCAAAAACAGACGGCTGAAAATCCTTTTTACGATTTTCGGTCGTCTGTTTGATGGTTCTTAGGACTTATGTCCCAAGCTCAACGTGTTTTTGATTTTGGTAGGCCATTTACTGGTTTTGTCCCAGGCCCCGATTCATTTTTATCGTTAATTGGTTAAGATTTTTATATTAACCAATGTTTTTGTTTATTGATTGTCGTTAAACACTTGAGTCAATGTTTGATAAATTTGTGCCACATCAGTTGGCGTACCACGTAATTCATAATCAGCTAAGAAAGGAAAACCAAATTGTTGCGCATATTGTTTAGCAGTTAAGCAATACTGGTTGTTGAAATTTTTATTGCCACTACCAACAACACCTAAACAAAATTGATAATTATTTTGAAAATCCAGATATTCACGCATGGTTTCAGTCAGAATTTCAGTATCACCATTATCAATTCCGTTGCCACCTTCCAAATAAGTCGGAACAAATGTGAAGAAGGGTTCAGTTTCTTGTTCAAAATCACTATTTTCATGGATTTCTTTTAGCGTGATTTCAGGTAAAGTGTTATCTGCTTGATGCTGTTCTTGGGCGTATTCCATCAGATGATGAGCAAAAGCACGCGTGTTACCAGAGATTGATATATATAAAATGTTCATTTGAGTTCCTCCTATTCGTCTGTTTAGTATAGCATGTTTTTAAGGAAACGACAGAAGGAAAAAGGCGAATGTTTATATGGTGTTTTGTGAATAATTAGAAAAAAATGTATAAAATAATAATTTTGTGAGAGTTTTAGTGAAAAGGGTAAAAGCAACAGTGGTTTGTTATAATTTGATAAAAGCGGTTTTTTATTTGGAGGATACTTGCATGAATGAGATAGAGCGACAGAAAAAAGGGATTGGGCTAATTCCACTAGCAGCCATGGTCATTGGTTCAGCTATTGGAGGTGGCGTTTTCGGTATCATGACAGACATCTCTGGTTCAGCAGGAGGTGCAGCGCTCTTTAGTTGGTTACTTGTCGGCTCGGCAATGTTGATGTTATCTTTGTCTATTAACAATTTAAACAAAAAACGTCCGGATTTAGAGGGCGGAATCTTTAGTTATGCTGAAGCGGGATTTGGTCGATTTGCAGGATTTATCAGTGGTTGGGGCTATTGGCTGACTTGTTGGTTAGGAAATGTTGCTTTTGCAACGTTGCTGATGAGTGCATTGGGGTATTTTTTCCCAGTGTTTGCTGGTGGTCAAAATATTCCTTCTGTGATAATGAGTACTCTTTTACTTTGGGGATATGCTTGGTTAGTCAATCGCGGAGTAGAAAATGCAAGTATTGTGAATGCAATCGTGACGATTTGTAAATTAGTACCACTCTTTTTATTCATTGTGGTAGCAATCAGCACATTCTCGATTCAACAATTTATTGCAAACTTTTCAAGTGATATTATTTTAACAGCCAATGGACAAGTTGTTCCATTTTCGAGTCAAATTTTAAGTTGTATTATGGTGATGCTCTGGGTATTTGTTGGAATTGAAGGCGCATCAGTTGTTGGTTCGCGTGCAAAGAAAAAATCAGATGTTGGAAAAGCAACGATTTTAGGGATTCTTGGCTTGATTTTGATTTACGTGTTAGTTTCTATGCTTCCGTATGGAACGATGCCAATGAAAGAACTTCAATCGATTCAGACACAACCGGCTATGGGGTATGTATTTGAAAAAATGGTTGGTAAATGGGGCGCAGTAGTAATTAACGGAGGTTTGATTATTTCGTTATTTGGTGTGTGGCTTTCATGGACGATTTTACCAGTAGAAACGATGCGCAATATGGCACAAGATGGTTTGTTACCAAAAAGTTGGAGTAAGGTGAATGCACAAGGCGCACCAACTTTCGCGATTATTTTAACAACGTTGTGTACAAATGTGTTCTTGTTATCACTTTTATTTACAGACAGTGCGTATAACTTTGCGTATACTTTGGGAACGGCAGCGATTTTCTTTACGTGGTTATTTCTCGGATTGTATCAAATGAAATTATCCTATCAACGTCGTGAATGGGGACAGTTTTTGATTGGCCTGTTAGCCAGTGCCTTCCAAGTTTGGGCAATGTTTGTGGTTGCCTTTAACGAAGTAATGCTTGTCTTGGTTCTTTTCTTGCCAGGTATTTACTTCTATCTGCAAGCTAGAAAAGAGCAGGAACAGCCAGTCGATCATGTGAAAATCGATCGCTTCTTATTGATTTTGGTCACTTTAGTAGGAGTCGTAGCTTTAATCCTATTTGGAACAGGAAAACTGCATGTGTAGTTGATTGCAAGTTCTTTAAAGTAAATAAAATAGTTATTAGTAAAAAAGATAGCTTTAATTTCCAAACCTTCGGAAATTGAAGCTATCTTTTTATGTATATCAAGGTTCCTATTTATAATAAATTGGCACCAACGGCCTATCAAGGTCAACTAGAAGGAACAATGGTTCATTTTTGTGCTTGATAAAATAAGCCACTAATTTTATAGCCAAGCTTTTTGTACATTTCTTTTGGCGTATCGGAATAGTCAGCAACAATAACGATAGTCGTATCTTGATAAAAATTCGCTACATATTGTTGTAATGATTTAGCAACTGTTTGATTTCTAAAGTCTGGCGCAGTATAAATATCATAAATTTCAATATTTGTTGGATGCTTAATGACCGTCGCAAAGCCAATCACCGCTTGATTTGTTGAAGCAATAAATAGATCTAAGATGTCCTCTTTAAATAAAGTTAGGAGAAAGTGTTGATTGATTTTTGCAAATTCTTCACCGTAGATAAGGTCTTGCGTAAATTTGCTATTTAAAAATTCAGTGAGTGTAGCTGTATGTACCTTTGAAATCTCAAATTTGGGGAAGCTTGTTGAGGCTAACTGATTACTTGGAATAGTAAAAATCAACATTTTTTCTGTAGAGAATCCTTGCGTCTCTAAATGAGCTAAAAAAGAATCAGAAGGGGTGAAGTTAAATTTAAACATAGGTGCATCGTTCATCCAGTTTTCCATAAAGTTCTCTTCAATAGCAGCTAATTCATCAATAGAAGGTTCTTTTTTTAACCAAATAAAATTCTGGTCATATAGGTAATTGGAATACGCACTAAAATGTTTCTGAAATAAGTCTGTTTCATAAGAAATCTTAGATCCAGTAAAAAATTGTTTATTCATAAGCTGGTGCTCTCCTTTTAGTTGATAATATTTTTTTAATAGTTGTTCTGTTTTCTTTTTAAAAAAGCCGATTTGCTCGTACATCTATTAACAGCGTAATCCAAATCAGTGAAAATGACAGCTATTTTTTGACGTAACATACGCAAATCGACCCAATTCATTTTTCATTCTTGTTTAATGGCCACTTGTCATTTTGATACCAACGATGCTAATCAACAAAAGCCCGACAAAAAGCCAAGTTGCTGTATTCAGTTTGTCATGGAATAAGACAACTCCAATGATAACGGAACCTAGGGCACCAATCCCTGTCCAGATAGGGTAAGATAAACTCATTGGTAAGTGTTTGATCGCTTTTGATAAAAAATAGAAACTGGCAATCATACCAATAATCGTATAAATCGAATAATTAACTTTTGAAAAGCCATCACTCCATTTCATCATTGTTGACCAAAATACTTCTAGAACTCCTGCTACAATTAATTCTAACCATGCCATAGCCAAATGCTCCTTTCTAAAATTTTGAACACAAAAAAGAGGAGAACCATTCCTTCAAAGACCTAACGGAATGATTATCCTCATATGCTACCCGGTGGCAGCTTTGTATTCGATTAATAGAGTCAGTATAGCACATTTTAAATAGGTTGGCATTTCTAAAGATAAAAAAACACTATCCAACAAAATTGTAAGAGGAATAGTTGCTCTTAAAATGGTTTTGTTTCTTGCGAATTAGTATACTAAAGAAATGTTATTAAATAATGAAAAAGTTGAGGGTTTAAGAGTGAATTTTAAAGGAATAAATAGTTTTCAATTAAAGTGGTTAGCGATTGCTTTTATGGTTGTGGATCATGTGAATAGTTATTTTGGGTCACAGCTAGGTTTTCCTTCATGGGTAGCATGGTTAGGGAGATTTGTTGCACCTTTATTTGTTTTTTTATTAGTAGAAGGATTTAGACACACGCGAAGTCGAGCAAAATATGCAAAGCGTTTGGGGTTGGCTGCATTCGTTACGGCAATCGGTAATGTGGTTTACCAGTTGCTGACGGGAGCCTATATCAATCCTTTGACACATCAACCTGATTACTTTTTATTTTTAGGCCCGCACAATATTTTTCTTACGCTATTTCTTTTATTTTGTATGATGTGGGTGCTAGCTACGATGAAACAAAGTAGTGTGGGACAAAAAATTATGTTGATCCTGACATTTTTGATTTTATTGGTGCTTACAGCAGCATCAGAAGGAGGCATCTATCTGATTCCAATGATGTTGCTGATGTTTGTTTTCAAAGAAGAGGGACAAAGAAACAAATTGTTAATTGGGATTTTTGTTTATACCATGATTTTACTTGCCCTAGCTATTTCTAGTTACATGCAGACGCCAGTGAATCAAAGTTTGTATGATTATTTAACTTTTGATAACGAGTTTATGATGGTGACAGTTATTCCATTAATTGCATTATACAATGGTCAATTAGGTGGGACTAATAGCAAGTGGAACAAATATTTCTTCTATCTTTTTTATCCTATTCACCTCTGGATCATTTATGTTATCTTCTATTTTGTACGTTAACGCTGTCGTAAAAAATACTGTAATCGCTGGATGACTGATTACAGTGTTTTTTTATTTTGTCGATTAATTGACAGAATTTTCGCACATTGATGTCTTTTCATTCGATTTCAACTATATTTTCATTCAAATTTGTTTTATAATTAAAAAATATCTTGTCATTTGGGGGAGGAAAACAAATGGAGAATTATCTAAGTCTTTTAGGCGTTTTAATTGTTATTATTGGTTTTGCACTAAAATTAGATTCAATTTTGATTGTGATGGTTGCTTTAGTCGTAACTGCTTTAACAGGTGGGCTAGGGATTAATGGCATGCTTGAGTTATTGGGTACCAGCTTTGTAAATAATCGAGGCATGGCTATCTTTATTATTATCATGTTAGCAACAGGAACGTTAGAAAGAAATGGATTGAAAGAGTCTGCTGCGACTTTGATTCAACGATTCAAAAAAGTTTCAGCTGGCATGATTATCGATATCTATGGCGTTTTCCGGATGATTTTTGCTGCGTTTAATGTGAGCTTTGGGGGCGTTGCAGGATTTGTTCGTCCAATTATTTTACCAATGGCATTAGGCACAGTTGAATCAAAAGGACTGAAAGTTCATCCAGAACATGAGGAAGAGCTTAAAGGAATGGCATCTGCTATGGAAAATATTTGTTGGTTCTTTGGACAAGTTTTATTTATCGGTGGTGCGGGCGCCTTGCTGGTACAGTCAACATTGAAAGACTTAGGTTATGAAGTGACCTTAGGACAGCTAGCGCTGGTTGAAGTACCAGTGGCACTGACTGCATTAGTTGTTTCTAGTATTTATTTCTATTTAAAAGAAAAGAAATTAGCAAAGAAATATTATTCTCAAGAAAAGGAGCAATAAGATGAATTTTTTTACGAATCCTGATATTTTATTAAGTGATAAATTACTTGAAATTTTATATATCATCATGGGTCTAGTCTTAGTTTATACAGGGCTACGAAATCTACTTGATAAAACGAATCCACATCGTTATGGCTCAGCCTTTTTTTGGGCAACGTTAGGTGTGGTGATTGCAGCCGGCCGATGGTTGCCACCACTAGTAAGTGGTATCTTGATTTTTGCTATGACGATTCCAGCAATTGCGAAAAGGGTGAGCAAGGGTGATAGTCGTTTGCCTTCAAAAGAATATATGGAAAAAATGTCAAGCAAACTAGGCATGAAGATTTTTATTCCAGCGTTAAGTATTGGGGTATTTGCAATTTTGTTTGCCTTATTCACCAAATTAGGTGCTTTAGTTGGAGTTGGAGTTGGTGTCTTTGCAGCGATGGCGATTTTGATGTTCTTTTCCCGCGACAATCAGCCTACAACGTTCTTAGACGACGCAGCTGATATGTTAGGAACAGTTGGTCCGTTGAGTATGTTACCAATGCTACTTGCTTCATTGGGCGCTGTGTTTACCAGTGCAGGAGTAGGAACGGTGATTTCAAATGCTGTTGGTACAATTGTTCCTGAAGGAAACGTGAATATTGGGATTATTATCTATGCAGTGGGAATGGTTGTCTTCACAGTAATTATGGGAAATGCCTTCGCAGCAATTACAGTCATGACTGTTGGGATTGGTGCACCGTTTGTCTTTAGTCAAGGAGCAAATCCAGCGCTGATTGGAATGGTTGCTTTAACTTGTGGTTTTTGTGGAACGCTCTTGACACCGATGGCTGCAAACTTTAATATTGTTCCAGTCGCTATGTTAGAAATGAAAGACAAGTATGGCGTAATCAAAAATCAATTATTTATTGCTTTATTTATGTTAGTATTCCAAATTGCTTATATGATTTTATTTAAATAATTAGGAGGAACAAAAGATGAAAGTATTAGTAACAGGTTTTGATCCATTTGGTGGCGACAAAGTAAATCCAGCTTATGAAGCTGTAAAAAAAATGCCTGCAGAAATTGCGGGAGCTGAGATTATCAAACTAGAAGTACCAACTGTTTTTGGAAAAAGTAGCCAAGTAGTCAGAGAAGCAATCAAAGAGCATCAACCGGAAATTGTCATTTGTGTTGGACAAGCAGGAGGTCGCTCAGCTGTTTCATTTGAACGAGTAGCAATCAATCTAGCAGAAGCACGTATTCCTGATAATGAAGGAAACCAACCGTTTGATACGGCATTGGAAGAAGACGGACCAGCCGCTTATTTTACTACGTTGCCAATCAAAGCAATGACTAAAAATGTTCACGATCATGGACTGCCAGCATATATTTCTTATACTGCAGGAACATTTGTCTGCAATGATATCATGTATCGTTTACTACATGTCCTTCATACAGAATTTCCAACAATTCGTGGTGGCTTTATCCATGTGCCGTTTTCACCTGATCAAGTAATCGAACGTCCAGTGGGTACAGCATCTATGTCATTAGCTGATATTGCCGATTCACTAACGTATGCGGTCGAAGCTGCAATTGAAAATGAACAAGATATTTCTGGTAATGCAGGTACAACTCACTAATAATTAGCAATCAAATAGTAGAGGCTGGCAACTAACGACTCGTTAGATCCCAGCTTCTTTTTTTAGGAGGGAAACGTTATGGAAGAATGGAAAGCAGTATTTGAAGAATGGTTTCCCAAAGAACTAAATAAGAAAAGTTATCCAATTAAAGTATCAAAACAATATACCAGCAATCAACGCTTTGAAATTTATGAACGGTTGACGAAGCCACAACGCAAATTAGTTGATAAATACCGTCGTTACTTAATCAATTCACGTTTTATGGAAGAAAATTATTTGGCTGCTACGGATTGGGTATTTGCTGACTTTAAAATCAACCCTTTTTTTCGAACTTCTCGAAGACAAGAAAAGTTGTATTGTGATTGTGGACGAGAATTAAAGGTTCAATACATCGTTAAATCCCCAAAAACAGGGAAAATTCTAAAACTAGGAATCAATCACTTTGCCGAGCATCTGCATGTATCACCAGCAATTGCAAATTCAATCCATCAAGGGATGACACAAGTTGATTTAGCATTGGATGAACTATTATGGTTAAAACAACAAAATATCGAATTTCCTGAAGTGTTATGGCAAGAATATCTTTTTTCTTTGTACCATAACCGACGATTGAAACGACCGTATTTACCAGACGTTCATTTGGCTAAACGAGTAGCAGATTTTCGACAAGCTCAGATGCCCATTTACTTAGCAGATTATCAGGCAATAGAACATGAAATCCAAAAAATCAGTGAGCAGATTGCTGATCAGCCAAAGAAAAGTCGAGCAAAGAAGGAATTATTTGAAGATTTTACAGAAGAGTTAACGAGGAACATTGAAGAATTTTTGACAAATTACCGTGCATTTTTACGAAAAGATTGGCAAGCTGTCTTGATGGATACAAAGGAAAAATTACCAAGCAGTTATTTTGACTTATTGATTGCTGAATTACGTTCGTTCAATCGAGAACAGCCGACGCATCAGTTGACTGAAGCGAAGGTGCGCGCACAACAACAACGTTTTATCCAACCGGCTATTTACATCTTGATTTGGGAAAAATATGCCTATTATGGTTTTACAGAAGGCTTTTTTGATAGTTTGCCGAGAGTTATCCGTAATGGATTTTTAAAAGCCTTACGCCGAGAAAATACGAGTGAGCAACTGTCGAGCATTGAAGTCAAATCAACTAGTAAAAAGCTGACTGAACAAGAATGGCAAAGCCTTGCTCACTCACTTCATGGCAAAAAAGTAGCCGAAGTGATTGTTGATTTTGAACAACGGCAGTATGTCTTTTCAGAAGAACAAAAAACAGCGTTAGATTATTATCAAAAATTAGAACACTCTCTTTATTTAGAAAAGCCAGAAGTTAAAGCACTATTGAAAGAATTGCTATAAAAAAACTACTGTGACGAAAAGTCACAGTAGTTTTTTGTTCGTTGCTTTAAGCTGTTCTTGATACAACCTTCGCCAATAAGAATTTCTTTTCTAAACTATTTTTAGAAAAATTTCCTTATTGGTTGAAGCTAACCATTTTGCGTCACAACCTTATTCACGGTGTTCCCAAAGCAACTCCTCAAGATAACTTGCATTCACTTCAAAATATGAAAAGCTATTTTGAGTGTTTGCTCATTATCTGTTCGGAGCTAAACGTTTTGCGCCACAACCTTATTCACGGTGTTCCCAAAGCAACTCCTCAAGATAACTTGCATTCACTTCAAAATATGAAAAGCTATTTTGAGTGTTTGCTCATTATCTGTTCGGAGCTAAACGTTTTGCGCCACAACCTTATTCACGGTGTTCCCAAAGCAACTCCTCAAGATAACTTGCATTCACTTCAAAATATGAAAAGCTATTTTGAGTGTTTGCTCATTATCTGTTCGGAGCTAAACGTTTTGCGCCACAACCTTATTCACGGTGTTCCCAAAGCAACTCCTCAAGATAACTTGCATTCACTTCAAAATATGAAAAGCTATTTTGAGTGTTTGCTCATTATCTGTTCGGAGCTAAACGTTTTGCGCCACAACCTTATTCACGGTGTTCCCAAAGCAACTCCTCAAGATAACTTGCATTCACTTCAAAATATAAAAAGCTATTTTGAGTGTTTGCTCATTATCTGTTCGGAGCTAAACGCTTTGCACCACAACCTTATTCACGGTGTTCCCAAAGCAACTCCTCAAGATAACTTGCATTCACTTCAAAATATGAAAAGCTATTTTGAGAGCCTGCTCGCTATCTTGTCGGAGCTAAACGCTTTGTGCCACAACCTTACGCGTGTTGATGTGTCTGATAATATTCTTCTTCCATTTTTTGCATTCTTTCACGTTCTTTCTGGTTGTACCAAGGAGAAACGGTGAAGGCCAATACATCGTTTAGCAAATAAACAGAGCTGTTAACAAACATTGCTAGACTCGCAGAACCATGTGTAAATGATACATACCAAAGAACCATTTGAGCCAAACCAGATGCTAACCACCAATAATATTGATTGTTGTATCGCAAGAAGCTGATGATACCAGCTGAAAGACTGATTGAAAAGGCAATCGCATCAATCCAAGGACGAGGATCATCAGTATAACGACCAATCAAGAAACCTGAAACAAAATAAACAAGAATAGTACCGATAATTGCGATGAACCAACTTTTACCAGTAAATTTACGAATTTTTGAAGCCATATTGTGATTCCATTCTTTACTTAATAAAACGGGAATATCCAAAGTTACCATATAAGCAATTTGTTCACCTATACTTAAATAATTTTTAGCTGAAAAGCCGACAATGATGAAACACATAGCAGATAAAATGCCCAAAACACCATTAACAGATTTCGCAGCGTTGATCGATAAAATACATAAAACACCTAAATTAGTCCCGATAAAAGCAACAATCGACAGCCAAGTAATGGGGCTATTTACGAGTGTCATGATTTGACAACCCAGACTAAAAAAGAAAAGATAATAATTTTGTTGAGGCCAACCTTTTAGCTGATGAGCTAGAAAATGAAAATATGATTTCATGTATAAGAACTCCTTTAGACACAAAATGTAGTGTCTCTAGATTTTTTTACCACAATCTATTGTATGCTTTTAAATGATAAAATCTAGTCTTACAATTTAAAAAAATCTGTGTTATGATATTTTTATTTCAAATTTCTGCAAAAAACAGAAAAGATTTCAAAGTGTAAATCAAACAAAAAAGCCATTAGTCAATTACCTGACTTTTGGCTTTTCTTTTTCATTGTAGAGAGAATGTCATCTGAACCGGATTATGATCTGAATAAGCAAATTTCGTATCAATTACTTGAATATCTTTAATTGAAAGATTATCAGAAACCAAAAATCCATCAATTAACGTGACGAAAGTTTTGTCTGGTTGATAAGCTTCGTTTAAATTGCGTACAGAAGGAACTGCTTTTTCTGCTAAATCTTTTCGAACGATGTGCATGCCTTTCGGTAAAAGTTCTTCAGGAAACGCATGTGTCCAACTCAAATCCTCTTTTGTTTCGCCAAAAATTTTCTCGCTATCCGGCAACAGAGTGTGATTATAATCACCACCTACAATGATATAATTTTTTTCTGCTTGATCTTTTTTGATTTGTGCGACTAATTTTTTGATTTGTGCTTTTTGAATCGCAGGATCTTTTGTATAAGCAGAGAGATGTAAATTATAAAGTGAAAGAAATCTGCCATTTGCAACAGGAATCTTACTTACCGTAAATGCACGGTCTAAGTCAAAAAACTTATTGAACCCAGTTTCGATGGGTAAAGAATAGCGTGTACTTTCAGCAATCGTTCCTTTACTAAAAGTGACCAACCCAGATTGTGATTTACCAATTGGTTGTGTGATTGGATAAAAAAGATAAGCCGAGTTATAATTTTGACCATAAACAGATGAATAGTCACTAAAATTTTGTGAAAGAGCGGCAACTTCATCAATGTTATATGAACGAGTTGCTTTCTTGTCAACTTCTTGAAAGAAGGCAAAGTCTGGTTGGTGTTCTTGGATAACACCTTGGATTTCCTGTAAGTTATGTTTAACATTTTGTTTACTAAATGCTCGTGACTCAGTGCCGCCATCCATAAAAAAACTATAATCAGGCGGATAGGCCGCATAACCAATATTATAGGTCATGATTTGATAGTCTTGAGCTGTCTGGAGATCTTTGGATGAACTACTTGACTGAATAGTAAGTGCCTGGTTGTCAGCTTCTCGGTGATAGCTTAGATACACGTAACCAACATAGCCTGCTATAATAAGTGCAAGAATTGCGAATATTGATAAAAGTATTTTTAGTAATTTTTTCATTTTCTCCTCCTTAAAATATATATATCTTAGCAGTAATTTAATTAAGAAGCGAGGAGTTTGTGTTCATGACAACCGGATTAAATCATCAGAGTTCTAAAGATTGTACCAATAAATTTTTTTGAGTTAAGAAAGGGAAAAAGAATGAATTTATCAACCATCCACCATGTAGCAATCATTGTTTCTGATTATCAAAAATCGCGAGAGTTTTATGTCGAAAAACTAGGCTTTGAAGTAATTCGTGAGAACTATCGCACAGACAGAGGTGATTACAAACTAGACTTAAGACTAGGAGAGGCTGAATTGGAGATTTTTGGCATTGCTTCTGCACCAGCAAGACCAAACTATCCAGAAGCTTGTGGGTTGCGCCACTTAGCTTTTAAAGTCGATCAGATTGAAGAAGTTGTAGCTGAACTTCAGCAAATGGGTATTGAGACAGAGCCAATTAGAAAAGATACTTTTACAGGTGAAAAAATGACTTTTTTCTTTGATCCAGATGGCTTACCACTTGAATTACATGAATAGATAACAAAACTGTCACTTCTTTTTCACTTGCTTCGATTTTTCCAAAAACAGAGTCTTGGTATACTGAAAAAAATTGGGAAAAGGGAGTAGGCAAATGAAAAAAATCGTTCTTACTTTGGCTGCTTTAGTGTTTGTTGGCGTTGCGGGTGGAATGGGCTTGTTAAATGCAACTTTTCAACCAGATGATTTGAGTGAGCAAGATTATCAAATTTCTCTGGAAGAAGCAATTTCAATTTTTGAAGAGGAAGCACACAGTCAGAAAGTGACAAGCATTGGCTTTTTTTTACCTGATGAAGTTAAGAAAACTGCTAGTTCAGCTTATAGTTATTTATTTGTAGATAAAGAGCATGAAGTTGTTGTCAATCCAACGACGGGAAAAACGACGACCAAAGCTATCAGCCAACAAAAAAAGCAAAATCAGACACAATTAGAGACGAAAAAGCTGCGTAAAGCTAAGAAACCGCAAGTTGCTATGAAAGAAGCGATTGCTGTTTCTGGAAACAAGCGGGCAAAAGTCCATGCTTGGGAAATTCTCGAAAAAGAAGGGAAACTTTACTACAATATCCATCTTTTAGCCGAGAAAAAAATCCAGCAATTTTTAATATCAGCATAGTCCAGAAAGAGAAGGTTATCACTTCTCTTTTTTTGTATATAAGAGTAATCTAAAGGTGTGAAAACCGAAAGGAAGTTGAGATTATGGAAAAGATGGTGTGCCCACATTGTGGTAAAAAATTTGCGTATCATGAAGTTAGAAATGTTGTTGAACACGTGGATAAAGAAGTACCAATTGTTTGTCCATATTGCCGTGAAGAAGCAGCAAAACGAGTCTCTCACGGTTACTTTGTTACTCAAAAAATTGAAAATTATTTAAAATAACGAATTTTGCACTTTCTTTTTCCAAATGCTACAATGGCAAGAAAAGGAGAGAGAATAAACATGATTCGTTTTGCAAGAAAAGAAGACGGACCTGAAATTGCACCGTTGATTTTGGTCATTTTAAAAGATATGGAATTACCATTTGTTCAAACCTTTGGCGAGCAAAAAACAATTGAGGTTTTAACTGATGCAATTGCTGATCCGGACTATCGTTATAGCTATACTCGTGGAATCGTTGAAGAAATAGATGGAAAAGTGGCAGGTGTTGCCTTTGGCTATACGGACGAAGAAGAACCTATGATTGATTTACCGTTAGCTGATATTTTAGAAAAACATGAACTTCCACGTGACCAATATTTATTTATAGATAAAGAAACCTTACCTAATGAATGGTATCTGGATACGATTTCTGTTTCTGAAAAATTTAGAGGAAAAGGAATTGGCTCTAAACTATTAGAAGCGTTACCGATGTTAGCAGAAAAAGCGAACCGAACAATCATCGGTTTGAGCGTCGATCAACAAAATCCACAAGCAAAAAAATTATATGAGCGTCATGGATTTGAAGTCGTTGAAGAAACGGAAATCAGCGGGCATCAATATGAGCATATGCAAAAGACAATATAAAAGTTGTTTGTAGATAGACTAAGGGTTAGCCAATAAAAAATGAAAAACAATTAAGCGCCTCAAAACAGCTGTTTTGGGGCGCTTAATGTTACGAAATGGCAAGATTTTCTGTTAAAGAATTAGTTATTCATGCATAACTTGAAATTTTGAATTGGCGAATGCCTATTTAGTCCATCATAAGGAAAAAGCAAAGTATATACCTTCACTTGAGGTCTTTTGCTTAAGTTTGGAGACTGTTTTTTTTACGATTATGTTGGTTCAACAACAACTAAATTACTCGTGGGATTCACGAATAAAATCATGTTTATAATCTCGGACATATTCTTGAATGGTTCGTGGTGGCCGATGTAATACTTGTTCAATTGTATTTGTCACCTTTTTAGCATTACCTAATTGAGTAATCAGATAAAGCATTACCATAACATTGACGTAGTCTTTTGGTATACCACGTTGGATCATCACCCGACGAAAGTTAAATAAAGTTGGCTTGCTGTAAGTAATTTTCGTGTCCAAAATCGTTGTCATCACTTCAGCTATCTCGTCATAAGTTAGTGCGCGTGCTCCAGTAAGTTCTAACTCTTGGTTCAAGTAAGCTGAATTTGTTAAACAAACAGCAGCTACCTCACCAATATCTCTGGTATCAATAAAACTTGTTTTTGAATGTCCTGCTGGAATAAACAAATCATGGTTGTTCTTGATATCATTTTGATGCGTTGTATTTAAATTTTGCATGAAGAAGCTAGGACGAATAAAAGTATAAGGGATCTTTGCTTCACGGATCATTTTTTCAATTTTATGATGAGGAGTCATCGGATTTTTTTTAACACCAATTAAAGAAACGAAAACGATTTGCTCGATAGTTTGTTGTTTGGCATATGCTAGAAAAGGTGCCATGTCTTCTTTTGGTTTAGATAACTGTGGTGGCCGAATAAAGAAGACTTTATTCACACCTTTAAAAGCTTTAGGAAAAGTTTTTGGGTCTAAAAAGTCAAATGGGACAAGTGGTAACTGTTGAAATGCTTTTTGAACCTTTGAAACAGTATGAACGCCTACTGTGAGTTTGATTTGATCATTTGTTGCTAAAATTTCAATCAAAGGGTAGCCAATATTTCCTGTACCACCAATGACAAGTATATGATCCATTACATATTCCTCTTTTCTATTCGATTATTTTCTTGATTTATTTTTGTTAGTAAAATATTCAAGGTTTCTTGTTCCTTTGTAGACAAAATTGTTAAATAGTTTGCAAGAATTTGTTCGCTAAGTGCTTGGCATTCAGATAAAATTTCATGCCCAGTATCGGTCAATGAAATCAACTGAGAGCGAAGATCTGAAGGATTCTCCGTTTTGATAACTAATCCTTTCTTTTCTAGTCGTTTGATGATTCCGGAAATAGTGGGTTTGTCCATATCCAATGCTTCTGATAATAAGACAGCAGTCCGTTCATCTTTGAGAGAGAGTTGTTGGATTACTGCCCATTGTTGAACAGTAATTCCTTTTTTATTCAGTACTTGATTTAAATTGTATTTTAATTACTTTGAAATATTCATTAATAAATAGCCAGTATCCATTTAAGTGAGGCCTCCTTCAATAAAATAATCGATAAATGATATTTAGTTAGTGTGCTAACTAAATAAGGGGAGTTGTCAACTTTTTTTGTTTTGGCTGTGGAAAACTACATGAAAATTTAAATTATGAGAGAAATTGATGATTTTTTATAGGTAATTAGTTATTTTAAATGGATTGAAAGTGGTTTTTTTGCTTATTTAAGTTATCTGTTGTTGAGATATGTGAATTAACATTTTTTATTTTTGTTATTTTATGCTAAGCTATTTTTGAAATCAGCTGAATTCAAAAAAATAATACTTACAGGGGGAACAATTATGTCAAAAAAAGTATTTGTACTATTTTCTGTACTGTTAGTTTTACTTAGTGTAGTAGTGCCTATATCGGTTTCAGCTCAAACCATTGAAAAAAATCAGCTATCAAAGGTAGAATTAAGCGGAAGTATGAATTTTCAAAAAGGAATTAAAAAATCAAAAATGGTTTTTGCTAATTTATCTAATCAGCAAAAAAAAGCAGAGATAGATAAAGTAGCCAGTGAATTAGAGTTTATGTTTACACAAGCTTTGTTAACAAATGAACAAGGAGAAATTGTTGGTATTGATTATGCGAAGCTAGAAGAAAAGTATGGGACAAAGTTAACTAGTTCTCAGGGATACTCCGAAATAAAAGATTTCAGTTTAGTACGACAAAATAATTTGGTTCGTGGTGCGTTTTTAGATTGTATGTCAAGCTCGATAAAAGATTTCATTGGTGCAACTTTATGGTCTGCAATTATTAGTGCTGGTGTTATGGGGTTCATTAAACAAATGGCATGGCGTGAAGTGGCTGCTTTAATTGTTGAATTCGCTGGTGCAGAATTTACAGTAATAGCATTGGTGGGAACATTATCCTGGATGGCAATAAACTGTGCATAAGAGTTTCTACTGCTTACCAGTCATCGTTTCGTTTGCTGTTATTTTCGGAGGTTATGGGGGATTTGATCTGATCACTTCTCATACTTATAACATCATCAGATACATAAACTTGTTTATCGCCATAAACATATTCATGACAATTTATATGCTAGCAAAATTATCGAAAGAAGAAAAACAGGAAAAAAAGTGGTTTTTATTTGGGTATCTTTTTATTCTAATTCTTTGTAGCGTATTTGCTTATGCAAAATATGACCATTCAATGGTTCCAGTAGAATCATTTACAAATCAACAGATGTTAATAAATGTAGATAAACGCGACTTGGAACTGACAAAAGAAAATAAACGATTTTATAAGAAACACACAGAGAAATTTACGAACATTTCTTCTGATTTATCTAACCTCAATAAAAAAACTGGCTATCTTTACGTTGGAAGAATCACTTGCGAGTTTTGTCGGTCCTTCATACGCTATACTGCTTATACGAACCAAAAGATAGACCAGCCTATCTTTTATATAGATACTGAGATGTTGACGTTTCAAGAAAAGCAGATAATGTATGCTAAGCTAAAGATTTCTGGCGTGCCATCTTTTTTTAAAATCGAAAAGGGGAGTTACACACGATTTCAGGGCAACACTATCGCTGATTTTAATTATTTTGTTCAGGCTAACTAATTTGTCAAGAATTCGATTTTGAAAGTAGTAGGTAAGGATACCTACTACTCAGACTGTAGACAAAGTCCCAAAAAAGGATGATGTCTGCAGTTTTTTACTCATGACTTTAGTCGGTTTCAATCGGTAAAGCGATTGAAACAAAAAAACCACGCGTACTGCGCGTGGAAGAAGTAGCTTTAGCGATAAAACTCCTTTCGATATACTAGATAAAGGCTACCAACCGTTATCAAATCGAAAGGAGTTTTTATGTCAAATGACGATAAAAGTTTAGCACATACTCGATGGAATTGTAAGTATCATATTGTGCTTACACCAAAATACAGACGAAAAGTCATTTATGGAAAGTTGAGACAAGACATTGGGAAAATATTGAGAAAACTGTGTGAAATGAAAAAGGTAGAAATTATCGAAGCCCATGTGATGCCAGATCATATTCATCTGTTAGTCAGAATCCCGCCTAAACTGAGTGTATCAAGTTTTATGGGCTATTTAAAAGGGAGAAGTGCTGTAATTATACATGAGCGTCATGGGAATCTGAAATATAATTATGGAAATCGATCGTTTTGGGCCAAAGGATATTACGTGAGTACTGTAGGATTCAATCAAAAAACAATTGCAAAATATATACGAGAACAAGAAGCGGAAGATCGAGTAAGAGATAGTATAAGTAAAAGAGAGTACAGCGATCTATTTAGCAAATAAAGACTAGAAAAAAATAGAGAGAGAGCGGTTGGCGGTCTTTTAAAAAAGCTCCCTTGAAGGGAGCAGCAAGTAGTGAGCCCTTCTAGGGCTTTTTACTGAGAGGCGTTAATTCAGATCCAATCGAAAATCAAGTGGATGTTCCTTATTTTTGTTTTTGTGGTAGAGCCAATAATCCAAAACAGCAGCAATACAAATGCAAAGTGGCGCATCTTCATCTTTGGTCACATCTAGTACATAGTAGTCACCAGTAAACAAAGTGGCTTTGTTCATCGCCATAATCGGCTGATTGAAATGATGGATGTGGTAACGGTGATTGTAAATATCCCCTTGAACTGTCCAATGAAGGTGACGAATATAATAAAAATCACCTGGCCAATTAAAAATCTTTTGCATGGTGCCAACTTTTTCAAAATCTTTGTAAAGTTCAAAGCGAGTACCAAATGTCAGGCTGATTTGCTTGATGTGCGCAACGAGTTTTCCATTCATTGAATAAAGCGAAAGTGCATCGCCTTTCGTTCCCCAACGACCAACCATTAAGAAAAGTGATTGACCATCCTCGTTTTTAACGATTGTCCGAGTCGCACGACTAAGCTGTTTTTCTTGAATGAAAAATTCTGACATCGTTATCCCTCTTTTCTAACTAAAAACTATAAGTCTTCAGCAATTGCACGTAAAATTGCCTTGCCAACGCCAGATTCTAAATTCGTCGCAGTTGTGTATTTTGCATATTCTTTCACGTCAATTTCTGCATTCCCCATAGCAAAGCTTACACCTGCTACCTGCAACATACTGACATCATTGAAATTATCTCCAATAGTCATGACGTCATCTAAAGAAATGCCACGGTCGTTTGCAACGTGTGCGACAGCAATTCCTTTTTGAGCATTTTTATGGTTGACTTCAATATTATTTTGACCAGAAGAAGTAACTGTTAGATTACCAAGTTCATCAATTTGTTTGCCGACAGGACCGAGAACACTTGGCCCTTCATTATGGAAACAAATAATTTTCAAAACTTCAATTTCCTCGTCTTGTTGCAAAAGATCACGAATACTATCAATGTAATTAATATGAAGTAATTCTAAATTTGCTGAAGCCATTGCGATGGCCATTTTGTAAGTCAAATGTGGTAAATGTGTAGCAACCATGGAGGCGAAGCTTTCTATTCTTTTTGCTTGGCTTTCAGAATACAAGCCTTTGTTGGTTGAAACTTCATAATAGATTTTATTTTGATCTAAAATATCTAGTACAAGCGCTGCTTCTTGGTGAGGGATGGCAACTGTAAAAAGAGAATTGCCTTCTTTGTCAAAAACTTGTGCACCGTTTAAAGTAATCATCGCACAATCGATACCAACTTCATCTAAAGCGGCACGCGCTTCTTGATAATTACGACCAGTAGCTACCATAAATTCGATTCCAGCTTGTGTAGCAAAGCGAATCGCTTCGGCGTTTTCCGGTGTCACGCTCATGTGTGAATCTAATAATGTACCATCCATGTCGGATGCAATTAGTTTGATCATAATTGTTTACCGTTCCTTTCTAATTCTTCTTCTTAGTTTACCATATTAAGGAGGCAACGCGAGGAAGATTGTCCCTTGTTTAAGAATAATTTGTAGGTTATCCTTTGAAAAGGAGGTGAAGGATTTTGAAAAAAATCATTCATAATAGCTGGCAAGAAATCTTAGCAGATGAATTTGAAAAACCTTATTATCAATCTTTACGTGAATTTTTAAAAACAGAATATCAAACACAAAAGATACATCCCGATATGTATCATATTTATGAAGCATTAGAATTAACGCCCTATGACAAAGTCAAAGTAGTCATTCTGGGTCAAGATCCTTATCATGGTGTGAATCAAGCACATGGCTTATCGTTTTCGGTGCAACCGGGTGTGAAGACACCACCGTCACTTGTGAACATTTATAAAGAAATGCAGTCAGATTTGGGCATCGTGCCAGTACAACATGGAAATCTGGTTTCTTGGGCAAAGCAAGGCGTTTTATTGTTAAATACTGTTTTGACTGTTCGAGAAGGACAAGCGTATTCACATCGTGGAAAAGGCTGGGAACAATTAACAGATCGAATCATTGAAAAATTAAATGAGCGGGAACAGCCAATCGTTTTTATTTTATGGGGCAAACCAGCTCAAGAAAAAATCAAAATGATTGATCGCAGTCGCCATGTCATTTTGGCTTCACCACATCCAAGTCCGCTGTCAGCACATCGTGGTTTTTTTGGCTCGAAACCATTTTCGAAAGCAAACGATGCATTGGTGGCTTTAGGCGAAACACCAATTGAATGGCAACTGCCTGAAACAGTGTAATAAAACAGCGCTTTCCTGTTATAGTGCAGATTTGCATCTATGTGAAAAACTTCATTTTTATAGCATTTATGACTAATACAGATAAAATAAACTGTTCTTTTTTTTGAGAATAGTGTATGATTGGGTATATAAAATATCTGGAGGTCATCTCGTGGAATTGTTTGATAATTTAAGATTTAAAATTGTTCGTCGTGGTATTAAAATCGTTTTTCCAGAAGCAACTGATGCAAGAATTTTGGGCGCTGCTGCTCGTTTGAAAGCAGAAGAATTGATGGAACCAATTTTGATTGGTAACCCAGAAGAAATCAAAAATGCAGCCCATGCGCGTGGGATTAAAGCTTCAGGATTTACAGTCATTGACCCTGCTAATTATGCACAATGGGATGAAATGGTTGATGCTTTTGTTGAACGTCGTAATGGAAAGGCATCCAAAGAACAAGCACAAGAAATTTTAAAAGATGTCAACTATTTTGGTACAATGTTGACTTATATGGGGATTGCTGATGGCATGGTTTCTGGTGCTATTCACTCGACTGGTGATACAGTTCGTCCAGCTTTACAAATCATCAAGACAAAACCTGGTGTGAGTCGTACAAGTGGTGCGATGATTATGGTTCGCGGAAGAGATCAAGAAAAATATGTCTTTTCTGACTGTGCAATCAATGTCAATCCAACGGCGCAAGAATTAGCTGAAATCGCTGTTGACTCAGCTAAGACAGCTGAATTATTCGACATCGAGCCAAAAGTTGCGTTGATGAGTTTTTCAACAAAAGGTTCTGCAAAAGCAGCTGAAGTAGATAAAGTTGTAGAAGCAACAAAAATTGCGAAACAATTAGCACCTCAATACATGATTGATGGTGAATTACAATTTGATGCTTCATATGTGCCAGCAGTTGCACAATTGAAAGCACCTAATTCAGATGTAGCAGGCCAAGCAACTGTTTTTGTATTCCCAGAGCTTCAATCTGGAAACATTGGCTATAAAATTGCGCAACGTTTTGGTAACTTTGAAGCAATTGGTCCAATCTTACAAGGTCTAAACAAGCCAGTTTCTGATTTGTCACGTGGGGCAAATGAAGAAGATGTTTATAAATTGTCAATTATTACGGCAGCACAAACTTTGATGGACTAATAAGGTTGTGGCGTCAAGCGTTCAGCTCTGAAAAAATAAAGAATAACTGACAAAAATAGCTGCTTATGTTTTTGGACAGTTATGAATTATTTCGAGGAGTTGCTTAGGGAACACCGTGAATAAGGTTGTGGCGCAAGGTGGTTAGCTTCAAGCGGTCATCTCAAACAAATAAACCAATAAACGTTTTATTTTTGAAAAGTTGATTTTTAGTAAGAGTGTATGGCTTCGGTCGACACTCTTATTTTTTCTTTAAAAATCGGTTGTTCCACGTTATACTTGCACATAGAAACAGGACGAATCATAGAAAGTAGTGAACCAAAAATGATTGAATTAACAGGATTAGACATGACAGAAAAACTTGCGAAGGTAATTGGGCAAGTTGCTGAAGCAGGCGACAATTTAATACTAACTGGTGATCTTGGTGCTGGAAAAACGACGATGACCAAGGGAATTGCTTTAGGATTAGGCATCGATCAAATGATTAAAAGCCCAACCTATACGATTATTCGCGAGTATGGACAAGGACGCTTACCGTTATATCACATGGATATCTACCGCGTGGCAGCAAGTGGTGCTGACTTGGGATTAGATGAGTATTTTGAAGGTGATGGGCTTTCTGTTGTTGAATGGGGAAATCTACTGGAAGAAGCTGTACCAGAAGATTATTTGGAACTGATTTTAGAAAAAAGTGATACAGATTTGGATAAACGCTATGTGAAGTTCCGCGCATATGGCAGTCAAGGAGCAGATTTTGAAAAAAGAATACGAAATGGATGGGAAGAAATCAATGGCTGAGGAAATTAGTGTGGTAATCCGTGAAGCTGCTCCAGAAGATGCCCAAGAAATTTTGACAATGAGTAAACAAGTTGGCAGCGAAACAGAATTTTTAGTGATGGATGAAGAAGGCTTGCAATTGTCACCAGAAGGACTTGCTTTAGAATTAGGTTATTTGGCTGAAAGTGCGAATAATTTGTTATTGGTTGCTTTAGTTGGGGATAAAATTGTTGGGACAGCTTCCGTAAAAGCTACTAGTGAATACCGAATCGCTCACATCGGAGAAATTGGAATTAGTTTACTAAAAGAGTATTGGGGCTTTGGTTTAGGAACATTGCTGATTGAAGAAATGATTGATTGGGCAAAGAACAGTGAAGAAATTTTTCGCTTGGAGTTACAAGTTCAAGTTCGAAATGAACGCGCAGTACATTTATATCAAAAATTGGGTTTTAAAATTGAATCAACGATGCCAAGAGGTGCGCGAAGTGATACGGGTGAATTTTTAGATGTGTATCAAATGAGTTATTTGAATTTATAAGTATAAGATGTGTTTCTAGTAAAACGATTAGGGAATTAAAAAAAGGAACGGCTCATAGTGTGCCCCAAAAGTTAGCTATTCTGGTCTAACTTTCGATGTACACTATAAACTGTGCCTCTTTTTTTGTCTTTAAGTGTTAAAAAATTGTTTGTTTTGATTGTGGTAGTTCAAAATATCAAAAGCTATTTTGAGTGACTGTTCGCTAGCTTGTTGGACTGAACGCTTGGCGCCACAACCTTTATCTACGGTGTTCCCCAAGCAACTCCTCGAAATAATTCATAACTGTCCAAAAACATAAGCAGCTATTTTTGTCAGTTATTCTTTATTTTTTCAGAGCTGAACGCTTGGCGCCACAACCTTATTCACGGTGTTCCCCAAGCAACTCCTCGAAATAATTCATAACTGTCCAAAAACATAAATAGCTATTTTTGTCAGTTATTCTTTATTTTTTCAGAGCTGAACGCTTGGCGCCACAACCTTATTCACGGTGTTCCCCAAGCAACTCCTCGAAATAATTCATAACTGTCCAAAAACATAAATAGCTATTTTTGTCAGTTATTCTTTATTTTTTCAGAGCTGAACGCTTGGCGCCACAACCTTATTTCAAAGTAGCCAATTTCTTAAGTGGCTCCGTCCCAAAATGCTTTTCTTGATAAAGCAAGATTTCAGCACAAGCTCGACTATCTTCTAGCGCATCGTGATGATGATCTAGTGAGATAGAGAGATTCTCACAAACCGTATTGAGTTTGTGGTTAGGGAATTCTGGAAATAGTTTGCGACTGCTTTTTACCGTACATAATGATAAATAATTTGGTTGAGTTAGTTGATAGTAGTCTAAACAGCCAGCTAAAACTTTAGTATCAAAAGCGGCATTATGTGCAACAACCAGCCGATTTTGTTGAAAATAATTTTGAATAGTTGACCAAACCTCTGGAAATTTTGGTGCATTTCGCACATCTTCTTGATGAATCCCATGAATTTGAACATTACGCCAGAAAAAAGGTGTTTCAGGCTGGATCAAGGTATAATATTCATCAACGATTTGACTATTTTGGACCATCACTAATGCCAACGAACAAGCACTATATGGTTGATGGTTAGCCGTTTCAAAGTCCATTGCAACGAAGTTCATTTTCATAAAACCTCCTTTTTAAAAAGTATTCTAACATAGATTATCGAAAAATAAACTGTTTCTAGTAATCAAAATAAATCTTTACATTTTTAAGTCTAATTCAACTGGGCAATGATCACTACCGAAAATTTCAGTGTGGATTTTGGCATCGATTAAGTTGCTATCCAAAGAACGACTTGTTAAAAAATAGTCAATGCGCCAACCAGCATTATTTTTCCGTGCATTAAAGCGATAGCTCCACCAAGAATAAATACCTTCTTGCGTTGGGTAAAAATGACGGAAAGTATCAGTAAATCCTGTAGCAAGTAAGTGTGAAAAGGCAGTTCGCTCTTCAATGGTAAAGCCAGCATTTTTTTGATTTGTTTTCCAATTTTTTAAGTCGATTTGTTCATGTGCCACATTTAGATCACCACAAATAATTACTGGTTTTTGTTTGTCTAACTCATTTAAGTAATTTTCAAAAGATTTTTCCCATTCAAGTCGATAAGCTAATCGCTTTAATTCGCTTTGTGAGTTGGGCGTGTAACAGGTAACTAAGAAGAAGTTTGGGTATTCCAATGTAATCAAACGACCTTCTTGATCGTGTTCATCAATGCCCATACCGTAAGAAACAGATAGAGCCTCTTCCTTAGCAAAAATGGCGGTACCTGAATAACCTTTTTTGACTGCATAATTCCAATATTGATGATAACCAGGCAAGTTTAACTCAATTTGTCCTTCTTGTAATTTAGTTTCTTGTAAACAAAAGAAATCTGCATCTAGTTCATGAAAGACCTCCATAAAATTTTTCTTCATAATCGCTCTAAGGCCGTTAACATTCCAAGAGATAAGTTTCAAAATAGACACTCCTTTTTACTTTAAGTACGTCTTTTTTTCTGTTCTCATTGTACTTCAATTTTATCGAAATGAAAAATAGTGTAAGATTGAGTTAAGAAACCGTTATTGGAGGAGAACAAATGAAGATTGGCGTAATCGGTGTTGGCAACATTGCAGAAAAAGCATATCTACCAACGTATGCAAAAAATCAAGGAACATTGACCTTTTATTTTGCAACTAGAAATGAACAAACTAAAAAAAGAATCAAAGAGATGTATGGATTTTCTCATTTGTATGAAACGATTGATGAATTGATTGCAGAAAAAATCGAAGCATGTATGATTCACGCAGCAACAAAAGTTCATTATGAACTCGCAAAAAGATGTTTAGAACAGGGAATCCATGTGTTTATTGACAAACCATTAAGTACTTCGTTGCATGAAGTAGCTGAGTTACAAGCCTTGGCAAAAAAACATCAGGTTGTGCTGATGATTGGGTTTAATCGCCGTTTTGCGCCAATGGTTGAAGAATTGAAGCAATTGCCAAATAAACGTCTGATCCAATTACAAAAAAATCGGATAGCTGCTCAAGAAACAACTGAATTTGTTGTGTATGATCTCTTTTTACATTTAGTCGATACAGCTGTTTATTTATTGGATGAACCAATTACCCAAGTGAACAGTAAAATTATTGAAAAGAATGACTACTTAGAACTTGCTATGTTGCATCTCGAAACGGCGAATCAAACGGCTATTTTAACAATGGACTTGAGAAGTGGTGCGAATACAGAACAGTATCAAGTAACAAGTGAACAAGGGACGTACGAAGTTCGTAATCTGACACAGATGACGATTCAACAGGAGGGACAAACACGCCAAAAGGAGTTTGGGGATTGGACGAACACTTTAGAAAAACGCGGATTTGAACCAATGATTATGGCATTTTTTGAACAGATCCAACACACGCAACCGAACAATCAACAGTTAAAACAAACAGGGGTTTATCAGAGTCATGAACTTTGTGAACAAATGATTCGGACACAGCTTCGTCACTTGCTTTAACATCGAGGGTAGTAACTTTGTTTTAAGCGTGATAGAATAATGTGGATGTTTTAATAGAAAGGAAAATCCTCAGTGAATAAAGAAGAAGTAATGAAGCACTTACCAGAGATAACTTTGCTCTTAGATGAACCGTTGATGAATTATACATTTACCAAGACTGGTGGACCAGCAGATGTTCTTGCTTTTCCAAAGAGAAAAGAAGAAGTCAAAGAAATCGTTGATTATTGCAGAGTAAACCAAATTCCTTGGATGGTTTTAGGAAATGCTAGTAATTTGATCGTTCGTGATGGCGGAATTCGTGGCGTAGTTATTATGTTGACTGAAATGAATGCTGTTCATGTAGAAGATATGGTTGTTGTAGCAGAAGCGGGTGCGAAACTAATTGATACAACTTACGCAGCTTTGGCAGAATCATTAACAGGTTTTGAATTTGCTTGTGGAATTCCAGGAAGTATCGGTGGCGCTGTTTATATGAACGCCGGAGCTTATGATGGTGAAATCAAGGATGTATTTGCAGAAGTAGATGTTTTGCTTGAAGATGGAACGATGCAAACATTGACTAATGAAGAAATGAATTTCTCTTACCGTCATAGCGAAATCCAAAAAATGAAGGCAATCGTGTTAGAAGCACGTTTTCAATTGAAAAAAGGGGATTACCCACAAATCAAAGCGCGAATGGATGAACTAACTGAACTGCGTCAGTCTAAACAACCACTTGAGTACCCTTCTTGTGGTAGTGTGTTTAAACGTCCTGTTGGGCATTACACTGGGCAATTAATCCAAGAAGCTGGATTGCAAGGCTTAAAATGGGGTGGCGCACAAATTTCTGAAAAGCATGCAGGATTTATTGTCAATATTGATCATGCAACAGCAACAGACTATGTGGAATTGATTGGCCATATTCAGCAAGTAATCAAAGAAACGTTTGATGTAAACTTAGAAACGGAAGTTCGAATCATTGGTGAATTGGCTCCAGAAAAAAATTTAACAAAATTTTAAAAGAAGGTTGTGGCTCCAAATGCTCAGCTTCGAAAAAATAATGAGAAACTGACAAAAATAGCTTTTCATATTTTTGGACAGTTATGAATTATTGAGAGAAGCTGCTTGGGGAACACCGTGGATAAGGTTGTGGCTTCAAGCATCCATCTTCGAGTAAATAAGAATAACCAAAAAAATAGTTTATTATCTGTTTGAGTAATTACCTGATAAAGACTTCAAAAAAAGTTGTGACGATTGTCACAACTTTTTTTGTCGATTAAAAATTATGTTATGTTTTTATTTATCAAATACTTGGTAGTGTCTGATTTTTTTAGATGACTTTTAAATTTTTCTCATAGCAGTTGTTATTGTGATTTTATTCACTTATAATGGGCTTTGGGAAAAAGGAGGAAAAAAATGAAAAAATTATTAGCGAGTTTATTTATTGTTACATCTGTTATCACGATGAGCGCCTGTTCATCAGATAATTCAGCTTCAAAAGAATCATCAAACTCAAGTACAAAAGAGACAACAGATGTGTCTTCTGGTGCATCTGAGCAAGCATATACTGATCCAAAAGAAATGAAAGATTCCTATGATCTAGTGATTGTTGGTGCTGGTGGAGCTGGAATGACTGCTGCAATTGAGGCAAAAGATGCTGGTCTAAATCCCGTGATTTTAGAAAAAATGCCAGTTGCGGGCGGAAATACTTCAAAATCTTCAAGCGGAATGAATGCCTCTGAAACAAAATTCCAAAAAGCAGATGGCATTACAGATTCAAATGATGCGTTTTATGAAGAAACATTAAAAGGTGGCGGAGGAACGAACGACAAAGAAATGTTACGCTACTTTGTTGATCATTCAGCAGACGCTATTGATTGGTTAGACACAAATGGTATTACTTTAGATAACTTAACGATTACTGGTGGAATGAGTGAAAAACGTACACATCGTCCATCTGATGGTTCTGCAATTGGTGGGTACCTAGTTGAAGGTCTTTTGAAAAACGTTCATGAACGTGAGATTCCAATTTTTGTAAACACAGACGTAACAGATATCAAGAAAAATGACGGTACAGTGAATGAAGTAACTGTTCAAGTGCAAGGCGAAAAACCAAAAGAAATCACTGGAAAAGCAATTGTCGTAACAACTGGTGGTTTTGGTGCAAGTAAAGAGTTGATTGAAGAATATCGTCCAGACCTAAAAGGCTATGTAACAACTAACCAAGAAGGTTCAACTGGTGATGGAATCAAGATGATTGAAAAACTTGGCGGACAAGCAGTGGATATGGATAAAATTCAGATTCATCCAACTGTTCAGCAAGATAAAGGTGTTTTGATTGGCGAAGTTGTCCGTGGTGAGGGTGCAATTCTTGTCAATAACGATGGTGAACGTTTTGTAAATGAAATGGATACTCGTGATAAAGTATCAGCAGCAATTACTGCTTTACCAGACAAATCAGCTTACTTAATTTTTGACCAAGGTGTACGCGACCGCGCGAAAGCAATTGATTTCTATGATGAAAAAGGCTATGTTACAGCTGGTGACAGCATTGAAGAGTTAGCCAAAGCAATCAACGTTCCTGAAGAAACATTAGCAACTACAGTTAACACTTGGAATAGTGAAGTAGCAGATAAAAATGACACACAATTTAATCGTACAACTGCAATGGATAATGACCTATCAAAACCAAAATATTATGCAATCAAAATCGCACCAGGAATCCACTATACAATGGGTGGTGTGAAAATTAATACCAATACAGAAGTATTAAATGCAGATAATGAACCAATTAAAGGTTTATATGCAGCTGGTGAAGTAACTGGTGGCTTACATGGAGATAACCGAATTGGTGGAAATTCAGTAGCAGAAATTATTATTTTTGGACGTCAAGCTGGTCAACAAGCAGCTAAATTCGTTTCTGAAAATTAAAAATGAGCTTGGGGTAGCAGTTGCCCCAAGCTTTTTTGTTTAAAATGTTTTTTTATAATCTAGTAATCAGTAGGACAAACGAGACTGGGATAAACCTAAAAGTCCAGTCGTTCTTAACACATTTTTTAATTTAAAAAACGCCTAAAATCAACGTTTTCAAAAACGAATTTTAGGCGTTTTTTCTATTTAGGCGACTTTTGCCCCAGTTCCGTTTATTTTTTACAGGTCTTATAACTAAGTATGTGTGGATAGCTATTTAGAGTAACGGCTCGCTATCTGTTCGGAGCTAACCACTTTGCGCCACAACCTTTTACGGTGTTCCCAAAGTAGCTTCTTCGGTAATAAGTCCTCTTTTCATAAAAATATAGAAAGCTATTTTTAGAAAAGATTCCTTATTACTTGAAGCTAACCACTTTGCGCCACAACCTTTTTTACGATGTTCAAGAAGTAACTCCTTCAAAATAAGTCTAAACTATTCAAAAATGTGAGCAGCAATTTCTGGTAATTTATTCTTATTTATCGGGACTGGACACTTCTTTCACAATTTTTTTAAATGTACATCCAAAACAAACTTACTTTGATTGCTAATAAAATAGGATTTTGAAAATTCAAATGCTCGTCCTTTTTGATCGTAACCAATTTGCTCAATCACCAATACAGCATCATTTTTTTTGATTTTTAAAGAGGCACTAACTTCTTCATTTGCTTGGTCTGCATAAACAATTCGACGCGCATCAACCAGCTGCAACTTGGCTTCATGCCCTAGATAATCATAGACAGATCCTTGCAGTATTTCTTCGGTGATAGGTGCGATTGCAACAGGCATAACAACATGTTCAAAACTATAATACTGACCATTCAATAAACGGACACGCTTAAATTCATAGACAGGGTCTGTTTTATTTAAAGATAAATTTTGCTGTTCTTCTTCTGTAGGCAAACGCGCGTCAAAAAATAAAATATTACTTTTGATTTCTTGATCACGATGAGAGTAAGTTACCCCAACTGGCAGATCTAAAGGGAGTAATTCACTTGTATTATTTTCAATTGTTGGACGAATATATGTACCAGATCCTTGCTTACTAAATATTAATCCCTCGTTTTCTAATAAAGATAGTGCTTTTTTTAACGTAATACGAGAAACATCATATTTTTCTGCAAAAAATTCTTGGGTAGGCAATAAAGTCCCAGCACGATAATGATTTGTTAGAATATCACGCTTGATATCTGAATAAATTTCACGGTATTTATACAATTTGTAAACCTCACTTTTTATTATTTGTATACACATTTTAATATAAAATAGATAATTTGTATATATAATTATGAAATTAAATGTTTACAAATTATCTTAGTTGTATATAATTAAATCAGAAAACGTTTTCTCTAAAAAGTAGAAAAGGGAGTATTACTATGAAATTTGATGTACAAAAACTTCAAGAACCATTGTTAAAAGTTTCAGCTTGGGTTGAAGGCAATACTATTTTACAAGCTGTAAAAAATGCGTTTGTCCGCACCATCCCGTTTACTGTTGTTGGCTCATTTTCAAATTTAATTAAAATGCAGATCGATGCGTTGATTAAAAATCAAGGAATCGATAATGCGATTTTAACAAATATCAGTAATTTATTTGGTTACTTAGGAAATGCTACATTAGGAATCGTTGCTATTATTGTTGTTTTTTCTTCAGCTTATTCTTATGCAATTGAACTAAAACATAAAGAAAAAAATGAACGTTTAAATCCGATTATTGCAACATTACTTGCGTTATCTGCTTACTTTGTAATGGTACCAAATAATGTGAATTATCTCGACTCTAAGGCGGAAATTATCGAAGGATTTGCTTCTTCTTTCTTCAGTTATGAAGGAATGTTTACTGCGTTGATTGTTGGAATGATTGCCGTTGCTTTATTTGCTCGGTTTACACGAAGCAAATTTACAATCAAGATGCCTGGAAATGTCCCACAAAATGTTTTTGATTCCTTCTTCTCATTGATTCCAATCAGTGAAGTATTATTGATTTTTGGTGTTCTTCGCATTGTAATCCAATCATTAGGATATGTTTCATTGTTACAAATGATTTCTGAAGTATTGATTAAACCACTGTTGACTGTTGGAACAGGATTGCCTGCAATCATTATTGTCATTTTATTACAACAAATTTTATGGTTCTTAGGATTACATGGTTTTAATATTGTTTGGGGAGTTGTTTCCGCATTTTGGTTACCAGTTTTCTTAGAAAATGTTGCCAAATTTGCAGAAACACAAAGTTTTGCTGGCATTTCAATTGCACCAAACACAATGACGAATGTCTATGCAATGATTGGTGGTTCAGGGGCAACCTTTGGCTTGATCATCGCCATGTTGATTTTTACGAGAAAAGGTGAGAAAGAACGAGAAGTTGCTAAATTAGCATTGATTCCTGGATGCTTTGGTATTAATGAACCAGTTATTTTTGGATTACCAATTGTTTTAAATCCATTGATGTTTATTCCGTGGATTGTTGTACCAATTGTCAATGCAGTAATTGCCTATGTGGTGACTTCACTTGGCTGGGTCGTACCATTAGTTGTTTTGAATTCAGGAAATGAACCAATTTTTATTAGCACTTGGGTCTTAGGCGCATTCCATATCAGTCCAGTAATCTTGACTTTTGTATTGGTTGTCTTAGACATCATTATGTATGCACCTTTTGTCATTTTGAATCAACGACAAGAACGAGCAGCCGATCAATTAATGGCGCATTCAGCTGAATAATAACATGAATTGTAGAAGAATAGAGGAGTGGCACGCATGAAAGACATTTACACTGTCGCACATACCCATTGGGATTTTGAATGGTATTTTACCCGTCAAGAAGCACGCGTTCAATTTATTTTCCATATGGATGAAGTTTTGGAAGCTTTAGAAACGAATCAGTTAGATTATTATACGTTAGATGGTCAAATGTCGATCATCGAAGATTATTTAGCTTTATTTCCAGAAAAAGAAGTAGAAATCAAAAAATTTGTGACAGCAGGACGTTTATTTATTGGGCCATGGTTTACACAAATTGATGAAATGACTACCTCAGGTGAATCAATTGTTCGTAATCTAAAAATCGGAATTACAGAAGCAAAAGCACTAGGTGGCGTGATGCGAGTTGGTTATCTTCCAGATTCTTTTGGACAAGGACAAGATATGCCCAAAATTTATCAAGGATTTGATATTTCTCATGCATTATTTTGGCGAGGAATGCCAAGAGAAGCGAATACCCGTTATTTTTACTGGTCAAGTAATGATGGTTCAAAAGTCCTAACAGCTAATATTAAAAATGGTTACTATGCTGGTGTGGAATTGGTTGAGCAAAATCAATTTGATGAGCTTGCAGAAAAAATCAGTACACAGACACCGAGTGAGACCCATTTGTTACCTGTTGGTGGCGACCAACGAGCAGTTGACTTTGATTTGAAACAACGAATCAGTTTAGCCAATCAAGAAAGTGAAGAAGCTACTCGATTCATTGAAAGCAACTATCCGGTTTTCTTTAAATCTTTAGAAAACGAATCAGAAAAACTTCCTGAACTTTCTGGAGAATTTATTGAACCATCTGATTCAAAAATTCATCGTGGCATTTATTCTTCTAGATATGATTTGAAACAGGTTTATGATCGATTAGAACGTAGCTTGACTTACCAATTAGAACCACTATCTGTCGTAGCAGCAAATCACGGTATTCCTGTTAAACAAGGACTGATTACCAGTCTATGGAAAATCGTTGCTAGAGGACAAGCTCATGATAGCGCAGGCGGTTGTAATAGCGATAAAACAAATCAAGACATTTATTTGCGTGGGGTTAATGGATTGCAAGAAGCTCAGTCTTGTGTTGACTATTTATTGCGGAAACTAAGTATTTCTTTAAATCACGGACAAGACAATCAAGTTTTTCTTTGGAATCCGTTACCCTTTGAGTTAACAACAATTCGTAAAGTAGCACTTTCAACTAAAACAGCTACTTTTTCATTAGTCGATCAAAAGGGACAACCGGTTGAAGTTGAACTGTTAAGTCAAAAACGAGAAAATGCCGCACTCTTGAGAAGAGATCCTGAGGCAATGAGTGATGAACATTATTATGTAAGTGAAGTAGCAATCGAGTGTACATTACCTTCAATGGGCTGGCTTTGTTTTACGGTCGAAGAAACAACTGCAAGTGTACCACAGCTCACAAAAGCAACGGAGTTAGAAAATGACTGGTATGTTATCCAATTGAAAGAAGGAAAACTGAACCTTTATTCAAAAGAATTGAAGAAATGGTACCATGATTTCTTATGGTTTGAAGACAGTGGCGATGAAGGGGACACGTATGATTATTCGCCAGCGTTTAATGATTGGTTCTTAAAACTTGATTTTTCACAGCATAACCAAGCAATGGTTGAGCAAGGGGACTTGATTAGTCGAATGACGATTGAGGGAGAATGGGCATTACCTTTTGACCTATGTTCACGAAAAGAACAAGTAACAGATGGAACAGTCAGCTATACGATGGTTCTGGAATGCAATAAGCAAACGAACTTGATTGATGTGCATCTAACACTGGATAATCAAGTGCTTGATCATCGCTTACGTTTGATGATTGCAACAAAAACAAAGGCCGTGGTTTCTACAAGTGATACACCATTTGGCATAATAAAACGTCCAATAGAAGAAAAACATTTACCTGATTGGAAAGAAATCGGGTATAAAGAAGAACCGACAAGTATGCGACCAATGTTACATCTTGCCAATCTCCATGATGAAAAAGAAAGCTGGTCATTTTTAACTAGAGGTACGAAAGATTTTCAAGTAATCGACGGCGAAAGGCAGCAATTAGCAATCACTGTTTTCCGTGGTGTGGGCTACTTGGGACGTCCAGATACATTGCGAAGACCCGGAGATGCCTCTGGACTTCAAACAAAAGTTGTTCCAACACCAGATAGCCAATTAGTAGGTACAGTTGTGTTCGAAGGCAGCCTTGTTTTAGATGAATTTTTCGATAGCCAGAAGTTACAAACCAACTATTTAGAAACAACACAAGAAGCACTTGACTATCAGACGCAGGAACTGAATCGTTTTACAACACCAATCCAATATTTCCCAGTCAATCCAAAATCACTTATTGAAGACCCACGTGGAAAAGTAACCATCGATGAACTGACAGTTGTGTTTAGTAGTCTTCAAGCAACGATTGATGGAACAGGGATTGAATTACGTTTGTATAATCCAACAGATGTAGCACAAACAGCACCAGGTAAACTCTCTTTTGATGCACCTACTGAAGTAAAATTACTGAACTTGGAAGGGAAAGTAATTGATTCGGTAAGCGAAAATGTGACTACTTTACCGATGAGTGCTTTCAAGCCAGGTGAAATTCGAACGTATGGCATTTTTTTCAATCAAAAAGAAATGGAGTAGTGACGTGATCAATCAAACAGACTTAATCAATGAAATCCAACAATATGCAATGACTATCAATTTAAAAGATGCAAAAGCAACAAAGTTATTTCAACATGCACTCGTTGATACAATTACGAATACGGTTTCTGTGAGAGAAAATGGCGAAATCTTTGTTGCTACAGGTGATATTTCTGCCATGTGGCTAAGAGATTCAACTTTTCAAGTCTTGCCATATTTAGAAATTGTCCATGAGGTCCCGACAATCAAACAATTGATTCATGGCGTATTGAAGCAACAATTAACGTATATCAAACATGATCCTTATTCTAATGCGTTTAACAAAGAAGTTGGTGGTGGTCATTACAGTAATGACACGTCGAATATTCCAATTTCGCCATTAGTTTGGGAAAGAAAATTTGAAATTGATTCATTATGTGCACCATTTTTCTTAGCGTTTCATCTCTACAAAAAAACGGGTTATGAAGCACATTTGACTCCTGATTTTTGGGCGGTCGCTGAGTTGGCAATTGACACTTTTATTACGGAACAGCACCATGAATCATCAGATTATCTTTTCCAACGTACAAATTGTCCGCCATCAGATACTTTAGCGAGAGAAGGAAGAGGAACACCGATAAATTATACTGGAATGGTCTGGAGTGGCTTCCGTCCAAGTGATGATGCATGCACTTATGGTTACTTTGTTCCAGGAAATCTATTTATTCTAGTTATCTTGGATCAATTGCTGGAATTATTAGCAGTGAAACCGAAAGAAGACCAAGAAGTATTACGTCAAAAAATCCAGAAATTACAAGAAGACATCTCAAAAGGTGTCCAACAATTTGCTATTTTAAATGACGAAAATGGTGAAAGTTATTATGCATATGAGGTAGATGGTTTAGGAAATCATTTATTTATGGATGATGCAAATGTTCCTAGCTTATTATCTTTACCGTTTTTAGGTTACATGAAAGAAGACAATCCGCTTTATCAAACAACACGCCAGAAAATTTTAAGTAAAGAAAATCCTTATTATTATTCTGGAACCTACTTGGCAGGAATTGGCAGTCCACATACACCACCAAACTATGTCTGGCCAATTTCACTTGCGATGGAAGGCTTGACTTCAACGAATCGTAACTTTGTTGAAGAAAAAATTGATCAAATTGCTAAAAACGACGCTGGAACTTTGCAGTGTCATGAGGGAGTTGATGTGGATAATCCCGAGAATTATACGAGAGAATGGTTTTCTTGGGCGAATATGACGTATTGTGGGTTGGTTTTTCACTATTTGAATTTAGGTGGAAAATGAATAGTTAAATGCTGCTTGACGGAATGTTTTACAGAAAAAGAGGAGAAAACAAAATGAAGAAAATGAAGTTTGGATTTGCTGCACTCGTTTTTTTTGCTATGACACTTTTTATTCCTGTAACAGTTCATGGACAAGAACAAGAACATTCAACACAGACGATGGTTTACTATCGAGCTTGGCGCGATAAAACGATGCACGGGGTCAACACTAGTTTACCTGATGAAAATTGGCTGACAATGGATGATATTCCTTATGGGATCGACATTGTAAACATCTTTAGTTATGTACCAAAAGGGGAAGAAGAAAAAGCAGCACCTTTTTTTAAGGAATTGAAAGAACATTATGTACCTAACCTGCATGCACGCGGTGTGAAATTGACCAAGGCAATTGATTATTCAGAATTGCTAAAAGTCCCTTATGCTGGTTCGTTTCCAACAGAACAAGAATTTGATGCGTATGCGAATCAATTACTAGATGAACATGTACGCGCTTATGGTATTGATGGGCTTGATATTGATATGGAAACTTTCCCAAGCGCCACAGACATTGCTCTTTCAGATGGTGTAATCAAAGCATTAGCGAAATACATTGGGCCACTAGCGAATAATGGGACCGTTTTTGTTTACGACACAAATGGTTCCAACTTGGCACCTTTACAAGATGTTGCATCAAGTTTCACTTATTTAGGATACCAACAGTACGGCTCGGATGACACACGAACACAACGCGCAATCAATGATTATACCAATGTCATTGAAAAAGAGCGCTTTATGCCAGGTTTGACATTTCCTGAAGAGCAAGACAACAACCGTTGGTACGACACAAAAGAACCTTATGAAACAAGTAATATCTACAAAGTAGCAAAATTTACCGCAGACCATCAATTATATGGAATGTTTTTATATGCTTTGGATCGAGATGGGCGAACATATAATGAAGATGATTTGAATCATGTTGTGCCGTCAAACTTTTTATGGACAAAAACGGCTATTTTGCAAGCAAAAGGATTTACTTTAGAACAAGCGAAAAATATTGCGATTCATCATTGGAACCGAGTAAGTGAAGAAGGACCAATAAAAAATTCAGTCCTAGAAAAAATCAATTCTGCGCAATCTAATTATGAAGTGAACAAAGTATTACTAGGATCAAGTAATGATTTCGTAAATGACGGTGCAAGTATCACCTATGATCCAATTTATGAATTAACACTTATGAAATAAAAAATAAAGGTATGGCAACTACTCGCCATACCTTTATTTTTTTGCTATTTAGCTAGTGTCTTTGCAATTTCCTCAGTTCCTTCAGAAAGAACAATTGTCTTTCGCGAAAAAGCGGAAGTATCTACTAATTGGCTTAAAAATGCAGCAACTGTTTGGCGACTGATTGTTTTAGCAGCTTGTTCACCAGGCGCAGTTAATTGAATGTGTGAAACTTTTTCTTCGTTGGTCAAAGTAACTGGTTGAATAATCACATAATCTAAAGTCGTTTGATTTTTCAACCACTCATCAGCATAATGTTTTGTAATGTAGTAGTCAATCATTGAATCGGGCCAGTTTGCTGGATTATCTGCAAAAACAGCACTAATCATCAGGTAACGTTTCACTGCAGCTTGTTCTGCTGCACGAATAGTTTTGATTGCACCATCAAGGTCGACTTGTAATAAGTTCTTTCCTTGAGAGCCAGCTGCAAAAATAACTGTATCGATTTCTTTAAAAGTGTTGCTCATTTCTTCTACTGTCCAAGTCAAATCAAATGAAACGTAAGTAACGTTATTTGCTTCAACGAGTGATTGTTTGGCAACATTACGAACACCAGCAGTAACTTGGTGGTCAGTCTTTGCAAGGTCTTCGATTAAATGGCGACCAATTTGACCATTGGCACCGACAACAAAAATGTTCATAGGAATCTTCCTTTCAGTTCAATTTCTTTCGCACCCATAGTAACACGAAGTTATTTAAATGTTCAGTGTTAACCCTTGGAAGGGAATGAAAAAGAAAGATAATATATCAAAGTAGAAAATGAGTTGAATAGTCTAAGAATGTTAGTCTAGACTTAATTTGGAGCCAACAAACTAATAAACTGATATTTATATAAAGTCTAGCAAATTTTTAGTACCCTCTCTGCGCAATTTAATTCTTTCTGACTATGAAATATTACCTTATAATATGAGTTATTTAATTATAGAAGTAATAGCTGTATGCTATAATATTTTTTGTAAACGTTTACAAAAATATAGGGGAGTGTTAAAATGAAAAAAGTTAAACTAATTATTACGATGTTGTCTTGTATGTTGCTACTGAGTATATTAGCCCCAGGTACTTCTCAAGTTATCTATGCTTCAGAAAATGATGATAGTATAGAAACAAATAAAATGTTTCAACCAGAGAAGATAACCATACTTGACTCAAATAATTTGTACAAAGCATTTGTTAATGAAATCAATAGTCCAGAAATGAAAGAACAAATAGCTCTTCACGAAGAATCACAAAAAACGATAGACTTGATTCAATCACTTATAGTAAAATATGATGGTGCTGAAGTCAAAATGTGCTATGCAGTTCAAACTCTAGGTGATTATATAGTACCATTAGGTAATGGATGGTCAGAAAAATTTGTGAATGGTGGTATTAATGAGTACGCAACCACTAAGGCAGGTTTAGCAAACTTAAGAGATTATTTAGGCGGTGCCGCTGTAGGATTTGCTGTGAATGGGGCAGCCTATGGAGCGGTAATTGGTGGAGTTATGGGGGCTGTCGTCGGTGTTATTATTGGAGCTGGGATATTAAGTAATCGTTGTAATCAAGGACAGGCTGACATTAAAGCTATGATTAATAAAGGTAGAACAAAAGGTGGTGTTCGACTGACGTTAACAGCAGAATTTCCCATTTGTAGCCTTGATTCACAAACACAATGTGCTATCTGATAATGTAATGATTATAAGATAGCTGATAGGAGTTTACGTATATGTTTCCGATGAGAAATTTTCTGATCTTTTCGACTGTTTTTGTAGTAATATTGCTGTTTATAAAATACTATAAAAATAATCGAAGAAAATAGTTTTCGACTATTTGGAAAGTAACTATTAAAAATCAAATACATAATGAACAATAAAAAAATGGGAGTAAAGTTAATCATCTTTGAGTTTCACCGCTAAAGACGGTGGCAAAGACATTACTATATCAAAAAGAAGTAGCTAGTCGTCTCGCTAAAGTGACGGCTATTTCTTTTTGTCGTTTTTAAGCACAGCCATAATCAAACCAATCAATGCGATGGTAAACATACCAAAGCCGAGAATGATTTGAATTGTTTCATATGCGGACAAAAAGGTTACTCCTTTCGTAGCGTCCAGTACTTACATTCATAAGCACCACCACCTTTCGAAAAGTAACCACCGTCATTCAACTTCACTGTCAAATTTGATTATAGCATAAGCCTTCCTAAACATAAGTAAATGTTTGGGAAGGCTTTCTTTTTTTTTGCTTTATTTTGTTTAATGAATGTGAGAAAAGCTAGACTAACCATTCAGGGTGATCGTTTTTGAAGCTGAACGCTTGGAACCACAACCTTATTCACGGTGTTCAAGAAGTAACTCCTGCAAAATAAGCCCAAATTACTCAAAAATTTGAGAAACAATTTCTGGTAATTTATTCTTATTTATTGGAGCTGGGCACTTCTTTTACAACCTCATACACGGTGTTCCCCAAGCAACTTCTCGAAATAATTCATAACTGTCCAAAAATATGGAAAGCTATTTTTGTCAGTTGCTCATTATTTTTTCGAAGCTGAACGCTTGGAGCCACAACCTTTTTTTACAATTCTTGCGTAGGGTTCGTCTTAACCAATTTAAGCAATACACTTGCTGCACCAGCAGTAGCAAGTCCCGCAACAATTGCCTCAGGAACACCACTAGTAAAGATCACAGCCAGAATCGCTGAATAGACTGCATTGGTATTTGCACCAATTACTTGCGCATAATCTTGTTGGAATAAAAAATAAATCAAATTCATAACTAAAATCGTATTTGTAAGTGAACCGGCTAATCCTGCGATAAATAATGCGACAGGCGAAGTGTTTCTCTTAGAAAAACGTTTGAATCCCATATAAACAAAATAGGGAACGATTCCAATCAAAATTCGTGGAATAAACACAACTAACAATGCCTTCCAGCTACCTTGAGTAGTACCAATTACAGGGACTAAAGGTGAAAACACAAAGGAAAGTGGTGTTTGAATAATTGTGCTACGAATTAAGCTGATGAAGCCAAAAACGCCACCAAGGAATGCACCCAATCTTGGTCCTAAAACAATTGAAGCGATAATGACTGGGATGTGCATCGTTGTTGCGTTGATTGGGCCAATCGGAATAAATCCAAGTGGTGTGACTGCTAATAAAATCAGAATGGCTAAAAACATTGCGGTTAAAGTGAAATTTTTAGTGTTTTTCATCACTTTTCCTCCTCTACGTTGTTCGCTGATTCAAATGTAATAACACTTGATCAATAATTATTTGGACTTCTGCCAAGGCACCTTTACCAAAGTCACCACAAGCTAGTAGCGATTCTCTTGGCTCGATTTCTTGATAACCAACGGATTTCAAAGCAGCTAAGTTTCGCTGATTGATTGGATTTGTGTACATCGTTGTATTCATGGCTGGCGCAATCAATTTAGGTGTTTTTTCAGGCAAAGCAAGTGCAACAGTAGACAATAGATCATCTGCAATTCCATTTGCTAGCTTGCCGATGATATTCGCTGTTGCCGGAGCAACTAAAAAGAGGTCAGCTTGTTTTGCTAGTTCAATATGGTTGATTACTTTAGGATTTGCTTCTTGCATGACATCTGTATGGATTGGACGTTTGGCTAAAGATTGTAAAGTTAATGGTGTAATGAAATGGGTACTACTTTCAGTCATGATGACTTCGACTTGATAACCTAACTTCATTAATTGGTTAGTGATATCTGCACTTTTATAGGCAGAGATACTTCCAGAAATGCCAAGTAGAACAGTTTTCATTTAATCATCTCCTCTATTTTTTTGAACATTTGCGACAATCAGGTCTGCAATTTCTTTTTTCGTAAAAGCTTCAGCAAGGGTTCCATCTGCTGCGAGTAAGTATCCATGATGATGTTCTTGTGAAATTTCGGTTAAGTCATTGGCTAAAATAAAATCAGTTTGATTTTTCACCAAGCTCTGTTGTGCAATCTTTAGTAAGTGTTCTTTTGAGACATCCACAAGTAGCTTAAACCCAACAATACACGCAGTAGGTTGCCAATCCCGCAAATAACTAATAATTTTAGGTGTTTTTTCTAAAACAATGACTAATTGATCTGTGTCAGAAGAAATTTTTTTGACAGAGTTGCCGTCAGCTTGCTTTGTTTGAGTCAACCAGTTATCAAAAGAAGTTTCAGTTACTTTATTTGTACCAAAACTTTCGATAAAATGCTCTTTTGACAAACTGAGGCTTGGAGTGAAATCACTGACGGCCATACTATGGATGATTGCGTCATAGGTTTTTGCTTGCAACAATGTTTCTAAAATCGTTAATAAATCATGGGTCGATTCAATCATATGGAGATGAATCGCGTCACTTGGTTCAGGTAACACACTGTTTTTGGTAGTGACATAATCAATGATTGCTTCGGGATTGTTCGAAAAAGCATCTGCAATTTGTTTGCCTAGTCGACCAGTCGAATGATTGGTTATCGCACGTACTTGATCAATTTTTTCCGTAGTGCCACCAGCAGTTATTAAAATGTTCATTCTTTTTCACCTACATGAACTAAAGTTCTTCCTTGATGTGTTCCAGCTAATAATTGAGCAATCGTTTCTGGTAATTGGGTAAGTGAAATTTCTGTGACCAGCAAGTCATCTGTAATTGCTAGTTCTGCCAAGGATTGCCAAATTTTTTCTCGTTGTTCATGGGGAACATTGACGGAGTCGATTCCAATCAACTGAATATTTCGCAAAATAAAAGGTAAGACGGTCGTATTCAATTCAATTCCGCTAGCATTGCCACACAGCGCAGCCGCACCATTATAAGAAATCAAAGGCAAAAGTTGACTCAATTGAGCGCCACCAACCGTGTCAATCACGTAATCAACTGTTTGTTTCGCTAACGGTTTTGTTTTTTCTGGTAAAAAAGTTGTAGGTTGAATAACCTGTGTTGCGCCTAATTTTGTTAGCCAAGATTCAGCAGTTGTTTTTCGAGAAAAAGCAGTGATAGTTGTAAAACCTAATTTATGCAGCAAAGCGATTGCCACACTACCCACGCCACCTGAAGCACCGGTAACTAATACGTGATTCGTTGGTTTCATTCCTTGTTCTAACAACGCATTTACTGCAAGAGCAGCAGTAAATCCAGCTGTTCCTAAAATCATTGCTTGACGTGTACTTAATCGTTCAGGTAACTTAACTAGCCATTCACTTGGAACCGCTTGATATTGACTGTAACCACCGGGGTGAGTAACACCTAGTCCATAACCAGTAACTAAAACTTTTTCACCGGGCGAGAATTGTTCAGTTGAACTTTTGATAACAGTTCCAGCTAAATCAATGCCAGGTGTCATCGGGTAAGTCCGAATCACATTTCCAGATTCGCTACTAGCCAAAGCATCTTTATAATTAACATCTGAATAAGCAACTTCAACAAGTACTTCATTGTCTGCTAGTTCAATGGGTTCTTGTTCAATAATCTTTGCTTGAAATGTTGGATCCTTTGTTACTTGAAAAGCTTTAAAAGTTTCCATAATAAAATGAAACCTCCCTCAAAATTTTCTTATATCATACCATAAACGCATCATTTTTTTTGGAGTTCTTTCTCTAAGCTTTTTATAAAAAATGAGGAATGCATTCTGAAAAAAATTTTCTATGCTGTAGTTGTAAAATTATTTTTTTCCCGCATTCTTTTTTCTCCAAAAAAATAAACAGAAAGGGTTGCGTTTTTTGTCAAAATTCGTATACTAATACAGGTGATTGTAAACTTTAAGTTTACTATTAGAAAACTTCTGAAGGAGGAAAAAATGGAAATCGGGGAAAAGTTACGAAATTTACGAATTCAAAAGAACTTGACACAAGAAGAACTTGGCGAGCGGACAGATTTATCAAAAGGCTATATTTCTCAATTAGAAAGAGACTTGAGTTCGCCATCAATGGAAACTTTTTTTTCCATACTTGAAGTCTTGGGTGTCTCACCAGAAGAATTTTTCCGCCAAGAAGCATCAAGTTTGCAAATCGTTTATTCAGCAGAAGATCATACGATTTATTTTGATGAAGAAAACGGTTATGAATTAGAATGGTTAGTTTCTGATTCAAATGAAAAAGAAATGGAACCAGTTCTCTTGACGTTTGAGTCAGCTGGTGAGTATAAGACATTTGAACCTTCTTTATCCGAAACGTTTATTTTTGTGTTAGAAGGGGAGTTAGAGTTAACCTTAGGTGAGAAGAGTTATTTTGCAAAAGCAGGTCAATCTGTTTATTATCAAGCGACAAAACAACATCAGTTGAGAAATCATTTGACGACCAAGACGAAAGTATTGATTGTTGCGACAAAATCGTATTTATAAATTGGAGGTATGAAGAAGTGGGGAACCCAATTATTGCGTTTGATCGAGTAGTGAAACGCTATGACGATGAAACAATTTTAAAAAAGGTTAGTTTTGAAATTGAGCAAGGGAAATTTTATACATTGTTAGGGCCTTCGGGATGTGGGAAAACAACGATTTTACGAATTATCGCTGGTTTTACGGAAGCCACTGAAGGAGATATTTATTTTGAAGGGAAACGACTGAACGATCTTCCCGCAAACAAACGTCAAGTAAATACGGTTTTTCAAGACTATGCGTTATTTCCTCATATGAACGTCTTTGATAATGTTGCTTTTGGATTACAAATTAAAAAAATGCCTAAAAATGAAATTCGAAAAAAAGTGACGGATGCGTTAAGAATGGTTCAGCTTCCTGGGTACGAAACGAGAGAAATCAGTGAAATGTCTGGAGGACAAAGACAGCGTGTTGCGATCGCACGCGCCATTGTTAATGAGCCAAAAGTCTTGTTACTTGATGAGTCATTATCTGCTTTGGATTTAAAACTACGAACAGATATGCAATATGAATTACGTGAATTGCAACAACGTTTAGGAATCACTTTTATTTTTGTAACACATGATCAAGAAGAAGCTTTGGCAATGAGTGACGAAATTTTTGTTATGAATAAAGGCAAAATTGTTCAAAGTGGTACACCAGTGGACATTTATGATGAGCCGATTAATCATTTTGTTGCTGATTTTGTTGGAGAAAGTAATATTGTTGATGGCGTGATGATTGAGGACAACTTAGTCGAATTTGTTGGGAAACAATTTGAGTGTGTAGATGGTGGAATGCGTGCCAATGAACCAGTTGAAGTCGTTTTACGCCCAGAAGATTTGAATATTACGACACCAGACAAAGGAAAATTAGTTGTTACCGTAGACACACAGCTGTTCCGTGGCGTACACTATGAAATTATTTGTTTTGATGAACAACACAATGAATGGATGGTTCATTCAACGAAGAAAGCTAAAGAAGGAAGTAAAGTAGGTCTTTCTTTTGAACCAGAAGATATCCATGTTATGCGTTTCAACGAATCAGAGGAAGACTTTGATGCACGATTAGAAAGCTATGAAGAGTAAGGGGGCTGTGTAATGAAAACAATGCGGAGAATTTATTCAGTCCCTTATATGTTGTGGCTAGGATTATTTGTAATTGCGCCAGTTATCATGATTATTTATCAATCGTTTTTTGACATGAATGGGCACTTCACCTTAGCCAACTACGCTACGTACTTTACCTCAGGAACGTATCTTTGGATGACCTTTAACTCTGTCTGGTATGCGTTTTTGATTACAGTTTTTGCGTTACTAATTAGTTATCCAACAGCTTATTTTTTGACCAAATTGAAACATAAACAATTGTGGCTGATGCTGATTATTTTGCCAACGTGGGTCAACTTACTGCTGAAAGCTTATGCATTTATTGGTATTTTTAGCATCAATGGAAGTATCAATCAGTTTTTTGACTTCATTGGTATTGGCACGAAACAAATTTTATTTACCGATGTGAGTTTCTTATTTGTTGCGACTTATATTGAGATTCCCTTTATGATCATGCCAATTTTTAACGCGCTAGAAGAGTTGAATCCATCGTTAATTAGTGCGAGCCGTGATTTAGGTGCAAATAATCTAGAAACATTTCGTCGCGTGATTTTTCCTTTGTCTTTAAATGGTGTGAAAAGTGGGGTCCAAGCAGTCTTTATTCCTTCACTTTCTTTATTCATGTTGACGCGACTGATTGGAGGAAACCGTGTGATCACTTTGGGGACAGCAATTGAGCAACACTTTTTGGTCACCCAAAATTGGGGAATGGGTTCGACGATCGGTGTTATTTTGATTATTGCGATGTTCGTGGTCATGCTTTTAACCGGTGAGAAGAAAAAAGGAGGGCGATCTTGATGAAAAAATTCAAGTGGTCATATGTTTATCTAGCCATTGTTTTTTTATTGTTGTATTTGCCAATCTTTTATTTGATTTTCTACTCCTTTAATGATGGCGGCTCTATGACAAGTTTTACTGGCTTTACTTGGGAAAATTACCAAGCAGTTTTTGAAGACACGCGTTTGATTATTATTGTATTAAATACATTCATGCTTGCCTTTTTATCTGCATTGTTAGCTACGATTATCGGGACGTTTGGTGCAATGGGGATCTATTACACGAAAAAAAGAAGTTCACGCACAGCTTTGTTGAGTATGAATAATATTTTATTGGTTTCACCAGATGTAATTATTGGTGCCAGTTTTTTGATTTTTTTCACTTTACTGGGCTTTGGTTTAGGATTCCAAAGCGTGTTACTTTCGCATATTGCGTTTAGTATTCCGATTGTGGTACTGATGGTGCTACCAAAGTTACAAGAAATGAACGATTCGATGGTTGATGCCGCACGCGATTTAGGCGCAAATAATTTTCAGGTAGTAAAAAATATCATTTTACCTTTTCTTTCTCCGGGAATCATTGCGGGGTATTTCATGGCGTTTACCTATTCATTAGATGATTTTGCTGTGACCTTCTTTGTTACAGGGAATGGGTTTACTACCTTATCAGTAGAGATTTATTCTCGTGCACGCCAAGGAATTAGCTTAGAAATCAATGCGTTGAGTGCGCTCGTTTTCTTGTTCTCGATGATTCTAGTGATTGGCTATTATTTTATTAGTAAAGAAAATAGTCCCAAACGAGGTAAAAAAAATCGTCGAGTACGTGAGGAGGTGGCAAAACTACAATGAAAAACTTGCAATCCTTATTTTTTGGTATCGTGATGATTATTGTTGTTTTGTTATTCGGCGTTCATCAATTGGAAAAATCAAGTGGCATGACCAATGCCAAAATTTTAACGATTTACAACTGGGGCGACTATATCGATCCTAGTTTGTTGACTAAATTTGAAAAAGAATATGGTTATAAAGTCAACTACGAAACATTTGACTCAAATGAAGCGATGTTTACGAAAATCCAACAAGGTGGAACGAATTACGATATCGCGATTCCAAGTGAATACATGATTCAAAAAATGATTAAGGAAGAATTACTGTTGCCACTGGATCACTCCAAAATCACAGGGTTGAACAATATCAATCCACGATTTTTAGATTTGGCTTTTGATGAAGGAAATAAATACTCGGTTCCTTATTTTTGGGGAACTTTGGGGATTGTTTACAATGATAAGTTTTTAAATGCTGGACAAATGCAACATTGGGACGATTTATGGCGACCAGAAGTGAAAGATAGCTTGATGTTGATTGATGGTGCCAGAGAAGTGATGGGACTTTCTTTAAATAGTTTGGGTTATTCCTTGAATAGTAAAAATCTTTCAGAGTTACAAGAAGCTGCAGACAAATTAAATCAGCTAACCCCAAATGTCAAAGCAATCGTAGCGGATGAAATCAAAATGTACATGATTAATGAAGAAGCATCCGTTGCTGTAACTTTCTCAGGAGAAGCAGCCGACATGATGTCAGAAAACGACCATTTGCATTATGTTATTCCCACAGAAGGTTCAAACTTATGGTTTGATAACATTGTGATGCCAAAGACCGCAAAGAATACGGAAGGCGCGTACGATTTTATCAATTTTATGCTTAAACCAGAAAATGCAGCACAAAATGCAGAATATATTGGCTATTCAACACCGAATGCTGCAGCAGAAAAATTATTACCAAAAGAAATTTCCGGGGATGAACAATTCTATCCATCAGATGAAACGATTGCTCATCTAGAAGTCTATGAAAATCTTGGTCCGAAATATTTGGGTATCTACAATGATTTATTTTTGGAATTCAAGATGTACAGGAGATAATGGTAAAACTCAGTAAGAATGGGGATTTATCAACGTTCTAAAGAGCTAAAAATCGTCCTTTTTCTATCTGAGTTTTCCAATTTTCTACCAAAAGCGGCTGAAAAGCCGCTTTTTTTGTGTTATTTTATTTTTTCTACCACGTTTTTCTACCAGAGAAAAGTGGACAAAACCATTGTAAAATAGGGCCCGAGACGGGCTAGTAAATCTAAGATTAAAAAAGTTACAGAAGGATAAAGTAATTGGAAACTATGCAAATATACTTAACCCTTCTGTAATCTATTAATAAAACTAATATATGAATCCAGTTCAATATTTGTAGCTATGAAAAAACATAAAAATCATATTAGATAAAAACTAAATTGGTAGATAAATTATTTTGTCAGATATCTGAGGCAAATATTCGACTATTTGTGTTTCAAAGTAAAAATTGGAATACAAATATAGAATAGACATATTGCAGCCGACAGTTTATTATGCTTTTAGACACATTAAACTGGAGGAAAAAATGAAAAAGAGCGCTAAAGATCGAGTTTTTGATGAGCTGATACGACTAACAGGGAATATGTCTTCTGTCACTGCCGAGAAAATTTCGAAGAATCTAGGTATCTCTCGTCAGAATGCCAGCCATTATTTGACGAGATTAGTGGAAGATAAAAAGGTCGAGAAATTACCGGGAAAGCCTGTTTTGTGGAAGCCTTTAGATGAATATGCGGTTGTAGATAATACGGAGCAAATAAACGAAGCCTTTCATTCTGTAGTTGGTCATGACGGAAGTCTGAGAGAGGTCATTCAAAAATGTATAGCCGCTGTCAAATATCCGCCTAACGGACTCAGTGTATTAATAAATGGAGCCACGGGTGTTGGAAAAAGTTTTTTAGCCACAAAAATTTTTGAATACGCTATCCATGAGCAAATTATTGAAGAAGATGCACCATTTGCTATCTTAAACTGTGCCGATTATGCGGACAATCCCGAACTGCTTTCGGCAACACTGTTTGGATACAAGAAGGGGGCCTTTACGGGGGCTGAAAAGGATACCAATGGTTTATTGGCAACGGCCAACAACGGCTATCTTTTTCTCGATGAGGTCCATCGCTTATCGAAAGAAAATCAAGAAAAGCTCTTTCTATTTATTGATACTGGAAACTATCGTCCAGTCGGTGAAAATGTAAATTGGCATTCTGCTAAGGTTCGTTTTATTTTCGCCACGACGGAAAAAGGTGAAGATTATTTATTAGACACCTTTGATCGGCGTATTCAAATTAGTGTTATGTTGCCAACTTTTGAAGATCGCCCTATTCGAGAACGATTAGAGCTGATTCAATTATTTTTTCAAAATGAAGCGGATGTTTTACAAAAAGATATTATTGTTTCAAGAGAAGCCTTGTCTTTAATGTTATCTCATCCCTTTAGTGGGAATATTGGTAAGCTGAAGAATATCATTAAAATCAGTTGTGCGGATGTGTATAGTCGAACACAAGAAGAACCATTAACGATTGGGAAAAATGAGATCTTGATTCAGTTAAATATGCTGGAATCCGAGATAGAAAGCTTGCCGATTGCTAGTTTATTGATAAAGAAAAATCAAAAGATAAAAACGGATCGAATCAAACCGTTTGATTATGATTCGATTTTGGAAAAAATTACTCAGTTGATAAATGAAGGTAATTTCAATGAAAATTTTTCTTCGATAAAGAATGAAGTACAGCATTTGGTGCATCACATTGATAAGGATTCTTTTTTATCAATGAGTAGAAAATTGATGATTCAGATGTTTAGAAAGGTCTGGGTATCCGTTTTAGGAAAAACGTACGGATTGACGACGAGTGGACCTGTTGCAGAAATTATTAGCAGATCCTATGTCATTTCCCCAAGCTATAAGACAGACTTAACCGGGATAAATCGTACATTAGCTGCAAATCTACCTCGGACGACTTACTTATGTAATCAGTTCTTGGAGCATTTACCACCGCTCTCAGAAAAGGACGAGAACTTTCTAAGACTGCTTATTGTCGTGACTTTATCTGATTATGTAGATGAATCCATCGAGCTGAAGGGCCTGTTGCTTGCTCACGGAGATAGTACGGCTAGCAGCATTCAAGCAGTAGTGAATCAATTATGCGGCAATTATGTTTTTGAAGCGTTGGATATGCCAGTAGAGAGTAATGTGTCAGAGATTGTCGAATCGACAAGGAATTTCGTGAAAAGGCAAGTGAATACAGATAGTCTAGTGCTGATCGTAGATATGGGCTCTTTAAATCAAATTTACACACAGATCAAGAACGATTTAAAAGGGGAGTTACTTCTTCTGAATAATTTGACGACTTCCATTGCACTTGATATTGGCTTGAAGATGACGATGAATGCGCCATTTAAACAGATTGCGGAGGATGCAGCAGACAAGTATTCAATCAATGTTCAATACTTTGAAGGCTTTTCTCAAAGTAGCAACATTATCATTTCCTGTATGTCGGGTTTGGGGATTTCGGACAAATTGAAAGATGTTTTTCGTCATCATTTATCGGATGAATCCATCGAAGTTTTCACGAAGGACTACAGAGAACTACGTGAATTAATCGACCAAAATGATGAAACTTATTTTGACAAGACAAAATTGGTCATCACGACTTCGGATCTTCCACGTTCCTTTTCAATTTCTAATATTAATGTTTATGACATCTTAGACGGTGATGGAGCAGCCAATTTGAAGCATATTTTGAGTCCTGAAATGAAGCCGGCAGAATTTAACCGCTTGATTCAGGAGCTAGTAAAATTCTTTTCGTTGGAAGGAATTGCGGACCGTTTGAACTTTCTGAACCCAACGATCGTGATGAGTGAAGTGGAAACAGTCATTTCTAAATATGAAAATTACTATCATTTCACTTTAAATGGCCGTGTAAAACTAAATCTCTATATGCATACGGCATTGATGATGGAACGTTTATTCTTGGCTCGGACAGAAAAATCTGAAGAACCGAATTATGATTTGAAACCAGATGAAGATGAGTTTTATTATGTTTCTAGAAGTATTTTTCAATCAATGGAGATGAAATATAATTTTAAAGTCAATGCTTATGAGCTTTCGCTGCTCTATGAATTATTAGGACCGTATATTCAAAAATAAAGTGTCTAAAAAAGTGTCTAATCTGTTTTTTTTAGGTTAGACACTTTTTTTAATGTGAATTAACGTGATTAAACCAATGTTTTTAAAAGTTGGCACAGGAATTGCTTATATAAAAGTGAACAGAAAGAAAGGAATTAACCATATGAAGAAAATTCTAATAGCGACTCACGGTCACTTAGCTTCAGGCTTTCTTAGCAGTATTCAATTACTGACGGGGAAGGTTCAAGAGATTACGGTGATTAATGCTTATGTGGATGAGTGTGATTTTGAACAGGAGTTGAATGTATTTGTAAACCAGGTGAATGAGCAGGATCAGATTTTTGTTTTTACCGATTTATTTGGCGGAAGTGTCAATCAGAAGATTACCAAAACCTTTTTGGAGAAAGAGATTGCTGTAACTATTTTGTCTGGCTTTAATCTGCCAATTCTGCTCGAAATAGTATTGGCAACCAAGGAATTAACAAAGGAGGATATTCAGGAACTGGTAAATAAATGCCAACAGGAATTAAAGATGACCATTCTTGATGAGGTACATGTAGTAAATGAAGAGGAAGATTTTTTTTAGGAGGAAGAAAAATGATTAAAGCAGTGCGAATTGATGAACGATTAATTCATGGACAAGTAGCGATGACTTGGACAAAGAGTCTAAATTTAACCGGGTTAGTAGTAGCAAGCGATGAGGCGGCTACCAACGATATTCAAAAGATGACATTGAAGATGGCTGCACCATCGAATGTCAAAGTCATTATTAAAACAGTTGATGACGCGATTCATTTGTTAAAAGATCCGCGGGCGAAGGACATGCGCTTGATGGTTTTAGTCCCTAATGTCAAAGATGCGGTAAAAGTTGCGAAAGCTTTCCCAACGGAAATCGAATTAATGAACGTGGGGAATGCTGGGAAAATGACACCGCCATCGGAAGATAAGAAAACCTTATCAAAGGAAGTGATGTTAACGACGTCAGAAATTCAAGACTTAAAAGAATTAGTTGAACTTTATCCAGATACCGTTTTTCAGCCTACACCGGCGATGGAAAAACGTTCAGCTATCTCTATTTTGAGTGATTTTTAGAAAAAGGAAGGAGAAAAATTATGTATGATGCATTTGTAGTCGCTTTGGCCGTTTTTATTGGAGTTGCTGGACATGAAATGTTCGGGATGTCCATGCTGAGTCGTCCGATTGTTGTTGCTCCGTTAGTAGGAGCGTTGATGGGGGATTTGCAGACGGGGTTGATTGTCGGGGCGTCACTAGAAGCCATCTTTATGGGTGTCGTCAATATCGGAATCTCTAGTACGGCGGAGCCTTCTTTGGCTGCTGGGCTGGCTACAGCGTTCGCAATCAAAATGGGAGGAAACGTGGATGCGATTATTCCCATTGTCTTTCCACTAGCAGTATTAGGATTACAGTTAATGAATATGATTTTTTCTTTTGTATGTGGACCGATGGCTGCTAAATTTTTCAAATTTGCAAAATCTGGTGATCAAAAAGGAATCATCAATCTGCACTTCTTTATGTGGTTTGTCCACTATGCGCTTTATGCTCTTATTCCATTTTTTGCCGTTTTATTTGGAGCAGATGTTGTCAAAAGCGTCTTGGATAATATTCCAGAGGTCATCATGAACGGATTAACAGTCGCTGGAAATCTGCTGCCGGCAGTTGGGATGGCGATGCTGTTACGGATGCTTTGGAGTAAAAATATTGCTGTGTGGTTTTTCTTTGGGGCCGTTGTTATGGCGTATCTCGAGTTACCATTGATTGCAATTGCCGCAGTTGGAACGATTATTGCAATTGTTATAGCCCAAAGAGATCTACAACTAAAAAATATATCTGTTCATGCAGTTCAAAGCGATGCTGCTGTAAATGCAACGCTTGACCAAGAAGAGGAGGATTTCTTTCAATGAAATTAGCTGATGGAATTTCTAAAGATGAGAAAAAATTGGTTCGAAAGATGTTTTGGCGCTCGATGACCATGTATGCTTCGGTGAATCCGGTGACGATGGGCGGCGGTGGTTTCGCCTATTCTATGATGCCCTTCATTAATCATTTCTACAAAAGTGAAGAAGATCGAGCTGCGGCGCTGGAGCGTCATACACAGTATTTTTCGACGACCATTCCTTGCGCGTCCTTTGTCATGGGGATTGCGGCATCGATGGAGAAGGAAAATTCTGAAAAAGCTGGTTTTGACGTGGAAAGTATCAACGCGATCAAAACGAGTTTGATGGGACCATTGGCTGGAATTGGCGATTCATTGTTCTGGGGAGTTTGGCGTGTCGTTACCGCGGGACTAGCGATCAACTTAGCCAATGCCGGAAATATTTTGGCACCAATTATCTTTTTAGTTATGTTCAATATACCTAATTACTTGATGCGATACTATGGCGGCGTTTTAGGCTATTCATTAGGCTCTAAATATATTGAAAAGCTGTATGCGAACGGGTTAATTGAAATTCTGACAAAAGCTGCTAGTATCTTGGGTCTGATCATGGTAGGCGCAATGACGATCAGTATGGTCAAATTCAATACCGTTTTGAGCTTTTCAATGAAGGGCGAAGAGCTAATGAATGTCCAAGAAATCCTCGATAGTATTTTTAAAGGAATTGTACCTTTATTGGTAACATTGGGCTGTTTCAAATTACTAGATAAAAAAGTCGGCGTCATCAAAATTATTTTTGGAATGGTCGTGTTGGGAATTTTATTGTCATTACTTGGAATCGCATAGTAGAAAGCTGCAGCCTAGTAGCTGCAGTTTTTTAGCAAGGAGGGAAAAGATGACTATTAATGAAGTAATTCATTCTCCAAAGCATCCATTGTTTAATACCGAGTTAAACGACGGAATTGTGACTACCTCAAACGAATACAGCTACTATCGAAATATCCCTGATGTAAAGGGATTGACCTTTGATGTAAGTAATCAAAAGACATTAGCAAACCTTGATGTTTGCGGGACGATTCAAACGTTGACCTTTTATCGAGAAAATTTACTAACTGAGGAAAAACCAGGTGTTTGGGTCAATAAACAGCTCTCTCAAACCAATTCGTTATCCTTAAAGGTTGAAGTAAACGGGATTGTCTACCATTTGTCAGAATCGGATCATCGTATTGAAGTCGATGTGATTCAAGACTGTTTGCCTAGATATATTCATCATTATTCGACGTTTAAGGTCATTGTAGTATCCTTTGCTCCCATACTGGCTAATAAGCGTTTAAGTATGCTTGTTCAACAGGTTTACATTGTGAATGAAACACACGAAAGCCTTCAAGTTTCAGTGAAAGATGTGCCTTTGTATCAAGAGAAGTATTCGGATCAGCAAAATGTGTTGATTTCTCAAAAAGGAAATAAGGACACGATCGCACAACAGGAAGTGGCAAGCTTCGCCATTGCTTTTGTGGACCCAAATGCTTTTGAAGAAGTAATGACTTTTCAGGAATCTGATATCGAAAAATGGCTGAAGGAAACACTGAACTATTTTGCTCAGCTATTTGGGCAGCTGTCAATGCCAGACGATAGAGTTGTCCATCTCTATCGTCGTGCACTTTATCAAAGCTTTTCTAGTTTCGGTATGAATCGACAGGGACAGGTCGTCGGCAGCAATTGGGGCAGCTATCCTGCTACTAATCGAATTTGGAATAAGGATATGTATTACGCATCATTGCCATTCACCATGTTTGAACCGGAGTTATGTCAAAAAACGGTTCTATGGTTTGATCAATATGGCGTTAAGTTTCCTGGTTCAAAATTTACAGGAGGTATCAATCATTCTCTGAGTAATTCGTTATCCAGTGCGTTACTGGCTAGTCTTTATTTTGAACATACTGGGGATACAAAATTCTTTGAGCGGTATCCGCAGGTTCTACTGAATGCTTCAAGAATTATTGAGGACATATTAGCTCAACGTCGGTCAGGGGAACCAATGCTTTTTCCATCTGTTTGGTTATCAGACGCCTTTGCACTTGGAAAGTATCATACCGGCAGCAATCTTTGTCTTTGGAAGGCCTGTAGTGGACTTGCAGAAATTTTTGAAGTCCTAGAACAACTGAGTCTTAGCAAGCGATACAAAAACATCGCCTGTAAACTAAAGGAATCAATTTGTAAACAAATGACCATAGATGGTACTTTTGGGGAGCAATTTTTGGAGGGGATCGGTGATGAGGAGAAAACAACCTATTCAGTGAAGAACTATCAAAAACCGATTCTTGAGCAAGGGTTAATCTTTTTAAGTGATGTGATTGTGGATGGGAAAATCAATTTATTGATGCATGATGGAGAAGAATCAGACACTACGTTGATGCCTTTTTATCAATTTTTAGATAATAAAGATCCTTTATATCAGAACACCATGACCTTTTCTGCTAGTTCTTTCAATCCAACCTATAGCGAGGAAATCAAAGGCATCACTTGGGGATTAGAATCCGGCGCCACTTTTCCAGGCTTTATCACTGTTTTAATGAGTGATCTGCACAACCATCAAGCCTTCGCAACCCGATTAGAGGAGCTGATTTGTTTGGCAGATTTAGACGGTTCATGGTGGTGGTGGCCGTATCGCTTAGAGGCTAAACAAGGAGAAGTCGTGCGAGACTTTGGCTGCGGCAAATGCGGCTGGGCATCGGGCCTTTTTGTCAGTACAATGATCAGTCAATATTTCGGATTGAAATTCAAAAAAGGAGTATTGCAAATTGATCCTGTTGATAATTTAACGTTTTCTTGGAAAAATTTAAAGTTCGGTCAAGCCTTCATTTCGATTGAATGTACGCAATCCGAGTTGAGTATTTTAAATTTGTCAGAAAAGCCATTGAAAATAAGTGATACGAAAAAAATTCTTCACGTAGAAAAGGGAAAAACGATTCACATTCAAAGGAGAAAAAGATGAGTATACTAAAAAATATTACCCAATTTAAAAAAATCCAGAGTCGAGCAATCACTCCCGAAAATCCAACAGGCGAGAAAGGTAAAGCTGCGATGTTGCCAAGCGGGCTAGGACCAAGCCGCAAAGGTCGTGGCGCAATTCCGCTGACTTCTGGTGAAGAAACTGTGATTGCGGATATTACTGGAACGGGAATAATTCGTCATATGTGGATGACGATTCGTGATCGAACAGAATTTGGCAGTTTTGTTTTACGTGATTTAATCTTAAGAATTTATTGGGATGGGTCGGATAGCCCTGCTGTTGAAAGTCCTTTAGGGGATTTCTTTTGTAATGGGTTTGGAGAGCGTTGCGAGGTGAACTCGTTGCCGATAGTGGTTAATCCTACGGGGGGCTTTAATTCCTATTTCGAAATGCCTTTCCAAACATCCGCTAAAATTACGATCGAGAATTTACATCCGAAGGATATGTCCTCATTTTTTTATACGATAAATTACGCTTTGGTGGACGAATTGGAAGAAAATAGCCTATATTTTCACGCAAATTGGCATCGGGAACGCATTACCAAATTACAGGAGGATTATAAGTTAATTGATCGATTAAAGGGCCAAGGCTATTACGTGGGTACTTACCTTGCGCTTACCTGCCTAGAACGTTATTGGTGGGGCGAAGGCGAGTTTAAATTCTACATTGATGGGGATAGTGAGTATCCGACCGTAACCTCAACAGGTTCAGAAGATTATTTTGGCGGGGCGTGGGCCTTTCATGAGTACGATGAGTTCGGACGTCCACATGCGAAAAACTATTCAACAGCCTTTTTAGGGTATCCTTACCAATCAAATAGAGATGCCACAAGAGATCGTTTTGAAACGGGAAAATTGAATGCCGTTCATGCCTTTGGTGACGACGCAATGCCACGACATGGTCTTTATCGTTGGCATCTTCAAGACCCCATCTGTTTTACCGAAGATTTATCGGTCACTTTACAACAAATCGGCAACGATGATGTTCGCTTATTTGAGCGGCAAGACGATGTTGCTAGTGTCGCTTACTGGTATTCAACAGAAGCTTCAGGAAATACTAAACGTCATTTCACTGATCGAGAACGCTTGCCGCGTTAATGAAGTGTTTTTCACATATTCGAAGGGAGGAACCTATGATGATATATGGGGCAATTGAAGCTGGAGGGACTAAATTTGTCTGTGCAGTCGGTACTGAGGAATTAACGATTTTGGAAAGAGTCAGTTTTCCCACAACAACTCCAGTTGAAACAATGAAGCAGGTCATTGATTTTTTTAAACCTTTTAAGGAACAATTGGCAGGCATCGGGGTCGGCTGCTTTGGTCCAATTGATGTTCAATGCAAATCAACGAGTTTCGGTCATATCACATCAACACCAAAACTTGCTTGGCAAAATTTCAATTTTGTAGGAACGCTAAAGCAACATTTCAATATTCCGATTGAATGGACAACAGATGTTAATGCGGCTTGCTATGGTGAATATGTTGCTGGTTCTGGCAAAGGGTTAGCAAGTGTTGCATATTTCACTGTGGGAACAGGTATAGGAGGTGGTGCCTTGCTCAATGGGACTTTCGTGGAGGGATTCAGTCATCCGGAAATGGGTCATATGTTGATCAAGCGACATCCAAAGGACAATTTTTCAGGAAACTGTCCCTTCCATCAAGATTGTTTAGAGGGGATGGCAGCAGGACCAGCGATTGAAAAACGGTTGGGTGTAAAAGGCCAGAATTTATTGGCTGACGATTCGTTTTGGCAGATTGAAGCCTTTTACCTTGCCCAATGTGCATACAATACAACACTGATGTTTTCGCCAGATAGAATTATTTTTGGCGGTGGTGTAATGAAACAAGAACACATGAAGAAAAAAGTTCAGGATAAATTTGTTGAGCTTATAAATGGATATGTTGAAATACCACCAATTGATAGCTACATTATTACGCCCGAATTAGGTGATAATGCCGGAATAATCGGCGGATTAGCATTGGCCAGAAAAGCAGTAAGAAATAAGCAACCATAATTAATGAATGTTTCATTGATACTCATGTCAAAAGTATTTAACCGAGTAATCAAATGAAGTTGGATAAAGCGAAAATGAATTCAAATAAAAAGGCTCTAAGTCAAATCGTGTTGTTTTCATTAAATCACTGAAAGGAAATGCTTCTGCGTTTCCTTTTTTCTTTTTGTTGTGCGCTGTATACCTTGAGGATATTCACTGGTGGCGTACACTTAAATAGTAATATATTGTGTTACTTTATGTCTGTGGTAATAGTTATAGTTGCTTACCAATGTATGTTCATTTTTCGAAATGTTGACTTCATAATCCTTGGCTTAATGTTTGAATTTTTTTGGTGATAGATTTTTTCAGCCGTATAAAATAAATCGTAATTCTATTATCGAGAGTTGTGATTATAAAAAGATAGCAAGAAAAAAAAAGAAAGTTTCTATACATTTTAAATATTTTATTCCTATTTCTATTGCTAAAAAAGTAGAAATTCTATATTTACCTTTAACTCTCGCTTCTCTTGCAAATGTAGTTAGCTTAGCATTTTAATCGATAATAAACTCAGGTAGTTATATTACCTTGAAATGATTGATAATTTTGTAGTTTCTATTTTTTGCAAGAAATTCTTTATTTTAGTGAAAAAAAAGAAATTATTTCCTTGAAGGGGATAAGTTAGAAAAATATTATTATGGTTTGTTCTTCATTGGGAATCATCACTGTTGTACCTTATTACTTTTCTGTTTTTCTTATTAGAGAAAAATAATTTGAGAAGTAGAAAGCTTTTATTGGATAAAGCAATTATTTATATTTTTGAAACGAAAACTTTTCATTGCAATAATTGCAACAAAGAAATTTCAACGGGGGAAGAGGTTTGGACAAAATGGAAATTTCCGCCAAAAGTAACTGCTCCTCAATTGAAATCAATTAAAGAACTAGAATTTGAGAACGCACCGGTAATTTGTATGACATGTGCTGATGAAATATTTCGAAAACATTTTTGAAGGTTGAAATGTACACAGATTTAGCCAATCATTTATCCCTTTCGGAAAAGGAATAAGAACTAACCAGAGGGATAGGTAGGAAAGCTGGACTGAATGGCTTATTTCGCACTGATTATGGGAATATCAGTCAGTTTGGTTAATTGTTAGGGTTCAAAATACAGAGACAAACTCCAGGTCGGGTTTCGCCACAAGCGAATTACCCGATCTGGAGTTTTGTCTATTGCAGGAAGGCGTAGCCGGACTGCAGGAATAAAGCCCCCGGTTCTAACAGGGGGCTAACAAAGAACAGGAAACTGTGACAACTACCCATTGGGGAGTGTCCTAGCAGTATTTTCTTTGTCACGTGCTTATCAATCTTGTCACCTTATTTTGATGATGGATACGCTGCGTTTAACAGACGTTCTTTCTCGACTTCCATCACGAATGGCAGATAAAGATATTGTTGTTCTAGTAGATATTGATTGTCCTCTGTGTACTGATAAGAAGCTGTTTCTTTTGAATAGACCAACGGGGCAATTCGCACATCTCCGGTTGATTGATTGATCGAGTATAAAAGAATGGCTTTTTCAACTAGTTTCTTTGGCAAATGTTTCCCAAAATAGGAATAGGATTCTTGATTTGCTAAATAAACGAGTAAGCGATCCACACTAAAGTTTGAGAAGGTAAAGGGCATCATGTGCAGAATATGATTTTGATTATCATGGTGTAAATAGAGTTGCGCTTCTTTACCAAAATTGGTTGAACCAAGGTAAAGCTGCTTTTTCTCAT
>NZ_JXLE01000008.1 GCF_001886265.1 Enterococcus thailandicus
GTATGTGGTCTAACTATTGGGTCTCACTTCACAATGATTCCACTTTTTCTTTTTTGTATTTTAAAAAGCGTTTACATTATAAAAAATATGTGTTATTCTCTTTGTGTAAACATTATAATGTTATAACAACAAAAGGAACTAGAGGGGGAGCAACATGGATAAATTTGTAGGCATCATTGAGCAAAAGATTATGCCAGTAGCCAATCGAATTGGAACACAACGACACATGACTGCAATCAGAAAGGGAATCATCGCAACAATGCCATTAACGATTGTTGGTTCATTTTTCACTATTTTGTTAAATATTCCGATTGAATCAGTTGCTGCAGTGATTGAACCATACCGAGAAATTTTAGATATTCCATTTCGTTACACCGTTGGGATCTTAGCATTATATGCAACTTTCGGGATTGCTTCATCATTAGCAAAAAGCTACAAAGTCGATTCATTAACAGCCGGAATTTTAGCATTAATGTCATTTTTGATCGTTGCAGCACCACCAACACGTGTATTTGAAGATGTGGATAACGTGATTGGTGCAGGACGCTATATCAATATTGCTAATTTAGGTTCAGGGTCATTATTTGGTGCAATCGTAACTGCAATTATTTCTGTAGAAATTTATCGCTTTTTTATTGAAAAGAAAATTACCATCAAAATGCCAGATGGCGTGCCACCTGAAGTCACCAATTCATTTGTCGCTTTGATCCCAGGTGCAGTAATCTTGATTTTCTTCTGGGTTATTCGTCATATGCTAGGATTCGATTTGAATGGATTCTTAAGTCAAATTTTGATGCCTCTAAAAGGAATTTTAGCTGGAAATAGCTTGTTTGGTGGTTTACTAACTGTTTTCTTAATCTGCTTCTTCTGGGTTTTAGGGATTCATGGGCCAGCAATCATGGGACCAGTTATCCGTCCGTTTTGGGATATTTCAATTGCTGAAAACATTGATGCATTCAATGCTGGAGCAAGTGCACAAAACATGCCAAATATTTTCACAGAACAATTTTTACAATGGTTCATTTGGATTGGTGGCGCTGGAACAACCCTTGCTTTAGTCGTGTTGTTCATGTTCTCAAAATCAAAATATTTGAAGAGTTTAGGACGATTATCCATTCTCCCTGGCTTATTTAACATCAATGAACCAGTGATTTTCGGGGCTCCAATCGTGATGAATCCTGTTTTAGGTATTCCATTTATCGTAGCACCGTTGATTACAACAACTTTATCTTATGTCTTAACAATCAGCGGAGTTGTACCGATGATGGTCGCACGCTTACCATTTGCAATGCCTGCACCAATCGCTGCTTGGATGAGCACGAATTGGAGCGTAGCCGCAGGAATCTTAGTTGTGGTGAACTTCTTCATTACGTTAGGAATTTACTATCCATTCTTTAAAGTATTTGAAAAACAACAGCTAGCAAGAGAAGCTGAAGAACAGGCACAAGAACAAGCAACACAAGAAGTATTGAATACTGGGATCACGCAAGAACAATAAACAACGAAGGGCGGGATGCAGTCCTGCCCTTTATTGAATTGAATCAGTAAAAGTGAATGGTGGTGAAAAAATGGAACTGATCGTTGGCATAGTTGTGTTAATTGCAGCACATACTTATTTGGAAAAAAGAGGATTACCTCCAAAAATGGAGCAGATGAAATTACGTTATTTTCTAGTTATTGCAATCATTGGTATTTCAACTGTGATTATTTTGAGTGGACTTTTTGCTGGTTTACACCAACTTGTAGGAATTGTGACCATTCTTTTTGCCACAAGTATTGCTTATAAGTACCGAAAAAAATTTGAAAAAATGGAACGAGGAGAAGAAGTATGAAGAGAGTTTTAGGTATTTCAGTTTATCCAGACCACAGTGATAGTGAGACAGATCGTGCTTATATTGAACTGGCACATCGTTATGGTTTCCGTCGAATTTTTATGAGTATGTTAGAAATCAATGAAGATAGTGAAGTTGTCAAAGAAAAATTCAAAAATTTGATTTTTTTCGCCAAATCACTTGGTTACGAAACGATTTTAGATGTTGCACCAACGATTTTTGAACAGCTTGGCATTTCGTATGATGATTTGAGTTTTTTCAACGAATTAGGTGCGGATGGCATTCGTTTAGATTTAGGTTTTGATGGAAATAAGGAAGCAATGCTAACATACAATCCTTATGAATTAGCAATCGAATTAAATATGAGTAATGATGTTGCTTACTTAGATAACATTTTGACTTATCAAGCAAATACACCATTTTTATATGGTTGTCATAATTTTTATCCCCAAGAAGGCACGGCTTTACCTTTTGAATTTTTTGAAAAATGTAGCCAACGCTTTAAACGTCAAGGTATTCGCACAGCGGCATTCATTACTTCACAAGTTGGAGAAATTGGCCCTTGGGACATCAACGATGGGTTACCAACATTAGAAATGCATCGCCATTTACCTGTTGATGTTGCTGCAAAACATTTATTTGCGACAGACTTGATTGATGACGTTATTATCGGAAATGCATATGCTTCAGAAGAAGAGCTAGAAGCTTTAGGCAAGATTGATCGTTATCAAACTGTTTTTGCGATTGAATTTGTACCAGAAGTAAATGAAGTAGAGCGTCAAATCGTATTGAATGAGCAACATGTTCGTCGTGGAGATATTACCAACCAAGTGATTCGTTCAACTGAAGTACGAAAAAAATATAAAAATGTAGACAATCCTGTCCATGATGCAAGTTTTGAATTTCAGGTGGGTGACGTTGTGATTGGCAATGATCAATTTGGCAAATACAAAAATGAACTTCAAGTCGTTTTAGAGCCTCATAGTGATTCAAGAAAAAATAAAGTAGGAACAATTCGTGAAGAAGAGCTTATTTTATTGCCATTTATTCATCCTTGGTCAAAATTTAAATTTATTGAAAAGTAGGGTGTCGCCATGTTTGATTTAGTAATAAAAAATGCAAAAGAACTTAAAGGTCCGTCCTTTGAAATTGGTATTGAAAATGGGAAAATCAGCCAAATTGCACCCAAAATTACGGGAGAGACAAAAGAAACGTTGACCTTATCCTCACAGCAATATTTATCAGCTGGCTGGATTGATGATCATGTACATTGTTTTGAAGAAATGACGCTTTATTATGATTATCCGGATAAAATTGGCGTTGAAAAAGGTGTGACGACCGTTATTGATGCCGGAACAACTGGCGCAGAAAATATCGAAACGTTTTATCGTTACGCCAAGCAAGCAAAAACGAATGTCTATGCGCTACTGAATATCTCTAAATGGGGAATTGTCACGCAAGATGAGTTAGCTGATTTAAGTAAAGTGCAAGAAACATTAGTGAAACAAAAAATGAATGAACTTCCTGAATTCATTGTTGGAATCAAGGCACGAATGAGTAAAACTGTGGTAGGAAAAAATGGCATCACACCACTAGATTTAGCTAAAAAAATCCAAAATGAGAATCAGCATCTACCTTTAATGGTTCATATTGGTTCTGCGCCACCAGAATTAGCCGAAGTTTTAGCTAGAATGGAAAAGGGAGATGTCTTGACTCACTGTTTCAATGGAAAAAGTAATGGTATCCTTGATTCAGAAACAAATGAAATCAAATTGATTGCTAAAGAAGCCTTTGCGAAAGGAATCATTTTTGATATTGGTCATGGGACAGATAGTTTCAATTTTCATGTGGCAGAAGTCGCAAAACAAGCAAATATCAAAGCATCATCAATTAGTACGGATATCTATATTCGTAATCGTGAAAATGGACCAGTTTATGATTTAGCAACCACGATGGAAAAGTTACATGTCGTTGGTTATTCTTGGGAAGAAATTATTGAAAAAGTAACAAAGGCACCTGCGGAAAACTTTCATCTAGCCAATAAAGGGCAGTTGAAAGAACGATTTGATGCAGATTTAACGATTTTTGAATTTTTAGAAGAACCAAAAGTGTTAACAGATTCCAATGGTTTTACTCGGACGACGGATAGTCAGATCAAACCAGTCAAAACCATTATTGGAGGGGAAATTTATGACTGTCAGTTATGAAAAATTTCACTTAAAAGAAGTCATCAACGCTTCTGGAAAAATGACCATTCTAGGTGTATCAAAGGTTTCAGAAAAAGTGCTGGAAGCGCAGCGTTTTGGCGGTGAACACTTTTTTGAAATGAGTGAATTAGTGAAAGAAACAGGGAGCTACTTGGCTGGGCTACTTCAAGTCGAAGATACTCAAATCGTTTCGAGTGCCTCAGCTGGAATTGCACAGTCAGTTGCTGGCATTATTGGGCAAGGAAGTGCCTATCACGTGTATCACCCTTATACCAAAAAAATCACCAAGCGAGAAATCATTTTACCTAAGGGTCATAATGTGGATTATGGTACGCCTGTTGAAGTGATGGTTGAACAAGGTGGTGGACAAGTTGTCGAGGCAGGATATGCCAATATGTGTACACCTGATCACCTAGAAATGATGATTACGGAAGAAACAGCAGCAATTTTATATATTAAAAGTCATCACACCGTTCAAAAAAGTATGCTGAGTGTCCAAGAAGCTGCAGCAGTGGCACATCAACATGATCTTCCTTTAATTGTTGATGCAGCCGCAGAAGAAGATTTGTTTACTTATAGTCAACTTGGTGCCGACTTAGTAATTTACTCTGGCGCGAAAGCAATTGAAGGCCCTAGTGCTGGCTTAGTGATTGGCAAGAAAACGTATGTGGAATGGGTTCGTTTGCAAAGCAAAGGAATCGGACGTGCGATGAAAATCGGCAAAGATAATTTACTAGGCTTTACTCAAGCCGTTGAGGACTATTTACTTACAGGAAGTGAAACTGGGGAATCAATGAAAAAAAGATTACTTCCTTTTGTTGAGGCGATGAACCAACTACCAAATATTGAAGCAAAAATCGTGCAGGATGGTGCTGGTCGGGATATTTATCGGGCAAGCATCAAAGTTTCAGGTGAAAAGTCAGCTAAAGAAGTGATTACTGAGTTGAAAGAAAAAGATCCTGCCATCTATACAAGAGAATATCAGGCAAACAATGGTGTGATCGAATTTGATATTCGGTCAGTCACAGAAGCCGAAATGAAAAAAATTATTACACGATTAGCAGAAATTTTAAACTAAAACCAATTGATGAGGAGAATGAAGATGTCACTTAGTCCAAATTATTTAGCCGATCGAATTTGTCTAAACGTTTTAGCAAACTCTGTCGAAAATGCAAAAGCATGTTATGAAGCAGCCAATGGTCATATTGTTTTAGGTGTTCTTTCAAAAAATTACGAAACAGATGAAGCAGCAATTACTGATATGAAAAAATATCAAGAAGCAACGAATAATGCTTTGTCCGTTGGTTTGGGTGCGGGCGATCCCAATCAAAGCCAAATGGTCTCAAGACTGTCGGCTGTTTTGCAACCACAACATGTGAACCAAGTATTTACGGGAGTAGGTGCTTCACGAGCATTACTACAACAAGAAGAAACAGTTGTCAATGGTCTTGTGTCACCGACTGGAAAAGTGGGCTATGTCAATATCGCAACTGGGCCATTAAGTTCACAAGCACCTGCAGCTGAAGTACCAATTGAAACAGCTATTCAGTTGTTAAAAGACATGGGCGGGACATCCATTAAATATTTCCCTATGAAGGGACTTGCGCACAAAGAAGAATATCAAGCAGTCGCAAAAGCTTGTGCGGAATTCGCTTTTGCGTTGGAGCCAACTGGTGGCATTGATTTGGCGAATTTCGAAGAGATCGTGCAGATTGCCGTTGATGCTGGTGTGAAAAAAATCATTCCCCATGTTTATAGCTCAATTATTGATTCAGAAACAGGAGATACAAAAGTTGAAGATGTTAAAACGTTATTGGAAATGATGGAGAAGCTGGTGAAGTAAAGTGAAAAAAATGAAGATTGGTGCATATGGTGAAGTGATGTTACGCTTGACGCCCCCTGAACATTTGCAATTGGAACAAACACATACTTTGCGAATGGCGTATACGGGAACAGGTGTGAATCTGGTTGGAAATTTAGCACATTTTGAAATAGAAAGTTATCTGTTGACGGCGTTACCCGATAATCGTTTGGGGAAAGCTGCGTTAGCTAATTTAAAAAGTTTAGGTATTCAAACAGCGTATATCGTTCAACAACATCAACATATTGGTACGTACTTTGCGGAGATGGGATTTGGTGCAAGACCAACCGAAGTGACTTACCAAAACCGAAAAAGTAGTTCGTTTAGTTTGTCTCCAATCGAAGCTTATGACGTGAAACAATTCATTGAGCAAGTGGATATGCTTCATATCTGCGGAATTAGTTTAAGTTTGACTGAAATTACAGCACAAACGGCGATTACGTTGGCAAAAGAGGCACATGCTGCGGGGAAAATCGTTTGTTTTGATTTTAATTTTCGCCCAAGTTTAAACCAAGAACCAGGGAAAAAAGAGCAAATGAAACAGCGTTACGAAGAAATATTGCCTTATTGTACGATAGTTTTTGGTTCCACCCGAGATTTGGTGGAGTTGATGCAATGGAAAACAGAAGTCTCCGTTTCAGAAAATGAAACAGCCTTTATCCAATCCTTTTTAGCACATTATGATATTACGTGGTTTGCTGGTACAAAACGCCAAGTGATTAATCACGAAAAATTTTTGAGCGGTTATTTGATAACGCCGACAGACGCATTTGAAATACCCAAACAACGATTAGAGGTTTTAGATCGGATTGGTGCTGGAGATGCGTATGCCGCAGGAATCCTACTTGGTTTTGCAGAAGGCTGGTCATTGGAAGAAACTGTTGCATTTGCTATTGCCAATGCACGACTTGCGCATGCGATTCAAGGGGATGTACCATTGACAACGCGAAAACAAGTCAAGCAATTATTGGAACATCCAGACACAGATTTGATTCGTTAAGAAAAAGGCTGTGGCTCAAAGTGGTTAGCTTTAAGTAATAAGGAATTTTTTCTAAAAATAGTTTCTCATGTTTTTATGAAAAAAAGACTTATTACCGAAGAAGCTACTTTGTGAACACCGTGAATAAAAGCTGTGGCTCAAAACGCTCAGCTCTAATAAATAAGAATAAATTTTCAGAAATTGCTTCTAAAATTTTTGTGAAATTTATTCTTATTTTGAAGGAGTTACTTCTTGAGTACCGAGGAAAAGGTTGTGGCGCAAAACGTTTAGCTCCGACAAGATAGCGAGCTGGCACTCAAAATAGCCTTTCATATTTTGAAGTGGATGCAAGCTATTGCGAGGAGTTGTTTTGGGAACACCGAGGAAAAAAGGTTGTAGCTCCAAGCGGTCAGCTTCACGCAATAAGAAATTTTTCTAAAAATAGTTCCTCATATTTTTATGAAAAGAGGACTTGTTGCCGAAAAAGCTGATTTGGGAAATATCGCCTATTAAGAAACAGGAGCTATGACAATCATTTTGTCACAGCTCCTGTTTTACTATGTTTGATGCTACTTTTTTTTGTTTGAATTTTTTATCAATTAATTAGTCTACTCTAGTCCATTCATCTAGACTTTTCCCATTCTCATCCAGAATTTCAAGCCAACTGTTTGTCCCGCCAAGGTAAAGGAACAGACTCACTTCATTGACACTTTTCAAAATAATATCAGCAGTTGTTTTATTACCAGAAATGTTTTCTTGATGATCGGCACGTAATTTGTCACCATACTTTGCGGCGTAACTCACGGAACCATCTTTATTAAGCGGAGCTTCCTCCATCATAATAGCGCCTTTTTTAACTAGCATTTCATTTCGACTTTTCCAATAAAGGGTGGCTTTACTGCCACGAAAATGAACAGTGAATGGAATCTCACTGACTTCTTTTGTCCAACGATGACGTGCTTTGGCTGGTTTCTTTTTCTTTGTTTCTGCTGGCAAGAAGAAGTAACCGATTGTTGTCAGTATACGCAAAAATTGTTCGCGTGTTTCCTCGATTTTCGGTAAAACATTTGTAGGGATCTGCTTGGCAATTTCTTCTGGTTTCAAAATGGTTAAGTTGTTTTCTTCTGCGAGTACTAAAAAGGAGTGACTTAAATAATTTGCTTCTATTTCCCAAGGGAGCGTTACCAAAATAAGCGTATCGAAGTCTTTAGGTACGGAATCAATTCCAACACAGTGGCGATTTTGGAAGTATAATTCAAAAGAGTTGTCCATAGGTTCTACTTTCTTAGTTGAAATGGTTAAGGTTCCTTGGCTCTCAGCTAACTCGATAATTGTTTGGTCTGGTTTGATTGTTCCAGTAAATGAGATTGTCATAATGTTTTCCCTTCTCTCTCGTTTAGTTTAAGCAATAGCTACGTTCAGTTTAGCATGAATGAAAAACAACTTCCCTTTATTTGGCTTTAACTTTAGTGATTTTAGCAAAAGAACGCTAAAATAAAGAGAACTTGATAAGTTTAGAAAGAGGCGAGAACATGAATTATTTTATTAGTGATCTTCATTTTTTTCATGAGGCTCTATTAGGACAAAATGATTTTGCTCCACGTTTATTTAAAACAGTTGATGAAATGAATGCTCAACTTATCGATAGCTGGAATGCTATTGTAAAAGAGCAAGATACCGTTTATCACTTAGGTGATCTTGCCATGCATCCTCAGTATGAAAAGGGGAGTCAGGAAATACTTGAACAAGTGAAACAACTAAATGGGGAAATCCATTTTATTAAAGGCAACCATGATAGCCGTGCCTTTTTTCGTTATTTAGAAAAAAATGATCCTGGAATGATGAATCAAGACAAGAAGTTTTATTTTCATGATGTCGGTGCAATCGTTAAATTTAATCACCATCAATATTACTTAACGCATTATCCTTTATTGTTGGGGCAAAATGATGCCGTTCGTAATTTGCACGGTCACATCCATAATTATAGTGTTCCAATCGGCAATGATGTAAATGTGGGTGTAGATGCGCCGGAAAGGAAATTATTAGCCAAAACCTTACCATTCGGATCGCCATTATCAGAAGCAAACATTGATGAAATTTTTCAAGCAAAGCAAGAAGAATTAGCAAAAATTAACCGATTATGAACAAACTTCATCTTATATAAAACGGTGATTTTTTGGTTATAAATTATTGAAATTATTTTTGGTAAAATCTTAAGAACAAAGAGATGAAATTTTCAAAAAAATGACGTATAATGGAAAGCACTGAAAAGTTGCGACCTTCAACTCGTAGATGTTTCAGAAAATCTAATTGAAATGATGGTGATAGTATGACAGACAACAGCAAAACACGCGTTGTCGTAGGGATGAGTGGCGGAGTTGACTCATCAGTAACAGCACTTTTACTAAAGGAACAAGGGTATGATGTCGTTGGTATCTTCATGAAAAATTGGGACGATACTGACGAAAATGGCGTATGTACAGCGACGGAAGACTACAAAGATGTTGCAAAAGTTGCAGCGCAAATTGGAATTCCTTATTACTCTGTGAATTTTGAAAAAGAATATTGGGATCGAGTGTTTGAATATTTCTTAGCAGAATACCGTGCAGGACGGACACCAAATCCAGATGTGATGTGTAATAAAGAAATCAAGTTTAAGGCATTTTTAGATTACGCAATGGATTTAGGTGCAGAATATGTAGCAACTGGGCATTATGCACAAGTTTCTCGTGATGAAAATGGTGTGGTTCACATGCTTCGTGGTGTGGACAATAACAAGGATCAAACCTATTTCTTGAGCCAATTGTCACAAGAACAATTAGCAAAAACAATGTTCCCACTAGGCGGTATGGAAAAATCAGAAGTACGTGCCATTGCTGAACGTGCTGGCTTAGCGACAGCAAAGAAAAAAGATTCAACTGGGATCTGTTTTATTGGAGAAAAGAATTTCAAACAATTTTTAAGCAATTACTTACCAGCAAAAAAAGGAAACATGGTGACGCTTGATGGTGAAGTCATGGGACAACATGCTGGTTTAATGTATTACACAATCGGTCAACGCCAAGGATTAGGAATTGGTGGTGGCGGAAAGACACAAGAACCATGGTTTGTTGTTGGAAAAGACTTAACAACAAACACGTTATATGTTGGACAAGGATTTAATCATCCTGCCTTGTATGCAACAAGTCTTGAAGCAAGTGAAATTCATTTCACAACCAACAATGAAATGCCGAAAGAATTCAAATGCACAGCGAAATTCCGTTATCGTCAACAAGATGTTCCTGTAACGGTTCGCTTACTTCCTGGAAATCGTGCAGAAGTCATTTTTGATGAACCAGTACGTGCGATCACACCAGGGCAAGCAGTTGTCTTTTATGATGGAATGGAATGTTTGGGTGGCGGTTTAATTGATAATGCCTTCCAAGAAGCAAAAGTGTTGCAATATATCTAAAGGTTGCGGCCCAAATCGTTTAACTCCGAGAAGATAAGGAGTGATGTTCAAAAACAGTTGCCATCGTTTGGAACAATCAAGAGTTATCACAAGGAGTTGATTTGAGAGCACCGAATATCAAAGGTTGCGGCCCAAATCGTTTAACTCCGAGAAGATAAGGAGTGATGTTCAAAAACAGTTGTCATCGTTTAGAACAAACATTAATGATTATTTTAAGTAACGCAAGTAACAAAAAATAAATAAAAAAATAGCTGCTCCTAATTGGGAGTAGCTATTTTTTTATTTACTAGCAGATAAGTTAAGAGAAATTGGTGTAAAAAAGGCTGGCTGACATGGCAACCAACCTTTTCATTTTTTAGTTAATGTAATTGTTTTTTTTTCAAAGAATGCTCTGTTAATGCTGAATCATCTAAAGAAACTGACTTTTCAACAACGGGTTCATGGATTTCTTGTGTATTATGACGGACTAATAAAAAATTAACCATAACGAGTAACGAGGTTGAGAGAAACACGCCCCGATAACCAAAAGCACTTGAAACGCTTGAACCAATCATTGGACCAATCACATTCCCTGTCGCTTGGAAAGATTGATTGTAACTAAAAATTCTACCAGCAGCGTGATGTGGTGAATATTTCGTGATCAATGCTTGAACCGCTGGAAGAAGACAAGCATCCGAGATCCCAACTAAAAAACGCAAACCAGCAAGCTGCCAAACATTTGTGACAAATGCCATTGGAATATAAACTAAGACGGCAAAGCCTAAGCCGATTGCTAGAATTCGTTCACTACCGATTCGATCACCAAGCCGTCCAAAACGAGGTGCTGCAATCAAAGTTGCTATCCCAGGAATCGATGCAATAATTCCGCTAACTAAAGTCACGTCTCCATGTCCATTCAATAACTGACGAATATACAAACTAATGATTGGACTAATTGAATTATTAGATGCTTGGATAATCATTGTAGTGATAAACATTCCCAAGACAACTTGAGGATACTTAAGCTCTCGAAAAATTTGTTTAGCAGAAACCATGTTTTCTTTTTTCACAGGTATAAATTCTTCATGAACAAAAAATAGACTAAGTAGAAAAACCAAAAATAAAATAATTCCAGTAATGAAAAATGTTGGACGATAGCCAAAGGTTGAAGCAGAAATACCACCTAACAGCGGACCGAGTAATGTTCCAGTAACTGATCCAGTAGCCAGTGTTCCAAGAACTTGACCACTTTTTTCTTTAGGAGTACCTGTCGCAACGAGAGCGGTGGCATTACTGATGTAGCCCGAAAAGATACCTTGCAAAAGACGTAAGCCAACAAGTTGATAAACATTGCTGACGCAACCCATTAAGGCAATCACAACTGCCATCCCAAGAGAAGCACGTAACAGCATCAATTTTCGCCCTTTTTGATCGGCAAGTTTTCCCCACCATGGGGAGATAATCGTCGTTACCAAAAAAGTAGAAGAAAAGGTTAAGCCACTCCAAAAATTCAACTGAGCGGTACTATAATGACCTAACGTATCTATGTAAAGTGACATAAATGGCATGACCAGACTGAACCCAATACCAGCCATAAAAGTTCCAAACCATAAAACGAGTAGATTGCGTTCCCAAACTTCTCTTCTTCTAAATATTTTTCTTTTTATTTCCGTAGTCAAGCAAAATCCTTCTTTCTGAAAATTTTCATCTACAGTCGATTATTATAAACTACAACTTGTAGTTTATCAACAAAACTTCCTTTTTTATCCGAGTTTTTCATGTTAAACTATGAATGTTAAGGATTTTTTTACTTATGAGGAGATTAAAGAAATGAAAAAGAGAAATCTGTCTCAAGAAAAAATCATCGACTGTTTTCGTGAGTTAGCAGAAGAAATGGATGTGCAACAACTTACTTTTCAACATTTAGCAAAACGTTTAGACATCAAGTCGCCTTCACTCTATAACTATTTTAAAAATATTCGTGAGGTGAAAACGGCGTTGACTGCGCAGCTTTTACGTGAACTGAATGACCAATTGTTACGAGCATTAGTTGGGAAAAGTGGTGCTGAGGCACTCCGAATATACGCAAAAACTTATCAAGAATTTGCTTTTGCCAATCGCGCAGTCTATGAGTTATTGATTAGTATTCCCCACACGAATGAAGAAATTTTACTCGATGGGATCCATGAAACGAATCAAATCATCTTGCAGATTTTTGAAGTATTTGAATTAACAAATGAAGAAAAAGTTCATCGCAGCCGTGAGCTAAGAAGTCTGATCCATGGGTATTTATCTTTACGTTTTTTAGGCTATTTTACTCGTGAACCACAAGTGGATCCAGAAGAAAGCTATCGCTGGATGATTGAAGATTTTATTGCGACATTGTCATCTAAAAAAGGTTTGGATAAATGAAAATTAAAATAGATTGATTTTCGTAAGAGTGATTTCTTGCAACTTTTTTGAAAAGTGACTAAGATGTAGCTATTGTGAAACGAGCAGAACAAAATGCTTACGTCTAAGTTGAAAAGAGGGAACGCAAATATGTATCAAGTAATAACCATGTTTGGTGATAATGAGCCATGGTGGTTTTTCGAGAATTGGGAAGAAGATATTCAAGATGAGAAAATCTTTGATTCTTTTGAAGAAGCCAAAGCTGAGTATGAAAAACAATGGATCGCAATCCATCAAAAATATGAATATATCAATGCGAAGAGCAACTTTCTAAGCGCCTTTTGGAATGAAGGAGAAGAGCGCTGGTGTGAAGAATGTGATGATGATCTCCAACAATATAAAGGTTTAGCTTTATTAAAAGAAAATCAACCACTCAGCGTAGAAAGTGGAAAGGAATTTTATGAAACAACTAATTCTAGCGGAAAAACCAAGCGTTGCCAAAGACCTAAGCAAGGTGCTTGGAGCTAATCAAAAACATAAAAATTATTACGAAGGACCCAAGGTGATTGTGACCTGGGCCCTTGGTCATTTATTGGGACTGAAAATGCCAGAAGACTTGAACAAAGAATGGCAGAGTTGGCAGATGGAAACATTACCGATGATTCCCAAAAATCTAGGAATCAAACCACTACCAAAAACTGGCCATCAATTAAAGGCAATCAAGCAATTAGCAACCCGAAAAGATGTGGATGAAGTTGTCATTGCAACGGATGCTGGAAGAGAAGGCGAGTTAGTCGCGCGCTGGATTTTAGAATACGTACATTTTAATAAACCAGTAAAACGTTTATGGATTTCTTCTCAAACAGATAAAGCAATCAAAGATGGATTTAAGCACCTCAAGCCAGCCAAAGAATACGATGCACTTTATGCGTCTGCTTTGGCAAGAGCAAAAGCAGACTGGTTAGTCGGTTTAAATGTGACACGAGCATTGACGGTTAAATATCAGGATAATTTATCTGCAGGCCGTGTGCAAACACCAACTTTAGCTTTAGTACGTAATCAAGAAAAGAAGATTGAACAATTTCGACCACAGACTTATTTTACAATCCATTTAGCGGTTGCTAACGAACAAGCGAAAATGATTCAAAAAAATCAATTTGCGTTGAAAAAAATAGAAGAAGCACAAGCACTTGTGAAAACATTAAGTCAGTCGAATGGTACGGTAACAGAGATTCAAGAAAAGCTAAAGACTGAACCTGCTCCGTTGCCTTATGATTTGACAGAAATCCAGCGTGAAGCGAACCAACGACATGGTTATTCAGCGAAAAAAACATTAAGTTTAGTTCAAAGTTTGTATGAAACACACAAAATCGTGACTTATCCGCGTACAGATAGTAAGTATTTGACAAATGATATGAAAAGCACGATGAAAGAGCGTCTACAAGCTGTTAGTGATTTTGCACCAGAAGTGAAACTTTACTTGAAAAATGGCGCAGTAGTGAAACAAACAAAAGTTTTTCAAGATAGCAAAGTAACTGATCATCATGCGCTGTTACCAACGGAAAATCGTCCACGTTATGAAAAATTGAGCAACGAGGAACAAAAAATTTATCAAATGATCGTAACACGTTTCTTAACGTTATTTGCTGAACCACATAAAGTGAGCCAGACAAAAATCACCGTAAATTTTGGAAAAGAAATATTTGTTTTTCGTCAAAATCGAGTGGTTCAAGCTGGCTGGAAGAAATCAGCGGAAGAAACGGTTAACGAAGTTGAATGGAAAAAAGGGCAGCGCATTACGCCAAACTTTACTATCAAAAAAGAACTTTCTGCACCGCCAAAGCCATTAACTGAAGCAAGTTTACTTGGATTTATGGAGAAGTATAGTTTGGGCACACCAGCGACTCGTGCGGAGATTATTGAAAAATTGATTAAATCAGAATTAATGGAGCGGACACCAGCTGGTCTACAAGTTTCGCCGAAAGGTAAGCAATTACTTGAGTTAGTTAATCCTTCATTAGTTACACCGGAATTGACTGAAAGTTGGGAAAAAGATCTGGAAGCCATTGCCGCAGGAAAAAAACAGGCGGGTCAATTTTTACAAGGAATTGAAAAGGAAACGAAACGTTTAGTTCAAGAAATCAAAACAAGCAAGCAATCTTATCAAGATTTTTCAATTACACAAAAGAAATGTCCTGAATGTGGTTCAAATTTACGAGAAAAAAATACGCGTGACGGTAAAATCTATGTCTGTACGAATGCGGACTGTAGTTATCGTCGACGAAAAGATCCTAAGGTCTCTAACCATCGTTGCCCACAATGTCATCGAAAAATGGAAATCATTGAGGGAAAAAATGGCGCTTATTTCCGTTGTAAATATGATGGAACGACAGAAAAAATGTTAGGGAAAAAAGAGCAAAAGAAAAAGATGACGAAGCATGAAGAGCGTCGTCTGATGAAAAAATATTCACAGGCGGAAGAGCCGGAAGAAAGTCCTTTGGCAGCTGCTTTAAAAGCTGCGATGAAAGAGTAGTAGAAAAAGGATGTGGCGCAAAACGCTTAGCTCCGACAAGATAGTGAGCAAACACGCAAAATAGCTTTTCATATTTTGCCGTGTATGCAAACTATCTGGAGGAGTTGTTTTGGGAACACCGTGAAAAAGGTTGTGAAAGAAGTGCGCTGCTCCAATAAATAAGAATAAATTTTCGGAAATTGCTTTTCAAATTTTTGTGAAATTTGGACTTATTTGGAAGGAGTTATTTCTTGAATAACGTGAATAAAGATTGTGGCGCAAAACGCTTAGCTCCGACAAGATAGTGAGCAAACACGCAAAATAGCTTTTCATATTTTGCCGTGTATGCAAACTATCTGGAGGAGTTGTTTTGGGAACACCGTGAATAGAGGTTGTGGCACAAAACGTCTTGCTTCAAACAAGTAAGAACACTTTTCTAAAAATAATAGCTCAAAATTAGTTAAACAACTAAAGAATAAAAGAAAATCAAAAAAGCCACGCAAGCTTCTACATGAGAAGCTGCGTGGCTTTTTATAAGATTTCTGCTATTTTTCAGCAGATTGTTTGATATGAATAAAGAAAATTTGAACCAGACTTATTTACTTAATTTCAAATGCCTATAAACTTTCAAAAATTGGCGGATGATTTAAATACTTTAGAATTTTTTGGAAATCTACAAAATCGATAATTAATGTTGTTGTATTTATGTTTGGGTGAAAGCCAACTGTGTCTTTTTGGTCGATTGCCGCATCAATAACTACTTGAATTTGATTTTCGGTATCGTGCATAAGGGCTAAAGGCGTGAGGGTGCCAGCAGGAACGCCTAATAATTGGGTCATTTGTTCTTCTGATAAAAAAGAAAGACGCTTCTCAGCTAATTCATCGGCTAACTTTTTTAAATCAGCATGTTTTTCATCAGGCAAGATAACAAGATAAATTTGCTTGCCTTTTTTTGATTTCAACAATAAATTTTTAACTTGAGGACCAGGTAAATCAAATGTCAAATTTTTAACAGATGTAATTGCTGGATGGTCCACTTTTTGATAAAAAATTCCTAGGTGAGAAAGTAGCTCGTACGCTTCTTGTTCAGTTGCTTGTGGCATATTTCATTCGACCTCCTTCATTTATTTTTATTTTAACAGGTAAAAAAAATTTGACAAATGAAAATTAATCCTGTAAATTACACGTAAGTAAATGAAATGACATCGAAAAGAAGAGTAGCCATTAGCAGTTTTTAGAGAGTCTCTGGTTGGTGCGAAGAGATAGCAACTAATTGTGAAACACATCTTGGAGTCGGTTTTTTGAAATTGAGAAGTAGGAGAACCCGGGTAGCCCGTTATAGCTGCGGTCATTGTTTGATGACCAGATGAGGTTGGCTGACTGTGAAGTGCCAACAAAAAAAGGTGGAACCACGTTTATTCGTCCTTTGGTCATAACGACCAAAGGCTTTTTTTTTCACCAATTTCTGGAAACAAGACCGCTAGAGGTTTTTTCTGCAAGGAAAAAGCAAACAGAGGTGGAACCACGTGTAAACGTCCTCTTGGCATCAAGCCAAGAGGGCTTTTTTTATTTAAAGGAGGAAAAACAATGAAAGATTTAATTGAAGTTATGCCGCAATTATTAGTTGGAGCACTGACAACCTTGAAATTATTTTGTTTGACATTAGTCGGCTCACTACCACTCGGATTGATTTTAGCGTTAGGATTATCGCTCAACTTTAAGCCAATTCGTTATCTTCTTCAAACGTATGTCTGGGTTATGCGAGGAACACCATTACTTTTACAATTGATTTTTGTTTTTTATGGGTTACCAACGATTGGGATTGTCTTCGATCGTTTTGAAGCAGCTTTACTAGCGTTTGTATTAAATTATGCGGCATACTTTGCCGAAATCTTTCGCGGGGGAATCCAATCTATTCCACAAGGACAGTATGAAGCAGCACAAGTTTTACAATTTAGTCCTTTTCAAACAGTGACGAAAATCGTGATCCCACAGGTAATAAAAATTGTTCTTCCTTCTGTAGGAAATGAAGTCATCAACTTGGTGAAAGATTCTTCATTAGTTTATATTTTAGGTTTAGGGGACGTTATGCGTGCAGGAAAAATTGCCATGGAACGGGATGCTAGTTTATTACCATTACTAGGTGTGGCAGGAATTTATCTTGCACTGACAGGAATCTTGACATTGATTATGAAACAAGTAGAAGAGAAGTTGAACTATTATCGCTAGGAGGAAAAAAGATGATCGAATTAAAAAAAGTAAGTAAAACATTTGGTAAAAAACAAGTAATCAAAGAGTTAGATTTAGTCATTGCTGATGGTAAGACATTAGCTATCGTTGGTCCTTCTGGTGGTGGGAAGACAACCCTCCTTCGTGTATTAGCTGGACTTGAAAAAGTAGATAGTGGTGAGTTTTATTTAGATCAAGAACCATTTAACCCAGCGGAACTAAAAAATCGGGAACAAGTGGTAGGCGTTGTATTCCAAGATTTTCAATTATTCCCACATTTAAGTATTTTCGATAACATCACTTTAGCGCCTAAGAATGTGTTAAAACAGCCAAAAGAAGTGTATACCAAAAAGGCAAAAGAGCTGGCAGAGTCTTTAGGTATCAGTGATTTATTAGACAGCTATCCTTTCCAATTGTCAGGTGGGCAAAAGCAACGTGTTGCAATCGCACGCGCGTTAGCTATGAATCCCAGAGTGTTAGCTTATGATGAGCCAACAAGTGCACTAGACCCTGAGTTGCGTCAACAAGTTGAAAAGTTGATTGTATCTCTGAAAGAAGAAGGTGTAACTCAAATTATTGTGACCCATGATTTAGTTTTTGCAGAAAATGTGAGCGATCAGTTATTAAAAGTAACACCAAACCAGTAAAAGAAAGGGAGAAAAAATAGATGAAAAAATTTACTCAGGCATTATTTTTAGTTCTTTTTATTTTACTCGGACTTTCTGGTTGTGGACGAAAGCCAACAGAAGACAGTTGGGCGACAATCAATCAAGAAAAAGAAATCACGATTGGCTTAGACGATACATTTGTTCCGATGGGGTTTCGTGATAAAGATGGTAAGTTAACTGGCTTTGATATCGAGTTAGCTAAAGCTGTGTTTAAAGAATATGGAATCAAGGTCAACTTTCAACCGATTGACTGGTCAATGAAGGAGTTTGAGTTGACTAATGGAACGATTGATCTGATTTGGAATGGCTATTCCAAAACCCCTGCACGTGAAAAAAAAGTACAGTTTACACAACCTTACATGGAAAACATGCAAGTTTTAATAACGCCTAAAAGTTCTAAAATCACAAGTTTTGCAGACATGAAGGGGAAGATTCTAGGTGCTCAAAATGGTTCATCAGGTTACGATGTCTTTACGAAGCAACCGGAAGTCCTAAAAGATTATGTTAAAAACAAGGAAGCTGTTCTATATGATAGCTTTAATGAAGCATTGATTGATTTGAGAAGTGGTCGAATTGATGGTTTATTAATGGATCGTGTGTATGCAAATTATTATTTGAAACAAAAAAATCAATTGCAAGATTATCACATTTTAACTGGAGATTATGCAAGCGAGGATTTTGCAGTAGGGGCGAGAAAATCAGATCAGACATTAGTGACAAAAATCAATCAGGCGTTTGATCAACTAGAAGCCTCAGGTGAGTTTCAGAAACTGTCACAGCGATGGTTTGGGGAAGATGTGACGCCAAAATGACTAAATGAAAGATAGTTTAAGAAATCAGTAACGGGGTTTCTTGAGCTATTTTTTATTTAAGTAAGTAAATATAAAGAAACAGAAGAGAAGGTTACCCTATAAAAAAGGAACACTGGTATGTGAAGATAAGAGCAGGTATGCGTCCGTTTGGATCACTCATGTTTTTTTATAAATGTAAAAAAGAATGTTATCATAAATGAGACATATTTTTACGGAGGAACAGTTTAATGAAAAAGGGTGTAGGGTATTTAGTATGTGTGACGTTGCTGTCAACAACGATGTTAGCAACGATGTTAGCAACGATGTTAGCAACGACAAGTGTTCTTGCTGAAGAAACAATTGATACAACGACGAATACAACAATGAATAAGCAGACGATAATGTCTACTTATACGGAGGAACAAACGAAAAGTAGTACAGTTACAGAGGAAGACCAAGTGAATGAAGAAGTTCAGACAACTATTGTCAATGGGGAACAAGTAACTGTTGAGCCACCAGTCAAAGAAGGTCAAGCTGAGGCAGAGGCAACGGAGGCACCAAAAGAAGAGTTGCAAGAAGGTGGATCAAGTCTTTATGCGCGAAGTGCGATTCAAAGTTCTGTTCAAACATTTCCGATGTATCGTTTATTCAATCCCTATAGTGGGGAACATTTTTACACAAGAGATACTGGTGAGCGTGATAAACTGAGAAAAATTGGCTGGAACTATGAAGGAGTCGGCTGGCAAGCGCCAACAACTGGTGCACCTGTTTATCGTTTGTACAACCGTTACAATGGGGAACATTTTTACACGCTAAATGCGAAAGAGCGCGACAATATCACTAAATATGGTTGGAAGTATGAAGGCATTGGTTGGTACTCTTACACTGGCACAAATGGAATCCCCGTTAGCCGTCTGTATAGTAAACGGGTCAACTGGCATCATTACACGCTAGACGAAAAAGAGAAAAATGTGATTAGTAAACAAGGCTGGAACTATGAAGGTGTAGGTTGGTATGCGGTAGGGAATGGCCAACAAACGAATGATGACTATAAGTTTCTTGGTGTGAAAAATTACAACCAATACGCTTTAGGTGCACCAAGCGGTTGTGAGGGTGCTTCATTACTGCAAGCTTTACAATACAAAGGGAAAATCACTAACTGGAGCTTAACTCAATTTTTAAATACGATTCCTAAATCTACAAATGGAAATCCAAATACTGGTTTTGTTGGCAGTCCTTTTGTAGAAAATTCTTGGACCTATTCCGCAATCTATCCTGCACCATTAACAACTTGGGGACAAAAGTATGGCAATGTTCAAAACATTTCTGGAAGTTCGATGAATATTCTTTTAAATGAAGTGAAAAGCGGGAACCCAGTTGTTGCTTGGGTAACGATTAATTTCCAACCGATACGCTGGGGCAACTGGAATTTTGGGGTAGCAGCCAATAATAATCACGCAGTAACACTCGATGGCTACAACAAGGGCAGTAATCAAGTTCATGTTTCTGATCCAATCAGTGGCTCCTATTGGCTAAGCCGAACAACATTTGAGAATATTTACAATGCAAGAAAATATGCAGTAGTTGTAAAATAAGTAAAAGACAAGACAGGGACAAAATTAAAATCCAGCCGTTCTTAACACATTTTCCAATTTAAAAAACGCCTAAAATTATCGTTTTCAAAACGAATTTTGGGCGTTTTTCTATTTAGGTTACTTTTGTTCCAGTCCAATTCTTTTATGAATTAGCCACCTGATTGAAAATAAAAAAATGAAAGTTAAAAGGCAATCTCTTGAAAATGAGCAGGAGAATGGTTATAGTTTGTGGATTTATTTCCAGAAGGGAATAGGAAGGTAACGCATTTGAAGCAACTAATATATGATAATTAGCTACTTTTCTAAAGAAAAACAAGGATTGACTTTGAAGGCTTTTTTTCTATTATAAAGAGAAGGGGGGGAGTACATGAAAGAAGAATTGTTGAATTATTTGAAGAACCAAACGGCATTTCTCAATTTGAATGATTTAAGTGATATCTTCACTGCTTCAAAGTTGGCTGAAATATTTAAAGTGAAACGAAATACAGTTAGCCAATATTTAAATCTTATGACAGAAACTGGTGAGTTAGTGAAGATAAATTCACGCCCAGTTTATTATTTTCACAAAGAAGCATTCGAAAAACAGTTTTTTACTTTGCGCACAAACTATTATGAAAGCGCTAAACAAATTTTATCTGAGCAACCCTTGTTTGGTAAAAAACAAGATTTATTTTCTCTTCTAATCGGTCACGATAAGAGTTTGCATCAAGTAATTGAACAAATCAAAGCAGCGCTTAACTATCCTGATGGTGGATTACCTGTCTTGATTAATGGAGAAAGTGGTACAGGAAAAAGCTATTTGGTTAAATTGATTCATCATTACTGTATCCAAAATGATCTTATCGCAGAAGACGCACCTTTTGTGACATTGAATTGTGCACAATATGCGAATAATCCTGAACTTCTGACTAGTAATCTTTTTGGACATGTGAGAGGGGCTTACACTGGGGCGGATGACGATCGCAAAGGCGCATTTGAATTAGCAAATGGCGGGATTTTATTTTTAGATGAAGTGCATCGCTTGACTGCTGAAGGTCAAGAAAAATTATTTACTTATTTAGATCAGCATTTAATTTATCGAATGGGAGATACAAGTAATCCAATTAATGTTCAAACAAGGTTATTTTTTGCAACAACAGAAGAGCTAACTAGTAATTTCTTAAATACATTTATTCGGCGAATCCCGATCCAAGTGACAATTCCTTCACTACAACAGCGAGAGAAGAATGAACGAGTCGAGTTAATTTATTCTTTTCTGATTAATGAACAAACAAAAATCAAACGCGATCTTTTGATTAGTGGTCAAACACTTGAATTACTGGCTAATGGAAAATTTAAAGGGAATATTGGGGAATTAAAAAATATTATTAAGGTCATGGTGGCTAAAGCTTTCTCTGAATCGATGAAAGAACAGCCAATCAAATTGACCATTTATCAGCTACCAGAAAGATTGTTTTCGCAACATAGTTACAACTTACAAACATCATTTCCAGAAGAAATAGTCATTCATAGTGAATCTAAAGTAGAACATTTAATGATGCCAAATACGCATAATCAAAAAAAAGTGGATGACTTTTTATCAACTATCATTTTAGAATATCAAAAATCTAACGGGCATTTGAACGAGTGCCATTTAAAATTAAAAGAAATAGTTGATCGGTTATTTGACTATTTGCTATTTAAAACAGACCGTAACCAAAAACATGAGACATTGCTATACCTAACTCAATATGTTCGTGAAACTTTTCAACAAATGGAAAATGCTTATCAGATAAAGTTTAACGGAAATAGTGTATACGCAGTTGGCTATTATTTATTTCAACGTGGTGCTAGTCGTTGGATACCTGAGGATCGACAGATTATGGGATTAGTCTATCAACTGGAAGCACAGCTCTTGGAAGCCTATCCAGCAAGCTATCATTATGTTGAAAGAATACTTGAGTTATGCAAACCAAAGGTCGATATTGAAGTATCAGTAATGGATCGAATCGTTCTGACCCTATATTTAAAAAAAGCAGATTGGACCAAAAAACAGGGAATACCGAAAGCAATTATTGTCGCCCATGGTTATGCGACAGCTAGTAGTATTGCAAATGTTGCGAACCGTTTTTTAGAACATAATATTTTTGAATCATTTGATATGTCTTTAGATGTAACGCCACAGCAAATTGCAGAAGAAATCCTAGTATACAGTGAAAACAATGATATTTCTAATGGACTAGTCATTTTAGTGGATATGGGCAGCCTCAAAGAGATCTATCAGTATTTTCCGAAGCAAATCAATGTACCAATTGTCATTATGAACAATGTGACAACGCCACTAGCGATTTTAGTAGGTGAAAACATTAAGAACCAACGAACTTTAAATGAAATTGCAAGTGAGTCTGTTGATAAAGTACATTTTGATTGGGAAATCATCTATCCAGAGGAAAATCGACCAAAAGCCTTGTTAACCACTTGTCAAACAGGTATAGGAACGGCAACTAAGATTAGTCAGTTATTAGAAAAAAGTTTACCTAATTCCTGCAAACTAAAAATTTTGCCACAAGAATATCGGATTTTAAATGAAAGAAAAGTAAATGAGATTGTTTTTTCTGTTTATGACGTCTTAGGGATTATTGGTACAGATGATCCAGCAATTGAAGGTGTAGCATACCTATCTTTAGAAGAACTGATTTCAGGAGATGAGCATCAGAAATTGAATGAGTGGCTAAGTCAAGTGATGACACCAGAAGAAAAGCAGATTTTTAATACAAACATCGTCCGCAATTTTTCATTAGAAAGAGTGATTGATTCAGTCACGATTCTTGATACGGATAAAGTGATGAGTGAAATTGATTTATTTATACGCGACCTGGAATTAGTTAACTTGATTCAGTTATCAAATGCAAAAAAATTAGCACTATATGTCCATGTTAGCTGTCTGATTGAGCGTTTGATTCGAAATATCCCAATCGAAACTTATGAAGGACCCTTGGTATTTGATCAGTGTCAAAAGGAACGCTTGAAGAGCCTTAAGAAAGCTTTTAGTGTCATTGAACGTGATTATAGTGTCGTGATTCCAGATTCTGAAGTTGCTTATATTTTTGATATCGTCTATAGAAACACGGACACCTCAATGAAAACTGAAGAATTTTAGAAAAGTAAGCAGTACGCCACTAAAGTTGGCACGCTGCTTGCTTTTATTTAACTGTAAAGGACGGAGAGGTGAACATTATTGAAAAGAAAGCTGATTTTAGCATCACATGGAAAGTTAGCATCGGGGATAAAATCTTCTTTGGATTTGATTTGTGGAGAAAAAGAAATTGAAACACTAGATTGCTACTTGAGTGAAGAGTTTAATTTAGAAAAAGAAGTCAAAAAAATAATGGAACGTCACCAAGATCATCAGTTAGTAGTTGTGACGGATTTATTTGGTGGGAGTGTGAACAATGAATTTTTAACGTATATTCAACAAGACAATTTTTATTTAGTTACAGGAATGAATTTACCTTTTTTAATTGAGTTAACTATGCAGTTTCAAATAACAGAATCACTCTCAAGTTTAATTAAAGAAACTTTAGAGAAAACGAAACAAACGATTCTGTTTTGTAATTCATTAATCAGCAACGAAGTAGAGGAAGAAGAGTTTTAAATCATTAAATAAATGGAGGAAAAATAATGATTTTATTAACAAGAGTGGATCACCGTTTATTACATGGACAAGTGGCATTTTCTTGGACACAAGGGTTGGGGGCAGATTGTATTTTGATTGCAAATGATGATGTACCAACAAATGAAATTCGGAAAACGACAATCAAGTTAGCTAAACCACAAGGAGTAAAGTTGGTTATCAAAAATATCGAAGATTCAATTTCAGCATTACAAAGTGGTGTGACAGATAAGTACAAACTTTTTATTGTAGTGGAGTCAATTGCTGATGCCAAGAAATTAGCAGAAGGCTATCCAGAAATCAAAAAAATCAATTTGGGTGGAATCAAAGCAAAAGAAGGAACGCGAAGTCTGGGTAAGGCAGTCAATGTTTTACCGGAAGAAGAAGATCTATTAGCAGAAATGGTCGATAAAGGAATCGAAGTAGAAATACGACAAGTACCATCTGATAAAAAAGTTATTGTTACTGAAGTTCTTTAAAAGAAAGGTTGAAGAAAAATGTTCATTCAAGCAATTTTACTCGGACTCGTTGCATTTATTGCCCAGTCGGAATATGCATTAGGAACATCATTACTGTCACGGCCAATCGTTACAGGTCTATTTACTGGACTAGTATTAGGTGATTTGAAGACTGGAATCGTTATGGGAGCTACTCTAGAATTAGCATTTATCGGTTCATTTTCTGTTGGTGCAGCGATTCCACCAGATGTTGTTACTGGTGGTGTGTTGGGAACAGCTTTCGCAATTACTGCTGATGCGGGACCCGAAACAGCTTTGCTATTGGGCTTACCTATTGCGACATTGACTTTGATTTTAAAGAATGTCTATCTTGGCCTTTTGATTCCAATCATGAACCAAAAAGCGGACAAATACGCTCTAGAAGGAAACTATAAAGGTATTGAGCGAATGCATTTGACTGCAGGGTTTGGTCTATCATTGATGCTAGGTTTAGTGGTCATGGTTTCATTTGTGGTGGGTAGTAAAACAATCGGTGATTTATTAAACATGATTCCTGATTTCATTCAGCATGGATTATCTGTAGCGACGGGATTGATTCCAGCACTTGGATTTGCTATGCTCGCACGACTTTTAATCAATAAAGAAGTAGCACCGTATTTTTTCCTAGGTTTTGCTTTAGCTGCTTATCTAGAAATTCCAGTTACTGGAATCGCAATTTTTGGCGCTATCGTAGCAGTCGTAGTTGTTAACATTATGAATGTACGTGGTAATCAAGAAAACAGTGCCCAAACTTCAACAGGAGGGATAGTTGATGATGACTTCTAATGAGAATAATGAGTTGAAAATCACTAAGAAAGATCTGAGCAAAGTATTTTGGCGTTCATTTCAGATGGAATTTTCTTGGAATTATGAGCGACAAATGAATCTTGCTTATTGTTATGCAATGATTCCTATTTTGAAAAAACTTTACAAAACTAAGAACGAAATGGCCAATGCTTTGAGACGTCATTTGGAGTTTTTCAATACAACACCACACATTGTTACGCTGATTTTAGGAATCAATGCAGCGATGGAAGAAGAAAATGCCAACGATCCCAATTTTGATGTGTCCACGATTGATAATATCAAAACCTCACTTATGGGACCATTGGCAGGCATCGGCGATTCTTTCTTTTGGGGAACACTACGTTTAATTGCTACTGGTGTAGGTACTTCGTTAGCAATGCAAGGAAATATATTAGGACCTATTCTATTTATACTTATTTTCAACATACCTCATTTACTATTTCGTTATTTTGCAACATCTTGGGGATATAAATTGGGAACAGGGTTCTTAAAGAAAATTCAAGAAAATGGCATGATGGGAAGTTTGACATTGGGAGCGTCGATCATTGGTTTGATGGTAGTGGGAGGAATGACAGCTTCAATGATTGATATCAATATTCCATTAAAAATTGGCACAGGAGAAAATGCAGTAACAGTTCAAAGTATTTTTGACGATATTGTTCCTCAAATTTTATCGCTTGGCGCTTTCGGTGTGGTCTTTTACTTACTTAAAAAGGAAGTCAAAGCATTAACGATTTTATTAGGCTTAGCTATCTTTGGGATTTTTGGTTCATGGGTCGGCTTTTTTTAGAATGGGGGAAATAAAATGGAACCAATGACAATGCTTCACTATATCAATGAGGAACAAAAAGCACTGTCTAAAATTTTAGATGAGTATGATTTTACGTTAGATCCCAGATTGACAAAGCTGAAAACAGTGACAATTTTGGCTACAGGATCTTCGTATAATGCGTGTTTATCCGCTAAAATGGCATTTGAAAAAATAGCTGATGCTACGATTGTGATTGAAGAGCCGTATCATTTTAATCATTATGGACGACTGATAGCGGGAACAGATACGATCATCGGTGTTTCACAAAGCGGGAAAAGTGCTTCTACTGTGGATGCTATCAAAAACTTAAAAAGTAGTGAGATACAACAAATTATTTTAACAAGTGATGTAACAAGTCCCATTGCACAAGTAGCTGATTATGTAATTGATTTGAATATGGGAGTTGAGACAGTAGGGTTTGTGACAAAAGGTTTTTCAGCAACGGTGTTACATCTTATGCTACTTGCCATTCGTGTTGGCGTTTCTAAAAAACAGATTGATAGTCACAGACTAAACGAATTAAAAAAAGAATTATATGAGCTAATCAGTCATTTTCAAGGAGTGATTGACCAGTCGAATGCTTTTTTTGAACAACACGAGAAAATATTGAAACTTGGTGGAAGATTCGTTGCATTAGGTTATGGACCAAATTGGGGAACGGTAAAAGAATTTGAAACGAAATTCACTGAAACAGTTCGTCGTCCTAGCCAAGGATTTGAGCTAGAGTCATACATGCACGGTCCTTATTTGGAGGCAAACTGGGAACATACACTGTTTTTTGTTGAAACGCCAAGTTGTAACAAAAGTCGGTCATACGCATTAGCAAATTATATGGCTAATTATGTTGGTAAATTGTTCAAGATTACAACAGAGGACAGCCCTGATAGTGATACTCTGGCATTGAATATTGCTGTTTCTGAGGAGTTTTCTCCACTACTACTAGTTATTCCGTTTCAAGTATTAGCTTATCGGATAGCCACAACCAAAGGGATAGATTTAAGCAAACGAATTTTTAATGATTTTGATTCAGTATTAAAAAGTAAAATAGAAAAAGTTGAGGAGAGTTAAAAATGTTGAAATTTAATGAACAAAAACAAGTTGATGATATTCAAGGTGCATTAAACTTGCGTCCACACGTAGAGCAAATCGTAGATAAGATTTGCGAAAAAGGATATGATAACATTTTTTATTTAGGAATTGGAGGAACATACGCTTCAGCACTACAAGCGGAAACGTACATTAAGGGACATAGTAATTTACCGGTTTACGTTCAACATGCTGCCGAATATTATACGACAGGAAATCGGAGATTAACGAAAGATTCACTTGTGATTTTGTCATCTGTTACAGGAACAACGGAAGAAGTTGTTAAAGCAGTTAATGAAATCGAAAAAGTTGGGGCAACATTAGTAGGATTTATTGATACGAAAGATACACCACTTGCTGAAAGCTGTGACCATGTAATCACTTATCCTGCACCTGGTACAGAACAAATCAAATTCTTTATGGTAGCTGATCGACTAATGAATAACAATGGTGATTTTCCTGACTATGAAGAATATTATGCGGAACTAGAAGGTCATTTAGCCAAAGGATTAGTTGAGGCAGAAAAGCAGGCAGATACTTTTGGTCAAGCGTTCGCGGAAAAACATCGCCACGATGCAATGCATTATTTCATTGGTGCTGGTAATCAATGGGGAGGCGTATATTCGTATGCAATGTGTTATTGGGAAGAACAAAGTTGGTTGCGATCCAAGTCAATTCATGCAGCTGAATTTTTACATGGCACATTAGAAATCGTTGATGAAACAACACCAGTAACTTTATTCCTAGGCGAAGATGAGCAACGGCCACTAGCTGAACGCGTAAAAAAACTATTACCGCGTATCTGTGGAAATTATACGTTTATTGATTCAAAAGACTATCCTATCGAAGGAATTAGTGAAAAAAATAGAGGGAGAGTATTATCTCATTTATTGATGCACTGCGTGACACAACGAATTGATGCTCACGTTGAAAAACTAAATTGTCATCCACTAGATATTCGTCGTTATTATCGTCAATTTGAATATTAATTAAGAAAATAATGAATCTCTTTTGTGTGAGCAAAAGAGATTCAGACTTTAGAAAAACACGCTCAACACTCTATTATTTTAATGATGTATTTTGTATCTAAGATTAATAGTTAGTGATATAGCAGGCGAAAATAGCAATACAGTTAGAATTAGAATGTAGAATCACGAGAAACAATCGGACAATTTTTGAGGTGATTAATGATGTAGATCCTGAAAAAAACTAAACTGGGAAAATTTGCTTAGCCAATTCGATTGCAGGATTTGAAATTTTGATTCTAAATGCCGAAGTTAGTGATGGAAAACTTCATTTTATTTAAAAGATGTTTCTTTGCAAAGTTATGTAGATTTAAGGACCACTATCGCTGGTGATGAAGGCGTAAAATCACCAGCTAAGATTAGCAGTTTACCGCAATATATAATGAGAAAATGAGTATGGTTGAATTACGCAACAGTTAATTCAACCATACTCATTTATTTAATAGAATAATCAGTTAGGAGAGGAGGAACCTTCAAGTGAAAAGCTTCTTTTATTTGAATTCACTATACCGACAAGCTTGCAACAATTCATTGACTATTTAGTCAGTTAAAGTACTAATTAGCGACAGTTATGAGTGAGCCGTTTATTCATAATACTTGGATTGCTGAAATTATACTCAATTTAAAATTCAAAAGTACTTGCATTTTCTTTCGTTTATATGTATAATTTCGATAATTTAGGGTTATTTTTCAGGAAAAGGGGTAAGGTGAAATGTCAAAGTATCAACGGAAAGTTTTATTGTCAACATCAGCGGGAATCGCATTAGAAAATATGGATATCATGTTTTTAGCTTTTTCTTTATCTTCAATGATTGCAACTTTTCATATTAGTGGAACACAGGCGGGAATGATCGCTACAATCACTAATTTGGGGATGCTCGTTGGAGGTATTTTTTTTGGGCTCATGGCAGATAAATATGGACGAGTAAAAGTATTCTCACAAACAGTCATTTTATTCTCAATTGCTTCATTATTGATGTTTTTTGCTTCAAATATCTATCTCGTTTATCTTTTTCGTTTTATCGCAGGGATCGGTGCAGGAGGAGAATATGGCGCATGTATGTCCTTAATTTCTGAAAGCTTTTCGAAAAAACAAATTGGAAGAGCTTCTTCGATTGCAGGAATTGGCGCTCAGGTAGGGGCTGCTTTAGCAGCTATTTTAGCAGCTCTCGTTATTCCTTTGCTAGGTTGGAAAATGTTGTATGTTATTGGGGTACTGCCAGTACTAATGGTTTTATTTATACGTCGAGGATTGAAGGAACCAGAGGAATTCCAGAAAAAGCGAGTGACTGGTAAACCAACGAAACTGATTAATCTATTTGAAACAAAGAAACTAGCCTGGCAAACAATTGGTCTAAGTATCATGGTGACAGTGCAAATTGCTGGTTACTTTGGTTTGATGAATTGGTTACCTTCCATTATGCAGAAACAATTAGGTTTATCTGTCTCAGGTTCTTCAATATGGATGGTTAGTACGATTGCAGGGATGTCACTAGGAATGTTGACTTTTGGTATCATTATGGACAAATTAGGACCTAGAACTGCATTTACGTTATTTTTGATTTGTTCTTCATTGTCAGTATTCCTACTGGTAATGGCTCACAGTCAGTGGAGTTTAATCGCAGCTGCAGTTGTCGTTGGCTATTTTATCAACGGCATGTATGGCGGGTACGGTGCAATTATTAGTAGTTTATATCCAACTGAAATTAGAGCAACTGCGAATAATTTCATTATGAACTTAGGACGTGCAGTTGGTGGTTTTTCTTCTATTATTATTGGTTTTTTGATGGATCATTATGATTTGACCGCAGTTATCATTTTTTTAAGTAGTATTTATCTAGTTAGTTTGCTGGTTTTGATGACACTTACTGAGGTTAAAGCTTTAAAGGTAAGTTTGCAAGAATAGATGGTGTTGAAAGTGCTTAGCTGATTTAGATGCTAAGCTCTTTATTTATTACGTGATAAAAGGGACTACCTTCAATAGATAGTCCCTCAGACTGTAGACAAATACGTTCAACATTTAGAAAATAGAGTGTTGAACGTATTTTTTGTCTTAGTATCAAAGTAAAAAAAGAAAGATGAAGGCTTTTCTTTTAGCCCCGTATGCACTGTGACTTTTCCCAACAAGGAAACCATCATGTATTGATTTATTTCATTCATTGAGTGTTTTGACATGTTTCTTCCGCATTTCTTTAAAGTGTTTTCGTATATTAAGTGTAAAATAAAAAAACTATAGATGGCACCCCTTTTTTGGGACTTTGTTTACAGTCTGGAACCTCTTTTGTGTGAGCAAAAGAGGTTTTTGTTTTATAGAAAAACAAAATGGCTTATCTTACTAGTCCTGACTGAATAAATTTCATTTAAAATCATTTGGCCAGCTATTTAGGAATAAATGGCTGGTTTTGGTCGTTAAAAAAGCAAATTTCCTCCTTGCTACAGAAAAATGGACAATTTCGGACAAAAGAAAAATGCGGAAATTTCGAGTGCTTGCTAACATAAATTATAGAGTTGAGGTACTTGATTCGCCAGCCACCACCATAATGCGAAAGGGGGGATAATATGGGCAGTATGGAAATGAAAAATATTAATGTTTATCGTGTGGGATTTTGTAGTCAAAGAAAAAATGGTGGGATGTTACATGTAGAACGAGCTTTTGCATTTGAGCCAGAAATGACTGAAGCAGAAATCAAAAAAGTTTTGTCTGCTCGTATGGGAAGAATTTTATCGATTGAATATATTGATGAAATTGAGCGAGATGTCATTTGTTGGTAATTAAGTTGCTAAAAAGAAGATGGGAGGAAAACAGTGTGTAAATTTATTCGTTCATGTTTTCTAGCACTTCTTTGTACGCTGAGTTTGGGTTATACCTCAGAGGTAAATGCCAGAACAACGGTCCAAAGAGAATCTGAAGTACGTGTGAGAATCATCAATCCGCAAGATAGTAAGTTGGTCAATAACGAGAACAATTTGCTTCCCAAAACAGGGAGCATTGCAAATAACAAGTTCTTCTTTAGCGGTGTATTACTACTGTTGAGTGGAGCATATTTAATCAAAACTAGAAAAAGAAAGAAGGAACAGGAATAATGAAAAAAATTGGATTAACAGCTGTCGGTATTTTAGCTATTACAGGAGGTAGTGTTGTTGCACAAGCTACAACCGAGTTTCCAGAAGCAGGAAAAGCAGAGAGTTCTGTACGAGTATTGATTGAAGATGATGGAGAAATTGTCATTCCACCGATTGATCCGGAGGTGCCAGAACCACCAATTGACCCAGAAAAGCCAAATCCAGAACCTGGTTTACTAGATGTTTTGTATGTATCTCCTTTAGATTTTGGCACAGTTGTGTTGAATGGTGAAGAACAAGTGATTGATGCTGCAGATGATGTAGATAAAGCAGGACAAGTTTTTTCACCAATGGTTTCCGTTCAAGATCGACGCGCAGATGCACAACGTCAAGGCTGGGCTTTAACGGTTCGGTACGAAGCTGATTTCTTAGATGGTGCAGAAATCAAAATGAATCCATATGTTCATAGTAGTAATCAAGAAGACTTTGGCATTGAGCCTGGCAGAGAAATTTCATTAAGCACTAATGCAACAACCTTTGCGGAAGCTGGTCAAGTACCATATGCACGTCACACGGTTTCCATGGGAATGGCACAACCAGATCAAGCTGTTCAATTAGTTATTCCTGGAGAAGATTATGCTTCAGGTGAGTATACAACGACGATTATCTGGGAATTAACAGACGGTCCGTTGGGCTAAACATTGGGTAACTCAAGCTAAAACTCCTTATGAAAAAAGTATTTAAAATAACAACAACAAACTTAGAAAAATAAAGATTAGAAAGCAGGAAAAAGATGAAATCAATCAAATTAATGAGCACAGCTGCCTTAATGGCAATGCTAGTAGGGACAGGTATTCAAGTTTCTGCAACGACATATAATGGACCGCTTGATGCAAACTCTTCAGTTACAGCGGAAATTACGATTCCACCGATTGATCCAGAAAATCCAGAGATTCCGCCAATCGATCCAGAAAATCCGGAACCACCGATTGATCCAGAAGTGATTAATCCAGATCGTGGAGATGGGTTATCGATTCGTTATGTTTCTTCATTAGACTTTGGAAGTGCGGAATTCTCAACAGAGGCTCAACGTTTGACGGCAAGTCTAGATTTTGGGCTTGATGAAGAGTCAGAAGTACAAGAATTTGAAAACATGGTCACGGTAGAAGATATTCGTGGGGAACGAGATGGCTGGACATTGACCGTTCGTCAAGCAACAGCATTCATGGACGGCTCTGTTATGACGCTGAATCCACATGTGGCAAACAATGACTATGGCGTAACGACTACTTCGGGTGCGCTAATTGTCAATACAGAAGATGAAGTTTTTGCACAAGCGGATAATCAAGAGGCCGATGCTGGTGTGATTTCCATGGGGATGGGGAATGTCACACTAGATGTACCCGCACGTGCAGGTGTAGGGGCATACGAAACAAGTTTGATGTGGAATTTGACAAACGGACCTGAGTAAGTCAAGACAAAAAAGCAAAAAAGAATGAACAACAAAAAAGGGTACTTATTCCCTTTTCTTGTTCATAACTAAAAAACAGTCAAAAAAGAAAGGAAGATGCATACGTGCGACGAGTAGTAGTGGGATTGATTTGCTTTGCCTCTGTAGTAGGTTTGTTTTTTACGGGAGGCAGTGTAGTAGAAGCAAGTTCACCTGATTTTAGTGTGCAAGCAGTGTTGCCCGAAAGCCAAACGAATGAAGGCGTTTCGTATTTTGATATCAACTTAGAACCAAAACAGGAAGAGACGTTGGCAGTTCAAGTTACAAACAATTCGGAAGAAGAAATGACCCTTGATATAGGTGTGAATACTGCAACAACCAATAGTAATGGTGTGATCAACTATGGATTTAGTGAGGCAGAACCGGATGATACCTTACCAGTTAATTTTGCTGAAATCGTTGAACTCGAAGACCAAGCAATCACACTAGCTGCAAACGAAACGCGCACGGTTGAAGCGAAAGTAAAGATGCCAGAACAATCTTTTGATGGCATCTTACTGGGTGGAATCACGGTTTCTGAACAAGTACCAGAAAGTGAGAGCCAAATCACAAACCGCTTTTCCTATTCCTTAGCTGTGGTCATTAACCAAACGGATCAAGAAATTTCACCTGTGGTAGACCTCACACAAGTAAACGTAGACCAACGAAACCGTCGAAGTTTTGTGATTGGTTCGATTCAAAATCAAGCAGCAATGATTTTGAATGACGTACAGGTAGAAGCACAAGTGTTTGAAAAAGGAAACGAGACACCGATTTATACAGAAGCACGAGGCGATATGCGCATGGCACCTAATTCGACTTTACCTTTTGGGATTAGTACAGGGACGAAACCATTACAGGCTGGCGACTATCGACTAAAAATGGTTGTTGCTTCTGGCAAGGAAGAGTGGCAATTCGAAAAAAACTTTACCATCACCGCAAAAGAAGCCAGAGAACTAAATGAGAAAGCGGTGAATTTAGAAACGAATCGAACCGGTCTTTACTTGGCAATTGCTAGTGGTGTGGTCGTGTTGTTATTATTAGTGATTGCTTGGTTAGTGTATTCAAAACGAAAAAAGAAGTAGGTGAAAACATGAAACAGAAAATTTGGCAGAAGTTTTCCGTCCTATGTATGGTTTTAGCTTTGATGATGCCAAGTATCGTACAAGCAACAGAAATCGTCGCCACAAGTGAGGCGGAAGTAAGCACTGATAAAATGGCAGAAGAAACTTCTGAAAAAGCAGAAGTGTCTAGCGAAAAACTGCCCGTCGAAGATGAAAATCAGCACAACAAAGAACATTTACCTACTGAGTTTTTAGAATCAGAAATCCCTGAATTAGAAGAAAATCGTTTATATGAGAATGAAATTCTAGAAAATAAGATTGGAGACGAATCTGATGAGTTAGAGTCAGGAATTGAGCCAAGCTGGATAATTATAGATGATATAATCTTTCGGTTTGAGGGAACGGACGGCAATTCATCAGCAACTGTGACCGGTTATTTGGGACCAGGAGGACATGTAGAAATTCCTTCGAAAGTTACTAATCAATTAGCTGGGTGGGTAAATCCCTCGCCAGTGACTCTTATTGGATCTCACGCGTTTCAAGGGGATAGTATTACAAGTGTGACAATCCCTGATACAATGGTTGGAATAGGAACATATGCTTTTTCTGACAACCAACTTACAAGCCTAATAATTCCTAATAGTGTGACAACCATCGACCCCTATGCCTTTATAAGAAATCGGCTTAATAGTATACAGATTTCCGAGAACCTTCAATCCCTATCTGTCGGTGTTTTTGGTTCAAACCGCTTATCAGATATAACGTTTCCGAGCAGTGTACAGTGGATAGGCCAAGGTGCTTTTGATAGTAATCTGTTAACAAGTTTAGTGCTACCAGAGAAAATTGGATATATAGGCGAGCGTGCGTTTAGTCGGAATTTAATTTCGCATGTAAAGTTTCTAGGTATGGGGGGCACTATACAGAGATGGATATTTGAAGGGAATCCAGTGCGTTATATAGAAACTAAACTCGAATACCTAGAAACAGTACGGAATTCATTGGAAGCACACTTGGTCATGTCTGGAGTTTCCGAACAAACGATACTTCGTTCATTGGCGTATATAGAGGGGACTCAGAGTAATCTTACGGTGGGCTATGGAGAAGATGTCAGTTATGAAATTTCACAGCAATATCGACTACAAACAAATTTTATGGGAACCATATACACCAGAGGTTCAGTGGTTTAAGGATGAAGCTGAATTATCTAGTCAAACAGAGCCAATACTTCATCTTGAATTGGAGGAACTACTCAATATTTAGATGATTCTTATCCTTTTGCTATGAGTATGACGAACTGGAAAGTTACAGGGGACACCTTTCTTGGCAATGAAACAGTAGCCGCTTCTCCTGGAGTAATCAGAATGTGTGATGATTATGATGATAGTTATAATTTAACACCTGAGCGGATTATTGATAGCTATCTCCAATTAGGTTATACCAAAATTGTGAACTTTTACATTGGTGCCTCCCATTACTATGATAAAAAAATTGTAGATGGTACTGGGATTTTACTCGAAGATAAATTGTTCAATCAGGCATTTGAAGCTTGGTATAAAGACTATGTAAGACGATTAGCTGATAACCAAATGGCTATTATTCATTCAATTTCCATGGAAAATGTAGATGCGAAAGAAGGATGGTGGCAACGAACATATGATGGAACACCAGGGACAAGTGGTTGGACACCTACCCCGCATTTTTTAAGTTTCACAAATGCAGAAGTTCAAGCATTTTATCAACGACTAGCAGTTGGCCTAGCTGACATTTCCAATCAATTTGGCTTAACGCCTATCGTGCAATTAGGAGAACCTTGGTGGTGGCATCAAGATGAATTAACTCCTTGTTTTTATGACCAAGCCACTAGAAATCTTTATAAAGCAGAAACTGGATTAGATATGCATGAATTTCATACAGTTAACGAATCAATCGTTGGTCATGAATCAATGCTTTCATGGTTGCAAACAAAAATTGGTTCCTTTACATTAATGTTGCGTGACGCAGTCAAAGCAAATTATTCAAATGCACAGTTCACAGTATTATTCTTCCCACCTTCTGTTATGGATAAGACTCGAACACCGATGATGATGGGAATGGTAAATTTTCCTAAAGTAGAGTGGGCATATCCAAATCTTGATTTCTTTATGCTGGAAGATTATGATTACTTGATTAAGAATCAGATGCGTGAACATCAAGATGTATTAGAATTCATTCAAAATAATTTGGGCTATCCTTCGGAAAAAATTCATTACTTTACGGGATTTGTACTTGATCCGGAAAAGGACGCACATGTCTGGAAAAGAATTCATCAAGCGATTATGGATGGCGTGAATGTCGGAATGGGCGAAACTTATATTTGGGCGTATGCGCAAGTCAAAAGGGATAATTGGTTACAACCAAAAGTGATTTATGCATCGCATAAATCTGGAAATTATACCCAACCATTTAATTTATCCTTTAACTACACTGGGGATAAATTAATCTATACAACGAATGGCTTGAACCCGACATTAGAGAATGGCACGGTGTATTCTGGGCCTATAAAAATCGATAAGTCGGTCACGTTTAAAGTCGCTCAAGTGATTGGAGACACAATATCTGAAATTTCTCAATTTAGTTATACGATGTACATGTCTAAAAAATTAAAAACGACAATTAGCTCAACGGGGGATTTTTCTGAGTGGGTAACAGTTAAGTCTCTAGCTATGGGTTCAGGTAAAATTTTTGATTTGAGTGCAGCCGAAGATAGTAAAAATCTTTATATTTATGTACGAGGATATGAGCTAGATACCTCTAGCAATTTTTACTTAGATACAGGTGCTGGAGCTGGAATGGACGTTTGGGCTTGGCCAAATGCAAAGATGAATCGGATGATTCAAAATGATAAAATTTATCGTTATACAGGGACAGGTTCTGATTTTTCTTGGGAGGAAATAGGACAAGCAAAAATCATCAAAAAAAGTAACTTTATTGAAGTGACAGCTAAATTAAGTGACCTAGGGATTGGTTCGCCAAAAGAAATAAAGCTTGGTTATGGTCGAAACTTCGAAGATTTTGCGCCTATTCCTGGTCGAAACGCAGCAGTCGTCAATACACAAGTAACTAATTACGAGAACGATCAAAATAATTTTATTGCGTTTGTTCAAAAAGTGGAAGATCTAGCTAAAGAGTATAAGCCTTTGTATTTACCACTTCATCGAGCACATTTAGTTGCAGATTATTTTAGACACGAGGTATATTCAGGGTACATTTGGGAATCCGTTGCGGGGAAAATTGATGATGATTTTGTAGCACTTGTTCATTCGAAAGTACCTGAAAATGAACGATATTTTGATTATATTGATCCTAGCAGTGGCGATACTATTGGTGGCGCACATTGTTTCGCCGCTATTGCAGGTTATTTACAGCATGGGTTACCTGATATTAGCGGAGCAAACCTTGGCGATGGCTGTGGCTGGTTGGGTGATTTAGATACTTTCCTAATTGATTATTGGAATAAAAAAGATATAATTGAATCTGTTTATAACTTTAGCTATGATTGGATTGGTGGTACGGGTGAAAATGCCAAGAGCTTCTTTTCAAGAGAAGACTTGATTTCTGATGTTGATGCATGGAATATGGCTTACCAAGTACTTAAAAATGAACGATCACTTGCTAGTGCTTTTACAGATTACTTAGGAGAACCTAGTTTATATGGTTATCGTTATACGAATTTTATTGCTACAAGATATGGTGCCACTGAAGATTATATGTTAGAAAGTGCAAAAGAGGCACTGTTAAGTTCAGCCGTAGAACATCCAATTATTTATGGATTTAGAATCGGATTACTTACCCTGTTTGGGGGTTCAGATGCAGCCCTTGGTATTGAACAGGGCGAAGAATCAGTAGAAGCGAAGAAAGATATCTGTAAAGCGTTTAAAGACAAACTTTTGGCCTTAGCAAAAGAAGAAATGTGACAACAGTAGAAACCAAAGAAGCGGAGACGAACAGAGAATGATGGAACTTAGTTATGCATTAATACTATTTTCAACCGTATTTTTTATGGTAATTAATCCGTGGATAAGAACGATTTTTTTGTTCATAGGCATATTAACTTGGAATAGCTTCTTTTTTAGTCAATTTTTAGCAATGTTTCAGCAGACGATAACTACCAGTTTCTTGCTAACAATAATGAATTTTTTTGTTTTTCCTCTCTTTTTTCTTGTGATAGGTATCCAGATGCTTATCATGGGAATGATTAAAAAAAATTGGAAGAATATCTTACTGTCGATAACACTATTGATCTTCCTTATTTATACGTATAAACATCCTGAAGTAAGTATTCGTTTTAATTTGGTAGATAGTGTAATGAGACTTAGTATTTTAGTAGCGCTATTTTTTAAAGGAAAACTTTTTTTAAAAAATACCAGTAAAAGTGAAATCAGCTAGCTGAATTAGTTAGAACGGTGATGATCGTTTACTCTTATAAATTGTGTTCACTTTTTCAAAATAAGAACCATATCTGGTATAGATGTGGTTCTTATTTGCTTTTTTTAAGAGAAAAAAGATGAGACAAGGTCAACAGGTCTGTCTTAACCAATGTCCGTACAGGTCATAGATATAAGAAAAGGTAAGTAATGAAAATTCGTTACGTTAATCAGGATTTGCGATTGATTTTCAAATGATATATGGAAAAGCCACTGCTCTTAAATAGAGCAATGGCTTTTTTGTTAATCAATTGTTACTTTCTTTCCTTTAAAATAGCTAGCTGAAATAGGGATTTTTCGTGCTACAAATTCAGCAGTGGAAGTTGCATCAACTAATGTGAAATTTGCGGGCATGCCGATTTTTACCCAACCATCTGGCTCAATTAGCGGCTGATTCGTCACTAATTCGAGACTTTCAGTAAGTGCTTGCTGACTCGTCAAATTAAAAATTTCGGCATAACGATTTAGTTTATCTAGCACGTCACCATTACCGAAAGGAGACCAGCAATCATAAATATTGTCACAGCCAATGAATGTTTTTACCCCAGCAGTCCTTAATTCTGTTAGGGGTGGGATCACAGGGTTCAGTGGAATGCTTGAGATAATCGTGATGTTATTTTCTGCTAAACGTGGAAACAGTTCTTTTCGTTCACTAGCAGATAAATCTTTCAGCCCATAAGCATGACTGACAGTTACTTTGCCAGCCCAGCCACTTTCTTCAGTTAATGCAATGATCTTTGCAAAAGTTTGGCGAACGTTGTCACCGCGTTCATGCAGGTGAAGGTCGATGGGCGCATCAAATTGTGTAGCCAAATCAAATGTGGTTGTTAATGATTTCTCCAAGTTACCATCAAGACTGAGTGGATCAACTCCGCCGACCAAGCTTGCACCATTTTGCAAAGCTTTTTTCATTTCATCGTAAGCATTTGAACGAAGTAATCCATGTTGTGGAAAGGCAACTAATTCGTACGCCAGTTTATCTGTATACTCAGTTAAAACTTTTTGTGCCCCTTCTAAATAACGTTGACCGACTAAGGGATGAACATCAATATGCGAACGAAAATGCGTGGCGCCATGAAGCAATTCCAAATCGAGCAAATTTTTCATTCGTTCGTCAAAAGAAAGCGGTGCAGATTCTAAATAGTCGTACTCTCGAGTAAAGCGCTCGACAATGTTTGCTGCTGGCTCGATGGGTGTCCAAGGAATACCCAGTTTACTTTTATCAAAATGACAGTGCATTTCTCTTAATTGGGGCAGAAAAAGTGCATTTTTGCCATCAATAACCTGTCGATTTTTGTCGGGTGTTTCGCCAGCAGTTCGAACAGAAACGATCGTGTCTTGGTTGAATAAAATATCGACTGTTCTCGTTTCCGTTCCATACGTATAATTTCCAGCTGTTAAGTAATTTGTTTCAACACGCACATTTTTTAACAAAATTTCCATTTTTGCACCTCCAAGTATGTATGATTACCATACCTAATTTTTGGAAAAGATACGAATTTTTGGCTTTTGATTAGCTTCTTGGATAAAACGAACACATCCACCAAAAGCACCAACTGATATGCATAAACCAGTTTCAAGCATTTCGGTAACACATTTAGCTATACTTTTTGAAAAAAAGAGGGTCTTGGAAACAAAGTGTGAAGAAAAGTTTTGATTCGTTAGAAATTTTGTCATTTTATTTTCGAAACTAAAAAAGGATTTTTTGTTTGGCAAAGACTATACACGAAAAAGAAAAATCAATCTGGAACCCTTTCTTTCCTGTGTTCTTTTTTGAAAAACTTGGAACAATCAGTTTACAAAGGGAACGTATGTTTGTATAATGAGGGCGTGAAGTGAGGTGTAACGACGTGTTAGACTATTCAAATGAACCAGTGAATGACTATTTCATGATTGATATAAAGAGTTTCTATGCCTCAGTTGAATGTGTTGAACGTGGACTGGATCCCTTAGCAACAGAACTGGTTGTAATGAGCCAAGCTGACAATACTGGTTCAGGACTTATTTTGGCTTCATCACCGATGGCTAAGAAACATTACGGAATCTCCAATGTAAGTCGTCCAAGAGATCTGCCTTCGCCTTTTCCTGATAGCCTAGTTATTGCCGCACCTAGAATGAATTTATACATCAAGAGAAACATGGAAGTGAATGATATTTTTAGGCAGTATGTAACTGATGAAGATTTGTTAATCTATTCAATTGATGAATCTATTTTGAAAGTCACTAAGTCGATGAAGTTATTTACGACAGAAGGAAAAAGTCGGAGTAAGCAGCGAAAACAATTAGCTAGAAAAATTCAACGGCATGTTTATCAGAAAATGGGTTTGATCGCAACTGTTGGAATTGGGGACAATCCCTTGCTTGCGAAACTGGCATTAGACAACGAAGCCAAAAAAAATAACGGGTTTATCGCTGAATGGACATATCAAGATATCTCTAAGAAAGTTTGGAACATAGCAGAAATGACCGATTTTTGGGGGATTGGTTCACGAACGAAAAAAAGATTACATCAGATGGGCATTATGTCCATCGAAAATTTAGCTAATTGGAAACCTGATTTACTTAAGAATAAATTTGGTGTGATAGGTCTGCAATTATATTTTCATGCAAATGGTATAGATCGAACCGATATCGCAGTTGCGCCACCACCAACCAAAGAAAAAAGCTATGGCAATTCTCAAATATTACCAAGAGATTATACTAGAAGAAATGAGATTGAGATTGTCGTGAAAGAAATGGCTGAGCAAGTAGCCATTAGAATTCGAAAGCACGGCTGTAAAACAAGTTGTATTCATGTAGGTATTGGCACATCTATATTAGAAGAGAAAGAAGGCTTTTCTCGCCAAATGAAAATACCTTTGACTGATAATACGAAACAGCTACAAATGTATTGCGTGTATTTATTTAATAAATTTTATAATGGTCAAGAAGTTCGCAAAGTCTCCATCTCCTATAGCAAGTTAGTTTATACAGAGTCGATGCAATTGGATTTGTTTAGCAATCCAGAAAAACAAATCAAAGAGGAAAATTTGGATCGAATTATTGATAAAATTCGAGAAAAATATGGTTTTAGCTCAATTGTTCATGCATCTTCTTATCTTGAAGGTGCAAGAAGTATTGACCGAAGTCATTTGGTTGGTGGACACGCTGGTGGAAATGGAGGAATCAATCATGGTTGATTATGAAGATCGTGGAATAATCAAGTGGCAAGGGATGTATTTGTCTGACCATACTGAAAAAATTGCTTGCCAAGCGAAAGAAAAAAGGACAATCAATTTGGCAAAGGTGAAAATGACAAACGAAGAAATCGCTCGAGTCTTAAACAAAGCAATCATCAAAAATAAAGCAGTCGCGATCCAAAAAGAAGAAATAGATGTGGAAGGTCACTATTCTGATGAACTTATCGGACAGATTGATGGTCATGATGAATTAGGGATTTACATTCATTCAAATAAAGTGAATTATGACGAGATCAGGCATGTCGAATTATATACCCCAAAAAAATGGAGTGCGTTAGACTAGGTTTATTTTTGAAAGAATTCGAAAGCCTAGCCATGGTCAGAATATTCTTTCCTGAGTAAGTAAAGCTGTGATTGCTGAAGAAGTATTTTATTTATGAAAGAAGTTGAAAAATAGTTTTGAATTTTTTTCAATCGATTTAAAATAACCTATTATGGTAAGCAATGAAAACAAGCAAATAATGGCTATTTTCACACTGAAGCTCATTGATTTGATTATTCCTGAAATTGAATTTTTACTAGGGATATTTTATTACTACACAAATTATTTGTTTGAATCAGCCTTAATGCCAATAAAACTGAAACACTATCCTTATTTTAAAATGTCTAGTCTTTTTCGATAAAACTCTTTGAACTGAAAGGGGTTTCGTGTTATTCTAAGGTTGTAAGGATTGAATGAAGGAAGAGAGGAAGTAGACAATGGAACATCAAACATTAACTTCATTTCCAAATGATTTTTTATGGGGATCTGCCTCAGCTGCTTACCAAGTCGAAGGTGCTTGGCAAGAAGATGGTAAAGGAGAATCTGTCTGGGATCGGTTTGTCCGAATTCCGGGTAAAACATTTAAAGGTACCAATGGTGATTTAGCGGTCGATCATTATCATCGCTTTCAAGAAGATATTGCTTTAATGAAGGAACAGGGATTGAAAGCTTATCGTTTTTCAATTGCCTGGACTCGAATTTTCCCAACAGGTCGCGGGGAAGTCAATCAAGCTGGGTTAGCCTTTTATCAGGAACTAGTAGACGAGTTGATTAAAAACGACATTGAACCAATGGTTACTTTGTATCATTGGGACTTGCCACAAGCATTGCAAGATGAATACAATGGGTGGGAATCACGCCAAATTATTGAAGACTTTACGAAGTATGCTGAAACTTTATTTGAAGCTTTTCGTGGAAAAGTTCATTATTGGATTAGTTTAAATGAGCAAAATGTCTTCACTTCATTAGGCTACTTACTGGCTGTTCATCCACCAGGTGTAACCGATCCAAAAAGAATGTATGCAGTGAATCACATCGCGAATTTAGCGAATGCTTCTGTAATCAATAAATTCCATGAATTAAAAATGCCAGGAAAAATTGGTCCAAGTTTTGCGTATACGCCAAATTATCCAATCAATAGCGATCCAAAAAATATTTTGGCTGCTGAAAATGCCGAAGATTTAATGGCAAATTATTGGATGGACGTCTACATGTGGGGCAAGTATCCAATTGCTGCAATGAAGTTTTTAGAGGAGCAAGGTTGGGCACCAACGATTGAAGCGGGCGATGAAGAACTGCTAGAATCAGCAAAGCCTGACTTTTTAGGTATCAATTATTATCAGACAGCAACGAATGCATTTAACCCCTTAGATGGCGTTGGCGCAGGTAAAATGAACACAACTGGTAAAAAAGGTTCTTCTGAAGAAACCGGTGTACCGGGAATGTACAAAAAAGTTGAAAATCCTTTTGTGGAACGCACAAATTGGGACTGGGAAATCGATCCAGAAGGGTTAAGAATTGCTCTTCGTCGAATTACCAGCCGTTATCGAACACCTATTTTGATTACCGAAAATGGATTAGGTGAATATGATAAGTTAACTGACGACAAAAAAATCCATGATGAGTATCGAATTAATTATTTGGCGAGTCATGTGAAAGCCATCAAAGAAGCAATCTCTGATGGTGCGACGGTTTTAGGTTACTGCACATGGTCCTATACAGATTTGTTAAGTTGGTTGAATGGCTACCAAAAACGTTATGGCTTTGTTTATGTGGATCAAGATGAAACACAAGAAGGATCGCTTGAACGTTACAAAAAAGACAGCTATTATTGGTATCAATCAGTCATTAAAGAAAATGGCGAATCAATCGAATAATAAAAAATGAAGTCGAAAAGTTGAAACGATAGCTACGTAGCTGTTGTTTCAACTTTTTTGCGAGCAAAAGTTTAACTGAAAAATTCATTCTTGATAATAAAAAAATAAAGCATTCACTTCTTCCATTGTTATAATCAAATTTCTTTCGCATTTTTATGAAAAAATGACGAAATGAAAAGAAAGAGACGAGTTCTTTGAAACAAAACTTTAGTTCCCTTCTTTTTTTTTGTATAATGGGGAATGAAATGAGGGATAAATAATGGCGCAGAAAAAACGTCCTGCAAAGAAAAAGAAAAAGACGAAAAAGCAAAAGCAGCAACAAGAGCAACTCTTGACGATTTTTGTCGGTTTTGCACTGATTTTATTTGCTGCATTTGGTTTTTTAAGATTAGGGTTCTTAGGAACTTTAGTTGCTAATGGTTTTCGAATCTTTGCAGGTAACACTTATCCAATTCTTTGTTTGTTATTAGCCATCACAGGATTCTGGATCATTATCAAGAATACGGAATTAAAGATTGGCAAACCTCGACGTTTGGTAGGAGGTATTTTCTTTTATTTAGGAATATTACTTTTCTTCCACGCTCATTTATTTGGGAAGCTCCACAGCGGAGAACCGAATATTCTTGGCACTACTTGGGATTTATTAGCAAGTGATATTAAGCAAAGTCAAGTCAGTAGTAATGTAGGTGGTGGGATGGTTGGAGCACTGTTGTATCATTTCACTTACTTTTTGATTGCTCAACCAGGTAGCTATCTGGTCGCTGTTTTACTATTGGTTGTCGGCGCGTTTTTATTTAGCAATCTTGAAGGGTATCAATTACTGGAGGGCATCCAAACATTAGGGGAGAGACTGCAAGGATTGTTGGAAGGTGACCCAGCAAAACAAGCAAAAAAACAAGCTGAAAAAGCAGAGAGAAAAGAACAACGAGCACAAGCAAGAGAAGCAAAACGTTTGGCTGCTCAAGAAGCAGCTGAGGCAGAAATCGCCGAAATGGAAAAAAATCGGGAACGTCAACAAACAAGAAACGACGAACCAGATGAATTACCAGCGACAGAAACAAACGAACCGAGTTTTGTGCCAATCAATAGCTTCCAAGAACAAATGCAGACGAAGCCACCGATTGAACATACACCTACACAAACAACGTTGCCGATTGATGCGCATGAAGGGCTTGAAGAAGAAGAAGTTCCTGAAGATGACGGCTCTGTTTTAGAGTTTGAGATTGCCGCTGAAGAAGAAAATCATGCGTATGAATTACCGTCTGTTGATTTGCTCGATTCGATTCCAGCAGTGGACCAAAGTGATGAGTATAAGAAAATCGAAAAAAATATTGGTGTGCTAGAACAAACTTTCCAAAGTTTTGGCGTAGATGCCAAAGTAGTGAAAGCGAGTCTTGGTCCTTCCGTTACGAAATTCGAAGTACAGCCTGCCGTTGGTGTAAAGGTAAGCAAAATTGTTAACTTAACTGATGATATTGCCTTAGCTTTGGCAGCAAAAGATGTGCGGATGGAAGCGCCAATTCCAGGTAAATCTTTGATTGGGATTGAGGTTCCTAATGGCAAAATCAGTATGGTTTCGTTTAGAGAAGTAATTGAAGCACAGCCAAAACATCCGGATAAACTTTTGGAAGTACCATTAGGTCGTGATGTTTCTGGTCGCGTACAAACAGCTGATTTAAGCAAAATGCCTCACTTACTTGTGGCAGGTTCCACCGGTAGTGGGAAGTCTGTTGCAATCAATGGTATTATCACAAGTATCTTGATGCAGGCAAAACCACATGAGGTCAAATTAATGATGATTGATCCGAAAATGGTTGAGTTGAATATGTACAATGGGATTCCGCATCTTTTAACGCCCGTTGTAACAAATCCAAGAAAAGCAGCACAAGCTTTACAAAAAGTTGTTCAAGAAATGGAAGAACGTTACGAAAAATTTGCCGCTACAGGAGTCAGAAATATTTCTGGGTACAATGAATTTGTACAACAAAAGAATTTAGAAGATGGCACGAAGCATCCGACATTACCGTTTATTGTGGTAATCGTTGATGAATTAGCAGACTTGATGATGGTTGCCAGTAATGAAGTTGAGGATGCAATCATTCGTTTGGCACAAATGGCTCGGGCTGCTGGGATCCATATGATTCTAGCAACACAACGCCCTAGTGTGGATGTTATCACAGGGATTATCAAAGCTAATGTTCCTTCGCGAATGGCTTTTGCAGTTTCTAGTGGGACTGACTCTCGTACGATCATTGATTCAAATGGGGCAGAAAAATTACTTGGACGTGGTGATATGCTCTTCTTACCAATGGGAGAAAATAAACCAATCCGTGTTCAAGGCGCCTTCATCTCTGATCATGAAGTCGAACGCGTCGTAAGTTTTGTAACAGCACAACAAGAAGCACGTTATGAAGAAAAAATGATGCCAACAGATGAGGTCGAGACCACTGGTACTCCAGAACAACCACAAGATGAGTTATATGAAGAAGCGAAAGCTTTGGTTGTTGAGATGCAAACGGCAAGTATTTCTTTATTGCAAAGAAGATTTAGAATTGGCTACAATCGTGCAGCACGTCTAGTAGATGAACTAGAAACGCATGGTGTGGTAGGCCCCTCAGAAGGAAGCAAGCCAAGAAAAGTCTTTATTGAGCAATTAGAAGATTCAATGAATGATTTACCAGAAGGACAGCCAGAGGATCATCTATAATTAATAGAAACAAAAAATTATATGTGTGTAAAAAAAACAGCCAACACAGAGAATACTCCGTGCTGGCTGTTTTTTTAGTTGGACTTCACTACGAAAGAACAAGTGAAGGATCTCGCAAACTTTCTTGCATTCCCAGATAGAATCAGTTATAGTATGTAGCGAAACTTTGAGAAAAAGAGGGAAATAATTTTGGAAAAAACGTCCATTTATGGCTTGACGAATGAAGAACTAACAAATTGGTTTATCAACAATGGCGAAAAGAAATTCCGTGCAGCCCAAGTTTGGGAATGGCTTTATCAAAAACGGGTAACAGCGTTTTCAGAAATGACCAATTTATCAAAAAATTTGATTGAAAAACTAACAGAAAACTTTGTGATTAATCCATTAAGACAAATGGTTGTGCAAGAAGCAGCTGACGGAACAGTCAAATATTTATTTGAATTACCGGATAAGAATATGATTGAGACTGTCTTGATGCGTCAAGAGTATGGTCTGTCCGTTTGTGTTACAACTCAGGTTGGCTGTAATATTGGCTGTACCTTCTGTGCTAGCGGATTACTGAAAAAAAATCGTGATTTAACTGCAGGAGAAATCGTTGCTCAAATCATGATGGTTCAACATTATTTTGATGAACGCGGAGAAGGTGAACGAGTATCTCACGTTGTTGTAATGGGGATTGGTGAACCATTTGATAACTATGATAACGTGATGGATTTCTTGCATATTATCAACGATGCGAAAGGTCTAGCAATCGGGGCACGTCACATCACTGTGTCAACGAGTGGCTTAGCAAATAAAATCAAAGAATTTGCCGATAATGGGCTGCAAGTAAACTTAGCAATCTCCTTACATGCATCCAATAATGAAGTTCGTACGTCAATCATGCGAATCAATCGAAGCTTTCCAATCGAAAAATTGATGGAAGCAGTCGATGAATACCTTGAGAAAACGAATCGTCGAATCACGTTTGAATACATTATGTTGAACAACGTGAATGATCAGCCAGAACACGCACAGCAGTTAGCAGATTTGTTACAAGATAAGAAAAAATTAGCATATGTCAATCTGATTCCATACAACCCAGTAAGTGAACATGACCAGTATTCACGTAGCCCTAAGGCAGATGTTTTGAAATTTTATGATGTCTTGAAGAAAAATGGGGTCAACTGTGTCGTTCGTAAAGAACACGGGACAGATATTGATGCAGCTTGTGGTCAATTGCGTAGCAAGCAGATGAAGAAAGAGAAAAAAGTAGCAAGTAAGTAAGAAACCGCTGTTTATTATTAGAAGACGTGACTTGTTCACGTCTTCTTTTTTATCTAAAATGATCGATCATTTTTTAAACGTCAAGAAGAAATCTTTGGGTTTTTCCACAATCATTGCTAAAATAAGTTGGAACGGGGGGAAACAAATGATTATTACTGAATTCGATCGTGACGATCTCGATCTGCGAGACCAACTTGCAGATTTATTGAGATTAACTTGGCCAGAAGAATATGGTACTGATGCGACAAAAGAAGTTGACCAGTTGATGGAACCAGATCGCATTGCTGTTTCTGCCTTAGATGGAGATACGCTGATTGGTTTTGTTGGAGCGATTCCTCAATACCGATTGACAGGCTGGGAATTGCATCCCTTAGTAGTAGAGAGCACTCGAAGGAGAAATCAAATTGGTACCAGACTTGTGACATACCTAGAAAAAGAAGTAACATCAAAAGGTGGAATCACGATGTACTTAGGTACAGATGATCTGGATCATGGAACAACGTTAAGTTATGAGAATTTATTTGAGCATACTTTTGATAAAGCAAAAGCCATTCAAAATTTGAAGAGTCATCCTTATGAGTTTTATGAGAAAATGGGGTATCAAATTGTTGGCGTGATTCCAGATGCAAATGGCTGGAATAAGCCTGATATTTGGATGGCAAAAGGTCTTGTGCCAAGACCAACCACATAAAAAGAAGAAAAAATGAGAAAGAGCCGTGCAAGAAAATGACTTGTACGGCTCTTTTTTTGAGCAAAAACCGAACATTGAACCCTTTTTTTAAGAAATCAAATCTTTTTTACGTATTATTTTATTGAAAACAAAAAATTGTTATTTTCTTTATAAATAAAGGGAATTTTCTGAAAAATCTAACGAAAAATACTGATTAAAGAGATTATTTTAAGAAAAAAGAGAAAAAAGTAGTTGCTTTTTTAATAATTATTCATTAAACTCTTAAACAACTTCAGAAATATTTAATTATTCTGAAAATTCCGATAAAAGGGGTACGAAAGATGAAAAAGAAAGTAACTTTTGGTTTTGTTGCGGTTTGTGGCCTTGTCCTTGCTGGCTGTTATGGTGGCAGCTCAGATACAGGGAGCAGTAATACAAAAAGCAGTGGTTCTGCTAGTGGAGGCGGCGTATTTAATTTAGTTGTACCTCAAGAAATGCCAACAGCTGATTTATCTGTTGCGACAGATACAATTAGTTTTACAGCGTTGAACAACGTATATGAAGGAATTTATCGTCTTGATAAAGATAGTAAACCACAACCTGCAGGTGCAAGTGAGTTGGCAGACGTCAGCGAAGATGGTTTAACTTATAAAATCAAATTACGTGAAGATGCAAAATGGTCGAACGGTGAACCAGTAACAGCAGCAGATTATGTTTATGGCTGGCAACGTACGGTTGATCCAAAAACAGCATCTGAATATGCGTATCTATTTGAACCAGTTGCTAATGCAGCAGACATCACAGCTGGTAAAAAAGATAAATCAGAGTTAGGCATCAAAGCGAATGGTGATCACGAATTAGAAATCACACTAACAAAACAAACACCTTATTTCCAATATTTACTCGCTTTCCCATCTTTCTTCCCGCAAAGTCAAGCTGTTGTTGAAGAAAACGGTGATGCTTATGCTTCAGCAAGTGACAAAGCAGTATACAATGGTCCATTCACATTAGAAGACTTTGATGGTCCAGGAACGGATACAGAATGGACATACAAGAAAAATGATGAATACTGGGATAAGAACGAAGTGAAATTATCAGAAGTCAAAGTCAGTGTAGTAAAAGAATCTTCTACTTCATTGAATCTCTTTAAAGATGGTCAAGCAGATGATGTTATTTTATCAGGTGAGTTAGCACAACAAAATGCAAATGATCCAGCGTATACATCTGTGAAAGAAGCTCGTACAAGTTATATCGAGTTTAACCAACGTGAAGAAGACTCTCCATTCAACAATGCTGATTTGCGAAAAGCGATTTCTTACTCAATCAATCGCGATGCATTAGTAAAACAAGTTATGGGGGATGGCTCGGTTGCATCAACTGGCTTAATTCCAGCAGACATGACAAAAAATCCTGATACAAACGAAGACTTTGCCAAAGAAGCTGGTGATTTAGTTTCTTATGATAAAGACAAAGCAAAAGAACATTGGGAAAAAGCGAAGAAAGAGCTAGGTATTGATTCACTCGAATTTGAGTTGATGGCATCAGATGATGACTCAACGAAAAAAGTAATTGAATATATCCAAAACTCAATTCAAGAAAATTTAGATGGTGTGAAAGTTAAACCAGTTCCAGTACCGTTCTCTGTTCGTTTGGATCGTTCATCATCAGGTGATTTTGACACAGTATTAGGTGGTTGGGGTGCTGACTACGCAGATCCAAGTAGCTTTACTGATCTGTTCGTAACAGGAAACTCTTATAACCGTGGACAATGGAGTAATGAAGAGTATGACAAAGTAGTGAAAGCATCTTCTTCAACTGATGCCGGCGATGAAAAAGCGCGTTGGGATGATTTGCAAGAAGCAAACAAAATCATTGCTGATGATATGGGTGTAGCACCAGTTTACCAAAAGGCTGAAGGTCATTTAGTTAATGAAAAAGTTAAAGGAATCGTGCATCACGCAGCTGGGGCTTCATGGGATTACAAGTGGACATATATCGAAGAATAACCACTTTTATTCGTTAACAATTGAAGATGAGAAAAAACAGGGTAGGTCATTGATCCAACGACACACCCTGTTCTCATCAACAATTATAAAAGAGCGAATAGCATGAAGAGAATTGAAAAAATAAGTAAAATCCCGGCAATAATCAGCCAAAAGCTGTACATACCATGGCTGGCAGATGAAAGCAGCGAGAACTCTGGTTTTTTCTTCCGGTTTCTTGTTCGAGCTAGGTGAATCGATCGTTGAAAATGATCAAAGAAACCCGAGGAAAAAACCCATAAAAATCCGCCGATAATCAAAAACGGCAACGCGCATAAGAAAGAATCATTTGATAATTGTAGAAAAGTTAATTGATTGGTTAAAAAATTTTTTATCAAAATGAGGACCATCAACAAAATGGAAATGGCATAGGGAAGATACTTTTTGTTCATTTTTTTGCTCCTTTATCAGTGGGTTCATTACTTAATAATGTAGCGAAACATTTGTCAGAAGTCAAAAGCTAGGGGGAAACATCTGTGAATAGTTATATCAAATATGTTTTAAAACGTGTCTTCTTCATGATGATCACGCTGTGGCTGATTGCCACCATCACTTTTTTCTTAATGCAGTTATTACCAGGAACACCTTATACCAATCAGGAACGCTTGAGTCCTGAAACGATTGAAATGTTGAATAAACAAGTAGGTTTAGATAAGCCGGTCCTTGTTCAATATGGCATTTATCTTTCTAATCTACTTCAAGGTGACTTTGGTATTTCTTTCCAATTTAAAAACCAACCTGTGGCTAATTTATTAGCAGGCAGAATTGGACCTTCTTTACAGTTAGGTTTACAAGCAATTATTGTTGGGACATTTGTTGGAACGATTTTAGGAACGATTTCCGCAATGAAGCAAAACACTTGGGTCGACAGTTCGTCAACCTTGATTGCAATCTTAGGACGTTCGATTCCTAACTTTGTGTTTGCGGTATTGCTTCAATATGTGTTTGCAATGAAATTACACATTTTACCAATCGCAAAATGGGATGGATTCGCTTATACCATTTTACCGACAATCGCTTTAGCGATGTCCCCGCTTGCCGATTCCGCCCGCTTTATTCGAACCGAAATGGTTGAAGTTCTTCATAGTGATTATGTTGAATTAGCTAGAGCAAAAGGGCTAAGTCGTTGGGAAATTGCCTTTAAACATGGCTTAAGAAACAGTTTGATTCCATTGATGACTTTATTAGGACCACTGGCAGTTGCTTTGATGACTGGTTCATTAGTGGTTGAAAATATTTTTGCCATTCCTGGAATCGGGGAACAATTTGTTAAATCAATTACCACAAATGACTATCCGACAATCATGGCTGTGACAATTCTTTATTCATTTATGTTGATTTTTGTCATCTTAGTCGTTGATTTATTGTATGGATTAGTTGATCCAAGAATTCGTGTTTCTGAAGGGAGTCGAGGATAGATGGAAATGGTACCAAAACGCTATGAAACAGTTGCGGAGATTCCTGCAGACGAGTTTCTTCCTTTACAAAAAAATACCGAAGCTGAGCGTGAACAGATTTCTGCTCCTTCGCTGAATTTCTTACAAGATTCTTGGCGTCGATTGAAGAAAAATAAAGCGGCAGTGGTTTCAATGCTCTTACTAACGACGATTATTTTGATTTCAATCGTGACAATTTTTGTTTCACCGCATAATCCGACTGCACAAAATGTTGATTATATCAACTTACCGCCACGTATTCCTGGTATCAGTATTGATGGTCTAAACGGAAAAGCGATGGTTGGTGGCGAGTTAGTCGATAAATATGCACAGGCAAATGTTCCAGCAAATGTGAACTTTCTTTTGGGAACAGATGGCCTAGGTCGTGATGTGCTGAGTCGCTTGTTTATGGGCACGAGAATCTCTCTATTAATTGCATTTATCGCAGCTATTCTAGACGTGACGATTGGTGTTGCTTATGGATTGGTTTCTGGTCTTTTAGGTGGACGTGTAGATAATGCAATGCAACGCTTTTTGGAAATCTTATCTGGGATTCCTAACTTAGTTGTAATGATTTTGATGCTGGTTGTATTTGAGCCAGGAATTTTTTCAATCGTAGCAGCGATGGCAATCACGAACTGGATTCCAATGGCACGGATTGTTCGTGCACAGACATTGAAATTGAAAGATCAAGAATATGTTTTAGCTGGTTTGACTTTGGGTGAATCAAAGTTGAAAATCGCGTTCAAACATATCTTACCGAATATCTCAAGTGTGATTATTATTCAAATGATGTTTAGTATCCCATCAGCTATTTTCTTCGAAGCATTCCTAAGTTTCATCGGGCTAGGTTTAACACCACCGTCTGCTTCATTAGGAACAATGCTAAGTGATGGCTACAAAACATTCTTATATCTGCCATATCTATTATGGATTCCGGCAGCAACTTTATCGGTTATCATGATTGGCTTTAACTTATTAGCTGATGGATTACGTGATGCCTTCGATCCTAAAATGAAAGAGTGAGAATTATGACGAAAATTTTAGAAGTGAAAGATTTAGAAATTTCTTTTGACACTTATGCTGGTAAAGTTCGAGCAATTCGCGGTGTTAATTTTCACTTGAATAAAGGAGAAACTTTGGCAATCGTTGGTGAATCTGGGAGTGGAAAATCTGTTACAACTCGGAGTATCATGCGACTTCTGTCAAGTAATGCCAACATTGACGCTGGTCAGATCCTATTTAAAGGAGAAGACATTGTTAACAAATCCGAAAAAGAAATGCAAAAAATTCGCGGAAAAGAAATTGCGATGATTTTCCAAGATCCAATGACATCGTTAGATCCAACGATGACGATTGGAAAGCAAGTAGCGGAATCTTTACGCAAACATAATAAAGTATCAAAAAAAGATGGCGAAAAAGCAGCGCTAGACCTACTAAATTTAGTTGGGATTCCAGAAGCTGAAAAACGAATCAAAAGCTACCCACATCAGTTTTCAGGTGGGCAGCGTCAACGGATCGTGATTGCGATTGCTTTGATTTGTTATCCAGAAATCTTGATTGCAGATGAACCAACAACCGCGTTAGACGTAACAATCCAAGCACAAATTTTAGAATTACTCAAAGAAATTCAAACAAAAATTGATACATCAATTATTTTTATTACCCATGACCTTGGTGTAGTGGCAAATGTCGCTGACCGAGTGGCTGTTATGTATGGTGGGAAAATCATCGAAGTAGGAACTTCGGAAGAAATTTTTTATAATCCACAACATCCTTATACTTGGGGATTACTTGGTTCAATGCCGACGTTGGAAAGTACAAGCAAACAGCTTTATGCGATTCCTGGTTCACCTCCAGATTTGTTGAATCCACCAAAAGGAGACGCATTTTATCCACGTAATGAATATGCTTTGAAAATCGATGCAGAGCAAGAGCCACCATTTTTTGAATTATCTGCAACACACAAAGCAGCAACTTGGTTATTAGCACCACAAGCACCAAAAGTTCTGCCGCCAGAAGAAATTCAACGTCGTTGGGCAATTTTTAAAGAAAAACAAGGGAGCCAAGGGGGAATAGTGGATGAAAAAAAAGCTACTCGAGGTTAAAGGTCTAAAACAATATTTCAACATTGGCAAAAAAAATGAAGTGCATGCGGTTAATGACATCAGTTTTCACATTTATGAAGGGGAAACGTTTGGATTAGTTGGTGAATCTGGGAGTGGAAAGTCGACGACCGGTCGGACAATCATTCGTTTAAATGAGCCAACTGGTGGCGAAATTTTATTTGATGGACAAGATGTGACAAAAATCAAAGGAAAAAAAGAAATGACGAAATTTCGTCATGAAGTCCAAATGATTTTTCAAGATCCATACGCATCCTTAAATCCGAGAATGAAAGTTCGTGACATTATTGCAGAAGGTATTGATGTGAACGGCTTAGCGAAGTCGCCACAGGAGCGTGCGCAAAAAGTCGATGATTTATTAAAAACAGTTGGGTTAAACCCGAGTCACGGAACGCGCTATCCCCATGAATTTTCAGGTGGACAACGTCAACGGATTGGCATTGCTCGAGCGTTAGCAGTCAATCCACGTTTTGTTATTTGTGATGAGCCTATTTCTGCACTAGATGTGTCCATTCAGGCTCAAGTAGTAAATTTATTACAAGACTTACAAGAAGAACAGAATTTAACTTACTTATTTATTGCCCATGATTTATCAATGGTGAAACACATTAGCGATCGCATTGGCGTTATGCACAATGGCTTGTTGTTAGAGATGGGAACAAGTGACGAAATTTATAACTTTGGTGTTCATCCATACACCGAAAGTTTGTTGTCTGCTATTCCATTACCAGATCCAGACCATGAGAGACAGCGCCGTCGAATCAAATACCAGCCAGAACCAGATGATAATCAAGTACGTACATTAAGAGAAATTGCACCAGAACATTTTGTGTACGCAACAGAACAAGAAGTTGCCTACTATGCGAAAAAATTGCAACGAAAAAAAGAAAACTTACTCGTAGCAAACTAGGGGGTAAGTGCTAATGCTCAAAGCCTTTAAATTCCGGATGTATCCCACCGATGAACAAAAAAAGTGGTTAATTCAAAATTTTGGTTGTGTTCGGTTCACCTATAATCATTTATTACTTTCACGACAAGAAACTTACAAGCAACTAGGTGTGATTGATTATTCGTTGACACCGGCTGCTTTGAAAAAACGTTATTCGTTTTTAAAAGAGGCGGATAGTTTGGCATTAGCCAATGCTCAGTTGAATTTGGATCGTGCGTTTCGCAATTATTTTAAAGGACGAGCCAGCTTTCCAAAGTTGAAAAGTAAGAAGAGTATGTGGCAATCTTATACCACAAATAACCAAGGACACACCATTTATTTAGAAGGAAATCAATTAAAATTACCAAAGCAAAAAAAGTTGTTCAACGTGCATGTCCACCGGCCAATCGAAGGAACAATTCGTTCAGCTACGATTTCTTCACGATATAATGAAGAGTTTTATGTTTCATTTTTATGTGAAGTTCCGCTGAATAAAAGACAGAAAACCAATGAATGGGTGGGAATCGCGTATTGCCCCAAAGGCTTAGTCGAAACTTCGCAGAAAATTGAGGTTGTTGCACCTAAACTTTTGGTGACAAATCAAAAAATCGCTGTAGCAGAAAGAAAATTGAGTATTCGAGCAAAAGCAGCTCAACAACGAAAAAAGGCTTTAGAACGAGCAAAAAATTATCAAAAGCAAAAAAGAAAAGTGCTAAATCTGTATCAAAAACAAAAATATCAACGGGAAGACTACTTAGAACAGCTTTCTGCTATTCTGGTGAATAAATTTGATTATTTGTTTATTGAATCATTACCAGATGAAAAGCTTGCTTCTGATTTTTCAGTGCAAGACTGGCACAAGCTGTTGACCAAATTGAGGTATAAAGCAGAATGGTATCAAAAAACTTTTATTTTGATTAATACACAAGATATCCACAGTCATTCTGCACAAGAAAAGAGTCGGCTGTTGGAACGAATTGGGAAACAATTACTTTTTGATGTCTAAACTGGTAGGAGCGCCAGAGTTCGCCTTGCTAATAAAAAGTTTTTAAAACTTTTGTTTCTAGGAATTTTCTTTTCGCTTAAAGAGAAAGCTCACTAATTATGAGAAACCAAAAACCAAGGACTGTAACATAAATCAGCAATGATTTTGTGTTACAGTCCTTGGTTTTTACCGATTAATCTTCCATTTTTGGATGGTGTTCAGGTTTTAATTGATAGATTTTTGATGGACGACCGATTCCAACGGGGCGTTCACCGATTTCGTCAAAATATTGCAACATTGCCTTTTTAAAATTTGAGTGGTCGATTGTTTTAAAATCAATTCCTAAAAATTTTGCAAACACTTTGCGAGCTTCAGTAATTGTAAAATCCTTGCCTAATACTTGAAGGACTTGTGGCTCATGTTCCATTTTATTGACGATACGGTTAAAGGCTTTTAACACGATGAAACTGTGGTCAAATGCTAACTTATCTTTTCCAGTTGATTGGCCAGTTGCTAAATCAAGTGCGATTGAGACATCGCCACTGGTCAAGTGGATTTGATTCATTTGTCGTTCTAAAGTGAACCAGCGAACCTCTTTGGCGTCATCTCCGGCAATCAAAGGTTCTTCACCAATAAAGGCAAGATAGCTGACCGTCACGACCCAGCCACGTGGATCACGATCAGGTGTGCTGAATGTATGAAGCTGTTCGATATTTTCCTTAGAAATAATAACTCCAGTTTCTTCTTGTGTTTCGCGTAAGACACTTTCACCAGTTGACTCATCTCGTTGGACAAAGCCACCAGGCAATGCCCAAGAGTTTCGATAAGGATGCCCTTTTCTTTGAATCAAAAGAATTTTTAACTGATCTTCTTCTTTGTTGTAACACATCAAAACGATGTCGACAGTCAAAGAAGGTTTGTCGTATTCAGGGCGTTCTTGTGCTTGATACCAAGTTAAAAAATCTTCTTCGCTGGCTTCTTGTTCATAATATAGTTTTTCTTCTTCTTTAGAAGCAAATTCTTTCATTCTGACACCTCCACTGCCGATAAAAGTACATTTTACTTTATTGTAGCAGACTCTTGGAAAAAACCAAGGACTTCCCGCAAAATTTCGTGGTTATCAAAGATGAAAGATGAATGGTAAAACTAAATTGACTAAAAAGAACAGTAGATAAAAAGGTAAAAACTTCATTTTTTCTTCACGAAGTGCAAAGAACCCGCAAATAATGATAAATAAATCGAATGCGATACGAAAGAGATTCGAAACAAGAAGGAAACTATTCAAGTTACCATTTAAGTTAAAGTAACCATACATCCTTATATAAAAATAACTAAAAAATAAGTGAGCAATTGTCAGTACTGCGATACTGATCATAAAAATCGTGTGTTTTTTCTGCATAATCATTCCTACCTTTGTTCATTGGTTTTTCCCCTTCTATTATACATGATTCATTTTTGGAAAAATAGCGGGGAAAATTTTCCCAAAAAACGTAACTTAATAAACGTACAAAGAATTCTAAGTTTTTCCTTTTTTTCAACTAGGAAGACGAGTAATCCTACCGAATTCCCTTTTCAAAAATTCGCTAACATTAAGATTATTTTGTGGTATACTAGCAAGGAAACGAATTCGCATCATGCGATAAAGGAGGAGGAGCCCCGTGGCAGAAAAGGAAACTTTTTATATTACTACGCCAATCTATTATCCAAGTGGCAAACTGCACATCGGTAACTCGTACACAACGATTGCCTGCGATGCTGTTGCACGTTACAAACGGTTGATGGGCTTTGATGTGTTTTATCTTACTGGAGTGGATGAGCACGGTCAAAAAATCGAAACAAAAGCAGCAGAACTAGGTGTTGAACCACAGGAATATGTGGATAAAATGGCTGCAGACGTGAAAAAATTATGGAAAACACTTGATATCAGTTACGATAAATTTATTCGAACAACGGATGATTATCACAAAGTAGCTGTTCAAAAAATCTTTGATCGTTTACTAGAACAAGGCGATATTTATTTAGGTGAATACGAAGGCTGGTATTCAGTTTCTGATGAAGAATTCTTTACAGAAACACAACTAGCTGAAGTTTACAAAGACGATGAAGGCAACGTGATTGGTGGGAAAGCCCCAAGCGGACATGAAGTTGAATTAGTCAAAGAAGAATCTTATTTCTTCCGCATGAGTAAATACGCGGATCGTTTGCTTGAGTACTATGAAGCACATCCTGAATTTATCCAACCAGAATCACGCAAGAAAGAAATGATTAACAACTTTATCAAACCTGGTTTAGAAGACTTGGCTGTTTCAAGAACGACATTTAGCTGGGGAATCCCTGTGACACGTGATCCAAAGCACGTTGTATATGTTTGGATTGATGCATTATCAAACTATATTACAGCGTTAGGTTATGGTTCAGATGATGATAGTTTGTTTGAAAAATATTGGCCTGCTGATGTCCATATGGTTGGGAAAGAAATCGTTCGTTTCCACACAATTTATTGGCCAATTATGTTAATGGCGCTAGACTTGCCATTACCTAAAAAAGTTTTTGGACATGGTTGGTTATTGATGAAAGACGGCAAAATGTCCAAATCAAAAGGAAACGTTGTTTATCCTGAAATGTTAGTTGAACGTTATGGCTTAGACGCATTACGTTATTACTTATTGCGTGCAGTTCCATTTGGCTCTGATGGTGTCTTCACACCAGAAGATTTTGTTTCTCGTGTAAATTACGATTTAGCCAATGACTTAGGTAATCTATTGAACCGCACTGTTGCGATGATCAACAAATATTGTGAGGGTATCGTTCCTGATTATGCTTCATTAGTAACGCCTTTTGATAGTGAACTGTCAACAACTGCTGCAAACGTAGTTGGACGTTACCATGATGCCATGGAAAAAATGGAATTTAATACAGCTTTAGCTGAGGTCTGGGTATTGATTTCTCGTGCGAATAAATACATTGATGAAACAGAACCTTGGGTATTAGCAAAAGACGAAGAAAAGAAAAATGAATTGGATAGCGTAATGGTTCATTTAGCTGAAACATTACGAATTGCAGCCATTCTGTTGCAACCAATCATGACTGAAACACCAGTCAAAATCTTCAAACAATTGGGATTGGATGCGGAATCCATGAACTTGGAAGGCTTACACTTTGGTGAGTTTCCTTCTGGAACAAAAGTTATTGCTAAAGGTACACCAATTTTCCCACGTTTAGATATGGACGAAGAAGTTGCTTATATCCAAATGAAAATGTCTGAAGGAACCCAAAGTACAGAGGACACAGTGAAGTGGGACCCAGAAGAAACAGAATTTGTTTCTTCAAAAGAAAAACAAATCAAATTTGATGTATTCGACAAAGTTGAATTAAAAGTTGCTGAAGTAATCAGCTGTCAAAAAGTGGAAGGTGCAGATAAATTACTGCAATTCCGTTTAGCCGCAGGGGATAGTCAGGACCGTCAAATTTTATCTGGAATCGCAGAATATTATCCTGATCCAAGTGAGTTAATTGGCAAAAAGCTTGTGATCGTGGCAAACTTAAAACCACGTAAGATGCGTGGTCAAATCAGCCAAGGAATGATTCTCTCAGCAGAAGCACCGGATGGCTCATTGCAAGTAGTTGAAGCGCCAAAAGGCATGCCAAATGGTTCAGAAATTGCGTAAATAAAAAAGGAATCCAATCGTAATGATTGGATTCCTTTTTTATTTACATATAAATGATGTCGTATCACTTTACTGAAGGAAATCTTTTCAATCGTTTTTTCAAGCGAGTAGGTAGCAACGCACTTAAAACGGTGAAAGGAATCGCAAAGATGTACCAAGAAATTGTTCGTCCAATGCCATATCGTTGGTAGAGGCTCATTAACATCAAGTGAAGTAAGCACAAACCAATAATTAACGAACCGGCGAGAAACCATTGATTATCCCATTTGAAATAACGTAAGCTCATGACAAAAACAGGATAAAGGTAAAAATAGATGCCAACCAAGGTGACACGCCAATTTTTAGTAAAGGTTCCAATGTTAAGCAAAAAGAAAATTGCAGATAAAATAATTCCTAGCGGTGGGAAAAGACTAACTAAAAAAGAATAGACGATGCTCCATAGAATCAAACCGGGTCCTCTGAATAACGCGACTAAAATTACTAGACCAGTGAGTAAAAGGAGCTGTTGACTAAACGAAGCGATGGTCAAAAGACCAAAAAGAATCAGCGTGGCCCAATGCCAGCGCGACTGTTGTTGTTCTTTTCGTGTAACTGAAACATGATCTGTGAGAAAATTTGCTAATTTTGGATGTGAACGTTGAAAGTCCAAAAGCAAAACCTCCTTTAAATAGAAACTGGCTAAATTGTAATCAAAAAGGAAAGAAAAAACATCCGACTTAAGGGGGATTTTTTTGAAAACCCTTTATTAGATTTGTGCGTAGCCAAGGGGAAAAAACTCGGTTATACTAGCAATTATATTAATAAAAATAGGAAAGAGGATGAGGAATGGGAAATAAATTAAAACGTGAAATTAATTTGTTTGGCGCATTAGCAACAGTTATGGGAACTGTTATTGGAGCAGGAGTTTTTTTTAAGACCGCTTCAGTAACTGCTAGCACACAATCACCGAGTTTAACACTTTTTGTATGGTTATTGGGTGGCTTTTTGACCATTTGTGCCGGGTTGACTGTTGCAGAATTAGCCACAGCAATTCCAGAAACAGGTGGAGCAGTTAAATACATAGAGGCTGCATATGGAAAATTACCAAGTTTCTTATTAGGTTGGGCGCAAAGTCTGATTTATTTTCCAGCAAACATTGCGGCTCTTTCAATTATTTTTGCAACACAGTTGACGAATCTCTTTCAGTTATCCACTGATTATCTGGTATTGATTGCAGCTGTGACTGCTTTGTCAGTGACTGGATTGAATTTATTGGGGACAAAAGTTGGTGCAACTGTTCAATCTGCTACACTTATTATCAAATTGATCCCGATTGCAGTAATTGTTGTTTGGGGGTTAATGGTTCCCGAATCTGGTACGGTTCAGCTCTTTCCAATTGAAGCGGGTAAAGATGTTTCCTTTATGGAAGGATTGAGTAGTGCGTTACTGGCTACTTTGTTTGCGTATGATGGTTGGCTAGGTGTCGGCGCAATTGCTGGTGAAATGAAAAAGCCAGAAAAAGATTTGCCTAAAGCAATTATTTTAGGATTAAGTTTTGTGACAGTGGTCTATTTGTTGATTAACTTTGTTTTCTTGAAGACTTTACCAATCGAAGGAATTGCTGGAAACTTGAACGCAGCATCGGATGCTTCAGCAGTGATTTTTGGTTCATTTGGTGGAAAGTTAGTTACGATTGGTATTCTGATTTCTGTTTATGGCGCGCTGAATGGCTACACGTTGACTGGAATTCGTGTTCCTTATGCGATGGCCTTAGAAAATGAACTACCATTCAGTAATCAGTTAACAAAATTATCAAAGAAATTCACAGTTCCTTACGTGCCAGCAATGTTTCAGTTGGTGATTGCCTGTATCATGATGACGATGGGTTCATTTGATTTTCTGACAGATATGTTAATTTTTGTGATGTGGCTGTTTAGTTTACTGATATTTATCGCTGTTTTTGTTTTACGCAAGAAAGCGCCAGAGATGAATCGTCCTTACAAAGTGCCGCTTTATCCGGTGATTCCGCTAATTGCGATTATTGGCGCAATTTTTATCTTAGGAATGACAATCTTAACGCAGACATCACTTGCGATGATTGGGATTGGTGTGACGTTATTAGGAATCCCAGTTTACTTATATAAAAATAAGAAATAAATAAAAAAGAGATTGGGGCTTACTCAATCTCTTTTTTACTTGTCTAACGCATTGCTAAGCTTAAAGATGGTTTTTTTAGCACATTTCTTCAGTTTATTCGTAACAAAATAACTTGAAAATGAATTGTTGTTCATCAAGTAGTTTCCTGAAAAAATAAAATAAAAAGCAGTGATTTCTAAAAAGAATTTCTTGTTTGCTAGAATGAGAAACTTGAAGTTCTGAAACTCTCACAATCTTTTTTTCCGTCCCACTTCTGTCTCAACCGTTTATGTGCTAAAGTAGGAAAGAAAAGGAGCGATTTGAATGATATTTGATTCTCATACTCACTTAAATGCGGAACAATTTAATGAAGACATTCCCGAAACAATTGAGCGTGCTAAAGAGCTGGGCGTGACAAAGATGGCTGTGGTTGGCTTTGATCAACCAACGATTGAAAAATCCTTACAGCTTAGTCAAGACTACCCAAATATTTATAGTATCATTGGCTGGCATCCAACTGAGGCTGGTAGCTATACCAAAGAAGTTGAACAACAATTACAAGAACGATTGACGTTACCTAAGGTTGTGGCATTAGGAGAAATTGGTTTGGATTATTATTGGATGGAAGATCCAAAGGAAGTTCAAGCAAAAATTTTTCGTCGTCAAATTGCGATTGCCAAAGAAATGAATTTACCAATTAGCATCCATACGCGTGATGCGATAGAAGATACGTACCAGATTTTAAAAGAAGAAAAAGTCCACAATATTGGTGGAATCATGCATAGTTTTAGTGGTGACTATGAGTGGGCACAGCGCTTTCTTGATCTGGGTATGCATATTTCCTTTAGTGGTGTTGTGACATTCAAAAAAGCTTTAGATGTCCAAGAAGCTGCAACGAATGTTCCTTTAGATAAGATGTTGGTAGAAACGGATGCCCCTTACCTTGCGCCGGTACCTTATCGTGGTAAGCGAAATGAACCTGGGTATACTCGCTATACGGTTGAAAAAATTGCGGAACTTCGCCAAGTACCTTTTGAAGAAATTGCTACACACACATGGCACAATGCACATCGCTTATTTGGGATTTCAGAAAAATGAGTAAATTGACTATTGAAGAAATTGTAGTCGTTGAAGGAAAAGACGATACCAGACGATTGCAAGAAGTCGTGAATGTCGATACGATTGAAACAATTGGTTCAGCAATTAACGAAGCGATTTTGATGCAGATCGAGCATGCACAAGAAACAAGAGGGGTGATTGTTTTTACAGACCCAGATTTTTCAGGCGAAAAAATTCGTAAAACAATTATGGAAGTCGTACCACAAGCGAAACATGCCTTCTTACCTCGAAAGCAAGCTCAGCCAAAGAAAAAGGGTAGCTTAGGTGTTGAACACGCAAGCAATGAAGCCATTCTTGAAGCATTGAAGAAAGTTGTGACACCTAGCGAGGAAGAGTTTGACGAAATCCCTAGACAGATGCTTTTGGACTATGGTTTAATAGCGGGAGCACAAGCCAAAGAAAAAAGAGAAAAACTTGGGGATGAACTTAGGATTGGTTACACCAATGGCAAACAATTAGCGAAACGCTTGAAAATGTTTCGCATTACACCAGAAGAATTGACACAAGCAATGAAAAAAGTGGAGGCAAAACATGACTGAATATCGTGAGATCGCAACACCCTCTCGAACAAAAGAAATCTTGAAAGAACATGGATTTCAATTTAAAAAAAGTTTAGGACAAAATTTTTTAACAGAGCCTAACATTCTACGAAAAATCGTTGAAACAGCTGAGATCAACCATGAAACAAATGTAATTGAAGTAGGACCAGGAATTGGCGCACTGACTGAACAATTAGCCATGAATGGAAATCAAGTCGTCGCATTTGAAATCGATGATCGTTTGATTCCAGTATTAGCAGATACACTTCACCGTTATCCAAATGTTAAGGTTGTTCACCAAGATATTTTAAAAACGGACTTGGCTGCTGCTGTCAAAGAATATTTTACAGAAGATTTACCATTAAAAGTGGTCGCAAATCTTCCCTATTACATTACAACGCCAATCATGATGCACTTTCTTGAATCGGACGTACGTGTGGATGAAATGGTTGTTATGATGCAAAAAGAAGTTGCAGATCGAATTTCTGCAAAGCCTGGTACCAAAGCTTACGGCTCACTTTCAATTGCCGTGCAATATCATATGGATGCGTCCTTAGCATTTATCGTTCCTAAAACAGTTTTTGTACCACAACCAAACGTTGATTCAGCGATTTTAAAATTGACACGCAGAGAAGAACCAGCTGTTGAAGTCACGGATGAAAAAGAATTTTTCCGTTTGACGAAAGCCTCATTCCAATTGCGTCGCAAAACATTATGGAACAATTTGCAACACGCTTATGGAAAAGACGAAGCAACCAAAGCGTGGTTGACTCAAAGTTTAGCTGATGCAGGAATTGATCCAAAACGTCGTGGGGAAACACTGTCATTAGAAGAATTTGCTGCATTAAGCAATGCGATGATGGCGAATAAACAAGGGTAAGAAGTATTGTTCAAAAAATAGTTATCACAGAAAAGCGGAGCAGGATGCTCGCGTTTTTCTGTGATTTTTTTATCAAGTAGGATAAAATTTGGAGGAAAATGCGTACTTATAATAGGGATAGGATGAAAAAAGCAGCACAACTAAGTCACTTTCTAAATCATCTTTCGAATGACGAAAGGATGCTTTAGGAGTAAGTTAGCAACACAATTATTTTAATTGGAAAAGAAGAATGACTTGGTGGCTCTATAATAAAATTGATGAGCTGACAGACATATCCAATTTGAAAAACATTTATACGATCCAACTAAGTGAGTAAAAAAAGAATTTGTCGAAGATTGTTGGCAACTTCTTTAAGTGTCTTGACAGATACATGGAATATCAGTACAATAAACAACATCAATGTGTCAAGACACATAAGGAGAGAAAAAATGAAAAAAAATTCTGTTCGTCACTTAACTATTTCTGCACTGCTGATTGGGATGGGAATCATCATTCCTTTAGTTATGCCAAAAATCATGATTCCACCAGCATCTTTTACCTTAGCTTCGCATGTGCCATTATTCTTAGCAATGTTTTTTTCACCAGGGGTAGCTGTTGCTGTCGCTTTAGGAACAACGTTTGGGTTCTTTTTATCGACACCAGTCATTATTGCATTAAGAGCATTGTCACACATTATTTTTGCAGTAGTTGGTGCTTGGTATTTGCAAAAGAAACCTGGAATCGTCTTGAAGGATGGAAAATTTACGCTAGCAAACTGGAAATTTCAAGGCTTTAATTTTGTCATTGGGGTTATCCATTCAATTGCCGAAATGTTGGTTGTGAGTGCTTTTTACTTTATGGGTAATATGCCTGATACGTATTATTCAGAAGGTTATTTCTACACAGTATTTATTTTGATGGGAATCGGTGGATTGATTCACAGTTTGGTTGACTACAATATTGCTTACTTTGTTGCGGGCACGTTGAGCAAATATTTTGATATTCCTGTATTTACTGCAGCGAAAGAACAGGCGAGGAAGATGGAGAAGCTTGGCTAAAAATAATTGAATGAGAAAAATTGATTAGATTTAGTTATTGTTGAATTTTTCAAATACATTAGTAAAAAATAGGTAACCTAAAACAGATTTTGTTTTAGGTTACCTATTTTTGTTTAACACGTTTGGCTAGTAAGTGAGAAAAAATAGTTGTAAAATCATTTGCGCTAAAATCTTTTGATTCATCAATTGTAAAATGCTGTCATTTGGGATTGAATAAGAAAATTAGTAAGAAAAAAGAAAGTTCACTATTAGCTAAGCTTTGTTTACAACTTGAAGAATGCAAGAGCACTTCCTTTTTTGCATTAGCAATCAATTAGCTTACGGCATCTAGAAAATAGCTGCCAAAAAAAGTGAGCGATTTAATGGAAAAATATTTTTGATTGTTCTTTTAAAATGAATTTTCGAAAAATATTTTTTCTAAAAAAACAAATTTTAAAATAGAAAGTCTAAGATGCGTACCCAAAATTAAAAATAATAAAAAAACTTATTGAAAGCGCTACCTTTTTGTGACATAGTGTAACTGAAGGTGCCTGATAAATAAAATAGTACGATTGAATAAAGAGGTGGTTGGAATAAAAATAACTTTTATTTGGCGTGGTTGGCGTACATATTGTTGTTTAATGGCTATATAATATTGTTATTTATATGCTCAATTATCTTCCTGATTAGTAATTTAGTTCGTTTGCTATGTAAAAAAGCACCAAATGGCTACGATATGTTTTGTAGCAAGCCTACTAGCTATGAATTTTGTCTTAACTTGGTTAACAACTTCCGTTAGTCTGATTGAGACAACTATTTAATGGAGGGAACAAAAATGAGTCTAGGAGACAAACTGAAAGAAGAACGTCTAAAGAATGAGTATACGCAAGAAGATATTGCCAAAATATTGAATGTTGCACGCTCCACTGTTTCAAGCTGGGAAGTGTCGAGAACATATCCTGATCTTTCTTTCCTGATTACTTTAAGTAAATTATATGGAGTAACAGTCGATTATTTAATTAAAGATGAAGAAGAGACAATTGACAACAATCAGACAATAAAAACAATGGGTTCTTTGAATCAGAAACAAAAATATTTTGGATTTGGCTTTTTGGCTTGCTTCATCTGCGCACTGTTGATTGGCTTATTTTTTCTGAATACGGCGAATCAGAGTACAAAAAAAGAAAAAGGACAAAAAGAACCGGTCGAGTATATTATTCCTTTGACGGATATCATGGATGTTACGGTCAAAGAAATCCCTTACGGTAAAGATAATAAATATCAAGTTCCTGAAATAACTGCAAATGTAAAATTACGTGAAGGCTGGAAAGAACCGGGATGGGTTTTTCATTTTGATAATAATACGGGAGCTGCGTATATTCATCTTTCACAAAATAAAGTGTATAAAGGTGAACCTTTTCCGACCAACTATTTTCCAAAATTGAGTTTTGTCGCTGCACAGTATGTGAGGGATACCGAGTACATGGATATTCCTAAAAAGATTATCTTGATTGACGATAATACCGCAGATCCCCCAAGTACAGCAAAAGAGCAACGGGTGATTTGGGAAAAATAAAAAAGGAGTGTTTAGAAATGAAAAAATTTGTTTGTCTGGGCTTGGTTACGTTTGGAATGTTACTGTTTGGTCAGCCAGCACAAGCTGCTGAAATTACTAACGATGTGGCACCAGAATTGGGGAAAATTTACATAGATGAGCGTGAGTCTGACTTGACTGACATTCTTTGTACGACTTCTGAAGGTAGATATGTGATTAATGAGAATAAGCTCGTCTTACTAGATAAAGAAATCCCAGGTGTAACGCCTTTTATCTATCATGATGTACAGCTTTTAAGCGGTGATGTAACAGGCTACAGCTTTACGATTGCAGGAAACACTCGATATACTTACCTAACTACTAATCATAATAGTGATTGGAGTCCGAGAGCAATGATTGTAAATCAAAATGGCGCGCAAATCCAATATTGGGAAGTGTACGGGACACCAGCTTCAATCGCTGATACAACATCAGCTACTGCAACGTATTATTTCGGTTTAAGAAACTTATCTTCCAGTGCCATGAATTATGGAATGAATATGATGTTTTAAAATAAGCAAACGAGTGTCTGGAACATCATCATTTTGATGAATGTTCCAGACACTTTTTTACGAACAAATGATGTTCAAAAAGTAAATTTCTCGAAAAACAAGCCGAATAATTTCAAAAATAGGCAGAGCTATTTCCAAACTGTTTTTCTTTTTTAGAGCTGAACGCGTTTGTCACAAGCTCTTTTATCTTTTTTTGTAATCGAACAAGGCCCTAGTATTGCAAAAAAAAGAACTGCACCGTTGGTTGCGGTACAGCTCTTAAAAAGGGGGCATCAATTAAAATTAAGATAAAGTAATCACATCTTCTGTTTCTTTATCGAAGAAATGTCCTTTATTGATATTGAAAGCAAGGTCAATCATCTCGCCTGGTTTGTGGAAATCACGTGCATCGACTTTTGAAATAAATTCAGTTGAGCCAGTTTTTGTGTAAAGCATTGTTTCTGCACCTAGTAATTCTGAAACCACAACTTCAGAATGAACGACTGCTTCTGGTGAAGCATCTAAAGCAATTTGTTCGCTATGGATGTCTTCAGGACGAATACCGAAGATGACTTCTTTGCCGTTGTAGCCTTTTTCTACTAAGATTTTATTTTTTCCTTCTGGAATGCGAAGTCTTAATCCGTGACCATCAGTAATCACACCGTCATTTAGCGTTACATTGAAGAAGTTCATTGCAGGTGAACCAATAAATCCAGCAACGAAAACATTCACTGGTGTGTCATAAACTTCTTTTGGTGAACCAATTTGTTGAATAAATCCGTCTTTCATAATAACGATTCGATCTGCCATTGTCATCGCTTCTGTTTGGTCATGGGTAACGTAGATTGTTGTTGTTTCTAAACGTTGGTGTAATTTAGCAATTTCTGCACGCATTGCTACACGTAATTTAGCATCTAAGTTTGATAAAGGTTCATCCATCAAGAAGACTTTGGCATCACGAACGATTGCACGACCTAAAGCAACACGTTGACGTTGTCCACCAGATAATGCAGCTGGTTTACGAGATAGGTATTCGGTTAGACCTAAAATTTCTGCCGCATTTTCAACCCGATTTTTGATTTCAGCTTTGTCATATTTTCTCAATTTCAAACCAAATGCCATATTATCAAAAACAGTCATATGAGGATAAAGAGCGTAGTTTTGGAAAACCATTGCGATATCACGATCTTTTGGAGCTACATCATTCATGACTTTTTCGCCAATTTTTAATTCGCCTTCCGTAATATCTTCTAAACCAGCAATCATACGTAAAGTAGTTGATTTCCCACATCCAGATGGTCCAACAAAAACAATAAATTCACGATCTTGAATATTTAGATTAAAATCAGTAACTGAATAATTTTCTGCATTATCGTATTTTTTATAAACATGTGTCAACGCCATTTCTACCATAGTAAATTCCACACTTTCTATAAGTTTTATTTGACTAAAGTATAAATGAAAGCGCTAACCTGTAACAACGGCAGAATGAACAAGAATTTGTCTGTTTTTTGGTCAGAGTGACGAAGAAGCAAAGAAAATCAAAAAAATGGTAACAAAAAATTTAAACGGTTTCCTAAGTTTGTTACACTAAAGAAAAGAAAGGAAGTGTGACTGATGAAAATTGCTTTGATTGCACATGATCGAAAGAAACCATTGATGATTAAATTAGCGACAGCTTATCAAACGATTTTAGCGAAACACGAGCTTTATGCAACTGGGACGACAGGTTTACGAATTCAAGAGGCAACTAATTTGCCAGTTCATCGTTTTAAATCAGGTCCGTTGGGAGGTGACCAACAAATTGGGGCAATGATCTCGGAAGACGAAATTGATTTAGTCATTTTCTTGAGAGATCCACTGGCAGCGCAACCACACGAACCAGACGTAACAGCGTTGATTCGTTTATCAGATGTATACGAGATTCCTTTGGCCACCAATATTGGCACAGCTGAAGTTTTACTGCGTGGATTAGCAGCAGGATATTTAGATTTTCGGACGGTCGTTCATGAAATGGAAAAAGAAGCGATTTCAACGGAACATGAATGAATTTTCGGTATTTTATCCAATAATATGAATAAATACTAATGGAAGTTGTTGAATAGCGAACATAAAAGACGGAAATCATAGTAACATTCAGTTTTCCTGTTTGCTAGTCAATGATAATTATGTTATATTTTGTGAGGGAATTGTTTCCCAAAATAAAATCAGAGTAGGAAATAAAGCGTTAAGTGCTGGGAGGATGGGATGTTGCCACCTGGACGAAGGATAAGGGAACTTATTCGCGGTTTTATTTTCGCATTCGCTGCATATTATTGTGTAGCAGCTCTTAAAGGAGATGCTAAAATGAAAAAAAATCGATTAGACGCACGGATGATAGCGATCATGGGGCTGTTGATTGCCTTAATGGTTACTTTATCACGACTAATATCTATCGAAACACCTTTTATCAAACTCAGTGTAACATTTATTCCACAGGTCATCATGGGGATTTTATTTGGTCCTTTTTGGTCTGGTATTGGATCAGTGTTAGCTGACCTTGTCGGAATGGCATTATTTTCAAAATCAGCATTCTTTATTGGGTTTACCTTGAATGCTTTTATCGAAGGTGCGATTTACGGCTTCTTTTTCTATAGAAAAGAAATTACTTGGAAAAATGCTATCTTAGCAACACTGAGTGTCACGTTGATTATCAATTTGATTTTGACGCCACTTTGGCTAGCTTTGATGTATCATGTCCCACTGTTTAGTTGGGTCGTTTGGGCACCACGATTGTTGAAAACAGTTATTTGGATCCCGCTTCAATCAATTGCAATTTACTATGTTGGACGAAGTATTCCTTATAAAAAGATTTTGCAAAGTCTAACAGTTCGCACGAAATAAAAATAAAAAAACAGGCAATCTTCCCATCCCAGAAGATTGCCTGTTTTTTTATTGATGTGTAAATTGTGCTTGATAAAGCTGATTGTAGTAACCAGCTTTTTTTAATAATTCATCATGTGTACCCATTTCAACGATTTCACCATGATCCATGACCAGAATTTGGTCCGCATTTTTAATAGTGGAAAGTCGGTGCGCAATTACAAAGCTGGTTTTCCCTTCCATCATTGTCAAGAAGGCTTGTTGGATTTTCTTTTCGGTTAGCGTATCAACAGAACTAGTTGCTTCATCTAAAATCAGCATGGGCGGGTTACTAATCATCGTTCGTGCAATCGTTAATAGTTGTCGCTGACCATCGGAAATTTTTAGTCCTTGACCACCGATTTTGGTTGAAAGTTTTTCTGGTAGTCGCTCGACAAATTCATACATATAGGCAGCTTTTAATGCTTCATTGATTTCCTCATCACTAGCACTCGGATTGCCATAGCGAAGGTTCGCACGTAAGGAACTGTCAAATAGCCAAGTGTCTTGTAAAACCATACCAAAGCTTTTGCGCAAAGTCGTTCGTTTGATGTCACGGAGATTGTGACCATCAATCAGAATCCTTCCGCTAGTGGTATCATAAAATCGCATTAAAAGATTGACCAGCGTTGATTTCCCGGCACCTGTTTTTCCGACGATTGCAATTGTTTGCCCAGGTTTTGCTTTGAAATTAAAGTCTTCAATCAAACGCTGATTTGGATCATATGAAAACGAAACGTGTTCAAAAACGACTTCTCCTTTGATTGTGTTGGGATCCAAAGCAAACGCATTAGGGGCGTCAGGTGTCTCTTCGGGCTGATCAATCAACTCGAACGCTCGATCCAATCCAGCAAAGGCCGTTTGAATTTGCGTAGTGATTCCAGATAATTCGATAAAAGGCTTAGAAAATTGACTCGAATAGATGGTAAAACTGGAAATAACACCAACGGTAATTGCTGACCCGCTTCGTAAAGCAAGCAAGCCGCCAACTAAACCAATTGACAGATAAGCTAAATGATCGACAAAACGGGAAGAAGGATTTGTCAAAGAAGAAGAAAATTGAGCACGCTGTCCCTTGACGTAAAGTTCTTGATTCAATGTTTCAAATGCCTGTTGACTAGCTGTTTCTTGTTGAAAAGCTTTTACGATTTTTTGATTTCCAATACGTTCAGTCACAAATCCGGAAATGTCACCAATAATTTTTTGCTGTTGATTAAAGTCGTTTTGGGAAGAACGTGCGACCAGAAAACTGACTAAAAAGATAATCGGGGTGGCACATAAAACGACAACTGTTAGCAACGGACTCAAATGAATCATAAAGATAAAAGATAAAATGATGATCGCAACGCCAGAAAATAATTGATTGAAGGCTGCTGCAATGGCGATAGAAATGTTATCCATATCATTGGTAAAACGACTGACGATATTTCCGTGTGCTGTTTGGTCATAATAGCGAAGAGGCAAACGGTTCAATCGTTCAAAAGCATCTTTTCTCAGCGCCGCTACCGAGAGATAAGCAAGCCGGTTACTTAAGACTTGAATCAACCACTGACTAAGAACATTGACGAGTACTACACCACCAAAGAGTAACAATAAATGAAAGAGTTCTTGAAATTGAACCCGTCCGATACCAATCATCAGATCAATACTTTGGCCAATTTGTAACGTCATGACGACGGTCGCGATACCGTTCAGCAAACCAAAGAAAATCGCTAAAGTAATTTCTTTAGGATAAGCCATCAGGTAGGGGATAAATCGTTTGAATAACTGCATTGAGAATTTTTTTTGTTTCATTTTATTCCTCCTCCTGCGATGCCACGATTTCTTGGTATTCTTTTGATGTACGCAACAGTTCAGCATTTGTTCCTTGAGCGACAATCCGTCCTTGATCCATGACTAAAATAGTTTCTGCTTCTTGGATTGAACGAACTCGTTGAGAAATAATCAGTACGGTACAATCAAGGGAAGTTTTCAAAGCTTTGCGTAAATTCAAATCTGTTTGATAGTCAAGTGCACTTAATGAATCGTCAAGAATTAGTAACGCTGGTTTTGCAATCAAAGCACGTGCGATGGTCAAACGTTGTTTTTGACCACCAGAAAAGTTTTTCCCGTTTTCCATAACTTTGGTGTCCAAACCATCAGGAAGTTGACGAACAAAATCGTCAGCTTGTGCAATTGTTAAAGCTTCCCAACATTCTTCATCTGTGGCATTCGTTTTGCCCCAATGCAAGTTGTCTCGGATGGAGCCAGTGAAAAGCACAGCTGTTTGAGGAACCATGGCAATTTGCGCTCGCAATTTTTCCATTTCCCATTGTCGGACATCTAGCTCGTCAACGAGAACCTCACCATTACTTACATCGTAGAAACGAGGAATGAGCTGAGTCAGAGTTGTTTTACCACTACCAGTGGGTCCAATGATGCCGACAATCGCATTTTTTCTCACTTGAAAATTGATGTTTTCCAAAGACAAACCAGAAGCTGGTGTATAGCGGAAATCAACGTGCTTAAATTCAAGGATTATCTGACTGTCAAGCGCAGGTGTGCTTGCGTCTGGCATTTCTTGGATTGAATTTTCCATGGTCAAGACTTCTTTGACACGTTTTCCTGAAGCTTCAGCACGGGTAAAAATCACGACTAAATTAGAAACAACAATCAAAGCTAACAACATTTGGTTCATATAATTGATTAACGCTAACACTTGTCCTTGCTGTAGTCCGCCAATATTGACTTTGATTCCACCAACTGTCAACAGGCAAATAATGCCTACATTCATGATTAATGTTGTGGCAGGGGTCAAAAGTGCAGAAATATTTGAAACGAGCAAATAATTTTTTGCCAGATCATCGGTACTTTCGTCAAAGGTTTTAACCTCTGTCTTTGTTCGACCAAAGGCGCGAATGACACGAACGCCACTAAGATTCTGACTAACGATTTCGTTTAAGTGATCTAATTTTTCTTGTACTTTTTGGTAAAGAGGAATTGTTTTTTTAATAATGAAATACAAGATTACCGCAAAAATGGGTAAAAAGAGTAAAAAGAACAAGCCAATTTGCCAATCAATGATAAAGGCCATCACGACAGAACCAATGCTTAAAAATGGCGCGCGGATCAATAGCCGGATAACCATCGCTAAAGCTAGTTGCAATTGATTGATATCATTGGTCATTCGGGTAATCAAGGTATCTGTTCCAAAATGATTTAGCTCGCTGTGGGAAAGTGTATTGATTTTTTTCATGAGTTGGTTACGTAACTCCGTACCGAAACCTTGCGAAGCAACTGAGGAATAGTATTGACAAATAATAGCACAAATCAGTCCGATAATTGACATGACAACCATCCAAATACCCATTTGAATGACTACACCTGTATCATTTTTTCTAAGTCCGTTATCAATCAACGAAGCCATCAATAAAGGGAGAATTAATTCAAAAACTGCTTCAAGAAATTTGAAAAAGGGTCCCAAAATGATTTGCTTACGATAGTCTTTTGCATAACGCAATAATTGAATCATATGATTCCTCCTAAGTAGTAAAATTTTCTATATTTATAGTAGAAAGAAAAACGATAAGTACATTACACATTGTAGCTTATGAAATTTGGAATGAAAAGCCAGCAAGCTCTTTCATTAGAGTTTCTTTTCATTTTTCCAGCTTATTGATACAATAAAAAGAAAAAGGAGGCACTTATGACCGAATTTATCCGTGTAGTATTGCTATTTTTTATTTATTCATTTGTCGGTTGGTTATGGGAAACAGTTTACTGTTCCATTAAAGCCAAACATTTCGTGTATCGAGGATTCTTAGTTGGTCCAATTACGCCAATCTATGGTTTTGGGATTTTAGGGGTATTGTATTTTATTGAACCATTCCAATCGAACCTTGTTTTACTGTATGTTTTATCAACTGCTCTGGTCACGATTTTGGAGTACCTGACTAGCTTTGGCTTAGAAAAATTATTTCATGCCACTTGGTGGGATTACCATGATGTTCCATTGAATATCAATGGAAGAGTTGCTTTACCAGTTTCACTTTTCTGGGGTGTGGGCTGTGTCTTGATCGTGAAAGTAATCCATCCGCATATTTTGATTTTGGAACGATTTTTGGCGGAACACTTTAGTTTTTACTTGCCAGTTCTTTTGATTGGGCTAATTATGATGGATCTTGGTTACACATTAGCGAATTTACAAAGTTTCCAAAAAGCAGTCACAGATTTACAGAAAGCAATTAATGAACAAAAAGCAAACTTGCAAGAAGTCTTTGAAAAAACCAAAGACGAATGGGAAGAACGACAAAAAACTTCTGGCACAGTTTTTGGCAAGGGAATTGTCTCAAAACCAGAGAAAAAAGCTGCTGGTGATTGGTTACAAGCATTTAAAGAATCGACGAAAACCAATGATTATTTGCCACGTTTGAATTATACGCAACGACGCTTCTTAAAGAATTTCCCACAATTGTCATTGAAAGAAGGAAAAGATGTCAATGAAATTCGCCAATTAGTAAAAGAATTGCGCAAAAAAAAATAACTAGCAAATTTGCTCAAAAATAAAGCAATTGAACGAAAAAAAGTTCAATTGCTTTTTTATTTTAGCTAACAGTTAATCGAAAATGGATGTGAACGAATTATATTTGTAATAAATTGTAATATTTCTGACATATGAATTGTAATAATCATTTGTATAATGTAAGAGTTGGTATTTTAGGAGAAAGGTGTTGGAGTTCGTGAAGGCAAAAAAAGCCTTAGTTATGCTTGCTGTCTTATTGTCAGCAAATTTAGCACTACCCTTAGTGACTCAAGCAGAATCTCTTGATTCTTTAAATGAAAAAGAACAAGTTGCAAAACGTCAGGGTGAAGAAATCAGTGTCGAAGTACAAGTGGCATTGAATGATGTTAATGAAAAGTATCAAGAAGTTGAAAAAATAAAACAAGAGATTGTTCAAAACAAAAAAACGATTGATCAATCAAAACAAGAAATCAAGGAGACCGAAGCAACGATTGAGAAACGCAAAGAAGCCGTTGCACAACGACTAAAAGATGTTCAAATCAATGGTTCAAACGAGCGAAATTTACAAGCACTTTTAGACGCTGAAACTGTGGCCGAATTTATCAATCGTGCATACGCTGTTCGTGTTCTTCATCAAGCAGAAAAAGATAAAATTGCTAGCTTAGATAATCAAAGACAAAAGTTAGTTGATCTCAATCAAAAATTAGAGGATACACAAACTTCATTAAAGGATAATCAAGTTTCCCTAGAAGTCGAAGCGGACTCTTTGAATGAAAAAGTTGATTCTTTAAAACAAAAACTAACAGATAATCAAGTGACGCTTAGCGAAATTGCTAAGAATAAAGAAGCTGAAAAAACGCGAATTGCTACAGAAAACGCGAAAAAAGAGGCTGCTGAAAAACAAGCAAAAGAAGAAGCAAAAGAAGAAGCCCAAAAATTGGCAGCAGAAAACGCAGAGAAGGAAACTGAGCCAGCCAAAGAAGAGTCAAACGAAAAGCCAAAAGAAGACACATCAAAAGAGGAAGTACCAACGTCAGGTGCTACTCGCATGATGGAATCTACGGCATATTCTTATTCAGAACCCGGTTCAGGACATATCACTGCAAGTGGGTTAGATTTGTATGACAATCCACAAGCAATTGCCGTTGATCCAAGCGTGATTCCACTGAATTCAATCGTAAATGTTGAAGGCTATGGTGTAGCAATTGCCGCTGATACAGGTGGAGCAATCAAAGGAAATATTATTGATGTTCACTTTACAACGGTTGAGAAATGCGTTGCTTGGGGACGTCGTCAAGTAAAAGTAACCGTCATGAGTTAAAACTTTTCATAAATAAAAAAGAGGCTGAGACAAAGCGCATGCGCGTTTTGCCTCAGCCTTTCTTTTTATTGTGCTAAATTAGTCAAGCGATTTCCTTGTTTGACGTTTACATCAATTACATTGTAAAACGCATTTGGTGTGTCATCAATATCCCAAACGGCTAAAACCACGTGGTAGCCTAGATGATCTGTAGGAATTGTTACCTCATGAGTTTTATCTGTTGAAGCAACATCACCATCGTGATCGATTGTATCAATTAATTGTAATTCATCGCGAGTTAATGGTTTGTTTTGATCCCAACCATTTTTCGTAATATAGTAATGCCATTTTGTTGTTGCATGGTCGGCAGTAAATGTCCAAGAAAAATTATTTTTACCGGTGAATACTGTATGTTTGGTCCAACGATCAGCTGTTTGTTTGTCTAAAGTATAATCACCCAATACACCATCAGCTGAAGCAATGTGCCCATCAGCAGGTCCAGCTTGTGGGAACCCTTTTTTTCCTTCCAGTGATTGTGGGTCATCAATTACAGCACCATATTTATCATGCGCGGCACTCCAACCTAGCTGATTTTTGTCTAAAAAGCCTTGATAACCACGACTGGCTGGTTCTTTGACATACCCATGTGCATCAACAGAAACAGTTGTTAATGCAGTCAACCCAGTTGCAACTAAAACGAAACTTAACCCTAGCAGTGTACTCTTTTTCATCTTGAAACCCTCCAAAATAAATAATCTGTTTGAAATAAAACTCAGTTATTTCAACAACAAGTAGTATAAAATGGAACAGTTTTGAAAAATTATTTTGTATGTTATTGCAACAAAAATTATTTAATCAACTATAAGTTGTCTTCAATCGAATGATGAAGTCCGTCATTGCTGTTAGACCTAACCAATCAAAAAAATGAATTCCTTGATCGATTTCGGCAATTGCGCTTTGATCGCCTTGAGCTAAACGATCCAAGGCAGAAAAAATTTTATAATAAGCTATATTTAAGCTATTTGTATGTAATTCTGCTAGTTTTTTTAGTTCAGTAAGAAAAAGAGTTCTTAAAGTAGCTGATGAACGAGTAAAAGACAGTCTGACGCCATTTAAAATAAAATTGGCTAATAAGTTTTGCTGGACAGTTGTATCTTGATAAATCCCCATTTTAGTGACGCTATGATAGAAGGAACGTACGATATAATCTGTTTTAAAAATAAAAAGACATCTTGAAAAGATTGAAAGCTCAAAGCGCCCCCAGGTATCAATATGTTCTAAATAGTTCATAATCAGTTGTATTTCTTTTTTCACCTCAGGAGTGGTTGCTTTATTTTCCAAATGATTAAGGATGATTTTTCGTTGGGCGTAAAGTAAACGGTAAAAAATATTTCCGGTTTTTTCATATTCTTTTAGTAATTCGTCTTCTTGTGCAGAAGTGAGTCCAGGAGTCGTAAGAAAATAATTGGTTAATTTTTGCTTTGGCGACAGCGAACCCTCGTTTAGTAAAAATTCGTATTCCTCTAAGGTCACATTCATTTTTTCTAAATAATTAATCAAAAGCTCAAAACTGATTTTTGTTCCACGAGATTCGAAAGCAGCGAGTGTTCCTCGTTGGGAAATTCCCATGGTCAACTGCTCCTGAGTAAAGCCACGTTCTTTCCTTAACTTCCGGATCAAAAAAGCATGTTCTGGCATCTTCAACACTCCTTTTGTTATTTTATTTCTAGCTTAAGATAACACACTCCAATTCGAATGAAGAAAGTCTTCTTTTGTGCTGCCTTTTTATTAAAAAGTGTGAACACCCTTTTGTTTTAAGGATATTTTGTTGCAATAGCGTACAAAAAAATCTTTTTTACAGGAGGCTGTTTATAATTGAGAAGGATTTTAAAATAAAATAAGTGTTGGAGGGTAAAGAATGCAAAAAAAATTATTGTTATTTTCAATTAGTGTCATGGGAGGATTACTTGGCTGTGCTAATGGTGTTGCTGCGGATACCGCAGATGAAATGCCAAGTATTGCGAACAAGCAAATTTCAGTTGGTTATTATCATAACTGGCCTGGAGAAATGGGGGCAGGTTATGTGGGCGGAGCCCCCGCTGATATCCAATTAGAACAAATCAATCCTTTTTACAATGTCATTTCGGTTGCGTTTATGAAGGGTGAGGGAATTCCAACTTTCAAACCGTATAATATGAGTGATCAAGCATTCCGAAACCAAGTGGCAACCTTAAATGCACAAGATCGTGCGGTTCTTTTATCATTAGGTGGCGCAGATTCACATATTGAACTTTCAACTGGACAAGAACAAGCTTTTGCAAATGAAATTATTCGCTTGGTCGATACTTATGGCTTTGATGGATTAGATATTGATTTGGAACAAACGGCTGTAGCGGCAGGTGATAATGCGAAAGTAATCCCAGCAGCGTTAAAAATTGTGCGCAACCATTATGAACAACAAAATAAACACTTTATTATTTCAATGGCTCCAGAATTCCCGTACTTAAGAACAGCAGGGAAATATGTCCCTTACATTACTGCCTTGGAAAACGATTATGACTTTATTGCTCCACAGCTTTATAATCAAGCAGGAGATGGTATTAGCGTTGGCTCAGAGTGGATTGCTCAAAACAATGATAGCAAAAAGTTTGAATTTTTATATGGAATCTCAGATGCATTTGATAAAGGAAATAATGGCTTCATTCATATCCCAGCCAATAAATTAGCTTTAGGACTTCCAGCAAACCAAGATGCAGCAGCAAATGGTTATGTCAAAGATCCGAATGTTGTCTATCAAGTATTTGAAAAACTAGCGGCAAAAGGGACGCCTTTAAAAGGAATCATGACTTGGAGTGTTAACTGGGACGAAGGAAAAAATTCAGCAGGAATTGGTTACAATGAATCATTTGCACATGCGTATCAAGGATTATTTGAAGAACAGGTACCTGATACAGAGAAACCATCTGTTCCAACCAATTTAACAGCATCTGCGACCTCAAACAGTGTTTCATTATCTTGGAAAGCGTCTACTGATAATGTCAAAGTAGATCATTACACTATTTATGAAAACAATCAGTTAGTTGGCACAAGTAAAACAACAAGTTTTGTGCACACTGGTTTATCAGCAGCAACAAACTATAGCTATACAGTCGTAGCAGTAGATACGTCAAATAACCAATCTGCGCACTCAACTAAGCTAGATGTGATTACAAAAGAGGCATCCGAGTTAAACAAGCCATCTGCACCAACAAATGTAGAAATTAGCAAAGCTACAGCAAATAGTTTAACTTTAGCATGGGACAACAATGCACCAGAAGAAGAAGTAACCACCTATGAGATTTATCGTGAAAATAAAAAAGTGGCAACGACAACTGATAATCAATTCACGGATCAAAATCTAACACCAGAAACAACGTACATGTATCAGATCAAAGCGGTAAATCGAGTTGGTCTATCTGATTTTAGTCAGCAAGTGACAGGAACGACAACATCTGACAGTGGTCAAGTAGGTGAATGGAAAGTTGGCGTGACTTATCATATTGGGGATATTGTGACTCATCAAGGACATCAATATAAATGTTTACAAGAACATACTTCGATTTCCGTTTGGAGCCCAGACCAAGCACCAGCTTTATGGGAAAAGTTAAAAAAATAAATTTGAATCAGTCAATGAAGCAAACATCTAACTACTGAGAAAAAAGGCGTGAGGTCTTTTGATTCGTGGTTAGATGTTTGTTTTTTTAAATAATATCAATTAAGTTGCTTTTTACGAAGTTGAAAGATATTGTTTTTTTGTTTAGTCATTAAAAATACAACATAGTTGCATATTGATGGTTTTATCAACTGATAAATAACGGTAATTAAAAAGCGGAAATTTACAAATAAGACTATAATATTAAATTGTTATTACGTAAGTATTTCTCGAGTATTACACATAACGAATCACCTTTAAATTCTTTATGTTATTCTGTATAATTAAATCAAATATTGCCTTTTTATAGACTGAAAATTGATTTTTTGTCGATTAGTTTGTGTGCATTTTGTGTATAAACTAGGATAGAAAATGTTGATTAGGTGACAAAATTGTTAGGTTGGGAAGGAGTAGTTCAGTGATGAATATATTGAAAAATGGATATATGACCGCTGCAATGCTTTGGCCTAAGAGAAAACTGACCTCGACGATTGTGTACATTATGAGTTTTTCGTTTAATGAAGGCGACTTGATTAAGCAGCTTCACTTGAACTATCCAGGAAAGGTGACTGTTTTTTTTGTAGACAAGTGCCGCGAGTATGCGGAAAAGTTAAAGAGTGAAGGGATCGATGTTCGCCCATTTACGCCCAAAAGTCTTTTTTTAGGAAGAAATCTCACGTTATTAAAACAAGCAAAAGTAATTATTGTTGATAACTACTTTCCTGAGTTAGCCGTGATGACGCCAAATCAAGTAGTCATTCAAGTCTGGCATGCTGATGGTGCAATCAAAAAATTTGGCTGGGATGATCCACAGACGAAACAACGTAGTCGGCAAGACAAAAAAAGATTTCAAAAAGTTTATGACTCCTTCAATTATGTAGTAGTCAATTCGGATAAGATGGCAGAGGTTTTTCAAAAAAGCTACAGTTTAAATCAAAAAGTGATTCAAAAGTTCGGTTCTTTGAGATTAGAAACAGCTCAAAAAGTAGCAGGATCAGTTGAACAAACAAAAAAATTTATTTTATATGCACCAACGTATCGTCCAGAAAAAAAAGATATGGAGCAAATTCTTAGTCAAGTATTAGCTACATTTTCTAAACTACCTGAGGAACAATTTTATGTACATCTGCATCCGACAATTCAGCAAGAAAATTGGGTATTACCTAAAAATGTACATTGGTGGAACCAAAACATTATGAAAAGTTATCCAAATGTCAAACTATTGATTACGGACTACTCGGCAAGTACTTTTGAGTATCTTACTATACAGGAACAGTCAAAAATTATTTTTTTCTGTCCTGATTTTGATAAATATAAAAAAAATCCAGGAATTCAAAATGATTTTCTTGAGTGGGCACCTGGACCAGTCGTGAAGAATCAGGAATTGTTGGGGCAAATAATTCAGACCTATTCATATGAAGCAAATGAACAAGGGGTAAAACAAGCAAAACTGTTATGGAATCAGTATGAAAATGGCAAAACTGTTGGAAAGATAATGGCGTTAGTGAAAAAGGAACTGGGTGAGATTGGTGGAAAAGAAGAGTAGGACAGAATACATAAGTGGAGTCCCTGTTGATAATTTGACCTATCAAACAATTGTGGAGGACATCCCCAAATATCTAGCTGCAAACAAAAAAATGTTAATCACAAGTGTTAATCCTCAAATTACATTGCAAGCTTATCAGTATCCAGAGGTAAAGGCTTATTTAGAACGGGCAACACATCGAATTGCTGACGGGATTGGCGTGGTTAAGGCTTCTAAAATGTTACGAGGAAATATTCGTGAACGGATAACTGGTATTGAAGTGATGGAAAGAAGTTTGCAGTTTGCGAATCAATTTGGCTACCGGATTTTCTTATATGGAGCGAAAAAGGATGTTGTGAATCAAGCTGCACGAAATATTCAAGAAAAATATCCGAATATTGAAGTAGCAGGTACACTTCATGGCTACACAAGTAGAAATACAGAAGAAGTGATTAAAAAAATCAATCAAGCAAACTGTACCTTTCTCTTTGTCGCTTTGGGTTCACCTAAGCAAGAAATCTTTTTGGAAAGAAACGTAGATCAATTGAATGCCAAAGTTTTTCTAGATGTTGGTGGTACTTTTGATGTCCTTGCAGGAGCAGTCAAGCGGGCACCAAAATTTTATTTAGACAACAATCTTGAATGGCTCTATCGTTCGCTTTCGATGAAGCGTTATGATCGTTTGGTGCAGATTCCGAAGTATTTGTATTCGATTGTGCGACATAGGGACGCCAAAATGGAAAACAAGGTGCAACAACTAGATGTAGAAATCAAAAAAGAGATAAAAGAGTGGAGACATGAGTGAGTATAGTGCGAAGAAATCTTGAAATAATTTATCATCGATGGGTGAAAAAAGTTTTTTCTCTCCTTAATAAACATCCGAAAGAAAAACTAATTTTTTTTGAAAGTTTTCATGGCAAACAATATAGTGACAACCCACGTGCTATTTATGAATATATTCGGGAAAATTATCCAGAATACACCTGTATTTGGGCGGTAAAGAAAGGCTTTGAAGCCCCTTTTATTGAAAATGATGTTCCTTATGTCAGACGGATGGGCTTGAAGTGGCTACTAACAATGCCAAGATCAAAATATTGGTTTTTCAATACTAGGATGCCTGGGTGGATGGTTAAAGGTAAAAATATGTATGTTCAAACATGGCATGGAACACCGTTAAAAAGATTAGGCTTAGATATCAAAAATGTAACGATGCCAGGAACGGATACAAATAAGTATCGGGAAAATTTTAAAAACGAAGCGGCCCGTTGGGATTATTTGATTTCACCTAATGCATACAGTACGGAAATTTTTCGAAGTGCTTTTGCATATGAAGGGGAGATCCTAGAAATCGGTTATCCAAGGAATGATATTCTTCTGTTACCTGATAATAGTGAAAAGATCAAACAAATCAGAAAAAAGTTAACTATTGCTGAAAATCAAAAAGTTATCCTCTATGCACCTACTTGGCGAGATAACCAATTTATAAAAAAAGGTGCTTACAAGTTTGATAATCAATTTCCTTTCACTGAAATTTTAGAACAAGAATCAGACACGATTATTTTGACTAGGCTACATTACTTAGTGGCAGAACAATTTGATCCTAAGCAATATGGGAATCGCGTAATAGATGTTTCTAGTTACGAAGATATCAGTCATTTATATTTGATTGCAGACTTGTTGATTACGGACTATTCTTCTGTTATGTTTGATTTTGCTTTAACGAAAAAGCCGATGATTTTTTATATGTATGATTTAGATTCTTACGGACAGGAAATTAGAGGATTTTATGAGGGGGTGTTGAATCAATTGCCAGGACCAATCATTCAGAAACATGCAGACCTTATTTCTGAAATCCATGCAATTAATTCAACATCTTTTACAACTAATAGAGACTATCGTGCATTTTATCAACGTTTTTGTATTGATGATATTGATGCGACTGAGAAATTAATAACGAAAATTTTAGGAGGAACAAAATGAAACGAGTAATTACTTATGGAACATTTGATTTATTACATTATGGTCATATCAATTTATTAAAGAGAGCTAAAGAACAAGGAGATTATCTAGTCGTAGCTTTATCAACAGACGAATTTAACTGGGAGCAAAAGCAAAAAAAATGCTATTTTTCTTATGAAAAAAGGAAACAGTTACTAGAAGCTGTACGGTACGTTGACTTGGTAATTCCAGAAAACGGCTGGAGTCAAAAAGCATCGGACATCAAAGAATATCATATTGATACTTTTGTGATGGGAGACGACTGGGCAGGTAAATTTGATTTTCTGGAAACAGAAACAACAGCTGAAGTTTTCTATTTACCAAGAACACCTGAGATTTCAACTACACAAATAAAGAAAGACTTGAATAAGTAGTAATTTAATTAATGTTGTAAAGTTGAAAAGAGGTGTTTTTTTGAAATACGAATGCTCATTTATCTTACTGAATAATAACAACTTGCGAGGTAGTTTGAAAGACACCTCGCTTCTTGACGTTTTCTCGGAAAATTACTCATTACAAATCAATCAAGAAAATTTCCAGATTGTCAACGTAACGAGAATGCTATTAGCAGATGAGTTTATTTTTCAAATTGAAGTCGATCGAGAATTACCGGTAGAGATTAAAGATAACTCAGTAGTTAAATTAGTTGATAGGAACATGACAATAGTAGAATTAAGGACGCATAATTGGTTCACTGAACAACAGATTCTACAAGAAAATAGATTACCCATATTTGACTGTTTGATTGAAAATCAGCAATTGAAATTTTCATTTTTCGAGTTGAATCAAAATAAGTTTACGATAGATGTCCGCTCAGAGGCTGGAAAACTGTATGAAAAGCTTCCTTATTCTAGAAGTCAAACGGCGGGAATAACGACCGTAGTTATAAATAATCTTGACTTAATTGGTCAAGTAAATGAACTTGGTAGGTACCATTTTTATCTTGAAACTGAAGGCAAAAAATACGAATTTTTACTAGCTAAAATTCATACACAAAAAAATAAATATCTTGATTTTTTATATAGAGATGCTACTCGTGAAGCAATGATCTATGCCTCTCAAAAAACATCGTTATCATTTACAATACAACCACCAGTCAAAATGAATGAACTCCGTTACCATAAGAAGGCTAAGTTGTTAGCTTTGAAGAAAAAGCAATCATTGATTTTAGAAGTTAAGATTCCAATAGAATATCGTGAGGGATTTGCCTATTTGTTAAAAATCCAACACAGAGGAACTTTAACAGCTGCCTATCAAGCACAACCAATAAAGAAAACTGGAAAAAAACTTGTCTTTTCAATTGATCTTGCTGCATATGACTGGGAGTATTATTACTGGGATTTATATTTAGAATGCAAAGGTGAGCAAGAAACCTATGATTGTAGAATAATCAATAAGTCATTCTTTTTATATTTAAAATTACAGTACTTTTCGGGAAGGTATCAGTCAAAAATAGATGATAACATAGTGTATCCATATCAAACAATGAAGTATGCAATCAGTCTTAATTTTCGTCCTTTTAGCGAATATGAGACGAAAAAATACAAACAAAATGAATGGATTGCTTATATCTTGGCTCATACGATAGGACTCTTTTTTTTAGGGAACGATATTTGGCTGATTCATGAAAAATACTCAAATACAGCACAAGATAATTCGTATTATTTTTTCAACTATTTACAAGAAAAAACTAGTCAACGTGCCTATTTTGTAATAAAAAAAGAGTCACCAGAGTATAACAAGTTAAATCACTATCATCGACGTCGAGTTGATTTTATGAGCGTGAAACATTTATTTTTGCTACTTATAGCTAAAAGAGTTGTTGCTTCGGAATCTAAGGGACATGGATATGCTTGGCGTGTACAAACAGGACCAATCAAACCCATTCTAGATAAAAAAAGATATGTCTTTCTTCAACATGGTGTTTTAGGTCTTAAGAAACTTGATAATACATTTAATGCAACACGTTCGAATAATCAGGCAGAGCTTTTTATTACTTCCGCAGAGTGGGAGAAAAAAATAGTTCAAAAATATTTAGAATATGCTCCTCAAAATATTGTGGTAACAGGGTTAGCTAGATGGGATGAGTTACAAAAAAATAAAGGTAATTTGATAAAGAAAAAACAATTTTTAATTATGCCAACTTGGAGAACTTGGTTAGAGGATCTAACCCAAGAAGAATTCATTAAATCAGATTTTTTTCAACAATATTCTCAATTGCTATCAAATCGCGAACTACTAAAATTCTTAGAAATTGAAGAATACACCATTATTTTTTATATTCATCCTAAATTAGCAGAATATATTCAATTGTTTGATGTTTCTGCACATAAAAACCTACGTATTATTCCAATGGGGGACGTTCCGCTAAACAAACTTCTTTCTGAGAGTGAATGCTTAATAACGGATTATTCCAGCATTTATTGGGAGGCCTTGTATCAAGGAATACCAACAATATTTTTCCAATTTGACATAGAAAAATACCAACAAATGCAAGGAAGTTATCTTGATCTTAATGAAGAGTTACAAGAAATTCGCTGTTTTGATGCAAAATCTTTGATTTTACAAATGAAACAAAAAAGTTATCTTTTAAGCGATGTGAGCGCACATGCAAAAACAATCTTTCCCTATATAGATAATCAAAATTCAGCTAGGATTTTTGAAGAAATTAAACGATACAAACCTAGTTTAATAAATAGAATAAAACAAAGAATTAAAAGAAATCGACTAGTTGAAATGGTTAGAATACGCGTCAACGATATCGTCGGATAAAAGGAATTTTTAACATTCCTATATTGCTTATGAGGTGAACAAATTGAAAACAACGTTAGTAGCTAAGAAGCTAATTTATGATAATCAATCAATTTATATTGAATTATCTGGTGAAGAGATAATTGAAAAATTTTACTTGACAGAATGTATATCTGGAAAAACGCATCAAATGCTTGCAAGTAAAGAAGGAATGGGGTATCGCGTTTCTATTCAGGGATTAAATATTTTTAATCGTCCCTTACAAATAGTCACTATTTTTGGAACAATCAAGGTTACTGAGTTAACAGATAGATCAGATAGCTCGCTACCTATCCATTTATTAGAAGAAAAATATTTCTTTATTTCTGAATCGAAGATATTTAACTACATGATTTCTCCAAAGCAAATCGTAAAAAATGATGGACAAATCATAGCTCAATTGACAAATACTCATTTGACAATTGAAGAAATCGCAGACTATCGACAAGTCGATTTCTTTGTTAAAAATGAATCTGGTTACTATTTGAGAATTAATGGCTACCAAAAAGATAATAAACTTTCTGTTAATCTAAACGAAGTGATTCAGGAGCTAACAGTTATCCAAAGCTTCAGTAGTTCTTCTTTGTATCTTGTTGAATATGTATTAGATCAATACGTTGCTACGAAAATTGTCACTTCAGAAGTAGAAAATGGGAATGCTCAATTTTATCCTTTATCAGAATCATTCTTCCTACTAGAAAATGTACAACAAACAATGCTTATCCGAAATAAAGCAGTTGTAACCTCTGTACAGGATATCCAGAATTTACAAAATGTATATATTCAAACGCAACAAGCAGATTATTTTAAGTTGACAAAAGAATGTCTTACTTTGTTACCAAGTCAACAAATCCAACTATTTAAAAAAGAAAATCAAGAATTTGTACCTTATAAGTTTTCCAAAAAAGAATTACATGTCTTAAAAAAATATCCTGAAATCATTGGAAACCAAGTGAAATTTTTTATTAAAGGAAATTCTATTTGGATTGAACCACTCATAAACGCACAACCGGTTTTAAAAAATAATTTTAGTAGCTTAGAAATCAGAATAAATAATCTAGAAGAAATTGCTTTGGAAGGAAAAACAAAAGAACTTTATATTCCTTGGCAAAAATCGGGTGAACGATTCACATTAGATCTATTGGAGACACCTCTTTCACCAAATCAAGAATATAAAATTATAGGAATCAATGGTGTTACAAAGCAAAAAATTTATTTAGACTTAAAAGTTCAACCTCAGAATGTATTAAGCTATTCACTCATTCAACATCACAAGCAAACCACGTTGATAACTTATGATTATGAAACTTTTATAGCTAAGAATTATCCAGTCAAAGTTACGAAATCTGTAGGAATCAAGAATATCTGGTCTGAAGGGGAAAAACTATTTTTAGTACCAGAAAAGAAATTCTCTTTGAAACAAAACTTAATAATGAAACGCCGTGGAAAAAATGACTTGATTTTAATTCATTTGTCCCTGATGGAAGATGGTAGCTATTCTGCTGATCTTTCAGATATAAAGAGCGAACTGGAACAAGATACAAAACTTTATGGTGATTTTTATCTTCAAGAAATCACGTCTGAAGCAATTAAGCGTTCGCCATTAAAAATCAAAGATAGTATAGTTGAGAAACTTCCTGGGAAATTACTGATGGAGTGGGCCGCTCAGGAGGACCAACCTGAAAAATATAATGTTGGTTTGTATGTCAATAAGGATAAAGGAATCAGCTTATTGCAAGATGCATATCCTGCATATTTAAAATTCATGAAAAAAATGATTACGAAAGACTTAGATGTAACAAAATTAACGATGGAGAATCAATTCCTAAACTTAACTATTCCTGAACTAGATGGCATCGAATCTTCTATACAGTTAAAAGTTATCAAACGCGCAACGAAGGAAACATTTATTTTAGAAAGTAAGGCTCGAACAGAAAACGATGCAGCTATCCGTTTTGATTTAACATCACTTATTGAAAACTCAGTAGGAGAGTTTCCACGTCTTGATTTTCGCCTTTCTTTTGAGACGCCTTACTCAAAATATGAGGAATGTAAGTTACGCATGAAAAAGAGTAAAAAGCGTAAGGAAGGATTGAGTTTAACTCAACTAACTGAAGAGCAATCATTCTTAGTTTATACAACAAAAAGTAACATTATTTGTGGCGTATTTTCTACCTATACTGCTGGTGCAAGAGAATACTTTCAAGTGCAAACAAAATTAAAAGGTATGAAAAAAACTGGACACGGCTATGTATTCAAAATAGTAATAGATAGTCAAGAACATTTTGAAGTGGAAAATGCTTATTTGCAATTGCGAAGTAAAGAATATAACATGCAAATCAATTGTAAATTGATCAATCAAACAAAAAATGAATTTGAATTTTCTTTTGAAATGGATTGGGATAAATTTTTCCCGTTGTATTGGGATCTATTCGTTGGAATGAAATTTAATGAAGTGATTTATCCAATTAAAGTAAAAGGGGCACAAAAGGAAATATTGAATCAAGTTGAAGCAGATTATTTGGATAATAGTGTGTTGAACGATGATAAATCTAAAATTATATATCCGTATGTTACGTTCTCTAACGATATTGCATTTATGATTAGAGAAAAAGAGAATTATGAAAATAAATGGACAAGTTTTAAGGATAAAGCAGGCTATTTAACTTATCGTTTGTTCAAAAAGCATTTGGACAAGCAACGTATTTGGCTAGGATTTGAAAAATTTTCTCAAACGGCGCAAGATAATGGCTATGCAATGTTTGATTATGTACAGAAAAATAATCTCAAAAAACAGTATTACTATGTGTTATCAAAGGATTCGAAAGACTATTTAAATGCCAAAAAGGAACATAAAAATATTCTTACTCATATGTCTTATCGCTACTTTGTTATGTTATATGCTTCTAAGTTATTGATTGCATCTGAAACGCCACGACATGTGCATAATATTCGAGTGAGATCTGGTCGTGCTGCAAAAGCAATTCAAGAAAAGAAAAGTGTATTCTTACAGCATGGAGTTACCGCATTAAAACGTTCAGACGTATTTAAGAAAAGCAAAGGACTAGGCAACTTTGATATGGTAGTTGCGACATCCGACTTTGAGAAAGACATTTTACATGAAAATTGGTTATACGATGAAGATGAAATTGCAGTTACCGGTTTTTCACGTTGGGATTTACTAGAAGATCATTCGAATCTGCAAGAACGCAAAAAAATATTTGTTATGCCAACTTGGCGATCATGGATGGAAGATATGCCGAAAGAAGAATTTATCAAGACGGATTATTATAATAACTATATGGGATTTTTATCTTCAAGCAAGTTAGAAACAATTCTAAAAGAGAATAATTTAGAAATTATCTTTTTCTTACATCCAAAATTCAAAAATTACATTTCTGAATTTAGTGCTCCAAGTGAACGAGTACAACTATACGCTTTTGGTGATATTAAAGTAAACGAAATGATTATGGCATCTTCATTAATGATTAGTGATTATTCATCTGTTACTTGGGATATGTTCTACATGGAGAAACCTGTTATATTTTTCCAATTTGATTATGAAAAATATAATGAATATGAAGGAAGCTATATTGACATGGAAACGGAATTATTTGGTAGACGTGCCATAACAGTTGACCAGTTGATTAACACAATTGAACAAACGATTTCTCAAGATTTTGTTTTGGAGGAACCTTATCAAGAATTATATGGAAAGTATTTTAATTATCATGACCGAGAAAATAGTCAAAGAATTTATGAAACAATAGTCAAAGAAAGAGTGGATCAATAATGAACAGTGTACGGATTTTTGAGGGTAGATTCTATATTACAAGAAAAGAGCCTTGTGAACTAATTTCAGTCTCTGGGGAAAGATTTCCTTTTAGAAAAGAAAATACGGATACGTATAGTCTAAATATTGAACATTTTATAACTGATGAATTTAAAATTATCGATAATTTGGGAAATGAAATTTTTCTTGTAGAGGATAAAAGCCAACTGTTTTTAACTGATGAACAAGCCCATAGTTATAGAATTGTTTCGAAGTCGGTAGCGGGATTTTGTATCCAGACTGTCCCGTATCGAAGTACAAATTTCACTGGAGTAATGGCCGAGCCTCTTATAATTGGGAGGAAGGATAATGAACTAGCGACTATTAATCTAAATAAAACTGATAGAAACCCTCAAATATTCTTCTGCTTGGGTGAAGATATCTGTGCAATTGATTTTTTAGTGGATCATAATTATGAGGTGTCTATTGCACAACATTATGTTACTCACGTCAGCGGTCGATTAATTGTATTTGATGGTGTTAAATTTTTAGCAAATAGTAAAATGAAACATACGGAGTACCACAATTTAGAGATGAAAGTAACTAATATAGAAGTGACAAATGAATCAGTTGTTCTGACTGCACCAGCTGTTCACTCAATGGTGGAAGCTTCTCTCTTGATAGGGGAACGTTGGTTATTTGGTAAAGTGAAGGATGGACAAATTACCTTTAAGCGAAACTTTTTTCCTGAATTATGTGGGAAAGTAAAATTATATCTTGGAAATCAGCAAATATTTACTTCAATCAAAAAAGTCTTCTTAGCGGGAGATAATGTTGGAGAAGATTTACTTATAGAAAATAATGAACTTTATTTATTAAAGAAAACGAAAACCCCAGCTTCTTTTACAAATCAAGAATTAAAAAAACATGTTAAAATTAAGTTTTCTAATTTGGAACTAACGGACTATCAGCTGAGCTTTCAGTTAGAAAGACATCTTGAAAATGCGCAATTAATCATCAATAAAAGAGGGCAAGGGTTGAATTATATTCTTCCTTTGAACAACAAGGATGATTATTACTACTGTAGTTTACGCAGTTTCATGGAGGACGAAGCAGCTGAATTAAAAAAAGCTCGCTTTGATTTTTATCTATATGTTTTTAGCGAAGGACAATATCAATTGATGCGTTTGGCCAATAAAGATAAATTACCCAAAGATAAAAAGAATCGGTTTTTTGGGGTAGTCACTTATGGTCAGCATAAGACAGCTTATTCTCAACATTTTGAATTATATTTGACTAACAGCAATACTTTATCGCTTGTAAAAAACAACTTATCTAACTTAGCTAAAGAGCGTTATGAAATAAAAACGCAAGTAGCTGATTTTGTTTATAAAAAACCAAAAGTAAGGTTAACTTGCAAACTAGAAACAAAAAATAAAGAGGAGATATCTGTTCAAAGTGTTTTACTAGTGAAGCGCAATAAAGATACGCTAGAACGGATAAAAATAACTGACTTTACTATTGATCAAAAGAAAAATCACCTTTTAATTAAAACGACAATTGATTTATCAATATATGATTTTGAGCCATTATATTGGGATTTGTATGTTGAGACAAATATAAATGAACAACGTTACTTTGTACGCATAAATAAAGCGAGCAAAGCTGCTAAACGAAATATTAGAAGTAACACACTTAAGTATCAGTATCATACACAAGATGATTTTTTAATGTACCCATACATTACAATTAGTGAGGATATCTCTTTTACTTATCGAAAAAGAGAAAGTTATGAAACCAAGTGGAATAATTTTAAAGAAAAATCTGCTTATTATTTAGCTCGATTGATGAAGCCGTACTTTGCTAAAAAAGATATTTGGATAGGGTTTGAAAAACTAGCTTCCTCAGCTCATGATAGTGGGTATCACTTTTTTAATTATTGTTACGAAAACAAAAAACATGATCAGTTTTATTATGTGATTGATAAATATGCAACCGAAGCAAAATTCTTAGCTGATAAGAAAGATCGTACCCTGAACTTTATGTCGTTTAAATATTTCTTGTATCTATTTTCTTCGACGTTGCTAATTTCTTCTGATACTAAGCGGAATGTTTATAATTTAAAGCAAAAAGAAACTTATATGGGGCGTGTTTTAACAGAAAAACCGTTAGCTTATTTACAACATGGTGTGAACGGTTTGAAGAAAGTTCCCGATTTTTATAAAAATAGAAATGTTTTTGACTTAGTAATTGTACCTTCAGAATATGAAAAACGTTTAGTAATCAATGAGTGGGGGTATGAAGAAGAGGAAGTAGCTGTGACTGGATTGGCCCGTTGGGATGTTATGCGAGACAGAACAACCGAAATTCCCTATCGTCAAATTTTTGTAATGCCAACTTGGCGGACGTGGATGGACGGTCTACCTAAAGAAAAATTTATTCAAACGGATTATTTTAAAGAATACAGTCAATTTTTAGCTTCTAAAGAATTAAAAGAGTTGCTTGTAGCTAACAATGTAAGAATCGCTTTTTTCTTACATCCAAAGTTCAAAGAATATATTGATTTATTTGAAATTGACCCAGAAATAATCGATAAATATGAATTTTTAGAAGTCCCAATGGACGAGTTGATTATGAAGAGTTCAATGATGATTTCAGATTATTCAAGTGTGATTTGGGAAATGTATTACTTAAAGAAACCATGTGTCTTTTTCCAATTTGACATAGAAAAATATTTACAATATGAAGGACTTTACATGGATCCTAAGACTGATTTATTTGGTGACGTAGCATATACTTCAGATAAGTTAATCGCGCTTATTCAAGAAACAATAAAAAATGGGTTCGTAGAAAAAGATATTTATGCAAATATGCGTAAGGAGTATTTCTCATTGATGGATCATGATAATTCGAAGCGGATTTATGAGGCAATCGTAAATTCTAACGTTAAATCGAAAAAAAATGGTGGTATCAGACCTATTACTAAGAAGACCTTGTTAAAAATAATCAAAAGGAAGTGACTTATTAATGAGTGCCAATCTAAAACAAAGAGAAATCTTTTTTCTTAATGATTCTGTTAGTGTGGATTCAGGCGGGCGTGTGCAGTCTATGTTTTTGAGAAGTAAAACATGGGAGAAAGATGTTCTTGCTACACATATTTGTACATTTAATTTTCGCCCGCAATATAGAAATATTTTTAATGATATACACAAGATAAAAAAATTACCAGATAATGTTTTTTTCATGAATATTTACGAATTTTTTTCGGAAGATAAAACTCTTTTCTATAGTGACAGTGTGGTAACTTTTGATGAATACGAAAGAAAAATGAATTTTGTTCAGAGTACGAAAAATGAGCAAGTATTTGAGTACAAGGAGAACAATAAATTATTACAAAGAATCAAGTTGAATACAAATCAATCAATTTCTATGATTGACTATTTTGAAGATAAAAAAAGAATAAAGAGAGAGATTTTTAGAAGTGATGGTATCTTGTTAAGGACAAATTATTTCAACAGCGAAGGATTCTTGGCTCAAAGTGATTTTTTTGCTAGTGACGGAAGAAAATATTTGGCAAGTAAGTATAATGAAGAAGCACAAATGACATATATTTTACATTTTCAAAAGAATGGTAATGTAAATCAATTTGACAATGAAAAGCAATTGAAAGACTATTGGATATTTCAACTGAATGAAATGTCCAATAGACCATATTTTTTTGTAGAAGATCATCGTTTGGATTCTTGTGTCATAGAAAATAGTTTTACAAATAAAATAATGTCAGTAGCAACTATTCACGGAAATATTTACGGCAAGGACGGCTCGTATGGTAGTCCATTAAGAGCATATACAAAAGGAACACTAGAAAATTTGGATAAATTTGGTGCAGTGATTCTTCTTACTGATGAAATGAAAAAACATATTACAAGCCAATTTGGGGAAAGAGATAATTTATTTGTTATTGGACATCCATTTCTTGTAAATAAAACAAGACCGACAGTATCTAAGAATTTGAATCGTGGTGTAATTATTTCAAAATTTAATAAGGGAAAGAGAATTCATTTAGCTATTGAAGCATTTGCCAATGCAGTAAAGGAAGTTCCAGATGCACAACTAGATATTTTTGGGCAAGGGGATGAAAAACAAAGTTATGAACTATTGATAAAAAAATTAGGTGTCGAAAAAAACATACATGTTCATGGCTATACGCAGGATGCAATTGGAGAGTTTCAACGTAGTGGTTTCAGTCTAATGACTTCAAAGGCGGAAGGTTTTGGTATTTCAATTTTAGAAAGTCTTAGTGTGAATACTCCAGTTGTTGCTTTTGATTATAATTATGGACCAAAAGATTTAATCGAAGATGGTCTAAATGGGCGTATTGTTCCTAATGGCGATATTTCTGCATTAAGTAGAACAATCGTTGAATTAGTAAAAAAAACAGACTCTTTAAATAAATTATCTAAAAATACTGGTAAAGTCGTTGAACAATATTCTAAGGATAAGATTCGTGAAAAACTATTATGTTTATTTGACTATCTAGATGATTATCAAGATGAACTTCCAGTGGTAGTGCAGTCACTAAGTCAATCAGTTCACTCTATCATAAAAAGTGATACTGAATTTAAATTAAATCTTGAGATACAAATCAAATTAACAAACACAAAAAATAATCCAGCTTGCTATATTCATGTAATTACTCCAGAAAAAATGGAACCTTTGCTTTATAAAGGAGTGCATGTGGATGGGAAATATCTATTTGAAATTACGCTGCCATTAGAAATGCTACCTATTATTTTGAAATCCCCGTTAGATCCTTTTTTGTTAGGTATACAAAACAAGAAGCACTATCAAATGTTTGATTTACCAATAATAAAAGAAAAGATTCAATCATTTCTAATGTAAAATAAAGATTTGTTAAATATAAAAAATAGTTAATTAAAAAAATAATCTTTGAAAAAAGATTGGAATGGGCAATAAATATGATTGAAAAAACAGTAAAGGTAAGAGCTAAGTATTTAACTAAAGAATATGAACTATTAAAAAAGAAATCTGATAAGCTAAAATCGTTATTTAAATCTACAGCTACAGGTATTCCAAAATTTTGGGCACTTCGAGGTGTTTCATTTGAAGTAATGTCTGGAGAAACTATTGGAATAATTGGAATTAATGGTTCTGGAAAATCTACCCTTTCAAAAATTCTAGGTGGAATTATTCCACCAACTTCTGGCGAGCTAGAAATTAATGGAGAGACCTCGATTGTTGCAATTGGTGCAGGTTTAAAAGCTGCGTTAACGGGCAGAGAAAATATTAAATTAAAATGTTCAATGTCAGGAATGAGTAATAAAGAAATTGATGACAAAATTGACGATATCATCAATTTTGCTGATCTAGGAGAATTTATTGATCAGCCAGTCAAAAATTATTCTAGTGGGATGAAATCAAGATTAGGATTTTCTGTGGCAATCCATCAAAATCCAGATATCTTGATTATCGATGAAGCATTGTCCGTTGGGGATGATACATTTGCACAAAAATGTATTGATAAGATTAATGTATTTAAAAAAGAAGGAAAAACTATCTTTTTTGTTAGTCATTCATTAGGTCAGGTAAAAAAAATGTGTGATAAAACTTTATGGTTACATTACGGTGAAGTAGCTGGATTTGGGCCTACTAAAGAAGTAATTAATGAATATAAAAAGTTTACCAAGTGGTTTAAAGATTTACCTAAAGAAAAACAAAACAATTATCAAAAGTCACAAAAAGAAGCACAAAAAGATTTTTCGTTAGAAAGTATGTATCAAAGTACAATGGAAAAATTACAAAGTGATCATCTGATGACAAGGGTAGAATTAAAACAGTTACAGAAACAAATGGAAAGAAATCAAATTGGCACGCAAATGAAACTATCAACTAAGATTTTGATTATTTGCTTATTCTTTATAATGATTACTTTATCAACTATTAGTTTTAGTGGCCGTTCGTTAACCTATTTCTTTAATAATCCAGTGGAATTTGCAAGAACACACTGGTTAAATAATGAAAGAAAATCTAAGGGAAACATCTCCAACAAATCTTCAAAAGAAAGTAGTAAAACATCTAACTCTACAACTAAAAGTGAAGAATCAGATGCTAGTACTTCAAGTGAATCGATAGAGATGGTTACGCACACGATTGCTCCTGGAGAAACCCTCCTAGGGATTGCACAACAATACAACGTTTCGTTAGAAGAATTAATGAGAGTTAACAATCTGGATAATGAAGTCATCAATGCAGGAGTAGAAATCACTATCCCTGCTTCACAAATCCAACAAGATAGCTCAACTGGAGGTGTGAGTAATGAATGAAGTAGCGATTATTATTAAAGAGCAACTATCAAACCTAGGAATTATTTTTAGAATGTCGAAGTATGAAGAAAAAGCGACATATCAAAATAATTACTTAGGATTACTATGGCAAATATTGAATCCATTAATTCAAGTAGGAATCTATTATATGGTTTTTGGACTAGGTGTTCATGGTGGAAGAACGATTAATGGAGTCCCATATATTATCTGGATGATTATAGGAATTTCTGCTTGGTTTTTTATATCACCATCAATTATGCAAGCGTCAAATAGTATCTATAAACAAGTTGGTTTAGTTTCTAAAATGAAGTTTCCTGTTAGTGTTTTACCATCGATTTCTATAGCGGGACAGCTGACGAATTATTTTTGGTATATGATGATTGTTATCACTGCATTGTTATTAAATGGAGTCTATCCAACGCTGTATTGGTTACAATATATTTATTACTTTTTTTCTATGCTTGTTTTTCTTTATGCATTCGGCATCTTTAATGCAACGATTACAACGCTAGTGCGCGACTATCATGTAATGCTTCAATCAATTTTCAGACTGTTATTTTATATATCTGGAGCAATTTGGAATTTTCAAACAAGAAATCTACCTGAAGGACTAGTAAAGATTTTAGAAATTAATCCGTTATATTATTTAATTGACGGATTTAGAGACTCATTTTTATCTAGAGAATGGTTTTGGAATAAAGGAACGTATGGTCTGATTTTTTGGAGTACAACTCTTTTATTACTGTTGATTGGTTCACACATTCATTTAAAATTCCGAGCAAAATTTGTTGATTATATTTAGGGGGAAGACTAAATGGAGACCTTGTTTGTCATTGATAATAAGCTAAACAGTACTTTTTATTATTATTCATCTGAACATGATAAAAATTTACTCGTTCATGTACTTCCAGAAACGATAACAGAAACCAAGATACATTTAGGTGAGCAGTTCTCCTTGCTCAATAGATCAGATTTTATAGTCTGGTTTTCTACAGAGTTTGATTTACCAGTTAAGACTTATGTGGTGATAACTAAGGAAGAACTTTTAAAAATAGTTATGGAAGAATTAGCTCAAAATGAACTTGTTACTATATCAAATCCCTCTGAATTTGTTCAAGAGAATGTTCGCTTTAAATGTGGCAAGCAAAAAGTAACATTTAAAGAGCTGGATGTCTTTCTTACGTATGATCCAAATGTTTCTGAAGGCAGTTCTATTTTTGTAAGGCAAGAACATATTGTACGCTTATATAAACAAAAAGTTCAGAAAATAAAAAATCCAGTTATACTAGTTAAAAAGTTTAATCAGTTAAAGTCCGCTGTCGATACTAATTTGACTTTTACTGGGATGACGGTAGAAATAAAAGATTTACTAAAAAGGAATAGTCAAAAACTAATCAAGTATGATTTACCTCCAGACAATCTAGCTAAAGCAAAAGAAAAAGTCTTACAATTTATGTCTAAATAGAAAAATACTATAAAAGGGAGCTTAGTTATGGCTAAAAGAACCAAAGAAAAAAAATCTAAAGGCTGGCTCATTGTTGGCATTGTGTTATTATTGATGTTGTTAGTCGGCGGCGGTAGTTTATGGTATTACCAAAATATTTACTCCAAAATATCTCCAGTTTCTGATTTCTCAGCTGTAAATGGGAAATTTTATCTTTCTAAAGGTAAATATCGTGGCGAAGAATTAACATCATTTGATCATGTGAAATGGGAAGATACAGAAAAAAAATTAAGCTTTTCGCCGATTGATAAATCCCATATTTTTATTGGTGTCTATGAGAATAACAAATTAGTTACAGGGAGTACCTTGTCCACAATCAAACAGAAAGATAACTATCTAGGTTTGAAACAAGAAAGTTTTATCGTTTCTGATAGTTATTATAAATCTAAGTTGAAAAAAGAAAATCAAGAATCTTTTGAACAGCTAGACAATAAAACTATTCCAGATTTAACAGCTAGTGAAGACAAGTATTATATTTCAAAAACAGTTCATATTAATCCAGAAATTAAGAGTTATAAATTCTATCTAAAAGGTAAACAATTGATTCGTGAAAATGCACCAGATAATGGTTCTTACTATTATGTTAACTACGAGCAACAATAAGGTAAAATGTTAATATTTACGATTAAATAATTTTTAGATTCACAATTGAAAGGAAGAAATTTAATGAAAAAAATCGCAGTTTTAGGTCCAGGTTCTTGGGGGACTGCCTTAGCGCAGACCTTAGCAGAAAATGGTCATGATGTTCGAATTTGGGGAAACGTTCCTGAACAAATTGATGAAATCAATAACTATCATACCAACAAACATTTTTTACCAGACTTGCAAATTCCTGAATCAATTGTCGGATATAAAGAATTAGCGGAAGCTGTTGATGGCGCCGATGCTGTGTTATTCGTTGTCCCAACAAAAGCGATTCGTTCAGTTGCACAAGAATTGTTAGAAAAAATGAATACGAAACCAATCATCATTCATGCAAGTAAAGGTCTGGAACAAGGGACACACAAACGTATTTCAGAAGTGATTGCAGAAGAGCTTCCAGAAGAAAAACGCCAAGCAATCGTTGTTCTTTCTGGTCCAAGTCATGCAGAAGAAGTTGCTGTTCATGATATCACGACAATTACGGCTGCAAGTATTGATCAAAAAGCAGCAGAATTTGTTCAAGATTTATTTATGAACGATTATTTCCGAATCTATACAAATAACGATGTGATTGGTGTAGAAACAGGTGCTGCATTAAAAAACATTATCGCGATTGGCGCTGGTGCTATCCATGGGCTAGGATTTGGTGATGACGCAAAAGCGGCTATCATGACTCGCGGCTTAGCTGAAATCAGTCGTCTGGGTGTAGCTATGGGTGCTAACCCACTGACATTTATCGGTTTGAGCGGTGTCGGTGACTTGATTGTTACTTGTACAAGTGTTCATTCTCGTAACTGGCGTGCAGGAAACTTATTAGGACAAGGGCATAAATTACCTGAAGTTCTAGAAAATATGGGGATGGTTGTTGAAGGTGTTTCAACAACGAAAGCCGCTGTTGAACTAGCTAAGCAATTAAACGTGGAAATGCCAATCACTGAAACCATCTATAGTGTGTTATATGAAGATAAAGATATCAAGCAAGCTGCAAAAGACATCATGTTGCGCGATGGTAAAACAGAAAATGAATTTATGTAAATATTTAAAAAAAGTAGAACAAAACGATTCCCGTTTTGTTCTACTTTTTTACTGAGTATAAAACCGAAAGAAAGTAGGCTTCCTATTTTACCTCTGCTATAATATTTGAATGAGAACTCTATTTTAAATGGATGATTGTGAGAAAGGAACGAACAAATCATGACAAAAGTTAGAAAAGCTGTGATTCCAGCAGCAGGATTAGGCACACGTTTTTTACCTGCCACAAAAGCGATGGCAAAGGAAATGTTGCCAATCGTTGATAAGCCAACGATTCAGTTTATTGTTGAGGAGGCTTTGGCTTCAGGGATCGAAGATATTTTAATTGTTACCGGAAAAGCAAAGCGACCAATTGAAGACCACTTTGATTCAAATGTTGAATTGGAAACAAACTTACGTGAAAAAGAAAAAAATGAATTATTGAAATTAGTCGAAGAAACGACAGACGTTAATTTACACTTCATCCGTCAATCTCATCCAAAAGGTTTAGGTCATGCTGTATTACAGGCGAAAGCTTTCGTAGGAGATGAACCTTTTATTGTGATGCTGGGGGACGATTTAATGGTGGATGATGTACCTTTGACAAAACAATTGATGAATGATTACGAACAAACAACATCTTCAACAATCGCTGTTATGAGTGTTCCGCATGAAGATACATCGAAATATGGCATTATCAATCCTGGTGAAATTGTTTCCGATGATGTTTACAGTGTGAAAGATTTTGTGGAGAAACCAGATCCAGCAGACGCACCAAGTAATTTGGCTATTATTGGACGCTATCTGTTAAATCCAGAAATCTTTACTATCTTGGAAACACAAAAACCTGGTGCGGGTAACGAGATTCAGTTGACGGATGCGATTGATGAACTGAACAAAAGTCAACGTGTATTTGCACATGAATTTAAAGGTACACGCTATGATGTTGGAGATAAGTTTGGCTACATGAAAACGAGTATCGAATATGGATTGCAGCATCCAGAAATTGGTGAAACGCTAAAAGAATATCTGATTGAATTAGGAAAAGAATTAAAGTAATTGATCGAGTAATTGATTTGAAGTAGAGGCCGGGTTGTTTGGTCTCTATTTTTATGTGTTTGGATGATTTGTTTTAGAACTTTGAGTGATAGCAGAGTGGGGGATGATTTTGTTGCGAAGTGTTCCCCAAGCAACTACTCGCAATAACTCTCAACTGTCCAAAAATATGAATGGCTATTTTTGGTAGTTGCGCATTATTTTTTTGGAGCTGACCGCTTGGAGCCGCAACCTTATCCACGGTGTTCCCAAAACAACTCCTCCATATAGCTTGCATTCATTTCAAAATATGGAAAACTATTTTGAGTGTTTGCTCGCTATCTTGTCGGAGCTAAACGTTTTGCGCCACAACCTTTTTCTATTTGACAGCTGACTGGTTTGCTATAAAATAGATAGCAGACATCATTTTTACTTAAGATTAGTGGAGGGAAGTGTGGGTGGCTGACGTTGTACAAGCCGATTGTGATGAACAAACAAGACAAAGCTTTGAAAAAAGTTGCCCGAATGCAGTTACTTGAACTCTTGAATGAAAATCCTGAGTGGTATCATTCTCAGAAAGTAGCACCTAAAAAAATAAAACAGTTAGCCACACTTTTAGTAGAGAATCAGAAAATAACGAATCGTGTTCCCAAAAAAGAAACAGTAATCAATCCTCGCTATTTTTTATTACTTCATTTTTTGGGTTTTACCAATAAAGAGGTACAAGAAATCTTATTTCCAACGAAACAAAGTTATTTGCTGTGGAAAGAGGACTATGGGTATGACAAATTAAAGAGTACTGCCATTGTGAAAAAGAAACAGTTGTTGATCCAGACGCTGGCAGATCAGTGGCATGTATATGAGCTCGCAGAACATTCAGTGCAAACAGTTAACGATTTTTGGCGAGAACAAAAGGCATTAGCTGAAGCTGGACAGAAAGCTGTGGATGGATTGAGTGTACAAGAAATTAATGAGATTTTAGGTTTTTATGAAGTGTTGGACGGTATTACTGATTTTTCTCGAATTCAAAAACAGCTAATACTGGAAAAAAAGAATCGTTTTGTCTAAGGAAGTGCACGAATCTGTGCTTAAAAGAAGCTTTAATTTTTGCTTAAATGTACAAAAATAGAACGATATTAAAGAAGAAACGTTAACAATTTTTTTGAATTAGTAGTAAACTAGTGAAGAGTTTTTGTCGAACGGAATTTAAATAGAAGGTGTGAAGTTCATGGAGAAACTAATAGCAATCGCTCAATCATTATTAGATGGACTGAAGTGGTTACTGGAAGGAAGCAATTGGCTGATTTTATTACCTTTCTTTTGTGTAAGTTTTTATATCATGTTTCAGATGGTCAGACGCAAAGAAAAAGGATTGATTTTCGTATGGTATTTAGCAACGATTGCACTTGGTAGCTTAATGTTGCAAATAGCAGTTAACATCGAAGTGGCGCTGATCTTTGCAGCCGTTTTGATTAGTTTATATGTAGTAGTTTGTATCCCTTATCTGGGGCATCGAATGCATTTGATCAAAAAAGGAAAGCATGCGGCTCCGTATCGCTCAGTGAAAGAAGAAAAAGAGGTTGGATGAGTAGTCTATTCCAAAAGTTAGATGTTTGATCTAACTTTTGGGTGTACTATGTTGACTCCAGCCTCTTTTTTAGTCATTTTGTAGGTGAGTGTATGTGAATGAAATTTATTTAATTAAATTTTGACTGCTTGTTATTTGAAAAAGTGTTATGATAAAGGCTTTGTAACGGCTGATAAGCTAGTAAAAACAGTATATAATAACAAGATTATAATTATGAAAAGATAACGTGCTCTTGTTTTTTTTAGATTCACCTCTTGCACTCAGCAAATAGTTTCCTTACAATGGTGACAGATAGAAACAGCTGAATAAAAAAAAGGCTCCCTACTTCTTAGTTGGCGCTAAGAAGCAGGGAATGACTTGTCAGTACGCGCTGACCAATCATTTTGCCATAGTCAATGCAGTGCATCGACCTTTTTTATTGTACCTAATCTAAGGTGAAATTTCTACCCCTATGTAGATTTTTGTGAAGGTTGCACGCTTGTTTATTTGCTATGTCAAGGTATTGGGCTAGACGCTCAATACCTTTTTTTGTTGGGGAAAAATAACGACAAGTAAAAATAAGGCGTCAATCACTAATTTGTTGTTTTCCTTTTGGTGGGCAGCTGTTTCTATTGATTTTGATTCGTGGGGGAGACTAATGAGTTTACGTTATTTTGATTATTATCAGCAGTTGGAAGAAAAACTACGAGTAGAAGAACAATTAATGATTCAAGCAGGAACTTGGATTGCTCAGCGGGTAGCTGTAGGGGGACGGTTACAGATTTTTGCTAGTCGAACGTTGGGTGGCGTTGCTTTTGAATTTTGGGAACAGCTTCCAGAGCTTATTCCTGGAAAGTTGATCAAAAATCCAGCTAATGGTATTTATGAGAGGTTAGAGGGAACCGGACAAGCGATTATTGAACAGGTAGATGCCCAGCCGCAAGACATTTTTTTATTGTTGTCAAATGAAGGGCGTAACCCAGCTATTATTGAACTTGCACAGTGGATCAAGGAACATGAATATCCATTAATCATCGTGACGGGTTTTGATTTATCCAGAAGTATAAAATCACAGCACAGCAGTGGCTTACGGTTATTTGAGATTGCAGATTTGGTTTTAGATAATCATGCAAAATTGCATGATACAGTGCTGACTTTACCTGAGTTAGATCCAGCAATTTGTGGAACAGCCTCCATTTCTAGCATGCTTTTACTTCAGCAGATGCTCTATTTCATTGCTCAGTTTTTACTTCAAAAAGAGACATATTCAGATTAAGGGATTGTCAGTCAAAGAGTTTTCCACAGTAATTAGTGTGGAAAATGGGCAAAAATTCTGTGTTCCACAGCGAGAGAAAGAGTTTTATGAAAAGAAAACGATTTTCTAAGGTGTAAATCCGTGACAAGTAATGAATAGTTAGTTATTTTTAGTAGTTAAATAGCTTAAATAATAATGTTTTTATTATATATTCAGTTATTTATTTTGGTGTTTCACAAAAAAGTGTGGATAACAGTCGACCAAATGATTGATGTGGATGAATGGCTGATTGAATAAAAGAATAATCCACAAAAAGTTAAGGCCTTCTTATAGACTTTAAAGCAAACCTTTAATTGTTTGAAATCTCATTGAAAAGTTAGAATCATTTTGGTATCGTTATCTAAGAAAGTGAAGCGAGATCAACTTGTTATCTTAATAACTGTTGAGAAAAAATTAAAGGATAAGTGGGAAAAAAAGATGAGAAGAGCTGAGAAAAAACGAATGGGCACGGGACGAAAAGTTTTTTTATGGATTTTAAGTATTTTGTTGATTATCATTGCGGGGATTGCCGTGTACGCAGGGAAAATTTATTTTGATGTGAAGTCAACAGCGGATAAGACTTATGAAACAGTTGATCGAATTACTGAATCAAAACGAGATAAAAAAATTGATTATGACGCAGGCGATCCATTCTCAATTTTACTATTAGGTGTGGATACGGGAGACTTTGGTCGAACGGATCAAGGCCGTTCGGATTCAATTATGGTTGCAACGGTCAATCCACAGAAGAAGACCACGACTTTAGTAAGTATTCCTCGTGATACCTACACGGAAATCGTTGGGCATGGGACAAGTGATAAAATCAACCATGCATATGCGTTTGGTGGTATGGCAATGTCTATTGCGACAGTTGAGAACATGTTAGATATTCCAATTGATCATTATGCGGAAATCAACATGAAAGGAATGCAAGACTTGGTTGATGCAGTTGGTGGCGTTGATGTAAATAATAAATTGACGTTTAGTTATGATGGAACTGATTTTCCAATTGGTAAACAAACCTTGAATGGCGCAGATGCTGTGAAATATGCACGGATGCGTTACGATGATCCAAAAGGCGATTACGGCCGTCAAGATCGTCAACGTCAGGTGATTTCTGGGATCATCAACAAAGTGAAATCAGTCGATACATTGACAAACTATACAAACTTGCTGGAAGCTTTGGGCAATAATGCAACGACAGATGTTTCTTGGGATACGATTAAAGTGTTAGCGACAAATTATCGTGATGCCTTTTCAACAATTCATTCAGAACAGTTAGCTGGAGATTCATTTACTGGCGATGGCACAACTGGAGAAAATGGCATTTCTTATCAACGAGCAAGCAGTGAAGAATTGGCTCGAATCCAAAAAGAATTAAAAGAACAATTGAAATAGAATAAATAAAAAGGAATTATTAACGAAAAACTCAGAGCAACCTTTTCACTGGTTGCTCTGAGTTTTTTTAGCGATAAGCTGGGGAAGATAAAAAAATAAGGGTCGGCTGAAAGGTTGTTTCCTTTTGTCCAATCCTTATTTTTGTTTGCTGTTAGATTAGATGAGTCCAAAAAATAAAGCGAAAGCAGCCAAGCAAAATGCTTTTGCAAAAGACATGATTTTTCGTGGATCCCGAACGATCGTTTTAGCATCAACAAATGCTTCGGAACTTAAAATATAAGAACTCACAATAATCAATAAAATAGCAATTAGTAATAGTACTAACATAACTCTCACTCCTTCAAGTTCTCAGCAGTAGTATAGCATGCTGACCTAGAAGTTGCGAGTTATTTACAATTTCTTAAATAAATTTATAACAAAATGGGTAAACGATTTAACATGATTACTATTCAAAATCTTGTTGCCCTTCCTGAAAAATGATTTGTTGATATTGGCGAAAAAAAGTGCCACGACGATAATGTTGCTGATGTGTCAAAACCTGTTGGAAGGAACGGACTAACCAGTTTGATTTTGGAAAGAATGGGAAAAATGTTGGACTATTGACTGGCGTGAAGTCTGTGTAGATCATCAAATGACAAGAAAACGCGAGGCGAATTCTTTTTGTTAAGTTTCGCTTCTTGATTGGAGAAAGAAAACGGAGCTGATTCGTTAACTGAATCGTTGTTTGAAAAGCTTGTTCTTCAATTAGCTGAATTTGTAATGGGTTAAACCAAATGGTGGTTACTTTTTTTGCAGATTCTAATGGTAGCAAACTTTGAGTACGAATCGCTGCCGGTAATTTGTAGTGGTTAACGGAAAGAAGTGTGCGCATCGTTTTGAGATACCAGCTTAATTTTAGCTGGTGATGGCTGTCTAGTAGATAAGTAATGATTTCTTGTGCAGAGCTTGCCACTAACATGCATTCATGCTGAAAAACGATCCAGCAACGCTTGAAGTTTGTGGTTGTGTCTGGAAGCAGTGCATAAATTTCGATATCTAAAGGAATTTGGTATAAAAAATAAAGTTGTTCTGATTTGGAAAAGGATTCTTTTCTTTCAATAGAAGAAACAAATGCCGATTCACAATAAATAGTTGTTAAATCATTGATGGTATAACGATTTTTGCAGGATATAATCATAAACTACCTCCAAGAATAATGTCATAATTCCTCGTGTAGCTACAGTTTAGCATATGGGGATAGGACAATTTGTGACGAGTAAAAGCTCTTTTTATTTTTTACAGTGAATTCATTTTTTCTTAAGCTGTGGGTACCGGCCGGAAAAATGGAAAAGGTAGAAAAAGATGGAGCAAAAAGAGTTAGAAGATCTATGTCAGAAATACGAAAAGCTGTATCACAAGGTGGTAATGAAATGTGGGATTTATCAAAACAATCAGGAATACGAGGAGTATGTTCAATTAGCGCGGATTGCTTTCTTTGAAGTGGTACGGGAATTTGCAACGCAAAAAAGTTTTGAAGCGGCTTATCCGATAGGTTATTTATTTCAAAAAATTGTCTGGAAAATAAAAGCACATCAACGAAAATTATGGCGCCAGCAAGAAATTTTAGTAGCAGCGAATGAGGAAAAAGAGCAACAGTTAATAAGTGGACTTTCTACTGGATCATCTGATTCTTCGTATGAATTCGCAGATCAAAGACTGGCAATGTGTTTTCTTTGGCACAAACTATCAGTAAAAGAAAAACGATTTTTGGAGTATCGCTTAGAAAAAGCTCGAAGTAGTCACTATCCTGCGCCAGCAAGTAGACAAACATTAGCCAATTGGCGAAAAAAACTAAAAAAACGGTGGCAGGATGAAAAAATCAACTAAAATTTTGACATTGTTCATTCTGAACGCGTTACTAGTGGTGTGAGTAAACGAATGATGAATGAACCGGTGCATACGTTGTTCAAACTACTTACGAATCAAGAAGGGAGAAACTGATGGAGAAAAAATTAGAAAGTACCAAATTAACAATTTATTTTACAAATTTGGAAACAGAGGAAGAATATCGTCAAACGATTGGGTCGATCATTCCTAATCCAGAAGATGAAAAGGTGTTGGCTTTAGGAGATATTTTTCAATTATTGACGCCAAAAGAAGTAAAATTCGCTTCTGTGTTGAAAACGGAAGCAACGAGTTATCGAAAGAGTTAAGGGAGAAGAGAAAATGAAAAAACTACAGTTGATCTTTTCAGATAGTGAAGGGAAAAATCAAAGAATCAACCCCGTAATTGCGTCCCATTCATTGACAGCGGAGGAGGTTCAGGAAATGATGCGTCGCTTAAGTGAATTGAATCTTTCAGTCAAGGAAGGTGTGACGCTTTATGCGTATCCATTAGGTGCGAAGTATATTGAAACAACTGAAACGGTCTTGTTTTAACCAAAAATAAAAAGGAAAAGAGAGAAGAAAGAATTGTTGCCAATTCTTTCTTCTCTCTTTATACACGTTGATGAAAGAGTCTTCCCCAAAACTCTTTACACCATGATTATAATACATTTGTTATCAATTATGCAACGAAGTTTACCTTTTGTAATAAAAAAGTTTACAGATCAAGGTTTTACAGATAATGCATGTTATTTTTTCTGGTTATTAAAAAGAAATGTTAAGATTATTCGTTTGTTTTTAATGAAACAGTATGATAAATCCGTGGGAATTTTGGTTTAAATTTGCTTGGTGACGAAAAAAATTCTAATGAATTGGTTGCTTAATACAATGAAGTCAATGGTTTGTGTTGTATTATTCACTTATTATTTTCTAATAAATTATTCATGTGAGTGAAGAAGTTTTCCTGTATAATCTTTTTGATTATCCATTTTTTATTCATCACAATATCATTGTGAACAGAAAGGAAGAAACTACTTGAAGAAAAATCCTTCTTCGGAAAAAAACAAGCGAGACCTCACCAAGTTAACGACACCACATACGTATGTCATTATTTTTGGTGTAGTAATCTTTGCTTGGATCTTAACGTTTTTGGTACCAGCTGGTCGATTTAGCACACAGGAGATCGAATACCAAGACGCAAACGGAGAAACAAGTACACGAACAGTACTTCGTCAAGACTCTTTCCGTTATGCTTATGCACTTGATAAAGGGTATGTCTTCGATCAATTAGAAAAATTACAAGATAATCCAGCGGAACGTGAGAAATTGGATGTTCCAGAAGCCGGATTAGAAGATGTACTTGCTGCTGGCGAAAAACAGTTAACACAAGAAAAATTAGATGAGATTGCTTTAACAGATGAAGTACTTTATGACGAGTACGGAGATAATATTTATGACACGTCGAAAAAACTACACAAAACAGCAAGAGTTTGGGGAACGGACGATTTTGGTGGATTTGGCTTCCTGAATTTTGTGTTTGAAGGGTTAGTTTCCGGTGATAAATATGGTTCTGCAGTCGGAATTGCGGCACTGATCTTGGTTGTTGGTGGTGCTTTTGGGATTATCATGCGAACGGGTGCAATCGATGCAGGAATTTATGCCATTATTAGTAAAACAAAAGGACTTGAACGTTTAGCCTTACCGCTATTATTCTTTGCTTTTTCTTTTGGGGGCGCGACGTTTGGAATGGCAGAAGAAGTTATTCCGTTTTCAATGGTCATGGTACCGTTCGTCATTGCGCTGGGGTATGACTCGATTGTCGCAGTGACGGTCACCTACGTTGCTTCGCAGATTGGGAATGCAACATCTTGGATGAGTCCATTTAGTGTTGCAGTTGCGCAAGGGATTGCTGGGATTCCAGTATTGTCTGGGGCAACTTTCCGTTTGATTATGTGGGTGATCGTAACGGGGTTATCAGCTGTTTACTTAATGATTTATGCGGAACGAATTCGTAAAAATCCAGCTAGTTCTGTGACCTATAAATCAGATGCTTACTTCCGTGATCATCTTGAAAAAACAACAGACGAGAAAAAAGCTTTCACACTTGGTCATAAATTGATCTTAGCTGAAATGTTGATCGTTTTAGTTTGGATCATTTGGGGAGTAACACAAAAAGGATATTATATCCCAGAAATTGCTTCACAATTCTTTGTCATGGGATTAGCTGCAGGGATCATTGCAGTAATCTTTAATCTGAATGATATGAAGATTAATGATGTTGCTTCTTCTTTCCAATCAGGTGCAGCTGATTTAGCTGGAACAGCGATTGTTGTTGGTATGGCAAAAGGAATTTTACTCGTATTGGGTGGTTCAGATGCTTCGGTTCCTTCCGCATTGAATACGATACTGCACAGTATTGGAACAGTCTTAACTGGTGTACCTGCTGTGATTGGTGCATGGGCAATGTACCTGTTCCAAAGCTTGTTCAATTTAGTGGTCACATCAAACTCTGGTCAAGCAGCATTAACAATGCCAATCATGGCACCACTTGCTGATTTGGTTGGTGTTTCAAGACAAGTTGCTGTCTTAGCTTACCAGCTTGGTTCTGGATTTATGGATGCCTTCACGCCAGTTTCGGCTAGTTTGATTGGTGTGCTAGGTGTTGCTCGAATCGAGTGGGCCAAATGGGCGAAGTTCCAAATCAAAATGCAAGGCTTCTTATTTATTTTGGGAACAATTTTTATTATGATTGCGATTGCAATTGGGTTACAATAAAAAATAAAGTGAAGGGATGGACAGGTCAGCTAGCTGAGCTTCGTTCATCCTTTTTTTAAAAGAAATGGAGGAAAATCATGAAAATTATTCGACAGGCACAAGTTTATGCACCAGATTATTTAGGCGTAATGGATGTTTTACTTTCAGGAAATGAAATCATTGCCATGGAAGAACAATTGACTGGTGATTTTGCAGAAGTTGAGCTAGAAGAAATTGATGGTCAAGGGAAAATCTTGACTCCAGGTTTTATTGATGGTCACTTTCATATTTTAGGTGGTGGCGGTGAAGGTGGTTTTCAAAATCGGACGCCGGAAGTAACTCTTAGTCAGTTAACTAGTGCTGGCGTGACGACAGTCGTTGGATGTTTGGGAACTGATGGTCAAGGACGTGATATGACTGCGTTGATTAGTAAAGCACGAGGACTGGAAGCAGAGGGAATCACGACATATGTTTATGAAGGTTCGTATCGTTTGCCAGTCAAAACGATAACAGATTCATTGATCAAAGATTTTCTAGTAGTTGATAAAGTAATTGGAATTGGAGAAATTGCGGTTTCTGATCACCGTTCTTCCCAACCAACATTTGAAGAATTTTCTCGAGCAGTTGCAGATGCACGCGTTGGCGGTATGTTGTCTGGCAAAGCAGGAATTACCAACGTCCACTTAGGTGGTGGTTCAAGAAAACTGGAATTGTTGACACGTGTTGTGGAAGAAACTGAAATTCCAATTACACAATTTTGGCCAACGCATGCGAATCGAACAGCAGATTTATTTGAAGCTTGTTTAGCGTTTGCTAAGCAAGGGGGAACGATTGATTTTACCGCAAGTGAAGATCCTGATTTTTGGGAAAAAACCGATGGCGAAATTCGGTTTAGTCAAGCTTTAAAGCGAGTGATTGAAGAAGGTGTTTCTCTAGATAACTTTACGATGACTTCGGATGGTCAAGGAAGCTTACCTTACTTTGATGAAAATAATCATTTCTTAGGAATGGGTATTGGAAGTGCCCGCGCATTATTGGTTGGAATCAAAGAAGCAGTCGAGAAAGAGAATATTCCGTTGGAAATCGCACTAAGAGCAATCACTTCTAATCCGGCACGTGTGCTGAAGCTAGCTAAAAAAGGACAAATCAAAGTCGGAAATGATGCTGATTTATGTTTACTTGATGCAGACACACTGGCAATTGATACAGTGATCGCCAAGGGAAAAGTAATGGTCCAAGAAAAAGAAGTCAAGGTGTGGGGAACATTTGAACAACTTCGTTAATGAAAAAATAATGGACTGAGGTGTTCTATTTGTCTGAATAATTGGTTGATGTTACTCTATAAATAGAACAAACATTAATCATTATTTATCAAGGAGGAAGCATCATGGCAGATTTAAAAGGACGTTCAGAAGACTTGAAGGACAAAGTAGTCGGTGAAGGTAAAGAAGCTTATGGTAAAGCAACTGGTGATAAATCAAAAGAGGTTGAAGGTAAAGCACAATCTTTAGGTGCAGATATCAAAGAAAAAGTTCGTGACCTTGGTGACGATATCAAAGAAGGCTTTGAAGATGTCAAAGATAAGCTTTCAAAAAAAGATAAATAGGTCATTACTTTTGATACCTTAGACTAAAAAATAAAGGATGGAGCAAAACGTCATTGCGTTTTGTTCCATCCTTTTGTTTTTATTATTCAAACATGCTTGTAATTGAGTCCCACAGGCCACTGAAAAAGTTTTTGATTTGTGCCCAGAGTCCTTTAGATTTCTCTTCAATTTGTTTTTTAGTTTCAGTTAAGTCTAGTTCATTCACGAAGTCTTCAAAAATATTTTTGTCTTTCATATCGCTCATGAGTGAAGTTAATTCACTGACTTGATCTGTCGTCAGAATGTCTGCAAGTCCGTGATCCTTTAAAGCTGTTTCGACAGTTTGCTGAATTTCCTCTTTGGTTAGTTGCTGGCCGTCTTTGGTTTTAGTTGCTAATTCTGCTTTGGCTTGTTCTTGTGCTGCATTCAAGGCCTCATCAGAGTAGCCTTCTTTGTCCTTGTTTTCTTCGGTGATTGAAGAAAGAACATTCATCTCATCTTGCGCAACTTCTACGCGGTCTTTGTTGATGATTCCGCCAGACTCTTCGACGATTTTGTAGACACCGGCTAGTGCACCAGAACCGTCGATTGGAACAGCAGAGGCAATCGTTAGCTGAGCATCCGTGATTCCAGCTGTCAAAGCAGCATTTTGATATTGTGCTGCGGTAATTTTGGTAATATTTTCGGGTGTGGCAATGTCAACGTTGATTCCTTTTCCATCTGCCAAGGTTTGCATACGAACCGAACTGTAGACTGCCCATTCTTGATTAAAGCCACCATCAGGAATATAGTTCATTAGATCAGTTCCGTTGGTTGTGTAAATTGGTGTTTCACCTTTGATTCCTAATTTATTCAAGGTATAGTCTTGTTGCTCTTTTGTTAATGCGTTGCCAAGTGCAACAGCATTGATTTGAATTTTTTCTGATTGGCTGCTAGATTGACTCGTTTCTTGATTTGTTGTTGAAGTAGTCGCAACGGTTTCACTTGTTGTTGTGTCTTGAGCAAAAGCTAACGGTGTACTTAAAAGGACCTGACCTGTGATTAAAGTTGTGGCAAGCAGTGTCCATGTTTTTGGTTTAGTTTTTTTCATGTTGACCTCCAAAAGTTGTTAAAAATGAATTGAATAAGTAATTCAATGATTTCACTTAGTTTACTACAAGGTGCTTGAGAAAACTTGGGACTAGAGGCGGATTTAGGGAAATTTAAAAAAGGTTGTGGCTCAAAACGCTTAGCTCCGACAAGATAGCACGTAAGCACTCAAAATAGATTTTCATATTTTGCAGTGCTTGCAAGCTATATCAAGGAGTTGTTTTGGGAACACCGTGAGTAGAGGTTGTGGCGCAAAGCGATTAGCTTCAAGCAATAAGAAAGCTTTTCAAAAATAGCTTTTCATATTTTGGGAACATCGTCTATTCAAAAAAAGGCTGCGACAATACGTTTGTCACAGCTTTTTTGGTTTCATTATTCGTGATCAAAAGAGAGCATTTTACGAGTGAATTCTTTGTTTTTTAACTCATAAACTTCATCACATTTTTTGGCGACTTCTAATTCATGAGTAACAAGGATGATGCAACGATTTTGTTCATGTGCGATTTCTTGGAACAACTGAACGATTTCTTGAGACGTTGTTTCATCCAGATTTCCAGTGGGTTCATCAGCGACAATCAACTGATGATCACAACAGATTGCGCGAACGATAGCTACTCGCTGCTGTTGTCCACCGGAGAGTAATGTTACTTTTTTTTGAGCCATTTGTTCATCAATGCCAACTCGTGCTAAGTGTTCAAGTGCGATTTGGCGCCGATTTTTTTGTTTTGTTTGAGAAATTTCCATGGCTGCCACAACGTTATCGACTGCAGAAAGGTAAGGAAGCAAGTTGTACGCTTGGAAAATAATCGAAACGTCATTTTTACGATAATTTCGCAGACCAATTTTTGCTAAGGGCCGATCTTCATAATACACTGTGCCTTCTTTAGGATTGTCTAAACCAGAAATCAATGAAAGAAACGTTGTTTTTCCGGAACCACTCGCCCCTAAAATTGCATACATTTTGCCTGTTTCAAAAGTTAAAGCCACAGCTTGATAAAGTGCATCTGCTGGATTTTGATACCAAAATCCTAAGTTTTCTGTTCGTAACATGTGTGTACCTCCTTTAATTCAATAAAATTTTTCGTGGATTCAAACGCAAGATTCCGATCGAAGCTAAGCAAACGGAAAGTAAGCTGATTCCTAAAGCAACTAAGGCAAGGAAACCGATTTGCGTTGGCGTTACATTGATAGAAAGTTCGCTGACTTCATCGGAAACAGCGAATGGATTACTGTTGCTACCAGGTGCACCCATTTGCCCACCGCGTCCACCAGGATTTTCGCCGTCTGGTCGCTGAGATTTTGCATCATTGGTTTGTGTGTTTTGATCAGAGTTTGTTTGTTGCTCTAGCAGTTGTTGCCCAACCACATTGGCAACTACGTTTCCGCTAACTGCTGCCACACCTAGGGCTAAAATCATACATAAAGCTACTTCAGTGAATAATTGTAAAATGATTTTGATTCGAGATTCGCCTAATGAAAGTAAGACACCAAGTTCATGACGACGTTCACGGATGGTGATCATGATGATCAAAGTCAAGATAATAATGCCGGCAACAGCAACTAACAAGACCACATTTTTGGAAAAACTTGCGACATTGTTCAAAGGTTCTAACATTGATTGGTAAGCCGCATCATTTGATTGCAAGCTGAAAGTATCTGTATCAATTAGTTTTTTTGCTTTTGCTAAAAAATCATCCATGTTTTCTGGGTCGGCTAGCGTATAGACAGCAGAATCAATTGTATTGTCTTCGGCTGTGCCATTTAATTCATTGGCTAATGTGTAAGAAGTATACAAAGTATTTGAGGGATTCATCATACTGAATTGCATGCCCATACTATTACTGCTTGCACTAGATTCATAGATTCCTTTTACGGTCAGTTCATAAGTCGTTTCTTCGTCCTCAGAACTAGTAATCGTAAATGTATCACCAACAGCTAAATCATTGGCAGTTGCTAATGTTTGTTCAATCAAAACCTGATTCGTATCTTTATCGCTTTCATCAATTCCTTCACCATCAGTAATCGTGGCTGTTCCACTTGAAAAAGTACTGTTTTGTGCGGAAGCTAAAACACCAGTGACTTGAAAGTCGGCTTGTGTCATTTGACCACCACCAGGCATGCCGCCTCCCATTGGCTGATTTGCATCGGTTGATTCTGCAGAACTATCTGTTGAATCAGAACTTGAAATGGCTGTGATCCCATCACTTGCTAATGCAGAAGCGGAACTTTCAAAAGAGTAGCTCTTAACATCTGCTAAATCAGCAATTTTTTGCGCATCTTCTAATGAAACAGGTGTTAATGAAAAGCTTCCCGGGTCAATTCTTTCTTGGGTTGTCCCATCTGAATCTGTTTCGCTAGTTGCTGTTTCAGCTGGTTTTTGGAAACTTGCCTCGCGATTAGCACTTAGTGTGACGGTTGCTCCGACTTCTTTTTGTGCTTCGCTAGCGGCTTGTTCTGCTGCACTGCGAATGGTTAGACCCGCGAGAACAAAGACTAGAATAGCTGTAAAAACGGCGAATAAGAGGAGCGAACGCCCCCATTTCACCTTGGTACTTTTTAGTGCGCGTTTGATAAAATTCATTGTTTTCAATCCCTCCTATAGTGTTGCATTGCCAAATTGTAAAAGGTCTAACTTAAATGAACCTTAATGACGAGGAAAGAAAATCAAAGGAAATCAATCGGAATAAAAACAAGCTATAGTTATAGTTCAAAATGTGCTAAAATGTAACAAGTATGTTTCGAGCAAGTGGCAAAAAATCAGTAAGAGCGAAAATTGCAGGTGCTGGTCCATTCAAGTCTTTCCTGTCTTTGATTGTGTTGAATGAAAAGAAAAAAGGTCTAGGACTTTTTTAGAAGGCTGTAGGAAACAAATTGTAGATGCTAGCGATTTGCTGATTTTGTTGTATAATGATAGCGACAGCTAAATTATTTGGCTTGGATGCAATCAGTTATTGCTTAAGGAAAGATTCATTGTAAAGCGAGAAACACTTATCCAAAACGAACAAGATGAATAATGGCAAAAGAATAGATAGGAAAGCAACAGTTCTATGTAAGGATTGCCTTTAGAGTCTCGTTGACTTTTGTATAAGCAATCAAAAAAATAGTTTTATTTTTGATTATTTACTGCAATGAATCAGTCAGCAATAAAGTAATTCGTTAATAAATTAGTAGTTAAATAGATTAGTAATTAATATAAGTAGAGAATTGGCATCATCTGAAAGTGATGTCATAGAAGAGGTGAAATTTGTGAGTACCATTAAAATTATTCCATTAGGCGGTGTCCGCGAAAATGGGAAAAATATGTATGTCGCAGAAGTTGGAGAAGATATTTTTGTATTAGACTGTGGATTGAAATATCCAGAAAATGAACTTTTGGGGATTGATGTCGTTATTCCTGACTTCACATATTTAGAAGAAAATGTGGATCGAGTGGCTGGTGTGTTTTTGACACACGGACATGCTGATGCTATTGGCGCGTTGCCTTATTTCTTATCTAAATTAGCTGTTCCAGTTTTTGGGACAGAGTTAACGATCGAATTAGCGAAAATAAGTGTTAGTCGCAATGAAGAGGCAAAGGGGTTCAAAGATTTCCATGTTGTGGATGAACACACTGAGATTGATTTTGGTGAAACAATCGTTAGTTTTTTCCGCACAACACATTCGATTCCCGATTCTGTCGGAATCAATTTGAAAACGCCAGAAGGAAATATTGTGTATACAGGTGATTTTAAATTTGACCAAACGGCTATCCCGATGTATCAAACAGATTATGCACGCTTGGCAGAGATTGGTAAGGAAGGCGTCCTAGCACTTCTTAGTGAATCAGCGAATGCTGAAAACCCAGCACCTGTTGCTTCTGAATTGCAAATTGCAGATGAAGTTTTCGATACAATCAAGTACTGGGAAGGCCGAATCATCGTTGCTTGCGTGGCAAGTAACTTACAACGAGTGCAACAAGTGTTGAATGCTGCAGCCAAAGCAAATCGAAAAGTTGTTTTGACTGGTCAAGATTTTGAACGAATCATCCGGACAGCTATGCGTTTGGAAAAAGTTCAATTACCAAGTGAAGATTTATTGGTAACCTTAAAAGAAATGAAAAACTATGAACCAGAAGAATTAATCATTCTTGAAACAGGTCGAATGGGTGAACCAATCAAGTCATTACAAAAAATGGCGAATGGCACACATCGCAATCTGAAAATCGAAGAAGGCGACTTAGTTTACATTACGACTACACCAAGTACAGCAATGGAAACAATGGTTGCAAAAACGGAAGATATGATTTATCGCGCTGGCGGAACAGTGAAGCTGATTTCAGAAAACATGCGTGTTTCTGGTCATGCAAATCCGAATGACTTGCAATTAATGTTAAACTTCATGCGTCCAACTTACTTTATCCCTGTTCAAGGGGAATATCGTGAATTAGCAGCACATGCGGACTTGGCACATGCTGTTGGCATTCCTTACAAAAACATCTACATCACTGGTCGTGGTGACATTTTAGAATATAAAAATAAACGAATGAGCGTTGCTGGCACAACTAGTGCTGAAAACGTAATGATTGATGGACTTGGTGTTGGTGACATTGGGAATATCGTGTTACGCGATCGCAAAATTTTATCTGAAGATGGGATTTTTGTGGCTGTCGTTACAATCAGTCGTCGAGAAAAGAAAATCGTTTCAAAACCACAGATTACTTCGCGAGGGTTTGTTTATGTTAAAGCCAGTCGTGATTTGATGAAAGAATGTACGGTGATGATTGAAGAAATCGTCAATAAACACTTGGAAAGTGATGATTTTGAGTGGAGCAAATTAAAACAAGACATCCGCGATCAGTTGAGCCGTTACTTATTCGAACAAACAAAACGTCGTCCAGTGATTTTACCAGTTATTATGGAGGCAACACAACGACGTGGTAAAAAATAAGCGCTAGAGATTTTTCGTTCTAAACAAGCAAAAAGGTAGAAGATTTCCCCAGTTTGGTGGTCTTCTACTTTTTTCTTATGTCAGAGAATAAATCCGTTAGAATAATAAGCATGGAAGGAATTGATGATGTATGACTAAAACCAGAGTAGAACAATATCTAGAAGAAAAGGCGATTCCGTTTGAAGTTATTGATTTAGCAAGTGTCGAGGAAACAGACTTTTTATCTGCATTAGCCGCGAAAGGTTTGTCGGCTGATCTCGTTTGCAAAAATCTAGTATTAAAAGGGGACAAGACCGGCATTATTATTGCTTTAGTGCCACTGAATGCACGCCTTGATTATAAAAAAACACGAGAAATTACAAAAAATCATAAGGTAGGATTACCTGATATGGATTTTGTTTTTGCACACACTGGGTATGTACATGGTGCAAATACACCGATTGGTATTAAACTTCAACATCCAGAAGATCTTTTTGTGTTTGATCATTCTTTAAAAAAACAGTCCAAACTTTTGATTTCTAGTGGGGAATTAGGTCGAGGAATTTTATTAGCGCGGACAGATTTGGATGCAATTGTCGAACCGACCTATGCAGATTTGATCAAAGGCTCGTAAACTCCAGTGATCAAAAAGATGTGTGGAAAAAGGTTGTGGCGCAAAACGCTTAACTCCGACAAGATAGTGAGCAATCACTCAAAATAGCTTTCCATATTTTGAGGTCAATGTAAACTATCTGGATAAGCTGTTTTGGGAACACCATTTATTCAGGAACAGAAGGTATGACAAAGCATTTGTGACACCCTTTTCTGATTTGCTAAGATTGTTTACGAGAACAAATTACCCATTATTTTGGAAGAAGAGACAGAGATTCTTGGAATTTTAGCCAAGAATCTCTGTTTTTTTCTAAAAAAATAAGAAGAGGTCTGCTTGGTGAATTCTGTATTATCTGTTACAATAAAAAAGAACATACTGTACTAAAATTTCAAAAAAAATAAGTGAGGAAAGCGGTTTGTTTCATTGAAGCAATGAGGTTGAAATCGTTTTATTCTTTTTAGGTACACAAACCAAAAATCTGTGAGGAGTGAAGAAATGAAAATTACTTATCATGGTCATTCTTGTCTTTCGATTGAGATGGAAAACAAGCAACGTTTGTTGATTGATCCGTTTATTACTGGAAACAAATTAACGGATTTAACAGTTGATGAAGTGCAGACAGATTGGATTTTAGTAACACACGGTCATAGCGACCATATTGGAGATATGATTCCAATTGCGCAAAAAAACCAAGCGACAATTATCAGTATCGTTGAAATTGCCGACTATGCCCAAACAAGAGGTGTGAACGCATTTGGGATGAATCTTGGCGGTAAGCATGCGTTTCCTTTTGGTGAAGTAAAACTGGTTCCTGCGCAACATAGTTCAAGTTATGAGGTCAATGGAATCATTCAATATATGGGAGAAGCTAGTGGAATCATTCTTCAAGCAGAAGGAAAAACGATTTACCACGCTGGTGATACAGCTGATTTTAGTGACCTAGCTTTACTGGCAGAACAATTTACTATTGATGTTGCTTTCTTACCGATCGGCGATACTTACACGATGGGCCCAGAGGATGCAGCGCGCGCAGCCAAACGAATTGGTGCAAAACAAGTTGTACCAATCCATTACAATACTTTTCCGGTAATCGAGCAAGATCCGCAAGTGTTTCTTGATTTATTACCAGCAAATGTCGGAAAAATAATGAGCGTATCAGATACGCTGGAAGTGTAGGGGAAAAATGGCGACAAAACATGATTTGATTTTAGAATATATCGAAAGTTTACCAGTGGGCAATCGGATTTCTGTGCGGAGTATTGCGAAGGAACTGAATGTCAGTGAAGGTACAGCTTATCGAGCAATCAAAGATGCTGAAAATATTGGCTTAGTATCAACCATCCAGCGTGTTGGAACGATTCGGATCGAGCGAAAATTAAAGAAGCATATTGAACGTTTGACCTTTGGTGAAGTTGTCCGAATTATTGAAGGAGATGTGTTAGGAGGCGCAGCCGGGTTAGATAAAGATCTCAACAAGTTTGTGATTGGGGCAATGACGAAGCATGCGATGGAACGCTATATCACTCCTGGTTCGCTAATGATTGTGGGAAATCGAACGGATGTCCAAAAGTTAGCACTAGAAGATGGTGCAGCTGTGTTGATTACTGGGGGATTTGAAACAACACCAGAGATTTCTCAATTAGCAGACGAGCTAGCAATGCCGATTTTGCGGACAACTTATGATACCTTTACTGTTGCAACCATGATTAACCGTGCGCTAAGTGACCAATTAATCAAAAAAGATATTATGTTAGTCAGCGACATTTATATGCCAGCAGAAAAAACATATCATCTTTTGCCAACGGAAACCGTTGCTGATTTTCAACGATTGTCAGAAGAAACCCAGCATTCACGCTTTCCAGTTGTTAATCGCCACCAACGGTTGATGGGAATCGTGACAGCCAAGGACATTTTAGGGAAATCTGAAAATCAGCTCATTGAACGAGTAATGACGAAAGAGCCAATTAGTGTCAAGAAAACGATGAGTGTTGCTTCGGTAAGCCATCAAATGATTTGGGATGGACTTGAAGTGATGCCCGTAGTCTCAGATGATTTGACATTAGAAGGTGTCATTACGCGTCAAGATGTGATGAAGGCTATGCAGCTGGTTCAGCGTCAACCACAAATTGCTGATACGATTTCGGATCAAATTTCGGGGGATATCCAAACGATTGAAACCGATCGTGAAGGAAGTCGTCTGGACAATCCCAAATTCAAATTTACAGTAACACCACAAATGGTTAACGGCGTAGGGACGATTTCATTTGGGGTATTAAGTGAGATTATTTCAGATGTCGCCCAAAAAACGATGTTGTTGAACCAACGACGTAATATTTTGATTGAACAAATGAACCTTCATTACTTACGCTTAATCCAGTTAGAGAGTGAATTAGATATTCAACCACGTGTGCTAGAAATCGGGCGTCGTTCAGCAAAACTAGATATTGAAGTGTACATTGAAAATATTATTGTGGCAAAAGCAATTGTTGTTTGCCAAGTAATGGAACGTTCTTAGAAAGCAGGGAAGACATGAGAAACACAACGGAACTAACGATCCAACAAGAAATTTTAACAGCAATTCAGGCAGCAAAACGAATTATCATTCATCGCCACCAACGCCCCGACCCAGATGCAATTGGTTCACAGGTCGGGTTAGCGGAGATTTTGCGAGAAAGTTTTCCAACAAAAGAAATTTATCAGGTAGGTGAAACTGTTGAAGGACTTCGTTTTTTAGCAGAAATGCAATCAATTGATGATGCACTTTATCAAGGGGCATTAGTCATTGTAACGGACACAGCGAATTCGCCACGAATCAGTGATGACCGTTATCCATTAGGCGATCAGTTGATTAAAATTGACCACCATCCAAACGATGAGCCTTATGGTGACCTCGTTTGGGTAGACACGAAGGCAAGCAGCTGTAGCGAAATGATTGCTTCATTTGCTTTGATGTTTCCAGATGAACTAACGATCAACGCAACTGCAGCACGCTTACTCTATGGTGGGATTGTTGGCGATACGGGAAGATTTTTATATCCGGCAACAACTCCACGAACATTAGAAATTGCCGCTGTCTTAATGAGCTATCCATTTGATGCTGGTCAATTAAATCGTGAATTAGAGCAAATGCCAATGAAAGTTGCCAAACTTTCAGGATATTTATACCAACATCTTGAGGTTGACCATAACGGTGCTGGTCGCGTGCTTTTATCAAAGGAATTGTTGGCTGACTACGGGATTGATGATTCTGAAACCGCAGCAATCGTTGCTTTGCCTGGTGTCATAGATGAAGTCTTGGCTTGGGGAATCTTTGTTCAACAACCAGAAGGACATTACCGTGTTCGTTTGCGTTCAAAAGGTCCTGTAATCAATGAGCTAGCAAAGCGTCATCACGGAGGCGGACATCCACTAGCAAGTGGTGCAAATGCAAAAGATTTACGTGAAGTAGAAGAAATCTATCAAGAAATTCAAACTTTGTGTCAGGATTACCAACAAAAATAATCGAAAAAGGTAATAAGTGAGTAAAGAAAAGCGACTTTTGGGAGAATTACAGCACATCAGTCATTTTCTTTGCTCTTTTTTGTACAAAATTCACAAGCACTCTTTTCAAAGTAACTTTTTTTCGTTACAATGATGCTCAATAATAGATTTTAAAGGAGAAAGAAGATGACATTACCAAATTGCCCAACTTGTGGGTCTGAGTATACTTATGAAGACAGAGGATTATTTATTTGTCCAGAATGCGGTCATGAATGGAGCGCCGAACAAACCGAGAACGTGGAAGAAGAACTTGTTGTGCTTGATGCAAATGGGAATCGTTTGGCAGAAGGTGACAGTGTAACAGTCATCAAAGATTTAAAAGTCAAAGGTGCTTCTGGTGCAATTAAGCAAGGAACAAAAGTCAAAAATATTCGTTTAGTTGAAGGCGACCACAATATTGATTGCAAAGTTGATGGCTTTGGTCCAATGAAGTTGAAATCTGAGTTCGTTAAGAAAAACTAAAAGCTTCAAAGTCTCTTCACATTTTTTTCTCTCTTCTCATGGTAGAATAAAGAAAATGAAAAGGAGTGAGCTTAAATGTACGGGATCTATAATCTACTTGATCCAACGTTTATCTTGGTCATCATCGGGTTAGCCATTTCAGGTATTGCTTCGGCATATGTCAATAGCACATTCAAGAAATATGATAAAATCCGTAGCAAAAATAATGTGACAGGAACACAAGCTGCCCAATATATTTTGAGCAGTCAAAACATCCAAAACGTAGGTGTCCAACCAATCGCCGGGAATCTAACAGATAATTATAATTCTGGAAATAAAATGCTAAGCTTATCACAAGCAACAGCGCAATCGACTTCAGTTGCTGCAATTGGTGTGGCAGCCCATGAATGCGGACACGCAGTCCAAGATGCTGTTGGTTATGCACCGTTAAAAATTCGTGCAGCATTGGTTCCAGTAGCTAATTTTGGCTCTGCAATTTCGTTGCCATTGATTATGGTCGGCGTTTTGTTTAGTTGGAATTACACGTTGATTAATATCGGGATTTTTGCTTTTTCATTGGCGTTGTTATTCCAATTAGTGACACTGCCAGTTGAATTCAATGCGTCAAGACGTGCGTTACAGATATTAAGTGAGGGCGGTTTGTTGACTGAAGATGAAGTGCCAATGGCGCGTCACGTCTTGTTTGCTGCAGCATTAACTTATGTCGCAGCAGCACTAGCAACTTTCCTACAATTACTCCGCTTGATTTTGTTGTTTGGCGGAAACAACCGTCGAGACTAAAGGATAAACAGCAAAGCAATAAGTAAGAATAAAAAGAAGCACCGGCTTTTGTCAGTTGATAAATGCCGGTGCTTCTTTTTGGTGATTGTTTGGCGCAGGTAACAAGTTTTGCGTCGTGTTGATCTGTGTTTTTTTGTCATAGAGTGTTTGGATAAGTAAGACAAGTTTTTGCCAGCTGACTTCTTCATTTGTTAGATTCCAATAAAAAGAAGGGATGGCTTGTTGTGCTGCTTCAAACCAATCAGTAACGATCAAGTCCGCTTTTTCTGGTGAAAAGGTAAGAAGAACCGTTTCGTGATTGAATAACTTTTCCAAACGATTTTTCAGATGATAATTGCCAGTTAAGGTCTTCGTCATTTTTAAATGAATCAACAGTTGTGTATCTGTTTCAGAACGAATCAATTGATAGATCAGTGAACCCAAATAGTGAGCGACGTGAACTGAACGCAACTTGGCTGGGCAAAGAGCGTTGATCTCTGTGAGAATTAATTGCACTTGCGAGTCATCTGCCGACACCGTTTCTGTTACAGTGGGGAAATAGAGCGTATGAAATTCAATGATTGATTCCCCTAACAATGAAACAAAAGTGAACGCAAGCGTGATGAAGTAGTGATAGAAGGCAATTTTTTCAGTTGTATCAATGGTTGGAAAATGCTTGGCTAATTGAACAGTTAGTTTTTGTGTGAATTGACAAAAAACATGATCTGTTTGCATAAAACACTTACCAATGGTCAATTTCTGTTGGACGTGGACCCAACTTGGGAAGAAACAAAGAATCATAAAATTGAGCACAAACACTTCGTTCTCCGTATGTTTTTCGGGTAGCTCCACAGGCATGTTTTGTTTAAACGAACCGGTTAAATCACAGGTGTGAAAGAGTAGCTTCAGTAATTGCTGAATATCATTTTCGAGTGGTTCTAAGAAAGAAGCCTGCTTGATTCGAAGTTTAAACACCGCATAGAGTAAATAAATATTTTTTTGCTCTGTCTCGGAATGAAAGGGAAGCTGGAATGCATCTGACAGAGTAATTTCCTGCTTCACTGTTGCTAAATCAATTGTTGTAAATGGCCATTCAGGTCCTTGAAAGGCATCCGATAGAAATATGTATATATAGATTCGAATCAATAATTCATCTCCAGATAAGGTATAACAATTATTGGAAGAAATAATTTGTAGATTGAATTTTTTTAAATCCTTATTGATTCGCGTAGTTAATTTTTCTAAGTAAGAAGAAGAAATATATAATTTTTGGGTCAACTCTTCCTTGGCAACTGAAGCGTCAAGGCTGTCCATCAAAAGTAATAAGTAATTAAAACGCTGGGATTCGCGTAAAAAGATTAACTTCAAGTAATAGAATACCTGCATTTTTGTTTTTTCATAGTGTTCATTGATCTGAATCTCTCCTTTATGAGTCGAATAAATAAAAGAGTGAAATTCAAGTAACTGACTAATCGCTTGGTTAAGTTTTCGTATCAAGTCTTTCACCGTCCGTTTGGGAATCACGAGTTTATTTGAAAGATCTTGTAAGGAACAAGTATCGCTTTGGATAATCTCATACAGAACAAGTAGTTCCTTTTTTTTTGCATCAACTAACATTTCGAAACTCCTTTCCTCCTAAATATGTACAGGATAGGTCATAAAGTGTGAGTGGTAAGTGTTTTCATACTATGTTATTCTCACAGGGTATTAGACCTTTATAATATAACTTGTTATTTTAAAGTTATTATTTAGTTGTTTATTCTATTGTTTATGTCCAAGCGCGTTTTGTCAAGTTAGAAAAAAGTAATGAAATTTCTTTTAGACATACAAAATATAACAGTATAGCTAAGCTTGAGATGAATAATCCATTGGCTATGTGCGACCAAATCATTCCTAGTCACAGGTCTATTACGCAGGATATCAGCTACTATTTTATCGGATGATTGCTGTTATATTTATCATAAGAAATCATAACTTTTTCTATACGCTTTCCCCCTACATAAAGTTACGCAGGATATTGGCAAAGAATCGTTAGAGAAAAATATTACTGTGAATCATAAAATCAAATGAAGAGGGTGAAAGAAATGGGTAGAGTAACCAATTTTAGTAAAGAATATTTACTATTTAAAAGTATGGTCTATGCAGAAGAGTTTGGGTTGCATTCGATTACTGCTAGAAAATTAGCAGCTTATTGTGGCTGTTCGACATATCCGATTTATGCACATTTTGATTCCATTGGTGTGTTAAAAGAAACAATTATTGATGAAATCAAAAAGAGCTTTGAAAAATATTTAGACACGTATCAAATGACGGGCTTTTTTAGTATCGTCCACTTATTGAAAGAATTTTTTGCAGTGAACGAAAGCGTTCGTGGAATCGTCTTCCAGTCTGATCTAGACTTAGCAGCTTTATTCAAGCTAAGTTTTAAGACTCATCTAAATGAACATACTAGAGTTAGTGAAGTTTATCTAGTTGAACTTTTGTGGCTGAATATTTTGGGGAGTTTAAATTCTGACGAAAATTCTCGTGAGTTTTATGAAACAATGACAGCAATCTGGAGTAAGTTGGCCGAACTAGATGAGGACTTACCAGAAGTTCTAACTGATATTCGCTTAGTTGCAGCTAAGTAATGGTGCTTCATGAGTCGAGTGAAATAGTTCGTTTATTTTTTTGTCTATGCTATGATAGAAGTAGATAAAAAGGAGCTGAAGACTTATGAAAACATCAACAAAAGTAACAATCGGTTTAGGTATCATGGCTGCTGCTGGTGTAGCAACTACAGCAGTTGTGTCAGGTAAAGTGGTGGAAAAAATTCGTCATATGTCTAATCGTTGCAAAGTCAAAAAATTTGTTAATGATAAGTTTGACGGAAATGAAAAGCTATTAGGATTAGTCGATGACTTATCGGATAGTGATTTGGACTCTTTGATGGGTGTTTTAGAAAAAATCAAAAAAGGCCGCAAGAAAATCTCTGTTTATGGTGACACGCTAAAAGATTCAACGGATGATTTGCGTGAGCGTTTGATGACTTTAGTTGATAAAATTATGTAATTTTTTGCGTTAAAAAAGCACAGCAAAAAAAGTGAGCGTTGGACTAGTCAGGCTAGTCGCAACGCTCACTTTTTTTAATTATTTTTTTTGGTAGGAGACATTTGGATGATTAGAAGATAACAAAAAAGAAGATCATTTGCTTGCTTTAAATTAAAGCCAGTTGCTTCCTGAAACTTTTCTATCCGATATTTCAACGTGTTACGATGAAGAAAAAGAGTTTTGGCAGCGGAGCTGATATTGCCCAAATGATTCCACAACGCTAAGATGATTTCTTCCATATCCATTTCTTCAAGCAAGAGCTGATAATTTTGGATAAGTAAATTCTCTTTGATCCCCTCTGTTGTAAAGTAGTGCAGGGCAACATCTTGTAGAGAAAACACAGCTTGACTGTTTTGTGGGGAGCGTTTTTCTGTAAGAAAAATTTTTCGTTCTTCAGCAAACAATGTTCCAAAATCTTGCGAAGGTGCATGAAAAGCGCCGACAAAAACATTTGTTGTAATTTCAAAGTCAATATCTAATGATTGAAAAATACCATTTAGTTCAGAAACTGGAAGAAAATTTTTCCCTTTAGGCTCAATCAGTAGTGCATCTTGTTGGCTATAGAAAAAGAAATCTGCAGGTTCATAAAACATCGCTAGTAACGTTTCTTGCCATTCCTTTTGCAAAAAGTCATCCTTTGCTGATACATGTAACTGGATGATTCGATAGGAACGATCCAATGTTAATGATTGTTGTTCGAATAAGTAATGGTACCAAGGATGGTTTTTTGGATTGGTAGCCATTGGGAATAACGCTTTCAAAAGACTGATTTCAGATGGAGCTAACGATTTTTTTTCAAACCAAAGAAAGGCGTCACCAGTAGCTAAAGAAAGAATCGATGGCGATGCGGAAGGAAATTCTTTAAGTTGAGCATTTGGATATAATTCTAGTAATTGTGCTTGATTCATGTGCTTCACCTCACCGCTATTTTACCATAAAAAAACCTCATCAAAAGGACAAGCTAGTTACAAGTTTTTTTTTATATGGTAAAGTTATGCTGAAGAAAAATAATCGAGAAAAAAGTGAGGGAATTTGTTGAACGAAGAACAGTTATCGCAACAAGAAAAAGAAAAATGGATGCGCCTCGCTCTTGAAGAAGCTAAAAAAGCAGAACAGTTAGCTGAGGTCCCAATTGGTGCAGTGGTGATTTTAGATAATCAAGTAATTGGTAGGGGGCATAATCTACGAGAAACAACGCAAGATGCCACAACCCATGCAGAGATGCTTGCAATTAAAGAAGCTTGTGCAGCTGTTGGTAGCTGGCGTTTAGAAGAAGCACAGTTATTTGTAACACTAGAGCCTTGTCCAATGTGTAGTGGTGCGATGATTTTGTCACGTGTCAAAGAAGTTTATTTTGGTGCTTATGATCCAAAAGGTGGAACTGCTGGAACGTTGATGAATTTATTGACGGATGAACGCTTCAATCATCAAGCCACCGTTGAAGGGGGTATTTTGGAAGAGGAATGTGGAGGGATTTTGTCAACATTCTTCCGTCAGTTGCGTACGAAAAAAAAGAAATCGAAAAAAAGCTAGTCAGAATGGAAAAAATGCGGTATACTATTTCTTGCCGAAAGGCTAGGACAATGGTGGGCTTATGAAGCGTGTCAGATCCGGAAGGAAGCAGCACTAAGTAGGCTCCGCCATGTGTCTGAATATAAAAAATAGCTGATTGATGAACAGGAATGCTATACCTGTTTTTTTTTTGCCCAAAAAATAAGTGAACCAACTAAATATTAGGAATGAATGTGTGCCAATAGCTTCTTTTGAAGTCAAAGGCACGCTTTTTTTGTCAACAAGACCAGCCTCAATAGAAAAAATGAGGCTGGCAAGGTTGGAGGTAAAGAATGAAAAAAATGAATGTTTTGGGAATGACTTAATAATAACTAGGTTAGCTTAAAGAAACCATAAATGATTTTTTTATTCTATTTTTTTGAAGTAAATAATACTCAGGATCATTATTGGAAGGAAAAAATAGCTCTGTGGTATGATGGTCGAGAAGAGAGGCGAGAAGATGGAAAAAATAATGTTATTACACACAAATGATCTCCATTCACATCTGGAAAACTGGCCCAGAATCAGACGCTTTTTAGAGCAACGAAAACGTGAAAGTGAAAAGAAAGTACAGACAACGACTGTTACAGTGGACCTAGGAGATTTCGTTGACCGTTGGCATCCCTTATCGGAAGCAACGAATGGTCAAGCCAATGTCTTACTGATGAATGAAATTGGTTACGATGCCGCAACGATTGGAAACAATGAAGGTGTTGGAAATTCAAAACATGATTTGAATCATCTATATGATGAAGCTAATTTTGATGTTTTATTAGCAAATTTATTTGACAAAAAAACATTGCAGCCACCAGTATGGGCGAAGCCATACAAGATTATCGAAACGAAGCAGCAGACAAAAATCGGTTTGCTGGCATTTACGGCACCTTTTCCTTTAACGTATAGTCCAAACGGTTGGGATATCCGAAATCCGTATGATATTTTGCCGGAAATGGTCGAAGAATTACGTCCGAAAGTCGACGTGTTAGTGTTGATGAGCCATCTGGGTATTCAAGATGATATCCAAATTGCAAAAGAATTACCAGCAATAGATGTTATCTTAGGTTCACATACACATCATCTCTTTCCTAATGGCGAAGTGATCAACGGCGTTCAATTAGCCGCAGCTGGTCGTTATGGTCAGTATGTAGGAGAAGTTCAATTGACGTTAGATGAGAATAAAAAAATTGTGAAATATTCTGCACAAGCAATTCCCACTGAGTCATTGACAGTCTTTGCAGAAGATGCGCAAGAAATCGCTAGTTATTTGGCAGAAGGGCACGCACTTTTAAAAGCTAAAAAGGTCGCTGACCTACCATTTCCACTAACAATGGATGTTTTTGGTGAAGAACCCTTTATTCAACTAGCATTAGAAGCAATCAAAGAACGTGGCAAGACGAAGGCGGCAATTTTGAATAGTGGCTTGTTTTTGACGGATATCCCCGCCGGAATTATCGACCAAGATGAGCTTCACACTGCGTTACCACATCCAATGCACCTATTGAATGTAACCGTTAAAGGAGCAGATTTGATTCGATTAATTTTGGAAATGGAAAAAAATCGCAACTTCTTACGTAACTTTCCTATGAATGGGATGGGATTTCGAGGGAAAATATTTGGACAAATCGTTTACAATGGGATTACCTACGATGAAGTAAATCATCAAGTACTCTTTCAAAATCAACCAATCAATGAGAAAGAAAGATATTCGTTTACGACGGTTGACCATTTCATGTTTGTACCGTTTTTCCCGACGATTGAGATTGCCGGCGAAAATGAATTTCTGTTCCCAGAGTTTATTCGTAGTGTTGTGGGTGATTACTTGAAAGCTCACTACCCAATCAAATAAAAACAAGGTATAATGACTAGGAATAGGTGGTGAAAGTATGTCTGCAAAACCAAAAGAAAAGAAACAACAGCCAGTTGCAAACAAAGAAACGAAAGAAACAACCGTAGCAACAGCTGAAAGTGAAGCAACAAATCTTGTCACAGATGAACTAACGACTGCTTTAGAAGAAATCGTTGAAGAAAAGCCTAAAGCAGAAAAAATCAAAGGGGAACTTGTGACACCTTTAGATGATAGTAATTTTTTAGTTGGTGATCGACAATTTCGTCTAGTAGCCAATCACCGTGAAGGGTTTGACGCACAAAAACTTGGCGAGCGGTACAGTGATGTGTTGTCTCGTTATGATTATATCGTTGGGGACTGGGGCTATGAACAGCTTCGCCTGAAAGGATTTTTCCGTGCAGACAATCGACGTGCCCATCCGGATCAGCGGATTGATTCATTAGAAGATTATCTTTATGAATACTGCAATTTTGGTTGTGCTTATTTTGTTATCGAGCGCATTGGCGGGGGAGACAAAAAGGAAAAGCCAGCACAACGTCGCAAAAAGAAAAAAAATTACAATCAGACAGCGTACATTGATGAAAAGAAAGGTCCAGTGTCTTCTAGTCATAAGAAACCTGTCATTAAAAAACGTAAGGAGACGCCCAAAAAAGCGACTGCTGCTAAAGAATCAGTAGAGCAGCCAGCAAATGAAAAAGCGAACTTTACGATAAGAAAAAGAAAAGAGTCGTGAGCATGAGTTATAAAGGATATTTGATTGATTTAGACGGAACGATTTATCGTGGAACAGAAGCGATTCCTGCAGGGAAACGTTTTGTCGAAGAATTACAACAACGTGAGTTACCCTTTTTATTCGTTACTAATAATACGACGAAGAGCCCTGCTACAGTTGCAAAACGCTTGGCAGATGAATTCGATATTCATGTCGCAGCAGAAACAGTTTATACGGCAAGTTTAGCGACGATTGATTTTATGCAAACAGATGGAAAAGGTAAAAAAGTTTTTGTTATTGGGGAGTCAGGATTAATTGACCTGATTTTGGAAGCTGGATTTGAATGGGAAGAAGAAAACCCAGATTACGTTGTTGTTGGATTAGATAATTATTTAACCTACGAAAAAGTGGTGGCAGCAACGCTTGCAATTCAAAAAGGGGCAACGTTCATTGGAACAAACCCAGACAAGAATATTCCTACTGAACGCGGGTTGCTACCAGGTGCAGGTTCAGTGGTTTCCTTCGTTGAAACAGCTACTCAAACAACTCCAATCTATATTGGTAAGCCAGAAGCAATCATCATGGATAAGGCAGTAGAAATCTTAGGCCTTCAAAAAGAGGAAGTAATCATGGTTGGTGATAACTATGAAACAGATATTCAAGCAGGTATCCAAAACGGAATTGACACGTTGCTCGTTCTATCCGGGTTTACCAAGGCAGAAGATGTACCTCATTTACCAGTCCCAGCTACATTTGTCAAAAATTCATTAGATGAGTGGCAGTTCTAAATGGGTAAGCGTAAGGGACAATGGCTTGAGTATTTGGGGTTGACTAGCTTATTTCTGACCTTGATTAGTCTAGCGATTGCCTTGACTATCAATTTTCGACCGCTCTATGTATTTGATATTGATTATTTGCATATTTTGCGGTACACGTCTCTGGATCAGCAAACGTTGCTTCAGAATTTTGATGAATTGATGAAATACTTGAATAATCCGTTTCAATCTGTACTGAGTTTGCCAGATTTTCCTGTTTCGGCCAGTGGCGCACACCATTTTCGTGAAGTTCGTGTTCTTTTTTTCATTGATTATGCTGTGTTATTAGTCACGTTGATACCAAGTAGCTTATTTGTTTATTCGTTATGGAAAAATAAACGTTTCTGGCGATTAATACGTCCGTTTCAGTTTGGGATGCTTGCGCCAGTGGTTATTGGATTTTTTATGCTAATCGGTTTTGATCGATTCTTCATTGTTTTTCACGAAACATTTTTCAACAATGACGATTGGTTATTCGATCCTCGAACTGATCCAATTATCAATGTGTTACCGGAAGAATTTTTTATGCATAGTTTTGTTCTCTTTTTTGTTTTACTTGAACTCTTTTTCGCTATTTTCCTGTTCCTTGGAAAGCATGAGTTAAGAAAGAAAAGATAACTTTTTCAACAAGAAACGCTCTCAAAGATAAACCAAATCTGGCTTATTTTTGAGGGCGTTTCTTTTACTTTTAGTGGAGAAAAAGGAGGTGTGACAAAAGCCTTGTCACACCTCCTTCAGTAATCAATCAAATTTTCACAAAAATATGAGAAGTCATTTTCGAAAACGGCTTCTCATATTTCTTGGAGTTAATCATTTCTGTCACAGTACCATTCTGTTGGTGACAGCTAATATTGCACTGCTCACTTGTTACCGATTCATTTTATTGTGTCAAACGACTGCGTTTTTCAGGTTCAGCATGGGCTAAACGACTTGCTGCAGATGCGGCAATCGCACCAACGATATCATCTAAAAAAGTATGGACATGATCGCCATCATGTCGGTTCAATTGTTTTAAAATCCCTGGTTTCACTTTGTCAATGTAGCCGTAGTTGGTAAACCCAATCGTTCCGTAAACATTAACAATAGATAAGGCGAGGATTTCATCAATTCCATACAAGCCTTCATCGTCTTCGATAATATGTTGTAAAGGTTCCATTAACTGTTTTTGTTCAGCTAAAATATCTAACTGGATTCCCGTGATGATTGCATTATGGACTTCTCGTTTTGTTAGAACCGAGTCAACGCTTTCTGCGCAATCCACTAAAGTTAAATCTGTAATATAATCTTTTTGTAAAAACATAACTAATTCTGCAATATCTTCAATTGTTACACCGCGTTCAAGTAAAAGAGCACGTGCTTTTTCTTCTAATGTTTCCTTTTTAATAACCATGGTATTCCTCCTTCAAATAGTCTATATATTCATGTTAGCTTAATCAAGTAAAAAAGCAAGAAGGATACCTTTGCATCTGAGGTTTATTACAAGTGGATGCTAGTCATCTTTCAGGACGAAGTCGTTTATCATACAAGCTGGTACTGTGTCCAGGTTGTGCCCGTTCTTTGGGATTGATGTAATGTAGTGCATTGTTAACCGCAGTGGGTGCTTCACCAAATCCTGTAGCAATCAATTTCACTTTGCCATCATAGGAACAAATATCGCCTGCAGCGTAAATTCCAGGAATCGAGGTCGACATATCGGAGTTTACCATGATTGATTGGCGAGAACTTTCCAGCCCCCACGAAGCAATCTGACCTAAATTAGAAGTAAACCCATAATTGATAATCAAAGAATCAATGCTTAAATCAATCGTTTCATCGCTTTTTACCTTTTTTAAACGAAGGTCGGTTAACTGGTTTGATTCCCCAGCTAAATCTTCAATCAAATAAGGTGTCAATAAATGAACAGATGAATTTTTTAATTGAGCAACACTGTGTTCATGGCCACGAAATTCGCTTCGACGATGGATTAGATAGACTTCGCTAGCAATTGGCTCAAGCATCAATGCCCAATCAATCGCAGAATCGCCACCACCAGCAATTGCTACTTTTTTGCCAGCGTATTTCATTAAATCATTGACATAATAATCTAAACCGTTGTTCTCAAAGGCGTCAGCACCTTCGATAGTTAATTTTCTTGGCTGAAAAGAGCCATTTCCGAGTGCTAAAATCACCGCTTTTGAATAATGGATACCTTTGTTTGTAATGATTTCGATCACATCTTCTTCGCGTGTAATGGAAAGAACTTCTTCTTCTAAATGAAATGTATGATTAAAAGTCGTCAATTGCTTTTCAAGATTGCCGACCAATTCGTTTGCTTTAATTGCAGGATACCCTGGGATATCGTAAATATATTTTTCTGGATACAAGGTCGCTAACTGACCACCAAGTTGGGGTAAACTGTCAATGATCTTTGTTTTTGCTTGTCGCATTCCTGCATAAAATGCGGCAAACATACCCACGGGTCCAGCACCGATAATGGTAATGTCATAAATGTCCATAAAAAACTCCTCCTCCAGACACACTATAGCAGAATTCAACTGAGAATGCTTCTCAAATAAATAAATTTTACTTGGAGTTTAAACTTTCTTTTTAGTAATCTGATCTAGTTTTTTGAATAGACATTCGGTATTATGTTATTATTTGGTAGTAAGAAAACATTAGGAGGAACCAAACATGGCATTTCCACAATTAGATTTAGCAAATGAAAAAGGCCCAAAAGCAACAATCAAAACAAATCGCGGAGACATCACAGTTCAATTATTTCCTGAATTAGCACCTAAAACTGTTCAAAATTTTATTGAATTAGCTAAAAAAGGGTACTATGATGGTGTCATTTTCCACCGTGTCATTCCTGATTTCATGATCCAAGGTGGCGACCCAACTGGAACAGGTATGGGAGGAGAAAGCATCTACGGTGAAAGCTTTGAAGATGAATTTAGCCGTGAATTATTTAACCTACGTGGTGCATTATCAATGGCGAATGCTGGTCCAAATACTAACGGGAGCCAATTCTTTATCGTAAATAATGAAAATGTTCCTGCTAATATGCTTGGACAACTTGAAGGTGCCGGTTTCCCCGCAGAAGTTATCGAAGCTTACAAGGGTGGAGGTACACCTTGGCTAGATTTCCGTCACACAGTTTTTGGTCATGTTGTTGAAGGAATGACTGTTGTTGATGAGATTGCAAATGTACAACGTGGACCACAAGACCGACCAGTCCATGATGTAGTAATCGAAACAATTGAGATTGCAGAATAACTATCAGAAAATGTACTGATAATGTAAAAGAGATTGTGGTCCAAAGCGTTGAACTTCAAGTAATAAGTAAAAATTTTTAGAAATTGTTCTTCAAATTTTGGCGAAGTTTCAGCTTACTGCCGCAGAAGTTGCTTTGAGAACATCTTTTATTCGTATAAAAGGGACTGTGACAAATTTTTTGTCACAGTCCCTTTTTGCTTTTTTATAAAAAATTAAATAGAAAATTACTTTTCAAAAGATTGTTTGATTCGTTGTAATCCTTCTAATAAAGTCGCTTTAGGGCAGGCAACATTCAAACGCATATGACAATGTCCAGCTGGGCCAAAAGAAATTCCTGGGTTCAAGACAACTTTTCCTTTTTTAATGAAACAGTCTTGCAATTCTTGATCATTTGTTTCGTAAGCGGAAAAATCTAACCACATTAGGTAAGTCCCTTCAGGCTTCATAACACGAACATCTGGCATTTCTTCTTGAAAAAAGGAACAAACAAGTGAAACATTTTCTTCTAAATAAGGAAGCAACTCTGAAAGCCAAGTTTCACCAGTTTCGTAAGCTGCCTGTGTACCAATTAAGCCAAATGTATTGATTTCTTGTTGCTGATTAGTTAAGAGACGTTGTGTAAAAGCTGCTTTGAGTTTTTTATTTTTGATAAAAACCATCGAATGTTTAATTGCAGCTAAATTAAATGTTTTTGTGGCAGAAGTAAATGCGATCATTTGATCATGAAGTTTCGGATTGATTGTCAACATTGACGTGAACTGATTGCCGAACAGCATAAGGTCCTGATGAATTTCATCACTGAATATGAAAACCTGATAGTTTAAACACAGGTCTGCTAACTGAGTTAATTCAGCTTTTGACCACACACGACCGCCAGGATTATGAGGGTTACATAAAATGAGGGCTTTGATATTGTGTTGTTGTATCTTTTGTTCCATATCTGCAAAGTCCATCTCGAAATGATTGTTTTTTTCTATTAAAGAACTGCGAACCAACTTTCGCTGATTGTTTTCTACTATAGAAGAAAAAGGTGGATAAACAGGATCATGAATCATAATTGAATCGCCTATTTCAGTAAACGTTTGGATACCTACAGCTAGACTGGACAAAACACCACTTGAAAAGACAATCTCTTCTTTTTTTATGGTGACTTGATGCTGTTTCTTTTCCCATTGAATAATAGAGTTATATAATTCATTGGAAATCGTTGAGTAACCAAACAAACCGTTTTGAACATAGCTGCTTAAAGCCTGAGTGACACTTTTGGGAGAAAGAAAATCCATATCTGCTACCCAAAGCGGTAACAAATCAGATGCATGATATGTTTCAGTAATACCATCCCATTTTACGCTATGCGTATTTTTTCTCGTTATTTGTTGATCGAATTCTACCATTTCAAAGCCTCCGATTTCACTTGTTTATTTTCAAAACTTCTTTTTTTAAATCATATACAGTATAATGAAAGATGCGAAGAGAGGGAAGTAAATGACTTATAAAATTGGACAAATAATTGAAGGAAAAGTAACTGGAATACAACCTTATGGTGCGTTTGTTTCTCTTGACGAGGAAACGCAGGGATTAATCCATGTTTCAGAAGTACAATCAGGTTATACAAAAAATATTCATGCATTGCTAACAATTGGACAACCAATCAGAGTACAAATTATTGATATTGATGAGTACTCTCAAAAAATCAGTTTATCTTTAAGAACTTTAGAGAACAACAGTCCAGTAGTTGCACACCGTAGAAAAAGGTATTTTACAAACAAAAATAGAAAAATTGGTTTTAAAACAATCGAAGAACAACTACCCATCTGGATCAAAGAAGCATTGACTGAATTGGAGAAAAAAGAAAACAAGAAATAAAAAGTGTATTTTTTCTGAAAATATGCTAAAATTTTTTTGTAAGCCATAGAACAAGAACAAGTTGATCGAGGTGGAGATTTTGGCAAACAAAAGAGTCGCTGGTACAATTATGTTGCATTTGGAGGATGGATCAAAGAGATTTCTGGTTCATTCAATTGATGATACGCTAGAATTCGCGTTAGCAGATCTTTCTGAAGGAAAGACTGGTCTAGCCAATATGCTTAATTTTTTAAAGGAAATCGTTCATATTGATGTGAGTCAAATCAACTTAATGGAGTTGACCAACACCCATATCGGACATGAAAATGTTCCGTTGTTTGTTTTTGAAACAGAGCAGAAGAATCAGGATGGTGAGCTGGCAGAAGGCTATCTTTGGGAAGAATCAGGGCAGATGCGAGCTGTTCTTGGGACTTACGAAGTAGAGGGTGTTCCTCTTTTCTAATCAGAAAATACAAAAATAAAAGGAAGATTGAAAAAAATTCAATCTTCTTTTTTTTGCCGTTTTAAACAAAAAAACAAGTAGAATGTTCCGGTTTATAATGCTTTTATAGCTATTTTAAAGCTTAACCAGAGACTTTGTTCGTAAAACACGAAAATTTGGAAGGGAAACAGTCTGAGTGCTGTTTGAAAAAGGTCAAAAATTCAGTTGACCAATCAAAAAAAGAATGATAAATTAGACAACGTTGAAGCGAAAGTGACATTCATGAAACTTTCGTAAATAACATGAAAAATAGTTGTTGACATGTGAATTATCACATGATAAGATAACTAAGTCGTTTAAAAAGGGCTGCTTATGAAGCTTGATTTCATCAAGAAAAACTTCAAAAAAGTTCTTGACAAATAACAAACGATGTGATATGATGAGTGAGTTGCTGAAAGATTTCTCGAACGAAATCAAAAAAACTTTTTGAAAAAAGAGTTGACATTCAAACGTCACTCTG
>NZ_JXLE01000009.1 GCF_001886265.1 Enterococcus thailandicus
ACGCAACGGTAAAAAACAGATGAGTGATTAAGCTCATCTGTTTTTTTGTATTCTCATAAAATTTCTATATTAAAAAAGCGAACAAACTTTCGTATTTGGGTGAAAAAAACACATAAAAATGTTATGATAAAAGAAAAAAGGAGGGAATTTGATAGTGAAATTTATCCACGCGGCTGATTTACATATAGATAGATCTTTTGAAGGACCCATTCCATTCGATAAACGTGTTCAAGAAAAATTAATACAGGCAAATCAGATTGTTCTAGCAAATATTGTAGATCAAGCAGTGTTCCATGAAGTTGACTTTGTTCTGTTTGCTGGAGATACTTTTCATCAAAACAAACCTTCACTTAAAACACAAAAACACTTTTTTGAACAAATGGAACGTTTAAACCGAATAAATATTCCTGTATATATGATTTTTGGGAATCATGATTATTATCAGAAAGAAAGATATTGGTTTGAATTTCCTGAAAATGTTCATTTGTTTGTAGATGAAGAAGTAAAAACAAAAGTGCTGAAACTAAATTCGGGTGAAAAAGTTGCTATCAGTGCTTTTAGCTATTGTCATCCATGGATACAACAAGAAAAAGTACTAGAGTTTCCCTCTCGAGCAAATGTCGATTATCATGTTGGAATGTATCACGGGGAATTGGGCACAAAAGATCATGGTAACTATGCTCCATTTAGTTCCAGTCAAATGCAAGAAAAAAATTATGATTATTGGGCGTTAGGTCATATCCATGTTCCAACTATCGTTAGCAATCATGGAAGAATCGTATATTCTGGCGCACCTCAAGGACACACGAGAAAGGAACAAACTTCAACGTCTGTTTCATTAGTAGAATTGAAGCGAAGTGAATATCAAACAACGCCTATAGAAGTAGCTGAAGTATATTGGCATCGTCAAAAAATTTCTTTTGAGCAAGTTCGAACAACTAACGAGATTTTTCCCATGGTTCAACGACAACTGGAAATTTCTAACAATAAATTTCATCTAATTGAGCTAGAGATTGTTAACTATGAACATTTGGGAATGGATATTGTGGAGCGAATTGATTCTGGTGAAGTATTAGAATATTTAATTGAAGAATTAAGAAAGTATACATCAAATTTATTTATATGGCGTATTGTTCTTATGAAGGATACTGTTCAGAAACAAATAACCGTAACTGTTTCAAAAAAATTGAAGTATCAATTATTTGAAAGTTATCAAATTCCTCAAGATTTTAAACAAATTTTGAGTGAATTGTATAGCCATCCAGAAGCAACAAAATTATTGAATGAGTTACCTGATTATCAGAGTGAGACATTACTTGCTGCACAAGAATTAATCAATCAGGATTTTCAATTCAAGGAGGATAATGAATGAAAATTTTACGGATTGAAATTAATGCTTTTGGAAAATGGCGCCAAAAGAGTTTTGATTTTTCTTCAGGTAATCAGTTGATTTATGGCGAAAACGAAGCAGGAAAATCAACTGTTTATCAGTTTATTCAAGCAATCCTCTTTGGCTTTCCATCAAAAGGGAGAAAAAAGAAAGACTATACACCAAAAGATGGAGCGGCTTATGGTGGTCGTGTCTGGTTCGAACATCCTGTTCATGGTGAATTTATGGTCGAGCGCTATAAACAACAGAATCGTGGAAAGGCAAAAGTTGTTTTTGGTGAACAAACAGGAAGTGAAATACTCCTAGGACAGCTGATTTCACCATTGACTAGAGAATTATTTCAGCAAGTTTTCACTTTTCAACAAGAACAGTTATCAGAATTGGATCATCTTAGAGAAAAAGAACTACATGATATGCTGATTTCACTAGGTATTACTGGAAGTTCACAAGTTTTTCAAAAGCGACAAGAGTATTATAATCAAGCTCAAAATTTATATAAGAAAAAAGGTCAAAAATTACTTATTAATCAAAAATTAAATAGTTGGAAAAGTTTACAAGAAAAAATTTATCAGAAACAAGCACAAGAAGATTTTTTTAGCCAACTTGTAATGCAAGAGCAGGCTGCAAAAAAAAAGCAAGATAAGTTGAGACAAGAATTATCAAAGAACAATGAAAAATTATTGCAACTAAATCAGCAAAAAATCAATTTTTCACTTTATGAAGAATGGCAAGAATTACAAGAAAATACACTTAATGAATTACCAAGTGAACAGTTGCTGACAGATTTGCAAGAGTTTTCTAGCAGGTATCAACAAATGAGTGAACGTTTGGAAGAACTAGAATCAACGTTAGAAAAACATAGCGGCATGGATCAGCAATCAGCACGATACTATTTTTTCTTAGAACAAGAAACAGAATTAAAAGCTCTTTTAAAGGAACAGACTCAAGTTGAGCAGTTAGTCAATGAATGGCAAAGACTTCAGGTAGAAACACGAGAAACAGAAGCAGAGTTAAAGATTTTAGAACAGCGCTGGGGTTGGCAAAGACAAAATCAGCCAGTAGAATTTCAGCAAAGCCCCGAATGGAAGACACTGTTTTCACAAAATAGACAATTTAAAGAAGAAGACCAACAATTGACAATTCGACTACAAATTGCAAAAGAACAACAGGAATTGATTGATGCAGAAATTAGCCAGTTAGAAGCGCGGTACCCTTTTCTTTTACAGAACCAGCAGATGGAGAAAAAAAAGCGGAATAGTATTCCTTATATGGTTGCTGGTGGAGTTTTCATCGTCCTAGGCTTGTTATTGCCTTTCCCTTGGAAAATAATCTCATTACTTGGTGGAGCAGGGCTTGTAGGAAGCTACTTTCTTAACAAAGAAAAAGATAGCAAAAGTAATTCATTAGAAGTCAAAGGAATGTGGCAAGAAAAACTGGGGCAATTGGATGTCGCTTCTGCACAAATCGCAGAAGTTGAAGAAAATAGGAAACAAAATCAACGAATGCAACAACAGCTTGATCAACAAGTACAGTATTTGGCTACTCAATGGTCCCTAAAGCAATTGAATACAGTGGAGCTGATGAAGGAGTATGGTCAAGAAGTTACGGATTATCAACGTCTTTGTGCTATTTATGAACGAAAGCAAAAAAGAGAAAGAGAGATTCAAGAGAAGTTACTATTCCTAGAGCAAAAATTTGATGTTGTTCAAGAATGGCTACCAGTTCAAGATAAACTCATTTCTGAAAAAATGGACCTACTGGCACAATTTGTTCAAGAAATGGAACAAATGAAATTTGCTCGTAGCTACCAGCAAAATACCTTACTCACGCAAGAAATTAATCAATTGAAGAAGAAACAAAAAGCGTGGCTACAAGAGTATACGCAACAACTTAATGAGGCACAGCTTGCTTATCCATCTGAGGTGCCACTATTTCTGCAAAAAGCCCACGAAACGATTCAAAAAAAAGAAAGACTTGCTGAGTTAAGTAAAATAGTAACACCATTATTTCCTGAAAAAATGACACGCGTATTTTTAGAACAAGAAATCATTCGTTTAGACCAATTGCAACGACAACGACAACTAGAAGAAAAAGCTGCAAGTGAACAACAACAACGCTTGAGCATTCAAGTTGAGGAATTACAAAAAGATGGTACACTTGATGAACTGTATCAAGAAGAAAGCCGTCAAAAGGCAGAATTAGAACACTTGATGGTGCAGTGGGGAGCATATGAAGTTGCCGGCACTTTTTTAGGCGATCTATCGACTGAAATGAGTGAGCGACAATTGCCACAGTTGTTAAAAGAGGCTACTTATTATTTTGGATTACTAACTGACGGCAAGTATCAAAGGATTTTATTAAAAGAAGACTTGCTGACGCTCACAGATGGAAAGACAGAGTTTCCTATTTATGAACTGTCTACAGGTACCAAAGATCAATTAATCATGGCAATGCGGTTTGCTTATCTTTCTTTGGAAGCAAATCGAGCACTTTGTCCAGTAATTATTGACGATGGATGGCTACATTATGATTCGCACAGAAAGTATTACTTAGCAAAACTTTTAGCAGAGTTTGGTAAAAAGTATCAGATAATTTGTTTTTCTTCTGACAAAGAAATGTTAAGCTATTATCAAGAGTTACAACAATCCGTGAAAAGGTTAGAAGGAGCATAAGATGAAAAAAATTCGTGAATTAGTCATTGATGAACAGTTTGAATTGTTCGTCTTAATAAAAAATGCTGATGTAAGAATGGCAAAAAACGGTAAAAAATTTATTGCGTTTACTTTCCAAGATACTTCTGGAACGATTGATGGAAAATATTGGGATGCTTCTGAGGAAGAAATCAGCAAATTTACTGCGGGAACTGTGGTATTTTTGAGTGGTAAAAGAGAAATGTATCAAGGAAATCCTCAAGTGAAAATTATCCATATGCGTTTAACAAAAATTGATGAACCTAGTGACCCTAGTCTTTATATGGAACGGGCGCCAATAAAAAAAGAAGTAATGGAAGAAGAAATCAATCAATTATTGTTTGAAATTACGAATGCACACTGGAATCGTATCGTACGGTATTTATTAAATAAATATCAAAAACAATTTTTTGAGTTTCCAGCAGCAAAAAGAAATCATCATGCGTTTGCTAGTGGTCTAGCTTATCATACATTAACGATGCTTCACTTAGGAAAAGCAATTGCAGATGAATATCCAGAAATCAATCGCGCATTACTATATGCTGGGATTATTTTACATGACTTGGGTAAAGTCATTGAGTTATCTGGTCCAATGTCAACAGAATACACGTTAGCTGGTAATTTGGTAGGGCATTTAGTCCTTGTAGATGAAGAAATTACTAAAGCTTGTATTGCATTGAAAATCAGTGAAGAAGATGAAGATGTTTTAGTGCTAAGACACATGGTGCTAGCACATCATGGGTTATTGGAATATGGTTCACCTGTGCGACCAAGAATCATGGAAGCTGAAATTTTACATCAAATTGATAATATTGATGCGTCAATGCAAATGATGTTGACTTCTATTCGTCAAACGGAACCTGGAAAATATACAGATCGAATTTTTGGTATGGATAACCGCAGTTTCTATGTACCAAAAGAGATTTAACTAGTTTGTTTAAACAATAAAAAAAGAAGTAAAGCGACTCAATTTCACGAGTCTGCTTTACTTCTTTTTTAATTACAAAATTTATTTTGAAGAGTCTGTAGTTGCTGTTTCTGAGCTATCAGTTGCTTCAGTTGATTTTTCTGTAGATGAAGAGTCTGTTGATTTTTCAGAATCAGATGTTGCTTCTGAACCTGAAGAAGATGTTGTGAATGCGCTCAAGACACTTTCGAAAGCATCGTCTTTGATTTTCACATTAGCTTCTTTTAATACTTCACCGATAACTTTTGTTGTAAATGCGCTATCGTTCAATTTTGTTTGAGTGGCGATTTCTTTTAATTCATCTTTGTATTTATCCATGTCGTCGCCTTTAGAAGAAGTTTTAACCATTTTTACAACGTAGTAATCAGTTGCATAAGTGGAAGCATTTGTTGCAGAAATCACGTCAGAAATTTCTCCATCTTTTAATTTAAAAGCAGCTTCTTTCACTTCGTTAGGGACAGTTGTTGTTTCAGAATCAAATTTGATTTTGCCACCGTCATCTTTAGTTGTTGTATCAGTTGAGTTTTCTTTTGCTAATTTAGTGAAATCATCACCTTTGTCAGCTTTTTCTTTGACACTTTTTGCATCATCTTCACTTGAAAGTTTGATGATTTGTGCTTCAACTTCTGGATGGAAAGATTCCCAAGCAGTTTTTAAGTCATCTTTAGTGATATCAACATGTGCTTTCAGGCCAGCTTCAAGAGCTAGGTTGTTACGGATATAATCTTTGTAAGAATCTTCTGTGTAACCAGCAGCTTTCAATTGAGATTCAAAACCATCACCTAATGATTCTGCTTGTTTTTTGTATTCAGCATCAACTTTTTTATCAGTTACTTTGTCGCCATATTTGTTATTGAATACTTTGTAAATAATCATTCGTTGAACTAAAGTTTGGTTAGATGATTCCAATTTTGCTTCGTCATAAAAGTCAGAAACAGTGATTGTTCCACCTTTCATTGTAGCGATATCTTTGTTTGTACCATCAGAACAAGCAGCTAGCGTTAGGACAGCTAAGGCACTAGTCGCTGCTAAAATTATTTTTTTTCTTTTCATTTTAGTTTTGCACTCCTGTTTTTTTATATTTAGTTGTTCACATCTACAACTATACCATATTCTAATTCCTAAAAAAAAGCTTCTAGTGAATAGTTTCAAAGAAAATTCATGTTTTAATCACATTCATTACGAGAGTATAACAAAAAAACAGTTTAGAATGCATAATCGTTGTATTTTGACTCAATTAATGAAGATTTTCTTCAGGAAGTTCAGGTAAGTTTGCAGAAATTTTTTCTACTTGTTCTTGGATTTGAGCAATTCTTGGTTCTGCTTGAAATTTAAATTCCAGTACATCTTTTTGAATAGAGTCTTGAAACTCTGGAATAAGGGTAGATGCCGTTTCTTTTGTTTCAATCAATGCCTCTTTAAAGTGGCTGAGACTATTATTTAAATCCATCGTTAAATCAGCAGCTTCATCTAACTCGTCAATTAATTTTTGGCGGGTATCATTGCCACTTCTTGGGGCAAAAAGAAGTCCACCTACAGCACCTACAGCTGAACCAAATACGAGACCTTTAAGAAAGTTTTTAATCAATGTCGTTCACCTGCGCTTCAATGATTTCCTGAATAGCTGTCAATTCACTTGCTGAGTAATCTGCTTGATGATTACCAAAATGAATTGAAAAATCATCTGTTTTTGCGTAGCGTGGTACCAGATGGATATGCGAGTGAAATACTGACTGGTATGCCAACTCGCGATTGTTATTCAAAATATTTAAACCTTTCATATCAGGAAATGCCTTTTCTAGACCACGAGCAATTTTCGGCACACGTGAAAAGACAGCACCAGCTAGTTCTTGGTCGTAATCAAAAATATCAGAAACGTGGCGTTTGGGTACGACTAAGGTGTGGCCCTTTGTAGCTTGTGATAAGTCCAAAAACGCATACACTTTGTCATCCTCATAAATTTTATAGCTAGGAATTTCTTGGTTGATAATTTTGCAAAAAATACAGTTTTCCATTCGAGACATCCTTTCTGCTAAGAATATTTTGGCTAAGTTAACTTTACCATAAGTTCCGATGGTTGTAAGGAAAAAAACAAATTGTCGCCATTTTCTTCATGGTATAATAAAAGAGCGAGTAAACAAGATCATTGGAGGAAAAGAAATGAGTTTAACGATTGAACATGTGACGGGGGGATATGGACATCTTCCTGTTTTAAAAGATATAAGTTTTGAAGTACATTCAGGTGAAATGGTTGGCTTGATTGGCTTAAATGGTGCTGGTAAAAGTACAACGATCAAACATATCATTGGGTTGTTAGAAGCAACTAAAGGAAAAATTGAAATTGATGATCTAACATTAAAAAGTGATAGTGAAAATTATCGGAAACAAATTGGCTATATTCCAGAAACACCTTCATTATATGAAGAATTAACTTTACGTGAACATATTGAAGTGACTGCTATGGCTTATGATATTCCACTGGAAGTAGCGCTGAAACGAGCAGAAAAATTATTAGAGACGTTTCGCTTGGAAAAACGTTTAGACTGGTTTCCTGCTAATTTTTCAAAAGGAATGAAGCAAAAAGTCATGATTTTATGTGCTTTTTTGATTGAACCATCGCTATATATCATTGATGAACCTTTTTTAGGACTTGATCCTTTAGCAATCAATGCGTTGTTAGAATTGATGGTTGAAATGAAACAAAGTGGTTCTGCGATTTTGATGTCAACGCATATTTTGGCAACTGCTGAAAAATACTGTGATCGCTTTATTGTTTTACATAATGGTGAAGTTCGAGCGCAAGGGACACTACAAGAGCTAAGGCAAGCATTCAATCTTCCGGATTCATCACTGGATGAGATTTATGTCGCATTAACGAAGGAGCAAGAAGCATGAATGATTTTTTTCGAAAACGTTTAGCTAGACACCAAAAAAAAATGCTAAAGTATATGCGCTATGTTTTCAATGATCATTTTGTGTTAGTTTGTCTTTTTTTGGTGGGAGGAATTGGCTTTTATTATTCCAGTTGGCTAAAGAATTTAACTCCTTCTTTTGTATTTGGTGGACTGATTGTTTCAATTTTTTGGCTGCTTAGCTTGGCGGTAGGAAAAATTGCTACTTTTGCAGAGGCAGCAGATATTGTTTTTTTATTGCCGAAAGAAAAAGCAATGCGAGCGTACTTAAGTGAAGCGTTTCGCTATTCTTGTGTATTTCCATCAGTTGTTTTATTTTTAGCTAGTGGATTTGCAATGCCGTTAATAGTAGTGAGTACCGGTCAGCCATTTTCAATGTACCTAATCTATTTGGTCTTACTTATCAGCCTAAAAACGGGTCATCTACAAGTGAAACGGGCAGAACTTTTTCGATTTTCTAGTCAAGTGTTACGTTGGTTTAAAATGGGATGGTATGTTTCAGCTTTTGCCATTTTATTACTTACTTTTTATGCATCCATTTGGTTAGGTTTAGCTGGTTCCTTGATACAAGCAGGTATTTATTATTGGTATTTATGGCGAAAAAATGAAGTACAGCTTGATTGGGAAAAAATGATTCAAATGGAAGAAAGCCGCCTTCATCAAATTTATCAATTTATCAATTTATTTACCGATGTACCAGAAATTTCAGCAAAGGTAAAACGACGTCGTTACCTAGATCCGCTATTGAAGAAAATTAAAGGGGATCAAAGTAAAACATATCTTTACTTGTATGCTAGACGATTTGCCCGTGGTTCAGATTTTAGTGGACTATATTTGAGATTACTATTGATTGGCAGTTTACTGATCGTAGGGGTAACAGATTTAACATTTAGTCTGATTATTGGCGCATTATTCTTGTACTTGATTGGTTTCCAATTGCTACCATTGTATAGTCAATTTCGCTATATGGTGTTAGTTCAATTGTATCCTGTAAAAGAGGCGCAGAAAAAAACAGCTATTCAGCAATTATTGTTGGGAATATTAGTTTTAGCAGCTCTTATTTTTGGAGTAATTGCAGCGTTTGTTTTGTCTGGAATAGAACGCTGGATTCCTATTTTGGTTTATCTGATCTTTGTTTTTCTGTTCGTAAAAATGTACGTTCCTACACGTCTGAAAAAACTGGCAGAGTAAGAACTGTCCAAGACGAAATGAGACTGAGACAAAACTAAAAATCCAGTCATTTTTAACGCATCTTTTAATTTAAAAAACGCCTAAAATCAACGTTTTCAAAAACGAATTTTAGGCGTTTTTTCTATTTAAGCTAATTTTGTCTTAGCCCCTATTTTTCTTTTTTAGAAAAGTTGGTTTTTTGAATGAAAAAATGCTGAAAAAGAACGTATATGTGCTTGACGTTATGTGTCTGGGCGACTAGAATAATAATTACTGCAAATGAAAGAGTTTAAGAGGATGGGAGAAAGCATGATGGAGTTTCAGTTAGACCAAGAGTGGCGGTTACGGCCCATCAAAGGTGATACAGGAAAAACATACATAGGCATGCGTGATGAGGATAAGGTCTTCATCAAGCGTAATACGACCCCCATGCTTGCTGCGTTATCTCGAGAAGGAATTACTCCAAAACTTGTTTGGACTAAAAGAACAGGGAACGGAGATACATTAACAGCTCAAGAGTGGTTAGATGGTCGCTTATTGACTACCGCAGAAATTGGGCAAAGAAACGATGTTATTGATGTTTTATACCATTTACATCATTCTGAATCATTAAAAACAATGTTGAATCGAATAGGTGGTCGCGTTGTCACACCTGAGACGATGTTGAAGAAATACAACCAAGAACTCCCAGAAATACTAAAAAAAAATCAGTTTATCCAACTTGTGCATCAATTTTTGAGTCAACAGGTTCCTCATACAGATAAAAAAGATTTTGCTGTTGTTCATGGAGATGTGAACCATCGTAATTGGCTAGTCTGTAAAAATTATTTATATTTAGTTGATTGGGATTCAATCATGTTCGCTGACCCAGCAGTTGATATTGGAACGATTTTAGGAAATTATGTTCCACTTTCAAATTGGAATCAATGGTTGATTAGTTATGGTATTCGCCCAACGAATGAAGTTCTCGAGAAACTTCACTGGTACGCGGTGATGAATTTATTACAAGAAATTACTCGGTATTGCCTTCGAGGAGATGACCGACGAATGAATGAAGAAATTTTACAATTAAAACGAATTTTTAGTGGCTGAGGTTGAGCCCAAACTCTTTGGAGATTTGGCCAACCTTTTTTATTTGAGAAAGGAATTATGAATTATGCGTGTTAGAAATCGTCCTGGTGCAACAGAATTATTAGCGGCACACCCAGAGTTTGTTATTAGTGATCCAACTGAATGGAAAGGTCAATGGGCTGAACTCTTTGGTAACAATCATCCAATTCATATCGAAATTGGAATGGGAAAAGGTCAATTCATCAATGGAATGGCAAAGGCACATCCAGAAATCAATTACATTGGCGTGGAAATGCAAGTCAGTGTTATTTCTCTGGCATTAGATAAATTGATTGAAGAGCCGCTACCTAATTTGAAATTACTTCATGTTGATGGCTCAGCACTGACAGAGTATTTTGCGGACAGTGAAGTCGATCAGATTTATTTGAACTTTTCTGATCCATGGCCAAAAAAGCGTCATGAAAAACGTCGTTTGACTTTTAAAACCTTTTTAGCGGTGGATGAACAAATTTTACGACCAGCTGGTGAAATCCATTTCAAAACAGATAATCAAGGATTGTTTGAGTATTCCTTAGCAAGTTTTTCACAGTATGGTATGATTATCAAACAAGTCTGGCTTGATTTACATGAGAGTACATTTGAAGGAAATATTATGACAGAGTATGAAGAAAAATTTTCTTCTCGTGGCCAACGGATTTATCGAGTGGAAGCGCAATTTAAAGATAAAACAAAATAATTAAAAGGAGGTGTGACAAAAGTCTTGTCACACCTCCTTTTTTCGAATAAGGAATATTCCTAAATCAACTCTTCAAAATCATTCACAACAATCTAAAAATATGGAACGCTATTTTTGTCAGCTATGAGTGATTTTTCGGGGTTAAGTGCGTTGTGCCATAATATTCAGCTGTAATGTTCAAGAAGTAATTTCTTCCAAGTAAACTTAAATTACGCAAAAATTTGAGAAACAAGTTCTGGTAATTTTTTTATTTACTAAGCGGACTATTTCTGCTACAGACATTTTTTGTTAGCATGGCGGAATAAGTTGGAATTTTGAAAAGGAAAAAAGTCCCATATCTGTGATTTTTAACTCAGGAATAACAGATAATGTTAAAAATGATAAGGTCAAAAAGGGATCGAAGAGCTGACTAGCACCAATTTGATGGGCAGCATTTGTTAAGCTAGTTAATTCTTGATTCACTTCTAAAAAAGGTTTTTGAGACATCAATCCGCCAATCTTAAGTGGTAAGCTTGCCAATTCCTGTTGATGATTGACAGCAATCATGCCACCACCTTTTTTGATTAGCTGTTCTATAGCAAAAAGCATATCCTCATCGTTTGTTCCGACGACAACAATATTATGAGAATCATGCGAAATCGTAGTTGCTAAGGCGCCCTCTTTTAGTTCGAAACCTTTGACGATGCCCAGACCAATATTTCCAGTTTCTTTGTGTCGTTCAATAACAGCAATTTTCAGGTAATCTTTTTCAATAGAAGGAACAAAGACCCCAGATTGAACAGTGACTTCTGCAAGTAAATCATTAGTAATCAAGCTGTTAGGAATAATCTCGATGATATGGGCTTCATTTGAACTTAAAGGCAGGTTTAAAGAATCTTTTGTTAGAGCTGCAACTGCCATGCTTGGTAAGTGCTCAATCAGAGAATTTTTTGGTTGTTCACTTGTTTCACTGATAAAGTTTCCATTGGTCACAAGTTGTTCACCATTATGAAATACTTCTCGAATTGGCAATGTTTCAAGGTTATCTGTTAAGAAAAAGTCGGCTTGATAACTTGGCGCAACAGCGCCAATCGTGGATAAACCGAAACATTCCGCGGCATTTAGTGTTGCCATTTGGATTGCTTGCAATGGGTCCATCCCTAATTCAATCACCTTTCGGACGATATAATCAATCGATCCTTCACTCACTAAATCATTAATTAACTTATCATCAGTAACAAAAAAGCAACGTCGAGAATTTTCTGGGGTAATGGCTGGAAAGAGAGCAGCTAAATCTTTTGCAACAGTCCCTTCACGAATCATCAAGTACATCCCTAAATCAAGTCTTTCTCTCGCTTCTTCAGCAGTTGTGGCTTCGTGGTCAGTCCGAATACCAGCAACAGGATAAACATTCAACGCATCACCAGTAATTCCAGCTGCGTGGCCATCAATTTTTTTGTGATGATCAAGCATTAATTGAAGTTTGTCTAAAATTTCTGTTTCAGCATTTGCGACTGCTTGATAGTTCATTACTTCAGCAAGGCCAAGAACTTCAGGCGCTTCTAAGAAGGTCGCCAAGGTTTCGGCATCTAGGACAGCGCCATTTGTTTCAAAAGGTGTAACGGGAACACAAGAAGGGAGCATGAAAAAAATATTCATCGGTGCTTTTTTAGCATCTTCCAGCATGAATTTCAAGCCGGTACTGCCAGCAACGTTTCCAATCTCATGAGGATCTGTTACAACAGTTGTCACACCATGCAACACAGAAATTTTAGCAAATTCTTGTGGACAAAGCAGAGAGCTTTCAATATGAACATGCCCATCAATAAAACCTGGAACTAAGTATTGATGATTTGCATCGTAAGTTTGTTTCCCTTCATATTCGCCAATTCCAATGATTTTCCCATCACTGATAGCAAGAGTACCTGACATAATTTTTCTGGTAAAGACATTGACGATTTTGGCATTCTTGATAACTAAATCTGCTGGTTGTTGTTTGCTCGCAACTAAAAGATGTTTTTTTAGTAATGATTCCAAGGTGGCGCCTCCTAAGATAAATTTTTAATAGTATAACACAAATTCGGATTTAGCCAACATTTTTTATGAAATTATCAAAATCTACGATAAAAAATTGATAAAAGCGTATGTTTTTATTGGAGGGGAGGATAATGGACATTCAAAAATTATCAGATAAAATCATTGCAGATGCCTACAAAAGAAGAATAGAAGATGTTTACATTTTGCCAAAAGCAGAAGATTATCAACTTTTTGAACGTAAAGGTAAAAACCGAACATTAAAGCAGAATTTTTCAAAAGAAATAGGCCAACAGTTGATTTCCAGATTCAAGTACTTAGGGCAAATGGATATTGGTGAAAAAAGAAAAGTACAATCTGGTGCACTGACTTATAGGAGCGAGCATTCAAGTGTCAATGAGAAAATTCGATTGAGGCTCTCGTCTGTTGGGGATTATCAGCACCGAGAAACCTTGGTGATTCGTTTGCTTTATCCACTTAGTGACCAGCATTTTCGCTGTTTTTCTACAGAAGATCTAGTAGCATTACACCGGTATACTAAGGAAAGAGGATTATATCTCTTTAGTGGTCCGGTCGGATCAGGAAAAACATCTTTAATGTATCGTTTAGCCCAAGAAAATGCAGAACAAATCATTACGGTTGAAGATCCTGTAGAGCTGGAAGAAGCGACATTTTTACAACTACAAGTCAATGAGAAAATTCACCAAAGCTATGAGGAACTGTTAAAACTTTCTTTGCGTCATCGACCAGATCTATTGATTGTTGGAGAGATAAGAGATGCGTTAACTGCCCAAATGACTTTACGTGCGGCATTGACTGGCCATCGGGTGTTTGCCACGATTCATGCTAGAGAGTTAGCAGGGATCCTGCCAAGAATCGAAGAGTTGATGGGTTACCAGCAAGCATTAATAGGCTGTTTAAAAGGGATTGTTTATCAAGAAATACTACCAGATAAAGAACAGTCTTCTGCTGTGTTATGGAGTTATCAGTTTTTTGAAAAAATACAGGAAGAACCAACTAAGCGAAGTGATAAAGAAGCTATCTTTCAAGTGGTGAAAGAAAAATGTTGGCAAACAAGTCATCTTCAGGCAGAAAGAAACGACTGGAGGTCATATCCATTTGAAGAAATTGAATAAAAAACAGCAACAACAGTTTATTCAAATCATTGCTGATTTACTGAGCAATGGCTTCAGTTTGCAAGAAGCATTGCAGTTAGTAATTAAGTTGAAATTATTTCCGGTTGAACTACTAGAACAAGCTCAAAAAATAGTGATTTCTGGTGGATCATTTACGGAAATACTAGCTTACTGTGGATTTAATAAAACTTATCTTGTACAGGTGGAATTGGCTGAAGTTCACGGGAATTTAATAACTACATTGGAAAGCATAGCCGACCAATTTCAACGAATGGGTGCATTTCGCAAAGAGTTGCAAAAATTATTAAGCTATCCTGCATTGCTTTCGTTGTTTTTGATTGGCATCTTGTTTAGTATGCGTCAAATTGTCTTACCACAGTTGTTAATTTCAGAGATGGTTCCCCAAAATCATTGGGGAATTCAGTTGATCCAAACATTTCACTGGTACGTGTTAGGTATTTTGGTGTTGCTAATTCTTTTATATGGAGCTATTCGATTTTTTGATCGGAAGGGAAATTCATTGCGGCGGAGTCAGTGGCTTAGTCAGTTGAAAATTTTAGGTCCAGTTTATACGTTGTATCAATCTGCTTATTTTTCGTTGGAATTAGGGAAACTTTTTAATGAAGGTCTTGAGTTGAAACAAGTCGTTTTTTGTTTAAAAGAGACAAAAACAGGAAGCTTGATGCAACAGTTAGCTTTACAAATGGCAAATGAATTGGAAAAAGGAATTTCATTAGCAACTCAATTTGAAAAATACTCTTTTTTAACCGAAGAGTTCAGCACAATCGTTCAGCAAGGAGAGTTAAAGGGAAATTTAGGTAAAGAATTATTATTTTATAGTAATTACACACGACAACATTTTTTTGAACGGTTAAATCGATGGTTAAGTTGGATTCAACCCGTACTCTTTTTAGTGATTGCTTGTTTAGTATTAATGATTTATGCAGCGGTTTTATTACCAATATATGGAAATCTTGAGGAGGTTATTTCATGAGGATAGAAAATGTAAGTAAGAACGAGCAATTTAAGGTAAATCTATCGAGAAAAGCGAATGCGTTTACTTTGATTGAAATGCTGATAGTTTTGTTAATTATCAGTGTGTTGATTTTATTATTTGTACCCAATCTTTCAAAATACAAAAATCATGTGGATAAAGAAAGCCAAGCAGCAGTGGTTCAGTTAGTTGATACACAAAAAGAATTGTATGCTTTACAAAATGATGGAAAAGTCCCAACTATTGATGAGCTACTTGCAGAGGGCTATATCAAGCAAGAACACGCAGATGTCTACAATAAGAAATAAATACGCAGGGTTTACTTTAGTAGAATCATTAGTTGTTTTTCTAATTACGTTGTTCTTCGTAGCAGTTCCTATTTTTTCGTTTGATCATTTGCAAAAAGACATAGTGGTGCATCAATTTTTCAGTCAGTTTGAAAAACGAATTTATGCAACGCAAAAGATTGCGATTGTCAGTCAGCAAGCGACTCGAATGCATCTAACCGATGATCAACAAAAAATTTACTTTGGTGTACCTAAATACATCACGTTTGATTGGGCATATCTAAAAATACCAGAAAATTTAAAAATTCAACGTCATGGGACAGTGACTTTTGCTGGTCGAACGGGAAATAACAGTTCACTAAAAACTTATCAGTTTTACTGGCCGAAGAAAAAACAAACAATTACTTATCAATTCCAGTTAGGAAGTGGTCATTATACGAAAAAAATCGAATAAGTCTGGCTACATATTATTGGAAACAATGACAGCATTGGGTTTAACCTTAATCATCGTCTATGGCATCAGTGCACATCAGACCTTTTTGTTAGAGCAAGGACAAAAGAGTAATCGAGAAGTTCAACTTGCACGCATTATTTATGAAGAGGCACGAAATTACCGGCTGCATGAGGGAGCAAAATATATTACTCGAGAACAACCAATAAAAAGTAAGATTGTTTTTCAAGCAGAACAAGGTGCTATTCAAAAAGTCGGGATTGAAGTTAAGGGGAAGGTCGTATTGGAAATTGAAAAAAATTCAGAAGTATCCAAGCTTTACTCTGATTGAGTGTTTGATATCTTTTCTTGTTTTTAGTGGAGTGATACTAACAATTACCTTGATTATTCGACGCGCAGACCAGGTAGATCAGTATTTACAAAGGAAGGATCAAAAAGAATGGTTGATTTTTTTGACGCAATTTGAAAATGAAGTGGCGGGTAGCACATTACTGGATATACAAAGCAGACAATTTTGCTATGTGATAGAAAATAAAACGTATATTATTGAACAATATCAATCAGTTATTCGAAAAAGACAAGTTGCTGGCGGACATCAACCAATGCTCATGAATGTGAGCGAGTTTAGTTTTGAGGAGAAGGGCAATGAAGTCATACTGGAAGTTAAATTTGAAAACGGAGAACGAGGGTATGGCAAATGGACGAAGCCATGACCAACGAAAGAAAAACAGGGTTAAGGGAAACATTTTATTTTCTACTTTATTATTGTTTTTGCTTTGTGGCTTTTTATTAACAGCAGTGGTTGATAGCTATCGATTAACAATTGATTTTAATCAACGAACAAAGTTTTTTTACATAGCACAAACAATGAAGGAGCTTTGTCTATCAGAACTTTTACAAGCTGAAAATACAACACAGAGAGGTAAATATATCTATACTACAGGAGTAGTTGAATATGAGATTGAAAACGAAAAGATGAAATTTCAAATTACAGTTGATACATTTGACTTTTATTTTACAGAAACGATACAGAATGATACAGTTAGTAGTACAGAATGAAGGGATAATCATGAAAACGTCCTCTTTTCTGTTATATCACTGTTTTAGCTAAAGAATGTTTGCCGTTTCACAAACAAAAAAACTGTGAAAACGATTGAAATTTTTGTGATTGTCCGATAGAATTAAACAGGTGAAAAAATTGTTATAATATATCTAGAAATGAGGTGCACCATGTTACCAGAAAAAATGGAGCAAGGGTTTAATCAAAACCTTGAAGCAATTCAGCTGCTACAAAATGCATTGGGAACTTCCTTTTTAGAGGCTTATGTCGAGAATGCTGAAAATTTAAATGATGATTATCAAGTTCGGGTAGTTGATGGCGTGCCAACACCAGAAGTTGTCCAACAAATTGAGGCTCTTTATAAAGAGTTGCAAAAATTGTCTTTTGAACCAGAAGAGTGGCGCCGTCTGTCACAATTGCTTTTATTAAAAGGTGGTCAAACAGAACGACTGCAAGCAAATCATCAGCTAACACCAGATAGTATTGGTTATCTATTTGTTTTCTTGATTGAACAGTTGTTCACAAATAAAAAAGAAGCAGTCAAAATTTTAGATATTTCGGCTGGAATGGGTAACTTACTACTAACAGTTCTTTTAAATTTGAAGATTGCCAACTATCAAGTTGAAGGATTTGGTGTAGATATTGATGATACGTTGTTGTCCGTGGCTGCGTCGACAAGTGAATTGACAAAAGCAAACGTGCAGTACTTTCATCAAGATGGTTTACAGGATTTATTGGTTGACCCTGTGGATGTCGCTATTAGTGATTTACCAATTGGTTATTATCCAAACGACCAAAAAGCGAGTGAATTTTTGACAAGCGCAGATGAAGGTCATAGTTATGCACATCATTTATTGTTAGAACAATCAATGAAATATGTAAAACCAGATGGCTTTGGTTTGTTCTTGATTCCAAGTAACTTCCTAGAAACTGATCAAAGTGAAATGATCAAAAAATGGTTTAAAGAAGAAGGCTATCTTCAAGGGATGGTTCAGTTGCCAGATGAATTATTCCGCAAAAAAGAATCACAAAAAAGTATTTTAATTTTACAGAAAAAAGGTCCGCAAGCGAAACAAGTCAAAGAAGTATTGCTTGTTAAACTTGCTTCACTTAAAGAACCAGAAAAGGTGACAGAATTCTTTAAAGAATTTGAAGATTGGAAATCATCTGCTCTGTAATCATTCAAAATAGAAGGAGAGTACTATGTCTAAAACAATTGCAATCAATGCTGGAAGTTCAAGTTTAAAATGGCAATTATATCAAATGCCTGAAGAAACAGTTATCGCCAAAGGAATCGTTGAGCGTATCGGTTTAAGCGACTCTATTTTTACAATTAAATATGGTGACAATCAAAAGTTCGAACAAATTTTGGATATCGCTGACCATGACATAGCTGTTAGAATGTTATTGGATCAATTGATTGAATTAACAATCTTGAGTTCTTATGACGAGATCACAGGTGTTGGACACCGTGTCGTTCATGGTGGAGAAACTTATAGTGACTCTGTTGTTGTGACTGACGAAGTAATGGAACGAATTGCAGAATTGGCAGAATTTGCCCCATTACACAACCCAGCAAACTTGATGGGAATCAAGGCATTCAAAAAAATCTTGCCTGATATCATCAGTGTTGCAGTATTTGACACATCTTTCCATGCAACTATGCCAAAACATAACTACTTGTATAGTTTACCAACTTCTTACTATGAGGACTTTAAAGTAAGAAAATATGGTTTCCATGGTACAAGTCATCGATATGTTTCAGAACGTGCAGCTAGTCTATTAGATAAACCAATTGAAGACTTAAAAATCATTACTTGTCATTTGGGTAATGGCGTTTCTATTACCGCTGTTGATGGTGGAAAATCAGTAGATACATCAATGGGATTCACACCGCTAGCAGGAGTAACAATGGGGACTCGTTCAGGTGATTTAGATCCAGCTGTTTTACCATACTTAATGGGTAAATTAGATTTGACAATCGATGAAATGATTACAGTTTTAAACAAAGAATCTGGTTTATTAGGCTTAACAGGATTATCAAGTGACATGCGTGATCTAGAGAAAAATTACGAAAAAGATCATATCCGCTTAGCTTATGATATTTTTGTTGACCGTATTCGTAAATACATTGGTGGTTATGTAACTACTATGAATGGCGTTGATGCAATTGTCTTTACCGCTGGAATCGGTGAAAATGATGCACACGTACGTAGTGAGATCATTAAAGGAATGACTTGGTTTGGGTGTGAAGTGGATCCCGAATTGAATAGTATTCGTGGTGAAGAAGTTGAAATTTCAACACCAGAATCCAAAGTGAAAGTGTTAGTTATTCCAACGGATGAAGAACTAATGATTGCTCGCGACGTGGAACGTTTACGCGGATAATAAAATGTTGAAACAGAAGGGATGCTAAACTTAATTTAAGTTTAGCATTCTTTTTACATAATCTAGAGATGAAAATGAAGGACAAAAAAGGTATTAACTATCTACAGATCAGTTTCTGTCTGCCATCCAGCAATGTTGTTTTATAAAATTAAAAATAATAGAAGTAGCTAAGGAGTAAGAGAGTGAACTTATCGTATCCAATTTATGATTTGATTGAAGAGAAGATTAAAAAGTTAAAGACGCCAAGTGTTGTAGGAATTGATGTTAGTTATGCTTCAGGGAAAACGAACTTTACAGCACAATTAGCCACTCATCTTAGAAAGAACGGTTACGATATACAAGTCATTCATTACGATGACTTTCACAAGCCACTTCCATCGATTACATGGTCTCAAGAAAAAAATAGCGAAGTGGATGCCTTTTATCATGCTTTCAACAGCCAAAAACTTTTGGATGAACTTTTGATTCCTTTGAAGCAAGAAGGTGTTCTTAACAAGACAATCAAGGGTCTTGATTGGGTGTCAGCTACATATGCTAATGATCGGATGATTACTATTGGTGAGCGTACAATTGTGCTTTTAGAAGGCTCGCTTTTATTTAGAGAGAAGTTACTTTCATTTATTGATTATAAAATCTTTTTAGAGGTGTCAATGGAGGAGGTTATGCGACGAGGGAGAGAAAGGGATGTGCCTAAATTCGGTGAATGGATTATGGATAAATATCGTACGCGTTATATTCCGGTTTATCAACGACATCTTAACCAAAATCATGTAAGAGAAATTGCTGATTTAGTTATTGATAATAACGACTATAATCATCCTAGTATCAAGTAGTTCACTTACGATAAAAATTCTTAAACCAAAATAGACTTGCTTTGTGTAACTCATCTTGTGATAAATATTTTAAAAATGAAAAAAACCGCCAATCGTACACGACGATTGACGGTTTTTTTAGTTAGATTATTCCTTGTCATCATCTTTTGGTAATTGATTTTCTAAATCTGTACGTACCACAAGGACATCGCAATTTGCATTACGAATAACGTATTCAGAAACTGAACCGATGAATAAACGTTCTACAGCGTTTAGCCCAGTTGCACCTAATAAAATCAAATCAATATCATTGTCATCAGGAATCTCTTTGGCAATGATTGGTTTTGGTGAACCATATTCCACAACAGTTGAAACTTTTTCTAAACCAGCTTCTTTTGCGCTCTTTTCATAATCAGCTAGTGTTTGTTTAGCCATTTCTGTTGCTTGTTCAGCTAGCATTCCATCAAATGAAGAAACTGTCTGAAATGCACGAGTATCAATAACGTGTGCTAATAAAAGTTCTCCGTTATTACGTTTTGCAACATTGACCGCTTTTTTAAAAGCTAACTCAGCTTCGGCAGAGCCATCAACGGCGACCATGATTTTTTTATATTGTTGTAACATAAGTGTTCGCTCCCTTCAAAGATCAGTTCTTTTACTATCTTTATTGTAAAGCACTTTGCAAAAAAAGAAAATTATTTTACTGCTTAGTAGCAGATATTTTTTTAGCAAATGAAATACTGAAGACAGTTGAAGCTAGAATAACTACGATTAGGAATAAGAAAGCGAGCATTCTCTGATTAAAAAAGACTACGAGTAAGCCTAAAGCACCAAGAAAGGCATAGACGACACCAGAAAACTGTAAAAAGGCTTGGTTTTTTTCGGATGGTTCAATTAAAGCAAAGAAAATAGATTGTTTTTTGAGTAAATAATAGCTAACAAATACCAATAGTATGGTTGCAATAGATATCAACACACGAATCATGAAACGTCCTCCAAAAAATCAGAATAAAAACAGAAAAAGCAATTTGCTAAAAGCAAATTGCTTCATTCTTAAACAAAGGGTAATCTCCGTTAATGCCGTTGTTTGTCCTGTAGTATTGATCCCGCAAATTCTAGCAGGTGGGTCCCACGGTCGAAGCTTCGAACTACCAAATGATAAGGCATGTTACCAGCAGTGACACAAGACAGGTCCCAAGATATCAATAAAAATGTTCGGTCAACACACAAAGAGGACAATTCGAACATCACAGATTTCCCATCTCTATAGTAGCATAGGAATTTAAAAAGAGCAACGGGAGCGCTCTTTAAAAAGTAACCGTTTTATTTTTAAGAAGAATGCTTTTTCCAATTTTGGATTCGCTCATATTGTTGCTTTAAGGCTTGTTCATATTTTCCAGTTTCTTTTGGCTGATAATAGGTTTCATTTTTTAATTTATCTGGTAGATACTGTTGATTGACCCAAGCGTTTTCAAAGTTGTGGGGGTATTGGTAATCAAGTCCACGTTTCAATTCTTTCGCACCCTGATAATGACTATCTCGCAAATGGTCTGGTACTTCTCCGGCTTTTCCAGCTCGAATATCTGCAATGGCAGCATCTAATGCAGTATAAGCAGAATTGGATTTAGGGGAAAGACAAAGGTCAACTACGACATCTGCCAAAGGAATTCGTGCTTCGGGTAATCCTAAACGTTCTGCTGCAAGAACAGCATTAACAGTACGAGCTGCTGCTGCAGGATTTCCTAAGCCGATATCCTCGTAGCCAATAACCATTAGACGTCGACAAATACTTGCAAGATCGCCGGCTTCCACTAAACGTGCCAAGTAATGAAGTGCTGCATCCACATCGCTTCCACGAATCGACTTTTGAAAAGCCGAGATGACATCGTAATGAGCATCGCCATTTTTATCATGAGTCAATGCTTTTCTTTGTACACATTCTTCAATGATTGCTAAGGTGAGGTGGATGCGTCCATCTTCCATTGGTTTGGTTGAACGAGCCGCTAGTTCAAGACCATTCAAAGCACTTCGTAAATCGCCGTTTGTTGCTCGTGATAAATGAAGTAAGGCATCCTCATCAAGTTGAATCGGTAGTTCTCCAAGCCCACGTTCTTTATCAAGTAAGGCTGTTTGAATGGCTGATTGAATATCTGTTTCATCTAAAGGTTTGACTTCAAAAATTTGTGTTCGACTCCGAATCGCAGGATTAATTGTGATATAAGGATTTTCGGTCGTAGCGCCAATTAAAATAATGCGTCCACTTTCAAGATGAGGCAAAAGAAAATCTTGTTTTGTCTTATCTAATCGATGGACTTCATCGAGTAACAGAATGACTGTGCCGCTCAGTTTGGCTTCTTCAGCCACAATTTGTAAATCTTTTTTTGAATCAGTTGCAGCATTCAGCATACGAAAAGCATAGTTTGTTGAACCAGCAATGGCACTAGCAATACTGGTCTTTCCAGTTCCAGGTGGTCCATATAAAATCATTGATGACAACATTCGCGCGTCAACCATTCGGCGAATGATTTTTCCTTCACCGACTAGTTGCTGTTGTCCAACGACTTCATCGATTGTGCGAGGGCGCATTCGATAAGCTAAAGGTTGTTGCATGAAGTGACCTCCCTTTCAATTTTTCGTTCGTTTATTATAGCATAGTTTGCAAAAAAACTGGGGGAAAGAACACAAAGGAAACGTTTTGTTTTCATAGCATCTAACGAAAATATTGTGTATGATAAAGTAGGTGAAAAAAATGACGGAAAAAAAGAAAATCGAAACTTTTTTTGAAAATAAAACAACACCGGAAATTGCGCAAAATTTATTGGGAATGTATTTAGAACATGTAACACCGATGGGCAAATTAGCTGGTTACATCGTTGATGCTGAAGCTTATCTTGGGCCAGAGGACCGAGCTGCGCACAGTTATGGCATGCGAGATACGCCAAGGGTGCGGGCGATGTATCAAAAAGCAGGAACAATCTATCTCTATACGATGCATACAAATCGGATTTTGAATATCATTACTCAACCTGAGGGAATCCCCCAAGGTGTGATGATTCGTGCAGTTCAGCCAGCAGCTATGATTGAACAGATGAGTCAAAATCGTGGAGGAAAAGAGGGGCCAGACATTAGCAACGGTCCAGGTAAGCTAGTGAAAGCTTTAGCCATCGGTCCAGAACTTTATGGACAATCAATTATGGATAGTGAAAGTACGCTGCGTTTGAATTTTGAGAAACGTAAAGAACCAAAACAAATTATTGCTTTGCCAAGAATTGGTATTCCGAATAAGGGTGAGTGGACGGATATGCCGTTACGCTACATTGTTTCGGGAAATCCATATATTTCTTTACAAAAAAAGAGCCTGATTGATCAAAACGATTGGGGATGGAGGAACGAAGATGAAAAAAAATAATTTACTGAGTTATTTGGATGAGTCCATTGAAAAAAACATTGATGCTTATGATGTTGCATTAGATTGGGATACAAAAAATCATACGATTGAGATAGTTGTTCGCTTGTTTGCAGAAAACAAAGCACATTTAGAAATCGACGATGCACAAGGTGTTGTTTCTGAAGAAGAAATTATTGAATTTGAGGATGGTATTTTATTATTTAACCCACAAAAATCTTCATTTGACGAAGAAGACTACTTAGCAGTAATTCCTTATGAAGGTAAAAAAGGGTTAGAAAAAGCAGTTGCAGATGCAATTATTGATTATTTACAGGATGTACTAGACCAGGGACAAAGTGATTTGTTGGACTTTTTAGATGCAGACGACGAAGATGCAATTTTTGAATTACACTGGGATAATCAACAACTAGCACAGTTAGTTGAAAAGAAACAACAGGAACAAAATACAACAACTTATTTACCTTACCCTAGTTATTAAGGAGTCGATAGCGATGAAATGGAACGAAGTCAAAGTAGAAACAGCGAGTGAGGCAGTCGAAGCTGTTGCCAATATTTTAATGGAAGCAGGAGCAAGTGGTGTGGCTATCGAAGATGCGCTTGATGTTGAAAATTTTAAATCAGATCAGTATGGTGAAATTTTAGATAAAGCTGATTTTACCTCATTAACTGAGGGTGCGCTAGTCATGGCATATTTTCCAGAAACAATTTTCTTGCCAGAAATTCTACCTTTTATCAAAGACCGCGTGACACAATTGCCTGAATTTGGCCTGGCCATTGGGAAAAATATTGTAACGGTTAGTGAAGTAGAAGAAAGTAACTGGGCAACGGCTTGGAAAAAGTACTATCATCCTGTCCGTATTACGCGAATGTTGACTGTTGCTCCGAGCTGGGAAAATTATACGACACAAGATCCAATGGAAAAAATCATTACATTAGATCCAGGTATGGCTTTTGGAACAGGAACACATCCAACGACCTTGCTGACTTTGGAAGCATTGGAATCTGTTTTACGCGGTGGTGAGACGGTACTAGACGTTGGTACAGGCTCAGGCGTGTTAAGTATTGCTGCCAAATATTTAGGTGCAAAGGAAGTTTATGCGTACGATCTTGACGATGTAGCTGTTCGTTCAGCAAAGGAAAATATGGACATGAATGAAATTGCAAAAGATGTTCATGTTGCTGCCAATGATTTATTGAACGGAATCGAGATTGAGAGTGACGTAATTGTTGCTAATATTTTAGCTGATATTATTTTATTGATGATTCCTGATGCTTGGCGTTTATTAAAGCAAACAGGCACTCTGGTTGTCTCTGGAATTATTGAAGATAAAAAACAAATGGTTATTGATGCTATGGAGGCGCAAGGATTTGTAGCTGATCAAATTTTCCAACAAAAAGATTGGTATGCAATTATTTTGAAAAAACCTGAGGTGGACTAAATGCAACGTTATTTTTTGGAAGAACCATACCAGCAAAAAGACCGTTTTGTATTAGTTGGTGAGCCATATCATCATATAACTCGTGTTATGCGTATGACGCCAGAAGATCGTGTTTACTTAGCTTTTAGCGACCAAGTGGCAATCATCGCTGAAATTACTGCTATCACAGAAAATGAAGTTGAATTAAAAGAGGTAATGAAAGAACAAGGGCAAAAGGAATTACCAAGTATGATTACCATTGCAAGCGGTTATCCAAAAGGTGAAAAACTAGACTGGATTGTGCAAAAAGGAACGGAACTTGGGGCACACGCATTTCTTGGCTTTCCGGCAAAAACGTCGGTTGTTAAATGGGATGAAAAGAAGCGAAACAAACGACAACAACGTTTAGCAAAAATTGCTCAAGAAGCTGCCGAACAAGCACATCGCCAAGTAGTACCACAAGTAGAATTGTTGAGTACAGCCAGCGAATTTTATCAACAAATTTCTTCTTACGACAAGGTGTTAGTTGCCTACGAAGAGTCAGCTAAGCAAGGAGAATTAGCTAACTTAGCACAAGCCTTACAAAAATCGGGCTCAGGACAACGTATTTTGGCAATTTTTGGGCCAGAAGGTGGATTAACGACAGCTGAAGTGGAAAAACTATCGGCAGAAGGTGCAGTTATTTGTGGCTTAGGCCCAAGGATTTTGCGAACGGAAACAGCGCCATTATATTTATTGAGTGCCGCGAGCTATCAATGGGAATTACTAGGTGAACAGGATGGAAAATAAAGCATCCATTCGCGTACGATTATTGGATCATCAAATGAGTGATGACTTGTTAAAAGAAACAGTGTACCGGTTAGTTGCAGGAGGCGCAACGGAAATCGTTGTTTTGCCTACTCAAATTGCACGAGTAAAGTATCTTTTAGCAGATTCAGCGATCCAAATTGGGAGTGTAATTGATTTTCCATTGGGAGCAAGTACAGTGGAGAAAAAAGTGTTTGAAGCCGCACATGCGTATCAAGCAGGAGCGGGGTTTCTCGAAGTTTGTGTGAACCTAGCAGATATTTTTGAACACCCAGTTCGAGTAAAAGAATTGCGCGAGTCGTTGTTTTCTCTAGCTTTAAGTAATGGGAAATTAAGCTTTTATTTAGACACACGTCAAGTAAAGGAACTGACACTGGTGAAATTTGAGCGTGCGATGAAACCATTAGGGTGGACACGCTTATCATTAGGAGAAGATTTGCCTTATCGAGAAGCTTTACGTCTAGCGGAAATTTTTAAATCGGATACGGCGACTAAGCTAGCATTAACAATTAACGTGCACCAGATTACATCACAAGAAAAGCAAAAATTAGTTGCGAATGGCCTTACAAGAATTGCCATAAGTCATTTGAACTTTTCTTAATAAATTTGAACATGATAGAATTGAAAAAATAAACGACAATTTGTATAATAGTAGCAATAACCGTTCAAGAGTCCGATAAAAAATAAAAGAGGTTGGGACAAATTAACTAGCTCCGATGGAATTGACAAAAGGCACCACAAATTATTTTTAGATTTTTGTGTGATGATGCGTTGTTTTTTCGGAGTTATTTTTTAATACCATTCGTGGAAAAACGAATTCTTTATACCAGTTAACTGTAATTTAGAAATTGTGATTTCAGATACCTCTCCTGTTTTGCTATCGAAACGAAAGGGGGATCGGTTTGTATGTCAAAAGAAGAAATTTTAACAGGTCCTGGCGTTATTGCGCTTGTTAGCAAATATATGGGACCGGATCATGTTGCATTCGTACAAAAAGCATGTGACTATGCAACAGCAGCACATGACGGACAATTTAGAAAATCTGGGGAGCCTTATATTATTCATCCGATCCAAGTTGCTGGAATCTTAGCTGAGTTAAAAATGGATCCACACACTGTAGCAACAGGATTTTTACATGATGTAGTTGAAGATACAGAAGTAACTTTGGATGATTTGCGAGAAGAATTTGGTGATGATGTAGCCATGCTGGTTGACGGCGTGACGAAATTGGGAAAAATCAAATATAAATCTCATGAAGAACAATTGGCAGAGAATCATCGTAAAATGTTGTTAGCAATGGCACAAGACTTACGTGTAATCATGGTGAAATTGGCAGACCGTCTTCATAATATGCGCACGCTAAAGCACTTACGTGAAGACAAACAACGTCGAATCGCACAAGAAACACTAGAAATCTATGCACCATTAGCACACCGTTTGGGGATTAGCCGAATCAAATGGGAATTGGAAGATACCGCTCTACGTTATCTGAATCCAAAACAATATTACCGAATCGTTCATTTAATGCGATCAAAACGTGAAGAACGTGAGCAATACGTGAATGCTACGGTGGAAGATATTCGATTGGCAACAGAAGAACTAGGTATCTATGCAGAAATATATGGCCGTCCAAAGCATATCTATTCGATTTATCGAAAAATGAAAGACCAGAAAAAACAATTTAGTGAAATCTATGATTTACTGGCTATCCGAGTCATCGTTGATTCAATCAAAGATTGTTATGCAGTCTTAGGCGCGATCCATACGAAATGGAAACCAATGCCTGGGCGATTTAAAGATTATATTGCTATGCCAAAAGCTAACATGTATCAATCTTTGCATACGACAGTGATTGGTCCAGCGGGAAATCCTGTTGAAATTCAAATTCGCACGCAAGAAATGCATGAAATCGCGGAATTTGGGGTAGCAGCACACTGGGCTTATAAAGAAGGAAAAAATGATAAAGTAGAACCTGATGGAATGACGAAACAATTAAGCTGGTTCCATGAAATTATTGAATTGCAAGACGAAAGTTATGATGCATCTGACTTTATGGAAGGTGTCAAAGGAGATATTTTCAGCGATAAAGTGTATGTCTTTACACCAAAAGGAGATGTAACTGAGCTTCCTAAAGGATCAGGACCACTAGATTTCTCTTACAGTATCCATACCGATATTGGAAATAAGACAACTGGTGCAAAAGTGAACGGGAAAATGGTTCAATTAGATTACAAATTGAAAAATGGCGATATCATTGAAATCTTAACTTCGCCTAATTCATTTGGTCCAAGCCGTGACTGGTTAAAAATTGTTGCAACAAGTAAAGCAAAAAATAAAATCAAACGTTTCTTTAAAGCACAAGATCGCGAAGAGAATATTGTCAAAGGCCATGAATCAGTTACCAAATGTATTTCTGATCTTGGTTTCTTACCAAAAGATATTTTGACCAAAGAAAAATTGCAAGAAGTATTGGATCGTTTTAATTACAATAACGAAGATGATATTTATGCTGCTGTAGGTTATGGTGAAATCAGTCCGTTAACGATGGCAAATCGATTAACTGAAAAAGAACGTCGTGAACAAAAAATCGAGCAACAAAAACAAGAAGCCAATGAATTGATGAACCAACCGAAAAAAGAACCAGAAAAAATGAAGGTTCGTCATGAAGGCGGCGTGGTGATTCAAGGCGTCGAAAACTTGCTTATTCGCATCAGTCGGTGTTGTAATCCAGTTCCAGGAGACAATATCGTTGGATATATTACAAAAGGTCGAGGAATTTCCATTCATCGTCGTGATTGTCCTAATGTTCAGCCAGATAAACCAAATGTTGCTGAACGGTTAATCGAGGTAGAATGGGAAGACACTTCAAATTCAAAAAAAGAATACGATGCTGACCTAGAAATTTATGGATACAATCGTTCAGGACTGTTAAATGATGTTTTACAAACAGTTAATTCGATGACAAAAAATCTTAATAGTGTGGAAGCTCGCACAAACAAAGATAAGATGGCAACAATCCATTTAACTGTAGGGATTCAGAACTTAACACACTTAAAAAGTATTGTAGATAAAATCAAGTCTGTTCCAGATGTCTATAGTGTACGTCGAATGAACGGATAAACGTGAAGAGAGGGAGAATTTGATGCGAGCAGTCATTCAACGAGTGAGTCGTGCGGCAGTTACGATTAATGGTCAAGAAATTGGTAAAATCAATCAAGGGCTATTAATTTTATTAGGTATTCATGAAACAGATACTCAAAACGATGTGGAGTATTTGGTCAAAAAAATCGCACAAATGCGTATTTTTGAAGATGAACAAGGAAAAATGAACACAAGTATTGAAGATATTGGTGGTCAAATACTAAGCATTTCACAATTTACGTTATTTGCAGATACTAAAAAAGGGAATCGACCAAGTTTTATTGCTGCTGCTCGTCCAGAAACAGCTATTCCATTGTACGAAGCATTTAATACTGGTTTGAAACAACGTGGTATTCCAGTTTCAACTGGGAAGTTTGGTGAAGATATGGATGTGTCTTTAGTGAATGACGGCCCCGTAACCATTTTAATCGACTCCCAAAACAAATAAAAAACCAGAGATAACGGTTCCCTTAACTACGAAAATAGTTTAGGTGAAAATCGACATGGCAGGTAGATGCTATGTCGATTTTTGTTTTTCATTTGTACTTTGGGTTGGACAATACTCTTGTACAACCCAAAGTCGTTGATAAAGTTAGGAGTGAATGTATTTTTCTGAAACTTATTGGAACATCGAATGAAAAAAAGCCGGACGTTGTAAAGTTTCGCAATCAATCGGGTTACATCAAGTCCAGTTAAGAGGATTTACTTTTTCAACATAGAAATCAATCGCTGCGCCAAACTTACTTTCTGCACGAATTTCTTACACAGGAACTTGGACCTGAGTTTTGCGATACAGTGAGGACAATTTTTTTGTGATTCCGTGTTATATTGATGGAGAAATATGAAAAAGAGGAGGAGTAATGATGAAAAATTTATTAGCTGGTGGTTTTTTATTTATTGGCGGGGCAATACTTATGTTAGCAGGCGAATATGCTAATTGGGTTCCAATTGTCGGAAGCATTATTGCACTAGTCGGGTTCGGAACAGTAGTTTATTTTTTGTTTAGCAAAGATGGTAAGTACGACGGGAAATAAGGCATATTTTGTCAGTGTTGAATACAAAAAAGGTGCTGGTAGAAAAGGAAGTCTAAATAGAAAAAAAGCCTAAAATTCGTTTTTGAAAACGTTGGTTTTAGGCTTTCTTTAATTGGAAATGTGTTCAAAACGACTGGTTTTTTTAGGTTTATCCCAGTCTCTTAGCTAGTGAAGAAAAAAGAAATAAGATTGTCCTAATTAAAATTCGGCAAATAATTGATCTATCTTTTGATAGTCTTCATTTGTCAAATGAATGTCTAAAGCTTGAGCATTGATTGCAACTTGTTCTGGTTTCTTTGCACCCGGGATTACGAAAGAGATAACCGGATTTTTCATATACCAAGCTAAGACTAATTGAGCGATGTTCGTTTGATAGTTCGCTGCAAGTGGTCTTAGCTGCTCAACCGTACGAATGATTTTTTCAAAGCGTTCGCCCTGAAAATTTGGCTGTTTTAATCGAAGGTCACCTTTGGAAAATGAAAGTGGTTGTCCAATCTGATATTTACCAGTCAACAAACCTGAAGCTAATGGGAAATAAGGAACAAAACTAATTTTATGTTGTTTGATGTAAGGAAAAAGTTCGGTCTCTGCTTTTCGTTGAATCAAGCTGTAATGGTCTTCGATGATATCCACATACCCTTCTTGATTCGCTTCTTTTAGTTGTGCTAAAGAAAAGTTTGAAACGCCGATTGCTCGAATTTTCCCTGCTTCTTTTAATTGATGCAAAGCAGCAATTGCTTCATTTTTTGGCGTTGTTTCATCTGGAAAATGAATATAAAAAATATCAATATAATTTGTTTGTAGTCTTTTCAATGCCTCTTCAACAGCCTGTGTCAAAAATTCGGGTGTATTATTGAATTTCCCAGAATTGTTGGGGTCATGAGCCGCCTTAGTTGCAATGATTACGCGTGAACGATCATATTCTTTTTCTTTTAAAACTTCACCAATTAGTTCTTCAGAACGTCCAAAACCATAGGCATAAGCCGTATCAAGAAGGTTGATTCCATTATCGAGTGCTGTTCGAATGATTTGTTTCCCAACTTCATCTTCTAAATGAGGAAATAAATTGTGACCGCCAACGGCATTTGCTCCTAAACCAAGTTGTTCTGCATATACTTGTGAATGTCCGATTCTTACTTCTGCCATGTTGCATTCCTCCCTTTGCTTTTAGTTTAAAACAAACAAAAAAAATGCAAAACTAAATCGTCTTTTGAAAAATGAAATGAGCATAGTCCAACTTTTAGGGCAAATATTCTTGACTTTAAGATGTGTTTTTAGTAAGTTGTAGGTAATATAGAAAATCACTGAAAGAGCGAGTAAGTTACCGATACTTTTAGAAAGAGAGAATCATCGAGGCTGAAAATGATTCAAGAGTTGGTTACCGAAAAGACACTCTGGAGATGGACGCGTGCAAAGCCGTCCCGCGTACGAGCGTTATTCGTGAGAGGAAAGAGAAATCTTTCAAAATTAGGTGGTACCGTGTATGACTTTCATTCACCCTTGTTCATTGTGAACAGGGGTGAATTTTTTTATTTTCACTTAGTTACATAAAAGAAAAGGAGAGAGATGTATGAACTTCCAAAGACCAAAAGGAACGAATGATATTTTACCCGGTGAATCAGAAAAATGGCAATTTATTGAAGAGACAGCACGCTTATTATTTAGAGATTATCAATACAATGAAATGCGCACGCCGATTTTTGAACATTATGAAGTTATCTCACGTAGTGTAGGAGATACGACAGATATCGTTTCAAAAGAAATGTATGATTTTTATGACAAAGGTGATCGTCATGTAACTTTACGTCCAGAAGGAACAGCGCCAATCGTTCGTTCGTTTGTAGAACACAAATTATTTGGACCAGAGTTTGCTAAACCTTACAAAACTTTTTATATGGGGCCAATGTTCCGCTATGAACGTCCACAAAAAGGCCGTTTGCGTCAATTTCACCAAATTGGTGTTGAGGCATTTGGTTCAGATAATCCAGCAACAGACGTTGAAAGTATGGCAATGGCGCTAGACTTCTTTAAACAGTTGGGTATCACACAAATTCGCTTGGTTATCAATTCTTTAGGAGATCAAGAAACACGCCAAGCTTATCGCCAAGCGTTGATTGACTACTTAGAACCAGTTGAAAATGAATTAAGTGAAGATTCAAAACGCCGTTTACACCAAAATCCTTTACGTGTCCTTGACAGTAAAGATAAACGAGACCGAAAATTTGTTGTGGATGCACCTTCGATTTTAGATTATTTAAGTGAATCAGCTAAGAAACATTTTGAAACAGTAACAACGATGTTAGATGCACTAGAAATTCCTTATGAGATTGATAGCAATATGGTTCGTGGTCTAGATTACTATACACATACTATCTTTGAAATTATGAGTGATGCGCCAAAAATGGGTGCCCAAGCGACGATTTGTGCGGGTGGTCGTTATGATCGCTTGGTAGAAGAACTTGGTGGACCAGAAACACCAGCATTTGGTTTTGCAATGGGAATCGAACGTATCTTGTTAACTATGGAGGCAGAAGAAGTAGTTATTCCAGCCTTAAATGAATTAGATGCTTACGTAGTTGGAATTGGTGAAGCCACAAATCTTGAAGCACTAAAAGTTGTTCAAGCAATTCGTAACTTTGGCTTCTCTGCAGATCGTGATGTTATGAATCGTAAAGCGAAAGCTCAGTTCAAGACAGCGGATAAAGCAAATGCCAAATTAGTGCTAGTGCTTGGGGAAGATGAATTAAATAACCAAACAATTAATGTGAAGTCAATGGCAGATCGTAAAGAAAAAAGCTTTTCATTACAAGAAATCTATCAACGATTTGATGAAGTGTATGATGAAATGACAACGACATTATTTGAGTAAGAAGGAGAGAGAACGATGGCAAAAAGGACAATTTATTGTGGACTTGTTTCCCAAGAACAATTAGATCAAACAGTTACACTGAAAGGGTGGGTACAAAAGCGTCGTGATTTAGGCGGATTGATTTTTATTGACTTACGTGACCGTGAAGGAATTGTACAAGTAGTCTTCAACCCAGAAATTTCAAAAGATGCTTGGTCAGTAGCTGATAAATGCCGAAGTGAATATGTGATTGAAGTTACTGGTATCGTCAAACGTCGTGGCGAAAATGCAGTCAATCCGAAAATGGCGACAGGTGAAGTCGAAATTATTGCCAATGAAATTACGATTTTAAACCAAGCGAAAACACCTCCGTTTTCAATTGAAGATGACCAAACAATCAGCGATGAAGTTCGCTTGAAATATCGCTATTTAGATTTACGTCGTCCAAAAATGACAAAGAATATCAAAATGCGTCACGAAACAACTAAAGCTATTCGTCGTTATTTGGATGACAATGATTTTCTAGACATTGAAACACCTTATTTAGGTAAATCAACACCTGAAGGCGCGCGTGACTATTTAGTTCCTTCTCGTGTTCATGCAGGTCATTTCTATGCGTTGCCTCAATCACCACAATTATTTAAGCAGTTATTGATGAATGCAGGATTTGATCGTTACTACCAAATCGTCCGTTGCTTCCGAGATGAAGACTTACGTGGCGACCGCCAACCGGAATTTACCCAAGTCGATATTGAAACAACATTTTTAACTTCTGAAGAAATTCAAACTTATACTGAAGGTTTGATTGCTAAAGTTATGAAAGACGTTCGTGGATTAGAGGTAACATTACCATTCCCAAGAATGACTTATGATGATGCGATGAGCCGTTACGGTAGTGACAAACCAGATACACGTTTTGAAATGGAATTGATTGACTTGAGTGAAACGGTGAAATCAATCGAATTCAAAGTCTTCCAAATGGCTTTAGAGAACGGTGGGGCAGTGAAAGCATTGAATGCGAAAGGTGCTGCTGGCAATTATTCTCGAAAAGATTTAGATCATTTAGGTCAATATGTTGGTCAATTTGGAGCAAAAGGACTTGCATGGTTAAAAGTGGAAGAAGATGGGTTAAAAGGACCAATCGCAAAATTCATGGGTGAAGCGGGAGAAGACATCATTCAAGCAACGGATGCACAAGTTGGCGATTTACTGTTATTCTGTGCAGATAAGGTAGAAGTTGTCGCAGCGTCATTAGGTGCGCTTCGTACACGCTTAGCCAAAGAATTGGGATTGATTGATGAAGCAAAATTCAACTTCTTATGGGTAACTGATTGGCCACAATTTGAATACTCAGAAGAAGAAGGTCGCTATGTGTCTGCGCACCATCCATTTACGATGCCAAAAGCCAAAGATGTTGACTTGTTGGGTACAGACCCAGCGAAAGTTTATGCTGAAGCTTACGACATTGTCTTAAATGGTTATGAACTTGGTGGTGGATCAATTCGGATTCACACTCGTGAGTTACAAGAAAAAGTTCTTGAAACACTTGGATTCACGAAAGAACAAATGGAAGAACAATTTGGTTTCTTATTAACTGCGTTGGACTACGGCTTCCCTCCACATGGCGGAATTGCTTTAGGATTAGATCGTTTTGCTATGCTACTTGCAGGTGAAGAAAATATTCGTGAAGTGATTGCTTTCCCTAAAAACGGAAAAGCAGCTGATGTCATGAGTGAAGCACCAAGCTTAGTTTCTCCACTTCAATTGGCAGAATTAAGTATTGATGTCACTGAAATTGAAGAATAAAAATCAGTTAAATTGTAAATGATTCTGAGAAGACGGTAAAAGTGTTAAGCTTTTGCCATCTTCTCTTTTTTTTTATAAGAAAAAACCTTATAATAGAGCCATAATTATGTAAAGCGAGGCTTTTTCATGAAAAAAACGTTCGAAAATTGGGCCTATCACGACTATACGACCAAACTTTCGGTATCTATTGTTTATGCATTAATTGCATCTATTGCGTTAAATCTTTTTTATCAACCAGGTCATATTTATTCAAGTGGAATTACTGGTCTGGCGCAAATTTTAACAACCTTATCCAAAACGTTGATTGGTTTTGAAGTACCAGTGTCAACAACTCTTTATCTATTGAACATTCCATTATTTTTCCTAGCCTGGTTTAAAATCGGTAAAAAATTTACAATTTTCACGTTTATCACGGTTACTTTGACCTCGCTATTTATTCACATCGTACCTGAAACCGTGTTATCAACAGATCCAATCATCTGTGCATTATTTGGTGGAGCAGTGATGGGTGCTGGGATTGGTTTAGTACTTAGAAATGGTCTGTCTTCTGGTGGATTAGATATTGTCAGTATCACAATACGAAAGAAAACTGGTAAATCCATTGGTTCTATTTCGATTTATTTCAATGCATTGATTGTGTTTGTTGCTGGAATTCTGTTTGGTTGGCAATATATGTTTTATAGCACGTTGTCGATTTTTGTTAGTGGGAAAGTGACAGATGTTTTTTACACGAAGCAGAAGAAAATGCAGGTTATGATTGTGACGAAACATCCTGAAAAAGTCGTGAATGAAATCCAAAAATGTATGCGTCGAGGAATCACGATTATCAATGAAGCAGAAGGTGCGTACAAACATGACAAACAAACAGTCTTGATGACAATCGTGACACGTTACGAACTTCCGCTATTAAGAGAAGCAATGAAAGCCTCTGACCCGGATGCTTTCGTAAGTATTGCAGAGAATGTTCAAATTCTAGGACGTTTTTATGAAGATGGCGTCTAATCAGAAAATAAAAAATAAGAGGATAAAACGACTGTTCGTTTTATCCTCTTTTTGTATCTGCTTATTGATGACTTCAAAAAAATAACTTATCTCGTTAACTTTTGACTGGAAGTGAAAAAAGTTGCTACGTTATTTCTTTTGAAAATTTCTTAAAGTCGATGAAATCATTGTTCTTTTGCCAAATTTTATGGGATGATAGAAAAGATGGCAAGAAGTTTAAATAAGTCTTGCTATTTTCTTATAATGAACGTATATTACAAATGAAAAAAGTTTATGAAAAGTTGGAAGATTGAATGGAAAAACAAAAAAGATTGAAAAAAAGTCGCTATATCACAGGCTTTGATGGTATTCGTTCTTTAGCCGTAATGGGCGTTATTCTCTATCATTTGTTACCAAGAGTAATGACAGGTGGTTATTTGGGCGTACCGATATTTTTTGTGGTATCTGGTTATTTGATTACCGATTTATTGCGACAAGAATGGGAACAAAATGGAAAAATAAATATTTGGCAGTTTTATGTTCGAAGGATGAAGCGACTTTATCCGGGCTTAGTCTTTTTATTAGTTACTGCTTCAGCGTATATTACTTTGTTTCAGCGAGGTTTGTTAAATAACTTGCGAGGCACGGTTATCAGTAGTTTGTTTTATGTGAATAACTGGTGGCAAATCAATAATGGGCTATCTTATTTTGATCGGTTTGCCAACGAATCACCGTTTACTCACATTTGGTCTTTGGCAGTTGAAGGACAAAATTATCTGTTTTGGCCAATTATCTTTGTCTTACTGATGACTTTAGTTCGAAAGAAAAAATGGATTTTTTACACCGTATTGGGAATGTCGGGAATTTCAGCTATCCTGATGATGATTTTGTATTCACCTGGCGCAGATCCAACTCGTGTTTATTATGGAACAGATACACGACTATTTTCGATTTGGCTCGGCTGTGCGTTGGCTTTTGTTTGGCCAAGCACACGATTGAAAAAAGAGATACCTAAACAAGCGAAGAAGACATTGAATATCGCTGGATTGATTTCGTTTGTCTTATTGGTTTCAGCATTCTTTTTCTTCAATGACCATATGGACTTTGTTTATTACGGTGGGATGTTGTTAGTTAGCTTGTTGTGTGTGGTGTTAGTTGCGGTGACAGCTCATCCTGGCGCAAGCTGGAATAGGTGGTTAACGAACCCAATCTTTACTTGGGTTGGTAAGCGAAGTTATGGCATCTATCTTTACCAATTTCCTGTGATGATTTTTTATGAGGCAAAAGTTTCTAATATTGGCGACCACGTCTTGATGCACACGTTAATTGAAGTAACTTTGATTCTGTTGATTAGTGAATTGTCTTATCGCTATATTGAACGACCATTGGCACGTTTTGATTATAGCAAAACATTTTCAGTTGTTAAGGGCTGGTTCCAAAAACCAATTCTTAGTCTTGAAAAGCCGTGGCTAGTTCCAGGTTTACTAGTTGTCATCATTGCATTAGTTGGCTTTACGATTGCGCCAAAGAATGCTGTGACAGCGGATCAACAACAGTTACAAGAAAAAATTGCTGCGAATAAAAAATTAGCAGAAAAAAGTAAAGAAGAAAATGGCAAAGCTTCTGGAACACTTGATCAGAGTGTTTTGGATAAATATGATTTGACTAAGGCACAAGGAAAGAAAGCACAAAAACTGGAACTGACAGCTTTTGGCGATTCGGTTATGCTTGATGCAGCCACGGACTTAAAAGAAATTTATCCTAAAGTAGTTGTGGACGGTGACGTCGGACGCCAGCTTTATACGAGCGAACCTTATCTTGAAGAACTGAAAAAACAAGAGCTCTTGAAAGATACCGTGTTGGTTGGTTTAGGAACTAATGGTGCATTTTCAGAAACGCAATTTGATAGTGTGATGGACACGATAGGTGATCGCAAAGTTTACTGGGTAAATGTTCGAGTACCAACTAAACGCTGGCAAAATGATGTAAATGATATGCTAGCTAAAATGGCGAAAAAATATGATAATATGACCCTGATTGATTGGTATGACTACAGCAAAGATCACGATGAATGGTTCTACGACGATCAAGTTCATCCAAACCCTGAAGGAATGATCCATTATGCGCACTTTGTTAGCCAAGCGTTATTAGGTGGTAAAAGTTCAAGCAGTGAGTTAACGAAAGATTCAGAAGTAACTGACGAGGCAACGAATCAGGACAGTGAAGATTTAACTAATGGCGCAACTTCATCCTCGATGGCAAATACATCAGAAGATTTAGATACAGCACAATAAGAAAAAGACTTGAGATGAAGGTTCATCTCAAGTCTTTTTTTGTTCTAAATAGGAATAAGAATAAGTGTTTCCCATTACACCTTAGGGAAGATCAACGGAAAGATGCGTGTCTAAATAAAGTTCTTTTTGTTTTCGAGTTAATTTTTTAAAGGCAGACTCTGCTTTGGTTGCTGCACTTCTAGTTTCAAAACATTCTGCATGAATCATTTGTAAAGGGCGACGCTTACGTAAGCGAGTGTACTTGGCGCCTGTCCCGTTGTTATGCTCGGCAAGTCTTCGCTCAAGGTTGGTTGTATATCCACCATAAAAAGTGTCGTCCTTACAAGCGAGAACATAAAAATAATGCTTAGTCTCCATAAAGCATACCACGTAATTCTGGCGTATACTGACCATCTTCATCATAAGTGATAAGTGGTGAAGAAACCTTAAACCCGTCTAATTTTCCTTCTTTGATACCTTCAATCAATAAAATATTGGCATCTTTTCCAGCTTTTGGGTAGACAAAGCGAATGCGTTTTGGAATGATTTGGTGTTCACGCATGACATCTAAAATTTCTAAAAAGCGTTCAGGTCGATGAACCATTGCAAAGCGCCCGTTTGTCTTTAAAAGTTTACTAGAGATTTGGATAACGTCATTGAGTGTTGTATAAATCTCATGTCTCGCAATGGCTAAGTGTTCATTTGGATTTTTTTTGTTTGTGGGCAATCCTTTGAAGTAGGGTGGATTACAGACAACAAGATCACAAGAATTATGACGAACAACTGCTAAACTATTTTTTAAATCGGTGGTATGAACAGTGACTTGGTCTTCTAAATGGTTAAGCACAACGCTTCTTTTCGCCATATCGGCTAAGCGAGGCTGTAGTTCAATCAAATCAATCTGTGCATTCGTTTTTCTACTTAAAAATAAACCGACTGCACCGTTTCCAGCACATAGGTCGACGATTTGTCCTCTTTTCGGCACACGCGCAAAATTTGCGAGTAAAACAGCATCAAGTGAAAAGGAAAAAACTTGCGCACTTTGGATAATTTTAATATCTTCTGCGTATAATTGGTCAATTCGTTCGTCTTCGTGAAGCATGGGTTTCCCTCCAAAGTGAATAAAATAATCGTTTGTATTATACTATGTTTGTTAAAAAGAACCAAGTTTGCTTGCCAAGGAAGATTTTTTTAGGCATACTATCTATGTTCAGCAAAGAGAAAGGAAGAGTCTATGTTTTATCGATTTATGCGCGGGGTTGTTCGAGTTGTCTTAGCGATAGTCAACGGCAATGCCCATTATGAAAATAAAGAATTGTTGCCTAAAGACGAGAATTACATATTAGTTGCGCCACATCGCACTTGGTGGGATCCATTGTACCTGGCTGTTGGGGCAGCACCAAAGAAATTTAGCTTTATGGCAAAAGAAGAGTTGTTCAAAAATTCGATTTTACGATTTATTTTGACACATGCGAATGCTTTTCCGGTCAAACGCGATAAACCAGGACCAAGCGCAATCAAAACACCTGTAAAAATATTGAAATCAACAGACTTGGGTCTAATCATGTTTCCAAGTGGTACGCGCCATGCGACAGAGTTGAAAGGTGGGATGGCGTTGATTGCTAAAATGGCAAAAGTGAAAATCGTTCCGGCTGTTTACCAAGGACCATTGACATTGGGGGATCTGTTTAAGCGCAAACGTGTAACGGTTCGGTTTGGAGAACCAATTGACTTATCTGACATTAAGAAAATGGATAAGGAAGGTTTGGAAGAAGTCGAACGTCGAACACAAGGTGCGTTTGATCAATTAGACAAAGAAGTAAATCCTGATTTTAAATATGAAATAAAATAAATGAGAAGCTACGAGAAAATCAATTTTGATTTTTTCGTAGTTTTTTGTTTCGTCTCTGTTTTTTTATGGATATAGGAGATGTGAAACATTTCTGTTACGACCTTCTGGGAAGTGTTATAATCATTAGAAGGACATTTTTTTGAGGTGAGTATATGCGTTTCTTGCACACAGCCGATTGGCATATTGGAAAAAAATTACAAGGCTATGATTTGCTTGAAGAACAAAAGCAAGTTATTTCAGATATTTTGAATGTAGCAAAAGAGGAACAAGTTGATGCAATCATCATCGCAGGTGATTTGTATGATCGAAGCGTGCCAGCGACGGAAGCAGTCGAGTTGTTTAATCAGTTGATGATTGATTGGAATTTAGAAGAAAAATTTCCGATTTTCGCAATTTCTGGCAATCACGATAGTAGCATTCGATTGTCGACAGGGACACCTTGGTTTAGTCAATCTGATTTTTTCTTGCGCACTCAGTTTGCTGAAGCGTTTCAACCGATTACGTTTGGTGACACACAGTTCTTTTTGTTACCTTACTTTGAACCAATTGCTGCTCGTTTATATTTTGAAGACGATGAAATTCGTACGATTCAACAAGCAATGACTTTAGTCGTTGAAAAAATGCAGACGCTATTTGAACCAAATAAAAAACAAGTATTAGTCAGTCACTTTTTTGTAACGGGAAGCTCAAAATCTGATTCAGAAACAAAGATTGAAGTCGGTGGTTTAGATGCAGTGTCTGGCGACTTGCTGAAAGATTTTGACTATGTTGCATTGGGTCATTTGCATAATCAAGCGGCTTTACACCAAGAAAATGCACGCTACAGTGGCTCACCGTTGAAGTTTTCTTTATCAGAAATCAATCAGAAAAAAGGTGTCTGGATAGTTGATTTGAATGATCGTCTACAATTGACTTTCCGTGAATTGACACCTCTTCATGATATTCAAGAGCTACAAGCAAATTTTAAAGAACTATTGAGCCCAGCTTTTTACCAAACAGTTAATCGGGAAAATTACACACAAATCTACTTAACAGACCGAACAATCATCCCCAATATGATGAATCAGTTGCGGAAAATATATCCAAGAATCTTAGGCGTGGAACGAGTAAACGGCCGTCTGGATACAATAACGACAAAACAGTCGGTAGAAATGAAAGATCCGAAATCAATGGCGACAACTTTCTTTAAAGAAATAACGGATGAACCACTGACAGATCATCAAGAAAAGTGGCTCACAGAAACTCTACAAGAACTAATGGAAATGGAATGATCAGTGATGAAACCACAAAAATTACGATTAAAAAACTTTGGTCCCTTTATTGATGAAACCATTGATTTTTCGCTTTTGACTGAAGCACCACTATTTTTGATTAGCGGTAAAACAGGTGCAGGCAAGACGACAATCTTTGATGGGATGACCTATGCTTTGTTTGGAGAAACTTCAGGGCGACTGCGCTCGGGAAAAGAGATGCGTTCATTATTTGCGACACCGGCAGAAGAAACCAGTGTCACTTTTTCGTTTGAACATCAGAAGCTAACTTATGAAGTCACGCGCAAACCTGAGCAAGTGCTGGCTAAGTTAAAAGGCGACGGAAATCGTAAGCAATCAGCGAAAGTTTCCTTAACAATTTTTAACGAATCAGGAAAAGAAGTGCGTCAATTAACGAAACGCGGGGAAGTCGACGAGCTGATTAAAGAACTCTTGCACTTAGATGCTAAGCAATTTTCACAAATCGTACTATTGCCGCAAGGGGAATTTCGTAATTTTTTGATTTCATCTAGTAGCGAAAAGGAAGTAGTACTCCGTAATTTATTTGGTACGCAGATTTTCCAACAGTTCAATGAAATTTTAAAAGAAAAAGCCAAGAAACAACAAAAAACGCTTGATTACTTAGAACAAGAATTATTGCTTTTACAAAAACGTTTTGTTTCTCTAGAAGAACGAGATTTTTCTGATCTGAGCTTTGAAGAAGTGATGCAGTGTTGGACAAAAGAACAGCAAGTGTTAGCAGAGAAAATCCAACTCGTTCAACAACAGTTGAAAAAAGAGCAAGTTGTTCAAGGAAAGCTAGAAAAAGAGTATTACCAAATCCAATCGGTACAAAAACAAAGAGCAGAAAAGCAAACGTTACTCGAAAAAATGGGGAATTTGCTTGAAATGCAAGACGAAATAACAGAAAAAAAACAATGGATTCGTTATTATGAGTTTGGACAACGTTTGCTTGATCCTGTATCACATAACAAAGAATACGAAAATGAACGGAAATTGCTTCTTGAAGATGAATTAAAGCAGAAAGAGCTGTTGGACGAGTTACAAGAAGAACTCACGCAGTGGAAAGAAAAAGTCGAAGAACGGCAAAACTTGCAAAAAGCAATTGAACGGTTAAATGATGACTATCAAGAAAAGAAAACATTGCTTCCTCGTGTCAAAGAATACACCGAACAAGGCAAATCACTTCGGTTGATCGATGAAGAACTAGCCGTCGCTACACAACAGTTAAAGGACTTTCAACAGCAACAAGGGGTATTGAATATACGCCAACAAGAAATAACGCAACTACTAGCAACACAAGAAGAACTAGCAAAGCAACAGCTTGCATTCGCAAACTTGCAGCAACAAAAAAGAGAGTGGGAAAGTGCACAACAAGTGACACAAAAACTTGACCAACAAAAAACAAAGAGCCAGAAACAACTCGCTCAGTTAAGTAGTGAAGCCACAGAAATTCAAGAGAAACGAAAAAAACATCAAGTGAAGATTGCCCAACTTAAAAGTCAGTGGGCGAAACAGCAGATTGCTCGATTGCAATTATTACTTTTGCCAGGGGAACCTTGTCCTGTCTGCGGTTCAGTAGAACATCCTCTAGAAAATACCAGTCATGAAGTACCTGAACAACAAGCTGTACAACAGCTAGAAAAAGAGCTAGCAGATGCGGAAGCCTATGCAGAATCGTTAAACCAACGTCATGGTCAAAATGAAGCGTACGTAGCTAAACTTGAACAACAATTGGCAAAAGAAGAAAAAGAGTTAGCTGATTCATTGATAAAAGTAACAACTTGTGAACAAGTATTGAGTGAATCATTACAAGATTTTCCTTTGGCCGAGGATGCATCAAACATAACGGTTACCAGTGAACAAATATCAGATTTGTTCAGTAAAATTGAACAAAAAATAATTCAAGAAGAGCAAACGTTGGCAAAAGCCAAGATTGAGCAAGTAGCCCTGCAAGTAAAACTTGAAAAAAATCGCCAAGCAGTTGAAGAACAACAAAAAATTCAGACAGATTTATTGGCGAAACACCAGCACAGTATTGGTCAAATGGAAACATTGAAGAAACAATTAGCAACAGTTGAAATTGATACACTGGAAGAAGTTGTCCAGCAGCTGGCTCAACAGATAGAAGAGCAAAGTAAACAATTAGCTCAAGAAAAAGCAGTCGGAGATAAACTCAATCAATCCATTGAGTTAACGAAAGCGCAACTTAGTCAAGTAACAGAACAATTAGCAAAATTGGCTGTCAAACAAATGAAAACAGAAGCAAAAATTCAGGATTTGTTAGCCGAACAAGAGTATTTTAATTCAGCAGATGAAGGAGTGTCTTTTGCTCAGCAACAAGTTGAATATGAGGAGTACAAAACGATTGTCGCAACATATCAAGAAGACCAATTGATTACGAAGGCGAAACTAGCACAACTAGAGTCGGTGGATTTGTCAGTTGAAGTGCCAGAGGATACCCATTTAGCTGAACAGATTGCGCAAGGAAAGCAAGTAATTGAAGAACAGCAAACGGCACTTTATAAAATCCAAGAGCAACAAGAAAATAATCAAGCGATTGTGACGGAATTTGCAGCACTTTATCAAACAAGTCAAAAGCAACTGGATGAGTTGGCACAGCTACAACAGCTTTCGCAAACAATCAATGGGGAAAACGTGAAAAAAATCAGTTTAGAAAGATATGTACTTCAAGTGTACTTACAAGAAGTACTCCAAGTTGCCAATACTCATTTACAACGTCTAACGAAAAATCGGTATCAGTTTGAGTTAGCCGATTCAGTTGGGAGCTATCGTGGCAAAACTGGATTGGAAATCAACGTGTATGATGACGAAGCTGGGATGACGCGAAGTGCGCACACCTTGTCTGGAGGAGAAAGTTTCATTGCTGCTCTCTCGTTAGCATTAGCGTTAGCCGAAGTCATTCAGGCACAGTCAGGCGGAATTACTGTTGAGGCGTTATTTATCGATGAAGGTTTTGGCTCATTAGATGAGGAAGCACTAGAAATGGCAATGGAAGCTTTGGAAACGATTGAAAGCGAAGGAAGGATGATAGGAATCATCAGTCACGTCAGAGAACTAAAAGAACGAGTGTTACAACAAATAAGAATTGATGCAAAAGGTAGTGGACAAAGTACCGTTCGCTATCATCTTGGATAAAGGGAGATTGATAACGATGAAATGGAGTATTCCGGAAAAAGTGATTGAACGCGGACGCAAATACTTGCAAGAAGGTCGAGTGTTATCGGTTGTTCCTGATCAAGAAAATACCGTATGGCATGCTGAAGTATTAGGTAGCGAATTGTACATGGTCGATTTAGATGGCACAGCAAAGGAAGTTGATTATTGCCAATGTCCTTATTGGGAAGAGCATCATTATTGTAAGCATACGGTGGCTGTTGAATTATATCTACGTTCGAAAAATGTTTCCCGAGTGATGAGAAAAGACCAGCCAATGCTTGAACCAGTTCGAACAGTTAGTGAAGGTGAGATTTTAAGCAAAGGGTTTGCGCGTTTACAAACGAAACAAACAACGCGTGCAATCCAGCCGTTAATTGTTGAGTATCAAGTTGAAGCGATTGAAACAAATCAATACCATCCAGAATTATCACTACTAGCAGTTTCTTTGAGAATCGGCTACTTAAAAGCACCTAAGAAAACCTATATTGTCAAAAATATTTATGATTTTTTGCAAGCTTATACCGAAAATGAAGCTTACACCGTAAATAAACAATATCAATTTGAATTGAATAAACGCGCGTTTCAAGGAGAAGATCAAACGATTTTGAGCTTATTCGCTGGAACGGCACAAACACAACAACTACTGGGTGTCAGCGGTCTACAAGTCAAAGGAAAATTAGATAAGCGATATTTGATGTTACCCGTAGAGCAAGCAAAATATTTGTTGGAGCAGATGAATCAAACAACCCGTTTACAAGTGATAATTGATCAACAAACGTATCAGGGAATTGAATTTTCAGATCAAGAAAAGCCACTGCATTTTAAAGTAGTTAAAGAAGAAGATGCGTATCTATTACGTGCTGAAAATACATTTGATTTATTTTTTACTCACTATCAATGGGGAATGATGCAAGGAACGTTCTATTCCTTAACGAAACAACAGCAAACCATCTATCTTACCTGGCAACAACTAATGAAGCGTTTTGAAACACCTCAAGTCAGATTTGAAAAACAACAACTTTCTTCACTTTTTAAAGAACTGTTGCCTCTGTTAACCCAAATTGCAGAAGTGGAAGTGACAGAAGAGGTGGAATCGGAAGTTGCAGATATTCCTGTTGAATTCGTGTTTTTCTTCCGGAAATCCAAAGGGAAAATTCAAGCGCGAATTGATTTTATTTATGAAGATGTCATTTATTCAACTGATGAGAAGCATGAAGTACAATCAGACTCATCTCGTGAAATTTTACGAGATCAAGCACAAGAACAACGAGTGATTGACTTATTCAAGATGTATCACTATCAAGAAAATGAAACAGGTTATGAGCGGGTGTTGCCTGCGGGGGAAGAATTATACGCATTTTTCAGAACAGAATTAGCTGTTTTTCGCCAGTTCGGTGAAGTACGAATTGGAAAAAAATTACGTGAATTGTATTTAGATGCTCAAAAGCACCAACCGCAAATCGAAGTGACTGAAACAGGTTCATGGTTAGATATCCGGTTTGATGTCACAGGAATCCAGGAAAAAGAGATCGATCATGTGCTACAAAGTTTGTTGCGCAATGATGCGTTCTACACGTTGGAAAATGGACAAGTTTTATCTTTTGACTCAGAAGAATTTCAACAAACAAGTGAGGTTTTGCGTCAGTTAAGAGAATCAATTCGTTCGGAAGCAGGAACAATCCATGTACCTAAAAATCAAGGCCTGATTGTTCAAAGCCAATTATCAGGAAGTCGAACAACCTTTAGCGATTCTTTCAAAAAAATGGTACAAGATCTGATCCAACCAGAAAACTATGAAGTGGCGTTACCTGAGGGACTGAATGCGAAATTGCGCGATTATCAAAGACAAGGGTTCCAGTGGTTAAAAATGCTCGGTCATTATCAATTTGGTGGAATTTTAGCTGATGAGATGGGGTTAGGTAAGACGCTACAAACAATCGCTTTTTTACTTTCAGAAAAAGAAGAAAAGAATGGGTTATCTGCACTGATTGTTGCTCCTGCAAGTCTGATTTATAATTGGCAAGCAGAAATCAGAAAATTTGCGCCTTCTTTAAGTGTTCAAGTGATAAATGGAAATAAAAAAGAGCGGGAAACACTTCTTAAAAATGACGTTGATATTCGCGTAACTTCTTATGCAAGTTTGCGACAAGACGTTGCTGATTATCAAGAAATGTCGATTCAATATTTGGTTTTAGATGAGGCACAAATGGTAAAAAATAGTAGTACGAAAACGGCGCAAGCCTTGAGAGAACTACAAGTTCCACAACGATTTGCACTGAGCGGAACACCAATTGAAAATAATTTAGAAGAACTATGGTCATTATTTGCGACAATCATGCCTGGTTTCTTTCCAAATCGAACGAAATTCAGAGAACTTTCGACAGAAGAGATTGCACAAATGATTCGTCCGTTTGTCTTGAGAAGAGATAAGCAAACGGTGCTTCAAGATTTGCCAGAAAAAACGGAAATGAATTTATATTCTGCTTTAACAGAAGAACAAAAAACGGTTTATCTTGCTTATTTGCGCCAAATGCGTGAAGAAGTAGCTTCAATGGATGCAGAAGCATTTAAGAAAAATCGGATTGGAATTTTAGCTGGCTTAACACGCTTACGCCAAATTTGTTGTGATCCACGCTTGTTTATTGATGATTATCAAGGTGGGTCAGGAAAATTAGAACAAGTGAAAGATATGTTAGTAGCTGCCAAAGAAAACAACCGACGTGTATTACTCTTCTCTCAATTTACTGGGATGTTGAGCATCTTGGAAGAAGAGCTGGCAGAGCTAGGAATGACAACTTTCTATTTACGTGGAAGTACAAAACCACAAGATCGTTTAACAATGGTTGATGCTTTCAATGACGGCGAGCGAGATGTCTTTTTGATTTCATTGAAAGCTGGTGGGACCGGACTAAATCTGACAGGAGCAGACACCGTTATCTTGTACGATTTGTGGTGGAACCCCGCAATCGAAGAACAAGCAGCCGGACGGGCACACCGCATTGGTCAGAAAAACGTGGTGGAAGTTTGGCGAATGATTGCTGAAGGAACGATTGAAGAACGAATGAACTCTTTACAAAAAGAAAAACGAGAATTGTTCCAAAAAGTAATTCAAGGAAACGAAGAACAATTGACGAAGCTAACGGAAGACGATATTCGCATGATTTTAAGTGTGGGTGAATTGGAAGAGTAGGACTCAAAAAAAGTGCGGATTTAATCCGTTTTTTGAGAAAAAATTTGCCTAATTTTTTGCTAACAAAAATACTCAGGACAAACTACTTGTCCTGAGTATTTTTAACTTGATTAAGCAAAGACAGATTCCATTGTCTCAAGTAATTGATCGAATGAACTAATTTCGATGTCTGAAACAGGTGTTGTATCAATCGTCCTTCCACGATGATTAAACCAAAGAGAATGCCAATCTGCACGATGCGCGCCAAGAACGTCATTGTCATAGTTGTCACCAACGTAGAGTGTTTCTGCTGGTTCCATTGAAAATGTTGCGGCTGCTAATTGGAAAATTTCTTTTTCAGGTTTTTGAAAACCAGTTGCTTGAGAAACAATCATATTTTTAGTTGGAATCCAATTTGCTAATTGTAGTTGGCTTAATTTTTTTGATTGGTGATCTGTTGGACCGTTCGTGATAATACCCATAGGTACGTGTTTTTCTTTTAGAAAGTCGAGTGTTTTGCGAACCTCATCATGTAGACAAATATTGTTTAGTTCGTCTTCATATACTTTTTGGAAAAACAAACCATCTTCTTCAGTAATATGTGGATAGTCTAAATCTTTTAGCGACTGGCTAATCCGATGTGCCCGCATATATTCTAATGTCCATTCCCCAGCCATCACTTTTGGGAAGTTTTCATCACTATGATGACGGAAACGAATATATAATGGATGCATATCTTCATCTGAAACCAGCGGAACCACTTTATTCACCGCATTTTTAAATGGTTGTTGTTGGTCATACATTGTATCGTCAACATCAAATACAACAGCTTTAATCAAATCTTACACGCCTTTCGATTTTCATTTGTTTTTTCACAAATCCTTCATCATTGTATCAGAAAAAAATCTCGATAAACGTTGATAATAAAGGTTTTTATTACTGTATTTTCTAGTTGTTGTTGTAGCAACGTTTTTAAATTTCAGTTTTTTTCACCAAAAATGATATAAAAAAAGAAAAAGATGACTAGAACAATCAATTAAGCTTTTTTGAGATTTTTTTGAGAGATAATTTTTCTTTTAAATCTAAAGAAATTGTTTAGAAATCAAATTTTGATACAGTAGCAAAATTTTGCAGGAAACTTTAAATAACACTATCTTTGTTTTTAATTTAGAATAATTTTAATTACTTGTTTTTTATGTTAACAGTGTTGTTATTTAGTACAGATGAAATAGGCGTTATGTTAAACTTTTTTTATCGACTGCTGAATAGGCTTAATTGATTTCGTAGGAATAAAAAACATATTTAATCTAATGTATCCGATTTCTTTTTGCTTTAGTGATTTTAAAATAGTACAGTTTTTCAGGCTGTTTAATTTTGCAAAAAAATTGCAAAATGATTGGAGTTTTCTCATTTTCAAATGTGTGTCAAAATGAAAAGCCTTGCTTTAACTGTAAAAAAACCTTAGATAACATTCATTTTTGAAAAAAAATATAAAAAAAAAGGTAGCTATTTAATTTACGATTAGGTATAATAGAAACAGATAGAAGATGAAATGAGTCTTCTGTTACAAAAATGTGATGATTTTCACGAAAAGGAGTGGTGCACGTTGTTAACACTATATACTTCCCCAAGTTGTACATCCTGTAGAAAGGCTCGTGCGTGGCTGCAAGAGCATCAAATCCCATTTGTTGAGCGTAATATTTTCTCTGAACCGTTGAATAGCGCTGAATTAAAAGCTATTTTGCAAATGACAGAAGATGGTACAGAAGAAATTATTTCAACGCGATCAAAGGTATTTCAAAAGTTGAATATGGATTTAGATGAGCTACCATTGCCAGAGCTACTAGACTTAGTTCAAAAAAACCCTGGATTGCTTCGTCGTCCAATTATGATTGACGACAAACGTTTGCAAGTTGGCTTCAATGAAGATGAAATTCGCCGTTTCTTACCACGCGATGTTCGCCAATTAGAGTTACGTCAGGCCCAGTTAATGGCTGGATTATAAAAGATTATCAAACTTGGAAGACTGTCTGTAGATGGTCTTCCAAGTTTTTTGTTATAATAAAAAATTTGGCTGATATTTTTAGTTCAAGGATTATGGTTATTTATTTGTGATTAGATAAGAAATCATTACACAATTATAAAAAATAGCGTAGGGTGATTGTTTCAGTAGCTGTTTCAATAAAGAAAAATTTTTTAACTTTCTATTGGTAAAGTAAGGTTTTTCTTTACATTTAACTGGTTTTCGCTACAATGAAGCTATATTAACCGTTGCGGCAAAGTGAGGTGTTGCGAAATGGAAATGGAACATATCAATGAAAATACCATCCGCGTATTGATTGGTCATGAAGATTTAGAAGAACGAGGTGTTTCTTTTTTAGATTTGTTGGGTAATCACAAGGAGATAGAGAATTTCTTCTATAGTATTTTAGAAGAAGTCGATATCGAAGAAGAATTTCGTGGAAGCGAAGCTGTGACTTTCCAAGTTTTGCCAAAGGGTGATGGGCTAGAATTATTTATTAGTAAGAATTTGCCTGATGAAGAAATGATTCAAGCACACGATGGTCCGATTGACTCAGATGATGTTAGTGAGTTCTTGCGCCAACAAATGATGGATGATTATGATGAACCCAAAGATGCGGAAGATGAGCCTGTAAAAGCAGATGAGAGTCGTGCGATTTTTGTGTTTGATGATTTTGAACAAATGATTCAGTTGGCTCAAGATGTGCGATTAGAGTCTGCTTGGACAGATTTATATTTGTTTGACGAAAAGTATTATTTATCGGTACATTTTTGGCTCGAAAATCTTAACCAAGCAGATGTAGAAAATCAAATTGCGAGAATTCTTGAATTTTCTAAGAAGAGTGATCGAACTGCAGACGCGTTGAGTGAGCATGGAAAATGTTTAATGGAACGAAATGCGATTGAACGCACTAGATTTTATTTCAACTAAATATTGTCATTGGAAAAGCCATTGTTGATTGCATATCAACAATGGCTTTTTTTTGCAAAAAAAAAATCATTGAAAATCGCGTAACTTTTTTTGAGAAACAAAAAAGGGAGAGTACAATGTTGTGTGCAATCAATCAATATGGAAAAAGATTCATTGCTAGTCAAGCTGTGAAACAAGAAATTTATTTTTGTCCAGGCTGTCGGTTGCCGGTGATTTTAAAACAAGGAAAGCAAGTTCGTGCACATTTTGCACATAAGAAAAGTAGTGTATGTCAAGTTTTTAGCGAAGCAGAATCAGAGGAGCATGTATTCCTGAAAGAAGTCTTCTATCAATGGTTAAAAAAATTCGCTGAACAAGTAGAAATAGAACCTTATTTGTCTGAATTAGCCCAAAGACCAGATTTACTTAGCGGAAATTTTGCATTTGAGATCCAATGTTCACCATTAGCTTATTCACGATTTATTGAACGGACAACGAATTATCAGCGTAAGCAGTTCACCGTTTGGTGGATTCTTAGCAGTAGTTTGATTAACAAAAAGTTGTTAGCAGGCCCCAAATTATCACAATTAGTGAAAGGTGCTTGCCGCTATGACGAGCAACGTCATGTTCATTTTTGGGCGGTGGATAGACACACAGGAAAGTTGTATCTTTATCATGAGTTGACGTTGTCTGTCGCTCAGGAAATCAGTTATCGGGTAATGGAGTGGTCATTTTATACTTGTTCTTTAACTAAGATTCTGACCAATCAGTTGGTTAGTGACACACAAATCGTTGCTAGTCGAGCTAAAAAAGAAATTTATCAGGAACTTGATTGGCAATTGCGCCGGAAACAAGATGCTCTTTTGCAAGTTCAAGAGTTTTGTTATATGAGAGGAAAGCATCTTCTCTATCTTTCCTCATGGATCTATCAGCAAAGTGCATTTTTCTTTTTCTTTGGGACAAACGTGCTTGTGTATCGAGTGCTATTTGAGGAAACGTTACAGGAAAAACGACTGCTTCATTATCTTTGCTGGCGTGAAAAGCTTGAAGACGTGGCCCCAGAGTGGTTGTTTCCGTTGATTTCGAAAGAACAAATGTATTGGCGATTTTTTGAAGAGTGTTGTGACCTATGGAAAAAGAAAGTGGATAACTAAAAAGTTAAAAAACTTTTGTTAGAATATTTAGACGAATTTAAGCAAGAAGCTTTTGTCTGAGAAAATTTGTGATAAGATGAAGAAAGATTAAGAAAAAGGAGTCGATTTCATGAGTGAAACAACCCAATTACCGAATCGCGAAGAACTATCTGAAAATTTAACTTGGGATTTGACGAAAATTTTTGCAAATGATCAAGAATTTGACGAAAAATATCAAGAACTATCTGAGGAACTGACACAGGCAGAAAAGTATAAGGGAACGCTAGCTAACGGCGCAACCGCATTTTTGAATGCGCTTGAGTTTGTTTTAGATGTTTATCGTAAAATTGAAGTGTTGTACGTTTACGCTCATTTGAAGAATGATCAAGATACTGCAAACACGACATATCAAGCTTTGCATTCACGTGCGGGTAGCTTAATGGCAAAAGTGGGTGAATCAGTTTCTTGGTTGGAACCAGAAGTTCTCCAATTATCAGATGAAACGATTTGGAGTTACTTTGAAGAAGAGCCAAAATTAGAAATCTATCGCCATTTTGTTCAGCAAATGGTAGATAATCGTGCGCACGTCTTATCGGCTGATCAAGAAGCACTTTTAGCTGGTGCTGGAGAAATTTTTGGTGCATCAAGTAGTACATTTTCCGTATTGAACAATGCTGATTTAGTTTTTCCAACTATCACAGGAGAAAATGGCGAAAAAATCCAACTTTCTCATGGGGTCTATGGTCAGTTGTTAGAAAGTACAGACCGTTCTGTACGTGAAGCGGCATTTAAAGGACTATATGAAGTATATGAACAATTTAGAAATACTTTTGCTTCGACTTTGAGTGCACACATCAAAGGGTACAATTTTAAAGCGAAAGCACGTCATTATCATTCTGCTCGTGAAGCTTCTTTAAGCAACAACCATGTGCCTGAAAGTGTATATGATACATTGGTTGAAGTAGTGAATAAGCATTTGCCATTATTACATCGTTATATGGAATTGCGTAAACGTTTATTAAATGTTGAAGAACTACACATGTATGATTTGTATACTCCGGTATTAGGGGAAGCGCCGATCAAGTTTTCTTATGAGGATGCAAGAGCAAAAGCCTTAGAAGCTTTACAGCCAATGGGTGAAGAGTACATGGCAGTTGTTGAAGAAGCATTTGCTGATCGTTGGATCGATGTGGTTGAAAACAAAGGGAAACGCAGCGGAGCGTATTCTTCAGGAAGCTATGATACGAAACCATACATTTTGTTGAATTGGCATGATACATTAGATCAATTATTTACCTTAGTTCATGAAATGGGTCATAGCGTGCATAGTTTCTTTACTCGTTCAAACCAACCTTATGTTTATGGAGATTATTCAATTTTCTTGGCAGAGATTGCTTCGACAACAAATGAAAATATTTTGACTGAGTATTTGTTGGAAACAGAAACAGATCCTCGTGTGCGTGCATACGTGTTAAATCATTATTTGGATGGTTTCAAAGGAACAATTTTCCGTCAAACACAATTTGCTGAATTTGAACATTTTATGTATGTTGAAGACGCAAAAGGTGTGCCATTAACAAGTGAATATTTAAGTGAAAGTTATGGAAAATTAAATGCAAAATATTACGGACCAGCAGTAGAAGAAGATCCAGAAATCAAATATGAATGGTCACGGATTCCACATTTCTATTATAATTACTATGTTTTCCAATATGCGACAGGATTTTCTGCAGCGTCTGCATTAGCGAAGAAAATCTGGGCGAAAGAACCAGATGCGTTAGGTAACTACCTAGCTTATTTGAAAGCAGGAAACAGCGATTATCCAGTGGAAGTAATGAAAAAAGCAGGTGTTGATATGACGCAAGCAGCTTATATTGAAGATGCAATGGCGATGTTTGAAAAACGTTTGGATGAATTAGAAGCATTGATTGATGAGTTATAAAAATCAAGAGGGTAAAGAAATGTTTCAAATGAGAAAACGAATTTTTCGTGTGCAGAAATAGGAAAGAGTTTATAAAGCTGAATAAAGAGTCTCGACTTTTGTCGAGGCTCTTTATTTTTAGTGAAATAAAAAACATCCAAAACAGAATATTCAATCTGTCTTGGATGTTAAATAGATCTTATTTGTTTTGAATAAAAGTTAATTTGAAAGTAAAGATAAGTGGCTTGCGCCAGTTGTAAATTTTGAACCAGTTGTATGTAATTGTTGACCAGTAAAAATTTGATAGGATTCATCAGTTACTTTACAAAGTTCTTGAATACGGTGAACAGTATTTGTCCCTTCGACTAAAACGCCGAAATCACAATCATATGCGTAGTTATAAACAACCGCGGAAGGATGTTTGGTAATCCCCATCTCTCGAGCGATTTTCTGATCAGAGAAAAAAGCTTCTTTTACAAATTCAGATTGACGGTCTTCTTTGAACATTGCTAAATCTCCACCAATAGACGCAAAAAGTTCCTCAGATAAAGCTTGTGAATAAGGAATATCTTTACAGCCTACAGCTTCTTGCAATTTAATCAAAAATTGACGTCCTTTTTTCTTTCCTTGAAACTGTGCAGCTTTACAATCAAGTGATGCAGAGTAGATTGTTGAAAATAAATTGTTACGTTCTTCTAAATCTTGACGATCAATGCCTCGTGTTTGCATGACATCCCCGATTGTCTGCAAGTTAACTAAAGGTAAAAAACGAAATTGAACTTTTTTGTTTTTTAGATTTGTCGTCCCATATTCTTCTTCGATGAACTGTAACAGCTGCCGTTCCATATTAAAACAGTATTTCCCCAAAGGGTTCACGAAAAGATAAATTTCGATCATATGAATCTCCCCCAAAAATAGATTCTATATAATTAGTGAATACTTTCATCCACAGACTATAACTTAACAGAAAAGGCGCAAAAAATGAACTCATGCGCCTTGTGAAAATGAAAGAAATCTAATTTTTTGCCTCAATCATTCGATGGATTTTATTTTTCGCCGGACGATAAGGAAGGTTGAAAGAACTTAGAAACTGCAAAAAATCAGCGCTTGTAGTAGTCGTGTCCTGTACTTCGAGCTCTAATTCATAGTCATGTAAATTCTGTGCCCAACTTTGATCGATAGCTAAGAGGCCTTCCTTTATGTGAAACTCTGCACGTTTAGTCGTTAACTCTCCAGTTTTGATGAGTTGAGAGGAGTGAATGCCAAGATCAATTAACTTTTCAAAGACGTGACCTGTGATTGGTAGCACATTTGATTGGAGGATGTCGTCAGCACAAGCTTTGGTTAGTGTATCAGTTGTTTCTAAAAGTCCAGATGTTGTTGGCGTTTTTAATGTGTATTCTGCCAAGTCCTCATATCTTCGGATGCGTAGTCCACAATTTTTTGCTTTTAATTGAAAATCAGGTGTGTCAAAGTAACTGTTTGTTTGCGTTTTAAAATCGGTTGCTGTCAATTGATAATGGGTAATCAATTGTTGATATTCTGATTGAGAAAGCATTGTTTTGAATTCAATCTCTAAATTTTCTGCCATGTTATTCGCCCCTTTTTCTTTATTTTGCCTAAATTTTCTTTTCTGGTCAATGAAAGGGTGAACGATTACGGAAACTCTTGGTTGTATGGTAAAATAGGCAATGAATGTCAGTGCAAAGTAGAGGTATGAGTTATGGAACGAGATTGGGAAACATTTTTAGCACCATATGAACAAACTGTATCAGAATTGAAAGTTAAGTTACGTGGGATTCGTAAACAATTCCGTGAACAAAATCAACATGTGCCAATTGAATTTGTAACTGGTCGTGTGAAACCAGTCGATAGCATTGTAACAAAATCTCAGTTACGACATATTCCAATGGGACGGTTAGAAGAAGAAATGTCCGATATTGCTGGGTTACGTATTATGTGCCAGTTTGTCGAAGATATCCACCAAGTTGTGGAAGTGATTCGTAACCGTAAAGACATGAAGGTAATTCAAGAAAGAGACTACATTACGAATAAAAAAGCGAGTGGGTATCGTTCCTATCATTTAGTAATCGAATATCCTGTTCAGTTGATTAGCGGCGAAAAGAAAATATTAGCTGAAATCCAAATTCGAACATTAGCGATGAATTTTTGGGCAACAATTGAACATTCGCTAAATTATAAATACCAAGGCGTCTTTCCAGAAGAAATGAGTGAACGATTGCAACGTGCCGCAGAAGCTGCCTATCAATTAGACGAAGAAATGTCTAATATTCGTGAAGAAATTCAAGAGGCACAGCGCCTATTTTCTCATGGTCGAGGAAAATCAGATGATGTTTATTATCGAACATTGCTGGATAAAGAAGATGAGAAGCAAGGAGGCAACGAATGAAAGTAGCCATTGTTCATAATAATGAAGCAAAAACATTAGAAGTTACCGAACGGTTGGTTGCTCTTTTAACGCAAGCTGGTATCAAAATCAATGAAAAAAATCCAGAATTGGTGATTTCGGTTGGAGGGGATGGAACGTTACTTTCGGCTTTTCATCGGTTTAATCATCGGTTGAATGAAGTTCGCTTTTTAGGTGTGCATACTGGGCATCTTGGTTTTTATACAGACTGGCGCGATTACGAACTAGAAGAGTTAGTCGATAGTTTATTGACGACGCGCGAACAAAGTGTTAGTTATCCGTTACTCGATGTGCGAATTAGTTACACAAATGATCAACCAGATAAACATTTTTTTGCATTGAATGAATCAACAATCAAACGTGCGAACCGGACGATGGTTGCTGATGTGTATATCAAAGATGAATTGTTTGAAAGTTTTCGTGGTGATGGATTGGCGGTTTCAACGCCGACTGGTTCTACTGCGTACAATAAAAGTATTGGTGGAGCAGTTATCCATCCTAGTATTAATGCCTTTCAATTAACAGAAATTGCCTCTTTGAATAATCGTGTTTTTCGGACGTTAGGTTCCCCCATTGTAATTGGGCAAGATGAGTGGGTTGAAATCAAGTTAGAAAATACAGAAGATTATTTGGTGACAGTTGATCAATTGGACGTGGCAAAGGGACACATTCATTCAATTTATTACCGAATTGCGAAAGAACGCATCCATTTTGCTTCTTATCGACATATGCATTTTTGGCATCGCGTGAAGGATGCCTTTATTGGTGAGGGATAGTATGCAGTTTACATGGGTTTATCAAAAGGAGCATCCGCAACAAGTAAAATATTTCTTGAAAGAACAAGGGATATCTAAAGGTTTATTAGCAAAAATAAAATTCCAAGGCGGCGAAATCAAAGTCAATGACCAAGTCGAAAATGTCTTGTTTTCTCTGACAGACAATGATAAGGTAACCATTGTGATTCCCGCTGAAGGAGAGCATGAAACGGTTCTTTTAGATGAGACACCAATCGACATTGTTTTCGAAGATGAACATGTTTTGGTAGTCAATAAACCAGCGGGTGTTTCTTCGATTCCGGCACAATACCATCCTAATGGTACGATGGCGAATCGGGTCAAAGCGTATTACAAAAAACAAGCGTATGAAAACCAAGTGATCCACGTAGTAACCAGATTGGATCGAGATACATCTGGATTGATGCTATTTGCCAAACATGGTTTTGCTCATGCCAAGTTGGATACGCAACTTCGAGAAAAGAAATTTACGAAGAAATATCAAGCATTAGTTAGCGGAAAAATGAATGAATTACAAACGCATGGACGCATTGAATTGCCGATTGCGAGGGACTATACTTCGTTACTGAAACGAACGATTTCCCCAGAAGGTCGAGCTGCGGAAACAGAGTATTGGCTTGATCAAGCTTTTTCAGATGCAGCGTTAGTTGATATTCAACTTCATACAGGGCGTACGCATCAAATTAGGGTTCATTTTGCTGCAATAGGTTGTCCTTTGTTAGGTGATGATATGTATGAGGGACGCATGGATTTGGGTATCCAAAGACAGGCGCTCCATTGTTATGATTTACGTTTTTATCATCCTTTTACTCAAGAATTATTAGAATTTAAGCAGCCACTAGCAGAAGACATGGCAGCAGTGATCAAACGTTTTAAAGATTAAGGTGAGGTGAGATTGGTTTGGACGAAAATCAAGAATTAGAGGAAAGATTTGCCCAGTTGGCTCAGGATTTGAAGACAAATAATATTCAAGAATTTAGAAATGATTTCTTGGAGATGCATATTTATGAGCAGGGGCAGTTCTACCAGTCACTCCCTGAAGATGATCGTCAATTGATCTATACGTATCTTTCGCCAAAAGAATTAGCTGATATGTTCGACGTGATTGAAGAAGATAATGAACATATGAAGGAATATTTGGCAGAGATGCGACCAAGCTATGCCGCGGATATGTTGGCAGAAATGTATACCGATAATGCGGTCGATTTGTTAAATACGTTAGATAAAAAACAAATAGCTAAATACTTAAGTTTGATGTCCACTGAAGATGCCAGTGAAATCAAAGAATTGTTACACTATGAAGATGAAACAGCCGGCGCTATCATGACAACGGAATTTGTTTCAATCGTTGCAAATCAAACCGTCCGTTCAGCGATGTATGTGTTGAAAAATGAGGCAGATGTGGCTGAAACGATTTACTACATTTATGTGGTCAATCAAGAAGGAAAACTAGTTGGTGTTATTTCTTTGCGCGATTTGATTGTCAACGATGACGATACAATGATCGCTGACTTAATGAGTGAACGAATTATCTCAGTGCATGTGGGTGATGACCAAGAAGACGTGGCGCAAACATTTCGGGACTATGACTTTCTAGCATTACCAGTTACTGACTATGATGATCATTTGTTAGGAATCGTAACGGTTGATGATATTATTGACGTTATTGATGATGAAGCAGCAAGTGACTACTCTGGTTTGGCTGGGGTCAATGTAGAAGAAGTCAATGAAAATCCAATCAAGGCTGCATCCAGGCGACTACCGTGGCTGATTACGCTATTGTTTTTAGGAATGTCAACAGCATCATTGATTAGTCATTACGAAGACCTTGTGAGTGAAGCGAGTATTTTAGCGGTGTTTATTTCACTAATTACGGGGACAGCTGGGAATGCGGGTACGCAATCATTGGCGGTTGCCGTGCGACGATTGGCTATCTCGGATGAAAAAGAAAATAGTTTTACACGATTGATTCTAGCGGAAGTTTTCACAGGTTTAGTTACTGGAGCTGTGACAGGTCTGACTATTTTCTTGATTGTTGGTTTTTGGAAGAATAATTTTATTTTAGGTTTTGTTATTGGTATGGCAATGTTATTTGCGATTACAGTTGCTAACCTAGCGGGAAGTTTGATTCCAATGTTGATGGATCGTTTGGGATTTGATCCGGCAGTTGCGAGTGGGCCTTTTATTACCACTTTAAGTGATTTGACAAGTGTGTTGATTTATTTTAATATTGCTTCTTTGTTTATGGGGTATTTTATGTAAGGTTGTGGCTCAAAATGCTCAGCTTCAAGCAATAAGACATTCTTTCTAAAAATAGCTTCTCATATTTTTATGAGAGATTGGCTTATGCCGAAGAAGCTGTTTTGAGAACACCGTGGATGAGGCTGTGGCTCAAAGCGTTCAGCTTCAACAAATTAGCGAGCAATTATTTATATAATCAAAAGGGAGTGTGACCTAATCAGGCCACACTCCCTTTTTGTGGTTAATCCAGTGGAATAATTTTTGTTCCATGTACTTCAGTGACACCTAATTCTTTTGCAACTTGTTCTGCATTTTTATCAGATACACCACCACCGGGTAAAATAATCAAACGATTATTTGCATAAGCAATTAATTTTTTCAAATGTGCAAAGTTATCTTCAATTGGTGTACCAGCTGTGCCACCATGGGTTAAAATTCGTTCAACACCGTGTTCAACTAGCCAATCAATCGCTGCAAATTGACGCTCTTCGGGGATACTGTCAAATGCCATGTGGAAAGTAATCTGTAGACCTTTTGCTGTTTCAATCAACAACTCTAAAGCCTCTTCATCCAGCCAACCGGAAGGAGTCAGGCAGCCAATAACAACACCATCTGTTCCTAATTTCTTTGCTTCAATCAAATCAGTGTGCATAATCTTTAATTCAATATCATTGTAAACAAAGTCGCCTCCACGCGGACGAATAATCGTCATCACGGGGACTTCTTTTTCACCAGCGTAACTTAAAGCTTCTTCAATTACGCCAGTACTTGGTGTGGTTCCTCCCACAGCAAGATTGTCGCATAACTCAATCCGGTTCGCGCCGCGGGAAATCGCTAAAGGGATCGAGGTGTAATTTTCGGCACAAAATTCTTTAATCATAAACAGCACTCCTTTGCTCTTCTTCTTGGGCATTGTAACACATTTTTTCCGGTTGCTAAAGTTTTCGCCAACAGGTAAGATAAAAATGAAATGAGGGAAATATATGCTAAAAAAAATTGACCGTGGACGCCAGTTTTTACTGAAACATCAGCAATTGTTTTGTTGTCCTGTTTGTCAGGAATCAATTGTTGCAACAGAACAAGGTTTAGTTTGTCAAAACAGCCATCGTTTTGATTTATCCAAAAAAGGAACACTTTATTTTTTATCACATGCAGTGAAAACGGACTATGACCAAGAAATGTTTGCTCCTAGACGCCGAATGATTCGTTCAGGAATGTACCAACCGGTAATCGAATTGCTTGCAAAAAAACTACCAGAAGGAGCGAGTGTTTTAGATGTTGGTTGCGGAGAAGGTAGTTTTTTAAATGAAATCAATGAATTGCAAAAAATAAATACAGCAGTTGGGTTTGATATTTCTAAAGAAGGCGTGTATGCTGCAACGGAACAAGAAATCCCTGCATTCTGGTGTGTGGCAGATTTGACGAACCTGCCGTTTGCATCACAACAGTTTTCAACGATTTTAAATATTTTTTCGCCGTCACACTATCAAGAATTTCAACGTGTGTTAACAGATGATGGCACGGTTTTAAAAATTGTACCTCAAGAGAACTATTTGAAAGAATTACGACAAGCTTTTTATCCGGATCAACCAGAAAAACAAAATTATTCAAATGAGCGAGTTGTCACAAAGTTTACTGAATCATTAGACTTGATTGAACGTCAGCGTGTCACGTATGAATTTGAAATCCCCAAAAAAAATCGACAAGATCTCTTGGCGATGTCACCTTTGGAATGGCAAGTTGCGCCAGAAATAAAAGAGAATTTGTACAAGCATCCGCTGGAAAAAATTACAATCGATGTTGAATTATTAAAAGGCACTAAGAAAAACCGTTTACATTGAGTTTTTATTAACAAGTGGTTGCAAAAATAATTTAATGGTGATATAGTAGCAACAAGTTGTTTTTTCATTGGTTTTTATCAGGTTCCTGTTCTGATAAAAGATAGTGAGAAGAGCTTCACTAACGTAACGACTCGCAGTGACTAACACCGAGTTGATACGTTTTTTTTTATGCCAAAATTCAATCGTATTTATTATAAAAAATGAACATTACCATGAGAGGATGAGCAACAGATGAATCATATCGTTTTATTTGAACCTTTGATTCCAGCGAACACTGGAAATATCGCACGAACATGTGCTGCAACGAACACACCTTTACATTTGATCGAACCTTTAGGCTTTTCGACAGATGATAAACATTTAAAACGTGCGGGGTTGGACTACTGGAATGACGTTAATATCAAGTATTATCCAAATCTTGAAGCATTTTTAGATTTTTTGGGGGATCGAAAATTACATTTAATCTCAAAATTTGCCAATAAAATCTATAGTGATGAAAACTTTGCAGATGGTGAAGAACATTTCTTTTTATTCGGCAAAGAAACGACAGGATTGCCTGAAGAATTTATGCGTAATAATGAAGAAAAATGTTTACGCATCCCAATGAATGATGAACATGTACGCTCACTAAATTTATCAAACACGGCAGCGATGATCGTATATGAAGCATTGCGCCAACAAGGATTTCCTGCGTTAGAATTAACACACCACTATGAACATGATAAACTAGACTAATCTTTGATAAAAAATAGTAAAAAGAATGCTAGATAAATGAGTGAGGTGTGAGGAAAAATGGATTTATATTTTACCCGACATGGTAAAACAGAGTGGAACCAAGAACGTCGCTTCCAAGGAAGTAATGGAGATTCACCTTTACTCCCACAAAGTTATAAAGAAATCAAAGCGCTAGGGGAAAAAGTGAAAAACGTTCCTTTTGAAGTCATTTACGCAAGCACGGCGAAGAGAGCACGTGATACAGCTGAAGGAATCAATCAAATGCTGGCACACCCAGTTGAAATTATTTTTACGGATAAACTTCGTGAGCTAGGACTAGGTTTGCTGGAAGGTCAAAAAATCGAAGAAATGTATGAAAGATTCCCGGAAAATCTACCTAATTTGCGTAATCATTTAGATAAATATGATCCAACACCATTTAATGGTGAGCCAATTACGGCTGCGATTACGCGAATTGAAACGGTTGTAGCAGATGCAGTGGCGCAACATGATGGTCCCATTTTATTCGTGGGACATGGTGCGTCACTGACGGCTGCAATTCAATGGATGACAGGAAAAGAACTGAGCCAATTACGTGAAATGGGTGGCTTATTTAATAGCAGTTTGACTATACTAGAGACAGAAGAGCCAAATAACTTATTACCTTACCAACTAAAAGTTTGGAATGAAGTCGATTTTTTAGGCTTGGAGAATAAACCAGAACCGTTACTATAGATGAAGGAGGCGGCTTCGATGCAGCCAGAAGAAATGCCATATTTCGTTGGGACAGTTGCCGCGATTTTTTTTCAAAATCCAAGTAATTTTTATAAAGTTCTCTTAGTCCATGTGAATGAAACGAGTGCAGATTATCGAGAAAAAGAAATTGTCGTTACGGGGAGTTTCGGGGAAATCCAAGAAAATGAGACGTATCGTTTCTATGGTGAACTAGTTGACCATCCTAAATACGGCCGTCAGTTAAAAGTTGAACGTTATGAGCAAGAAAAACCAACAACGGCTAATGGGATTGTTTCGTATCTCTCAAGTGAAAAATTTCCAGGGATTGGTAAAAAAACAGCTGAAAAAATTGTTGAGATGCTGGGGGAAGATGCCATTGAAAAAATCATTGAAGATCCTTCTCTTTTACGACAAATCTCTGGTTTAACGAAACCAAAGCGTGACATGATTGCTGAAACGATTCGCTTGAATCACGGAATGGATCAAGTCATTATGGGATTGAATCGCTATGGCTTCGGTAGTCAATTGGCTTTCAGCATCTATCAAGCATACAAAAATGAAGCGTTAGATATTATTCAAGAAAACCCGTATCAATTAGTCGAAGATATCGAAGGAATCGGGTTTAAACGAGCGGACAATTTGGCAGAACAAATTGGGATTGCTTCTGACTCGCCAAGACGAATCCGTGCGGCTATTTTACATCAAATTTTTCAACACAGTGTCCAAACAGGTGATACTTATGTTCCCGCTGACACACTATTGGAGCAAACGATCCGGATTTTAGAAACCAGTCGTCCAGTTGAGATTGAACCCGATCAAGTTGCCACAGTCATTATTCAGCTAGTCGAAGAAGGAAAAATCCAGCAAGAGGAAACTAACCTATATGAAAACAGCTTGTATTTTTCAGAGTGGGGGATCGGCAATTCAATTCAACGATTGTTAAGTCGTAAAAAAGAAATTCATTATCCTGAAAAAGAAGTCACTAAGAACATTCGACGCGTCGAAAAAATCTTTGGAATTCAATATGGTGATTCACAAGAAAAAGCGATTGCTGAAGCGATTCGCTCGCCTTTATTTATTTTAACTGGTGGGCCGGGAACGGGGAAAACAACAGTCATCAACGGAATCGTCAATTTGTTTGCTGAACTAAATGGAATTGAACTAGATCCCAATAAATATACGCAAGAACTATTTCCTATTTTATTGGCAGCACCAACAGGTCGGGCAGCTAAACGGATGAATGAAACAACGGGTTTACCGGCAAGTACGATTCATCGTCTACTTGGCTTGAATGGGCGTGAAAAAACACCTTCTGTCAGTACCAAGGAATTAGAAGGCGGTTTATTAATTGTGGATGAAATGTCGATGGTTGATACGTGGTTAGCAAATACTTTGTTTAAAGCAATTCCAACAAATATGCAGGTGATTTTAGTTGGAGATAAAGACCAGCTGCCATCTGTTGGTCCTGGGCAAGTTTTACATGATTTGCTAAACATCGAACAGATTCCAAAAATGGAGCTCAATGAGATTTATCGCCAAGGCGACGGATCCAGTATTATTCCGTTAGCACATGAAATCAAGGAAGGGCGCTTGCCTAGTGATTTTACGAAAAATCAAAAAGATCGCTCTTTTTTTAGAAGTGATGCGTACCAAATCGAACCTTTGATTTCGCAGATCGTAGAAAAAGCTAAAAATAAAGGATTTACTGCGCAAGATATTCAATTATTAGCTCCGATGTATCGAGGGGCAGCAGGAATTGATGCACTGAATAAAATGATGCAAGAAATTTTTAATCCAGGTGGACCAAATAAAAAAGAAGTTCGATGGAATGAAACAGTTTATCGAATTGGCGACAAAGTATTACAATTAGTCAATACGCCAGAATTGAATGTTTTCAACGGTGATATGGGTGTGATTACGGGAATTATTTTAGCAAAGGATTCTGACGATAAAGTGGATGAATTAGTCATTCAATTTGATGCAAATGAGGTAACGTATAAGCGAAACGAGTGGAATAAAATTACTTTGTCTTACTGTTGCTCGATCCATAAATCACAAGGTAGTGAATTTAAGATGGTTATCTTGCCAATGGTGCATCAGTATCAACGAATGTTGCAACGTAATTTATTGTATACGGCAGTTACCCGAAGTAAAGACCTGTTGATTTTGCTTGGAGAAGAACAAGCTTACCTGACTTGTGTGAAAAATGAAACTGCTAGTCGAATGACAACCTTGAAGCGAAGAATTGAAGAAAATGATAGCATGACGCTTGTGACACGGACGAAGTTGACTGCTTATGAAGATTCGTTAGCTGGAAATGATCCTTTTGAAGATGGCTCCTATACAAGTGAAGTATCAGAAAAAGTAGTAAAGACAGCCAAAAAAGAAGAGCGTACTGTTTCCAACAAAAAAGAAGTAAGAAATGAATTTATTGTCGAAGAAGTTCCTTTGTTTGAAACACAAACGATCGAAACGGAAAAAGAAGTGGCATCAAACGAACAACCTAAAACGTATATTTTAACAAGTGAAGCAATTGAAAATCAAACAATCGATCCAATGATTGGGATGGAAAAGATTCGTTTGCAATGAAAAAATACTAAAATTAGCGGGTAAAATCAACCATCGTTGATTTTACCCGCTAATTGCTTTTTAGCATGTATTAATTGTTTTAGAAACATGACCTTATTTTTTCGTCTGGCACCAGAATGACTGGTTTTTTGTTCCAAACTGTAAATCAAATGATTGAGGTGCAATGTCTTCACCGTCTGCTTGACCAAACTGGGGAGTCGTGGAAACGATGCGTAGTTTGCTTGTAGTAAAGTGATGGAAATTTTTTGATTTCAATTGTTTCTTTTGTAGTAATAAAATCACGATCCAAATAATTTTGAATAAATTAATTCTTTCAACCACAACGAAATCAATCGTTGGCTTAAATGCCTCAGCAGTTGGTGCAATAGCAACGCCGCCCCCAAAATAAGGATGGTTGGTTGTAGTACAAAGAAAAGCTTTTTCAAAATTTATTGTTTTCCCGCCAACATCTACCAAAATTGGGAATCCTTTTTGTGTAAAAAAGACACGTAAAATGGATAAAATATAGGAAAGTGAGCCTAAATTATATTTATTTAAGCGCTCTTTGGTAGCAGAATGGTTTGTTGCATGAACGATTGCTGCATCAAGACCAATTCCCAAATTGTTGACTAAAACCCCTTTAGTATCGGTCACTTGTTCTTGATAAGTCAGCAGATTGATTTCCTGTGGCTCGGTTGTGTTCAATAAATTAGTGACCGCTTGTTCTGTATTGCGAGATAAGCCAATTCCTCGAGCAAAATCATTTCCAGAACCAGCTGGAACATAAGCAACGGGGAATTCCAAATCTAATTGGTAAAAGGTATTTAAAACTTGGTGTAGCGTACCGTCACCACCGACGATAACTAGGAGTGGAAAGGTAGTCAATGTTTCTTGATTTTCAGTAGTCCATGGCACCAGTGTAGCTTTGGCAAGTTGTTCCGCTAGCTCTGCATCATGTCCGGGATATTCTGAATAGTAGACAGAATAGGTAGCTCGATACTGATCGAAGATAGGTAACATTTTATCGGCGACTTTCTGTCCATTGCCACTTCCAGCAGCTCGGTTGATTAAAAGATGATAATGAAAATTCATGTGTGCCTCCTGTGGCTAACGCAAAAAAAGATCTTTTTTTGCAGATTCCTAGTTATTATAGCAGAGGAAATCCGAAATAAAAAAGAACTTACACGAAAAAAACAAAAAAAGTCTAGCAAGTGCTTAATCCTTAACTGCGTAAGGAGAAGAATTCTAAGGTTCGAAATGTCCACTTAGTTCTTCCGCTGCTTGCTAGACCCTGGTAATAGTAAGAGGTAGCTCAAATTCCCACACCTTTCTGTTGTTTATTTAAGTTCATAACAATTCTCTGCGTGCAAAACCTACTTCGTTTGCGTGACGGGGAATTCCTATGTCCTCTTACACTTACTTTATACCATAAAACGTACGTTTTTGCAAGCGTTTGCACTGGTGCTGGCTACTAAAAAAGCAAAAGTATGGTTGAAAAGTAAAAGACATCTGCTATAATACCCTTTGCGGTTCGTCGACCATCCCGCGTTAACAAAACTAGGAGAAAAGAGGAAAAGGAAATGAAAACAAAGAGTAATCAGCGTTTAAGAGTAGTAATGATTAACGGAATTGTGATGGCTTTATATTTGGCGTTAACTTTTATTACACCACTTTCATCAGGTCCCGTTCAAATTCGGATTTCGGAAAGCTTGAACCATTTAGTCGTCTTCAACCGAAAATTATTATGGGGTGTCTTGGGTGGTGTAGTTGTATATAATGCATTTTTTGGCTTTGGTATTTTAGATGTCCTGTTCGGTGGTGGACAAACATTGCTTGCATTAGGTATTACAGCTCTATTGTATAATAAAGTAAAAAATGTCAAAGTTCGCTTAGCATTAAATACGCTATTTTTCACAGTGAGTATGATCTTGATTGCGTATATGCTAGTGCCAACAGGCGGGAAACCTTTTTGGATCACATATGGAACATTGGCGTTGAGTGAGTTCGTGACAATGGCAATCTCGGCACCAATTATGTATTACTTGAATCGAGCAATTGGATTCGATAAAAGAGTATAGATTTTTCTAACACGAGCAATAGCCGACTAAAAAATTATTTGGCGTTCGCTTGTGTCAGCTGGTTAATGAATAATCAATAAACAAAGCAGTTGCGCGAGTAACAGCTTAAACAGCACCGCCAAAATGGGTGGTAAGTGAGTCAATGAAGTTAAAAAGAACTAGCCAACTCTCTTGTTAGAGTGAGGGCTAGTTCTTTTTGTATTTTTGAGAGTTTGCCTAAAAGAGATGAAAATAGAATCTTATACGAAAAAAAGTTACGCCAATTTAGCGTAACTTTTTTTGTTACTTACATATCTCTTAAATTTTCGATTTCGACAACTTTGTAGTTTTTACGTTCCAAATGTTCAACAATTGTATCGCAAAGTTTTTGGTCTGTGTCAGCTGGTAAGGTAATCAATGTGCGACGAATAAATTCGTCTTTGCCAATATCCAATGTGATACAGCTGGCAATGCTGCTGTATTTAGAAATAATTTTAGAAATGGCTGCTAAGTCACCTTGCTTACCCGTAGAAGCAATAGTTAGAACGTAGCTTCCTTGCTCAACGCTCCAAGATTGTGACAACATGTTTAGCAATGTGCTATGCGTCAAGATGCCATAGAAATGATTTTCATCATCGAGAACAGCAATATAAGGTAACTCTTTAATTGTGAAGAACACTTTAAAGAATGAAGTATTCACGTAAATAAACTTTGTCGCATTTTTTAACAGGTGAGTGACTGGCAAAGTCATGTCTCCGCCGTTTGCTTTATGACGGTAGATGTGCATTTTGTAGATATTTCCGCGGAAGATTTTTCCGGATTCATCTAAGATTGGCACACAACGATAACCAGATGTTTCTAAGATTTCAAGTGCTTCTTCTAATGTATTTGTTTCTGTTACAGTTGTTAGATCTTTTTTCTTATATACAAGCGTTTTAAGTAGCATAATAATACCCCCATATCTCATTTTTACTTCATTTCTTACTAATCATATCATAAGTATTTATAAAACAATAGCTAGTACTCATCACAAATTGACAAGAACTTATTTCCATGCTACTGTTAGAATGTATAAATTTGATTTTCAGTTAGGAGGTAGACACGGATGGCAAAGAAAAAAGCAGCATTAGCTTGTTCCGTTTGTGGCTCTCGAAACTACACCAAATCGGTTAGTGAAGGAAAAAGTGGCGCGCGTTTGGAAATCAATAAATTTTGTAAATATTGTAATCAGTACACATTACATAAAGAAACAAAATAAGAACGAAACGAGGACACAACGGTGAAATTTATTAAAAGTGTATTGGCTGAAATGAAACAAGTTACTTGGCCAACAAAAAGACAATTACGTCGTGACACTTTAGTTGTCATTGAAACATCAATTATTTTTGCTTTGATGTTTTTCATTATGGACACAGCAATCCAAAGCTTGTTTGCATTAGTTCTTAAATAAGACGCTAGTAAACGAGCGTGATTTGTGCTATAATTGGATGGAAGAAAAACTTCGGGTGACTGAGGTTTTTTTATTTTACAACGAAATGAGGAGCCGTAAATGGAATCTTTTGAAAAAAATTGGTACGTGCTGCACACGTATTCTGGTTATGAAAATAAGGTAAAGGCAAACATTGAATCTCGTGCGCAAAGCATGAAAATGGCTGATTATATTTTCCGTGTCGTTGTCCCAGAAGAAACAGAGACTGAAGTGAAAAATGGCAAAGAAAAAGAAACGGTTCATAAAACATTTCCTGGTTATGTCCTAGTTGAAATGATTATGTCCGACGGTTCTTGGTATGTTGTTCGTAATACTCCAGGAGTAACTGGTTTTGTAGGATCTCACGGTGCTGGTAGTAAACCTGCTCCATTGTTACCTGAAGAAGCAAATCACATTTTACGTTCAATCGGTATGAGCGTACGCCAAAATGATTTAGAAGTTGGCGTTGGCGAAACAGTGAAAATTATTGAAGGTGCATTTGCTGGACTTGAAGGACACGTAACTGAAGTCGATGAAGAAAAAGAAAAACTAAAAGTAAATATCGATATGTTTGGTCGTGAAACAAGTACTGAGCTTGACTTCGATCAAGTAGATAAAATTGACTAATTAAACAGAAACCTGAAATGCTAATCCTAGTGATTGGCGCTTCAGGTTTTTTTAGTAGATAAGACGGATCGTGTGTGAAAAGGAGGAATCAGGTCATTGAAAAAATTTAACTCAAAGAAAATCAATCCTGCTTTGATCATCAGTTTACTTTTATTAGGGCTGGTCATCATGGCTGGTTGTCAAAGAACAAATGATAAATCTAGTTCCAATGCGTCTACACAAACTGAAAAAACGACGCAAACGAGCGATGCGCCAAAGAAGTCAACGACACCAACACTTTTTTTTCACGGCTACAGTGGAACAGTCAATTCTTTTAAGGGCATGTTGCAACGGTTAGAAGAAACGCAACTAGCAAAGCAATCGCTTCAGTTGACGGTCAGTCCAGATGGAACGGTTCAAGCAACAGGCAAGTTAAGTCAGCAGGCAGAAAATCCAATGATTCAAGTTTTGTTTACTGATAATGTCAACAATGAGTGGAATCAGACGGAGTGGATCAAAAACTGTTTAACCTATTTACAAACAACGTATGGTGTGGAAAAAGTGAATGTTGTTGGGCATTCGATGGGTGGCGTAAGTGCATTGCGCTACTTGGTAACTTATGGCCAAGAGACTTCGTTACCTCAAGTCGAAAAATTTGTAGCGATTGGTGCGCCATTTAATGACTTTACAGATGATAGTGCGCAAACTTTAACAGATGAACGAGCAAATGGTCCGGCAGTCACTTCCAGTCGCTATCAAGACTATCAGCAAATGATTGACAATGTTCCTACACAGACAAAGGTGTTATTAATTGCGGGGCAGTTAAGTCAAACCGATTTAAGTGATGGAACGGTGCCACTCAATAGTGCGTTAGCTGTATTTGCTTTGCTAACCCAGCACGGAAACCAAGTGAAGGAAAAAGTCATCGAAGGAGATAACGCTTCCCATAGTATGCTTCATGAAAATCAAGAAGTAGATCAACTTGTGCAGAAATTTATTTGGGAAGAGAATGCAGCTAGTTAAAAAATTGATAAAGCAAGAACTTTTAGTTGAAATATATTGGGCGTTAGCTATTTTAAGCTAGCGCTCTTTTTGTCGAGTATAAATATTTGCTTACTTTTTGTAAGAGTAATATACTTAATTTCGTAAAGTTGAAAAGAAAGAAGGAGTCAAAATGACTTATCATACAAGTAATGAAGAACATCCAATCGAAATCGTAAACATTGCATCACTAGAAGACCGCGTGAAAGAACGTATGGAAGCGGGGGCTTTCGGTTATATTCGTGGCGGTTCTGAAGATGAATGGACGATGAAAGAAAATACTTCTGCATTCAATACTAAAAAAATTATGCCACGCGTCTTGCGCGGGATTGATCATGCTGATTTACACACGTCTGTTTTTGGTATTGATTTAGATACACCAATTATTCAAGCACCATCAGCTGCGCAAGGATTAGCTCATGAAAAAGGTGAGGCGGATACTGCAAAAGGTGTAGCAGCAGCTGGTTCAATTTTTTCAATCAGTACGTATGCGAATACAACAATTAAAGACGCCGCTGCAGCAGCACCAAATGCGCCACAATTTTTCCAACTATATATGAGTAAAGATGATGGTTTCAATGAATTTATTTTGACGCAAGCGATGGAAGCCGGAGCAAAAGCAATTATTCTTACTGCGGACTCAACATTAGGTGGTTATCGTGAAGAAGATGTCATCAATCAATTCCAATTCCCATTACCAATGCCTAACTTAGCTGCTTATAGCGAGCAAAGTGCTAGTGGAAGTGGTGAAGGAAAAGGAATTGCTGAAATTTATGCTGCTGCTAAACAAGGGCTAGTTCCGGATGATATCAAAAAAATCAAAGAATTTACTCATCTTCCTGTTTTTGTAAAAGGAATTCAATCACCAGAAGACGCCGAAGTTGCAATTGCTGCTGGAGCAGATGGTATCTGGGTTTCAAATCATGGTGGACGTCAATTAGATGGTGGTCCTGCCTCATTTGAAGTATTACCAATGATTGCTGCAACAGTTAATAAACGTGTACCAATTGTTTTTGATTCAGGCGTACGTCGTGGTGAACATGTTTTCAAAGCATTGGCAAGTGGTGCGGACTTAGTAGCAATTGGTCGTCCAGTGATTTATGGGTTGAATTTAGGCGGAGCAGAAGGCGTAACTTCTGTTTTTGAACATTTCAATAAAGAACTATCAATTACTATGCAATTGGCTGGAACAAAAACAATTGAAGAAGTAAAAAATACAACATTGTTGGATTAGGTGAGGGAGTTGTAGTCAAAAACTTTCTATCTACATTTAAATACACTAATAAAATGAAGAAAGAGCAGTGACGAAATTTTTGTCACTGCTCTTTCTCTGAATAAACGGTGTTCAAGAAGTAACTCCTTCGTAAATAAGTCGAAGTGTCACAAACATTTGAGAAGAGATTTTTAGAAAGTCCTTCTTATTTTTTTGAAGGTGCCCACCTTTGTTACAGCCACTTTATTATCAAGATTTTTGTAAGAACAATCAATTTAGTGAATTCGGCTAATTATTTTTTTCTTGATAAAAGATCTTGTACTTCGTAAGTGTGAAGTTGCTGCTTAATTTGGTCAATTTCATCTTGCTGTCTAGCGGATTTGATAGATAAAGATATTACGGCTCCTGAGAGTAATAAGATTGCGATGAAATCATAGTGATCAATAAAAAATTTAAAAATATCCCTAAATATGTTCATTTCTATTCCTTTCGTAAGACAAATTAACGATTGTACATGTAATCATCAAAACCTAGTGCTGCTGGAAAGCCAAATGAGGCTGTAATTCCAGCCATTATCCAACCACCGTTAGGTTTATATTCTTTTTTAGAAAGAATACCACGAGATACACATTGCTTAGCAGCGTATCTACCAACATTGTACATTCCTTGAATAATTGCAATAGCCGAGGCGATAATCCCTAAAATGACTTCAATACCAACTCTGGAATGAGGCTTGGTACTTAAAAACTCAAGATAACCATTCAGTAATTCATCGTGATTTTCAGAAGTGACAGTTTTTCCATAAAAATATGCTTCAAAGTATTTTACGGAAAAGCTGCTAGCATTTTCTTTTAAGTATGTCACAGCTTGGTTATAGTTTTGATTATTTTCATTAAGGACGTATGTTTCTTGTGTGCTTGTTTGTTCATTAGTCAGTTTAATCTGATTGTTTTCTTCAGCTAAGACAGTAACTGTTGGGGCAAGAGCTCCAGAAATTGTAATAACTGATAATAAACCTGTAACAACTTTTAAATTTTTTGCCAACATTCTCAACACTTCTTTCTAAAATTTTTCTTTACAAAAATAACTTACTACGTAATGATGTAATTAACTATCAAAGGTGTTTTACATAAGGCTTTACATTCGTAAAACTATATAGGAAAGGGGTTTGTTTGATAGCTATGTACCAAAAAATAAAAGCAGAAAGATTGAAAAAAGAACTAACACAAGAAGAATTAGCAGAAAAAATCTTAGTTTCTAGACAAACAATTTCTAATTGGGAAAATCAACGAGCGATTCCTACTACGGATAATATTATTCTATTGTCTCAATTGTTTGATTTGCCAGTTGACTATTTTTATTCTGAAAATGAAGTGATGGACTCAGAATATCTGAGTAAACGAGTGAGAAAAAATAGATTATTTGAAATGCAAGATTTGAAATTATGGAACCTTGCTTTGATTATTCTTTTAGTAATTGCGCTACTTATTCCTTACTCCGCGCCGATTGCTCTTTCCATGATTTTTACGTGGAAGAATAAAATTACTCCAAAACAATTTAAACGGGCGGCTGCACTGATAATTGTGATCGTTTCGTTTGATATTTCAGCGATGCTTATAGTGTTCCTTTATTTTGTAGGGTATAAATAGATAGAGCAGATAATAAATAAAAATAATTCATTCGTTTATAGTAAAAGGTCAATTATTAAGCTAAGAACTTTTTCTGAAGCAACAATGTATTTCAACATAGTAGTAGGCTGGCCGTGATAGGATGCATGAATTTATCGGTTAACAAATACATAGGTAAAGAAAATAAAAAACCTGAAGACAACAACCATGAAAGGATTGTTGTCTTCAGATTGGTCGAGGCGGAATTATCTGCCCCGACCTTTTTAAGCTTGTTTAGTTAACAGCTCATTGGTTAAGCGTTGTGCAGTTGGCGTAGTAGCTAGACCACCCTCAGCCGTTTCTTTGAAAATCGATGGCATTTGACGACCAACTTGATACATAGCAGCAACTACTTCGTCTGGTGGAATGACGCTTTCGATTCCTGCAAGTGCCATGTCTGCTGAAATAAAAGCTTGTGAGGAACCTAAAGCATTTCGTTTCACACAAGGAACTTCTACTAGTCCTGCAACAGGATCACAAATCAGTCCCATCATATTTTTTAAAGTAATGGCAATTGCTTGAGCAGCTTGATGAGGTGTGCCATTTTTAGCACAAACTAAAGCCGCAGCTGCCATTGCGCTAGCGGAACCAACCTCCGCTTGACAACCGCCTTCGGCACCGCTGATTGAAGCATTGTTTGCAATGACTAATCCAAATGCTCCTGCTGTGAATAAAAAGTCTAGTTGTTGCTCGTGTGTCAAAGAAAGACGTTCACGAACGGCCATTAATACACCGGGGACAACGCCCGCACTTCCAGCAGTTGGTGTTGCACAGATGAGTCCCATTTTGGCGTTGACTTCATTCACTGCGATGGCATTTCTTACTGCTGTTAAAATCGTATCACCGCTCAAAAAATCACCTTGTTCTAAATAAGTATCTAAACGTTTTGCATCTCCACCAGTAATTCCTGTGACAGAAGTAACGCCAGCTTTTCCTTCAGTGATTGATTGCTCCATGACTGCTAGATTTTTTTCCATGATTTGAATGATGTGTTCGCGCGAACGGCCGCTCATTTCCATCTCGGTTGCAATCATTAGCTCTGCGACAGATGAGTAGTCTTTTGCTTGTTCGACTAATTCTTCAATTGATAAAAACATAGGCTTTGCAGACTCCTTTAATCAAAGTAATTCACGCTATCAATATGTGGTAGCTGTTGTAGTTTTCGGACAGTTTCTTCGACTTGTGGATCATCCACTTCGATAATCATAATGGCATTTTCACCTTTTGACTCTCTTGTCACGGTCATCGTTCCGATATTTGTGTTTGTTTCGGAAAGAATATTGGTCACTTTGGCAATCATTCCAGGAACGTCTTGATGGACAACAATCAGTGTTGGTGTTCCCATACTTAAAGAAATCTTGAAACCGTTGAGTTCGGAAATCTGAATATTTCCGCCACCAATCGAGATACCAGTGACTGACAATTTCCGTTTTCCTTTTGATAAAAGCATTTTGACTGAGTTTGGATGTTCTGCTTTTTCACTTTTTGGTACGAATAAAACTTCCATCCCAGCTTCATACGCTAATTTTAGTGAATCAGCTAAACGTTCATCATCAGGTTCCATTCCCAACAAACCACCAACCAAAGCAATGTCGGTACCGTGGCCACGATAAGTTTTCGCAAATGACTCATAAAGGTAAATATCAACAGAATCTGGTTGCTCACCAAAAATACTGCGAATCACTTTGCCAATTCTAGCTGCTCCAGCTGTATGAGAACTGCTTGGACCAATCATCACTGGCCCGATAATATCAAAGACGCTTCTATACTTTAACTCTTTCATTTTTTCACCTCGTCAAATTCTTAAGGAAAAAAGTTTCTACAAACTTCATTTTTCGTACATTTAATTATTCTGGCGTAAGTTTAGCACAAAAGGACGAAAGAAAGAAAAAAATCTTTCCTTTATAAGAAAATTTTTAGCACTTTTTGCTGATAACTATAAAAATAATCAAAAAAATTCTTGAAAATATGATTGGATTTGCTATAATGTATCAGTGTGCATTGAAATGCACATTTTTATCTAACTTTTTTAAATTGATAGATGAAAACGTGGGAGGAGAAATATGTATCTCCAATTAACCACATCACGGACTTAAGGAGGTATGTCTCGTGGCAAAGAAAGTAGAAAAAATCGTTAAATTGCAAATTCCTGCAGGTAAAGCAACTCCAGCACCACCAGTAGGTCCTGCACTAGGTCAAGCGGGTATCAACATTATGGGATTCACTAAAGAATTCAACGCTCGTACAGCTGATCAAGCAGGCTTGATTATCCCAGTTGTAATCTCAGTATATGAAGATCGTTCATTTACTTTTGTTACAAAAACACCACCAGCTGCAGTTTTATTGAAAAAATCAGCTAAAATCGAAAAAGGTTCAGGTGAACCAAACAAAAATAAAGTTGCTACAATTTCTAGCGATCAAGTAAGAGAAATCGCTGAATTGAAAATGGAAGACCTAAACGCTGCTAACGTTGAATCAGCAATGCGCATGGTTGAAGGAACTGCACGAAGCATGGGTATCGTTGTAGAATAATTTATTCTACCGTCCCCAAGAAAGTAGCTTCTCAGTTGGCTCTGTATTGAAAGATATAGAACACGTGGGAGGTACAACCGTTATAACCACAATCAAGGAGGAAACAAAATGGCTAAAAAGAGCAAAAAAATGCAAGATGCATTAAAAAAAGTTGATTCAAGTAAAGTTTATCCTGTTGCAGAAGCAGTAGCTTTGGCAAAAGAAACTAACATTGCAAAATTCGACGCAACTGTTGAAGTTGCTTACCGTTTGAATGTTGACCCTAAAAAAGCAGACCAACAAATTCGTGGTGCTGTTGTATTACCAAACGGAACTGGTAAAACACAATCTGTTTTAGTATTCGCTAAAGGCGAAAAAGCAAAAGAAGCTGAAGCAGCTGGTGCAGATTTCGTTGGTGACGACGACATGGTTCAAAAAATCCAAGGTGGATGGTTTGACTTTGACGTAGTTGTTGCAACACCTGATATGATGGCAACTGTTGGTAAATTAGGTCGTGTATTAGGACCTAAAGGCTTAATGCCTAACCCTAAAACTGGAACAGTTACAATGGACGTAACAAAAGCTGTTAACGAAGTAAAAGCTGGTAAAGTAACTTACCGCGTTGACAAAGCTGGTAACGTACATGTTCCAATCGGTAAAGTTTCATTCGATGACGCAAAACTTATCGAAAACTTCCAAACAATCCATGATGTATTAGTGAAAGCTAAACCATCAGCAGCTAAAGGTCAATACATGAAGAATGTTACTGTAACAACAACATTTGGACCTGGTATCCACGTTGACCAAGCTTCTTTCTAATTTTAATTAAGTTAGATAGTTGATTGATCCAACTGAAAAATAATTCTTGACTCAACTAGTTTAGCGTGCTAAGCTAGTTGAGGTTAATAATTAACTTGTACCGAAGACAGTAGGTGGCTTAGCCTTAATTTCCTACCGAGGACGTTTATTGAATAATTTCAATAGTCCCTCTATGTCTACGGTGGCATAGGGTTTTTTTATTGTGAATTACTAAGAAATTAGCTGATGAACAATACTCGCTAAGCGAAGTAAAAAGGATTTCTTTTGAACAGCATAATGAGGCAACTAAAAACTCTTCCATCAAAATTCAGGAGGTGAAACTCAAAATGAGTGAAGCAGCAATCGCAAAAAAAGCAGAAATCGTTGATAAAGTAAGTGAAAAATTTACAGCAGCAGCATCTGTAGTAGTCGTTGACTACCGTGGACTAACTGTTGATGAAGTAACTCGCTTACGTAAACAACTTCGTGATGCAAACGTAGAAATGAAAGTTATCAAAAACTCTATCCTTTCACGTGCTGCAAAACAAGCTGGATTAGAAGGCTTGGACGAAGTATTTACTGGCCCTACAGCCGTTGCATTTAGTAACGAAGATGTAGTTGCACCAGCAAAAATCATGGATGAATTTGCTAAAGAAGCAAAAGCATTAGAAATCAAAGGCGGTATCATCGAAGGTAAAGTATCTTCATTGGAAGAAATTACAGCCTTGGCAAAATTGCCAAACCGCGAAGGTCTTCTTTCTATGTTGCTATCTGTACTACAAGCGCCAGTCCGCAACGTGGCTTACGCTGTCAAAGCAGTCGCAGACAAAGAAGATGGAGATGCAGCTTAATAGCCGCATAGCATAAATAAAACAAACAACATTTAATGGAGGAAATTATCATGGCATTGAACATTGAAAACATCGTTGCTGAGTTAAAAGAAGCAACTATCCTAGAACTTAACGACCTAGTTAAAGCTATTGAAGAAGAATTTGGCGTATCTGCTGCTGCTCCTGTAGCTGCAGCTGGTGCTGTAGCAGGTGCTGCAGCTGAAGAACAAACTGAATTCACTGTAGAATTAACTGCAGCTGGAGACCAAAAAGTTAAAGTTATCAAAGCAGTTCGTGAAGCAACTGGCTTAGGCTTGAAAGAAGCTAAAGCTGTAGTTGACGGCGCTCCTGCACCAGTTAAAGAAGGCGTGTCTAAAGACGAAGCTGAAGAATTAAAAGCTAAACTTGAAGAAGTTGGCGCATCAGTAACAGTTAAATAATTTTTGCTGATTATAGAGCACCAAAATCCTTGATATGATGGGATTTTGGTGCTTTTTTTGTTCTTTGACCATACTTTTTAAGAATTGATATACTTTGCAAACTTGTTTACGGACTAATCTTTTTTTGTATGAGTATAGATGTTCATAGATAGTAGGATGATGGTTTGGGTGACCCAGTTCTTGAACTTATTCAGTGAACTAGCTAGCTTCAATAATAACTGTAGTCGGTAGGATGAAATTCGTGAACACTTAGATCATTAAAAATATTTTCTTTACATATTCTGGGTAATATCATTTTTAGAGCTGTTTGAAGATAGGTATATCTTTAAGTCGGAATCATTTCAGACATTTTTGGAACTAGAATTGTTTTTTCCTTTCAGGAATATTGTTACTGTTTGTTGCAGTAATAGCCAAGAAAAGAAAGGCATTATTTGATTGATAAAACATATGGGTATAACCACAAAATTGAATCAACTTTGCTGAATATAAAGCACCAGAATCTTTGATATGATCGGATTCAGGTGCTTTTTATGTTGGTTAGTAGTTAATAGCTGTATAAAAGATATAGGTGAACAGGTATTGGACGTGGTTTTGATTTTTTATTCCAAATGTTGTTTAGAAAGTATGATTAGATTAAGGAGGAAACAAAGAAAGAGAAACCTATGCTAAAATAAGATATAAATAGGGAGTATTTGAGAAAAGGAGTATCAATGAAAAAGAGAATAGTTCAAATCATTTTGATTCTATGTGGTATCGGATTGATTTCTTTTATTGGTTATCATGTCTATTTGCAATATGCAAAGGATATTGATATTTTGTTAAATCCAAAGGCAAGTCAGGCGTTATTACAAAAAACAGTACGTTCCCATGGGGTAATTACTGCGGCGTTATTGATTTTATTAACAACAGTGATGTGTGTTGTTCCAGGGATTCCGACATCAATTGTTGGCGTTTTGGTGGGGGTTAGTTATGGTCCAATTCTTGGAAGTCTCATCAATATTAGTGGGAATGCCTTGGGAAACTTATTCGCTATTTTTTTATTACATCACTTAACTTTTTTGGATCAGTCAACCAAAGAAAATCGCTGGGTGAAAGCAATTACTCGAATGAGGCATCCTAAAATAGGTGTGATGATTGGCTACATGGTACCAGTGATTCCTTCTTCCATTGTCAGTTTTACAGCCTATACACTGAATCTATCTTTAAAACAAGTAGCGTTATCGGTGATTTTAGGTGTATTACCGTCATCAATCTTATATGCTTGTGGGGGCGAAGCCTTGTTCCATGGCTATAACAAAACAGCAGTAGGAATTATTGCTAGTGTACTTCTACTGATTGGGTTAGTTGTTATTATTTATAAGGACCGTGAAAAACATCGTCTAGATAAGGAAAAGAAAAGTGAATAAAATGTTCTTAGATGATTTCATTTTTTTTATGAAAGAGCTACACTATTAGTTGGAAGTGAGGGGAAAGAATGGAACAAAAAAACCAAATTCAACTAACAGGAGCATTGACGACTTTACTAGCAACTACTTGTGGTGTAGTGGTTGCCAATATGTATTATATCCAACCGATTGGAACAAAAGTAGCAACAAGTTTTTCAGTTAGTACGAGTGCAATTGGTATTTTAACCATGTTGACGCAACTCGGCTATGCTTTAGGCTTATTATTCTTAGTGCCATTGGGCGATGTGGTAAATCGACCTAAATTGATTATTCGAATGGCTGCATTGTCTGCTATTTCGTTGTTGGCTGCTTTTTTTGCGCCATCGTTTACGTTATTTGCATGTGCATCTTTCTTAATTGGTTTACTGTCTATTGTGCCACAAATCATTATTCCGTATGGCGCTGTCCTAGCGGGCTCAGCCGCACGCGGAAAAGTAATGGGCCAATTATTAAGTGGTTTATTGATTGGGATTTTATTATCGAGAACAGTATCAGGAATTATTGCCAGCGTGTTTTCTTGGCGAATGGTCTATTTATTTGCGTTGCTTGCTGTGGGGCTGTTAACAGCGTTGCTTTATGTGAAATTACCGAGGACGCAAGAAAGTCGAAAAGCATCAGTTTCTTATATCGATTCTTTGAAGAGCTTACCGCATTTATTTACATCTCAACGTTTATTACGTGAATCAGCATTCAACGGCTTTTTTATGTTTGGAACGTTTTCTATTTTTTGGTCAACTTTGATTTTTTATATTAGCAGTCCTGTTTATCATTGGGGCACATTTGAAGCAGGGATCTTAGCGATTTTTGGTTTGTCGGGAGCTGTTGCAGCACCGATTGTTGGGCGTTTAGCAGATTCCTATTCCGAAAGAAAGATTATTTCGATGGGATTGTGGATGCAAACACTTAGTTTTGTCTTACTTTTGATTGGTGGAAATCATCTAACACTTTTATTATTTGCAATTATTTTATTAGATGTTGGTAATCAATTTGGTCAAGTTTCTAACCAAGCACGTGTTCAAGGTCTTGGTGAAGAAGCAAGTAACCGGAATAATACGATTTTCATGTTTATGTATTTTATCGGGGGAGCAACAGGTTCGTTAGTAGGAACAACGATGTGGGAACATTTTGGCTGGATGGGTGTCACACTTGCAGGGCTCGCTTTTCAAGCATGTGCCTACTTCTGTCAATTGGTTTTATTCCGCAAGAAATAAAAAGTTAGTAATAATCAAAAACAAAAAAGGTGAAACAAAACGTATTTTCGTTTTGCTTCACCTTTTTTGTTTTGACACCTGTCATTTGCTCAGTGCTTGCTGCTGTACGTTGCTTCATTCGTTTCGATCTCAATCACTCGATCAACCAGTTCTTGATAAAATTCTTGTTCATGGGAAACAACTAAGACAGTTCCTGTAAATTGTTGTATTCCTTTTTGCAAGCTTGCTTTTGTTTCGTGATCAATATGGTTAGTGGGCTCATCTAAAATCAGGAGATTGCCACTGTTCATAGTCATCTGTGCAAGTTTTACTTTTGTTTGCTCACCACCACTTAGCGTAGCTAGTGGTTCGCTTGCCAGCTGGTTAACTAAGCCAGCTTTGGCTAATTGACGACGTAATTCTTTGATCGTTGCTTTTGGAAAGTGCCCACTTAAATATTGCAAAGGTGTTTCTAATGGGTTTTCCCAAGTTAGGTCTTGCGAAAAATAATTGATTTTGGTGTTTTCTGGAAAATGAAAATCACCATCTAACTGTTTGATTTCACCAATTAAGGTTTTAAGCAGTGTTGATTTTCCGATTCCGTTAAAGCCACGAATCGCAACCGTTTCCCCAAAGCGAATAGTCAAGTTGATAGGTGCTAGTAGAGGTCGTTCATACCCAATGACTAAATCGGTTGTCTCTAGTGCTAATGTTGTCACGATTGGTGTGAAAGGAAAATCAAATACTGCAGTTGCTGTGTTGGTTGGTGGCTTCAATCGATCAACTTTATCTAATTGTTTTTGGCGACTCTTTGCCATTGTCGAGCGAGAACCGGCTTTGTATTTACGAATATAGGCTTCTGTTTTCTCAATTTGTTTTTGTTGCGCATGATATTGACGTAAATAACTTTCTCGGTTTTGTTCTTTTTGTTTCAAAGCCTGTTTTAGATGGCCAGTGTATTTCGTTAATTGACCGAATTCAATATCAGCAATGTGTGTAGTGATTTGGTCTAAAAATTCTTGATCGTGGGAAATCACGATATACGCACCTTGAAAGCTTTGCAGAAATTGTGTCAGCCATTGAATGTGTTGATCGTCTAAATGGTTCGTGGGTTCGTCCAAGATTAAAACATCAGGATTTTCTAAAAGTAATTTAGCTAAAATCACTTTTGAACGTTGTCCACCGCTTAGTTCTTTTAACAATGTGTTGGCTCCCAACACATCTAAGCCAAGTCCGCTACTCATTTCAGCGACAAATGTATCAATTTGATAAAAGATTCCTTGATCGAGTTCGGTTTGTAATTTTCCTGCCTTTTCAAGTAGTGAATCATCAAAAGTTTCACCGTATTGGGTATAAAGCTCGCCAATTTTTTGTTCTTTTTCAAATTCATCGGCATAAGCAGTTTTCAGAAACTCTTGGATTGTCAATTGTTCGTCAACTTCGACATACTGGTCTAAATAGCCACGATGAATATTCTTTTGCCATTGGATATGACCGTTATCTGGCAAAATTTCCCCTGTGATAATTTTAATCAGGGTACTTTTACCCGCACCATTTTGACCAATCAGTCCTAAATGTTCACCAGCATTTAATTGCAGTTGGACATCTTCATAAAGAATTTTATCACCGAATTGTTGGGTGATATTTGTTAGTGTTAATATACTCATAATTTCTCCTTCTTAATAGTAAAAAAACTGCAGACAATTGTGTCCGCAGTCATCAAGTATCCTGGTTAAAGTGCAGCAAAAATCAATTTAATTATCTCGTCTTATGCAAACTAACACAGATGAATGAAAAATGTCAAGAAAACGAAAAAAAACGAATTTGGTCTATACTAATTATTGTAATTCCAAAAAAAGGGTGCTATAATTGGGCTATACCAAAACACAAAGGAGTAATCACTATGGAAATCATTCGTGTGAAAAACGCTGAAGAAGGCGGCAAAAAAGCTTTTGAAATAATCAAAGACGGCATGGAAAATGGGGCAAAGGTTTTAGGCTTGGCAACAGGTAGTACACCAATTACTTTATATAAAGAAATGACTTCAAGCGACATTGATTTTAGTGACATGACTTCTGTTAACTTAGATGAGTATGTTGGACTAGGCGGATCAGATGAACAAAGCTACCGTCATTTTATGAATGTTCAATTATTTGATAAAAAACCATTCAAAGCAACTTATGTACCAAATGGTAAAGCGGAGGATTTAGGTGCTGCATGTAAAGAATATGACAAAACAATTGATGAAAATCCAATTGATATTCAAATCTTAGGAATTGGTCAAAATGGACACATTGGTTTCAATGAACCTGGTGCGCCACTTGATGGAACAACTTCTGTCGTTGACTTAACTGAATCAACAATCAATGCAAATAAACGTTTCTTTGATAAAGTGGAAGATGTACCAACTAAAGCTGTTTCAATGGGAATTGGTTCAATTCTTAAAGGTAAGAAAATCGTCTTGATGGCTTATGGCGAAAACAAAGCAGATGCAATCAAAGGAATGGTGGATGGACCTGTGACGACAGAAATGCCAGCAAGTGCATTGCAAAACCATGATGACGTTGTTGTAATCATCGACGAAGAAGCTGCAAGTAAACTGTAAAGAAAAGGTTGTGGTTCCAAGCGACTAGCTCCGAAAAAATAGCAAACAGGCGCACAAAATAGCTCTTCATATTTTGGTGAGACTGTGAGCTATTTCGAGGAGTTGCTTGGGGAACACCGTGAATGAGGTTGTGGCGCAAAGCGTTTAGCTTCGAAAAAATAATGAGCAACTGACAAAAATAGCATTCCATATTTTTAGGCAGTTACGAATTATTTCGAGGAGTTGCTTGGGGAACACCGTGAATGAGGTTGTGGTTCCAAGCGTTAAACTTCAAGCAATAAGGAATTTTTTATAGAAATAGTTTCTCATGTTTTTATGAAAAAAAGACTTATTGCCGAAGGAGTTGCTTTGGGAACACCATTTGCTCGAAAACAGGAGGCATGACAAAACTTTTGTCATGCCTCCTGTTTTGTTGTATGAACTTAGATGAAACGAACGATTCGTGGTAGCCAGTTTTATTTTTAAAAGGGTAAAATTATTTGATAAATTTTTTTTCATTTGTTTTAGGTTAAGTAAAAAAGAAAAGCTGGCTGAATCCTTGAGGTTGAAAATGCTTAGTGCTAAGTTAATAGGTTAAGTTAGTAGCTAAAAAATTTTTTTCTCATCTAACATTCATTTTGAAAGAAATGTTGGGTTGAAAAAGCAGTGATGCCTTGTTATTCTTGACTGAAAGAGGTAAGGGGGGAGCTTGGATGTATCAGCAAGAGAGCCATCATTTTTTTACGCGCGAAGATTTTCAACATGCATTGGAAGAGATGATTCAGCCTTTACGAAATGAGATGATTCATTCGGAATTGGCCGGATTACATTTGGGGAGTAGCGGAGCAGTATACGATCAAAAACGCGCGGATATGGAAGCGCTTATCCGCGTGCTTTGGGGATTAGGACCATACTGGACGATGAATCAAGAGGATGAATTAAGAGATGTTTATATCCAAAAAGTTTCAAACGGAACCGACCCAGATAGTCCATACTACTGGGGGACAGTCGAAGACTACGATCAATATATTGTTGAAATGGCGGCACTTTCGCTAAATTTATTATTAAACAAAGATTCTTTTTGGGTAGAAATGTCTACAACGAGTCAACGCAATCTTGTTGCTTGGCTAGCACAAGCTTTGGATAAAAAAATTCCGAAAAATAATTGGACTTTTTTCAAAGTATTGATTCGTTTGGCATTAGCTCATTGTGGAGAAAAGTTGAATCGTGAAAAGTTAATTGAAGAGCTGACTTTAATTGATACAATGGCGATTGAAAATGGTTGGTATGTAGATGGTAAACCAACGCAAAAAGATTATTATGTACCTTTTGCTTTTCATTATTATGGGTTGATTTTTGCGAAATTTATGAAGGAAGAACTACCAGAATGGGCAGATAAATTTATTGATCGAGCTAAACGGTTTACACAAGAATTTATTTATTTTTTTGACTCAGCTGGCGAGGCATTACCTTACGGACGAAGTCTGACTTATCGATTTGCGCAAGGTGCATTTTTTTCGGCACTGATTTTTGCAGAAGTGGAAGCAATTCCTTGGGGACAAATAAAAACACTTTTATCGAATCATCTACAGACCTGGTTGGCACATGATATCTTTACTTTTGATGGCCGTTTGTCAATTGGTTATCACTATGAGAATCTTGTGATGGCGGAAGGATATAATGCACCAGGATCGCCTTATTGGGCATTTAAATTTTTCTTGTTATTAGCCACGGAACCAGCACATCCATTTTGGCAAGCAGAGCCAGAATCAATTGTAAAAAAAGAAAATCAGATAGTTACTGCGGGGAATATGTTCGTCGTTCAGGCAAAAAATGGGCAACATGTCCTGGGCTATCCATTTGGAAATCTAGTGCATAACCAAGCTCATGCTGAAGCAAAGTACAGTAAATTTGTTTATTCGACCAAGTTTGGGTTCAGTGTTCCAAAAGCTAGTTCTGAGTATGAAGCAGGTGCGTTTGATAATGTTCTGGCAGTTTCTAGAGATGGTCAGTATTACCGAGTGAAAGGAGAAGTCATTGATTATCACGCAGATAACAATTGTGTAAGTTATCTCTGGCGACCGTTTAGAGAAGTAGAAATTCAGACAGAAATTTATCCATTTGGTGAATGGCATGTGCGAGTGCATGAAATCAAAACGACAATCCCAATCGAAATCAGAGAAGGTGGATTTAGTTTGCCGTTAAAAGGGAAAAACATTGGGGGGATAGTTGAACCATTATCCGCGAAAATCATTTCAGAAGAACTATGTTCGCAAATTATAGCGATTGAAGGATATGAGAAAGCAAAGATAACGCAACTGGAAGCAAATACTTCTTTGTTTTTTCCACGAACTAGTTTACCGTATTTAAAAAATCAGTTGCAACCAGGAACGCATCGCTTGATTTGTTTAGTTGGTGGCATAACAGGAGAGGGAGAGAAACATGCTGAAAATTAGTTTGAAGGATCAATACAATCAACCAATTATTGGAAAAATCGATCATGACAAAGAGACAGGTCCATTTGAAGCAAGAGGAGAAGAAATGGCTGTCTTGGCAATCAAAGATTACCGTTATCAGTTGGGAGATAAAGTCGTAGTGACTACAGAGGCAAATGAAAGTTATTTTGTCGTTCAGTTAGATGAAACATTAGCACCAAATTTAATCTATTTGCCCGAAGAAGAATGGGAATATCATTTTCCATTGGAGGAGTCCTTGACGAAATCAAGTGTAGAAACTGGATTTCAATCAGCTCGCCATCAGTTGATGATTCGCAAAGCTTATGAGTTTGAAATCACTAACTATCAAAACTTGTCCATCAACACACACGACCAAAAAAATGATTCAGGTGCTTACCCACATGCTTTTGCAAATGTAGAAACACGAAATGATTCTGTCTTTTTTGCTAAAAATGCAATTGATGGTAAATATGGAAACCTTTCTCATGGTTCCTATCCATTTGCTTCATGGGGGATCAATCAACAAGCAGATGCAGAGTTAGTTATCGATTTTGGACGAGTGATTGAGACAGACCGGGTACAAGTACTCTTTCGTGGCGATTATCCACATGATAGTTTTTGGACAGAGATCACTTTACTTTTTTCAGATGGCGAAACGTTGGTTGTACCAACAACAAATACTTTGTCATTTCAAGAGATTACTTTCCCCATGAAAAAGACAAGCAAACTAACAATCAAAAACTTGAAAAAAGCAAATGATGATTCACCATTTCCTGCATTGACACAAATCGAAGTCTTTGGACGAAATAGTCATGAATAACAAAAGAATAAATCACAGAAGGCTGAAGTAACTGATTCAGCCTTCTGTGATTTATTCTAGTAATGTATGCTATTCATCGAAATTGATGTTTTAAGCCATAAATTAAAAGAGGGATTGCCAAAGTCTCTCCACGTTGGCAATCCCTTTTTTTCATAGAAATAGGAGAAGCTATTTTTAAAAAGATGTTCTTATTGCTCGAAAGCTGCTTGGAGCCGCAACCTCATTCACGGTGTTCCCCAAGCAACTCCTTCGGTAATAAGTCTTTTTTCATAAAAACATGAGAAACTATTTCTATGAAAAATTCCTTATTGCTTGAAGTTTAACGCTTGGAGNTCGGTAATAAGTCTTTTTTCATAAAAACATGAGAAACTATTTCTATGAAAAATTCCTTATTGCTTGAAGTTTAACGCTTGGAGCCACAACCTCATTCACGGTGTTCAAAAAGTAACTCCTTCAAAACAAGCATAAATTACTCAAAAATTTGAGAAGCAATTTTCGTTAATTTATGCTTATTTATTGGAGCTGGGCACTTCTTTCACAACCTTTACAGGTTTGGCCGATCAATAACCTTTTCTTTCGGCATATCAACGAAGCAAAGCTCCTCGATTTCAATACCTTCCGTCTCAAAAATCACAAGTTTATTTTCTCCTTGCTTCAAGAAACTTTTTGGACAATATAGAGTTAGAAGTGGTCCTTGATTCCAGTAACGTCCTAGATTGATTCCGTTAACGACCACAACGCCTTTACCATAACGAGAACAATCAATAAAGGTATCAGCTGTTTCTGCTAAATCAAACTTAAATTGATAAAATGAAGGTTGCTCTGGCACTTTTCCAGCTTGATAATCAATTTTTTCGAGTTGTTCTTTTTCCAACGTCAATGGATAGTGAACATATCCTTGATGAAAATGGATATCTTGCATGATTCCTCCACGAATACCTTTTGATTGCTCGGGGCCGTTTAATTTTGCTCCGTAATTTACTCGACCTAAATTTTCTACTAATACATCAATTTGGATTACTTCGTTTTCTTTTTGACCAGCAATCATAATTTCTTCGCCAAGTGTTTCTTGATATTGTGTAGCCTGATGTTCGCCATCACTATAGATATGTGCGCGATCACTGGTTTCGACAAGTCGTAATTTATTTTTGTGCTGATAATTTTTCCACTGAGCAGAATACAGCACATAACCGTAACCTGTACTGATGTTTTCCATGGTTAGTGGGTAAGGCGAAGCAATTCCTGCCATCATTTGATCTTTTGTTTTGAAAAAAGAAACACTTTCTGTCACTGGATAGTTCCCAAGAGCACTTATTTTTTTCGTTCTTGGTTCTGCTTGCCAAACATCAGGACAGACCTCTTTGATTGCTTGTTGCACAAGATAGTACTTTTCAGTTGGTTCACCAGCTTCAGTTAACAACGCATCATAATCATAGCTTGTGACTTGTGGTAAGTCCAACATTCCTCGAGCTGAACAACCATTATAGAAACCGAAATTTGTACCGCCATGAAACATATACAGATTAAGCGAGCCAACCTCCAGCATCTCTTTGACTTCATTTGCTAAATCTTGGGCATCTCGTTTGATAATAGGTTCGTTCCAACGATTGAACCAGCCATCCCAGTATTCCATACACATGATGGGCCAATTTTTTCCATGTTGTTGCATAAATGTTTTTAAAACGTTTGCATTTTCTTTTGAATGGCTACCAAAGTTTCCAGTGACAAATACATCATCTTCAATCAATGTACCCGCATCTAAAACTTCAGGCCAAGAACCATCGGAGGTAAATAACGGAATAGTGATTGCAAAAGATTCAATCAATTGCTTTGTTTGTCGAAGATATTCTTTTTCCATGCCATAAGAACCATACTCATTTTCGATTTGCATCATGATAACAGGACCACCTTGAGAAACTTGAAGGGGTGCTAGTTTTGGTAACAAAACAGTGTAATAATTTTTGACTTTTTCCATAAATCGAGGGTCAGTCGAACGTAATCTTATACCAGATTCTTTCAAAAGCCAAGCTGGTAAACCACCAAATTCCCACTCAGCACAGATGTAAACAGAAGGACGTAAAATGACCATCAAACCTAATTCTTGTGCTAAGTTAACAAAAGCGACAACATCTTTCATTCCTTCAAAATCAAAAGTTCCCTCTTTAGGTTCATGGATGTTCCATGGAATGTAAGTTTCTACCGTGTTGGCGCCTAAAGCTTTTAAGTTATACAGGCTGTCTTCCCACTGAGCAGGTGCTAGTCGAAAGTAGTGAATTGCTCCGCTGATTAATTTGATGGGTTCTCCATCAAGTAAAAAATCTTCTTTGATTTCAAATGTCTGCATCTTTTTTTCTCCTCACCAATATTTTTTCCACTCGGGATTTGCTAAACGCATGAGTGCTTCGAAATAAAAATAGTCGCCCCAAAGATTTGGTTCATCAATGCCTTTTCCTTCGGCGTGTGCGTAGACACCGTGTAGTAGAAGACCTTCGTTTACAGTTTCATGTTTGGCTGAATACTTTTCTCCTAATTGATAAATCATTCCTTGAGCTAATTCCTTCGCGGCTGGATAGGCGTTACTTTTTTCTGCTTCCAGCAGGCCACATGCAGTAATTGCTAGGGCAGAACTGTCTTTGTCTGAAGGGACTTGGTCATTAAAATCAAAGTCCCAGTAAGGAACGAGATCTTGAGGCAAGTTAGTTAGAAAGACATCAACGATTTCGTTATAGTTTTGTGGAAAGCCAGCATTTGTTAACGACGTATCTTTCTGTGCCCCATTTTCTTGCTTATTTTGTGAATAGCTTTCGTTTAATGGGATACCCAAAATTGCCCAGCTTTGTCCACGTGCCCAAATCGAATCATCACTGTTTCCTTGATGAGTGGCACCGTGGCTGGGTTTGCCGGTTAGCGGATCAAAATAATAAGTATGGAAAGTTGTCGCATTTTCTCGAATAACCGTTTTTAGTAAAGTCTGATAGTGCTTTTGGGCAACTTCTTGATAGCGCATATCTCCAGAAATCTCTGTTGCACGAAAGAGCAATGGCAAATTAATTAGTGAGTCAATGATTAGTCGATACTCTTTGGGGTCACCCAATTTTCCCCAAGCTTGAATAAACTGTCCTTTTTTTTGAAAACGTGCCATTAAAACATCTGCAGCTTGTAAAATTTGTTGCTGACATAACAAACTGTCGGTAACAGTATAGCCCGCGCCGGCAGATAAACTATATAAAAAGCCGATATCGTGGTGATCTAAAACAAAATGATTTTCTAATCGCTCTTGAAAGCTATGGATATTTTCCATCGCACGAACTAAAAATGTCTCTCTCCCAGTCCATTCGTAAGCGAGCCAAAGCATCCCAGTCCAAAAACCATTTGTCCAATCATCATTTGGTTTGATTCGATAGTTTCCGTTTGTTGCACAGGCAGAAGGGAAATCTAACCCATAACGTTGCATGTTGGCTTCGATTGTTTGACAGCACCAATCTAATTGTTGTGTCAACCAGTCTTGTTGTACGTTGCTACCGAGTTGAATCAGTTCCTGTTTCTTATCTTGAAGTTTCATGAGAGCCTCCTTTTAACTTGTTAACATATTAACTTAGATTAGTATACCGTACTTAACTACAAAAAGCGAATATTCCATTTCTTTTTATTTATTTAAAAAAAGGATAGAAACGCAAAAAAAGTGGTCGCTTACTCAGCTTCCACTTCGATTTTTGTTTTGAAATATTTCCAATGTTTATAACTGACGATATATTCTGCAACACTTTGATCAGCTAAGTAAGAATGTTTGACTTGTTTGACGACAGGTTCTCTAAAACTTAACTGTAATAAATTCAATAATTCTGAGTTATCAGAAAAAATAATTTCGTCTGTTTCAACAGAAGACAAAGAGAATAAATCAATATCAAAGTCTTTACGTACTCGCTCATAAATGCTTGCGTAGGTTGAGAGATCTTTTGTCAGTGGTTCTTTTACTAACTTCTTAGGTAGATGAGTGATATGTAAAAGAAAAGGGACGTCTTCAAAAAAACGAACACGTTTGATTTTATAGTAGGAAGCATTGGCAGGTAAGCCCAGTTCCTTTAAAATAGTAGGGTGATTTTCTTCTTCAATAGCTAAAACTTTGACTTTCTCTTTATCTAAAGAATGAAGTTCAATATCAGAGAATTTCACACTTTGGGAGACTTTTGATTTAGAAACAAAAGTTCCTTTTCCTTGAATACGGTAAAGATAGCCAGCTGTCGTCAACTCATTTAATGCTTTGACAGCTGTGATTGAGCTGACAGAATATTTTTGTTTGATGTCAGCTTCTGAATAGAATTTATCGCCAGGAATAAATTTATGTTTTTTTATTTCCGCTAATAAATCTTGCTTAATTTGTTCATATTTGGGAATCATTCGATTATACCCTCCATTCTCTGCGGTAAATACTAACTAGTAGCATAACATGTTAACTTTAGTTTAGCAATTGATTATCGCTAGGCCAATTCACAAAATGTGATTTTTATCGAAAAAAATATAATATGTTAAGATGTTAGGTTTACGTGGAGAAAGTGGTGTGATATAGTATGGGTAAGCAAAACATAATATGTTAAGTTGAATATTCAATTTTGGGGGAGGAAGACAGATGAGAAATATCCTATTGATTAGCCATGGGAATATGGCGGAAGGAGTCAAAGCAAGTTTGGAGATGATTGTCGGTAAGCAGGCACATGTTCACACAGCTTCTTTGAAACCAGACGGGGATAATCTACAATTTGAAAATGAATTAGAAGAAAAAATGAAAGCCCTTAACGGCGAGACTTTGATCATTGCCGATTTATTGGGTGGAACACCGTGCAATGTTGCATTGACTAACTATCTTGAAAATGACGAGGTAGAAATCATTGCGGGAATGTCTTTACCATTAGTCATTGAAGCTACATTGAATAGCCATGCTAGTGTTAGTGAGTTGATTCAGCTATCGATAAGTGGGATTACAAATGTTAAAAAGAAAATGCTGGAAGCCGAAGTAGAAAAAGATCCGGTTGTTTCCAATGAAGATTTAGAAAAATACAAAGAATATGAAGGCAAAGCCAACATCGTGAATGTCCGCATCGACGAACGATTGATTCATGGACAGGTTGCAGGTATCTGGTCACCTAGCTTGAATACACAGCGAATCATTGTGATTAACGATGAAGCAGCTACAGATTCTTTACAAAAATCTTCACTAAGAATGGCAGCGCCTACATCTATGCGACTTTCAGTTTTAGATGTTGCTACTGCAGCTAAAAATATCCAATCAGGTAAGTACGGTAAGCAAAGAATATTCTTGGTCTTTAAAAATCCAACTGATGTATTGAGATACTTAGAAGCTGGTGGTCAATTGGAAACGGTCAATGTTGGAAACATGAGTTATAAGGAAGGCGCAAGAGATGTAACGAAGAGTATCAAAGTATTGAAAGAAGAAGAAATAGTTTTTGAAGCGATTGCCGCAAAAAAAGTGAAAGTAACTGCGCAATTGGTACCAAATGATCCAGTTATCGACTTTATGGAAAAATTAAGAAGCTAATATTAGGAGGAAGACAGCTATGCATTTAGAAATATATCAAATTATTCTTATTACTGTTTATGCTTTTATTGCCATTAATGATTCACTTATTTCAAATACACTAACGCAACCGGCAATTGCCGGAATGATTTCCGGAATGATTATGGGCGATTTAAAAACCGGATTAATGGTCGGTGGGACGCTACAATTGATGCGTTTAGGTATCGCAGCATTTGGTGGCGCTTCAGTTCCTGATTACTTTACGGGAGCCGTGCTAGGAACTGCTTTTGCGGTGATTTCAGGTAAAGGGGCAGAGTATGGAATTGGGTTAGCTGTTCCAGTTTCTTTACTGATGCTGCAGCTTGATGTAGTAGCCCGCTTTTGTAATGTTTTCTTGCTACACCGCATTGATCGTGCAATTGATGATATGAAGATTAGTCGAATCCCTCGGCTTGTGTTATCAGGTTCTTTCCTATGGGGATTATCACGTGCGATTCCAATCTTGTTGATGTTACTTGTCGGTGATGCTGCTGTTTCAACAATTACTGAAAATACGCCTGCTTGGTTGATGGATGGACTAAAAACAGCTGGTGGTGTATTGCCAGTAGTTGGTATCGGAATCTTGCTACATTATCTTCCTACAAAACAATATATTCCATATTTGCTTTTAGGTTTCTTTTTAGCTGCTTATTTGCAAGTCCCAATGTTAGGTATTTCAATTGTGGGTGTGATTGCAGCAATGATTGTCTTTAAACGTGATAGCGAAAAAGCAGCAAGTGTTCAAACAGTAGCAAATACTGGAACTTTCGAGGGAGGATTTGATGGTGATGAATAATCAAAAACTAACAAAAAAAGAATTAAACGCAATTAGTTGGCGTTACATTTTAGGAAGTCAATTGAACTGGAACTATGAACGGATGATGAGTTCCGGATATTTATACGGAATGTTGCCTGTCTTGAAAAAGTTTTATGGTGAAGATCCATTGGAATTGCAAGATATGTTACGAACACATAATCAGTTTTTTAACACAAACGCGATTTTTGGGAATTTGATTATGGGGATTGATGTCGCAATTGAAGAAGAAGATGGCTATCGAGCAAAAGATACAATCGTTGCGTTAAAAACAGCGTTGATGGGCTCACTTGCAGGTGTTGGGGACTCGTTATTCCACGTGATTTGGGGAACAATTTTTGGCTCAATTGCGGGTACCTTAGCTCAGAGTGGTTCAATTGTGGGATGTGTCATCTGGATTATAGCCAATATTGCTTTGTTATTTGGTCGAGCGGCTTTATTGCCATTGGGATATAAACAAGGGGTGAAGTTAGTTACGACCTTAAAAGATAAGTTATCTGCTTTTACGAATGCAGCGACTGTCTTAGGAGTTACGGTTATCGGGGCATTGATTCCTTCCGTTGTGAAAGCAACTGTACCGTTTGTCTATAAAAAAGATGGCGTAGAACTAGTGATTCAAGATACATTGGATGCTATTTTACCTGCACTAGTACCAGTGTTGCTAGTTTTATTAACTTACTGGATGTTAGGCCATAAGAAATTGAATTCCACACGCGTTATCTGGATTATCTTGATTTTATCGATTGCGTTAAGTGCACTAGGAATTTTGGGCTAATCGTAAAGAAGACATGATTGAAAAGAAGACGACCAAATCAATGAGTATTTGGCTGTCTTCTTTTTTCTTACCCATAAAAAATGTGCTATATTGAATGGGAGGAGATGTTGAAATGGCAGATATGGTATTAACGATTCCAGAGATTACCTTGCGTTTAGGCTTGGCGATGTTATTTGGGGGCGCGATTGGTTTTGAAAGACAATATAAAAATCGTCCAGCGGGAATGCGCACACATATTTTAGTTTGCATGGGTGCATGTATTATTGCTTTGATCCAAGTGGAAATAGCTGGTGGGGCAGTGCAAGACGCAATGCAACATCCAGATCTTTCAGGTGTGATTCGTTCAGATGAAGCGAGATTGATTGCTCAAGTTGTTAGTGGGATTGGTTTTTTAGGTGCTGGGACAATTATTGTAACAAAGCGCTCGGTGACTGGATTGACAACGGCGGCCTCTCTTTGGGCAGGAGCCGGCCTAGGGATTGCAATCGGGATGGGTTTTTATTCGATTGCGATTATTAGTTTCATTGGTGTGATGATTGCTTTGACAATGGTTAAGCGAATTATTCACGTTCCAACGACAAAAAAATTAGAGATCCAATTTATTCACCGACAGGAGACCAAAGATTTTTTGTCTGATTATTTTGAAGCGAGAAAAATTAAAATTGAAGATGTGAATTTTGATGTTAAATTTGTCGAAGATTATCGCATTTACACGAATATTTACACGATTGATTTACCAAAAGGAATGACTTACACGGACGTGATTGAGGAACTTTCCACGTATAAAAATATTACTAAGTTGCGACTAGTTAGTCTTTCTTGATGAGCAGGAAAGAGGTTGTGGCGCAAAGCGTTCAGCTCTGACAAAATAATGAGCAACTGACAAAAAATAGCTGTCCATATTTTTGGGACAATTGGGCGTTATTGTGAGGAATTATTTTGAGAACACCGTGGAAAGAGGTTGTGGCGCAAAGCGTTTAGCTTCAAGCAATAAGGAAATTTTTCTGAAAATAGTTTCGCATATTTTTATGAAAAAAGACTTATTGCCGAAGAAGTTGCTTTGGGAANATAGCTGTCCATATTTTTGGGACAATTGGGCGTTATTGTGAGGAATTATTTTGAGAACACCGTGGAAAGAGGTTGTGGCGCAAAGCGTTTAGCTTCAAGCAATAAGGAAATTTTTCTGAAAATAGTTTCGCATATTTTTATGAAAAAAGACTTATTGCCGAAGAAGTTGCTTTGGGAACACCGTTTACTTACAAAAAGAGACGGGGACAAAACGAAAGACCCAGTCATTTTTAACACATGATTAAATAAAAAAACCACCTAAAATCACCGTTTTTTAAAACGAATTTTAGGCGGTTTTTTCTATTTGGGAAACCTTTGTTTGCTGAGAGAAAGTCTTGATAATTTTCTCTCAAAGATTATCAAGTTTTCTTATTCTAATCCAATCAAATAGTCATCATCTTTCATTGCTTCCACGTGACCTAGTAAATAGCCGTTCCCTACTTGAGAGAAGAAATCATGGTTGCTTGTACCAGTTGAGATTCCATTCATGACGATTGGATTGACATCATTTGCGGTATCTGGGAAAAGTGGATCCATCCCCAAATTCATCAATGCTTTATTTGCATTGTAACGCAAGAAAGTTTTTACTTCCTCTGTCCAACCCATTTCATCATATAACTCTTCTGTATAACGTTCTTCATTTTCATACAATTCATAAAGTAAATTGTACATCCAATCTTTCAATTGTTCTTGTTCTGCTTCAGGTAACTCGTTGTAGCCGAGTTGGAATTTGTAACCAATATACGTTCCATGAACAGATTCATCGCGGATAATCAATTTGATGATTTCAGCAACGTTTGCTAGTTTATTATTTCCTAAATAATAAAGAGGTGTATAAAAACCAGAATAGAAGAGGAATGTTTCTAAGAAAACACTCGCTACTTTTTTCTCTAAAGGTGTACCATTTTTATAAATCTCATTGATGCGTTCCGCTTTGCGTTGTAAATAGATGTTTGTATTGGTCCACTCAAAAATTTCTTCGATTTCTTTTTTGGTATTTAATGTACTGAAAATAGAAGAATAGCTTTTCGCATGAACAGATTCCATAAACTGAATATTGTTTAAAACAGCTTCTTCATGTGGTGTACGGACATCATTTCGTAGCTGATCCATTCCGCTTTCTGATTGGACCGTATCAAGCAATGTCAAACCACCGAATACATGACCAACGGTTTCTTTTTCTAGTTCAGAAAGTGTCCGCCAGTCATCTAAGTCATTTGAAAGTGGGATACGAGTATCTAACCAAAACTGTTCCGTTAACTTTTCCCAGGTAGACTTGTCAATAATATCTTCGATTTCATTCCAGTTAATTGCTTCATAATAAGTTTCTGACATGAGTTTGCTCCTTTATTGATTGTCGTTTCTAAATTCGTTTGCTTGTTAAATGACACAACTTTCACATTGGTTGCTACCGATTTCTTCTGCATCATCGGTAAAGGTACGTACATAATAAATTGATTTCACGCCTTTATGGAAAGCATAGTGACGTAAAATGTTTAAATCACGTGTCGATTGTTTGCTACTTGTTTTCCATTCATATAAGCCTTCTGGAATTTCTGAACGCATAAATAAAGTTAAACTCATTCCTTGATCGACATGCTTTTGTGCAGTTGCATAAATGTCGATGACTTTGCGCATATCCATATCGTAAGCAGAAGTGTAATAAGGAATCGTTTCATTTGAAAGATAAGGTGCAGGATAGTAGATTTTACCGATTTTCTTTTCTTGACGTTCTTCAATCATTCGCGTAATCGGATGAATACTTGCACTTGTATCATTAATGTAAGAAATTGAACCGTTTGGCGCTACAGCCAGACGATTTTGATGATATAGACCATCTTTCATAATCGCTTGTTTTAACTCTTCCCAATCTTGTGCAGTTGGGACGAAGATACCTTCAAATAATGCTTTTACTTTTTCAGATTTTGGTTGGAACTCGCCAGTGATATATTTGTCAAAGTAAGAGCCATTCGCATAGTCTGATTTTTCAAAGTTATGGAAAACTTCCTTACGTTCACGAGCAATTTGATTACTTTCAACTAATGTCCAATAGTTCAGTAACATGAAATAGATATTGGTAAAGTCCAAAGAATCTTCAGAGCCATATTCCATTTGTTCTTTTGCAAAGTAAGTGTGTAAGCCCATCGCACCTAATCCAATGGTATGATTTAGTTGATTTCCATTTTGAATTGGTGGCACAACATCAATATCAGAAGCATCAGTGATGTAGGTTAAGGCACGAGTCATTGTTCGAATGGATTTTCCAAAGTCGGGACTGTCCATCAAGTTAACAATATTTGTTGAACCTAAGTTACATGAAATGTCTGTTCCTAACACTTCGTATTCTTGTTTGCCATTGATGACAGAAGGCGTTTGAACTTGTAAGATTTCAGAACATAGGTTACTCATAATGATTTTACCGTCGATTGGGTTTTCGCGGTTCGCTGTATCAATGTTGATGATATAAGGATAACCAGATTCTTGTTGCAATTTTGAGATTTCATTTTCTAAATCGCGTGCTTTGATTTTTTGTTTACGAATATTAGGGTTGGCTACTAAGTTGTCATATTCTTTCGTGATGTCAACATAAGAGAACGGAACACCATATTCTTTTTCTACACTATAAGGACTAAATAAATACATTTCTTCGTTTTTACGAGTCAATTCATAGAACTTATCAGGAACAACAATCCCAAGAGAAAGTGTTTTTACACGGATTTTTTCATCAGCATTTTCTTTTTTTGCAGATAAAAAGGCAATGATATCTGGATGGAAAACGTTCAGATAAACAACACCAGCACCTTGACGCTGACCTAATTGATTTGAATAACTAAAGCTATCTTCGAATAATTTCATGACAGGAACGACACCGCTGGCTGCGCCCTCGTAGCCTTTGATAGGAGCCCCTGCTTCACGCAAGTTGGAAAGAGTGATTCCGACACCGCCACCAATGCGAGATAGTTGTAGAGCAGAGTTGATTGAGCGCCCAATCGAGTTCATATCGTCAGTAACTTGTGTTAAGAAACAAGAAACTAATTCGCCACGGCGTTTACGTCCAGCATTCAAGAATGAAGGAGTTGCAGGTTGGTAACGTTGATGGATCATTTCATCAGCTAAAGCCAACGCAAGTGCTTCGTCACCATTTGCAAAATATAAGGCATTAAAAGCTACGCGGTCTTCGTAAGATTCAAGGTAAGCAGAGCCATCATTTGTTTTTAACGCATATTGAGAATAAAATTTATAAGCTGCCATAAATGACTTAAAGGTAAAGTGTTGGTCTGCTAAAAATTGATACAACTTTTCAATAAATTCATCAGAATATAATTGGATAAATTCTGCTTCGATATATTGATTTTCAATCAGATAATCGATTTTTTCTTTGATTGTTGGAAATGTCATCGTATTTGGTTGTACATTTTCCTCAAAAAAAGCTGCAAGAGCTTCTTTATCCTTATTCAAAGGAATTTGACCGTTAACTGGTCGGTTAATCTCGTTGTTTAACTTAAAGTAACTGACATCTTTTAAATTTTTAAGACTCATAAGTACGCCCAACCTTCTTTTCTTTTTGTTTAGTTTTGGAGAATCGTGCTTTAAAAAAGGATTTGGGGCTTTTGGTCGAGCCGTCAAATCCAAGTGTACTACCTATTTTTAGTTGATAAACAAATTAGCTAGCTAATCTGCGTAATTGATCTGGACGGAAACCAATAACCGTTTCAATCTCAGAAGTTGTCACAGGGACGCTTTGGAATCCTTGTTCTTTCAACCAATCAATTGCTTCTGGTTTTTCGTCAATATTTACTTCTTCAAAATCAATTTCGTTATCAGCTAAAAAACGTTTGACCATTTTACATTGCATACAGTTGTTTTTAGAAAAAATTTTTACGTTCATCGTTTGTGCCTCCTCGTAACACATTTCATCGTTATCTATAATCAATAGTATAAAACTCTTAGTAAAAAAGTCAAACAGGAAACACTATATATTGTGTTGTGGAAACTGTGGAATACTAAGTTTTGTGTTTTTTGAAAAACAATTGAAAGCAAGTATCAGTAAGGGAAATCCCATAATTAAGTAAAAATAAGCTGTGGATAACCACTTAAAAAGATTTTTTTTCTCATCAAATTAAAAGAATCTATAACAAAAGTGTAATCTTTCACAATGCTAATTGACTTTCTCAATTGATGGAGTTATTCTTGTTGAGAATGATTATCAATCGTTGTTCTGTTCAACAAAAATAAATAGAAACAAAAAGGAATGAAATCATTTCCCCACATGATTTTTTTCACAAGAAAGGATTTCGGATGGAAACTTTAGCACAAGCAAAACAGAATTTAGTTTACCAAATTGTCAAAATCCAGACAAAAGAGTCTGTCAAAAATCATTTGCAAAATTTAGGAATCATCCCAGGGACCAAAATTGTGGTTGTGAATTTGTCAGGGGAAAACGCAATTCTTCTATTAAAGAACAATCGAATTGCTGTAAATCGAGAATTACTAGCGCAGATTTTTGTGAAGAAGCCAGATTCTATAGCAGAAAGCTGGACATCTCTTGATCAGCTGACTGTTGGCGAAAGCGCGACAGTGGTAGCTCTTCATGGACAAGGTGCAGTGAAACGACGCTTAATGGATATGGGCGTGACGAAAAATGTTCGAGTAGCGATTCGAAAGTTAGCACCGTTAGGCGATCCAATCGAGATTACTTTACGTGGATATGAATTAACATTGCGAAAAAAAGAAGCTGAATTGATTCTTGTTCAAAAGGAGCGAAGTGAATGAGTATTGAAGTTGCGTTAGTTGGTAATCCCAACAGTGGGAAGACGAGTTTATTCAATGCGTTGACGGGAGCCAATCAATATGTTGGAAATTGGCCAGGGGTTACAGTCGAAAAAAAATCAGGTAACCTAAAAAAACATCCAGCAATCCACATTCAAGATTTACCCGGCATTTATTCTCTCTCTCCATATACACCTGAAGAAATGGTTGCTAGAGAATATTTGATTCATGAACGCCCAGATGTTGTGTTGAATATCGTAGATGCGACTAATTTGGAAAGAAACCTTTATCTCACTACGCAGTTACTTGATTTAGGTATTCCGGTTGTTGTCTGCTTAAACATGATGGATGTGGTCAAAAAAGAAGGAAAGACAATCAACCTTGATAAATTGTCTTATGGGTTAGGCGTGCCAGTTATTCCAATGAGCGTTGTCAAAAACCAAGGACTTGAACGTGTCTCAAAGTTGTTAACCAATCAAGAAACCTTTACCGTACCAGAACCATGCGAATACGATCCACGATTGGAAGCAGCATTAAATGAAATTGAAGATGTCTTGCATTTTGATTTCACAATAAAAAATCAGCGTTGGTATGCTCTAAAGTACTTTGAACGAGAAACATTAGCTAGTTCTGAATTAGAGCTAACAACGCAACAAACAAAAGAAATTGAAGAGTTGATTCAGTTAACAGAAAAAATTTTTGCAGAAGAAAGTGAAACTATTCTAGTCAATGAAAGATATGAATTTATCACACAACTAACAGCTTTGAGTGTGGTAGTTGTTGATTCTTTCCAATATTCGTTAAGTGACAAAATTGATCGCATCGTAACGAATCGTTGGTTGGCGTTACCAATCTTTGCGTTAGTGATGTGGTTTATCTATTATTTAGCCATTCAAACAATTGGAACGATGGGAACGGACTGGATCAATGATACGTTCTTTGGCTCATGGGTACCGGAAACGGTTGGAAGCTGGTTACAGGCCGCTCAAGTCGCGGACTGGATGCAGCAACTTATCTTAAATGGAATCATTGCTGGTGTTGGTGCAGTGTTAGGCTTTTTACCGCAACTGATGGTTTTGTTTCTCTGTTTAAGTTTTTTGGAAGATTGTGGGTACATGGCACGGATTGCTTTTGTGATGGACCGTTTATTCCGCAAATTTGGCTTGTCAGGAAAATCGTTCATTCCGATGCTGATTGCAACGGGTTGTGGTGTGCCGGGCGTGATGGCGAGCCGAACAATTGAAAATGAACAAGATCGTCGTTTAACGATTATGGTCACGACATTCATGCCTTGTTCCGCAAAATTACCAATTATTGCATTGATCGCAGGTGCTTTTTTCCCACGTTCTTCATGGGTGGCACCGTCTGCCTACTTTTTAGGAATGAGTGCCATTATTTTATCTGGGATTGCGTTGAAAAAAACGCGCTTATTTGCTGGTGAAACAGCTCCGTTTATTATGGAGTTGCCAATGTATCATTTTCCACAACTTCAGACGATTTTACGACAAACGTATGATCGTTGTAAATCATTTGTGAAAAAAGCAGGAACAATTATTTTTGTTTCAAGTATTGCTGTTTGGTTTTTATCTTCTTACAATTTCCGTGGTCAATCAGTAGCAGAAACCCACAGTATTTTAGCTTGGCTTGGAAGAATCATTGCACCTGTTTTTCAGCCACTTGGCTGGGGAAACTGGCAAGGTGCCGTTGCAACGATTACTGGATTAGTGGCAAAAGAAAATGTGATTGGAACATTTGGAATTCTGTTTGGAAATGCAGAAGTTTCCGAAAATGGACAAGAAATCTGGCAAGTGCTCCGTGGAACGTATACACCAGTTGCTGCCTATTCATTGCTTGCATTTAATTTGTTGTGTGCGCCATGTTTTGCTGCAATTGGTGCAATTCATCGCGAAATGGGTTCGAAAAAATGGACTTGGATTGCGATTGGCTATCAGTGTGGTTTAGCTTACTTAGTCAGCTTTATCATTTATCAAATTGGGCATGTGATCTTTGAAGGTGGCAACTTGTCAATCATGACTTATTTAGCTGGCTTAGTATTGATTGCTTTAGTGTATGGCATCATAAAAAAACCGATGGTACGAAAAGAATCAGTTGTGTCACTTTCATTGGAAGGAGAAAGGTAAGATGGCAACATTTTTATTAAGTGTGTTGATTTTTGGAAGTGCAGGATATATTGTTTATTCTCGCGTGAAGAAAGGCAAGAATTGTGATGATTGTCATACTACTTGTCCAGTGAAAAAAGCATCAAACACTGAAAAATAAGAAAATTGAGTAAGAACGAATAAAAAGCTGAGGTAAGAGCAACACTTTACTTCAGCTTTTTTTGCTTATTTTAACGGAGCATAGTAAGATGATTTTGACAAGATTTGAAAGGGAAGAGGAATAAGCTATGGCGGAAAAGAAAAAAGTTGTTCGTCCACGTTACCAGCAAATTGCAGTGGACTTAGCGGAGCGAATTGTGGAAAATCGTTACAAAGTTGGCGAAAAAATCCATGCCCGTTCAACCTTAGCAAGCACATATAATGCTTCACCAGAAACGACACGTAAAGCAATCAATGTTTTAGTCGATTTGGGAATTATGGAAGTTCGTCATGGTAGTGGTGCATTTGTCGCTTCCAAAGAAAAAGCGAAAGAATTTTTATTACAATATCAAGATGTACAATCCATTCAGGAAACGAAAGCAGATATTATGGCTAGTGTTGAGAAACAAAAAGAAGAGTTGGATCACTTTTCGCAACTTCTGGATCAATTAGTTAACCAAACAAAACGCATCCACAAAATGAATCCATTGTTACCGTTTGAACTGCAATTAAGCAAAAATGCGGAACATTTGGATCAATCAATTAGTGAATTAAACATTTGGCAAGTCACTGGTGCGACAGTCATTGCTATCTCGCATGAAGAAGAGCTACTTGTTTCCCCGGGGCCGTATGCAAAATTTAGCGAAGGTGATACGGTTCACTTTATTGGAAACGAATATACCTTGCAACGAATGATGAATTTTTTCTATCCAGAAGAATAAAAATTGAGTAAAACGCAGAGCGGACAAGCGATTGTTCGCTCTTTTTTTCTTTTTTGACAAAGTGACTACATGATGTTACTATTGTGTGGTCACTTTTTTCATGAAAAAAATTTGAAACTTGCGAAAAAAAGGAGAATTGGTTTGACAAAAGTTGAAGTAAAAAAATTAACAAAGATTTTTGGTAAAAAGACACAAACCGCATTAGAAATGATGCAACAGCATCAACCAAAAACAGAAATTTTAAAGAAAACTGGTGCAACAGTTGGCGTATATGATGTTAATTTCGATGTGAAAGAAGGCGAAATTTTCGTCATCATGGGACTTTCAGGAAGTGGAAAGTCCACATTGATTCGATTATTGAATCGTCTGATTGAGCCAACAGCTGGAAATATTTATATTGATGGGGAAGATGTATCCCAATTAAATAAAGAAGAATTACGTGAAGTTCGTCGTCATAAAATCAACATGGTTTTTCAAAACTTTGGGTTGTTTCCACAACGAACAATTTTAGAAAACACGGAGTATGGATTAGAAGTACGTGGCGTACCTAAAGAAGAGCGTCAGAAGAAAGCGGAACAAGCGTTAGAAAATTCTGGCTTACTTTCATTTAAAGATCAATACCCCAACCAATTATCTGGCGGGATGCAGCAACGCGTCGGTCTAGCACGAGCGCTAGCAAATGATCCGGAAATTTTGTTGATGGACGAGGCTTTTTCTGCGTTGGATCCATTGATTCGTCGTGAGATGCAAGATGAGCTGCTTGAATTACAAGCTTCTGTTCAAAAAACAATTATTTTTATCACTCATGATTTAAATGAAGCTTTACGCATTGGGGATCGAATTGCACTAATGAAAGACGGAGAAATTATGCAGATCGGAACAGGAGAAGAAATTTTGACAAACCCTGCGAATGAATATGTCCGTGAATTCGTGGAAGAAGTCGATCGTTCGAAAGTCTTAACCGCCCAAAACATCATGGTGCCAGCTTTAACAACAAATATTGAAGTGGATGGACCAAATGTCGCATTGACACGCATGCGTAGCGAAGAAGTAAGTATGCTGATGGCCGTGGATAAAAAGCGTCACTTGAAAGGAATCATTACAGCTGAAAATGCTTTGGAAGCTCGTCGTCAAAAACGACCGTTGACTGATTTCTTAGATGAAAATGTGACAACAATTGATAAAGATATGCTAGTCAATGATATTTTTAATATTATTTATGATTCACCAACACCACTAGCAGTTGTTGATAATGGCAAGCTACGAGGAGTCGTCATTCGTGGAAGTGTGATTGAAGCGTTGGCAGAAACAAGTGAGGTGAGTGAACATGAATAATTTATTAAACTATCAAATTCCCGTTGCTGATTGGGTCGAAACAATGACGGAATGGTTCACAACGACATTCTCTGGCTTGTTTTCTTTCCTACAGACAATCGGGCAAGCAATCATGACTGGTATAACAAACATTTTGTTGGTTATACCAGCACCAATTTTCATTTTACTATTAACAATAGTAGCTTTCTTTATTTCTAAAAAACGTCTAGGTTTGACTTTATTTACACTGATTGGTTTATGGTTTATCTATAATCAAGGTTTATGGACTGATTTGATGAACACAGTTACTCTTGTTTTATTATCGAGTGTGATTTCAATTATCATTGGTGTGCCTTTAGGAATCTTGATGGCAAAAAGTGATAAAGCACAGAGTGTAATCAAACCGATTCTTGACTTTATGCAAACAATGCCTGGTTTTGTTTATTTAATTCCAGCAGTTGCCTTTTTCGGAATTGGAATGGTACCTGGTGTGTTCGCTTCTGTTATTTTTGCTTTACCGCCAACTGTTCGTTTTACGAATTTAGGCATTCGCCAAGTACCGAAAGAGTTAGTAGAAGCATCGGATTCATTTGGGAGCACAGGTTGGCAAAAATTATTTAAACTAGAATTACCTTTAGCAAAAAATACTATTATGGCTGGGATCAACCAAACAACGATGCTTTCATTATCTATGGTTGTTATTGCTTCAATGATTGGTGCACCTGGGCTGGGTCGTGGAGTACTGTCTGCTTTACAACGAGCGCAAGTTGGGAATGGATTCGTTAATGGTGTTGCTTTAGTTATTTTGGCGATTATCATTGACCGTTTCACACAACACTTGAATCAACCACGTACCAAAAAAGTAAGTGATGTAGCAGGAGCTAAAAGTAAAAAACGTCGTGGAGCCATCATTATTGCAACAGCAGTTATCTTGCTGGGTGCATTAGGTATCGGTAGCGTCTTTTCAAGTAAAGAAACGAAAAAAATCAACTTATCTTATGTCGAATGGGATACAGAAGTAGCATCAACGAATGTAGTTGGCGAAGTGCTACGTCAAATGGGGTATGATGTGACGATGACGCCCCTCGATAATTCAATCATGTGGGAATCAATTGCAAAAGGTGAATCAGATGGAATGGTTTCTGCTTGGTTGCCAAAAACACATGGTTCTCAATACGCTCAATATAAAGATCAAATCGTTGATCTAGGAGCAAATTTAAAAGGCGCAAAAGTTGGTTTAGTTGTTCCAGACTATATGGATGTTGATTCAATTGCTGATTTAACGAATCAAGCAAATAAAAAAATCATTGGGATCGAACCCGGTGCTGGTGTAGTCAACGCCGCAGAAAATACAATCAATACGTATGATAATCTAGCGGACTGGACAGTCGAAACATCTTCGTCAGGGGCAATGACCGTTGCACTAGGGCAAGCAATTAAAAAGCAAGAACCTATTGTAATCACTGGGTGGTCACCTCACTGGATGTTCGCAAAATATGAGTTGAAATATTTAGAAGATCCTAAAAATGGAATGGGTAGTGAAGAACAGATCCATACAATGGTTCGTAAAGGATTGAAAGAGGATCAAGCTGAAGCATATAAAGTATTGGACCAATTTAATTGGACCAAAGAAGATATGGAAGAAGTTATGCTAGAAATCAACAATGGAAAAGATCCACAAGAAGCTGCTAAAACTTGGATTGAAAATAACCAAGACAAGGTAGCTAGCTGGAAAGCTTAACAGAAGTTGGTTTGTGAGTTTATCAAAAAAGGAGTACAGCCAGTCTGGCTGTACTCCTTTTTGTTATTTTTGCCGTACAAAGAGAAAGTTACCTAGTTGAATGGATGGACTAGTCCTCCTCTAATGGAAGATTGACCATCCAGTTAATTCCGTAGCGGTCGGTGAATGTTCCATAAAGTTTTGCCCAAAAGGTGGGCTCTAAAGGCATAGTGACTTCTCCGGCCTCACTTAATTGTTGGAAAAGCTGCTTGGTTTCTGCTGGGGTTGTTGTCTGAATGACTAAAGCTACATTATTACCGTTAACAACAGGAGCGGACATTCCTTCTGGTGTGTCAGAAAACATAACTCGTGTTCCATAAATCATCAGACTAGCATTTAAAACAAGCTGTTTCTGTTCTTCCGGGATAGAAAAATCAGGTGAACTAGGCATATCTCCAAAAGTTGTCAGGTCGGTACAAGTCACTGAGAAGATTTCTTCGTAAAAATGGATTACTTCTTTTGCTTGATTAGTAAAGGTTAAATAGATGTCCATGTTGGTTCCTCCTAAAGGTTTTTCTGCAGAGTAAAATCTAGTTTGAGTTACTTAAAGTGGATGCCTACGTGACAACGAACAGCTGACAAAGCGACAGTCTGTATTTCATACTTCAAAGCTTAAATGAGTTATTAATGGAAAGCAAACGTTACGCTGTCTGCTGAAAAAGAAAAGGAACAACTAGTTTAAAACAGTAGTGATTCAAATGAAGGTAAGTCTTTTGGGGAACGAAAAGAATTAACCAATTGAGCGCTAAATCAATGCCGCATCTTCTTATCCTATACTCAGTTTAAATTAGTAGAAAACCGCTGGAAGACAATTGCTTTAGTAACGGCCTGTGAAAAATATCAATACTTATTGAGATCGATGATTAAGAGTCATTTCATTAGCTAGAAATATAACGCTGAACAGGGTGTTTCTACTATAAATATGTATTTATTTGGAAAATGAGAATAGCAGTTAAAGCGAAAATGAGGAAGGATAAGCAGAAAATTAGGAATAGAAGTTTTAATGAATTAGATTCTTTGCGTAGTATTAAGTTGAAAAAAGTAAGTAGCTTATCTGATTTTTATGCTCGAAAACAAAAAAAGAGAATGCGTAGTCTGTCTTCCAAACGTCCGAAGACGCCGACAAACTACCATTCTCGTGGGTTTGGCACCCAATGGGCCGTGAGGGGCTCGAACCCGCGACCCGCTGATTAAGAGTCAGCTGCTCTACCAACTGAGCTAACGGCCCGTACCAAAAGTACTTAATAATATTAGCACTAAGCGTTTTAAAATGCAAGAAGACATAGAAAAAAATCAAAGAAAAGTTTACAAGGTTAGAGAATTTTTTTCATAGTTTATTCATAATTTCTGGCTATTATATAAGCATACCAACAAAAGAAAGTTCTTAATAAAAGAACGAACCCTAACACTTTTTCATTTTTACTCCTTTCCCGCCGATTTTTCGGCGGGCCTCTTATTTCTTAACGAGAATAAAAACAAGCATGCTTTGGCTGGCGTGCTTGTTTTTTTGTGGAAAATAAGCAAGAGTCTGGACTATTACTGCCAATTTGCTAGTTTTTTTTAAACTTATTTTAGCAAAATTAACAGTATAGCTGAGGCATGCTAATCTTCAGTAGATCCTAAACTTAGATCATTTTGTCTGCAGCATCAGCAGTTACGCTAAAAAAGGCAGTTATTCATTTTGTGACACGAGCTATCCTCTCTCAAAAGAATGTTTGGAAGGATAGCTCGTAAAATTCATAATAAATTTTCGATTTCAAAAGATACAAAGAAATCTTTTAGGGTTAAGCAAATCGGGTAAACAAAGTTGTTTATTATTCTTCATTCACCAGTTTCGTCTTGTTATTTTCCATCACTTTGAAAAATGGGTAATAGATGACAGCACTGATAAGAATTAGTACGAGACAAAAGACAATATTTCGCCAATCCATACTTGAAAGATACGCCTGTGCAAAAAACGGTGTGAAGGACGGATCTACGATAAATCCTAGACCAATCAATCCCAGTTTTTGAGCAAAATAGGTTAGTAATAAAGAGACGATTGGCGTAACTAAAAATGGAATTGCCAAAATTGGATTGAAAACAATGGGTAAACCGAAAATAATTGGTTCATTTATGGAACAAATTCCAGGAATAATCGATAGTTTTCCAATCGTACGATATTCTGAAACTTTGCTACGCATCATTAAAATGACTAAACCAAGTGTTCCGCCAGCACCACCTAAAACAGAGATGCGGAACATTTGTAGATTCATAAGATGGGTCATCGTTTCGCCATTAGACATTTGCTCGGCATTCAGTCCAGTTTGTGCCATCCCCAAAGTAAAGACGATTGGAAAAATAATTGATGAACCGTTAATTCCAAATAACCATAAGATATTTCCTAAAGTAACTATTAACAGGAACCCGCCAAGACTCCCAGCAATGTCAGTTGCAGGTGTTAGCACGCTCATAATTGTTTCTGGGAAAATCTTTTTAGTTGTACTCAAGAAGAGTAAGTTAATTCCATAAAAAAGAATGATATTCGTCAATAGCGGGACCAAGGTGTTGATAAAGGTTGCTACCATGGGTGGTACGGTATCTGGTAATTTTAATTTAATATCTTTTACTTCAAATAATCGATTGATTTCAACAACCAGAAGTCCAATGATAATAGCCACAAATAATCCATTTGTTCCTAAATAATTTAAATTTATCGTTCCGTCTGTCACAGGTGTGCATACCATTAGAAAAATAACTGTTGCGACCATACCGTTCATAGATGGATTGATTTTGTATTCACTAGCAAGAGAAAAAGCAATCCCAAAAACACTAATTAGTCCGATAAGTCCCATAGTTAAATTGTACGGTGCAGTAATCAAATCATAATTTGCAACTGCGAAATCCTTCCAGCCTGCCATAAATTTCAGAAAAAAATTGGCTGTTTCGGGAGTATATTGATCTAAGTTGATAGGTGGGTTAGCAAAAATCAGAAAAAAAGAACCAATTACAATAAACGGTAAACCAAACATCATACCACTAGAAATTGCTTTAAGATGTCGCTGATTCCCAATTTTTGCAGCGATAGGGCTAAGCATGTCGTTGAGTTTTGTAATGATCGTAGAATTTTCCATAACATTTCCCCCTTATACTTGCCAAGGATTAAAAACAAAGGTACTTGGAACCACGTGCGTTGGATCATATTTCTCTATGATTGCTTCATATTGTTCTTTGTAGTTGTTAGTTACTTTTGCTTGTGGAACCACTTTACTGGCTTCATGTAAGAAATGTTCTGAACCTCGTCCCATTTCTTGGCCACGAGTCGTATGCTTGTCGAGTGCGATGTCTGGAATTTCAGGTACATAACCCATGGCAAAACTCTTTATCACAATATTTTTGAGTAAATCAGATGAACGATCTTTTTCTGACTCGCACAAGTAACGAATGGCATGAAAGAAAAACATTGCACGATCTGATTCATTATATTGAAACTCTTTACGCATCATGTTCAAGTTATTAATCATGATTGCAGCCATTGAATTTCCCATTCCAACATCTTCCACACTGATAGCTAATAATCGACGCCATAATTTTTCTTCAAATTGCGGTGAAGTGATGTACATCTCATAGGCAAATTCGCAGGCTTCTTTTTCTTTTCCTCTACGAATAGATTTTTGTAACGCGGAAATAACTTCGTCCCCTCGCAAACCATTTCTAGTAACCATTTTCGCCCAAGGGTCTTGAATAAACTGTTTTTCTGTCATAATATAATACTCCTAACTAAAGAATTGAATTTGAGGTGAACCTGTTGAATACGGAAACGCTAATTGAAAAATATCAGTTGAATGATTCAGAAGCTGCTGTTTTGCGATTTATGGATAAAAACCGTGAAACATTAAAAAATTTAGGTATTCGTGACGTAGCAAAAGAAACGTATGTCTCAACTGCAACGATTGTTAATATGGCAAAAAAGATTGGTTATTCTGGTTATAGTGAACTAGTTTTTGCTTATGGAAACAAGCAGTCTTCAAACAATTTCTCAAGTACTTTCTCAAGTGCCGACAGAGATACGTTCGTCCACTTGCTATCCGCCTATCGCGAAAAAAGAATCATGATTTTAGGATCAGGTTTTTCTCAAAATATCGCCAATCATTTTTCTGAAACATTTAATCTTTATGGATTTCGTGCAACAGCTAACAGTCACTTAGAATTTCTTCGCGAAAATGTTGAAAAAGATGTTCTGATTATTATTATTTCGAATTCTGGCGATACTTTTCGTTTAACAGAACTTGCAGAAATGGCAAAAAATCATCGAATCGATGTAATTGCCTTTGTTGGCGAAAAAAATTCTCGAATTGGACAGTTAGCAACGTTAACAATTAGTACAGAGACATATACAGCACAGGTTTTGTCAGAATATCAACCTAATCTTTTCTTTGGAACAGCATTAAATCAATTCGAACAATTACTTAGTGAAGCGTTAAAATCGATCTTTGAGTAGAAGAACGAGGTGGCCACTGTTTCTTCATTTCTTAGTATAAATATTGGGCTTGAAATTGTAAGGGGTTTCCTTGAGTTGTGAACATGTTTGTTAATTTATAAACGTGTTTAGAGGAAGCGGGTAGATCACAAAAAGTCCATTTGCTTAATATAGATGAAAATCGGATACATTTACTGTGCTTAATGTACAACTGTTAAAAATATATTTTGTAAAAAAATGTTCTTTCTTCGCGCATTTTGGTGAAAGTATCAATGAAGTCCGGCTAGAAGTTTTCTATATTAATAAAAATGATTGACCTAAAATTCTGAAAAGGATTTTGGGTCAATCATTTTTGCTGTTCGAGACGATGGTTCACGTTGTTCAAATTTTTTGTGTAATGAAAATTAAGAAAGTATCTAGTTTTAAAAACTAGATTGAATGTTTTTGATAACTTTGATATGATGTGGATGAAATTAGAAAAGGAGACGAACTAATGGAAAAAATGCGTGAACAATTAGTTGCGTGGGGAACAGATATTGAAACCTTTCGTTTGCCGCGTTGGGAAGAATTACCCGATTTAGAATTATACATGGATCAGGTAATCACTCTGATTGATCGTTATCTATCACCGATTATCCAAGGCGAAAAGCATCCATTATTGACGTCCTCAATGGTCAATAATTACGTCAAGCAAGGCTTGATTCCAGCGCCAATCAAAAAACGTTACAATAAGCGACATGTTGCTTTTTTAATCGCGATTACAACTTTGAAACAAGTTTTGACGATTCCAGAAATCAAAGATGGAATTTTGTTTCAAGGAAAAGTGATTGGTATTCGTGAAGCCTATAATTTATTTTGTGAAGAACAAGAAGCAGCGATTCATTTAATCAGTCAACAAGCACAAGGAAAAGAGCAAGCACCACTCATTTTAAATCAAACAATGGCAGTCGAAATGATTGCTGTCAAAACGGCGACATTATCTTTTGCCTTAAAATTACTTGCAGAAAAAACAATTATGTTAGAAACAGATTATCTAAAAGGGGAGAAATCAAATGAATAAAGAAAAAATTGCAATTTTAGTCGATTCAGGTACAGATGTTCCGGCAGAATTGATGGAACAATATCAGATGTATATGATTCCTTTGAAAATTATTTATTCAGATCGTGAATATATTGATAAGGTAGACATTACCCCAGAAGAGATTTATGAAAAGTTACCAACAGAAATTCCAGGAACTTCACTACCTGATGGTGAAACGATTACTGCTATTTTTGATCAAATCAAAGCAGATGGGTACGAAAAAGTGCTAGCAATTACAATTTCTAGTGGCTTATCTGGCACCTATAATGTTGTGCGATTGATTGCTGAACAACAAACGGCGTTAGAAACGTATATCCTTGATACAAAAAATATTGGAATTGGTGCGGGTTTCTCAGCTATTCAGGCAGCAAAATGGCTTGAAGAGGGAGTGAACTGGCAAACATTGATTAACAAATTGGAAACTCTAGTGAAGCAAACGAAAGTGTTTTTCAATGTAGCGACACTTGAATACTTACAAAAAGGTGGTCGAATTGGTTTAGTTGCATCCATTTTAGGAACAGCTTTGAAATTGAATCCAATCATTTCATGTAACGAGGAAGGAATCTATTACACGGTTGCTAAAGCCAGAGGTCGCAAAAAAAGTCTGGATAAAACTGTAGCGTTAATTAAAGAGCGAGTAGGAGATGCAAAAGTTTTCAATTTGGCTGTCGCACATGGAGCTGCGGAAGAGGAAGCACATGCAATGGAAGCAAGGTTGCGCCAAGAGTTTCCACAAGTGCAACAAATGTATTTTGGCCAAATTTCACCGGCTCTCGTAGTTCATACTGGACCTGGTTTATTAGGTGTAGGTGTTCAAATTTTGGGAGCCTGATTGAAAAATATGTCTCAGAAATGTAAATCCTTGGAAATTTTCAAGAAAATGATATAATTGCAAGGAGAGGGGATGTATTTTTTTATGAAAAAAGGTATCGCAGAATTTATTGGCACTTATATTCTAGTCTTTGTTGGGACTGGCGCAGCTGTACTAGGCGGAGGAGCAGAAGGGATTGTTGGGATTGCTGGCATCGCGTTAGCATTTGGTTTAACAATTGTTGCAGCAGCTTACAGTATTGGTACTGTGTCTGGCGCTCATTTGAATCCAGCTGTTTCGATTGCAATGTGGATGAATAAAAGAATTTCAGTTACTGAATTAGTTTATTATATCGTAGGTCAAGTTGTTGGGGCATTTGCAGCTTCATTAACATTATCTGGTTTGCTTGACTCAGCAGGTAAAAGTGTTGAAAACTTAGGACAAAATGTTTTTGAAATGGGTACAGTAGGTGCATTATCAGTTGAAATTATTTTAACTTTTATCTTTGTATTAGTTATCATGACTGTTACCAGCCAAACAAAAGGAAACAGCAGCTTAGCTGGTCTAGTGATTGGTTTGTCATTAACATTGATTCACTTCGTTGGGATTCCATTAACAGGAATGTCAGCTAACCCAGCACGTAGTTTAGCACCAGCTGTTTTAGTTGGTGGTCAAGCGTTAGAACAAGTTTGGGTATTTATCGTTGCGCCAATCGTAGGTGGGATTCTTGCAGCACTTGTTGCAAAATATCTATTAAATACTGAAAACGATAGCGTAGAAGCTTAAGCCTTCTTAAAAGAAAAGTCAGGACAGAAATGTTCTGGCTTTTTTTAGTAGCTTGAATTGTCAAATTAAGTGCAGCGTTACTCCAAAAAATATTTCGTAGGGTGTT